>CAVZCJ010000016.1:0-500122 GCA_963773625.1 uncultured Alphaproteobacteria bacterium | reverse complement strand
CAGTATCATTTTCAGGGCGCCGCCGACCGAGATGTCCAATATGACGGTGCGACTGCTCGGGTGGGTCTACGACTAGTCCGCATGCAGGTCGGCGCCGCATTCCTGTTCCACGTGGAACGGAGGCCGAGGCCAGGTATCGGGGGATGATCTCCAGTTTAGCCCTATCGTACTACGCCTCGTGGAGCACTTTCCGCAGCGCGTCCGCCGCATCGGAGTAGAACAGCACCTGCACCTTGGTGGCGACATCGTCGGATAGGTCTACGAGCTGCCTGCGGCAGGAGACCGGCATCAGGATTGTCGAGGCGCCCTTCGACAACGCATGCTCGACGACATCGATTGGATTGGGAACCGGCTCGATCGAGCCGCCGAGATTGATACCGCCGACAATGGCCATTCCCCCCTTGAGGGGCCTTCCTAGCAGCGCAGACGATAAAGCGAGAAGGACTGGCACACCGGTGTGATCAGCCAGATTTGCTGCATCGAACGAACGCAATTGCACCGTAAACTCATGCTCCCGCGGATTACGGTCCCCGACCAGTTCCGCGGTGCGGGCATACAAATTCTGCTCGGCAATCCTGACGCTCTCGCGAAACGGCGCCGGCGGCGCTTGGTTGAGAATCGCACGCCGCTCCCCGGCGGCGATGGGGGGCGGCGGCGACGAATGGTCGGCACCCGCGGCGGCGAGGTGCCGACGTGATAATTTCGTGGCTTCCTCCCGTTGTCTGCGACGTGATGTATGTCGCTTTACAGGAGCTTAGCACACCGAGCGGCGCGATTGGGCCTCTCTACGCGACGAGACTCCTCCTCGCGAATGGCCGAAATGGGGCCAGGAAGAGCTGCTGCAACTGCAAAGGCTGAGTGGCCGCTAAACGGCATCTCGACTACGGTGCTAGTTCCGCTGATCATCGGACTATTCGACCGCGTCTCGTAGACGGGCTGGCAAGAGAATCCAGCTAAGGCATCGGCTTGTCGACCGTGAATGCCCTGGGTGGTAACAAGTAGACAATGAGGTTCTATGGGCCATACAACAGCTGCCAGCGCTGCTTTGCACCCTCGGTTCCGCTATCGCAGCGTTGCCCAAACGGCTGATATGGCGGCGCAAATCGGGTAGCGCACCATCGCACACACCGCAGTAATGGGGTGATTAAGATGATGGATGACAACTTCGATACCCGACGGCTTATTTTTCCCGGCCTCGCCGGGCTTTATGAACGCTTCGCCCCGCTAAGCTACGCCCTTATGCGCTTTTCCGCCGGTGCAGTCCTGTTCCCCCCACGGCGTACAGAAGGTGTTCTTCGGACCGCCTATCCAGCGCTATGTCGACACAATCGGCAATCACGGGCTGCCGATGCCCTACTTTCTTGCACTTTGCACTCTCTTCGCAGAGTTGGTCGGCGCCGCTTGCCTCGCGATCGGCCTCTTCACGCGCGTCGCGGCCGCGATGATTTGGATCGAGATGACGGTGATCATCACTCGTGTTCCAATGGGAATTCGGCTATTTCTGGACCGCCCGCGGGATTGAATATGCGCTGCTATGGTGGCTCTTGTGCATCGCCATCTTCTTCCGCGGAGGCGGTCGCTATTCGCTCGACTACCTCGTCGGCAAGGAATTTTAGTCACCGGTCGAAAGGCACACTCGAGCCTTTCGCCGGCCCCAGTCGACTGAACCGCATATATGTCGGCTATCAGCGCGTCTGGGCCGTGCCCGGCATAGGGCTTATTACTCAACGCAAAGCCCTACCGCATCCGGCGCCAACAGATCGTCGGGTCGGCTGGGAAGCGGACATTCCGAGATGTTCGTGGAGCCGCGAGTTTGAAGCTCATCCGGGTCCTGCCGAGCGGAAGATCAGGCGGCGGTGGCCGCCGGCAATCCGCTCCTCTTGCGGGTCCAAACGCGGACCCCACCGGCCCGGCCGCGCAGCGCCTGTTCACCCTGATCCTGCAATTGGCTCACTAGCGCAGCGGCGGTTTCGGACGATCCCGCTCGTATCGCCTCAACCAGTGAACCACCGACGACCAGCGGCGTTTTGAGGGTGCGCGTCAGCCCCTGCAATCGGCTCGCCGTGTTGAGGTGTCGCCGATTACCGTGAACGACATGCTGTGCTCGCTGCCGACATCGCCGAGGACCGCCGGCCCATAATTGAGACCGATGCCGATGGCGAGTGCCGTCTCTCCGTGCTGCGTGCGCTCGACATTCCAGCGGTCGAGCGCGTCGAGCATCCTGTCGGCACAAATGAGCGCGTTGGCGGCGTCGTTGTCGCTCACGGTCGGCACGCCAAACACGGCGAAGATCTCGTCGCCGATATACTTCTCGACGGTGCCGCCACAGGCGAAGATTTGCGCCGTCATCCGCTCGTGGAACTGGCGTAGCAGCGTGACCACCGCTTCGGGCGGCATCGCCTCGGCCATCCGCGTGAAGCCGACGATATCCACAAACAGTACAGCGACCGTCTGCCGGCGCACCGCTCCGAGCGGTTCGTCCTGTGCCGCCAGCATGTCGACGACGTTCGGCGAGAAATACCGCGACAGGTTGCTCCGCGCCCGCTCCGCCGCTGCGTGGAGACGCTCGATGTCGCGCAGCTTGGCGATGTCGGCAATGGTCTTGCGGATGGTGACCTCAAGATCGGCGAAATCGACGGGCTTGGTGACGAAATCGAACGCGCCGCGGTTCATCGCCGTGCGCAGATTGGTCATGTCGCCGTAGGCCGAGACCATGATCGCCCGCACCGGGGATTGCCGCTCGTGGAGTTCGTTAAGTAGGGTGAGCCCGTCCATCACCGGCATGTTGATGTCGAGCAGCATCAGTTGAATATTGGGCTCGGCTGCTAGTGCGGCCAAGGCTTCCTCGCCGTTATGGGCAAAGTGGAATGTGTACTCGCCATCCCGGATCTGGCGGCGAAAGCGCTGCCGGATCAGCGCTTCGAAATCTGCCTCGTCATCGACGCCGAGGATCTTGACCGGCTTGGTCAATGGCGAGCCTCCGGAGCCGAGGCTGCTGGCAGCTGGTTCAGGAGCGCCTTCAACCGATCAAAATCGACCGGTTTGGTGAGGAATTCGAAAGCACCCAGTTCACTGGCTCGGCGTCTTCGTTCTTCATCGCCATAAGCGGTCACCATCATTCACCGGCAGGTCGGGGCGTCGACCCTTGATCTCGCGCAGCAACTCCAACCCATCCATGCCGGGCATGTTGATGTCCGACAGGATCACAATCAACGTAGGCTCAATCCGATTGGATAGTTGCTGCAGTGCTTCCTCGCCTGATCCGGCAAAGTGCATGACATAGGTGCCCTCGCGCACCTCGCGGCGAAAGCGCTGGCGAAACAGCAACGCGATATCGGGCTCGTCATCGACGACCAAGATGCTGACGCTCATGCTGCGGCCCCCGTCCTGGCGGCCTGCCGGTCGCGTGGCAGGCGGATGGTGAACTCGGTGAACGAGCCGGGCTCGCTCTCCACCGTGATCGTGCCGCCATGCTGTTGGGTGACGATGTCGTAGGAGATTGACAGGCCGAGGCCCGTCCCCTCGCCCGCCGGCTTGGTGGTGAAGAAGGGCTGGAACAGCTTGTCCTTGATCTCGGGCGGGATGCCGGTGCCGTTGTCGCGGACGCGGACCTCGACGGCGTCGCCGAGATCGCGCGTCGCCACGGTCAGGGTTGGCCGATATGATCCGCTGCCATTCTCCCGCACGCGCTTGTTCGCCGCGTAGAAGCCGTTGCCAAAGAGGTTGAGGAAGACCCGGGTCATCTCCTGCGGCGCCACCTCGATCGGCTTGAGGGGCGAAGCGTAGTCGCGTTCCAAGGTGATGTTGAAGCTCTGGTCCTGGGCGCGGGCGCCGTGATAGGCGAGGTTCAAGGCTTCCTCGATCACCTCGTTGAGATCGACCTCGCGCCGGTCGCCGCTCACCCCGCGCGAGTGCTCCAACATGCTCTTGACGATGTTGTCGGCGCGCTTGCCGTGCTCGGCGATCTTTTCCAGGTTGCCGGTGAGCATGACCATCGTTTCATCGACCTGGGCGCGCTTGTCGTCATCGAGGGCGGCGACAGCCGGAGCCGTGGTCTCCTTCAACTCATCGAGCAGTTCTACCGAGAGCGCGGCGAAGTTGTTGACGAAGTTGAGTGGGTTCTTGATCTCGTGCGCGATCCCGGCGGTCAATTGGCCCAATGAGGCCATCTTCTCGGCCTGGATAAGATTGGCCTGCGCCGTCTTCAATTCGGCGAGCGCGGTCTCGGCGGCGTCGCGCGCCGCGCGGATCTCGGCTTCGGCACGCTTGCGCTCGGCTTCAAGCCGGTCGCGCGCTATCAGGCTGTCGCGCAGCATACCGAGCGCTCGCGTCATCGCCCCGATCTCATCGCTGCCCGGCCGCGGGATCGCCGTGTCAAGCTCCCCGCGCGTGACGGCGGCCATGCTATGTTCGAGCCGCCGCAATGGGGCCGTAATCGAGCTTACGATGAGGGCGGTAAGACCCAGCGCGACCACCAGCACGGCAATCCCGCTAATGAGCGAGATATCGACCGCGCGTTCGGATTCCTGCATCGCCGCGTCGCGCCGGGTAAGCGCCTGTTGCTCCAGGCGATCGACGATTTTTTCAATATCCTCATCGACGTTGAGGATATGGGTCTGCGACTGCGCCATCAGCGCGTTGCCGGCCGCGCTGTCGTCGCCCGAATAGGCTTCGGCCGCCTTGTGCGCCAAGTCGCTCAGTGTATCGACCTCACGCCCGATCGCCGCGACACCCGCCGGCTCGACCAGCGCGATCGCCTTCAAATCGGCGTCGAGATGTGCCTTGGCAGCGTCGGCATTCTGCTGCGAGCGAGCAAGCAGGCTTATCGCATAGTCGGCGATCCAATATTTCAAATCGCCGAAATGCTTGCTCGCGCGGTTAGCATCGCGAACGAGCGAGACGAGCTGCGCCTGCTCGGCAAGAGCCGTCGAGTTGCGGGCAAGTTCCCTGATCAGCAGCGCGGAGGAGGCGGCCAGGATCGCGAGCAGCAACACGGCGAGAAAGATCAGCCGTGCGCGGATCGAGACATGCGGCATCGCCCCTTCCCAAGCGTCTATCTGCCTGTCGGTTTGCGGTACTCACCCGGCCGGCGGGGATTATTGCACGTCAGCCGCCGCCGGCAACAGCACCGCACGCATCTGGAGGCCCGGCAAGCACGTGTTGCGCGCGAGGGTGATGGCGTATGATCCGGTCCGATCGACGGCGGACAGTGACCGGCGAACATGAATGGAGCCATTTGGCCCCGCCCAAAAGCTGATCGCGAGCGCAGACAAGGATTGAGACATGACTATGATGACAACGCGACGCGCACTGGCTCTCGCGGCTTGCCTGATCGGCATGGTATGGGCGGCGCTGGCGCAGGCGGAACCGCAATCATTTAAGGTTGCGCTGACCGGGGCGCAGGAGGTGCCGCCGTTGGAAACCGCGGGGACGGGTACCGCCGAGCTGACCTATGATCCGGCAACCCGCGTGCTAAGCTGGACCATCAGCTATAGCGGGTTGTCGGGGCCGGTGACGATGGCGCATTTCCACGGACCGGCGGCGCCCGGCGGCAAGGCGGCTGTCGTGATCTGGCTGACCAAGCAGGGCAGCGACGTCGAGGCCCCGATAAAAGGGCAGGCCACGCTGACCCCGGAGCAGGCGCAGCAGTTTGCCGCCGGCGAGTGGTACATCAACGTACATACCCAGACCCATCCGGCTGGCGAGATACGCGGTCAGGCGGTCCCGCCCAAAGGGTAGGCGATCGCGGTCACATGAACTTGACCAGCTCGGCGGCGACAATGCCGCTGGCGGCGAGCAGTAAGCCCGCCCGCGCAAGCCCCGCCATGCGCGGCTGCACCACGTCGGCCGGCAAAGTCTTCCTGCCGGTGATCATCGGAACCAGCAAATTGTGCCGCTTTGCCACTGCGTAGACGAGGATCGCGGCAATGTGCAATGCGATTGCCGCCAATAGGGCATTCCAGAAGGTCGCATGAAGGACTTCGATCGCATCGGCAATCGGCGCCGGGGTGAACTCGGTGAGCGGTCCGACATTGGCAATGTCGTTGTCGATATAGACCCCAGTCAGCGTCTCGCCGAGCAGCAGGGCGAGCAGCAGCAGCACCATCCAGCCGCCGGCCGGATTGTGCCCAGCCTGACGGTCGGGCTCGCGGCGGAAAATATGCGCCAGCTGTCGCACAGATGTGCGCGGCGATGCGATGAAATGGGAAAATCGCGCGGTGTCGCTGCCGAACAAGCCCCACAGCAATCGGAAAATCAGAAGCGCGAGCAAAACGGTGCCGACCCGGCTGTGCCATTCCATCCAGTTCAACCGCCAGGTCGCATAGGCCGCTGCCACCAGCACTGCGGTAAGCCAATGGAATAAACGGGTAGGGGCGTCCCAGACGACAACGATACGGTCGCCATTACTCATGGATCGCCCGCCGCACGCCACGGCCTCGTCGCAGGCCCACACGGCAACCCGATCGTGAATTCGGTAAACACCCCGACCTCGCTGTCGACGCTGATCGCGCCACGATGCTGCTTGGTGACAATGTATAACTGAGCGAGAGGCCCAGTCCGGTGTTCTCGCCGGGAGCTTGGTGTGAAAAAGGTCTGGAACAGCCATTCGCTATGCTCGGGCGCGATGCCGGTGCCGTATATCGCGCACCCGGATCAGGTCGAAGACGGGCTGCGGATCGCCGGGCGATGCCGACATCACCTTTCCCCCATCGATCGTGGCGGATTGCTGTTCGATCCGCTCGCCGTTTTCGCTGTTCCTGCGGGCCAGTTCGGCACGGAACTCATCGAGCTGCCGTGGAGTTCGGCGTTGGCGCGCTGCAGATCGGCTACCGCGTTGTCGACCGTCGCGGCCATTTGCTTATCCCGTCAGCCCGTGGCCCCTGCACCACCAGACTTTAGTCTATCCCCGCTTGCGGCAGAGAGCAGTCCTTTATTCGATCGACTGGTTGGGGGTAGCGGCTTCGACCGATGAATGTCCGGTCAGGAGGCATGGGCCTTAGCAAGTCAGCAAATCGGGAAGGTCGGCTTGCCACCAACTCGGAGGTTCTCCTCGGGCCTGCCATGGGGGTCCGGTTTGGGGCATGACCGGAAGGCCGCGACAGCTACAACGAATGGCCGTCCATGGATCGCAAACCGGTCGTTCGAAGCGAGGCGTGCCAACGGCGGCATGGCGCCGAGAGCAGACCGCTGGCGGGTGGCCGGAGCATCCGATCACTGGGCCTTTTATCGTGCTTGTCTCGATACTGCCGCTAGCTTTCGCCGCTGAATGGAGGCCGGGCGCAAGAGCTGCAACAACGCAGCGCGGCAGAGTGATCTCGAGCAGACGCTTTTTCTCGGTATTATGGCGCAAATCCCTACAAAAATTACCCTGCTGGCGCATTGAAAGCGGCCAGCAACGACTTAGCTAGTGGCGTGCCAGCCGAATCAATGGCTGAGATGTTTAAGTCCGCTGAGGGGCGGCACGCGTATGGGAAACATTGTTCTGTTTCCTGCGGTTCGTTCGCGTACAACGGAATCTAGCCTTACGGTTCCGCGTCGCTCCCGAATTCGGTCAGTTAAAGTCATAAGACTCCGAGCCAGCTTTAGAGCCACGTCAGTTGAAGCGATGGTGCTCAGGCTAAAGCAAGCTATTGCGGGCTTTGTATGAGCCAGGGCAAATCAAATTTAACTTCTTGACCTTGCCGTCGCTTAAAGTAGCCTTACCGGCGTGGCCCCCCCCGCGCAGGAGTGTAGGGATGAGAACACTCTCGTTTGCGGCGTCGCTTTGCATCCTTGCACTTCCTGCGTTCGCAAGTGGCGGCAATGATCAGCGGCAGAACAACAACGACCAAGGCACTGGCCATCGTGGTGCACCAGCTCCGTTGATCGGGGCAGGATTGCCAGTTGCTCTTATCGTTGGCGGTGTCCTCTTCGGCTCCAGAGCACTCCGAAAAAAGAAGAAATAGGCAATGCGTTTGGGCAGCTAGCGCCCACGCGCCGCCTCCCTATGACCTCGATCGGGGGGCACCGTCCTCTTTGGCCGAAACTTCGTCCTCAGAGCAACAAATGCCCGCTCACATGGGCATGACCGGCCGGCTAAGACCGCAACAACGAACGGCTGTTAAGGGTTCAGTTAGCGGACCCTCGCTGGTGGCCCGCCCAATGACGCCTTGGCGCCGGAATCTAACGCCCTTAGGGTTCTTCTGACTGGCAACAGCATCACCGCATCAGCCTGCCTGAGCGCAAGGCCTCTCTACCGTAGGCAAAGCCCGGCCGAGCGCTCGATCGCTATCCGTTAGTAATGTGTCAGATTGTTACAATTCGCTGCGTTAGATACGAAAAGTTACAAACAAAGCAAAAATAACCCTAGACGATCCGTTTTCAGATGTTACGGTCAGTGTGATCCAATATTGAAAATGGAAACGAGAGGGGACGTTTCTATGGACATGATTGATGTATCTATGGACATGATTGATGTCCAAAATCAGCCTTTTAGTCTTTCAAAATATTGTCCTTTCGGCCGATGACCGGCACAACAGCCCCACGCCTTGAAAGTATTGGTGCTTCGGTCGCGGAGGAGCTCCGATCCCTATGCCATCGTGTGCGCCAAAACTTAGTCGCCGAGGCAGAGCGGATCATCGACGCAGCCATCGATGAGTCCATTGCTGAGGTGCAGCGGGAGGGGAAGCTCTATATCGCGAAGCGGATCGCGGAAGTCGAGCACGTAGCCGTCGCTGGCATCGACTGGAAACGTCGACAATTCATCAGGGACGGCAAGCGGGTGCATGTGCCACATCAAGCGTGGAGGTTGTTCGAGCGCCTGGTAATGGCGAAAGGCGCAATTGTGACCAAAGATCAGCTGTTTCACCATCTCTACGGCGACCGCATCGACGGGGGCCCAGAGGGTAACGTCATCCCCGTCTATATCAGCAACCTGCGTAAGCTCTGCCCCTACCCGATCAAGACCGTCTATGGCTCCGGATACAGCATTAGCGGCGTTCGCAAACCTGTCGAGGAGGAGAAGTGGCTACCTACAACTGTATCAGGCATATCGATCGCTCGATTGAGGGCAGGCCGTTGACCACGACCAGCCGCGCACGACAGCGGGTCGGCGGGGGATCACAACTCGTCGCATTCAATCGTAACGGTAACGCGGTTGTCGGGAACCTGCTCGCAGTCCGAGGTCCGAATTGGGGCATGACCGGTCGGCTGAGACAGCGACGACGAATGGCGGTTTAGGGATCGTGAGCGGAACCATCCTTGTTACGCATCGGCTGTCGCCTCAGCGCCGATAGCAGACCCGGCGATTGAATTCCGCTGGACTGCCGGCATGGCGTGCGTTCAATTACGGAGGACGCACAGAACCTTTCAAAGTTTGCATGAACGTGGTCACGATCTTCCTGCGGCATAACCGGACGCGGGCGCCGTTGTTGCGGGCGTGGGTATGAAGGGCGGCCACGCGCCCGTCGATCTTGTGGCGTGGGCCGGCGGCAACCGGGCGACGCTCGCCATCGCCTTCACGGACGTGGTCGGATCGACGCAGATGGGCCTTGAACTTGGCGACTGGCACAAGGTCGAGGTTATGCGGGCGCATTTCGCGCGCAGCGACGCTTTGCTCGAGCAATACGGCGGCTCCCAAGTCAAACGGCTTGGCGACAGCGTTATGGCAGTCTTTCGCTCGGCCGGCGCCGCGCTCGACTACGCGCTGGCGCTGCATCTCGATCCCGGCGTCGACGAATTGCGCGATCGCGGCGTCAGGGCCGGTATCCATGTCGGCGCGGTCTACGTCTCGCACGATGACGTTAACGGCAGCGAGGTTGACTACACGCACCGCGTCATAGAGGCCGCCGGGGGCGCGGAGATATGGGTCAGCGCCCGGGCCTGCGAGGATATCCGTCGCGGCGGCGCTCGTCATCAGCGCGACCTTAAATGGACTCAACACGACGAGGTCGAGCTCAAGGGGTTTGGTACCGGCTCACTATGGTCGCTCATCGTCGATGCCGCCGCTCGGCCGGGCGATGAGGAGCCTGTCGCTATCCGGTCTAGCGATGAGAAGTCGATCGCCGCCGTCCCGGGACCAATCGGGGCCGACCCGCCGAAGTCCAACGGACGCACCGTATTCGTTGCTCGCCCGGCCGAAGACATGTGGCAGGGATATATTCGCATCGTCGACGAGCTCAAAAATCGCGGATTCGCGGTCGTGCCCGATTCCGATATCCCGAAAGAAGATGGGGCTGTCGATTTTATCGACCACGCGATTGAAGCGGCCGAGCTGTCAGTTCATTTGCTAGGCGAAAAACGAGGCTACGCGCCAGGCGAGGAGGACCATATCGTTAGGCTCCAGCTTTCCCGTGCGGCGCGACGAATATCCCCCGGCGGATCGCCAAACCAGGATAATTTCCGCCGCATCGTGTGGGCGCCCAAAATCCTTGAGGCTACTGCCGCTTCCGCGCCGGAGTCGCCAGCCGAGCGGGACCCCCTGGCTGTGTTGGAGCGGTTCGGGGAACAACTGGCCAGCGACAAGGTCCTGGGCGAAAATCTCATTCGTTTCGTCGAGTATCTACATATCTATCTCGACAAGACGCGGCCGCGTGCCTCCATTGCCCTCACAGCGGAACTCGAGGCCGGCGCCAAGATCTTCATAGACCACGACGAAGAGGACATCGATTACGCCGACGAACTGGCCATCGCGCTTCAGGAGCGCTCGCTCACGCCGCTTCTGCCGACTTTCGACGGAAAACCGAGTCTGCGCACGGCTCAAAACCGTCGGTATTTGCAAGAATGCGCGGCGGTCGCTTTGTGCTGGGGCCAGACAACGGAGGCCTGGGTTATGGCCGAAGCGAGCAAGCTCGACCAATGGCGGCGGGCCGGGCGTCGCGACGAATGCGTCGCGACGCTGCTCGCGGCGCCGCCGACGCATCGCTACAAGCAACGCCGCTTGCGCATCAAGCCGCCCGGGATCGACCGCGTCGTCGATATGACCGATGTCGACAAGCCAACTCCGACCGACCTCGATGCCTGGTTAAGGCCACAAGGCGAGGCATCGTCGGGAGACAATTAGGGTGTCGGCTGGCGAGGGCCTCTCACGCGACCGCCCATATCCAGGGCTCCGGCCGTTCGGCGACCATGATCGCGCCTTCTTCTTCGGCCGTGAAGAGCAAAACTACGCGCTCTACAATCTGCTCGACCTGAGCCAGTTCGTCGCTGTCGTCGGTAGCTCGGGCAGCGGCAAATCATCGCTGGTTCGCGCCGGCCTTCTGCCGCTCTTGGAGCGCGAAAGCGAGGAGGTCCTGGCGCGCGAAGACTCGGTAGGCCGCGTCTGGCGTTGGATAGAATTGCGCCCCGGAGATGAGCCGCTGAGTCGGCTCGCTGGGCAACTCGCCGTTGTCGCCGCGGGGAAAGGCGCAGACCCTCTCGCCCAAGCCGCGCAACGCGAGCGGATCAATGCGGCGCTCCGCCGCGCGAGTTTTGGCATGACCGAGGCTCTCGCCGGGATGGAAGCGCTGGCCGACCGCTCGCTCCTCATTGTCGTCGACCAGTTTGAGGAGCTGTTCCGATACGGGGGGGCAACGCACGCGCGGTCGCAGCAGGAGCGCGAGCAGTTCGTCCAGCTGTTGCTCGAGGCGACGAGCAACCACCAGGTAGATGTGCACGTGTTGATCACGATGCGCTCGGATTTCATAGGCGATTGCGCTCAGTTCTATGGACTGCCCGAAGCGGTCAGCGCCTGCCAATTCCTGGTGCCATCCCTCACCCGCGAACAGCGCGAGGAAGTGATCCGGCGGCCGCTCGACCCCGGCCTGGCCGATGCTGCGATCGAACCGGCGCTGGTTGAGCGTCTGCTGAACGACGCCGGGGACGAACTCGACCAGCTGCCGGTGCTTCAGCACTGCCTGTCCCGCCTGTGGGAGGTCGCCGGGCCATCAGCTGCATCCTCGCCGCACCGCGAGCTGCGCATAGAGCATTACGCCGAAGTCGGCGGGATCTCCCACGCTTTATCGCAGCACGCCGACCTGATTCTTGCCGGCCTCGCGGACCAAGAGGTCGCGGTCGAGCAGGTATTCCGCGCGCTTAGCGAGGTGGACGGAGAGGGGCGCGCGACACGCCGTGCGCTTTCCTATGCCGATCTTCTTGCAGAAACCGGTGTCGAGGACAGCGAGTTGCGCCGGGTCGTCGATCGCTTCCGAGCCGATGACTGCTCGTTCCTTATACCGTCTGTCTCGGCGGTGCCCAAACTGGCCGACCACGATACGGTGGATATAGGCCACGAGGCGCTCTTGCGGCGCTGGCGCAGGATCGGCGCCGAGGCGGACGAAAGTCTTGACGGCGAACCCGGCTGGCTCGAGGCCGAGGCGAGCGATGCCCGCTTTTACCGCGCGATGCTGGCGCTGGGCACCGCCCGGACGCTGCCGCTCGAAATCGTCGACGAGAAGTGGGCCTGGTGGCGCGAGCGGCCGCGAACTGCCGCCTGGGCGGAGCGCTATGGTGGGCGCATAGGCCGCATCGAAGAGCTTTTTGCCAATAGCCTCAGGGCCGCTCACCGCCGGCACTGGATTCGTGTCGGGGCCGCAACAGTCGGCGCGGTGGTCCTGATCGGGGTGGTTTGCGGCATCGCTGCGTTCTTCTATCTCGACAACCGGCATCGCGCCGAGATCGCCGAAATTCAGTCCCGCGATGCGAAAATCGAGGCGGAGCTTGCGCAGCGGCAAACCGATATCGCCCGCGAGGAGCGCACGGTTCTGCTCAACGAACTGACCGACATCACCCAGAAAATCTCGACGCAGCTACGCTTCGCTCCTGGCACCAGCACGACAATCGCGCAAATGCTTGCGCAGGTGCAGGACTTTTCAAACCGGTTCCATGTGCTGCTTAAAGCACACAGTGCGGGCGAGCTCAGCGATCAGGATCAGCGCGTCGCCGCGCGCCTCGATTTCACCGCGAAGATCCTCCAAGCGGATTTCGACATCAATTTCGGCAAGGTCGGCGAGGCGATAACGATCCTGAAGAGCGCTGAGGCTGACCTTGCGAAAATTCCGACTATAAACGGCCAACCCTCGCGCTCGGTCCAACTGCTGCTGGCCGATCTGCGCAAGCATCGAGCGGATGGGGAGACACTTTACGCCGCGACCGACGACGCGCGTCGCGACTATGCTGCGGCGGCGGAAGGTTACGTGGCGCTTTCCAACAGCCCGCCGCCCAGCGCCGGGGAAGAATCGCAATCAGGCGCCGATTATCCGCAGACTGCGAAACAGCGGCTCGCCGAACTCTACCAAGGCCGGCTCTTCCTCGAATTGCAGTTCATCAATGACGGCAATGCCGCGGCAGAGGATTTTGCCCGGTACAAGGAGCTGGTCGCCGAGCAGTCGGCTGCGCATCCGCCGAGCGCGCACGACCAATTAGGTGACTACTGGGCGCAACAGCAAAGCCGGCTCGACCGACTGCAGGCGGATGTTTGGGTCGCTCAAGGCCGGCTCGATGCGGCGGTTCAGACGTACAATCGGTTGATCCAGAAGGGTAGCTCGGTTACCACAGTGCTGGCCGAGGTCAGCGATGCGTTTCTCAAGTACAAAGCAGCGCTGGCGCTTACCAAGCGCGCGCGAGGATCCGACCTCGCCGATGCGATCGGTCTGCTAAAGCATGCGGACGATGTGTTCTCGCGCCTCGCCGCGAACGACCCGAAAAATTCCTGGTGGCCGCTTGTTTGCAGCTGGATCGAGCGCACGCTCGGCGACGCCTACATGCAACAGCACGACGCCGGCAACGCGGCAACTGCCTACCAAATCGCGATCAACCGCGATCTGACGCTGCGCAAATTTGACGAGCAGAACCCGCGTGTCGAGAAAGACTTGAGACAAGACACGGCCGCGCTCGCTGCCGCTAAGAGTGGCTGACAGCTTCCCGGGACGGCGGCTCGCGCACCGCAGCCTCGTTTGCGTCGCCGACACACGGAGTTCCTGGCCGGCTGTCCCCAGCAAAGTCAGCTTCGGGGCATGATCTGCCGTAGTTGTCGGCTGGAGCGAGTGGCCGTTATGAGCCTCGAAGCGGTCGTTCGTTGCGCCCAATCTGGATGTCGCAGAAGCGCCGAAAGCGGCCCGCTCCGACCAGGAGACCATCGGCCGGATGAAGCTTAGAAATCCTTTAGGTCCGGGTCATGGGCTTGGTATTGGGCAGCCGAAGCTCTGCTGCCGCCCTGGCAATTAACTGAAGATATTCGCGGCGATATGGCTGACGCCCTTGAGCAGGATCGTCGAGCCGTCGCCCAGGGTGATCATCGTATCCGCGCCGCCATTGACCTGTGTCGAGTGCGCCACCGCGTCGGCAACCGTGTCCGTCGTCAGATGGATGCGGTCGCCGGCTGCTTGATCGAAGCCGACCACCGTATCGGCGAATTTGTTCCCGCCGTCGGCGAGCGTCATGTTCGTGCCGCTGAAGGTCACCAAGCCCTGGTTCGTTCCCGCGCCCGAACCCGCGGTCACCGTATCCGCGTTGCCGATAACGTTGACCGTGTCGCTGCCGGTGCCCTGATTGATCTGTGACGAGGAGCCGAACACATTGATCAGATCGGTGCCCGTGCCGCCGTTGATCGTATCGGAGCTTGCAAAGACGTTGATCGTATCGCTGCCGCTGCCGGCTGTGACCGTATCGTGAGCTGCGAAGACGTTGATCGTGTCGTTGCCGGCTCCGCCGGTGACCGAGTTGGCGGTTCCAAACACGTTGATCGTGTCGGGCCCACCGCCCCCCTGCGCGACCTCGGAATTGCCGAACAGATTGAGGGACACGCCGGCGCCACTACCGCTGATCGTTTCATTGGCGCCATACGCACTTATCGTATCGCTGCCGGTACCGTTATCGGTGACCGCGAAGGCGCCGGAAATGAGGTCGAGCTCGAGCCCGCTCGGGCTGAGCACAGCAAGGCCCTGGTACCCGAGCGCCACATTCGAGCTGGCGGCGCCGCCGACAAAAACTTCGAGATTAAAGGCTCCCGGCATCGGCGGCGGCAGGCCCGTCCCTGTCGTCGTCTCGACCACGTTGACCGGTTGGCCCGGCGCGGTCGCGACATAATGCGAACCGGGAATGGTCGCCATCAACGCTCCCCCGCGCGCTGCAGCATCGATCGGCCGCTACATATCATGGACTGAATTGCCGATTGCCGGCCTCGCCGGCAGTTCAGGGAGCGCGGCCATCGTCTGATGCCGGCGGCACCACACTTCGTATTCCTCTGCCAGCTTCCTGTTTGGCGGCTCGATGCGGCGACAGGCCCTGGTGCAGAACTTGATGCAAGAGTTCACGCATACAGGCAACGCACCACCAACCCGATGTAGGTGGTTCAGGATTGAACTCGATATAGGTCCACCGATCAGCCTGGGGGTCGGCCGTCCTCGTCCGACAGCCGAGTCCCACGCACTGGTGCAAAGACGCACTCATGGCGACGCTTCCCATAGGCGCCGGGCCTTGAATGAGGAGTGCGGTTCCTCAGTTGCCTCGGTGCTTGCCAAAGTCTCTCAGTGGCGTTTGGAGGCGTTCCGGCGGGATAACGCCGAACTCGGACCATTGGCTGGTCCGGCATTCGCAGAAACCCCAGCGGCCCCTCCTGACGTTGTCAGCGATTGAGCAAAGGCTTCGGTGAAGCCGCTGGCGTTCAGCGGAACCGTAACCCCCCATTGGATTGCCATCAGTTCCGCGAGTTCGCGCAGCTCGACAGGGTGATGCGTTGCCCGCGTCAGTGGATCACCCCACCAGGCGCGAAAGCAGTCGGCGATAAGGTCTGGGACTTCCTCCCCCACAGCATCGCCCGCATTAGGAAATCGCTCGTTCAATCGTTTGTCGAGCACTGCGATGAATGCTTTGTCTGCGAATGTGGGATGATCCAAACTGCCCCCTCCGCCACGAGTTAGATCAGCGATGGGTCAACGGCGACACCAACAAGCTCGCATTCGGGTTCGTCGCACCCGTGGCTCGCATCAACTGAAGAAGCTGGCGTCGATGTGACTGATACCCTTGAGCAAGATCGTCGACCCGTCGCTCAGTGTGATCAACGTATCGGCGCCGCCGTTGACTTGAGTTGAATTTGCGAGCGCGGTGGTGATGGTTTCGGTGGTCAGATGGATGCGGTCGCCGGCCGCCTGATCGAAGCCCACCACCGAGTCGTGGTATACACCCGGTCCACTGTTGAGCGTCTCGAAGCCGCCCGACAAGTTGATCTGCGCATCTCCACTCCCAGGCCCTCCCATCAGCACCGTGTCACCGACGCCAGACACGTTGACTGTGTCGTGTCCAGAGCCGGGATTGACCGTGTCATAGTTGCCGACCAGGTTGATCAAGTCTCCGCCGCCGCCGCCGCTGACTGAGTCGCCCTGGCCGAATACATTTATGGTGTCACGGCCGGCGCCAGCACTGATGGTGTCGTAGTTGCCGGCTAGGTTGATCAAGTCTCCGCCGCTGCCGCCGCTGACTGAGTCGCCTTGGCCGAGCACATTTATGGTGTCATGACCGGCACCTGAGCTGACGGTGTCGTAGTCGCCGACCAGGTTGATCGAGTCGCTGCCGCCGTCGCCGCTGACCGAATCACCCTGGCCAAATACGTTGACTGTGTCGTCGCTCTGACCGCCGACAACGGTGTCGTAGTTTCCGAGGACGCTGATCGAGTCAGCGCCGGGGCCGCCGCTGATCGAGTCGCCTTGACCCATGACGCTGATCGTGTCGCCACCGGAGCCGCCGTTCACGGTATCGTAATTGCCGGCGACGTTGATCGAGTCCTTGCCGGATCCGCCATTCACGGCATCGCCTTGCCCCAGCACGTTGATTGTGTCGTTGCCGGGACCGCCATTCACGGTGTCGTAGTCGCCGAGGACACTGGCGGAGTCCGCGCCAGCGCCGCCGTTGATCAGGTCGCCCTTGCCGGAAACAGTTATCGTCGCGTTGCCCGAGCCACCGTTGACCGTGTCATAGTCATTGAGGACATTAATCGTGTCGTCGCCTGGGCCGGCATTGACAACGTCGAGGACCCCGAAAACGTTTATCAAATCGTCTCCGGAGCCATTGACCGTATCGTGGCTTCCGAGAACAGTGATGGTGTCCTGTCCGCCCCCATTGGCGACCTCATTGTCTCCAAAAAGATTGAGCGAGACATTCGCAGCACCACCGCTGACCGTCTCATCAGCGCCGTGGGCGTTGATCGTGTCATCGCCTGAGCCGTGATCTGTGACCTCGAATGCGCCGGAGATGAGGTCAATTTGGTGGCCATCATGACTGAGTACGGCGAGGCCTTGATAACCTGGGTCAGGCGCGCCTGGCGCGCTTCCCGGTGCTCCGGTCCAGACTTCGAGATTGAACTCGCCGGGAATTGGCGGCGGCAAGGGGGCCACGATCGTGCCCCAGGGCGTGGTGTAAGAGCGGCTATCCTGAGCAGCGTTGGCTGCTTGATCAGGCCGCCACTGTCGGCAGACTGACGACGGGAGCATCGCTCAGCGGAGCGATGGTTTCCAGGGTCATGTAGCGGGCGCGCTGGACGGCCCATTCGTCGTTCTGTTCCAGCAGCAAAGCACCGATCAATCGGATCACGGCAGCCTCGTTGGGGAAGATGCCGACAACCTCGCTGCGTCGCTTGATCTCGCCGTTGAGCCGCTCGAGCGGATTGGTGCTGTGCAGCTTGGCGCGATGCTGGGCGGGGAAGCCCATGTAGGCCAGCACATCGGCTTCGGCGTCATCCATCAGCGCAGCGAGCTTGGGGACACGCGGCCTGGCCTGGTCTGCGACCTCGCGCCATTGCTTTCGAGCCGCCGGCGCGTCGTCTTGGGCGAAGGCAGTGCCGACCCAGGCGGAGACGATGCGCCGTTGGGTCTTGCCGGCATAGGCGAGCGCGTTGCGCATGAAGTGGACGCGGCAGCGCTGCCAGGTGGCCCCCAGAACCTTGACGATGGCGGTCTTCAGCCCCTCGTGCGCGTCCGAGATCACTAGCTTCGTCCCGCGCAGGCCGCGACGTGCCAGGCTGCGCAGGAACTCGACCCAAAAGGGCTCGGCCTCGCTGTGGCCGACGGTCATGCCGAGCACCTCGCGCCTTCCGTCGGTGTTGACGCCGACGGCGACGATGACCGCGACCGAGACGATGTGGTGGTCGCGTCTGGCTTTGACGTAGGTGGCGTCGAGCCAGACATAAGGCCACTCGCCCTCGATCGGGCGGCTGAGGAACGTCTGCACCCGCTCGTCGATCTCGCCGCACAGGCGCGAGACCTGGCTCTTGGAGATACCTTCCATTCCCATCGCCCGCACCAGGTCGTCGACCGAGCGGGTCGAGATGCCCTGGACGTAGGCTTCCTGGACCACGGCGGTCAGCGCCTTCTCGGCCAGGCGACGAGGTTCGAGGAAGGTCGGGAAGTAGCTGCCGCGCCGCAGCTTGGGGATGCGCAGCTCGACCGTACCCGCACGGGTCTCCCAGTCGCGGTCACGGTAGCCGTTGCGCTGGTTGCGTCGCTCCGCGCTGCGCTCGCCGTGCCCAGCGCCGCATAGGACTTCGCTCTCCAACTCCATCAGACGTTGGGCGGCAAAGCCGATCATCTCGCGCAGGAATGTCGCGTCGGAACCCTTCTCCAAAAGCTCACGAAGGGCGATCTTGTCGTCGGTCATCGTGGTGATCCTCGGTCAGAGTTGCGTGTTGCAACCCAACCCTACTCAGGATCACCGCGGTGGCCGCTGACCGGCCCACCTGCGCCAGACTCTGTGGCGGTCACTCCGGCGGGCCGGTCAACGGCCTCCTACACCATCACCAGGGACACGACCGGGGCCACCCGTCGAACTCGACAACATTGACCTGTTGAGCGGGGGCGGTCGCTACAAATTGAGAACCGGGTATTGACGCCATAGAGGCCCCCCGACTGCCGAATTAAGAGAATGTTTCACGAGACCAGGATGGACCGCAAAAGACCTTGGGCGCGGCTGAAAGTCGGCTCAACGGGGTCTCGCCCGGACGTATGGCAACTGCCGGGACGCGCCGTCAGCGGACCGTTGTTCGGCGGCGGAAAAGTGCCGTTGATCGTCATCCGTCGAACGACAGGCGATTTGGCTCGCGCTCCTAAGCGGCAAATGGCCTTCGCTGAGATGGGTTGGGGTGACCCGGAGTTGCCGGACGGGCAGGATGACCGGTCTCATCTTAAGCAAATCACAAGTCGGGCTTAAGGGAAGCTCAAAGTCTTCCGCCACCCGGTGATGTAAGTCGCTGTTCGGTTGGCGATTTGGAGGCAACCGATGCTCCCCCACCCCCAAGAGAACGACTTATCTTTGTCCTCTGTGAAGCGTTGGACGCCCCGCCGGAAAGCGCCACTCGTCGAGGCTATCAGCGGAGGGAAAATCAGCATCGAAGAGGCGCGACAGCGATTTGGCCTCTCGCGTGAAGAGCTTCACAGCTGGGTCGCGTCACTCAAAAGGTATGGTACTCCCGGGCTGCGAGCGACGCGGTACCAGATCTATCGAGACTATCCGTGACTCAGCGGCAACCGCAAACGCCAGGCGCGTCAGCGCTCGAGAAGCGAACGCTGTTCGCGGGTCATTTTCTCTTCGGTGGTTTGCCACCCGATGACCTCGACGCGCTGCTGTCCCATGCCAGGTTCGTGCGCTATCCAGCCGGGCAGGAAATCTTCGCCAAAGGCTCGCCCGGGCGCAGCATGATGGCGATCGTATCTGGAAGCGTGCGGATAAGTGCCCCGGCCAGCGCCGGCCATGATGTCGTCCTAGCCATACTCAGCGCCGGCGAGGTGTTCGGCGAAATAGCGCTGATTGATGGAGAGGATCGGACAGCGGACGCGACGGCAATCGCCGATTGCACCATGCTGGTGCTCGATCATCGCGATTTTGTTCCGTTTCTCGAACGGCGTGCCGATCTGGGCGTCTTGCTGCTGAAACTGCTCTGCCAGCGGCTCCGCAAGACCGACCAACAGGTTGAAGAGATGATGTTCGGGCGGCTCCAGGATCGTATAGCCAAGGCGCTAATGCGGCTCGCGGGAGACGGTGAGGGAAGCCCAGTGACGCTACGTGTATCTCAAAAGGAACTTGCCGGTATGGTTGGCGCCACACGCGAGAGCGTCAATAAGCATCTGCAAACGTGGCAGGACAGTGGCGTGGTGCGGCTCGGCAGACGGTCAATCGAGATTACCGACATGCTGGCGATCAAGTCGCTTGGATGAGGCGTGATATCATGCGAGCAACGAGGCACCGATCTACATCCTTGTGATCGCTGGTCCGCAGTCGTTATCGACCGAAACCAAAGGGAAGTGCTCATCGCCACGGTCGCCATCGCCGAGCGCGCCATCCGGGCCTGATCGGCCGCTGCGCAGTACCGCTGCACCTCCCGCAAGCTGGCGTGGCCGCTGATCGCCATGATCTCGGGGGCCGAGCATCCGGCCTCGGCGAGCCGTCGGCAGGCCGCCTTGCGCGGACCGTGCGCCGAGCATTGTTTCGGCAATCCGGCCTCGTTGCACCACTCGCGAAAGAGATTGCCGAACCCGGCATCGGCAACGGGCGAGCTGTCGCGGGTGACCAGGAACGTCAGGTTATCGCTCGGCGGCGCCTCGATGATCGCGGCCAACTCGGCGTGCACCGGGATACAGAGCGCCGCGCCGGTCTTGCGCTGAGTTAGGTGGATCACCACCAAACGGGGGCCGATCACGGACCCGCTCGTATTCGTGTTCGAACAGCTCAAGGTGAGACACCGCGACAATGGTGGCGGTGATGGCTCGCAGGCATTGAACGCCCGCCAATCTCTGCTTTGTTCCTGGCGTGCTCATCGCGAGCCTCTTCAACCGTTCCGTCAATGAGATTAAAGGTGCATGCGTACCAAGGACGTTGCCGATCGGCTGTTTCAGCCGTTCGTTTCGACTAAAACCACCGGTATGGGGGTTGGTCTCTCGATCTGCCGCAGTATTATCGTGCGGAACGGTGGTGGCATGTCACGCCTGCGTACCACCGGGCTGGACTTGCCCCGCTTTAGTGGAGAGGCATTGGCTCATTTGGCGGTCGTTTTTTTCGAACTGAGCCGGGCTTGTGAAGTCGAGGGCAGAATGGCGCCGAACGGGATTGTAGAACCCGTCGATGTAGCGGCCAATGGCCTGGTCGGCTTCTTGGCGGGTGTAGAAGACGGTGCGCCAGACGAGCTCGGATTTCAGGGTCTTGAAGAACGTCTCAACCATGGCGTTGTCGTAACAATTTACCTTGCCGGACATCGAGATCAGGATGCCGTGCCTGCGCAGTTCGGCCTGATAATCGATTGAGCAATACTGGCTGCCGCGATCCGAGTGGTGGATCAGCCCTGCTGCCGGACGGCGCATGGCCAGGGCTTTGCGCAGAGCGGCGAGGGCCAGGTCGCGATGCAGCCGATCGCCGGTCGCCCAACCGACGACCCGGCGTGCGAACAGGTCGATGACGACGGCGAGGTACAACCAACCTTCGCGGGTCCAGACATAGGAGATGTCGGCGCCCCACTTCTTGTCGGGCCCCGTTGCCGTGAAGTCCTGATCGAGCAGGTTGGGCGCGACCGGCCAGGCGTGATGGCTGTCGGTGGTTCGTTTGAACCGCCGCCTCTGCCGTGCCCGCAGGCCGTTGTCGCGCATCAGTCGAGCGATCCGGCGGCGACCGACCGTGAGGCCGATATCCCGCAGTTCCCGCGTCATTCGGGGACTGCCATAGGTGCCGTTCGACAGAGCAAAGGCCGACCGGACATGCGCCAGCAACACCATGTCGTCGCGTTGGCGGCGGCAGGCCAGCCGACCTCTCCAGGCGAAATAGCCGCTTTGGCTGACACCGAGCATCCGGCACAGGCGATAGACGGGGAATTGCGCTTTCGCCCCATCGATGAGCGTGAACCTCATCGACTTCCCTCCCGGGCGAAAAAAGCGGTGGCCTTCTTCAGGATGTCCCGCTCCTGGCGAAGGATCTCGTTCTCCCGGCGCAGCCGCTTCAGCTCCGCCGTGATATCGCTCTGCGTTGCCAATGGGTCGACAGCCTGCCGATCCCGGCTCCGCCCGATCCAGCGGGCCAGCGTCGATAGGCCAATCCCAAGATCACTGGCGATCTCGCGCTGCGTCCGCCCGCTGGTTTGCACCAGGCGGACCGCTTCTTCCGCAAACTCCTTCGTAAACCGTCGTTGCTGTGTCATCGAGTTCCTCATTGCTCACAGGGAACTCTCCACTTTTCCGGAGCAAGTCCAGGCTTTAGCGGCGAAGCGACGTATACACGTCAGCCATCTTACCAGCGGAAAATACCTCGCCCATAAAGTTGGGATTCTTGACCACAACGTTGGGTCTGTTCCAATGGGAGCCAGGTCGAGCGATGAGCGACAGGCAATCGATTGTCTTCGGCCCCCAATTAATGATCTCCTGACCGACGCAAACTAGGCCCGCTTCGCGGCAAAACTCGGCGAAGCGTTCGGCCGTCATCGTCTTGCCCCGGGCATGGTCCCACTCGACAATTTGCCATCGCCGTAATACCCGCTTTGCAAGAGGCAGGGGCCGTGACGTTCGCTCCAGCACTTGGGCGAGCTTCAGCTGCACCAGATGACATCCCAGGTTGGAGTGATGCAGAAAGCCGATACCCTGAGGGGCCATCACCCGAGACAGTTCGACGAGATAAGCCTTTATGATTTCGGCCTCGACATGGACCAGCGAATCAAAGCTGAAGACGAAGTCGATCGAGTTATCCGCCACCATAGCCAGAGAGCGTCCGTCATTGACGAAAAAGCGGCCATGGCTGGCGTTTTTGAAGCGATCCTGGCACGCCACTATGCAGCTGGCTGCGAGATCGACGCCGATATAGTCATCGCAGAGCGAAAGAAGATAGCGGGTCCAGCGACCGTGACCCGGGGCAATTTCAAGTATCGTGCTGGCGGGAAGAAAGTTACGGATGCGGGGCAGAAGCGTTGCAGCCCACTGCGTTTCCGCACCGCCCCAATTTACCGACCATTCCTCCCCGCGGTCGGACCAGTGATATGAAGCGTCCCATACTTGGGCATTCCACTCGAGCGAAGGCATGGCGACTGACCTCCAATGATAAGATTCCACGCAGGCGAGCGGAGTGCGAATTGGACCGGCGGAGATCTCTTTGTTAACAGTCCGCACCTCAGTTTTCGAGAGACTCCCGGTAGAAATATGAGTATTACAGTTAGTCTTCTGTGAAACAAACGATGCTGAATTGAACTCATAAAATGATTAAATTGGGCTATTTCTCTTAACCTCATTTATAGTTTCTAAAAATTGACCTATGACCGTGGTCGGTTGAATGTCGTCGCGAGCCGCGTGCCGGAGTGCCTCTTTCGACAACTCACTCCATCGTCGATCATTGCACCAAAGATCCTCGAGGGCACCTTGCCATGCGCAAACGTCATCATCCGGTATGAGTATGCCGCCATCACCGACAGACTCTGGCAAGCCCCCCCGGTTGCTGGCCAGCACGGGGATTCCGCTAAACTGGGCCTCGGTAACTACTCTTCCCCAAGTCTCATCAACTCGGCTTGGCACAAGTAATATTTTTGTTTTTCTATAAATACTTCTCATATCTGCAGTCGTCGGGATCCAACTAATATTAGCTGTAGCATCCGCTTTGCGCTTGAACGCCTCGTCAGGCAATCCGAGATAAGATCCAACGAATAGAAAAGGAATATTGGGGCATCTTTCTGCCAATTCAAACACCAACTCAATCCCTTTTTTATAATGCGGGTTTATAAAAGTTACATACTCCCCCGCGAGAGGTGTGATATATTGCAGGGGATCAAATATATTATGAATAACATAAGATTTTATGCCATATTCATTAAATAATCTCATAGCTGAATATCTTGAATTGGCCAAGAAATTAACTGGAGGACGCTCGCTGCTCGGAAGTCCAATCCATTCAAAGTCAACGCCGTGAATGTATACTATAGCCGGAACCCCTTTCGATTGGGCCAGGTGTGCAAGATCGACCGCGTAGCGATGTTGCGTAACAACAACGTCCGGCTTGAAGGTTGTCAGGGCTTGGCTCAGCGATTGTCGGAGATCGGTAACCCCGTGAGGGCTTCGGAAAACCGGATACCCGCAGACGTGATCCGGGGGGCCGCAGTGAGTGAAGCGAAGTAGACAGCGGGCACAGTTCCATATTCCCGAGAAACTGCGCCTAGACAGACCTGCGAGCACCGCCACATCGTGGCCGTGTGCCTGTAGTGCTCTGCAGAGTTGATCCGTATTGGTTTCCGTTCCCGCACGGCTTTGCGGAAGATACAAATAAGAAATGGTGAAAAGAACTCGGATTTTAGACTGTGACGCGAGCATGAGACGATTGATCCACAGTGCGATCGACTGCTACAGGGGCGAGCAGCCATCGCCGCTCAGCGGGTTGGATGCCTACGCCACAGCCAATCCAATTTATTTTACTAAATTTTGAGGCAAAAATTTGTGATCGGAGTAACTGAATGCAAATTTTTGCAACCATAAACTAATGGAAAGCGAGATTTTTGTGTCGGCCGAGTCGTGCCGTCCCCATCGGCGTTTGCTGGTCCTTCTTCCGAACAAGCTATCATGCAGGTATTGGCAGATCGCTTATGTCTTCCATACCCAATTCCCTATCTTAATTCCCAGTAACCTTAGCGATACCGTAACCCGACCTCGCTTGGTGCCATCTCCGGGGTAGGAGGCCGCATAGTGGTGATCCTGCATAATCGGGGTGAAATGGCTCTACTCCGGCTGCGCACGAGCCGGGCAGGTGTGCTAACGGCCCAGGCTGCGAAGCTGGTCGTCGATGTATGTACCGCTGGGGCAGCTGGTGAGCGCGACTGAAATCGCCGTCATCGCGCCGCCCGTGCACCGTGCGCGAGTACCATGCCGAGATCCCATGCGCGCCGCACGACAGGCTGGCCGCACGGCAGACACAAGAGCGCGCCGACAAAAGTCGCGTAGGCCAACAGCAGCAGGCCGGTGAGCGCCGCCAGACCCGGAGCCGCCAGGTGGCGCAGCGCCAATTCGAGGACTGCGGCGGTGGCCATGGCCGCCGCCATGAAAGGCAGCATCGCCGCGGCCATGTCGGCGAACCGCACCGCACCTTCCCTGGTTGCGCCCCAGCAGATCAGCGGCGTCGATATCAGCAGAAACGACATGCCCGCGCCCGCCGCCACTCCGGCCGGACCCCACGGCAAACCGGCGATATAGGAGGCGACCGAGATGAGCGATGTCGCTGCGACATAGGCGACCTGCTGCCCGGTTCGCTCGTGCGTCGTGAAGAGCCAGAACGTGCTCGAATAGAGCGGAATTGCGAGACCGCCGAGACAGAGCCAGGCAAGTACCGGGGCGACCCCGTCCCAGCGCGGCCCGAGCAGGAACAGCACCAAAGGCGACGCCATGATCATGGCGAAGAGCATGCCGGGCGTGCTGAGCAGGATCATCAGGCGCAGCATGTCGAGATAGGCACGCTGGTAGCGGTGCGGGTCGTGCCGCAGCCGCGTCAGCAGCGGCACCGCGACCCGGCCCACCGGAGCGGTGAGTTGCGTGACCGGTTGGGAGACCAGCTTATAGCCCCGGTCGTAAAGACCGAGCGGCGCGCTCCCCTGGAACACGCCAAGCAGGATATTGACGCTCGAGTTCGCTGCATAGCCGGCGAGGCTGTAGCCGGTGAGGTGGCCGCCAATACGAATGAGCCGACGGATGCGCGGGTCGTATGCCGGGCGGCCCGGCCTCCACCCCGCCAGCGACCAGCTCACAATGACACCGGCGAGGGTTTCGGCTGCGGCGAATGCGACCAGCGACCAGTAACCCCAACCCGAGTGCGCCGCCGTCAGACCGGCAGCCAGGCCAGCGGCCGGCGGTGCTATGTCGAGGATAGCCAACGCGGTGAATTGCATGTTGCGGCTGAGCAGCGCGGTCGGCTGCCCCGCCAATCCGGCGATCGGCAGCAGCGCGGCCGACGCCAGCGTCACCGCGGCGGTCCGCGGCTCGTGATAGAGCAAGGCAATGGCCGGCGACAGCAGCGCAAGCCCCCCCGCCAGCGCCAGGTTGAGCAACAGGCAGAACCAGAACAAGGACGAGATTTCGGCTGCCGTGATGTCGCGTTGCAGAATGACTGCCTGCCCAAGCCCGAGCTCGCCGAAGAGATAGGTCAGTGACAGGATCGGTGCGACCATCGCGATGAGGCCGTAATCTCCGGGAGCCAGCAATCGGGCGATGAATATCTGCGCGGCGAGTTTGATCAGCAGCCGGCCGCCCTGGGAAACGAAAGTGGCAGCCGACCCATAGACCGAGCGCTGCTTCAAGGCGCCGATATCGCCGTCTACGACAGCCGGCCCGAGCGGGGTCGCTTCACCCATATCAGTAGCCGGGGCGGATGGCATCGGCGCCAGCCTCGACTGCGGCTGCGCCGCCGTCGGAGCCGGCGATACGGATTGGGTCTCTCGCCACCGCCTATAACTCTATGTGCGGCCGGCGGGTCGACGGCGATGCTGCCAGCTGCGCCGACGCCCGGGTCGATCGCCAATAGTCGAGTGCCCCGCGAAACTGCTGCGCCAGCTTGCGGTGGTGAAATTTGGCGTCGCCCATGATGCGCCGCGCCCAGTACCGCCCATAGGGCCAGCGGGTCGCGTCGGTCCATCAGCAGCTTCGCATAGACCGCTCCAGAGGCGTAGTGGTAGGTGCGCAGCTGTCGCTCTGCCCCCGACGCGTCTCTGCCATGGTGGTGCGAGACGGTCGCCGCCGGGAAGTAACCGCCGTCCCAGCCGCTGAAAGACGCGCGCGCCACGGCGTCCCAATCTTCAGCCGGGAATGCGGTTCCCGCCCCAAAATCCGGGTCGAACCCGCCGATATCGAGGAGAACACGGCGGCGGAAAGCCATGTTGGCTCCCTGCACGACGGCGCAAGGGATGACCGAGCCCGCGGCGAAGCGGCGCGTCTCGATCGACTCGTTTATGGTGAGCGGATAGTCGCGCGGGTCGTGCAGCAGAATGCGGCCACCGGCGAACCCGATGCATTCGTCGGCAAAGACCTCGCAAATGCGGTCGAGGAGGTCAGAGGCCGGGTAACAATCATCGTCGGTGAACGCGACGATGTCGGCCTCGCTCGCAGCCGTGCCGGCGTTGCGCGCCCGGCTCAAGCCGGCAAGCGGCTCCCAAACATACTGGCCGCGCACCTGCCCCCTCAGAAAACTCGTGGCGACGTCTCGTGTTTCGTCGCCCGAGCCGTTGTCGACGATCACGACCTCCCACGGCTGCTCGCACCGGATTTTCGCTACCGCCGCCAGGCAGGCGGCAAGCTGACGGGCGCGATTGCGGGTGCAGATGATCAGCGACACCGCCGGACGCGGAAGCACGACTTCGTCCATACGCCAGACTTATCCCGCGGAGTGCGGGTAAAACGCCGTCCACCGGCTTCCGGCGCCTGGCTTGTAGCCGGCATAGACATCTTCCGCCGAAGGCCGCTCATCGGTGTTCGTCAGCACGACGCCAACCGGGCTGCCGGCTATGAAAAGGCGGCGCAGCGCTTCCGCGATGGCGCGCTGGCGGGTCCGTCTGGCCGCGACGATCAGGACCACCGAGTTGACCAGCCGGGCGAGTACCGTCGCGTCGGCAACCCGCAGGACCGGCGGGGAGTCGATGATGACGTAGTCGAATGCCGCCTTCATTTGCGCGATCGGGCTATCTTGGGCCGGACGCTCGAGCAGCGCCGGGAAACACGAGGCGGGAGCGGACGCGATCAGGTAAAAGAGCCCGCTGCGTTCGTCGAAGCCGATCCGCTCTTGCCACGCCTGTTTGCCGGCAAAGACATCGGCCGGCGAGGCCGAGGATGCAGAGGAAAGCACCTGCCGGAGCACCGGGTTACGGACATCCCCCTCGATCAATAAGGTGCGCGCGCCATCGATGGCGGTGATCTGCGCCAACGCCAAGGCGAAATTGGTTTTACCCTCGCCCGGCTGCGCGGAGGTAACCAGGACCACTTTTGGGTCGTCACCAACCCAGTTGAGGCGCGCGCGTACACCGCGCAGCGTCTCGGCGAAGGGAGAGTTCGGATTGTCGGCGACATATCGCCCGGACTTTGGCCAGCGCCAGCGGCCCCGCAACCGCGGTATCGCCGCATAAGCCGGGAGGCCAGTGGTTGAGCGCACCTGATCGAGGGTCGAAAATCCCCGGTCGAGCTGGTCGTAGGTGAGGCAGCCGGCAATCGCCACCAGCGTGCCGATCACCCCGGCGATCAGGATGAAGAACAGCCCGCGCGCGTTGCTCGGATCGATGGGCGCGATGGCGCGCGTGATGATCCGCGCGTCGATCGGCTGGCGATCACCGGGTCTGGCCGTTTCGGCCATCTTCGACAAGAACCCGGCGTAAATTTGCCGCTTTGCGTCCGCTGCGGACTTCAGTTGCTGAAACTGCGCGTTCGCGGCGTTGCCGTTTACCGCCGAGCCTTGCAGCTGTGCGAAACGCGCCTCGAGCCCCTCCTCCCGCGCGCGGGCAACCGCAGCCTGTCCCTTCAGTGACGTGGTGACCCTTCCAATTTCTGTCTGGATCTCGGCGCGCAGCCGTGCGAGCTGCGCCGCGACTGTCTCTTGGTCGGGGTGGTTCGGGCCGAGCTGCTGGCTAAGTTCGACCTGCTTGCGCGACAGCTCCGCCTCCTGCTGGCGCAGCGCCTGGATGAGCGGCGACGCCAGCACCTCGCTGTTCGACGCGGTGGCGGCCCCTGCTGCTAGCGACATCGCATCGCGGTAACGCGCCTCGGCCGCCGCCCGCTCGGACCGCGCGGTCGCCAGCTGTACGTTGAGGTCTTCCAGCTGCTGGGCATTGACGCTGCCCGACTGGGTGGCGACGAACTTGTTGTTTTTGACGAAATCCGCGACGGCCTTGTCCGCGGCATCGGCGTCGCGCCGGAGGTCGTCGGCCCGCGCGTTCAATGCGGTGCTCGCCTCCTCGGCCGCTTTCGCTTTGATCTGCGCGTATTGCGCTAGATACTTATCCATCAATGTGTTGACGATCGCAGCGCTGAGCTGCGGGTCTTCGCTGCGGTAGCGGATCGTGATCACATAGTCCTTTTCGTTGTTGAGCAGCGTTAGGCGCTCCGCCAGCGTCGCCTCTACCTCAGAAGCCACATAGTCGTGCTGGTCGACCGCGCGCTCCGGGCCCGGACGCAACAGCCGGTGAAGGAACGGCCGCGGATCTAGCTGGGCGAGGAAGCCGCCTTTGGGTCGCAGCAGCGGGTTGAATTCGGGTTTTTGATCAAGGTGAAGAGCCTCGGCGACCTGCTGCAACAGCGTCCGCGACGCCAGCACGCCCATTTCGCTTCGGACGATCGCGATATCCCCGGTTGGCGTCGACACGGCTTCTACCCCGGGGATCATGACCTTCCGGGACGCGATAACCACCGCACCATCCGATGTGTAGAGCGGCTTTTGCGAGGCGACGAAGAGGCCGGTGGAGGCCATGAAGAGGATGGCGACAGCCGCGATGGCGGCGCGGTGGCGCCAGATCGCACGCGTCAGACCGAGAAGGCTCGCCTCCTGACTGCTGGTTGACGACCGACGCCAGCGGAACATCGTTGACCTCGTGCACCGCCGGAAGGCCGGATGACCGCGTAACGCTGCGTCCGGGACTCGAACGTTCAAAATCAGCGTGGCCCATGCAACCGCTTCCCCATGCTGCGCGACGGGTTCTTCAAGCTCTGCCAGGGCGTCCCCTCCCCATCGAGAACAGGCCGCCTTCGCAAAGGTTCCGAGATCGACAATGTGGGGCGGCGATTTGCGGCGGCCGATTTAGGCGCTATTCGGCAACCGATTCCGAATTGTCTGCCAATCTTGGCAACCATCCGGTCCTGCCGCCACGGCTCGCAGGCCTCGATGTAGCGCTTCGCCTCGGGCGAAAGCCGATACAGGCTCTTGTCCTCCGATGACTGCGCATAGGCCGCGCATAGACGGATGGCGGCGCCGATCCCGCGCAGCGCCGACCCGGCCACGCCATTGAATGCGCCGCGAGCTAGGAACGCCGCCGCTCCAACAGCAAGGCGCGGCAATGGCACGCCAAATTTGTAGGACATGTAGAGCGCGTTGCGCACGGTGAAGAAGTATCGGCCGCGCTCCCAGGCCACGCGATGATCGGGCGAGACTTTGTGGCGGACCTTGACCGCCGGGAAATATTCGATGCGATAGCCGAGATTGAGCATCCGGTATGAGAGGTCGAGCTCTTCCTGGCAGAAAAACAGCCGCTCGTCATATCCCCGGCGACTCGAACGCGTCCCGGCGGATTGCATGCCCGGCGCCGATGAAGCGGGTGGTCAGAAATCGCTCCTCGGGGCGGTGCCCCGGGTAGTCCCAAGACAGCTCGTCGTTCTCGCCGGTGAAATAGTTTTCGATGCGAAAGCCGATCGCGCCGAGGCGCTCGTCAGCGTCCAGACACTCCACCGCCCGAGCAACCGCGCCCGCATCGGCAAAAATCGCATCGCTGTCGAGAGCAACGACGTGCCGGCCGGTGCCCATCGCAGCCGCAAGATTGCGTCCGGCGGCCGACTCCGACGTTCTGCCCGAGTTTCCGCAGTGCGACGTCCGGCGCGGCGCCGATGAACTGTTCGAGCCGGGTTACATGCGCGGGCGCGCTGCCTTGGTCGACGATGAGGATGCGCCGGCTGATGCCGGTCTGTTCGAGCGCGCTGGCGATCGCCGCCAGCAGCTCCTCCGTGCGGTTCCAGGACAGGATGATGATATCCGCGTCGCTCGGACCTTCCGTCCCCCTGCGGCTAAACTGTTTCATCGCGCGGCTGTCTGCGTCGGGATGTGCAACAGCCGCGCGCGGCGGCGCCACCGCAATGCTCTTCATCGCCGGACCATAGGCCAGCGGGCGGGGTATTCCCGATGAACGAGAAACAGCGCGAAGACCGCGAGGGCCAGCCGTTGGGGAACCCTCAGGCCGACCCTTGCCGCATACTCGGCGTAGTATTTGCCGTAGAAGTACCGGGTGTAGCGGAACGACCAGTAAACTCGCCGCCAGCGGGCCACGACCTGCCCGCCGCTGCGGATCTGGCCTTGGCACAGATGAATGCTGTGCGTCTCGTTAGTCACCAAAATCCGGTAACCATGCACAAACAGGTTCATTTGGTAATCGCTCTCCTCGCGATAGCCGTTGCCGCGCGCGTAATGGGGATCGAACGGGAAACGCCGCAACAGCTCGCGGCGCGTGAGAATGACGGCGTTGGTCAGGGGCAGCTCGACGTCACCCTCTAAGATCGCGCCGTTGACGTATTCGCATAGCGTTGTTCGGAATGGCTTGGCGCGCCGCAGGCCGCTGCCGAAACGCCGAACGGCCTCGTCTGGGGTCTCCCCATCCAGCATGTAAACGCGGCGCCCAGATATGGCGCCGCATCCGGTCTCGATGAGCTTGTGCAGGCAGGTCCGCGCATACCCCGGTTCGAGGTATTCGTCGTCGTCGCAGAACAGGATGAATTCGTTGGTGGCTGCGGCAACGCCGATATTGCGCGACTGGGACGCTCCAAGCCTGACTGGATTACACACAATTTTCGCGCGGATTGCCGGGAACTGGCGCGCAATCGTGCCGACGACCGAAGGCGTGTCGTCGCTGCCGGCGTCGACGACAAAGATAATCTCGGAAACGCCCTGCTGCTGAAAATAGCTCGGCGCGACCCGCCACAGCGTGTGCGCGCGATCGCGCGTCGGGACGATCATCGTGATCATGAACTAACCGGTCCCGCAAAATTGCTGCCGCGCATAAAGAAACGGCCGGAACGCAGGCTTTCGGCCGCGGAACCACCACCGCAGCGCAGTGTTTCCAGGACGGATAACGCCGCCGGCCCGAACTTGATCCCTCCATCTTGAAATCGCGAAAGCCACCGCTGACCCCCGTGACCGCATACGCTTTACCGAAGCCCCCCGCCCGAGTGCGCCTGCCGCGCCGAGCGCATAGCGCCGCGCTGAGCCAATTTTTGATCCTCTTGCCGATGTTCAGCGGACATCTTTCTGCCGCGCTTCGTCTTCCGCGTTGCCGATCGCGAGTTCGCTGTGCCGCTGATCGCCATCGTCGTGAGCATCGCGGGCCTCGCCGCCATCGGCAAATTGCGCGTGCATGTGCCGCGGCTGATCCTGCTGACGTTGAGCATCGCCGCGATGATGACGGCCACGCTCCTCGGTGGGACTGGCCGGGTCTCGGCAATGTCTTTCCTGCTGCTCGCGGTGCTTTATCTGGGTTACGTTTTCGTGGTGGACGCCGGTGACGACGGTTATGCCTGGGCCGTCGTTGCCTTTCGTCGGATGTGCCTGATCATCGCGCTCGCCGGCATCGTGCAATTTTTCGGCTCAGCTAGTGTTGCCGGGCCCCACCTTGTTCACGTTCCGCGGTTACGTACCCGATGCGTATCTGGCGCTCGGATACAACTACGTCGATCCGGTGGGTGCTCTTTCGGGTCTTTATAAGAGCAACGGATTTTTTCTGCCGGAGCCGTCGATCTTCGGCCAGATGATCGGCTTAGCCGCGATTGCCGAGGTGCTGTTCTTTCGCCCTTCCTATCGCCTTCTTGTCTTCGCGCTGGCGTTGTTTTTGTCGTTTTCGGGGACCGGTGTTGTCCTATGCCTCGTCTTCCTCCCGCTGCTGCTCCTACGGCGCGGCAGCCCCTCGCTGCTACTCGTGGCAGCCTGCCTTGGCCTCCTGCTGCTGATCTTTGCTCGCAGTCCGTACCTCGAGCCGTTCATCGGCAGGATCGGCGAATTCGGTGCGCCGCAATCGAGCGGGTTCGCCCGGTTCCTGTCGCCATTTTACCTGTTCGACGATTTCATTTTTACCAGCATCCGCAACACGCTGTTCGGCCTCGGCCCAGGTGCGATCGAGACGTTTTTCAACAATTTCTATACCGAGGTGCATGACCCGACCTGGGGCAAGCTGTTCCTTGAATACGGACTTGTCGGGACACTGCCGTTCGCACTCTTCATAACGTGCTGCTTTTTCGGCGACCCGCCGTCGCGATGGTTGAATGGCGCGCTGTTCTTCAGCTGGCTTCTGCTGGGGGGCTATCTGCTCAGCGCGCCGCTGGCCGGCATCATCCTCTCGCTAGCGGTATGGCATCGCGTTCCGCGAGCCGCGCCGAGAAGAACCGCTCGCCCCAATGGGCAATTCTCTATCGATCTCCAGCGCGCTGGCAGGCTCGGGTGACCGCTGAGGCAGAGTTGTTTCTCCCACGGTCGGAAGGTGCGGAGAATGTCGAAGCGGCGCCGCCGGGCGGGCTCCGCATCGCGCTCGTCGACCCGTCGCTTTTCACCATCCCGTACGACGCCAAGCTCGCCCACGCGTTGCGTGAACTTGGCCACGACGTCACGGTCTACGGGGACGCCTGTTCGCCTGACGAAGACCGGGCCGACCTCGGCCAAATGGAGCCGGTTTTTTATCGCGAGTTAGCCACTCTGGAGATCGGCGGCTGGCCCCGCGCGGCGTTGCGCCTGGCCAAGGGGGCGCTCCACGGAATTGGGATGCGGCGCCTGGCCGGCGAATTGCGTGCGGCGAGGCCGGACATCGTGCATTTTCAGTGGCTTCCCTTGCCGCCTGTCGACCGGTTGTTCTTGACCCGGTTGCGGCGGCTGGCGCCACTGGTCTTGACCGCGCACGATTCCCGCCCCTTCAACAATGCCGCCTGGCGCTTACAGAAATTCGGCGCGACAAGCGTCCTCGGCAAGTTCGACCGGGTCATCGTCCATACCGACGAGGCGCGCGATCGGCTCATCGCCTACGGCGTCGCCGCCGAGCGCCTAGCCCGGATACCGCATGGCCCGCTCCACGATGCAGCCCCGGTCTCGTTCGCGCCATGCTCGAACACGGACCCGGTTCGCTTCCTGCTGTTCGGGAAACTCAAGCCGTATAAGGGCGCCGACCTGCTGATCGAGGCGTTTCGCCGCCTGCCCGAGCGCCTTCAAGATCGAGTCGAAATCCTTATCGTCGGCAAGCCGTATATGGACGTGGTGCCGCTGCGCGCTGCGGCGGAAGCACTACAGCCCCGTGTACGCGTCGATTTTCGCTTTGTCCCCGACGCCGAAATGGGCCAATTCATGGCCCTCGCCGACGTCATCGTCTTCCCGTATCGCGAGATCGACGTGAGCGGCGTGCTGATGGCCGCGTTACGCTACGGCCGGCCGATCGTCGCCTCGCGCATCGGCGGCTTCGCCGAGCTTTTGATCGACGGTCGCCACGGTCTATTGGTGCCGCCTGGCGACGCCGGCGCGCTGTCGGCGGCGATGGCCCGGCTTTGCGAGCGCCCCGCCGAACGCAAAGCGATGGGATGCGCCGTGGCGGAACTCGGCGCGGCGGTCCCGGGCTGGGACGAAATCGCCGCGCGAACCTGCGAGCTTTACCGCTCCCTGCTTGCCCCGATCAGAACCACCGCTCCGGCACATAGATGACATCGCCGGGGCCGACCAGCGTCGCATCGGTCACCGAATATTGGTGGCGGTCCGGGTCGCCGTAGCGAGTGATCGTCACACCGTCGGTCTTCGCCCGATAGGTAAAGCCCCCGGCCAACGACACCGCGCTCGAGACAACGATATTCCCGGCGAACTCATAAGCGCCGGGTTTGGTCACCTCGCCATACACATAGATCGGACGATAGTGGATGACATCGATATTTACCTTTGGGTTCTTGACGAACCCCTGGCTCAGCCGGTCCGCGATCAGGTGCTCGGCGTCGGCCGGAAGCATCCCGGCGAGCTTGGTTCGGCCGATCAGCGGCAGCGATACGGCGCCGTCCTCGTCGATGGTGAATTCGCCGCCGAGCGGGTTCTGCTCGAACACGATGATGCGCAGATGATCGCCCGGCCCGAGCGGCCACGGGGCGTTCGCCGCGGGCGCCAGAGGTGGCGGCGGCTGGCACGCGGTTAGGCCGGCGAGCCCGAGGACCAGCACGAGCCCGAAGATGCGTGCCGGGAGCAGAAAGATGCGCGCGGGTAGGTTGGGGTTACAGCGCCTCATTGTTCTCGGTCCTTCTAAAAGAGTTTCTTGACCGTGAAGGTGACGATGTTCTGCTGAAAGTTGCTGGCGCCGGTCGCTATAGCGGCGCCAGTGCTGGTCTGGTGCGCGAAGTGGTAGTCCACCCCGGCCGAGAACCCATCGGCGAACTGGTATTGAAGTAACATTTCGGCATTCTCTGACAGGTAGCGCGTCGTGACGTTCCGGAGCGCGTCGTGCTCGACGGACAGGATAACGCTCGCGATCCACCGCCGCCGCAGCTCATGGTCGACGCGGGCAACGATCTTATTGCGCACCGCACCCGGGCTCGGAGTGAAGAACGCCTCGTAATATTCATGCGTGGCGTTCAGCGTCACGTTGGTCAGGCGTGTCGGCCACCACGACAATTTGAGTAGCGCGTCAGGTTCGCTGATTGTCCCGAACCTCGCGTCGTCGTAGGCCTGCCGCTGCACCCCAGCCTCGGCGGTCAGCAGCAACGCCGCGTCGATGTCCCAATCCGCCCCGGCATCCACGCGTACGCCATTGCTGCCGCGCTGAAACCCGCTCTGGTCGAACCTGAGGTCGTAATCACGGGTATTTGGCCGGACCTTAAGATACAGGTCGCGCCCCGGCGCCGAAGTGTAGCGAAAATTGGCCTCACCGAAGAGTTCGGTGTTGTTGCGGTCATGGGTAACGATCGGGCCTAGCGATCCTCGCAGCGGGTCGTAGGTCGTCCGATCGGTGCCGACTCGAAGATCGAGTGAATTGCGCTCGACATGGCCGAGCACCATACCGACGGTTCCGTCGTAGACCTCGTAGGTCGTTGGGGTCAGTCCTTGGAGACCGCTCGGATCGGTGCGCGGATCGACGAGGCGCTTGATGTCGCCGTTGAAGAGGAACTTGGCGTCGTCGTGAATCAGCTTGCTGAAACTTAGCTGCGAAGAGCCTTCCCAGGCGTCCTCGGTCGGGTGGATTGCGTATTTGTGCCCGGCAAGGAAGGACTGCAAAGCCAGCGTACCGTCGTCTTGCGAATAGTTGAGCGATGTCCGGCCGGTCAGCGTTGTGATGGCATCGCCGCGCGCAGCGGTCGGCGAGGCGAAGATGTTGTCGTTGAGGCTTTCGTCGAGCTGCAGCGACGGATAGAGCCAAAGTGCGCCCAGCTGGGCCCCGTACGGCAATTGCCGCTGGGCAAAGCGCTCCGGGATCGACAGACCCGGGGCGGTATTGTCGGGTCCGCTTTCGTAAAAGCCGGGAACGTAGCTTTGCGCGATCGCCGGCGCGACGGGGGTGGCAAGGGCAAAGCTGGCGACAATGCCGCCCGCGGCGGTCAGAAGACTCCCGCCCCGGCGAAACGGTCGAACCGTTGAAACCGCAACAAGGCGGTTTGTGGAATCCATCGCGTTGATGATACTAACCGAATCGTCATGCATCTCAAGGTAGACGACTTGGAAACGCTTGCAGAGGCGGGAAGTTTCGCCTTCAGCACCGCCCGGAGGGCGGGCACAGATCCTGGCCGACCGTGTCAGACCCTAAAACCCTATGGCCGGCGGGCTGATAAACCCGGACGTAATCTACTTCGAGGCCTTGCGGAAAAACGGCGTCGTCAACGCCGTGACGGCCGGCCCATTTTGGCCCGCCGATCGCCAGATCGAGAATGACCCCCGCATAACCGGCGGCCGATCCGTCGTCGTAGACCCATTTATAGGTGGCCTTCTCGATCAGGCGGCCGTCGACAAAAAAGCTCACCGCATCGTCGCGGTCCCACGATGCCGCGTAGACGTGAAAATCGTCCGACAGGCTTGCCGGCGACCGCCAGTAATTCCAATTCCGGTGGAAATCGGCGTCGGCGTCGCGGATCTCGCCCGCCTGCGCACCGTGCGAAATCAGCCCGGTATGGAGCATGCTCGTCGTGTCCTCGACCCCATTATTGGCGATTTCGGCGATGTCAATTTCCGGTGGCCAGGCGATCTTCCCATCCGACTCCCGGCGGACGCTGTTCAGCCAGAAGGCAGGCCGCACGCCGATGCCCGCGGGTATCTTCATCCGTGCTTCGAAATAGCCGTACTTGAACGTTACCTTCGAGCGGATCATGCCGGACCGGTAGCTGTCATTATGACCGGCATCGGACGAATTTCGCGCCATCAGGATCAGCGAATGACCGGTCATCACGTGATTGCCGTCTTCCCGGTACCGCTGCTGCTCGTCGTTGAGGAAGTCGAGCGTCCCGTTGTCATAGATGTAGCGGGTCCACCATTTTTTGGTATCGAGGCGAGCCTCGTCGAACTCGTCTCCGAAAACTTCCACATAGCCTTGCGGCACATAGCCGCTGCTCCCCTTTGTTGACGGGTCCGGCACAGCTTGCGCGATCCGCGTTGTTTGCGCGCTGCGAGCGGCATCGTTGCCCAATTGGTCCGCGCCATAAGGTATTTGGTTAGAACCGCAGGTTGGGCAGCCCACAGCCTCGGCGAGCCGACCAGCTGGCGGCCGCCACGCGAGACCAACGCCGCCGGTCAGCCCTGCGAAGAGGACGAAAACCGCCGACGCAATCCTTTTGTTCAGAGACTTAACCATTTTGTCCACAATCCGGCGGGACCCCGCTCACGCACGGCGGCAATCGGTTCGACGTGCGGGCAATACCCGCGCAACGGTTGAAGTGATAAAAATATTCTCTAATGTATATCTGATGTACAAATTCTATCATATGCGCCCGTATGACGTACAATGTCAACGCATATTGCATTGCTGGAACATAAAATTCCTCTTCGTACTGTTAAATTTACAATTTTTATTAAGTGCTTTGATTCGCTATCATAAGTTGTGCGAGAAAATTTTCGGTTTGACTAAATTTTTGGGGAACGCTCCCGGCCATCCGGCGTTCGGCGCTTGAGGGGTTAGCCGGTCACAGCTTGTCGCCGTTGAAGACTGCCAAAAGAACTTTGGTGCCGGGGAACCTTTTCTGTTGCCCACCGCAAGAGATGTTGCATGCAACAACCACATCCTCGTTTGAACGACGATCCGCGCGTGTACCCGGTTCGGCGACGACGCCCTGTCGAACGGAACCGGCAAAAAACGGCCCAAGGGCGCCAGTTCTGGATAGAGCAGCTGATCTGGATGCCGGACGTGCAAAGAAGGTTGCGCGACCTCGGCTGGTCCGCGGTCAAGCAGCCCAAGGCTCGCCGGCGGAAGCGCGCCGTGGACATTGTGCTCGGGGCGGCGCTGATCGTGTTTTTCGCCCCCCTGATGGCGCTGATCGGGCTCGCCGTCTGTCTAGATGGCGGGCCGGTGTTTTTCGGCCATCGCCGGATAGGGCCCGATGGCCGGAAGTTCCGCTGCTGGAAGTTCCGCACAATGGTCGTCAATGCCGACCAGGTACTGCGAGAAGTGCTTTCGCGCGATCCGGCGCTCCGGGAGGAATGGGAGAGCTCGTTTAAGCTGCGCAAGGATCCCCGGATTACCTTCGTCGGGCGATTTCTCCGCGCCTGCAGCCTCGATGAGCTGCCTCAATTGTTTAACGTGATGCGCGGCGACATGAGCCTGGTCGGCCCGCGGCCGATCGTCGAAGCGGAAATAGATCGGTACGGACGAAAATTCTCGGCCTATTGCGCTTGCCGTCCGGGAATCACCGGATCTGGCAAGTGCGCGGGCGCTCCGACGTCAGTTATGCTCGCCGGGTGGAGCTCGACGCGCAATACGCCAACAGGTGGTCGCTTTGGCTCGACTTGCAAATACTGCTCAGCACGGTCGTCGTCATTGTGCGGCGTGACGGCGCCTACTGACGCTCAAAACAGCCGCCACAGAGCGACGATCCCCGCCCAAAGTAGCGCCGCAGCGATGATGGCGACCATGGAACCCCGGCGAAAGCGCACGGAAATGCCGCCACGGCGTCGGCCGAGCGAACCGTTCCTCGCTGCTTCGAGATCACGACTGTCCGATGACCTGCCGCTGACCATGCCAGCTTCTCGCTTCCGGGTCCCGTCCCTGACCGCAGTTCCTTTTGTCTCATCGAGATATAGCACCGCGCACCCGCATCGCTAGTGGAAGCCAGAAAAAAACCAAACAGAGGTTCTTTATGGCCTGGATCCTTTTTTCTCTCGCCGGGTTGCTTTGGCTCGGTCTTCACCCTTTCACCACGTACCCGCTGAGCCTGTTAGCGATACGCGGCTGGCGCGGCCGCCAGCCTGTCCGGTCGGGCGACGCGGCGCGCCAGCACCTTGTGCTGTGCTTTTGCGCCTACAACGAGGAGAAGGTGATCGGCGAGAAAATCGCCAATTCCCTGGCGCTGCGCCAAGCCTGGCCGGACCTTCAAATCCTTGCCTATGTCGACGCAGCGACTGACGATACCGCGGCGATCCTGTCCCGCCATGCGCAGGACATAACCCTCTGTATTTCGCCGCAGCGGCTCGGTAAGACCCACGGCATGAACCGGCTCGTCGGCATCGCCGACGCCACGGTTCTGGTGTTCACTGACGCCAACGTCCTGCTCGATGGCGACGCCCTGACCCGGCTCGTGCGATATTTTGCCGATCCGCAGGTTGGCTGCGTCTGCGGGCACCTGCGCTACGTGAACGCGGGCGCGGGCGCAACCGCGGCGCTCGGCGCGCTTTATTGGCGCTTCGAGGAATGGGTCAAGCAGCTCGAAACCGATACCGGCTCGGCCATTGGCGCCGACGGTTCGCTGTTTGCCATTCGGCGCTCATTGAGCCGGCCGGTCCCCGACAATCTGATCGACGACATGTTCGTATCGCTCAGCATCCTGTGCGACGGCTATCGGGTCGTGCGCGCCGGCGACGTGATGGCCTACGAGCTCTCGGCGACGACGCCGGCCGACGAGTTCCGACGCAAGGTGCGGATCGCCTGCCAGGCGTTTAACGTTCATCGCCGGCTATGGCCGCGGCTGAGCCGGCTGGACCGGCTGACCGTCTACAAATACGTGTCGCATAAATTCCTGCGCTGGTTGTCGGGCGGCAGTCTGGCGCTCGGCGCGGCCTGCTTTTCTGTCGGCGCTAGCCGTTGCCGGATTTGCATGGCTTGCCCTCGGCACGCTGCTCGCGGCTGGCGGAGTTGCGCTGCTCGGCTGGTGCGGTCGTGGTAAGTGGCCGTCGCGGTTTTGGGGCGTCGTCTGCGCATTGGCCGGCACCGGGCTGGGCCTTTGGTGTTCGCTGCGCGGCGCCGATTTTCAGGTCTGGGCGCCAGCGCAGTCGGCGCGCGAATAAGCGGATAGTGCGGTGGCCCTCCGATGAACCGTCGAACTCTATTTGCTGGCGCTTGCGGCTGGGCCGCCTTGGCCAGCCCGGCGCAGGCGGTCGTTCGTCGCTCCATCGTCGGCGGTGCGGCGTCTGAAATTGTTCAACGCCCATACCAATGCGACGTTCGAGGGACCGTACCGCAACGCCGATGGGCCAATCGCTTCTGCCTCAGCGGAGCTTTCGCAGTTCCTCTACGATTTTCATTCAGGCGTCGCCGTGGCGATGGACATGGCGGTCATCGATTTCCTATGGGACGTGCTGAACGCCGTCGGCGCGGCGAGCGCGACCATCCTCTCTGCCTACCGCACGCCCGAGACCAACGCGATGCTCGCCCGCACCAATTTCGGCGTGGCCGAGCACAGCCAGCATATGTATGGGCGCGCGATCGATTTCACGATCGGCGCCGCGCTTGCCGAGGCCATGGCCGCAGCGCGTGCAATGGCCCGCGGCGGCGTCGGCTGGTATCCGCAATCACATTTCATCCATGTCGATAGCGGCCCGGTGCGCAATTGGACCCTCGGCGAAAGTGGCTTGCAAAACCTGCTGAGCGACCCCGTCAGCATCCGGGAGGCGCAACTACGCGGCCCCTCGTCTGGCCGCCGCGGCGGGAAGCCACCGCCTGCGGACGACGCAACCGCCACGCTGTCGCAGTACCGGACCGATGCGGTCAGCGACGACGCCATCCGGCCGTCTCAATTCACGCCGTCGGGCACTAAGGAAGGATCGATCCGACCATCACAATACAGCAGCGGATCGTAGTCCGTGAGGGCTGGCCACTTGTTCGAGGAGGATCAATTGCCGCCAGAAAACCATCACGTGTTCTTGGAAGAAGCGAGCGAGGCCCCGTTCGTCGGTGAATATGACCGGTGCTGGAACGGCAAGTGGCAAACCGTTACCCGCCTTCAAACGCCGAAGAGGGCTGTAATCACCCGCCGCGGCAGTCTCAGAACCAAACCTACGGAACATGATCCGGTAGCGATTATCACGTTGGACGTTAAACCTTCTGGGTCAAAAGCCGGCTGAAAATCTCTCCCTCACGCTCACCACCGCGCGCCCCTTCCAACTGCAGCTCCGGCAATTCAGCTGTCGCTGTAGGTCGAGAATTTGCTGGCGATGGCGGCACGCCCGCGGTTGCCAGCATCGACGGTTTCAACTCTCGCCTTGCATGAAAATTCGTTCCATCACGTTAGCTTTACTGACTGGCTACCGGAAACCTCACCACCTAATAAAGGCCGTGCAAGATAGGAGCCGTTCGATGCCGCTCAAACTCGTCGCTTTGGCAGGAGCTACCCTCGCGATTTGCGCTTCGATCGATCCTGCGCCCGCCGCGGCACAGGCGGTAAACTGCGCGGATATGTACGGTCGCGTCATGGCGCTCTATCAGGCCGCGCCATTATCGCCGGCCTACAATCAGATGGCCGCCGCTTATGCCGCGAGCTGCCTGGCCGGGACGTCCGCAGCCCCGATCTACATGCAAACCTATGTGCAAGCGCCCGCTTATCCGACCTACTCGTACGATCCTTCGTCATACTACGGGTATGCCGATTATCCGTACTATGGCGGTTACGGCTATGGGTTTCCGGTTGGTCTTGGTATCGGATTTGGATTTGGCCACGGGTTCCATCACGGGAATTTCCATGGCGGGAACTTCCACGGCGGGCACCACCACTGATCGGGGCCAGCGTAAACCGCGTCTAAGCGGGCGCTGGTACCTCCGTGCGTCAGTCGGAGACAGGAGTTGCGACGGCTGGCAGTTGATTGAGTGCGTCGAGAAAATACATCCGCCGATCAAGCGGAATTAGCTCGACGGGCACGCGGTATACCTCACCGTCCATTCGCTCCGTGTTTATGCCGTGTGGGACGTACTCATTGATCAACACAGATATATCCCGCCCGCTTGCACCAGCCCGCAGCTTTTCCCGAATTGCCGAGCGCAGCAATTCGGGTGTCAGAACGACTTCACTCATTTTGCCGGTCCTTGGTCGGTCGGGGCTGGATTATCCACCAGTAGAGTTGAAAAACTCATAAGAGCGCCCCCGACCCGAACGAAATTGTCGGGGGCGAGGCCGGATACGCGGACGGCGTAGAGCGGGACTACTAATATTCACTAATTGTTCTCATCGATGGGACAGCGAAGCGCACCATCTAGTCAAGCCCGAAGAGCGCTCGCCTACCTGTGGTTCCGGCGCGCAATCGTTAAAATCGATTCGCGATGCCCAAGCTCGAACTCACCGAAGGGGAACAAACGGCGATCGTCAGGGCGCTGCGCAAGCTGATCGGCGGGGATATTCCTGGGCGCGCGTCCATTGACGGTCAGAACGCGCGCTTTCCGACCGGCACCGGGATGCCGGCGATCTTGACCTTGCTCATGCCGAGGTGATTGCGGCTGGTGAAGTAGAGCGTCTTCCAGTCGTCGCCACCGAAGGCGATGTTGGTCGTCGCCGGTGCGCCATGAACGATGCGGCCCAATTTCTTGCCGGTCTTGTCCATGACCCAGATGCCGCCGGCGCCGCCGCAATAGACGTTGCCCTCGACATCGACCTTCATCCCGTCGGGAACTCCCGGCTCGGGCCCGCGCAGATCGGCGAAGACCCGGTCGCTCGCCCGCACCAGCATGCCGTTCGGCATCATATCGAAGGCGCGGATATGGCCGCGGCGGGTATCGTTGATGTAGAGCACCGACTCGTCGGGCGAGAACGCCAGCCCGTTCGGCAGCACGAAATCGTCTACCAGCAGGGAAAACGTGCCGAGATCCGGCGTCAGCCGGTAGACGCCCGAGAAGGTCAGATCCCATTGCTGCGGCGGGTTGGGGTTGGTCCACGGATCTGTGAAGTAGATCGCGCCGTCGGACTTCACCACGACGTCGTTGGGCCGGTTCAACTGGCGGCCCTGGAAGCTGTTGGCGATGACGGTGAGAGAGCCGTCGAGCTCGAGTTCGGGTGACCCGCCGGCTATCGTGCTCGCAGGCGATGAGCCGGCCCTGCAGGTCGCGGGTGAGACCGTTGGCGCGATTGGTCGGCTCGGAGAACAGCGATACGCCCTTGCCCGGGTCGTATTTCATCCGCTTGTTGTTGTGGATATCGCTGAACAGCAGGTACCCGCCCTCTTTCCACCACAGCGGCCCCTCGGCGGGCCCCTGGTCGCCGCCGAAGCCGTCGGCGAGGTCGTGGATCGTCTCCGAGGTGTCGATGATCCGGTCGAGCGCCGGGTCGAGCCGTTCGATGCGCTTTTCGGGCATGGTGTTCCTCCCTATCGTTGCGCGTATCGGGCCATCGCGGCGCGCAGGGGTCAAGGCATTCGGCATGGCGGCAGCAATCGCATTCGAAGAAGGCGGCGTGCGCGGTTTCCTGCACCGGCCGGGAAAAGACGGCGGCGCGGGGTTGGTGCTGACCCACGGCGCCGGCGGCAATTGCCGGATGCCTTTGCTGGTGGCGGCGAGCGAGGCTTTCGCCGACGCCGGCCTCACCGTCTTGCGCTGCGACCTGCCGTTTCGCCAGCGCCGGCCGACGGGACCGCCCTCGCCCTCGGGAGCCGCCGCCGACCGCGCCGGATTGCACGAGGCCGTCGCCGCCATTCGCGCCATCGTCTCCGGCCCGGTCTTTCTCGGCGGGCAATCCTATGGCGGACGCCAGGCGACGATGCTTGCAGCCGACGAGCCCGCGGTAGCGAATGGGCTGCTGCTGTTTTCCTATCCGCTGCATCCGCCGGGCAAGCCCGAGCGGCTGCGGACCGAGCATTTCCCGCGTCTTACCGTCCCGGCGCTGTTCGTGTCGGGTACGGTCGACCCGTTCGGCTCGCCCGCCGAGCTAAGCGCCGCCGTCGCGCTGATTCCGGCGCCGACCCGCATCGTCACGATCGACAGCGCGGGACACGACCTCAAACGCGGGCGGTTCGACCTTGCTGCGATCGCGCCGGCGTTGCTGGCGCTCAGCCCGCGTTGAGGTATCATCGGCTGTTGCGAAGCCAGGGAGCTGAACGGAATGGCCGACGGCGGCGGCGGGTTCATGGAGGCAGTGCAAACGCGGGTCGCCGAGACCCTCGACGCCTGCACGCGATGCGGCAAATGCGTCGAGGCCTGTCCGATGGTCGAGCCGGCCGGGCTCGACCCCGCGAACGCGATCGCCATCGTCGAGGGCACGCTCGACCTGCTCGAGGGCGGCCCCGGCACGCCCGACGCCGAGCGGTGGGCGCAGGTCTGCACCAATAGCGGCAAGTGCATCCCGGCCTGCGATTACGGTGTCAACCCGCGCTTCATGGTCAACATGGCGCGTATCGCCAGCATGAACGCGAAGAAGGGCGAGGCCGAGGTGCGCCGCGGCGCCCAGCAATATTTCAACGCGATGGGGCGCAGCACCCGCACCATCTCTCGCCTGCAACTGGCGCCCGAGGTGCTGGAGCGGCTGGCGCCGCCGCTGCGCGCGCCCGGCGAGTACGAGACGCCCGATATCGTCTTCTACACCGGCTGCAACGTCATCAAGACGCCGCATATCGCCCTCTTGGTGCTCGAAGTGCTCGACGCGCTCAGAGTCCGCTACGAGGTGATGGGCGGCACCGCGACCTGCTGCGGCATCCAGCAATTCAAGCGCGGCGACCCGAAGGTGGCAGGCCGGCTCGGCTTCAACACCATCGAGCGCTTGGCGCGGCCGGGCGCGGCGAAAGTCGTGTCGTGGTGTCCGAGCTGCTTCATCCAGATCGGCGAGGTGGCGATGCCGGCCTACGCCGCCGCCACCGGCGCGGCGATGCCGTTCGAGATCGCCCCGCTTGCCGAGCTTTTCGCCGAGCGGCTCGACGATCTGCGGCCGCTGTTCACCCACCGCGTCGAGAAGCGCGTCGCGCTGCAGGAGCGCTCGGCGGTGCCGAGCATCATGGTCGCGGTCAAAGAGGTGCTGCGCGCGATCCCCGGGCTCGACCTTGTCGAGCTCGACGTACCGGTGATGAGCACCCAGGCGAGCCACCTCTCGGTGCTGCCGCAATTCAAGGAAGAGCTGCGCCAGCGCGAGTTCGCCGCCGCGGCGGCAGCCGGCGTCACGACGATCGCCTCGATCTTCCACGCCTGCCACCGCGACCTCATCGCCTATCAGCCGAAGGTGACCTTCGAGCTGCTGAATTTCATGGAGCTGATCGGCGAGGCGATGGGGATCCACATCCCCGATGTCTACAAGCGCCTCAAGCTGATGGGCGACATCGACCAGATCATCGCCGACACCAGCGACATGATCGCGGCCAACGGGCTCGACCTCGACACGGTGCGCGACGAGATCGCCGCCGACATGTTCAAGGGCGGATGAGGCCAGTGGGAAAGACCTCATTGAGGCCGTTGGCGCCTTTTCTGCCGCTCCCCGGCGAAAGCCGGGACCCACTTTTCAGCTGCTCGATCAATTGAAGTGTGGGCCCCGGCTTTCGCTGGGGAGCGGTAATGCCAGGCGGAGGGGTAACGTGCTCTAAAGCTCGGCGTTCTGCGCGGTGAAGATCGAGCCGTAGCCCTGTTTCGACCAGTCGGGCGGCACCGGGCAGGGGTATGGGTCGAGATGCGCGACCGTGGCGGGCTCGCCGCGCACGATCTCCCCGGTGTAGCGGGTGGGCGTCGGGGTCGGCATCCAAGTGAACGCGTCGGCCGAGCTGTAAACGAACAGCGCCACCGGTCGCACCCGGTTGGTCGCGTTGGCACGCGAGCCATGCACCGTCCGGCAGTTGATCGCGATCACCGTGCCGGCCGGGCCGGTCAAATCCTCGGCCTTGTCCATATCGATCTGCGCGTGGTCGGATTTGCGGATCGCGCCGCTCCACGCGCCCTTGTCGTCGCGGTGGACAAAGATCGGCCCCTGGTGGCTGCCCGGGATGCAGGTCAGCGGACCCTGCTCCACCGGCACGTCGTCGAGATAGATGCCGAGTGTCACCGGACTGTAATTGGTGTGCGGCCAGGCCGGGATGTCCTGATGCCAATCGACGATCTCGCCCGAACCCGGATATTTGTAATTGAGCTTCGACGAGTGGAACTTGACGTTGGGGCCAACCAGATCGGCGGCGATGTCGGCCAAGGGCGACTCGCTGCAGATGCGCCAGAAATCGGGATGCCGGTCGACCAGCGCCCTCAGCCGGCGCACATGCGGGTGGTCGGGCCGGTGCTGCGGGCCGATGTCGAATTCCTCGTTCGAGGCGGCGACCGCGCGGCTCTTCTCGATGAACTCCGCCGAGCCGGCGCGCAGCAGCGCTAGCCACTCGTCCGGGATCAGCCCTTCGGCGGTCAAAAACCCGGTCGCGAAATAGCGCTCGCGCTGTTCCTGGGTCAGAACGCGCGGCTCGTGCGCGAGGATCGCTTCCGGCGTCATATGATGTAATCCCTGCCCTTCTGATGGCACGACTTTAAGACGGAGCACCGCCCGATGACCAGTCCCGAGATGGTGATGTTCGGGCGGCTGATCCTCGATGCGCTGCCGGACGCGATGCGGTCACTCACCGCTACATCTCTGGCGTGATTCGAGGGAAATAGGTCATTTTCGCCAATCCGCAAAGCCCTTACCCTTCCACGGCGCTTGCCAAATTGGTGGTCCACTCTTAGTTAGGCGTATCTACACATAACTCTCGTTAGCCTCTGAAAGCTTCCCGATGACCCGCCATCCCTCGTCCACCGCCTCACTGCCTTGGCGGATGATCGCCGCCGCCTCGGCGATCCTCCTGATCACGATGGGCGCGCGACAGACGATCGGCCTCTTTATCGCGCCGCTCGACAGTGCGACCGGACTCGGCATCGTGGCGATCAGCTTCGCGGTCGCCATCGGCCAGTTCGTCTGGGGGCTGGCGCAACCCGTGTTCGGCGGTTTCGCCGACCGCTATGGCCCCGGCCGGGTGATCGCGTTCGGCGGGATCATGCTGTGCGTGGGCACCGCAATGACGCCGTTCGTGCGCTCGGAATGGGCGCTTGTCGTCGTCCTGGGTGTCGTCAGCGCGTTCGGCGCCGGCGCGGGCAGCCTGTCGATCCTGATCGGTTCGGTGATGCAGCGCCTGCCGGGTGAGCGGCGTTCCTTCGCCGCCGGGGTCATCAACGCCGGCGGTTCGCTTGGGCAATTTGTTTTCGCGCCGCTGGCGCAGATGGCGATCCTGGGATTTGGCTGGGTGAGCGCGATGCTCGGGGTCGCCGCCGCGACACTGCTGACCTTGCCGCTGGCATTGCTGATGCGCCGAAAAGAATCGCCGGCGCTCGCGCTCCAGGCCGCTGCAGCCCCCGAGAGCACGCTGTCTCTTCGCCAACAACTCAAGATCGCGGCCGCCGAGCGCAGCTATTGGTGGCTGCATCTCGGCTTCTTCACCTGCGGCTTCCATGTCGCGTTTCTGGTGACGCATTTGCCGGGCGAGGTGCGTTTGTGCGGCCTGTCGCCGGTGATTGGCGCCAATTCGCTGGCGATCATCGGTGTCGCCAATGTCGCCGGCAGCCTCGGCGTCGGCTGGCTCGGCAACCGTTTTCGGCTAAAGCATTTATTGTTCTGGGTCTACCTGATCCGCGCCGCGTCCATTCTGGTCTTCATGATGGCGCCAAAGACAGCGACGGCCTTTTATCTCTTTTCGCTGGCGCTTGGCGTGTCATGGCTGGCAACGCTGCCGCCGACCACCGGCATCGTCGGCAAGCTGTTCGGTACGCGCTATCTGGCGACCTTGATCGGCCTAACGCTGCTGACCCATCAGTTAGGCGCCTTTTACGGCGCCTGGCTCGGCGGAATCGCCGTGGCCCATCTCGGCGATTATGACCTGATGTTCTATGCCGACGCGGCTCTCGCGGTGTTCGCGGCTCTCATCAACCTCCCGATCCGCGAGGCTCCCGTACGCCGGGTCGCCGCTATCGCTTAGTGAGGGTTATTTCTGCGGTTTTTCCGCGACCCCGGCATCCCTGAGCAGCGCCTTGAGCCCCTCGTCGTTGTCGAGGTACTTGCCTAGATTGCCCATTGCCGCGGCGACGTCATGTTGTGTCATCAGATCGCGCGCCGCCACTTGGCCAAGGAGCTGGAAAGCCACCCCGACGGCCGGGGCGCCATCGTACTTGAGCGCGTCCAGCGCCTCCTTGTGGCATGAATCCGTCATCAACCGCACGAAAAGCGCGGCGACCTTCTTGTCGAACTCTTCCTTCTGCTCCGGCGTGACCGATGCCAGCGGTCGCACCGCGGGATGTGCCGAGAACGCCACGAACATCCACTGGATCAGCAACACCCGATCGTCGTTGCTGGTATGGGCGACGAGGCATTTCCCCAGATCGTCGGAGTAGACGCTGGCAGAGGCGGGTTGACCGGTCGCCGCAATGGCCGCCAACACGCCAAGCGCGAAAACATAACGAGCCATCACCACTCCTCCGCGCAGTCCCCTCACGGCGAGGACTATCTCCGTTTGCCGGCCGCCTGTTAAGCTGTTCCTGATGGTGATCGGGGGAAGGAAGATGGCTGCGGGGCAAGACACCAGCGAAGCGGATTTCGTCGTCGTCGGCGCCGGATCGGCCGGCTGTACGATCGCGGCGCGGCTCTCCGAGGAACCCGGCACGCGGGTCATTTTGCTCGAAGCCGGCGGCGAGGACACCAACCGGTGGATCCACATCCCGCTCGGCTTCGGCAAGACCTTTGCCGACCCGTCGGTCAATTGGTGCTTCGAGACCGAGCCCGACGCCGGCGCCAATGGCCGCAGGGTGTTCTGGCCGCGCGGCAAGGTGCTCGGCGGCTCGTCGTCGATCAACGGCATGGTCTATATCCGCGGGCAGGCCGAGGATTTCGACCATTGGCGCCAGCTCGGCAATACCGGCTGGTCGTTCGATGACGTGCTCCCCTACTTCAAGCGCGCCGAGAACCAGCAGAGCATCCGCGACGGCTTTCACGGCAGCGGCGGCCCGCTCGCCGTCTCCGATGTCGAGCGCCATCCGATCGCCGAGGCGTTCATCGATAGCGCGACGGCACTGGGCTTCGAGCGCAACGACGACTTCAACGGCGCGAAACAAGATGGCGTCGGCTACCACCAGACGACGACGCGCAACGGCAAGCGCTGCTCGACCGCGGTCGGCTACCTGAACCCGGCGCGCGGACGCGCGAACCTGCAGATCGTCACCCACGCCCATTCGGAGAAGATCGTCTTCGAAGGCAAGCGCGCTGTTGCGGTCCAGTACCGCCAGCACGGCGAGGTCAAGACCGCGCGGGCGCGGCGCGAGATCATCCTGTGCGGCGGTGCGATCGGCTCGCCGCAATTGCTGCTGCTGTCGGGGATCGGCCCGGCCGCGCATCTCGCCCAGCATGGGATCGCGGTTGTCCACGACCTACCCGGTGTCGGCCAGAACCTGCAGGACCACTACTCGGCGCCGATCAAGCTCAAGGCCGCGATGCCGGTCACCGTCAACGACGTGATGCTAAGCAACGTCAAGAAGCTCAAAGTCGGGATGCAGTACTACATGTTCCGCACCGGGCCGCTGGCGATGATCTCGTCACCGGCGGCGCTCTTCGCCAAAACCCGGCCAGAGCTCGCCACGCCCGACATCAAAATCTCGATCTCGCCGTTCAGCGCCGACCGGCCGCAGGATGGGCTGCACAAATTCTCCGGCTTCACGACCATCGCCTATCAGCTGCGGCCGGAGAGCCGTGGCGAGATCAAGTTGAAGAGCGCGAACCCGGCCGACCCGCCGGCGATGATCCCCAATTATCTGACCGATCCGGTGGACCAGCAGACCATCGTCGACGGCCTCAAATTGTGCCGGCGCATCCTCGCCCAACCGGCGCTGGCGCACTTCATCGCCGAGGAGTTTCAGCCCGGCCCGGCGGTGGAGAGCGACATCCAGCTGCTCGACTACGCGCGCCAGCGCGGCGGCACCGTCTATCACCCGACCAGCACCTGCAAGATGGGGGTCGATGCGATGGCGGTGGTCGATCCCGAACTCAAAGTCATCGGGATCGAAGGACTGCGCGTCGCCGACGCCTCGGTGATGCCGACGGTCATTTCCGGCAACACCAACGCCGCGACGATCATGATCGGCGAGAAGCTCGCCGATCTGCTACGGCAGCGAATGCGGATGGCGGCGTGAGCAACCGCGACGACGCCAGCGCGCTACCGCACCAACCTGCAAGGCGAGATCGACAGCGCCGGGCTTTACCGCGCGCTGTCCGAAACCGAGGCCGACCCGAAGGTCAGCGAGGTCTATCGCCGCCTCTCCGCGGTCGAGGAAGCGCACGCCGAGTTCTGGCGCGGCCAGCTTGCCCGGATCGGCGCCAAGGCAGGCGCCATGCGGCCAGACTGGCGCGCCCGCTCGCTGGCCTGGCTGGCGCGCCGCTTTGGCCCGCAATTCATCCTGCCGACGCTGAGCACCTTGGAGCAGCGCGACGTCGGCACCTATGACAGCCAACCCGAGGCGGTCGCGGGCGGCCTGCCCTCGGCGGAGCGCTCGCACAATCGCGTCGTCCAGGCGCTTGCCTCGTCCTTCCCCGCCGGCGCGGCCGGATCGACCCTGGCCCAGGTCGAGGGACGGCACCGTTCCGGCGGCAACGCGCTGCGCGCCGCGGTGCTCGGCGCCAATGACGGGCTTGTCTCCAATCTCAGCCTGGTGATGGGCGTTGCCGGCGCCGAAGTCGCCGGGCAGACCATCCTCCTCACCGGCATCGCCGGGCTCATCGCTGGCGCCTGCTCGATGGCGATCGGCGAATGGCTCTCGGTCACCAGCTCGCGCGAGCTGAGCCAGAAACAGATCGACATCGAAGCCGACGAGCTGGCCCACGCGCCCGAGGAGGAAAAGGAAGAGCTGGTGCTGATCTACCAGGCCAAGGGGCTCGACGAGACCCAGGCCCGCGCTCTCGCCGACCGGCTCATGATCGACAAAGACACCGCGCTCGACACGCTAGCGCGCGAGGAGCTCGGGGTCGACCCGGCGGAACTCGGCGGCTCGCCCTATGCGGCCGCGGCATCGTCCTTCGCGCTGTTCGCGACTGGCGCGATTTTCCCGGTGGCGCCGTTTTTCTGGCTTAACGGCGTCAGCGCCGTCGCGGCCAGCGTGGCGCTGAGCGGGCTCGCGCTAATGGCGATCGGCGCCGGGACCTCGCTCTTCACCGGGCGGTCGCTCGGCTTTTCCGCGGCCCGCCAGCTCTGCGGCGGCCTCGCCGCTGCGGCGATTACCTACGGTATCGGCCGGCTGATCGGCGTTGCGATAACCGGATAGGACGCGCGGACAGCTTCGAGGGCAAATCAACCGCCGCGCTCGCTTTATCGCCCGCGCTCCGGAACGACGCGCGACACGCCGCGTTTATCAAAAGAGTGCCCGAAACCAGCTCGAGCGTGGGGGATGAAGTGTGCGAAACCGGCAGAACTGCCTGCTGGGCAAATCGGCTTGTTTCTCGACGTTGATGGCACCCTGCTCGACCTCGCTCCGCGACCGGAGGCGGTTGTGGTGAAGCCCCAACTGTTGGCAGATCTTCAGGCTGCGGAGCGCGCCGTCGGCGGCGCTCTTGCGCTCGTCAGCGGGCGGCCGATCGAGACGCTCGACCAACTGTTCGCGCCGTTGCGGCTCTGCGCCGCGGGCATCCACGGTGCGGAGATTCGGCGCCGGCCCGACGGGGGCGTTATCAAGCTCGCCGACGGCCGTCTCAGCGACCAAGCCTGGTCGGAACTGGACCGGCTGCTGAGGGGCTTCCCCGGGAGCTACGCCGAGAACAAAGTCGTGAGCTTCGCGGTGCACTATCCGGAGCCGAGCACCGATGTTCCGCGGCTGAAGCGGGCGTTACGCTGCCTGATGGACCGAATTGCGGCGCCTAGCCAAGCCTTGCAGCTTATCGCTGGGCGCGCGGTATTCGAGGTTCAGCTTCAAGGCTTCGATAAAGGTCGAGCGATCCGTCGCTTCATGAAGACCAGGCCCTTCCTCGGCCGCAAGCCAGTCTTTATCGGCGACGACGAGATCGACCGTGCCGGCTTTGACGCGGCCCTGGCGCGCGGCGGTTTCGCCTTTTCGGTGGGCACCGAGTTCCCCGGCCTCAGCGGCGTGTTTGCCGGGCCCGACTCGGTGCGCTCCTGGCTACATGAGCTTGGCAAATGAACGACGTCACCGCGATCGACAGTCCGCAGGCAAAGCGGCAAAGCCGACGCCGCCGGTCGCGGCGCGGTGTGCTGACCGCCGCATTGGCCCGGCCGAAGCAAGCCGCGGCGGTCCGCAAGGCCCCCTCGCTCAAGGAACAGGCGCTCGATCTGGCGCTGATCGGCAATTGTCGGATTGCTGCGCTGGTCAACCCGACCGGGCGCATCGTCTGGTGGTGTTTCCCGCGTTTCGACTCCGACCCGGTTTTCTCGCGCCTTCTCGCCGGCGACGAAGAGAAAGGCTTTTGCGATGTCGTTCTCGCCGATTTGGCGCATGCGAGATCGGCCTATATCCGCAATACCGCGATCGTCGAGACCATTCTCGAGGACAAGCACGGCGGACGGGTGCGCATCGTCGATTTCGCGCCGCGTTTCCACCTGTTCGAGCGCACCTTCCGTCCGCCGCAGATCATTCGTCGCATCGAGCCGCTGGCCGGGCTGCCGCGCGTGCAGATCCGCGTGCGCCCGACCCACAATTACGGCCAGCCGACCACGGCGCACTCGATCGGCTCGAACCATATCCGCTACCGCGGCAGTGGCGGGGTCCTCCGCCTCAGCACCGACGCACCGCTTTCCTACATCGCGCAAGAGACCGCCTTTCCGCTGACCCGTCCGCTGGCGATGGTGTTTGGCGACGACGAGCCATTCGAGGGCGCGATCGAACAAACCACGCGTGAATTTGAGGCGCAAACCCATGGCTACTGGCTTTCCTGGGTGCGCTCGTTGTCGCTGCCGTTCGAGTGGCAGAGCGCGGTCATTCGCGCGGCGATCACGCTGCAGCTCTGCAGCTTCGAGGAGACCGGCGGCATCGTCGCCGCGCATACGACCTCGATCCCCGAAGCGCCGAACAGTGGACGCAACTGGGACTACCGCTATTGCTGGCTGCGTGACGCGTATTTCGTCGTCCAGGCGCTCAACCAGTTGAGCACGACCCGGACGATGGAGGATTATCTCAGCTACGTGACCACGGTCGCGGCGCAGCTCAACGAACCGCTGGGCCCGGTACACTCGATCGTCCCTGGCGACCAGCTCGACGAGATCATCGCGAAAGGGCTGCCCGGCTTCCTCGGCATGGGGCCGGTCCGCGTTGGCAATGAAGCGGCCCGCCAGATCCAACACGATGTCTACGGCAGCGTCGTGCTGGCGGCGACGCAGATGTTCGTCGACGAGCGTCTGCCGCGCATGGGTGACGAAACGCTGTTCAAGCGGCTGGAGCCGATTGGCGAGCTCGCCTTCAACACCGCGCTCAAGCCTGACGCCGGCATCTGGGAATATCGCGGGCGCGAGCGCATCCACACCTATTCGGCGGCGTTGTGCTGGGCGGCATGCGACCGGCTCGGCCAGATCGCCGCCAATCTCGGCCTGGCCTCCCGCGGGCGCTTTTGGACGCGCAGGGCGAATGCATTGCGCAAGGAAATCGTAAAGCGCGCCTGGAACGAGAAAATGGGCGCGTTTGTCGGGGCGCTCGACGACCCCGAACTGGACGCCAGCGTACTGCGCATCGCCGAAATTGGGCTGGTAGCCCCGCGCGACCCACGTTTCGTCTCGACCTGCGAGGTGATTGGCGAGCGATTACTGCGCAACAGCCGCATCATGCGCTACACCGCCGACGACGATTTTGGCGCGCCCGAGACGGCGTTTCTGGCCTGCAATTTCTGGTACATCGAGGCGCTGGCGGCGATCGGTCGCCGCGACGAGGCGCGCGACTTCTTCAACGACCTGCTCGACCGCCGCAACTCGTTCGGCCTGCTCTCCGAAGACATCCACCCACAGACCGGAGCCCTGTGGGGCAACTTCCCGCAAACCTACTCGATGGCCGGGATCATCAATTCGGCGACACGACTCTCCGAGAAATGGGAGGACGTCTGGTGCCGCGTCTCGTCGTAGTCTCGAACCGGGTCGCGATCCCGGACCCCGAGGGTCCGCGCCAGGCGGGCGGGCTCGCCGTGGCGGTCAATGCGGCGCTGAAGCACCGTGAGGGTCTGTGGTTCGGCTGGAGCGGCGAGATCAGCGAGGAGGGCGCAAGCAACAAACCAAAGGTTATCGAGCGCCGCCAACGCAGCTTCGTCACGATCGACCTGTCGTCGACCGATCATCAGGAATATTACAACGGTTTCGCCAACCGGGTGCTATGGCCGATCCTCCACTACCGGGTCGACCTCGCCGAGTTCACTGCGGTCGAACTGGGCGGATATCTGCGAGTCAACGGCAGCTTCGCCGAGGCGCTCTCGGCCTTCATCCGGCCCGACGATTGGATTTGGGTGCACGACTACCACCTTTTGCCGCTGGCCAAGGAGCTGCGCTCGCGCGGTCACGACAACCCGATCGGCTTTTTCCTCCACATCCCCTGCCCGCCGCCCGACATCCTGATGGCCCTGCCGCAGCACGCGGAAACGCTGGGAGCGCTGAGCCATTATGATCTGGTCGGCGCCCAAACCGAGCACGACGCCGAGAATTTGCGGCACTACTTCGAACAACAGGGCGGCGTGTTCAATCGCAACCGCAATTCGTTCGACATCGACGGCAGGCGGGTGCAGCTGCGCGCTTTTCCGGTCGCGATCGCCACCCGCGTCTATGCTCGCACCGCGCGCAGCGCCATCCGCTCCGACTTCGCCGAGGTGATGCGCGATAGTATGAACAGCCGGAAGCTGATCCTCGGCGTCGACCGGCTCGATTACTCCAAGGGCATCCCCCACCGCATCCAAGGGTTCGGCCAGTTTCTCGACACCTATCCGCAGTGGCGCCACCACGTCACCTTTCTTCAGGTGACACCGAAATCGCGCAGCGAGGTGCCCGAATACGCCGACATCAATCAGACGGTGAATACTCTCGTCGGACAGGTCAACGGCCGCTATGGCGAGCCTGCGTGGACCCCGATCCGCTATGTCAACCGAGCCTATTCGCGCGCCTCGCTGGCCGCGCTCTACCGCATGGCTTCGGTCGGGCTAGTGACGCCGCTACGGGATGGGATGAACCTGGTCGCCAAGGAATTTGTCGCCGCGCAGGATCCCGACGACCCAGGTGTGCTGGTGCTGTCGCAATTCGCCGGCGCCGCCGAGGAGCTTGGCGAAGGCGCGCTGCTCGTCAACCCGCACGAACCCGAGGCGATGGCGGCGGCGATCGACAGCGCGCTCAAGATGCCGCTGGCCGATCGCCAGGCCCGGCACCGGCGCATGTACCGCCATCTTGCCGCCAACGATATCGACAAATGGGCCGAGCGTTTCCTTGCCGCATTGGCGGAAAGCCGGCAGCAGCCGCGGCTGTTCGACAATCTGCGCCAGCTCTTCCAGGTACGCGTCGGAAAGTAACGCTATACACCGAGCCTATAGAAACGCGAGGCGGTGCCAGCGAACAGATCGGCCTTCTCCGACGCCGACGCATCGCTGGCCAGCCGCTTGAACGCGTTCCACATAACCGGATAGCTGCACGCGCCCTTGTCGACCGGGAAGTTGCTTTCGAACATGCACCGGTTGGGGCCGAAATCCTCGATGCACGCTTCGACATAGGGTCGCCAGGCATTGGCCATCTCGCCCGATGACGGCGGCAGCGGCGCCAGGTGGAAATCGAACGCGTTGACGATCATCGCCAGCCCGCCGAGCTTCACATAGACATTCGGGCACTTCGACAGCGCCTTGATCGAGGCTCGCCACACCGGGAACACTTCGCTGCGCTTGTAGGGCCCGACCCCGAGCGGCCCGCCGAAATGGTTGAGCACGATCTTGGTCTCGGGGCATTCGCGCGCCACCTCAGTCAGCGTCTTGATCTGCGGGTGGTAGATCCAGGCCTCGAAAGTTAGGTTGTGCGCCGGCAGCCGCTTCATACCGCGGCGGAAATCTGGCTCGTCCATCAACCCCGCCGTCGGCACATAGGACGAGCCGCTGATGATCGCCGGATCGTAGGCCGCGATCTGGCGGATGCCGCGGAACCGGCCGCCGGCCGCCGCGATCTGTCCTTCCAGCACCGCGTCGAGATTGGGCAGCCGCAAATCGGCGAAGCTGACGATCCCGGCGCAGATCTTGGTCTTGCCGCCGCGCCGGTCGCCCTCCTCGGCGATGGCGCGGACGAACTCGCTCTCCCCGATCGCAGCGCATCTCCTCCGGGCCGTCCTTGCGATAGCCCGAGCCGCATTGGATGAACACGGTCGCGACGATGTTGTGGCCCGAGTTGCAATCGGCCAGCAGCTCGTCGAGCAGATAGCGGCTGCCGGGATGGTCCCACAGATGATGGTGTGGATCGACGATCGGCAGATCGGGCTCGAGAATGTCCTCCTTGAGCTTGCCGAGCCATGCCGGGTTGGGCAGCGGGCGGGGGTAGGCCTTGGCTTCGACGGCGGGCATGGCGTTCTCCCTGGCTGTGGCGCGCCGATTTGACAGCGCCCGGTGCTGGCGTCACCGTTCCGCAAATCCGCCGTGAAATCAATCTGCCCTGGGAGCACCCGGCCATGACCGATCCGTATGCCCGCTACACCCGGCTCAAATTCGACCGGCCGCACCCCAAGGTGCTGCGGGTGACGATGGACAACGGCCGGATGAACACGGCCGACGAGGCGATGCACGCCGAGCTCGCCGACATCTGGCGCGACATCGACCGCGACGACAGCGTCCATGTCGCGATCCTCGCCGGGGCCGGCAAGGTGTTCTCCGCCGGCGGCGACTTCAACATGATCAGGAGCGCCACCGAGGATTTCAACGCCCGCGCCCGCCAGTGGAAAGAGGCGCGCGAAATGGTCTACGGCGTCATCAACTGCAACAAGCCGGTGGTGAGCGCGATGCGCGGCGTCGCGGTCGGCGCCGGTCTCGTCTGCGGCATCCTCGCCGACGTCTCGATCGCCACCAAGGATTGCCGGATCATCGACGGCCACACGCGGCTTGGGCGTCGCAGCCGGCGACCACGCCGCGATCGTCTGGCCGCTGCTCTGCGGTCTCGCCAAGGCGAAATACTACCTGCTGACCTGCGATCAGATTTTAGGCGAGGAAGCCGAGCGCATCGGCTTGATAACCTTCGCGGTCGACGACGATCAACTCGAAGCGAAATCGATCGAGGTCGCCACCAAGCTCGCCGAAGGGGCGCAGAGCGCGATCCGCTGGACCAAGAACTCGCTCAACAACTGGCTGCGCGCGATGGGCCCGACCTTCGACGCCTCGCTGGCGCTTGGAGTTTTTCGGCTTCGGCGGGCCGGAGGTGAAGGAGGGCCTCGCCTCGCATCTCGAAAAGCGCAAGCCCAACTTCCCAGCCCGCCCCGCCGATCTGACACGGTTGACCCCTTCCTCATCCTGAGGTGCTCCGCATGGCGGAGCCTCGAAGGACGCACGACCGTTGACCCCGCATCCGGTTAGGCGGAACCTTGCGGCAGCAATTCGCGGGAGGACGCCATGAAAGTCGGCATCGCGCTCAACATGCTGTGCCAGGAGGGCCGGTCGGACGCCTCGGTCGTCGGCGAGCATCTGGCGATGGGCGACCTCGCCGAGCCGCTCGGCTTCGACTCCTTGTTCGCGCTCGAGCACCACTTCACCGGCTACGCGATGTCGCCGGCGCCGACCCAGCTGCTCTCCTACTTCGCCGGCCGGACCAAGCGCATCCAGCTCGGCACTGCGGTCATCGTGCTGCCCTGGCACGATCCGGTGCGCGTCGCCGAGCAGATCGCGCTGCTCGACATCCTCTGCGGCGGGCGCTGCGTCTTCGGTTTCGGCCGTGGCGCGGCCAGCGTCGAATACGAAGGCTTCCGCATCCCGATGGGCGAGGCGCGGCCGCGTTTTGTCGAGGCGGCGCAGATCATCGTCAAGGCGCTCGCCAACGACAGCTTCGAGCACCAGGGCGAATTCTTCCAGATCCCGCGCACGTCGATCCGGCCGCGGCCGATCTCGCATCCCGAACGCCGTTTCCATGCCTCCGCGGTCAGCCCGGAATCGGGAGAGATCATGGCCAAGCTCGGCTTCGGCATTCTGATGGTCATGCAGAACGAGTGGGCCAAGGCCGCGGAAGACATCGCCACCTACCGCCGGATCGCCACCGAAGCCGGCCATGCGCCGCGCCCGCCGATCATCCTCACCAATGTCTGCTGCGCCGAGAGCCGGCAGGAAGCGCAGGAGCGCGCGGTCAAGTATCTCGGCCAGAAATGGCAGTCGATCGACGACCACTACCATTTCTCCGACGGCCATCTCTCGACCGTCAAAGGCTACGAGAGCTACGGCAAGATGGCGCGCACCTACGCCAAGATCAACGAAAGCGCCGAGACGAAGGCCAAGGCGACCGATTTCTACGTCTCGATCCAGATCGTCGGCACGCCCAAGGATTGCCTTGAAAAGATCGCCGAATTGCAGCGCTGCACCGGCATGGACCACCTCGTCACCGAATTCTCGTTCGGCGCGATGCCGCATGAGGAGGCCGAGGTCAATATGCGCCTCTTTGCCGACAAGGTGATGCCGACCCTGCAGCGCGACCCGGCCTTCGCCGCCCCCGCCGGCGGCCCGGTCGCCGTGTCCCAGCCAGCCGCCGCGAAGGAGCGCCTCTTCGCCCCGGCTTAAGCCTCACCCTTCCCCGCTAGAGCCAGAGTCCGCCCCAGCTCGCTTCCCGGCGCAATAAGAAAGCTATGCAAACGCCCGCTTGAACGCGGCCCAGACCGCGCGCTGCGCGTTCATCGCGTCGTCGACCGCCGGCATCATCCCGAAGAAGGCGTGGATCATCCCGGCGTATTCGTGGCGCTCGACCGGCACGCCCGCCGCCGCGAGCCGATTGCCGTATTCCAGCCCCTCGTCGTGCAGCACGTCGCACTCGGCGGCGATGACGATGGCCGGCGCCACGCCTTTGAGGTCTGGCGCCAAGACCGGCGAGGCCCGCCAGTCGGTGGAGTCGTCCATCGTGCGCAGATAGTGGCCGCGGAACCAGCGCATCGCGTCCGCGGTCAAAACCCCGCAGCCGGTCGCGTATTTCGTGTAGCTCGCGCTGCCCATGCGGAAATCGGCGACCGGGTAGACCAGCGATTGCAGCCGCAGCTTCGGCGCTCCCTTGTCGCGGGCGAGGATCGCGACCACCGCCGCGAGGTTGGCGCCGGCGCTGTCGCCGTGGACGCCCAACCGCTCCGGGTCGGCGCCGATGCTCGCCGCGTTGGCGTGAACCCATTCGAGCGCGGCGAACGAGTCGTCCACCGCCGCCGGAAAGCGGTGCTCCGGCCCCATCCGGTAATCGACCGACACCACCACCGCCTCGGCCCCGGCGCACAGATTGCGCGCCACCAGGTCGTGGCTGTCGAGGCTGCCGATCACATGCCCGCCGCCGTGGTAGTAGACGATCGCCGGCCGGATGCCTGCGGCGTTCGGCCAGTAAATCCGCACCGGCATCTGCCCCGCCGGCCCCGGGATCGTGCGGTTCTCCACCCGGGCGACCGGCAATGGCTCGGCCTTGCGCGAGGCCGCCATCGCTTCCATCTGCACCCGCGCCTCGGCTGGGGTCATCGCCTCGATCGGCTTCAGATCGAGCGTCGCCATCACCTCGAGGACCTTCTGGATTTGCGGATGTAGATTGGGCATCGTTTCCCCCTCGGTGTTCGCGCTGCATTATGATGCCGCCGGTAGACAGCAATGTCACCGCACCATGTCACGCGGGACGCGCCAGAGCGCCGGGAGGAAATGGCCTTGAAGCTCAGCACCGAGCGTATCCTGACGACCCATGTCGGCAGCCTGCCGCGGCCGCGGGCGATGCTCGACCTGATCGCCGCGCGCGAAGCCGGGAAGCCCGGTCGATGAGGCTGCCTTCGAGGCGCAATCCGCCGAGGCAGTCGCCGCGATCGTCGCCCAGCAGGTTGCCTGCGGCATCGACGTGGTCAGCGACGGCGAGCAAAGCAAACCGTCCTACGCGACCTATGTGAAGCACCGCATCGACGGCATCGACATGGACCCGTCGGTCGTCGAACGCGGCCGCGACGTGATGGTCAGCCTCGATCGGCTTGAGCACCCCGATTTTCAGACCGCCACCAATTTCAGCAACACCGCGTTCCCGGCCTGTCTCGGGCCGCTCTCCTACGCCGACCGCGCGCCGCTCGACCGCGACCTTGCGCATTTCGCGGCGGCGGTAAAGCGGACGGCGCCGGTCGAAGCATTCATGACCGCGCCGTCGCCGGGCATTCTCACCCGCTTCGTCGTCGACACCTATTACCAGAACGAGGACGCCTATGTGGAGGCGCTGGCCGCGGCAATGCGCACCGAATACGAGGCGATCGTCGGCGCCGGATTCCTGTTGCAGATCGATTGCCCCGATCTCGGCTCGTGCCGGCACAACCAATACCGGCATCTGAGCGACGTCGAGTTCCGCCGCGTCGCCGGCCGCAACATCGCCGCGCTGAACGCGGCGACCGAGAGCCTCCCTCCGGACCGGATGCGACTGCACATCTGCTGGGGCAATTACGAGGGGCCGCACACCCACGACATCGCGCTCAAGGACATCATCGACATCGCCCTCAAGGCGCGGCCGCAGGGGCTCAGCATCGAGGCCGCCAACCCACGCCACGAGCACGAATGGGAAGACCTCACGGCGATCCGGATCCCCGACGACAAGGTGCTGATCCCCGGTGTACTCGATTCGACGACCAACTTCGTCGAGCACCCGCGCCTGATCGCCCAGCGCATCTGCCGCTTCGCCGGCATCGTTGGCCGCGAGCGGGTCATCGCCGGCAGCGATTGCGGCTTCGGCACCTCCGCGACGGCCCCGCCGATTGTCGCGCCGAGCATCGTCTGGGCCAAATTCAAGGCGCTGGCCGAAGGCGCCGCCATCGCCAGCGAGCGGCTGTGGGGCTAGGCGATGGGCGACGCCAACGGCAACGCATACGACTATTTCGTCGCTCGGCATCTCCGCGAGGGGCGCGGCGGCCGCGTCGCCTTCACCGATCCCGTGGCGCAACCTCACCTATGCCGAGCTTGACGACGCCGCGGGGCGGTTCGCCGGCGCGCTCGCCGCCGCTGGCATCGAGCGCGAGCGCCGCATTGCCCTCGTGATGCTCGACACGGTGGATTTCCCGATCGCCTTCTGGGGCGCGCTGCGCGCCGGGGTGATCCCGGTGCCGATCAACACCCTGCTGCCGCCCGATATCACCGGCTATATCCTGCAGGACAGCCGCGCCGCGGCGCTCTTCGTCTCGGCGCCGCTACTCGAGCCGCTGAAGCCGGTCGCGCGCCGAGTTCCCCGGATCGTCGTCAGCAACCCCGATGCGCGTCCCTCCGCCTTTACGCCAATTCCTCGCCGCGCAACCCGGCGCCGGTCGCGGAGTGCTCACCCGACGAGACCGCGTTCTGGCTCTATTCGTCGGGCTCGACCGGCGCGCCGAAGGGCGCACGCCACGTCCATTCGAGCCTCAAGGCCACCGCCGACACCTATGCCGCCACCGTGCTGAAGCTGACGGCGGATGATGTCGTGTTTTCGGCCGCCAAGCTGTTCTTCGCCTACGGGCTCGGCAATTCGATGACCTTCCCGATGGCCGTTGGAGCTTCGACCGTGCTGCTGCCCGACCGCCCGACCCCGGATGCCGTGCTCGATGTCATGCGCCGGCATCGCCCGACGCTGTTTTGCGGCGTACCGACGCTTTACGCGGCGCTACTGGCGCACCCGGACCTCGGCGCCGGCGCCGGCTCCGACCGGCTGCGCCTCTGCATCTCCGCCGGCGAGCCGCTTCCCGAACATATCGGGCTGCGTTGGCGCGAGCGGGTCGGGACTGACATCCTCGACGGCATCGGCTCGACCGAGATGCTGCACATCTTCCTGTCGAACCGGAAGGGCGACATCCGCTACGGCACCACCGGCAAGCCGGTGCCCGGCTACGAACTGCGCATCGTCGACGAGAACGGCAACGATGCCGCCGACGGCAGGGAGGGCGAGCTGGTCGTGCGCGGCCCTAGTGCCGCTGACGGCTACTGGAACCAGCGCGAGAAGTCGCGCCGCACCTTCCGCGGCGAGTGGACCCATACCGGCGACACCTACACCCGCGACGCCGACGGCTATTACCGCTACAGCGGGCGCACCGACGACATGCTCAAGGTCGGCGGCATCTGGGTCTCGCCCTTCGAGGTCGAGGAGGCGCTGATCGCCCATCCCTCGGTGCTTGAGGCTGCGGTCGTCGGCCACGCCGACGCCGACGGCCTCATCAAGCCCAAGGCCTTTGTCGTGCTGCAGGAGAAGGCGCAAGGCGAGGATCGCGCCGCGCTCGCGACAACATTGCAGAACGCGGTCAAGGACCGCATCGGCGTGTGGAAATACCCGCGCTGGATCGAATTCGCCGAGTCGCTGCCGAAGACCGCGACCGGCAAGATCCAGCGCTACAAGCTGCGGGACGGGGCGGTATGACCGCTGTCTCCTTCTCACGCTCCCCGGCGAAAGCCGGGGCCCATGGCTCGGTCTGGGTCTCGGCTTTCGCCGGGACGACGTGGCGCCATGGCTTCGCAATGACGCCGGTCGACTTCCGCACCGACCCCTCGCGCTACCGCCATTGGCGGCTGGCTTGCGACGGCGCGGTCGCGACCCTGACCCTCGATGTCGATCCGGCCGGCGGGCTCTATCCCGGCACCGAACTGAAGCTCAATTCCTACGATCTCGGCGTCGATATCGAACTTGCCGACGCGGTGCAGCGTCTGCGCTTCGAGCATCCCGAGGTGCGCGCGGTGGTCATCCGCTCGGGCAAGGACAATGTGTTCTGCGCCGGCGCCAATATCGGCGCGCTCGCCAAGATCGACACACGGCGACAAGGTCAATTTCTGCAAGTTCACCAACGAGACGCGGCTGGCGATCGAGGACGCCTCGGAGAACTCCGGCCAGCGTTACCTCGCCGCGGTGAGCGGGGCCGCGGCCGGCGGCGGCTATGAGCTGGCGGCTCCGTGCGACTGGATCACGCTGATCGACGACCGCCGCTCTTCGGTGTCACTGCCCGAGCTGCCGTTGCTCGCGGTGCTGCCCGGCACCGGCGGCCTCACCCGCCTCACCGACAAGCGCAAGGTGCGCCGCGACCGCGCCGATCTCTTTTGCACCACCGAGGAAGGCGTGCGCGGCCGGCGCGCGGTCGATTGGCGGCTTGTCGACGAGATTGCCCCGCCCTCCGCCTGGGACGAACGCATCGCCCAGCGCGCCGCTGGCGCTGGCCGCGACCTCCGACCGGCCAGTGGATGCCACGGGCATCGCGCTCACGCCGCTGGAGCGAGAGATCGAGTGAGAATGCGATCGCCTATCCGCATCTGCGCGTTGCGCTCGACCGGCCGAAACGCCGCGCCGAGATCACCGTGCTTGGGCCCGAAACCGTGCCGCGCACCGCCGCCGAGCATCCGACAGCGCCGACGTTCTGGCCGCTGGCGGTGGCGCGCGAGCTCGACGACGCGATCCTGCATCTGCGCGCCAACGAGCCGGAGCTCGGCATCATCGTCTTCCGCAGCGAGGGCGAACCCGGCGGCGGTGCTGGCGGCCGACGCACTGCTCGAAACCCACAAGGACGACTGGCTCGTCCGCGAAATCCGCCTCTACTGGAAACGTGTCCTGAAGCGCATCGACTTGACCGTCGCGCAGCCTCTTCACGCTGATCGAGCCGGGGAGCTGCTTCGCGGGCTTTCTGGCCGAGCTGGTGTTCGCCGCCGACCGCGCACTGATGTTCTCGGGCGCCCGCGCTGGCGACAATCGCAATTCGGCGAACCCTGGCGTTGTCGTCGCTCAATTTCGGCGCCTTCCGATGGGCAACGGGCTGATCGCGGCTGGCGACCCGATTTCTCGGCGAGCCCGAGAGCCTGGACGCGCGCGAGACAAGCCGAGTCCAGAGCCGCTCCTCGCCGACGAAGCCGAGCAACTCGGCCTCGTCACCGCCGCCTATGACGAGGTCGATTGGGACGAGGAAGTGCGGCTGATGCTCGAAGAACGCGCCAGCTTCTCGGCCGATGCGCTGACCGGTCTCGAAGCCAATCTGCGCTTCGCCGGCCCGGAAACGATGGAGACCCGCATCTTCGGCCGCCTCACCGCCTGGCAGAACTGGATCTTCCAGCGCCCGAACGCGGTGGGCGACGACGGCGCGCTCAAATCCTACGGCACCGGCAAGCGCCCCGATTTCGACCCGAAGCGGGTGTAGCCTGCTCGCAAAGGAGAACCGCGATGCCCAGCGATACGGCGGTCGATTACGACGGGCTGATCCCCAACAATGTCGGGCTCAACGCCGACCCGCGGTTGCGGCGCGCGCTCGAGCACTGGCACCCCAGCTACCTCGACTGGTGGATGGACCGCGGCCCCGACGGGTTCCAGGCGGCCGAAGTCTATCTGCGCACCGCGGTCGGGGTCGACCAGGAGGGCTGGGCCAAGTTCGGCTATGTCCGCATGCCCGAATACCGCTGGGGCATCCTGCTGGCGCCCGCAGGTCGAGGGCCGCACGATCGGCTTCGGCGCGCACAAGGGCGAGCCGGCCTGGCAGGAAGTGCCGGGCGAATATCGCGCGATGCTGCGCCGCCTGATCACCGTGCAGGGCGACACCGAGCCCGCCTCGGTCGAGCAGCAGCGCCGGCTCGGCGCTGACCGCGCCCGTCGCTCTACGATTTGCGCAACCTGTTCCAGGTCAATGTCGAGGAGGCGCGCCACCTCTGGGCGATGGTCTACCTGCTGCAGAAATATTTCGGCCGCGACGGGCGCGAGGAAGCCGAGGACTTGCTGCGCCGCCGCTCGGGCGACCGCGACAGCCCGCGCCTGCTGGGCGCGTTCAACGAGCGCACGCCCGACTGGCTGGCGTTCTTCATGTTCACCTTCTTCACCGACCGCGACGGCAAGATGCAGCTGCACGCGCTGGCGCAGTCGGGCTTCGACCCGCTGTCGCGCACCTGCCGCTTCATGCTGACCGAGGAAGCGCACCACATGTTCATCGGCCAGTCCGGGATCGGCCGCGTGCTGGAGGCGACCTGCGCGGCGATGAACAAGGCCGGCATCGACGACCCGCACGACATCGAACGGGTGCGCGCGCTCGGGGTCATCGACCTGCCGACCATGCAGAAGCGCGCCAACCTGCATTTCTCGCTGACCCTCGACCTGTTCGGCAGCGAGCTGTCGACCAACGCCGCCAACGCCTTCCAGGCCGGGCTCAAGGGCCGCTATCTCGAAGACCAGATCGACGACGACCATGTGCTGACCGGCGCGACCTATCCGGTGCTGCGGCCTGAAGGACGGCGCGATCGTGCGCGAAGAAGTGCCGGCGCTGTCGGCGCTCAACATGCGGCTGCGCGACGATTACGTCGCCGACGCGCAATCCGGGGTCGAGCGCTGGTGGAACCGCATCATCGAGCGCAGCGGGATCGACTTCCGCATCACCCTGCCGCATGTCGCGTTCAACCGGCGCATTGGCGAGTTCGCCGCGATCGAGGCCGACCCCGAGGGCAACCTGCTCACCGCCGACCGAATGGGCGCGGCGGCGCGACGAGTTCCTGCCGTCGGCTGACGACGACGCGTTTGTCGCGAGCCTGATGACGCCCGTGCGCGAGCCCGGCAAATTCGCCCCGTGGATCGCCCCGCCGCGCACCGGCATCGACAACAAGCCCGGCGATTTCGAGTACGTGAAGCTGGCGTGAGCTTGCCCCTCACCCTCCCATCGCTACGCGATGGGTCCCTCCCTCTCCCGCGTTGCGGGAGAGGGGCGAAAGGGCGGCCCTCGAAAAACCCCTCTCCCGTATTGCGGGAGAGGGTGGCTCCGGGCGCAGGCCGGAGACGGGTGAGGGTTGGCGATGCCCGATCTCGAACCCGGCGAAACCTTCCTCTCCGACACCCCGGCGCTCGCTGGGCATCGAGGGACCCAGCCCGATCTGTTCCTGCGCTGGAACCGCATCCCCGACGACGCGACATCGGTCGATGTCGTCGTCTTCCTGCATGGCTTCTCGCAATCGGGCGGCGCCATGCCGCTCGCGAGAAGCTCGAGCGCAGCGGGCTGATCCTTTCCGGCCGCGTCCGGCCGACCTTGGCGATGCTGCCGCGCGGCAACTGGATCCGGCATTATTATTACGATTTCCCGGCGTTGCTCGACGGCGGGATCGACCTGCTGCTCGCCTATGGGCTGCACCGCCTGTCGCGAGATGCGCGGCGCGCCGCTGGCGCTCGACCGTTTCATCCTCGCGGCGCATTCGGGCGGCGGCATGCCGGCGATCGACATTCATCGCCAGCGCCCAGGCGCAACCCGACGAACTTTATATTTTCGACGGGCTCTACGGCCGCGACCCGGCACGCGGGCGACCCGCTGCAAGGGATCGAGATCGTCGAGCGCTGGCTCGGCGAGTGCTTCGCGCGGGAACCGGCGCGGCCGGGCGCCATGCGTGTTCCCTTCATCGAAAGCCAGACCGGGCCGTTCTCACGTGCGGTCGCCAAACTGGTCGCGGCGCGCATCGACGCCGCCGACCCGGCTGCTGCGCCCTGCCCTCGCCCGCCGTTACCGGGTCGAGGCATCGGGCGTACAGCATTCGCAGGTGGCGCGCGTCGCGCTCCCCCGATTGCTCGCCGACCCGGCCGCCGAGATCGACTGGTACGCGCCGCCGCGCGTCTAGGGTTTAGGCGACGGCGTTGAGGTCGAGCACCTCCGCGTCGGCGGCCGGCTCCAGCTCGCAGGCGTTCACGGTCATCCCCAACAGCGTGTAGTAGCCGATCGCGGTGGTGAGCTGGACCAGTTGGTCATTGCCGAAACGCGCATATGCAGCTTCTTGAACAGCCCGTCGTCGACGCGATGCTTGCGCAACAGCTGGCGCGTGAACTCGACGATCTCCGCGTCGAGCGGGGAAATGCCGCGCGAATGGTTCTGGCGGATCGCGGTGATCGTTTCCTCGGGCACGCCCAGCCGCGCGCGCCTGACCGGTCTGCGCGCCCCAGACGTACATCGCCTTGAACTCGCGCGCGACGGTCATCGCCGCCAGCACGCGCACCTTCATGTCGAGCGTACCCTCGAAGCGCACATAGGCGCCGAGATGGGCGACGCGCTCCGCCACCTCAGGCGAGTGCATGAACATCAGGAACGGCCCTTGCACCGCGCCGCGGCTGGCGGCGATCGCGTCGTACGCCGCGTGGTGCTCCGGGGAGACCTGCTCTTTGCTTGGTGATATGGGGGAGCCGTGCCATGGCGTGTCCTTCCTCTATCAGTGGTGATCGTCTAGTGACCCGGGCATTGCGGCACCGGGTCCTTGTAGCGCGTCCAGATCTCGCTCCGGCCGATCAGCGAGATGCCAATATAGCCGTGCAGATCGAGCGTGCCATCATCCCGCAACTTCATGTTGGCGTGGTAGGTCCTGCCGTCATCGGGATCGTAAACCGACCCGTCCTCCCACCTATTCGGAATCGGTCGGCTTAAACCCCCACATGAACGTCATATCGCAAAGCGGTTGATTTCGGCGGGCCGGATCGGGGTCTTTGAGGTCGAGACCCTGCGGGTTCGGGTCGTCCGGCTTGATCTTGAACCACACCAGTTTGCCGCAGAGCGCGTCGCTGTCCGCGCAGCGGTAGATCTCGACGATGCCGGATTTCTTTTCGGTGAGCCAGGTGCCGAGCGGCGACGTCGGTCTGGGCTGAAGCTGCCGCGGCGCCGCGTCTGCAGCAGGACGAGCAGAGTCAGCGCGTTCCCCAATCGAGCGGAACGTGGCGAGGATATGGTCGGGATGTCGGCAAGCCCTGGCTCCCTTGCTCGAAACGCCACAAATCGCGAAGGGGGTTCATCGGCATACGGCGTGCATAGATAATACAGGGCTGCAGGGGCGCCGGCGCGAGAGCTCGGTGCCGCGTCCCCATTTAACCGGCGATCGCGATGCAAGCACTGTTCATCGGCCAAGCCTATATCGACATCACCTTCGTCACCGATGTGATGCCAACCGGCGACGAAAAGACGGTTGCCCGCGACTATGCCGTCTCGTTTGGCGGCAATGCGGTCACCGCTGCCTTTTGCTGCGCCAAGTTCGGCGTAAAGCCCGATCTCCTCGCCTCGGTCGCCGACGATTGGCTCGGCCGCATGTTCATCGACATGGCGGCGCGTTACGGCATCTCGGTGCATCATCGCAAGGTCGCGCAATCGTCGCTGTCCTTCGTGATGCCGAAGGACGGTCAGCGCGCGATCGTCCGCTGCCGCGACGACGACTACAAGCACCCTCACCCGCCGCTTGCATCTCACCGGCTGCCGCGCGCTTGCATGTCGACGGGCACCAGCCCGACGCCGCCATCGACTACGCCCGCACCTGCCGCGAGGCCGGCATCCTTACCTCGCTCGACGGCGGCGGGCTGCGCTCGAACACCCATGAGCTCCTCGAGTTCATCGATGTCGCGGTGGTCGCCGAGCGGCTCTGCGAGCAGATGGCAGCTTTCGCCGAATGACATGCTGCAATACCTGCGCTCGCGCGGCTGCCGGATCGGCGGCGTGACCCTGGGGCCGCACGGGATGGTCTATTATCAGGACGACGGCGAACCGCGCCTGCTGCCGGCGCTCGATGTCCCACCGGAGCGGGTCGTCGACACGAACGGCGCCGGCGACATCTTCCATGGCGCCTATATCTACTCGTTTTTGAGCAATCCGTTCGGCCTGTGGGACGACCATTTCCGCTTCGCCCGCGCTGCCTCGGCTTATGCGATCCAGCACCTCGGAAACGAAGCCAGCCTGCCGAGCTTGTCGGATATCAACGAGACCCACGCGCGCTTCGACGAACGCCGCGAGCGGCCGCGGCTGAGAGTGGCGTGCTGAGGAGGCACGCCGGACGGCTCGGCTTGTGGTTTGTATGCCAGGGGCGAGCGAGGCGAGTTGGCGACGATAGATGGCGAGACTAGTGACCGTTCGGGAAAGACGGGTGAACTACCAAGAGCGGGTGCCGCGTTGCCGGACATGCTGATCGCCGAAGAGGATATCGAGGAGTTCAAGCAGACCGTCCTCGCCAAACTGACCCTGGCGGTGGGCAAGGATTTCTCCTCCGCGACCGACCGCGACTGGTTTGTCGCCACCACTCTGTCGCTGCGCGATCGGGTGATCCACCGCTGGCTGGCCGCCGAGCGCGACGACCTCGCTCGCGGCCGCAAGCGCATCTACTACCTGTCGCTCGAATTTCTCATCGGCCGGCTCCTCAACGATGTCGCCGGCAATTTGCAGCTGCGCGATATCGTGCATCGGGCGCTGGGCGATCTCGGCGTCGATTTCGACCGGGTGCGCTTTGCCGAGCCCGACGCGGCGCTGGGCAATGGCGGTCTCGGCCGACTTGCCGCATGCTTTCTCGAAAGCATGTCGAGCCTCGGCATCCCCGCCTGCGGTTACGGCATACGCTACGACCACGGCCTTTTCCGCCAGATCGTCCGGGATGGCTGGCAGCAGGAATACCCCGAGGAATGGCTGTCGTTCGGCAATCCGTGGGAGTTCGAGCGGCCGGAGATCATCTATGACATCAGCTATGGCGGCTGGGTCGAGACCGTTCCCGGGCGCGGCGGGCACACCCGTTTTGTCTGGCATCCCGAAGAGACGATCGAGGCGGTCGCCTACGACACCCCGGTGGTCGGCTGGCGCGGCGCGCATGTCAATCCGCTGCGGCTGTGGTCGGCGCGCGCGGCCGACCCGCTGCGCCTCGACGTGTTCAACCGCGGCGACCACGCCGGCGCGCTGACCGAGCAGAACCGCGCCGAGACGCTGTCGAAAATCCTCTATCCGAGCGACGAGACCCCCGCCGGCAAGGAACTGCGCCTGCGCCAGGAGTATTTCTTCGTCTCGGCCTCGCTGCAGGATCTGGTGGCGCGGCACCGCCGCGCCTATGGCTCGCTCCACACTCTCGCCGAACGCGCGGCGATCCAGCTCAACGACACGCATCCCAGCATCGCTATCGCCGAGCTGATGCGCATCCTCGTCGATCTCCACAACATCGCCTGGGACGACGCCTGGAAGATCACCGTCGACACCTGCCATTACACCAACCACACGCTGATGCCCGAAGCGCTCGAAAGCTGGTCGGTGACCTTGTTCGAGCGCTTCCTGCCCCGGCATCTCCAGATCATCTACCTGATCAACGCCCGCCACCTCGAGGCGGCGGCGCAAGACGCATGCGCTCGGCGCCGAGGCCATGGCCTCGGTCTCGCTGATCGACGAGCATGGCGGGCGGCACGTCAAGATGGGCCATCTCGCCTTTATCGGCAGCGGCCGCACCAACGGCGTCTCGGCGATGCACACCGGCCTGCTGCGCCAGACCGTGTTCAGCGACTTGCAGCGGCTCTATCCCGACCGGATCGTCAACGTCACCAACGGCATCACCTTTCGCCGCTGGCTCTACCAGGCCAACCCGGGGTTGACGCGACTGTTGTCGCAAGCCTGTGGCGAGGACATCCGCGACAATCCCGTCGCCATCGGCCGCATCGCCGCGATGGCTGATGACAGCGCGCTGCATGAACGGCTGCGCGCGGTCAAGCGCGCCAACCGGCTTACCCTCGCCCGGCTGATCCACGACCGGCTCGGTTTCCGGGTCGATCCCGGCGCGATCTTCGATGTGCAGATCAAGCGGATCCATGAGTACAAGCGCCAGCTCCTGAACATCCTCGAGACCGTGGCGCTTTACAATGCGATGCGCGCCGACCCGACCCGCGAGTGGGTGCCGCGGGTCAAGATTTTCGGCGGCAAGGCCGCGGCGAGCTACACCGCGGCGAAGCTCATCATCAAGCTCGCCCACGACATCGCCGAGGTCATCAACCGCGACCCCGCGGTGCGCGACCTGCTCAAGGTGGTGTTCCTCGCCAACTACAATGTGAGCCTGGCCGAGACGATCATCCCGGCCGCCGATCTCTCGGAGCAGATTTCGACCGCCGGGATGGAGGCTTCGGGAACCGGCAACATGAAGCTGGCGCTCAACGGCGCGCTGACGATCGGCACCCTCGACGGCGCCAATATCGAAATTCGCGACAGCGTCGGCGCCGACAACATCTTCATCTTCGGGCTGCGCGCCGAGGAGGTCGCGGAGTTGCGCCGCGACGGCGCCGGCCGGAAGCCGCCGTCCGCGGTGCTGGCGCAAGTCCTCGAGATGATCGAGACTGGGGTTTTTTCACCTGGCGAGCCGGACCGCTTTCGCGCTGCTCACCCACTCGCTGCGGCACGGCGACCACTACATGATCGTGGCCGATTTCGACGCCTACTGGCAGGCGCAACGCGAGGTCGACGCGCTATGGCGGGAGCCCGACGATTGGGCGCGCATGTGCATCCGCAACATCGCCGGCATGGGCTGGTTCTCGGCCGACCGCGCGATCGGCGACTACGCCAAATCGGTCTGGCACGCGCGGTTCTGAGGCGGTCGGATCAGAATTTGACGCGCATGCCGCCGTACGACCGCGATGCGGCGCGCCGGGCGCCAAGAAGCGGTTGTCGACGCCGACCCCATTTGTTGGAACGCCGGGAGCGCCGATGCCGGTCGGGTCGCCGAATTGCCCGAAGCTGGCGTATTTGGCGTCGAGCAGGTTCTGCACATTGGCGAAGAGCTCGAAGTGATCGGTGATCTTGTACGAGGTATGGAGGCTGACCACCGCGTAACCCGGCAGGGTCGGGTTTTGGTTGGATTCGTCGCCGCGCAGGAACTGATCGCTGAAATAGGTGAGCGCGGCGCCGACGATCCAATTCGGCCGGATGCGATAGTCCGCGCCAGCCTTGAGCTGGTGCATTGGAATGCCGGGCAGACGATCCCCGGGCCTTGACCTGGATGTCGCCGTTGGCGTCGGCGAACGGGTTGTTCGGCGACGCTCAGGGTCAGCGCCGATTGGAACGTTGCATCGACGAGGCTGTAATTGACGAAGGCCGACCACGTCGTCGTCCTTGTAGGCGAGGCCCGTTTCGATCCCCTGGCGGCGCGTCGCGCCGATATTTTCGAAGAAACCCGTGCTGAGGGAGGTAGCAACGCCGTAGATGTCGTCGTCGAGATCGGTGCGAAACAGTCCGGCGTTCCAATTGAATCCCCCGGGCAAGACGGCGGGCAGGTCGAACTTGCCGCGCAGACCGGCCTCGTAGGTATGCGAAACCACTTGTCTCAGATTCGGCGGATCGGATGACAGCGACGATGGCAGCAAGCAGGGCTCGGCCGGGTTCGAGCACTCGATCTCGCTTGGTGTCGGTGTGCGGTTTCCCTCCGAATACCCGGCATAGACCGTGAGGTCTTCGGCCAATTTATAGGTCGCGCCAACGGCCGGGTTGAACCGTGCGTAATGGGCGGTGCCGGTGAGATCGGCGCCGCGCCGATCGCTCAGCGCGATGCTGGCGTGGTTGAACCGCCCGCTCAGCGTGACCGCCAGCGCCGGCGTAAGGGTGAGCGTATCGGTGGCGAAAGCCGCGTAATACGTATTGCTTGCACCGAGGTTGACCGGGGTCGCGATGAAGCCGGTACCCTCGGGCGTATCGACAAAGAAGCCCGATGGCTGCACCTGCAGAGCAGGGTTGATGACGCCGACCTCCGCCGACGACCCGAAATCGACAGTGGAATGGTCGATGCTAGCTGCCGAGCACGAAGTGGTTTTCGTGGCCGAAGACATCGCCGGTGTACGTGGTCTGCAACGTACCCCCGATGGTGACGGCGTGGATGTTCTCGCGGTCGTTTTGGCCTATCGGGTTAGCGCCGCCATTCGACAAATCGGGAATTGGCCCGCCGCTCGCGCTCACCAGCGGCGTCACCCCGTCCGGCTGGCACAGAGCTCCGCTCCCGTCATTGCACGCCGTGTAATGCGTGGTATTGCCATTGACCACCGCCTGGTCGAACTCCCGGCGGTACGCGTTGGCCTGAAACGACAGCGCATCGGTCGCCTGGTAGCTGCCGTTGACGGCGAGGAAGGCTAGTTTATCGGTGTTGTTCTGCGGTGTGGTGAAGTCAAAACTCCGGTTGACCGCGAGCGTTTGCGCCGGGGTCGTGCCGGCTCCGGCGAGGCTGTTCTCGGCGCCAGCTGAAGCTGATGTCGAGCGAGAGGCGATCGTCTCGCGCCGCGATGTCGGCATAAACTTGGCGCAGATGATCGGGCGAGAACTGGCGCCACCCATCCTCGTCGAACCAGCGTCCGGCGATGTACGCGGCCACGTTCCCGGCCCGCTTGCCGTACTGGAACTGGGTGCCGCGCTGACCGAACGATCCGCCGGCGAGCTCCCATTCGAAGCCCTGGTAGGTAAAGCCGTTCTTCATCGTGATGGCGACGGCGCCGCCCAGGGCATTGAGCCCGTAAACCGGGTTCGCGCTGACCATATCGAGGCGATCGATCGCAATATCGGGAATGAGATCCCAATTGACGGTATCGCCGAACGCCTCGTTAACGCGGACGCCGTTCTGATAGACCGCGATCCCCTGCGGCGTGCCCAGAACCGGCGAGGCCTCAAAGCCGCGGTAGAGGATGTCGGGTTGAAATCGGTCGACCATCGTTTCGTTGATGTTCACGCTGCCCGCTTGGCCGGTCAGAGCGTTGACGATGCTGGACGTGCCCTGGCGCGTCAAATCGCTGGAGTCGAGGGTTTGGATGTTCGCGGGGAGCTTATCAGGATCGATGCCGCTACCGGGCAGCGGCGTCGTCGCGATGACGTTAACCGCCGGCAGTGTGGTTTCAGCGGCCGGCGCCGGGGTCTGAGCGGCAGCGGTGGCGATAAGCGACAAAAGCACGGCGCCGGCGGCGAAAATCCCCCTGAGCACTTATCGTTCCTATTTTCTCGACCTTACCGGTCATTAGGGCACGAAAAGCCACGGGATTGCCATGGTACTTCTTCTTCCCGATCTTCGCGCCCGCGTCGCGGCCAGCTCAGCCTGGCCCTGAACGGCGAACGGCGCGCCCGCAGGGGCGCGCCGCCGCCGCTTGGATAGTTTGTCCGCGCCAGCTAGCCTTTAACTCCACCCATGGTCAGCCCGGCCGTCATTCGGCCGCGGAACAGGTAGTAGATGATGACCGGAGGCACCGCGTAGACGATCGATGTCGCCATCATGTAATTCCACGGCGACTCGTCGCTGTTGAGGAACTGCGCGAGCGCGACCGGCACGGTCATGCTGCGCTTATTCGACAACAGCAGGAACTGGTAAAGATACTCGTTCCACGCAAGCAGCAGCGCGTAAGTGCCGACCGCGACCAGCGCCGGAGCCATCAGCGGCAGATAGACCCGAAAATACACCTGGATCGGCGATGCCCCGTCGATCCGCGCCGCCTCGTCCAGCTCCAAGGGGATGCTGCGGCCGTATTGCTGGAAGATGAAAATCGCGTACGGCGTGGCGAAGGTCACCTCGACGGCGATGATCGACCAGACATTGTTGCCCAGCCCGTAGCTCTGCATCATCCGGTAGAACGGGATCGCCAGGAATGACGCCGGCACCAGATAGGTGAGCAGCGCCGCGTTGGTCAGCAGCCAGCCAAACTTGATCCGCATGCGGCCGATCGAGTAGCTGACCATCGTACCGATCCACAGCGTCAGGAACACGGTCCAGAAACCGATATAGATGCTGTTCGCGTATTGGTGCCAGAAATACTCGAGGTACCAATACCCCTCGGTAAAGACGATCCAGAAGCTGTACGGTGATGGATCGGTCGGCCAGATGTTGGTCGAGAACACGTCGTTGTGCGACTCGAGCGCGACCATGAACATGTTGTAGAGCGGCGCCAGCGTCCATATGGCAAGGATAACGCCGAGCGCCAGCGCCAAGGCTTCGCCGGTGATCCGCCGGCCGCGGTAGTTGGGCTTCTTGGGAAGCCGGCCTGCCGTGACCGCGCTCATAGCTGCACCTCGGACGTACGCAGCTTGTGCATCAGCAGGATCACCAGCGGGATCATCAGCGGCAGCGCCGAGAGCACCGCGGCAACGCCAAGCTGCGGCCGCGCGATCTCGAATGCGTCACGAATTCCGAGGGTCGCCAGCACGTGCGTGGACAATGCCGGGCCGCCGCCGGAGATAAAGTAGGCGGTGTTGAAATCGCCCAGGGTGAAGATCGTCGAGAGCAGCGTGCAGACCAGATACAGATTGGCCATCAGCGGGAAGCTGACATGGATGAACCGGCGAATGCCGGTGGCGCCGTCGACTTCGGCCGCCTCATAGAGCTCCTGCGGGATCGCCATGCGGCCGGCGAGCAAAATCACCGTCCAGAACGGCATGTTCTTCCAGATATAGGTCGTGATGACCGAGCCCAGCGCCAGCCAGCGCGAGGTATCGAGCCAGCCGGGACCGTCGACGTGGAAGACGTCCCAGATCACGTTGTTGATCAGACCCCACTCGGTATTCAGCATCCAGTGGATCGAGATGAAGGTCGGCAACGCCGGCACCGCCCAGGGCAGCACGTAAGACCATCAGCAGGCCCTTGACCCACCAGCCTTTGCGCATGAAGAAGCCGGAGAGGAGCAGGGCGAGAAACATCTTCAGGTTCACGCCGATGACCAAATAGAGGATCGTGTTGACAACCGTCTGCTGGTAGATCGGGTCGTTGAACAGCTCGACGTAAAGCGATGGCGCATGGCCAAGCCACAGCCCGTAGAGCACCGGAAAGACGACAAAGGCGATGAATACCCCGACATAGGGGATGCAAAAGGCGATCGCCCAGGCGTATTCCGAGCCCTGCAGACCGCCGCGCAGGCCGGCCAGCAGCGAGCGTCGTCGTGTCTGTAAGCCGCCTACCTCGATGACTGATGCGGATGCCATGTATGCCTCTCAGCTCTGCGCGATCGGATATTTGCCCACGATCGCTTCGATTTTCTTGAACGCTGTTTCCGTAGCGGTCTTTGGATCCGTGCCGTTGCGGATGATGTCGGCCTCGGCCGAGCCCCAGACTTGCTGGGCGTTGACCTCGGCCCATCCAGGATTGAACACCGGGTAGTTCGCCACGGTCGGGCTGATCATGCCCTCGGTCGCGTACGCCTTGACCTGCGGATCGCCGCTCAACCAGAACGGATCGTTCTTGACGATCGACGGCACCGCCGGCAGCCAGCGGCCGAGCCCTTCCTTTAGATACTCGTTCGTGACCTTCGGCTGGATCATGTACTTCATGAAATCCTTGGCGACCTCGACGCCCTTTGCCCCCTTCGGGATAATAGCGCCGCCGACGCCGATCTCCGCGGTCATCGGGGTCCCGTCATTCTTGTTCGGCAGCCCCATGGTGGCAACCTGGGCGCGCTCGGCCTTGTCCTTGATCGCGACTTCCGTCGAGATCGTGCCGTCCAGATCCATCACGAACAGTTTCGAGTGGAACCCGTTATTGTCGTCCGCGTCGGACCAGCTCAGCGCGCCCGAGGGCACATAGCCGTCCTTGTACGCCTTGGTAATGTAGGTCAGGGACTTGATCACGGCTTCCTTGATCTTCGGGTCGTCGAGATGGACCTTGCCGTCCTTGGTCACGATGTCGTTACCGCCGTTCGCGATCAGGAAATGATGGAACATGTTGTTGCCGTCGGCGGGGCCGCTCGTCGTGCACTGCAGCCCCATCGAGTAAACGTTGCGCAAGCCGGTATCGCGCAACTTCGCCTGCATCGGCTTGAAGAAATCCCAGAACGCATCCCACGTTTTCGGCGCGTCGGCGAGCTTGAACCCGGCCTTCTCGACCAACGGCGTCCAGACGTGCATTGGCAGGACCGCGGTCTTATAGGGAATCAGATAGGCGCCGCGCTTCTTGGTGGCGCTGTTGTAGTACTGCGTCGCCAGATAGACGGTCGGGTGGAACTCATCTTTCTGGGTATCGACCACGTCGCTGACATTCGACCAGCTTGTCGTCCCAGGCATTCTGCGGGGCGACCACCTGGTCGTTGATGTCGTGCGAGATCAGGTCGGGCACATCGCCGCTGGTGATGGCCGAGACGATCTTCTGCATCAGCGGCGCGAACGGGATGAGGCTGAAGTCGATCGTGTTGCCGCTCTGCTTCTGGTAGTCCTCGACCAGCTTCTTGAACGCGGCGTCCTCTTCCGGGACAAAACCCTGCGTCCACCACACGGTAGCCGTCTTGGCCGCGGCGTTGGCGATGAAGGGTCTTGCCAGCGTTCCGGCCGCTGCGACCGCGAGTGAGCTGCGAAGTACTGAGCGCCTAGTGAACAGCGTCATCCCTAGTTCCTTCTTGTTGTTGCCGGCAGCGCACGCCGCCGGCGCAATCCTGCGTACCGCTTGGCCGCGGAATATATGACAGAGGCCTTACCGGCTCAATCGTTATCACGGTAACTTGCGCGGGGGTGGGGCCTCAACCGCCCGTTTCGCGGCAAGAGAGCGCACGCACGCATATGTAGCGACGCCACGCCCGCCATCGGCCCCGCCGCTCAAGTCGTCTCGATCGGATATTTGGCGAAGATCTGCTCGACCCACTTGAAGGCCTTCTCCGCGGCGGCCTGCGGCGTCATCCCGTTCTTGAGGACGTCGGCCCACGCAGCGCCGAAGACATGCTGGTTGCGCACTTCGGCCCAGGCGGGGTTGTAGACGAAGAAATCCGGCGCCGTCGGTCCCAGCAGCGCCTGCTCGACTTGGGCCTTGCGGTGCGGATCCTCGCTCCACCACGGGTCGTCCTTGACGACCTGCGCCACCGCCGGGACGTTTCGCCCCAGCCCGATCTTCAGGTAGTCGTTCGTGACCTTGGGCTGGATCAGGTATTTGAGGAAGTCCTTGGCGACCTCGATGTTCTTGGCGCCCTTCGGGATCATGCCGCCGGTATTGGTGACCTGAGCCGTCACCGGCTTGCCGTCGTTGTCGAGCGGCAGGCCCTGGGTGACGATATCGTCGTAGTCCTCCTTGTTCTTGATGATCGCGACCTCGGTCGAGATCGTGCCGTCGAGATCCATGACGATTGCTTGGCGTGGAAGGCATTGTTGTCGTCGGCGTCGTTCCAGTTGATCGCGCTCGACGGCACAAAGCCGTCCTTGTAGGCGCTTGGTCGGATAGTCGATCGCCTTGATCACCGCCTCTTTGACCTTCGGATCGTCGAGGTGGAGCTTGCCGTCCTTGCTGACGATGTTTCCGCCGCCATAGGCGAGCAGGAAGTAGTTGAAGACGTTGTTCGGGATCGTTGCCTTGGGTGGTCACCTGAAACCCGAGACCGTAGACGTTGCGCATGCCCTGCGCGCGTAACTTTGTCTGCACGTCCCGGAAGAAGCCGTAATAGGCGTCCCAGGTCTTGGGGATGTCCTCGATCTTGTAGCCGGCCTTCTCGACCAGCGACCGCCAGATGTGGTTCGGCAGCGATGCCGTCTGGTACGGGGCCAGGTAATAGCTGCGTTTCTTCGTGACGCTGTTGTAGCAATTGGCCGAAAGCAGCGCGGCCTCGGTGTACTCCGCCTTCTGCGTGGCGACGACGTCGCTGACATCGACCAGCTTGTCGTCCCACGCCCATACCGCGTTCATCTCGATCGGGCTGTTCTGAAACAGGTCGGGGACGTCGCCGCTGGTGATGGCGGCGACGGTCTTTTGCCGCATCGGGGCATAGGGCGCGATCGTGTAGTCGATCTTGTTGCCGCTCGCCTTCTCGTAGTCGTCGACGATCTTCTTGAAGGCGACGTCTTCTTCCTGGGCGAAGCCCTGAATCCACCATGCCGTGGCGGTTTTTGCCTCGGCCCGGGCGACGAACGGGCGCGCCAGCGTCCCCATGGCGACCACTGCGGCGGAACTACGCAGCACGGACCGGCGAGTGACCTGCATCTCTCAGTTTCCTCCCACAAGGAGCCCCCGCGGCGGCGCGGGTGGCGGTTCCGATTGTAATTTTGCTGTCAGCAAAGACCCGTTGGCGGGAGGGAGTCAACCCTGCCGTCGGGCCAATGCTACCGCTAGCCCCGCCGCCCGGGCGGCGGGGTTCGGTTACCGCGTGGGAGTGTCAGCGTCGCCTAGGTCGTTTCGATCGGATATTTCCCAAAGATCGCCTCGGCTTGCTTGAATGCTTTATCTGCGGCCGCCTCCGGAGTCATTCCGTTCTGGATGATGTCCGCCCACGCCTGCGGGAAGACGTGGGTGTTCTGGACCTCGGCATAAGCCGGGTTGTAGGCCCAATAGGCCGGATAGGTTTCACCCAACACCGCCTGCTGCGAATACGCCTTGCGGTGCGGATCGGCGAGCCACCACGGGTCGTTCTTGACGATCGAGGGCATCACCGGCACGTTGCGGCCGAGCCCGACCTTCAGCCAATCGTTGTTGATCTTCGGCTGGATGAAATATTTCAGGAAATCCTTGGCGACATCGACGTTCTTCGCGCCCTTGGGAACGATTGCGTTGACGACGGTCAGCTGGCTCGGGATCGTCTTGCCGTCGCTGCCGAGCGGCATGCCCATGGTCAGGATGTCGTCGTAATCCTCCTTGTTCTTGAAGAGCGCGACCTCCGTCGAGATCGTGCCGTCGATATCCATGGCGATCAGCTTGGAATGGAAGGCGTTGTTGTCGTCCGCGTCGTTCCAGTTGAGCGCGGCCGACGGCACGTAGCCTTCCTTGTAGGCGGTCGTGGGATAGGTCAGCGCCTTCATCACCGCCTCTTTTATCTTCGGGTCGTTGATATTGAGCTTGCCGTCTCTTGGTGACGATGTCCTTGCCGCCATAGGCGCCCACGAAATAGTGGAAGGTGTTGTTCGGATCGACGCCATTGGTCGTTACCTGCAGCCCGAGGCCGTACACGTTGCGCATGCCCTGGTCGCGCAGCTTCTTGTGCACCCCCTTGAAGAAATCCCAGCGGGCGTCCCACGTGTTCGGGATATCGGCGACCTTGTAGCCGGCCTTCTCGACCAATGACTTCCAGATGTGAAACGGCAGCGTCGCGCCGGTAATCGGCACGCCATAGTAGGCACGCTGTTTCGTTGTCGCGTTGTAGCAACTCGCGGACAACAACGCCGTGTCGCTGTATTGCGCCTTTTGGGTGGCGACGACGTCGCTAAGGTCGACCAGCTTGTCCTGATACCCGTAGATCGCGACGATTTCGGCCGGGTTGGAGATCGTCAGATCGGGCACCTCGCCGCTGGTGATCGCCGAGATCACTTTCTGGCGATGCGGCGCGAACGGGACGATGCTGTAATCGAGCTTGTTGCCGCTCGCTTTCTCGTAATCCGCGAAGATCTGCTTGATGGAGATGTCCTCTTCCTGCGCGAAACCCTGGACCCACCACACGGTGGCGGTCTTGGCTTCGGCCTTGGCGATATAGGGACGCCCGAGGACGCCGACGGTGGCGAGCGCCGCGCTGGTGCGCAGCATCGAGCGGCGAGTTAGAATTGTCATTGCGCTACCTCCTGTTCAAATTACCGTCCGTTTGACGGATGTATTTTTGTCTCGGTGGGCCGGATCGTTCATCGCCATCTTCTGCCGAACGGCTACGAACGGGCCTGTCAGGGTCAAGCTTGCTCGATCGGGTATTGGGCGAAGATCTCCTCGGAGCGCTTGAACGCCGCGTCGACCGCCGCTTCAGGGGCAACCCCTTTGTTGATCACATCGAGGATCGCGAGGGGGAATACCTTCTCGGTCGCGATCTGCGCCCGCGCCGGGTTGAACACCTCGTAGGGCGGGATCGTGGGACCGTAGATGCCCATCTGGGTATAGGCGGCGAGTGGCTCATTCTTGGGGTCGAGCCAGTATGCCTTGTCGTTCTCGACGATCGATTTCATCGGCGGCAGCCGCCGGCCGAGCCCGACCTTCAGAAGGGCGGCGAGCACCTTTGGCTCGATCGAATATTTGAGGAAATCCTTGGCGACGGCGATGTTGGGAGCGCCCTTCGGGACCACCAGCGCCGCCGGGTCCATGAAGCCCGCCACCGGCTTGCCGTCATTGTCGAGCGGAAGGCCCAACGTCAAGATGTCGTCGTATTGCTCCTTGTCCTTCCACAGCGCGACCTCGGTCGAGATCGTGCCGTCGAAATCCATGACGAGCAACTTCGAGTGAAAGGCGTTGTTGTCGTCGGCATCGTTCCAGTTCTGTATCGCCGACGGCATAAACCCGTTCTTGAAGGCGCCTGCCAGCTTGGTGACCACTTTCACCGCGGCTTCGCGGATTTTGGGGTCGTCGGTGTGCAGTTTGCCGTCGGGGGTGAACAAGTCCTTGCCGCCATAGGCGACCATAAAGTGGTCGGTTTGCCTGATTGCATCGAACCCGACCGCGCTGATCATAACCGAATAGGCATAGATGTTGCGCTGGCCCTGCGACCGCAATTTCTCCGCGACAGGCGGGAAAAAATCGAGAAACGCGTCCCAGGTCTTCGGAATGTCCGATTGCTTAAAACCGGCCTTGTCAAGCAAGGACTTCCAAACATGGAACGGCCACACCGTCATGCGGTTCGGGATCATGTAATAGCCGCGTTTCTTCGTAACGCTGTTGTATGCGAAGGCGGTCTGCAGCGCCGTCGGCATGAACAGCGATTTCTGCGTCTCGATGACGTCGGTCAAATCGACCAGCTGGTCCCTCCAGGCGCTCACCAGGCCAAAATAATAGTCGCCGAGATCGATGATGTCGGGCACGACCCCGCTCGTCACCGCGGCGACCTCTTTCTGGCGCATCGCGGCGAAGGGGACGATGCTGTAGTCGATCGTGTTGCCGCTCGCCTTCTGGTAATCCTCGACGAGCTTCTTGAAGGCGATATCCTCTTCCTGAGCAAAGCCCTGCACCCACCAGACCGTCGCCGTGGTGGCTGCGGCATTGGCAATGTAGGGGCGCCCGATCGCGCCAGCTGCCGCAAACGCGGCGCTGGTGCGCAACACCGAGCGGCGAGTTAGAACCGTCATTGCATTACCTCCTGTTCAAATTGCCGTCCGTTCGACGGCTGTTTTTTCGCGTGGCGGCGGGACGGGTTGTTTGCGGCCATCCTCGCGCCGGATGGCCACAAACCCGCCTCTTCAACCTTGTGGGATCGGGGACCTTGGCATGCGCTTATCGGCCCTGCGTCCACCACACCGCGGCGGTCTTGGCCGCGGCATTGGCGATATAGGGACATCCGATTGCGCTAACAGTGGCGAACGCGTCGCGATTGCGCCGCAACGCCCGGCGGATCAACCGCATGACGAGGCTCCTTCCCTGTTCAAATCCCCCGTTTGGCGGGGCAGCCGTTTTTATTGGCTCGTATGAAAGCAAACACTCGTTCCGCGGGGCGAGTCAATCCCTTGCGTTCCCGCGACGCGCGCCGGGAGCGCTTCGCGTTTCAGCCGTCCATGCGGGCTATCGAGAGACTCGCCGCGACGTAGCGGCGCAGCGCGAGCAACAGCGCGATCGGCGGCAACACATAAAGAATGCCGGCGGCCATCATCGCATTCCATTCCGCGTCGACATCCTCGAACAGCTGACCTTGGGTCACCGATACGGTCATGTGCCGCACCGAAAGCAGCACGGCTTGGTAGAGGTAGTCGTTCCAGGCGAGCAGCATCGCGTAAATCGCCACGACCGCCAGCGCTGGCGCCATCAAGGGAAGATAGATCCGCAGATAGACCTGCGGCGCGGATGCGCCATCGACCCGGGCCGCGTCGTCCAGCTCGAACGGTATCAAGTTTCCATACAGTTGCAGGATGATGATGGCGAACGGCGTGGCGAAGGTTACCTGCGCCGCGATGACCGCCCACAGATTATCGGCGAGTCCGTATCTGTGCATGATCGCGTAATAGGGGACGATCAACATCGACGCGGGAAGGGCATAGGTGAGCAGCGCAGTGTTGGTCAGGAGCGAGGCTTTGCCGAGGCGCAGGCGGCTCACCGCGAAGCTCGCCAGCGACCCGACCAGCAGCGTCAGGACCATCGTCGCCAGGCCGATGTAAAGGCTGTTGCCGAACTGCTGCCAGAAATTCTCCAGGTATCGCGCCTCCTGGGTGATGACGTCCCAAAAACTGTCGAGCGAGGGCGATGGCGGCCAAATATTGCCGTCGAACTCGATCTCGCCTTCTTCCGGATCGAGCGCGACCAGGAACATGTTGTAAATCGGCAGCAGCGACCAGATCAGCAGCGCGATGCCGAGGCCGACGGAACCCGCCTCGACCATCATCCGGCGCTGCCGGCGACGGCGCCGCGGCCCGCCGCGCGCGGTTGCGCTCATAGCTGCACCTCGGTGGTCCGTACCCGGCGCATCAGGACGATCGCGATCGGGATCAGCAGCGGCAGCGCCGACATCACCGCGGCGACGCCGAGCGCCGGTTTGGCCATCGCGAAGGCGTAGCGGTAGCCGAGCGTCGCCAGCACGTCGGTGGTCAGCGCCGGGGCCCCGCTCGACACCAGAAAGACGGTCGTGAAATCGCCCAGCATCCACAGCGTCGAGACCAGCGTGCAGATGAGATAGAGGTTCGCCAGCAGCGGAAAGGTGACATGCGCGAAGCGGCGCACCCCGGTCGCCCCGTCGACCTCGGCGGCATCGTAGATGTCGCGCGGGATCGTCATTCGCGCGGCGATGAAGATCACCGTCCAGAACGGCATCCATTTCCAGATATACGCGGCGATGTCCCAGCCGAGCGCGAGGACGCGGTCGTTGAACCAGATCGGTCCCTCGATCCCGAACAGCGCGGCGAGAAGACCGTCGAGCAGGCCGCGCTGGTCGATCAGCATCCAGTGAAACGAGACGCAGGCCTGCGCCGTCGCGATCAGCCACGGCAGGATGAAGGGAACCAGCAAGGCCCTGATCCACCAGCGGCGGCGCAAGAAGAAGCCCGACAGCAGCAAGGCGAGGAACATTTTCAGGTTCACGCCGAGGCCGACGAAGATCACGGTGTTTACCAGCGTCATCAGATAGAGCGGGTCTGAAACCAGCTCGGCGTAGAGCGCGGGTTTCGCCCCCATCCACAGCGCATAGCCAAATGGACAGACGACAAAGGCGAGGAATATCGCCGCGTAGGGCGCGATAAACGCGGCCGCCCAGCGCAAGTCCGCGCCGTGCAGACGGCGTCCCGGCGTGCGTCCCTGCCCTTTGGCGCTTATGCGGTCCGGCGCGGCGAGCACCGGCTGCGTGCTGCTCATCGCCGGGGATCATCGCGGCTTCGGCCGGCATTCGCAATCCGATGGTAAACGCGGCCCGCGGTCCCGCGTTAACAATCGCTCAAGCGATCTCCGCGATGCTGGCTTCTCCAAGGCCTCGCGATCGCGGGAGACGCCTCGGTCGGTGCAGGAGGACGCGATGAGATTGGAGTTGTTGCGCCTGTCGGGCCAGCCGGTCCGCAAGGACCTCTGGCGGTCGGCCCCGGATATTTCGGTCGATTACCTCGACGATCTCGTCAGAGACGAGCTGCTGAGCTTTTACGACGGCAACGATCAGGTTTTCTGGCCGAAGGCCCTGTATGGCCAATGGGCGCCCGAACTGGTCCAGATGGTCGACGATGACGGCGAGCTCCTCGCCAAGTATGACATCAACGACCTCGCCGAGGACACCGGCCGGCACCTCGCCACGCCATTGGCACCGACAACACCCATCGACGGCCTCGCCGATGGAGGTGGCCCCCGCTAGCCGGAGCGCTCGCTTTTGCTGCCGTCACCGGGATAGAATGGCGTTGAGCAGATTGGAGCAGGCCGATGCCGGTCACCCTGGAGATTTTCACCGACTACGTCTGACCCTGGTGCTACCTCAGTACCGTGCGTAAGAGGAATGAGATTGATTTTATTGATATTTTTTCCCTTAGACACGCTATAGACACACAAAAATAATTAGCCACGCTGATGCATTATGGGGCGCGGCGACCTACTGTGCTGCCTCTGCAAGTCGCTCCTGCTTAGCGTAGATGGCCTCGATTGCCGTACGGAACTCCGGGTGGTGCTTCCATAAGGAAACCGGGTTGGGCACATGGACGGCCCAGCAGATCGCGACCGCGGGGTTGCCGGTATCCTTCATGTTGCCCGCTTGACATAGGAGCATATGCACCTATTTTGTATGCGTGCATATACGCCTATGGAGGCGACGATGCTCACCGATACTTTCCCGCGCCCCGAGGAGTGCAACTGCCTGGCGGTTCGTCAGGCAGCCCGGCACATCACCCAGTTCTACGACCAGATCATGGCGCCCACCGAGCTGCGCACGACGCAGTTTTCGATCCTGGCAAAGCTTCAACGGCTCGGCCCGCTCACCATTAACGCCCTGGCGGCGAAGATGGTCATGGATCGCACGACCCTCGGGCGCACGATCCAGCCGCTGGTACGCCAAGGCCTTGTTGCAGTCGTCAGGGGACCTGCCGATCGCCGCAGCAAGGAACTTCACCTGACCGATGTCGGGGCCGATCGGCTGTGCGACGCGGTCGAGCTATGGATCCGAGCGCAGGATCGGTTCGCGGAGATTTTCGGTTCGGAACGCACCGCCGAGTTGCGCGCGCTGATGCACGCCGTCTCGGCCAGCGAGCTGGTGTGAGGTCTGCCATGAGCGAGACCCTTCTCAAACCAACCTCTCGTTCCCTGTTCCCGGTTCCAATCACGCACGATCTGCGTCGACACGCAAAGAAGCTGGCGCCGGCCGCCCTGGCGCTGATCGTTGCCATCGGGGCAGCGACCTACGGCCATCATTGGTGGAATGTCGGCCGCTTTATCGAGACCACCGACGACGCCTATGCCGGCGGCAACGTCACCGCGGTCTCGCCGCATGTCGCGGGTTTCGTCGCGCAGATCCTGGTCGGCGACAATCAGCATGTCGAGGCCGGGCAGCTGCTGGTCCGGCTCGATCGAGCGCGATTTCCAGGCGGCGCTCGATCATGCGCAGGCGCGTTGCCGACGAGCGCCAGGCGGCGCTCGCCGGGCTGCGAGGCCAAGTACGTGCTGCAGCAGCCAGCTATCCGCCAGGCCGAGGCGGACCTTGCCGCCAAGACCGCGGCGCGGCCTTCGCCAGCGGACGCGATCCGCTACCGCGACTCTGGCCCGAGCACCGGCTCGGATCGCGGCAGAATGCGCAGCGGGCGCCGGCCAGCCGAGCAGGAGGCGCAGGCGGCGACCGAGGCCGCGCACGGCGGCGCTGGCCGCCGCCGCCAGCAGCTATGCTCGTGCTCGATGCGGAAATCGCCGAAGCCCGCGCCGGCGTCGCTCAGGCCAAGGCCGACCTCGAAACCGCCCGGCTCAATCTCGGCTACACCGAGATCCGCTCGCCGATCGACGGTTATATCGGCAACCGCGCCGCCCAGGTCGGCGCCTATGTCGCCAGCGGCGCCTATCTCCTCGAGCGTGATCCCGGCGCACGGGCTCTGGGTCGACGCCAATTTCAAGGAAGACCAGCTGGCGCACATGCGGCCGGGGCAGCCAGCGACGGTCGTCGCCGATGTGCTCCCGGGCAAGTCTTCCACGGCCATGTGCAGAGCCTGGCGCCGGGCGACCGGCGCGGTATTCAGCGTGATCCCGCCGGAGAACGCCACCGGCAACTTCACCAAGATCGTGCAGCGCGTGCCGGTGCGCATCGTCGCTCGACGACGGCGACGCGACGCTGGGCGAGTTGCGGCCCGGCCTGTCGACGACGGTCAGCGTCGATACGCGAGCCGCCGGGCAGCCAGGAGTGACCGCGATGCCCGCCGCCACCGTCTGTGGCTCAAAGCCTCGTGCCCGTTCGTCGTGATGTGCTTCGGCGGTGTTCATGGCGCTGCTGGACATCCAGATCGTCGCCTCGTCGCTGCAGGACATCGGCGGCGGGCTCTCGGCGGCGCAGGACGAGATCGGCTGGGTGCAGACCGCCTATCTGATCGCCGAGATCATCATGATCCCGCTGTCGGGCTGGCTGACCCGGGTGTTCTCGACGCGCTGGCTGTTCGCCGCCTCGGCCGCCGGCTTCACCGCTCGCCAGCCTGCTGTGCGGCCTCGCCTGGAACATCGAGAGCATGATCGTGTTCCGGGCGCTGCAGGGCCTGCTCGGCGCCTCGATGATCCCGACGGTGTTCACCTCGTCGTTCTACTTCTTTCCAGGGGCCGCGCCGGGTCTATTCCGCCGCCGTGGTCGGGACGATCGCCTCGGTCGCGCCGACCCTGGGCCCGGTGATCGGCGGCTGGATCACCGACACGCTCAACTGGCACTGGCTGTTCTACGTCAACCTGCTGCCCGGCGTCGGCGATCACGTCCTGGTGGCCGCTCGCTGGTCGAGATCGACGAGCCGGACCTCAAGCTGCTGAAGGAGGCGGATTATCCCGGCATCGCGCTGATGGCGATCGGCCTCGGCACGCCTCGAATACGTGCTGGAGGAAGGCTCGCGCTGGAACTGGTTCGACGATGCGACGATCCGCACCTGCGCCTGGATCGCGGCGATCGCCGGCATCCTGTTCGTCGTCCGCAGCCTGACCTTCGCGCGATCCGGTGGTCGATCTGCGGGCGCTGACCAACCGCAACTTCGCGGTCGGCTGCTTCCTGTCCTTCGTCACCGGCATCGGCATCTTCTCGACGATCTATCTGACCCCGCTGTTTCTCGGCTATGTGCGCGGGTTCAGCGCCTGGCAGACCGGCGTGGCGATCTTCTCGACCGGCGCCGCCTCGCTGCTCGGCGTGCCCGTCTACATCCTGCTGGCGCGCAAGTTCGACACGCGCTGGCTGATGATGTTCGGGCTCGCCGCTGTTCGGCCTCTCGATGTGGAGCTTCAGCTTCATCACCCATGACTGGGGCGGCGGCGAGCTGCTCGTGCCGCAGATCCTGCGCGGCTTTCCCGCAGGTCTTCGCGGTCGCGCCGGCGGTGACCCTGGGCCTCGGCAGCCTGCCGCCGGAGCGGCTGAAATATGCCAGCGGGCTGTTCAACATGATGCGCAATCTCGGCGGCGCGGTCGGCATCGCGGTCGTGCGGCGCGATCCTCAACGCCCGGACCAATTTCCATTTCGATGCGATCGCCTATCACCTGACGCCGGCGAACGTGCCGATGGATGCGGCTGATCGCCGGGTCGGCGCCGCTACGGCGCGTTGCCCGGCACGCCGATGACGGGCCATGTCGCGGCGCTGAAGCAGCTCTGGCATCTGGCCTATCGCGAGGCCTCGACCCTGGCCTTCGCCGACGCGTTCCGCGCGATCATGGTCGCCTTTATCGTCGCGACGCTGCTCGTGCCGTTGCTGCGCAAGGTGGTGCCGCCAAAGGCGCCGCCGGCCGACGCGCACTGACGGCCTCTCCCTCTCCTGCAGGAGCCCCCCATGACGACCATGAACATGACGGCCTCCCGACAGCGATCGTCTGTGCGGAGCAAGTCGCCCCGGATTGGCTGTGGTCGTACCTGACGTTTCATCGGATCCGGATCATCACAGACGGTGGTCAGGCCGGCATTCATTGTGAGCGGTAATCTTCGCGATCCCAGGCGCACCTATCCTGAACTCACGAGGAGATGATCATGACGACCATTCCCTATCGCACTGCACTGATCGTCGGGGCCGGATCCGGCATCAGCGCGTCGGTCGCCCGTGGCTTGGCCGCTGCGGGGCTCAAGGTCGGCGTGGCGGCCCGCAACATCGACAAGTTGGCGCCGCTCGCCGCGGAGATCGGGGCCGAACGTTCGCCGTTGACGCTTCGATCCCCGGCGGCCGTCGCGCACCTGTTCGAAGAGGCGGACGCGCGGCTCGGGGTGCCCGATGTCGTGCTCTACAACGCCAGCGCACGGGCGCACGGCCCGATCGCCGAGCTCGACCCGGAAGCGGTGCGGAAGGCAGTCGAGATTTCGGCCTTCGGCGGCTTTCTAGTCGTCCAGCAGGCCGCGCGGCGGATGATCCCGCAGCGGCAGCGGCGCGATCCTGCTGACCGGCGCCAGCGCCAGCGTCAAGGGCTATCCCGCATCTCCGCCGCGTTCGCGATGGGCAAATTCGCCCTGCGCGGTTTGGCGCAGAGCGCGGCGCGCGAACTGGGGCCGAAGGGCATCCACGTCGCGCATTTCGTCATCGACGGCGGCGTGCGCAGCGCCCGGCGGCCAGACCCGAACGAGCGGCCGGACAGCACGCTCGATCCCGATGCGATCGCTCAGACCTATCTCGAGGTCTTGCGCCAGCCGCGCAGCGCCTGGTCGCTCGAGGTCGAGATGCGGCCGTGGGTCGAGACCTTCTGATTCCAGGCGAGGAGAGCCGTCGTGGAAGCGAGAAACATGTCGGTGGCGGTGATCGGCGCCGGCGACTATATCGGCGCCGCCATCGCCAAGAAATTCGCCGCCGAAGGGTTTCTCGTCTTCGCCGGACGACGGCACGGCGAGAAGCTGGCGCCGCTGGTCGCCGAAATCGAGGCGGCGGGCGGGCGGATCGTCGGCCGCTCGCTCGATGCGCGCCAGGAAGACGACCTAACGGCTTTCCTGCACGAGGCCGACGCGGCGGCGCCGCTTGAGGTCTGCGTCTTCAATATCGGGGCGAACGTCAACTTCCCGCTGCTCGAGACCACCGAGCGGGTGTTCCGCAAGGTCTGGGAGCTGGCGTGCTACTCCGGCTTTCTCGCCGGCCGCGAGGCGGCGCGGCTGATGCTGCCGCGCGGCCGCGGCGCCATCTTCTTCACCGGCGCCACCGCCAGCCTGCGCGGCGGGATCGGCTACGCCGCGTTCGCCAGCGCCAAGTTCGGCCTGCGCGCGGTCGCCGAGAGCGCGGCGCGCGAACTCGGTCCCAAGGGCATTCATGTCGCCCATCTGATCATCGACGCCGGCGTCGACACCGCAATGGGTGCGCGAGCGCATCAAGGCGCGGGAAGGCGAGGCGGCGCTTGCCAATCTCGACCCCGGCCGGCTGATGCGGCCGGCAGCCGTCGCCGATGCCTACTGGCAGATCTATCAGGAGCCGCGCGACGCCTGGTCGTTCGAGCGCGAGATCCGACCCTTCGGCGAAAAATGGTGAGGTCATGACCCAGGTCGAATTCCACTTCGATTTCGGCAGCCCCAACGCCTATCTGGCACATCTGGTGATCCCGGAGATCGAGCAGCGGACCGGGGTGAAATTCGATTATGTACCGGTGTTGCTGGGCGGCGTCTTCAAGCTGACCGGCAACCGCTCGCCGGCGGAAGCGTTCGCCGGCATCAAGAACAAGCCGGAATACGAGCGCCTCGAAACCGAGCGGTTTCTGCAGCGCCATGGGATCACGAACTACCGGCGCAACCCGTTCTTCCCGGTCAACACCTTGACGCTCATGCGCGGCGCCGTCGCGGCGCAGAGGCTCGGCGTATTCGAGCGCTATGTCGACGAGATGTATCGGCACATGTGGTCCGAGCCGAAGAAGCTCGACGATCCGGAGGTGTGGCGGGCCGCCCTCCTCGAGACGGGCTTCGATGCTCCGCGCTTCGAGGAACTCGTGCAGGATCCCGAGGTCAAGGAGCAGCTCCTCGCCAATACCCAGCGCTCGGTCGAGCGCGGCGCCTTCGGTTCGCCGACCTTTTTCGTCGACGACGAAATCTTCTTCGGCAAGGACCGGCTGCGCGACGTCGAAGACCTCATTTATCAGCGGCATTAGCAGGCGCGCCAGCCGTCTACCGAGCGGTGAGTGAAAGCGAATTGCGCTCGTAGCCGCTCGCGGTTTTTGACGGCGGCCCAAGGATCAGGCGTCGAATTCCTGATTAACGGTTCTGGTCACTAGCCGCCCCGGCGCGCAAGGTTTCGACAGATCACTCGGTCCTAGCCAAGTCCGGGATCAGTTGAAAACGTAATCCGGCGGCTCGGTCCGCTCATGCAAATGGCCGGAATTGGCGCAGAGGCGCTTTATAGAGCGTCCCGCCAGCGAGGGTCCGCTCTTTGACGCTGAGCGGCCACTCGTCGTTGCTGTCGTAGGCTTCCGGTCATGCCCCTTATGAGCCATTCCCGGCCACGCCGGCGGATCGTCGGGGTATACTCCCGTGCTCTTCCAATGGCCCCCGAGGCCATTTAGTGCTTCTGGCTCGTTCCTCTAGCTTCCGCCGACGGGGATATCTTGGGGCAGGAGGTCGGGATCGGCGCCGAGTTGGAGCCGGTCGGCAAATCGGCGGGCAAGTTCAATGAGATGATCGCAGATTTCTGGATCCGCGGACTGCTCAGCAAGTTGCAGGCACTTCTTTATTTTGCCGACTATGAAAGGGATATCTTTTGGTGTACTCCGCATGGAGCCCGGCTCTGCTGTGGTCACGGCAGTCAGGCGCTGTCGCGCACTTCGTGGGAGTAGCTCCGCGACTAGTGCCAAGAGGTCATCGGCACCGAAGGCTTGGGGAGCGCGGCGCTGGCGCCGAGCTTGACCGCTGCGCGCAGATAAAGAGGAGGACCCTCCCCGGAGATCGCTAGGATCGGGAGCGTCGACGCTTCTGCCCGCATTTCTCGGATCATCTCGATGCCTTCCATGTCGGGCATCACGATGTCGGTGATGACCAGCGCCGGCCGCATCAGGCGAAACAGGTCGAGGCCATCCCTGCCATTGATCGCCTTGCTTACTGTGTATCCGGCCCCTTTCAGGATGCGGACGAGGAGGCGGCGGAACTGCGGGTCGTCATCAATGATCAGGATATTCACATCACACCCAAAACTCCGGCGTGACTTTTCGCCACCAGAGAGCCTCTGTTAGCGGGCTCGGTCGCCCATCGAGAATTGCGCGGATGGCGCGAGCCAACTCCTCCTTCGCGTAGGGCTTGCTCAGCAGCGGAAAGGCATTGGAATTTTCGCCGGTGACCTGCACTGGCGAGAAGCCGGAAGTCAGGAGCACCTTAACGTTAGGCCAGCGTTCGCGCGCCATGGGGGCTAGCTCAATACCATCGAGTTCGCCCGCCATGACAACGTCTGTAAACAGGAGGCCAATCGGTTCTGCATTGAGGAGCTCCAGAGCCATGGAGGCGCCGCGCGCTTCGAACACGCGATACCCGAGGTCTCTCAATCGACGCAGAACCACCCGGCGTACGGCGGTATTATCCTCGACAACAAGAACCGCTTCGCCACTGCCTTGCCCGGCGGCGGCGGTTGAACCGGCTCCGCCGTGATGGCGTCGGCCGCCGCCCGTGGAAAGTAGAGACGGAAGCTGGTGCCCAGCGCGGGCTCGCTATAGACGTTAATGTGGCCTCCCGATTGGCGCACGAAGCCGAAGACCATGCTGAGACCAAGGCCGGTTCCCTTACCGGGCTCCTTTGTGGTGAAGAATGGCTCGAAGATCTGGTTCACGGTCTCGGGCGACATCCCGGTTCCGGTATCACTCACCTCGATCATCACATAGTCGCCGGCCGTTAGGTCGGCGTGCGCGGCCGCGTAATCAGCATCGAGGTGACGGTTTGCGGTCGTGATGATCAAGTGCCCACCTTTCGGCATGGCGTCGCGTGCATTAGTGACAAGGTTTGCCAGGCTCGACTTAAGCTGCGCCGGGTCGGCCATGACCGGCCAGATGCCTTCCGCAAGAAGGAGCGAGACCTCGATGTCTTCGCCGAGCAGACGGCGCAACAGGCGGGTGGCATCGGCGACCCGTTCGCTGGCATTGAGCGGGACGGTTGTAACGGCTGGCGGCGGGCGAAGGCCAACAAGCGTCGAGTCAAAATCGGCACCGCGCCATGCGGCGTCGAGCGCTTCCCCGACAATTTTGCAGTGCCTCCGCGTCGCTTTTAATCCGCTCGCGGGCTAGATCGAGATCTCCAATGATCACGCCCAACAAATTATTGAAATCGTGCGCCATCCCGCCTGTAAGGTTGCCGATCGCCTCCATTTTTTGTGCTTGTCGAAGGTGCTGTTCGGTCCGCCGTCGTTCAGTGATGTCGTGCATCGTGCCGACCACATACCGGGGGATGCCATCGGCATCCTTGATTAACTCATTTTCCCGGCGGATGTGCCGCATGCCGTCGGGGCGGATGATCCCGGCAATTGAGGAGTTGGGGCTGGTTCCCTGCCGGCGCTGATCCTGAATTGCCAATATCCTCGCACGATCGTCGGGATGGACAAGGTTCAGAAAGTTTTCGGTCGATGTAACGAAATCGCGCGACACCCCGAAAATGCGATAGGCCTCGTCGGACCATTGGGCCTCGTCGGTGCGTAAATCCCGCGTGCTGCTGCCCATATGCGCTAGGCGTTCCGCCCGCTTGAGCTGCTCCTCCACGCGCCGCCGTTTGGGAACGTCGTGGATCGTACCGAATGAGGAACCGAGGATTGCCGTCTTCGTCCTTGATGATCTCGTTCTCTCGATAGATGTGGCGCACGCTGCCATCGGGCCTGAGGATTTGGAAATTCGAAAGGGGGAGGGGTAATTCCTTGCCGCATCTGTTGCGCGATCTCGGCAACTGTCGCCCGGTCTTTCGGGTGGAGCACGCTCAAAAAATTTTGAATGTTGGAGCGAAAGACTCCCGAGAAACGCCGAAAATCCGATACGTCTCGTCTGACCAATCAGCCTCGCCCGTGCGGAGGTCTCTAATATTGCTCCCCAAATGCGCAAGCCGCTGCACCCGCTTGAGTTGCTCACTGCTGCCGAACACCTTCAGGGCGATCTTGTAGTAGTTCTTCCGAGGACCGGCTGGCGAGGGCATATCGAGATAAGACTGTGAGGTGGGTTTCGGTCGGGGGATTTCCGATCGACCCCAGACTTATATGGCTGAAGCAACTGCGAAAGGTTCGATTCCGCCAAACATCCGGTTAAACTCCGACAAAATCGAAGGCAGACTGCGTGAATGCAGAGCTGGCCGCGTCGGTTAAGCGCTGATGCGTCCCATGCCAGGCTCGGGGCGTTAACGGGCTGTGGGACGCCGAGATTGCGTGTCGGGTGTCGTGAAAGCCGCCCGGAGTTCCCTGAATGTGAGCGGCGCACTCTTTGTCCAACGACGCAAGGCGTGCCGGAAGTTGGCGGCGTCACTGAAGCCCAAAACGTGCGCCATGCTTCCAGCTGTCAAATCAGTCTGGCGGAGATATTTTAAGGTCATAAGCATTCTCAGCTCATCCACCAGCTTGCGGAAGGACGTATTCTCCTCGCGCAGCTTCCGCTGCAGCGTACGTGTAGTCACGTGTAAGCGTTCTGCCACAGCGTCGAGACCCATAGGACGCATCAAATTGACAAGAAGAATTTCACGCACTTTGCCGACTAGACCAACGTGAAGCTCCAGTTCCTCCATCTGCTCGTCACATAGCTTTACAATTGCCGCATAGGTGATTTCATTTCCCAGCTTCGGCGATCGATCCAACCACGCCGAGTTAAAGATGAATTTGTTTGCAGGCCGATTGAAGAACACTGGACAGCCAAAGGTCCTTGGGTAGGTCTGTCGGCCATCTGGAGGGCTGTAGTGAACATCCAATTGTCGCGCCACAAATGATGAACCCATCACATCGCGGTGAAGCGACGCTATGATACCGAAATCGAACTCCACCAAAAACCTGTACACGGATGCATCAACCAAGGGGTGTGATATCGGCACGATCGTCCACACCGCTCGATCGCCTTCTTCCGTGAAGGAAATTTCCTCAACCGGCGTTGAAAGCTGATGATACTTTACGGCGAATTGCGCGGTCCGGCGGGAATCCGTGCTGCAGAGTATTGCGAACCCGTACAGTCCGTAGGCGGTGACGTGAAATCTCAGACCTGTGTCGTAGGCAAAGCGCGATCGCGCGAAAATAGCCTCGTCGCATTGCGACAGCACACTATGACCTGGCTCAACGAGACGCGGGTTGCTGCCGAAGACAGGGCGCTTCTGCGGATATTGACGCCTACTAACGCCTCCTCAGGGCGAGACGCCGGCCGCGGCAAGCGCATCCATGGATAAACCTGGTCGTCCGGGCCGACAGCAATCATGGCCACCCCTCAGCAGTCCGCTCGACAGTCGCGAGACTTAATTTTTCTGATGACCGCGACGGTTGAGCCCTTGTCACGCGTCATTAGAATGTAACAAAATTTGCGCGGCCGTCGCCACCATGCGCCTCGCTTCGAATGACCGGTGTGCGACCTCTTAACGGCCGTTCGTCGTTGCGGCCTTAGCCGACCGCTGTTGCCCCTTAAGGCCATTCGCGAAGTGGGGCGGCAGCGCTTTCGGCGGCACGCGGGTAGGTTGATCTTTTTACGGATCACCTTCGCGCCCGCGAGCTAAACGCCCGACCGTCCCTCCGTTTGATCCTGAATGAATGCTCTGCTCGCTCTCCACCGACATTAATCATGCGGACACCCGCACGAAGGTTCGAGAAATTCCATGACCGACAACCTAGCTCACGGCAATTTCCTGCCGGACAAATGTGCAGTCTGCCTCGCTTGGATGTTATGGGGCGGGGTGGCGATGGTCGTGCTCGGGGTTGCCGCGCTCGTCTTTCCGATCATTTCCACATTTGTCGCGACCCTCATGGTCGGCTGGATGTTGCTGCTTTTCGGCGGCATTGGGCTGTTCGGCGCATTTTCGATTCACGGAACCGGCCCGTTCTTCGGCGCGCTGCTGGTCGCTCTGTTGGCACTGGCGGCCGGCGTGTTTCTGCTGTTGAACCCTTTGGCCGGGGCCGTCGCCCTTACGCTGATGGTGGCCGGGTTGTTCAGTCTACAGGGCGCGTTCGAGATTTCCTTCGCTTTCGAGATGCGGCCACGCGAAGGCTGGGTGACGTTGCTGATCTCGGGGATCATCAGCGTCATCGTCGCGGTGTGGATCGTCGCGGTGTGGCCGGGCGTCTCTTTGGTTCTTCTCGGCATCCTGTTTGGCGTTAATTTCGCCAGCACCGGGATCGCCTACATCTTTCTGTCGCGCGCGCTGCATCACAGCGCGTGATTCGCGGCCCCGGTTCAAATTCGAAACCCAAACCTGAGGAGGCGATAATGCCCGCAACGAGCAGCATGCATTTCTACGTCAACTGGGCGAAGGCCCACTTGGACGAGATGGACGCTACTTTAGCGTCGATCGAAGCCAAAGCCGGCGAGATACAGGCCACCTCCGCACCAAGGCCGAGCAGCGTATCGCCGAGCTGCGCCGGCAGCGCGACGCCTTCCAGCACACTATCGATGCGCATGCGGCAACCGGCGAGGCCGCATTGGCCCGCACCAAGCCCGAACTCGATGCTGGTTGGAGCAAATTCGAGGCGGATGTCGACAAGTATGTCGACACGTTTGGCCAACAGGCCCAGCAACAGCAGGCGATCTTCAAGGATGCGGCCGCTGCCCAGCTAAAGGCGTGGCGTCATGCTGCCGAGCAGCTTCACGGCGCGGCGGCAAAATTCGCCGCCGAGCGCCGGTCGGATGCCGATGCCGCGATAAAGCGGATGAAAGCCGGTGCGGCCGAGGCGGAAGCGAGCTTGCAGCAACTGGGTCAGGCAAGCGCGACGTCCTGGGCCGCTTTGCGTTCCGCCTTGGCGGGATCCCGCGAAGCGTTCGATCGCACCAATCGGGCCGCGAGCGAGGCCGTGAAACGCCCGGACAAACCGGCGAGCCGAAAAGCCGGCCGCCAAGCCAAGGACGCGACCTGCCCACGCGCCCCCACTGAGCTCAGTTGTATGCGGGCGCTCCGACGCAACGCACTTGAGGGGGAGAAGCCGGTCCGCCGATTCCGTTCTGTCGCGGGAATTGAAGTCGCTGCACGAAGAGATTGCGGCGTTGCAGCGGGAGCGCGTGTCGCCGCCCGTATCGTCCCCGCCCGCGGATGTCGCGCCTGCGGGCGGGTTGACCGAGGCCGGCGCTACGTCAGTAACGCCTGCCCGCCGCAAGAGACCGTCGAGGAGCGGGAGCTGCGCGACCAGCTTGCCGAATTCGTCAATCAGGTTACGCAGTTCTTCGAGCAATCGGAGAAGAACATAGCGGCACATCCCGCCGAAAGCGTGGTCGGCGCCCTGGTCGTGGGCATATTGATCGGCCTCCTGCTCGGACGACGCTAGGACCGCGCAATGATCGATAATCTCATCCCGACCTTCAGGTTCTGCCAAGGCCGATACCCTGATCGGCAAGATCTGGGTGAGCGTGATGGCCCGCCGGCTGGGCCTGCTGGCATTCGCCGGGCTGATCGCCGTGTTCGGGCTGGCGATGGCCAATGTCGCGGGGTTCTACGCGTTGCAGGTGTCGGTTGGCTCTGTTTGGGCGGCTGCGGCCGTCGCGCTTGTCGACTTTGCTATCGCAGCGATCGTTGCGCTGCTGGCCAGAGCCTCCGCACCCGGCCCCGAACTCGAACTGGCCCTGGACGTCCGCCGCATGGCCGTCAAGCTATCGAGGCTGACGCCGGCGATCTGAAAGCCACCATCGATGAGTTTGGCCGAGAAATTCGCGGGGTAAGGGAAAACATCGCCGGCTTCATCCACAATCCATTGGATACCGCGGCACAGAGGCTTCTCATCCCCGCTGCCATGTCCGTCATGAGGGGACTGCGCTCAAAGAAGGGCGACCGGTAGACCACCCACCGCAGCCAATTGCAGTCACGGCTGACCGCTTTCGGGCATCTGACCCATTCCCGAGCGTCCCAGCGAGGGTCGGCTTACTGAACCGACAGCGGTCGCTCAGGTTGGGCGCGGGCATCCATGTCGGTTGGGCGATTTCATTGCGCGGCGGCGGTTTGGTTGCCCCGGCGGTCCGCGATGCCGATGCCCACTCGCTGACAGAGCTGATGGCGACGATGCGCGATCTCGTCAAACGCGCTCGCGCGGGTGGGTTGCGTAGCTCTGAGCTCGGCTCCGCCACAGTCACGATCACCAGCCTCGGCGACCGCGGCGCTGAGACGGTGCTCGGCATCATCTATCCGCCGCAGGTGGCGCTGATCGGGTTTGGCGGTATCGCGGTTCGGCCGTGGGTCGTCGAGAGCCGTGTCGAGCCGCGGCCGCTGGTTACGGTCAGCCTCGCCGGCGATCATCGCGCCAGCGACGGGCACGTTGGCGGGTTGCTGCTCAATGCGATCGAGCGGTTGTTACAAGAACCGGAGAAGCTATGAGCGACGTTAAAGCCAGATCGATGATCGTCGACATTCTGGGCGGAATTGCGCCGGAGGGCGATTTCGCCACCCTTTCGGGCGGCGAGGACTTGCGCGAGGCGCTCGACCTTTAACTCGATGGACTTCATGAATTTCATCGTCGCGCTGCACGAGCGCACGGGAATCGATATCCCCGAAGCCGACTACTCGAAGCTTCGAACACTCGACGGAGTTATCGCCTATCTCAGGCGCTGATAGGCGTAATCCTGGATTAAATATCCCGGGAAATGGGAGCTACACGCCATCACGTGGGTGATGGCCGCTCGGTCGTATTCATCGCCCGAACGGTAGCTTTCAAAGAAATCGTTGAGGCGCTCGACCCGCTCTGGCATCGCCTGCAACGGCCTGCAAACCAATGGAAACACCGTAGTTAGTGAAGGCAAATTTGGTGTCGGGAAGATCCGGCTCCCGACAGAAATAGCCCTCCTGGTGCCACATGTGATCGAGCACGATCAGACAACGTTTCCGCTGCAGCTGCGACCAGTGTTCTTCGGGAAAGAACTGGGTCATCCACAACATCATGCCGAGACCCAAATCCTGTGTGATCACAAGGCCAGGCGCGGATTGGTCGATAAGCCTCCGCATATCGGCGATTTCGCGGGAAAGCCCTTTCTCATCGAGCATGCGGTAGGACGCGTACCCGTCAAATGCATCGAGCGCACCTAACCCGTAACCGGGATAGGGTCCGCTCAGATCTTCCTTCATTTTCCAAATCACGCCAAGCTCGGGTACGAGAAAGGCGTCGTGGATCTGACGCACGAGATCGACGCCTTTCTCACGGTATCGCGGGATATGCCGCCCCATCACGGCGAGCGCGTACAGCCACATGGCAAGATAATGGAAGTATTGCCCGTCGCGGTCGGGCTCCTCGCCAATGCGAATGCCGCGCGGTCGGCCGAGCACGCGATCAACTTCCGCCACTACCCGTTCCGCCTCGTCCAAGAATGCGTCCTTGGCCAGCGCGTGATAGAGGGAAACCAAGAGGACGACGCCAAAGGCATCGGTCCACAGATAGCGTAGTCCGTTGGGCCAGATATGCTCCGCCCGCATCCAGCGCAGCTTGTCGAGGACGTATTCGATCCCCCTCGCCGCCGGCATGTCGGCCTCACAAGCCAAACGGATAGGTATCGGGAAGCCCTTCGAGTTCCTTTGTCGCGAACGGGGTCACCGCGCGGGTTTCATCAAACCAGATATATTCGTCGAACTGGGCCGGTAGCACGGCCTGGAAATAATGGCTCGCAAGCTCAGTCTCTGGCCGGTAGATCACTCCGATCGCCCGTTCCAGGCGCGGCGTTGCCAATCGATTCCGAACCTCGGCGGCTCCGCGCAGCGGCAACAGGAATTGCGGACGGCTAGTTTCATGGCAAAGCCATTCATAGCTTTGCCGAAGCGAGGGCAGCACCGTCTTGATCTCCATCGGCTCGTCCCACTCGGACGACGCCGCGACCGTTCCCGAATGGGTTCCGAACCCGATGGAATAGGCGCCGTTGCCAAACTCTTGACGGCACAGGTGCCCGATATTGTACTCGCCGCGCGCAGCCATTTCCGTCGCGGCGGCATCGCCTATGTGGGAATTGTGCGCCCAGATAATGGCCTTGGCTTCGGGTCCGTGAAAGGCAAGCAAGGTCTTTAGCGTTTCGAACATGTGGGTGTCGCGCAGGTTCCAAGAGGCGCGCGACCCGTAGTACATGATGCGGTAATAGCGCTCGGCGTCCGTCACCAAGCGCGCATTTTGTACCGCGTCCATAAAGCGCTCGCCGTCATGAGCGGCGTAGTCGCTCTGTTTGTGGACAATGTCCGCCAGCATGCGGACGACCTCCGTCTCGCACGTCCGGTAGGTGCCGGTCAGCGCCGCATGGCCATAGGTTGCGGGATCGGTTTGCCAGGGGGTCAGGCAACCGTAGCGTTGCCGTGCGATCCGCGCCGAGTCGGGATCAACCTCGTCGAGGTATTTCAGGACCGAGCGGATCGACGTGTAGAGGCTGTAAAGGTCGAGCCCATAAATCGCCACTCGGCTTTCTAATTTTCGGCCCTCATTGTGGCCATGCAGCCAATCAATGAACGACCGCACCTCGTTATTTCGCCACATCCAGGTTGGGAAACGGGCAAACGCCGTCCACTCGCTTGGCGGATATTCGAAATGCCGCACGTAATGATCGAGACGCGCGACGTCGGGCCAATCCCCTTCGATGGCAACAAAGCGAAACCCCTTGCGCGTTATCAACTCCTGCGAGATGCGCTCGCGCATGCGGTAGAATTCAGAAGTACCGTGCGACGCTTCTCCGAGCAGCACGATTTTCGCGTCGCCGATCCGCTCTAGCATCGGGGCAAGGTCCACCGAACCGATCGAATTGAAGGGCTCGGAGGAAGCGGTCATTACCCTCACAATGTCGCCATCGGCCGACCGGACCCCAGCCGGACGCGGTTCCGACGGAACCGATAGCTTCTCCGGCGCCCATCCTTCCTTGCCGATCAGCGGCACAAAGCGGACATCGGCGATGTCTTCGCTCTTGAAATCGGTCTCGGAAGTCCGCGTAACACGCAGAAGCTCCTGTACCCGTGGATCGGTGCCGACCGGGATAACCAGCCGGCCACCGACTTTCAGCTGTTCCTTGAGTGACGCCGGGATTTCGGGGCCACCGGCGGCGACCACAATCGCATCGTAGGGAGCCGCCGCGTTCCAGCCGAGCGTGCCGTCGCCATGCACGACGTGGACGTTGCCGTAACCGAGATTTTGCAGCGTCGAAGTCGCCTTTTCCGCCAGCTGGCCGATCCGCTCGATCGTGTAGACCTCTGCTGCGATTTCGGCCAAAACGGCCGCCGCATAGCCGGAGCCCGTTCCGATTTCGAGGACCTTTTCTCCACCCTCCAAATCCAGCGCCTCCGTCATCAGGGCCACAATATAGGGCTGGGAGATGGTCTGCCCTGCAGCTATGGGAAGCGGCGAGTCCTCATAGGCAAATTCCCGCAGTTGCTCAGGAAGAAATGCTTCCCGCGGGACCTTTCTCATTGCATCGAGGACGATTTTGGACCGGACGCCGCGCGCTTCGATCTGTTCTTCGACCATATGCTCGCGAGGCTTCGAAAGATCAGTCATAGGTCCTCCGGCTCGCGTGGATATCTTGCCGCTATCGGCCCTGCCTTGAGCCCGCCACCCATACAGGCGGAATCAGGTCAGGTAGTGGCCTTGACCTCGATTTTCTTGTTCGGCTTCTGCGCTTCCGCTGTCTTGGGCATGGTGATGGTCAGCACGCCCTTCGAGAGATCGGCGGCGATCTTGTCGCGGTCAACGCCATCGGGCAGCGCGAACGAACGCTGGAACGAGCCGTAGGCACGCTCGGACATGTGGCGGTTCTTGTCCTTCTCGTCCTTCTCGTAGTGCTTCTCGCCCTTGAGCGTCAGCATTTCGCCCGACACGATAACGTCGACATTCTTCTCCTCGAGGCCTGGCACCTCGGCTGTGATTTTGTATGTCTTGTCGTCCTCGGTTATGTCGATCGCCGGTGGCGACCAGCTGAACGACCCTTCATAGAGCCAATTCGGTTTGGATTCGAACATCCGACGCAGTGACGGAACCCCGAAGCCACCGGAGAACCGGTCAAACAACCGATCCATCTCGTTCCGTAACGACTGCCACGCATCCGGCGTCCGCGTCGGCACCGCTGCCTTCTTCACCTCGACTGGTGTCTTGGCCATCGTTGTCTCCGTCCTTCGAAATGAGATCAGGGTTTGTTTATGCGACCGCGCCCGGAGAAGCCTTGATCCAGGTCAATCGGATATCGTGATTACGGCCCAATCTGATGTGGTCTTCGACGGAGCTATCGAGCTAGACGAAACGCGCACGCGGGGCGGCCGGGGCGAACTGCCGGGTCGGGTAGAAAATGGGCCTTCCCGACCGCCCGGACAGCGGGTCAGTAGCCGGTGCCGAATTGCGTCTGCATGATATGCCGGTAGGCCGTGCCACCCGGCTCAGCGACCACGTCGTAAGTGCCGCGACGAAATCCGGTCAGGTTCGAGATGTAGGTAGGATCGGAGTCGATTGCCAAGGCGACTTGCGTCCCCGCCTGCAATACGATGTCCTTCGACCAGGAACCCGGCAGATAACTTTCGACGGTGACGTGATAAGGGCCAGCCGGCATGTCGCGATAGAAGCTCCAACCGGCCCGGGCGTAGCCGATGAGCTGGCCGTTCATCGATACGGGCGGCATGCCGCCGGTGTCCTCGGGAAAGAAGACCCGGTAGAACCATACTCGCCCTTGCCCGGCCGGGATGGGAGAGCCATTCAAGACTGGCGGCGGTGACTGAGCCGCAACAACCCCACAAGCGATAAAGACGACGGCTAGAAAGGCGGCAAAGCGAATTCGTCGCCTCAGCCTTGGCGAGAATGAGGGCATCGTGCAGCCTCCGAACCAGTACGGCGTCCATCGATGAGCGTTAATCTGTGAGGGCAAGCCGATACCCTGTCCCGCTTCGGCCGGCATTGATCTAGATGTTTGATCCCGGATTTTGATGGTGCGATCTTTTCACCTGAGTGGAAGGAGGCACTATGGGCCAGGTTCTCCATGGAAGCGCCACGACGACAGAGGCGGTCCGTCGAGCGATACAACATAGTCAAGAGAGCCTGAGGGTTCTGGCTCGGCGTTACGGGATCAATCAGAAGACCGTCGCCAAGTGGAAGCGTCGGAATTCGGTCGCCGACCTCCCGACCGGCCCCAAGGACGCCAGATCAACGGTGCTGTCGATCGCCGAGGAGGCAATCATCGTCGCCTTCCGCAAGCACACGCTGCTGCCGCTCGACGACTGCCTCTATGCCCTGCAGCCCACCATCCCGCACCTCACCCGCTCGTCACTGCATCGTTGCCTGCAGCGGCACGGCATCTCGCAGCTGCCGCAAATCGAAGGCGAGGTCTCGGCCAAGCGCAAGTTCAAAACCTACCCGATTGGCTACTTCCACATCGACATCGCCGAAGTGCGCACCGCGCAGGGCAAGCTCTACCTGCTGGTGGCGATCGACCGAACCTCCAAGTTCGCCTTTGTCGAACTGCACGAGAAGGTCGCGCGAAGCACCGCCGCCGACTTCCTGCGCCGTCTCATTGCCGCCGTGCCCTACAAGGTTCACACGGTCCTCACCGATAACGGTACGCACTTCACCACGCCCGGCAATGCCAGCTCGGCCGCGCCCGACATCAAGGCGGCGATCGACGCCGGAGAACCGGTCTGGGCGCATGCCTTCGAGTATGCCTGCGCCAAAGGCGACATCGATCATCGCCTGACCAAACCAAAGCACCCCTGGACCAACGGCCAGGTCGAACGGATGAACCGAACCCTCAAGGACGCCACCGTCAAACGCTACTTCTACGAAACACACGACGAGCTGCGAACCCACCTCGACCACTTCGTCCAAGCCTACAACTACGCCCGGCGCCTCAAGACCCTCAAAGGCCTCACACCCTACGAGTTCATCTGTAAAGCCTGGACAAAAGAGCCAGCCAGATTCACCCTCAATCCAATCCATCAAATGCCGGGACTAAACATCTAGGTCACCCGGACAGGCTGACGGCTTGATCTCCCAGCCGTTGGCGCCACAGTTAAACAGCTTGCCAGCTACAGCGGCGACGATGCCGGCTAGCAGCACCTCGCCCACAGCGATTAGACCGTGGTCGCTCGACGGCGGCCCTGCGGGCCGCTGTCGGCGCGATACAGCCGTCGGCGAACCTCGCTTCGAACGACCGGTTTGCGAGCGCTTAACGGCCATTCGTCGTTGCGGCCCTAGCCGGCCGGTTTTGCCCCTCTGCGGACCTTCGCCACAGCCGTGGGACCGGCTGAGTTGGGTCGTTTTCGGCCATTCTCAATCTATGTGGGCGTCGATGCCTCCCTGCCACGCGCCGGTGTATTCGCGGCAGCGAATAATTAGCGCCGCGCGGCCCTGTTCAGGCTTATCCTGAGGCCCTCCACCAGAGGGGGCGGTTATGATGCCACCCGAGACCCGCTACGCAAAAAGCGGTGCCATCGACATCGCCTATCAAGTCGTTGGCAGCGGGCCGCTCGATCTCGTCTACGTGCCTGGCTTCGTTTCCAACCTCGACGTGACCTGGGAAAATCCGGAGATCGCGGCGTTCTACTCGCGACTCGCCACCTTTTCGCGCCTGATCCTGTTCGACAAGCGCGGTACAGGGCTTTCTGATCGCATGTCCGGGATCGCCACCCTCGAAGAGCGGATGGACGACGTCCGCGCAGTGATGGACGCGGCTGGCTCCGAGCGAGCCGCGCTTTATGGCGTATCGGAGGGCGGCCCGATGAGCCTGCTGTTTGCTGCAACCTACCCGGAGCGGACTCGGGCGCTTGTTCTTTATGCCTCTTTCGCGAGGCATCCGACCCTGACGCCCGAACGATTAGAGGCGGATATAGCGCGGATCAATCGCGAATGGGGAACGGGTGCATTCATCGCGAACACCTTCCAACCCGATCTGGTCCCAGACGAAGCGATGCTCCGTGTCTTTGCGCGGCGGGAGCGGCAGAGTGCCAGCCCATCGGCGGCAATAACCGTACTGCGGATGAACAGCGAGATTGATGCCCGGCACGTCTTGCCGGCGATCCGCGCGCCGACGCTGATCCTCCACCGGATCGGTGACGAGCGGGTTACCATCGATGCCGGACGCTTTCTCGCGGCCCATATCCCGGGCGCACGGATGGTCGAATTGCCAGGGGTCAACCACAATCCTTTTAGCGAACGCAATGTAGTTGAACGGATCGCTGACGAGATTGAGGAGTTCCTGACCGGGTCGCGCGGCCACGAGCCCGAAATAGATCGGGTGCTGGCGACGGTGATGTTCACCGATATTGTCGATTCGACGAAACGCGCCGCCGAACTTGGTGATCGACAATGGCGCGCCCTCGTCGAACGGCATGACGGTGTCGTGCGCGATCAGTTGGCGCGTTTTCGCGGGCGGGAGGTCGAAGAGCCTCGGCGATGGGTTTCTCGCCATGTTTGATGGGCCGGCGCGCGCGGTGCGCTGTGCCACCGCGATCGGCGAGATGGTTCAGCCGCTCGGCATCGCTGTGCGCACCGGGCTGCATTCCGGCGAGGTCGAGCTGAAACGAGACGACGACATCGCCGGCATCGCGGTGCATATCGCCGCCCGCGTCGCGGCGATGGCGAGCTCGAACGAGACGCTGGTGTCGAGTACGGTGCGCGACCTCGTCGCCGGCTCGGGCTTGCGTTTCCAGGATCGCGGCCGACATGCGCTTAAAGGCCTGCCCGAAGACGTGCAGCTCTATACCGCCTTGGGTGTCTAACAAGGGAGGCACTGGTCGGACGCACCGAGCCGAACTGCCGCTTTGGGTCGCGAGCGGAAGCCCGAAGCTCGTCTACCCATGTCCGCTTTCGGCGCATCTCGATCATCCAACCGTTACACGGACGGCTCTTCTTGCCCTTTCCGGCCACTCCGCTACTCGATGACCTCGTCCGCCTGCGCAAGCAATGTTTGGGGCACGGGGATGCCGAACGCTTTGGCGGTCTTCATTTTGATGATCAGCTCAAATTTCGTTGGGCGTTGCACTGGCAGGTCTCCGGGGCCCACCATGCCGAAGAAGCCCCAGCGGCGCTGGAGGCCGAGCCGGATATCGATTTGATGCTGCTCCCTGTGAGTAGTCGGAAACCTCCCGTTAGGCTCGCCTTAGACACACTTTGGAACGCGCGCTCGAATCTTGTTGTGCCCCGCAGCGCCCCCGCGTACCATCTCTCGTGTCTGTGGATAGCGAGAATAAGTACTTTCAAGACTTCTCAATACGCTAGGAGAATAAAGAGAAATGGCAGATAAAGTAAATGTGGAGATCTTTACAGATTACGTCTGACCCTGGTGCTACTTAAGTACCGTGCGTATTGAAAAGCTTCAGGCGGCGTATGAGATCGACACCAAGCTGGTGCATTTTCCGCTGCATCCCGACACGCCCATGGAAGGGCGCGAGATGGCGGCGTTCTATGCCCAGCGCGGGCGCGACCCCGAAGAGATGTACCGGCAGATGAAGGAGCGGATGGACGCCGAGGGCCTGCCCTACGGCCGCCGTACCCATACCTACAACAGCCGGCTCGCGCAGGAGCTCGGCAAATGGGCCGACACCCAGCCGGGCGGCGGCGCCATTCACGACAAGCTCTACCGCGCCTATTTCGTCGACGCGCGCAACATCGGCGACCCGGACGTCCTGGTCGAGATCGCCGAGTCGGTCGGGCTCGACGGCAAGGAGGCGCGCCGCATCATCGACGAGCGCGTGTTCAAGGAAGAGGTCGACGCCGACTGGCAGAAATCGGCCAATTACGGCGTCACCGGCGTACCGACCTTTGTCGCCGCGCGCTATGGCGTCGTCGGCGCCCAGCCCTACGAGGTGCTGGCGCAGCTTGTCGAAAAGGCCGGCGCAGCCAAGCGGGGCTAGGCCGTCGCTGGTCGCCGCGAGACCAGCGCCGCGACAACGCTGAGCCCGCCCAACGCGGTGTCGGACTTGCTCCCGCCTAAGCCGCCTTCGGCTCCTTTGATTTGAGCGACAAGGGTATCCAGCAATACAAAAAACACGTCTAGACTGTAACCCACAACAAAAGCAATCAGTATTGGCGAAAATTTGACCTCCGACGTGACGCCGGACAAAGCCGTATAAGAGTTTGACTCGAAAAGGTGTCCACGATTTCAGGTTCGTACGATACGTCTTGTGAGCAGCCTGATATGGGCGACCAGGACCCATGCCGCAGCGCTGACCAGGGTGGCCTCGAAGTCTTTGGCGAGCCTTCGGCACCGACCGAGCCAGGCGAAAGTGCGCTCGACGACCCAGCGGCGTGGCAGCACTTCGAACCCGCTGAGCTTATCGGAGCGCTTGATCACCTCGATCGTCCAGCGGCCGATCTGCGCCAGTTCCAGCCGCAACTTGTCGCCGGCATAGCCGCCATCGGCGAAGATATGGCGCAGCCAGGGATAGAGATATCGGATCGAGGCAAAGACGCCGACGGCACCATCGCGATCCTGAATGTCGGCGGGGTGGACCTGCAACCCCACCAGGTGCCCGAGCGTGTCGACGACGATATGGCGCTTGCGGCCCTTGATCTTCTTGCCAGCATCATAGCCTCGTGGACCGCCGCTTTCCGTCGTCCTGACCGACTGGCTATCGATCACGCCAGCGTCCGGGCTGGCTTCGCGCCCGACCTTCTCGCGCGCGGCCATGACCAGCACGTGGTTGATCTGAGCCAGCGTGCCATCTCGCGACCAGCGGTAGAAATAACCTTGGATCGTCGAATAAGGGGGAAACTCCTTCGGAACCTGCCGCCACTGGCAACCCGTTGCGGCCATATAGAGCAGCGCCTCCACGACCGCGCGCAGGTCGGTTTCGCGTGGTCTCCCGATCACGCATCGCACCGGCATCAATGGCGCGATCAAGGCCCACTCGGCATCGGTCATGTCGCTTGCGTAGCGCAACCCCTCGCGCCGATATTGTCGGCGAGTGATCTCACTCCAGGCCATCGTGAACCCCACCGTTTGTGTCGCAACAACGATGGAATCACAAGCCGTTGAGATCACTCAGCTCTTTTTCAGTCAGGCTCTAAGATAACCGGCCAAGCCTGCAATAACGATGCGTAACGTGGCTAATCATCTAGCCCCCGACTGACCCAAGTTGGCGGTAAGCCCTTTGTCGCAAGTCTCGTAATCCAAATGTCACAGCGCCCAGCATTGAAAACAAAATCGGCACGGCATAGCTGGATAGCGTGCCATAGATCAATTTGAAATTTTCGGTTATCGGAAAACTTTCATAATATGTGTCTTTGAATGCGGCCCAAATATTTCCCTTATCGTCTGCCCAAATCTGATTTAATTTACTCTTCTCACTCCCGGTTAAATCGGAAAGAATTGCAATAGCTTTTAAAGTCCCCCATATGCTTGTCGTTCTCGTACTAATATTGTTAATAACGGCCGGCGAGGTATCGTAAGCTGTGGATCTCGCTTCGGTATTTCCATTCGCAATACATCACCGGTAATCTTTGCACATTGCAACAATTGCCGAGTTGGCGTTGTCGACGAGCTGTCCGCCAACGGCGGAGATGGTCGTAATCGGCATCGACAAAATTAGCAGGGAGACCAAAACTCCAAGGTAGATACGGCGCGTTTTCAGCTGATCGCTGCTGGCTTCCGCGCTGAGGGAGGCGGCGGACACTTCGCCCGTCAATTTTGACAAGCGATTGTAAGCTTTTAAGAAATCGGCAATCGTATCAGAGTACGGGTCGCGGCGCCCTGAATCTCGGCTCGATCTTGACGATCGACTCATCAACGATCGCGGGATCGTCGATAAGACCCGTGATTCACACGTATCGAGAGCAACCGCGCCGCGGCCGCCTGCTTGTTCAACTGAGAGAACTGCTTGCCGTCGTTTGCCATCTGCGTCCTCCCCGAGACGGGATAGCCTCAATCCCTGCCGTGCGGCCGTCTCGTTCGCAAAACGCTAACAAAATTAGATAACTAGCCGGTTATGTCTACCTAAGATTGAGCATCCGACCTCAATCCCCACAGGTCTCGCAGCTCGGCGGAGGCCAGGCCGGCCGTCGCTGGTCGCCGCGAGACCAGCGCCGCGACAACGCTGAGCCCGCCGAGACCGCGAACAGGCTCAGCGACAGCTGGTAGCTACCGGTCCAGTCCCGCAGCGCGCCCGAGGCGAGCGGCCCCGCCGCCTGCGCCACCACTTGCGCCGATAGCGCGACGCTGCGGATCGCGCCGAAATGCGCGCGGCCGAAATAATCGGCCCAGGCGACCGGCAGCAGCGTCAGGATGCCGCCGACCCCGAAACCGAACAGCGCCGCCGCGAGATAGGCGTCGGCGGACGAGTTGATCGCCTTCATCAACAGCGCGCTCGCCATCAGCGTCACGCCGACCACCGCCAGCGGATAGCGCACCGGCAGGCTGCCGCGGCAAAAACCCACACGCCAGCGTCGCCAGTGCCGAGAATGCCGAGAACGTGCTGACGATGCGTCGCCGCCACGCCGGGCGCGATGCCCCGCTCGATCAGATGCGGCGCCTGATGCAGGCTGATCCCCGCCTGGATCGGGTACACCATCACTGTATAGAGCAGCAGCAGCCAGAACGACGGCGTGCGCATCGGCCTGGCGCCGCGAGAATGCCGGCTCCGCCGCCGCCACGCGGGTTGTCGCGGCACTGGCCGGCGGGTCTCGCGCCGGCCCGTCGGGATGCAGCCCCAAATCCTCCGGGCGGCGCACCAGCAGCAGCCAGGTCGGCAGAAACCCGACGATCAGCGTCAACAGACCGAGCGCCACCCATGCCTTCGCGCCAGGACCCGCGCAGCATCGCGATTTGCGCGATCAGCGGCATCGCCACCAGCCCCGCCATCTGCGCCAAGGTTGCGATCGAGGTCGCGGTGGCGCGGCGTCGGACAAACCAGTTGTTGACCGCGCCGTAAATGCCGAGGTCGAACGGGCTCGCCCAGTTCATCCGGGCGAAGCAGAACAACAGGTAGAACACCGCCAGCGACGGGGTCAGCGACAGCAGCAGCAGCGCCGCGCCGGTGGTGAGGATGGCGTAGCACAGCACCAGCCGCGACCCGGCGCGGTCGAGAAACGGGCCAATCGCCGGCGAGACGATGGCGGCGAGGATGCCGCCCAGCGACACCGCGCCCGACAGCGCGGTGCGCGACCAGCCGAAATCGTGGATCAGCGGCGTGACGAACACCGACAGGGTCGCCACCGCCGGCCCCTGCCGCGCGAACCCGGCGCAGCACAACACCCCGAGTACCACCCAGCCGTAGAAGAACGGCAGCCGGGCCGCGACCAGCGCCGGAAAGCGAGGCGTCCTTCGAGACGGCTGAGCTTGCCGCGACGAAGGCCGGGGACGGGGACGGTTTTGCGACGCCAATCGCGCCTAAACGACGACGCGGTAAGTCGCTTTGGGCCTCGTCACCGAGGCCCCTGTCGGGAAAAATGGCTCCACGCGCAGCGGCACGTTCACCTGAGCGTAAACGCGCTTATCCTCCGTCACCTCCACCTCGACATCTTTGCTGACCATGACACCGGTGGGACGGCCGAAGAAATTCGTTTGCGGTGACTGGCGCTGCTGGGTCACCGTCTTGGTGACGCGCTGGACGATGTAGCGCTTTACCAGCGCGTTTTCCTGCAAGTAGAAGCTCCACATCCGCCCGTAGCGAATGCCGAACACGGCGCCCCAGGGGTTGACGGATTCCACCTTGAGCGGGGTGTTGGTGGGCAGTTGGTCAAGCCACCTCTTGTAGCGCATCGCCAGCAGCGTGGTGTTGCCCGGGCCGGTGATGTAATCCTTGCGGTTCACCTCGGCCACCCGGTTTATGTAGGTGTTCTGGGCGACGTTATGCGCGTCCAGCAGGTCGCGCCAAAACAGTTCGGCTTCGGCGCCATAGGGCGTGGTGTCTTGCGAGATACCAGCATGGGTGATGGTAGGGGCGCGCGCCGAGCCGGTGACGAAGACCGAACAGCCGTTGATCGCCGCGGTGAAGAAGATGTGCGGCGAAAGCGGGTCGATCTCCAGACCGCGCCCGTAGGAGACGACGTTCTCTTCGGTGTATTCGGGGATGGTGAGGCTGACCAGCTGGTGCGATTGCCAGGGCAGAAAGTAGATTGGGATTTTATCCTTGTCCGCCCAGGAAATGCTGTCCATGGCGGCGAAGGGAGCCAAGCCGCCGCGCAGTTCTTGCAAGGCCGCGCGCTCGGCCGTCTGGGCCATCTCGTTGCGCATCTCGTCTTGGCTCGCGAGATCCACCTTGAAGGTCAGCGCCCCGGCCAGCAGGTCGTTTTTGAACGGGTCGGCGGCGTTGTACATCTCCAGCTTCATCATGCCGATCGGGATATTGACCTCGGCGGCTTTGAACTTGCCCGCCGCAGCTGCGACGTCACCACGATGCTCGCCCTTGAAGAGGTCGAGGAAGGCGCCGTCGATCTTGATGCTGGTCGCGGCGGCCATGCCAGTGTCGTATAGGATCGACCGTATCCCGCCCGGCCTGTCCACAAAGCGTTGCCTGGCGACGGCCGCGTCAGGCGGAGAGACGCTAACCTGCCGCAGCAGCGTTAGCGGCTTCGCCAAAAACGTCTTGGTCCAGTCGTTCAAGGGCATTTTCGCATCTCCCCGCATCATCCGCTGTTGCGCCGTCGCGCTTAGAAAACGGGGCAGAATTCGCCCGCCGGCGGCATTCCCCAGGAATTTACCATTGGGAGAAGAATCAAACTTTCGAGATATTTGAACAAGGTGAAAATCGCGCTTCGCCTCGGTTATGGCCTAATCCAAACGGGGATCTAGGCAGCTCCTGTCAATGCGTCACACCGATTGGCTAATATGCGGGCGCCACAGCAAGGGAGACGTCGGATGGCGCCGCGCATCGGTTATTTGCTGCCGACCCGCGAGCAGGTCATGGAGGGCCGGCCCGAGGCCGCGCCGCTGCTGGCGCTGGCGGAACGGGCCGAGAGTCTCGGTTTCGATTCGATCTGGGTCGGCAACTCGCTGCTGGCGCGGCCGCGTCACGATCCGCTGACCTTGCTCGCCGCGGTTGCCGCGCGCACCCGCAAGGCCGAACTCGGCACCGCCGTCCTGCTGCCGGCGCTGCGCAACCCCGTGGTGCTGGCGCAGCAGATCGCGACCCTGGATCGGATCAGCGAGGGCCGTTACATCCTCGGCGTCGGCATCGCCTCCGACGTCCCCAACATCCGCGCCGAGTTCGTCGCCGCCGGCGTGCCGTTCGAGAAGCGCGTCGGCCGGATGATGGAGGGGCTGCGCCTCAGCCGCGAACTGTGGACGGGCAGGCCGGTTAGCTGGAACGGGCGCTGGGTGATGGAGAACAGCGTGCTCGGCCCGACCCCGCACCGGCCGGGTGGCCCGCCGATTTGGATTGGCGGCATGGTGCGCGCCGCGCGCGAGCGGGTCGGGCGGCTCTACGACGGCTGGTTCCCCAACGCGCCTGACGCCAAGGGCTGGGGCGAGCAATGGCGCGAAATCCAGGACATCGCCCGCGACGCCGGCCGCAGCCCAGCCGACCTCACCGGCGCGATCTATCTGACCCTCACCATTGACGAGGACGCCGCGCGCGCCGAGCGCCGGCTCGACGGGTTTTTCGAGAATTATTACGGCCAGCCGCCCGCGGCGATGCGCGGCCGCCAGGCCAATTACGCTGGCCCCGCCGCGGGCGCGGCTACCTGGCTCAAATCCTATATCGACGAGGGCGCCAGCCACCTCGTGCTGCGCTTCGCCGGCGACCCGGAACGCCAGATGGAAGCGATCGCCCGGCTCCGCGGCGAGTTGAGGTGATTACGATCATTGTCATTGACAAAATAGCAATATTGTGGTATATAGCCCGCTCGTTGATTTACAGGGCACGTCTCCAGCCGGACGGCGGAACAGCAAAACCAGCCGCTGTGCCCTTATCCCGCTGTTACGGCCGCTGATAACCCGCTGTTATTTTCGCTGACTGAGAGTGACTCTGAAAAGGTGTCCACGATTTCAGGTTCGTACGATACGTCTTGTGAGCAGCCTGATATGGGCGACCAGGACGACCCATGCCGCAGCGCTGACCAGGGTGGCCTCGAAGTCTTTGGCGAGCCTTCGGCACCGACCGAGCCAGGCGAAAGTGCGCTCGACGACCCAGCGGCGTGGCAGCACTTCGAACCCGCTGAGCTTATCGGAGCGCTTGATCACCTCGATCGTCCAGCGGCCGATCTGCGCCAGTTCCAGCCGCAACTTGTCGCCGGCATAGCCGCCATCGGCGAAGATATGGCGCAGCCAGGGATAGAGATATCGGATCGAGGCAAAGACGCCGACGGCACCATCGCGATCCTGAATGTCGGCGGGGTGGACCTGCAACCCCACCAGGTGCCCGAGCGTGTCGACGACGATATGGCGCTTGCGGCCCTTGATCTTCTTGCCAGCATCATAGCCTCGTGGACCGCCGCTTTCCGTCGTCCTGACCGACTGGCTATCGATCACGCCAGCTGTCCGTGGCTGGCTTCGCGCCCGACCTTCTCAGCGATGCGGCCATGACGCATAATTGCGTTGTTGATAAATAGAACAAAGAGCGTACCATACTGCGGGTGACTAACCCGTTGACAATAACGCCTGCCCACCGTCGCATAAGGCGGATCGACGCCTCCAAACCTGCGTTGAGCCGCTGCGCCAACCGCGCCCTAATGCCGGCTTTGTTGCAGCTGTTTCTCGCCGCGACGCGAAGCGGCCGCCAAAACCCGCTTCAACCGTGCGCCTTTCCGTCACGCGATCCTCTATCTGGCGTGACAATGCCTGCGGATCGGCAGGCTCGCGACCTCGTTCATCGGCACAGTGCCAGCCCGTCAAAACAGCAAAACCGGCCGCTGATCCGCCGCTGTTGTCCCCGCTGTTATCTCACTGTTTTCGCCGCTCGTTATCCTCACCGTTCCTGCGCGCCTCTACTGCTGGCCAAACACAAGCCGTTGAGATCACTCAGCTCTTTTTAGTCGGCTCTGAGAACCATAATTGTTTTCTGATCAATACTTTCGGTCGATTCGCTCCCGCTAGAAAAACACCAGCGTTCGCACCTCGATGCTCTCGCGCGGCGGCGCGTTGTCCGGCGTGTTGGGGTCGTCAAACGCGCCATGCGCCGAGAACCGCGCCGCCTGCTGGCGCGCCGAGTCGTAACAGCTGATCAGGATCGCCTCGTCCGGCTGCATCCTGGGAAAATAGTACCAGCGCTGGTTCGGGTTGAACGTCACCGCGTAGGTCTCGCCGGTGCGGTCGGGATAGCGCAAATCGGAAGGCAGCAGGTTGTCGTAATCGAGCGTCTGCGAGTCGCACAGCACCAGCGGCGAGCGCAGCAGCGGCCCGGCGATCGGCCGCCACACATTGTTGACCGCGAAGCGGTGCTTCAACAGCTCGGTCGCCTCCTCGCCCATCAGGTCGCGCACGCGCTGCGGCGCCGACCAGGCGGTGTAGTCGTTGTGGACGCGGCCGGCCGGCATCTTGACCGTGCTGCCGGGACCCGACTTGGCGGCGTTGCGCACGATATGGTCGAAGGCGACGACCTTCTTGGCGCCGGTCGCCTCCTTCATCAGCCGCTCGCATTCCGGGTAGTAGACCGACTTGATGATCGCCTCGTCGTAGAAGTCGCTGGCCGCGGTCTTGTGATGGACCAGCGCGAACCCCTCGCGGTCGAGCGACAGGTCGAGGCCGCGCGCGTCGTAGACGATGACCGTGTCGCTCCTCGTTTTCGGTGTTGCGCAGGGCGATGCCCGGCCCGGGGTCGTAATTGTACGAATAGGGCTTCTCGTCCATCGGCGCGGTGAAATTGACCGGCGCCTTGATGCCCTTCAGGTTCGCTGGTGCCAACCCGTCCATGAATCCCTCCGCCCGAAATGCTGCGCGCTTGGGCAGAGCCTAGAGCAAAATGGGCCGAGATTGAACTGCCTCACATGCCCGTCGCGGCCGGAGCGCACCAATGAGTCAAAGCCTCAAGACTTGGTGACGACAATCTCGACCCGGCGGTTCTTGGCGCGGCCTTCGGGGTTGTCGGTGCCGTCAGGGTTCTCGTTGGGCGCGACCGGCTTCGTGCGGCCCCAGCCGTGGGTCTCGATGTTGGCGGCCGGGATCGAGGCGTGCGCCATCAGCCATTGCGCGACGGTCTGCGCCCGGCGCTCCGACAGTGCCTGGTTGTAGGCGTCGCTGCCCTTGCCGTCGGTGTGCCCGGCGATCGAAACATGCGCTAGTGGGTAGGCCGCGAGGATCGCCACGACTTTTTGCAGCTCGGGTTCGGCGGCGGGCTTGAGATCGGATTTGTCGAAATCGAACAGCAGGTCGGCCGACAGGTTCACGGTGATGTCCTGCGGCGTCACCTGGGCGTTGAGATCCTTGATCGCGCGGTCGAGATCGGTCGATTTGCCGGCCACCGCCACCCCTGAGGGCGTCGCCCCGCCCAAGCCGCTGATCGCCACCGCCTCAAACGGGCCGAACCAGGGAAACACCACGTCCACGGTTTTCACGTCGTCCGGCGGCGCCTGGAAGGTCAGATCGACCAGCGACTGGCCGCCAGGTTGAATCTTTGACAGAAACCAGCGCCCCCCGTCGTTCTTGTCGGCCATCGGCGCGGCGAGAAACAGCCCGTCGGCGCCCTTCAGCAGCGGATAGGCGCGCTTGCCGATCGGGTCCAACGCGTAGACGTCGGCGTAAACGACGGTGTGCGAGGGGACGGGCTTGGCGCCCGGGTTCACCAGCTTGAGCTGAACCTTGAGCTTCCCGTCGGCGCGGTTCGCGGAGAGGACGCTCGCCTGCAGCGGCGGCACGCTGCTGACCGGCTCGGCGGAGGGCGGCGCGGTATCCGCCACCTTGACCTGGTCGAACGAGCCCACAATCGGGCCTTCGACCGTCACGGTGCTGCCCGCCGGCACCCCCTCGAAGAGTGCCCACACCAGCGTATCGGCGCCGGGATCGATTTTGGGAAACCAGCGGCCAGAGCCGTTCCAGTCCGAGATCGGACCCGCGAGGAAATGGCCGCCGGCGTCCTTGAGCGCGTAGTGTTTTTTCTTGGCCTGCGGATCCACGACCGTCAGCTGGCCGAAATCGACCGGCAGATGCGACACCGCCTCCTTGGCGCCGGAATTGTGCAGAACAATGCCGACCCGCAGCACGCCGTCCGACTGCCGCAGATAGCGCAGCTCGGCGGTGACATTGACGATGTCGGTCGGCTGCGGGGCCGGCGTCTGAGACCGCGCCGCAGCGCCCCAGAAGATGCACGCGACGATCAGCGCGAAAGCTATTTTTATCGGCGCCATCGGCGTCCCCCTGATTCGCGACGAAGCGTTATCCACGCCCAATTACCCTAGCCGAAAGACCACCCGTGGGCGCCGGCCACCGCGCCGAACACAGTCAGCAGGCTGAGCGCCAACAGAACCCAGTGTCCCTTTTGCAAGCGATCGAAAGCCGCATCCGGCTGGCGAGCGGCCCATGCCTCGAACCGCCGATGCAGGAAGAGCGGTTCGGCGACAAACAAAATGAGGGCGAAGATCAGCCAGATGAGAACCATGGCGTGCATCCACCAAAACTCGGCGGAGCGAAACCGGTCCCAGAGGCTGAAGCCAGCCACCATATAAAACCCGGTGGCGCCGACGAGCAGAACCGCCGCTCGCGCTAGCCAGGTGAAGCGCCCTTCGATCGCCTTGAACGCCGCAAGCTGGTCCGCACCGAGTTCTCGCCGGCGGATGGCCGGGAGCACCACAGCGGTGACCATCGCGACGCCGCCGATCCATACCACGACGCCAAGCACATGCAGCGCGCGAGCTAGGGCAAGATCGTCCATACCAAGCCGGAGAGACAGGGCGGAGGCTAAGCCGCCGCGGCCTGGACCGCGGTCGGGGCGTCGCCGGCGATGGTGGTGCGGCGGACGTCGCGGGCTTCCTCGGGCGGGAACGGGCGGCCGCGATGCATGGTCTGGCGGTTGTCCCACATGACGAGGTCGCCGACCGCCCATTGGTGCGAGTAGACGAATTGGCGCTGCGTCGCGTGCTCGATCAGGTCGCGCAGGAACGCGCGCGCCTCGGGAATCGGCCAGCCGACGATCGCGCCGGCGTGCGAGGCGAGGTAGAGCGACTTGCGCCCGGTCACCGGATGGGTGCGCACCAGCGCCTGCCGCACCGGCTTGAAGCGCTCGCGCTCCTCGTCGGTGAGGTCGAAAAAGCCGATCTGCTGGCGCGAATAAATCTGCGAGTGCTCGCAGACGAGGCCCTCGCATTGCGCCTTGGTCTCGTCGTCGAGCGCGTCCCAGGCGGCGCGCATGTCGGCGAATTCGGTGTTGCCGCCCTTGGACGGAATTTTGCGCGCGTGCAGCAGCGAGTATTTCGCCGGGATCGCCTTGAACGAGCTGTCGGAATGCCACAGCCGGTTGCCGAGCGAAAACAGCCGTCGGCGGTCGTCGCGCGCCATCGGCTTGTGGTGCTGGTCGAGGTTGGAAACGTCGGCGAAGGTCGGCGGTAGGCGATACTCGCTCGCGGCGCGCAAACCGGTGTTGAGGGTCAGCTCGATCTCGCCGAGGCTCCGGGTGAACCCCAGTTGCTGCTCGTCGTCGATGTCCTGTTTGTGGAAGACCAGCACCGCGTACCGGTCCATGCCGGCATGGATCGCCGCGACCTCCTCAGGGGTAAGCGGGAGGCGCATGTCGATGCCGGATACCTCGCCGGCGAAGCACGGGCCGATCTGGCGGATGGTGACGGTCATGGCAATGTCCTCCGATTCTGCCCAATGTTACGAGCGCCCTGGCCGGTTGTCAGCCCGCGGCCGTCGCGAGCGGTGCGAAACTCCGCGCTGGGAGCGCGCCTAGCCGGTGGCGGCGGCCTCGATCTCCGCGGCGGTTGCGGCCCGCGCGCCAATATGGCTTGCTGGCGGCACGCCGATCTCGGGAGTTTTTTTATGGCTCAAAAGAGCTGGAACGGATTTCTTCGCCTGTCCCTCGTTTCCTGTCCGATCAGTTTGTCGCGCGCCACCGAGGAAAACGAGCTGAGCGAAAACGAAGACAAGGCGTTCGAGGCGATGGCGTCGAGGATCATCGACCTCGACCATTTTGTCAGCCGGGCCGAGATCGACCCGCTCTATCTGGGCACGTCGTATTACGTCCTGCCCGACGGCGAGCTGGCCGTCGACTCGCTTCGCGTCATCGCCGAGAAGATGGCGGCGCAAGGTCTGGCCGCGATCGGTCGCGTGACCCTCCACAACCGCAAGCGCCTCGTCATGTTCGAGCCGCGCGGCGCGGGGATGGTGATGTTCACGTTGCACAACGCCGACGAGGTGCGCGCCGCCGGGTTCGACACCAAGCGGCAGGAAAACATCGACCCCGAAATGCTCGACATCACCGACTCGATCATCGAGCGGCGCAAGACCAAGTTCGATCCGGCGGGCCTGCTCGACAAGCCGTAGCCCGCGGGCCGACGGCCCCGGCCAACCGAACCCGGCTCAAGACAGATACGACCCGCCGTTGACGTGCAGGGTATGTCCGGTGACGAAGCCCGCCGCGTCGGAGGCGAGAAACACCGCGGCGTTGGCGATGTCTTCCGGCTGGGCGATGCGGCCCAGCGGGTTGGCCGCGGCCATCGCCGCGATCTCCGCCTCGCTGCTGCCGTAGCGCGGCTGGGCGGTGTCGGTGAGGCCGGGGGCGATGGCGTTGACCCGGATGCGGTGCGGGGCGAGTTCGAGCGCCATCTGCCGCGTCATCGAGACAATGCCGCCTTTGCTCGCGACGTAATGCACGCCGCGCGGCGAGCCGCGAAACGCCGCGCCCGAAGTGATGTTGACGATGGCGCCGGGCTTTCCGGCGGCGACCATCGCCTGCGCCGCCGCCTGCGCGCAGAACACCGCGCCCTTGAGGTTGACGTTGTGGACGAAATCCCAATCGGCCTCGGTCATCGCCAGAAAATCGACGCGCGGGAAGACCCCGGCATTATTGACGAGGATGTCGATGCCGCCGAACTCGCCGACCACGGCTTCGACCATCTCGCGCACCTCGCCGAGCTTGGCCATATCGGCCTGGATCGTCACCGCGCGGCGATTGTACGCGGTGACGGCGGTCGCGACCGCGCGCGCCGCCGCCTCGTCGTCGAGCCAATTGATCGCGACGTTCGCGCCGGCCGCGGCAAAGGCGAGCGCGATACCGCGGCCGATCCCTTGCTGCGCCCCGGTAACCAGCGCCGTCTTGCCCGCTAGTTGCATTAGCAATCCCCCATCAACTTGGCCGCAAGGAATAGCCTGCCATTATCGGTAAAAGATCAGGACAGAAAACAGACCGAAAGAGAATTTCTCCCGGAACGCCGAAAACGTCGCTATATTCGTTTGCGGGAGTACTGGAATCAATTTGCGTTGGGGGACGCGGTTCCAGAGATGAAGGCGGGCCGCTTGCGGCTTGCTGTTGGGGAATGTCGATGCGGCACAGGCTGTCTCACGGGTTGCTTGGCGGCGGACTGGCGGCGCTGCTGCTTTGCGCGCCCGCCGGCGCGCTCCTTGCCCAGAGCCCCCCGGCAAACCCCGCCTCGCCCCCTGTCGCCGTCAAACCGGCCAAGGCGGCGGCGAAGACCACCGACAAACACCCCGCTCCCATCCACCCGACCAAGCTCGCGGCGACGCACAAGCCGCTGACTAAGAAGAAAGTCGCCGCGGCGAAGAACAAGCACGAGCCCAAGCTGGCCGCGAAAAAATCCGGGCCACTGAAGCAGGCCGCCACGACGCACGCGCCGCCCTCCTACACGATCACCACGACGCGCGACCATGTCACGAGCACGCGAGTCGTGACGGTACCGCCGCCGGGAGCGCCGCCAGAGAAAGTCGCCGCGGCCGCGCCGGCGAAACCGCTGCCATCGTCAGTCGAGCCGAAGCCCGCACCGCCGGCGCTGGCGGTCGCGACCGCACCGCAAGCCCCCGGCGCGCCAAGCAGCACGGCGGTACGGACCCAAACGGCGACGGCGACGCCAGCCGCCACCTTCGTTTCCGGCTTTCTCGCCAGAGCCTTCGGCATCGCCCGCGACGCCAACGTGACGCCGCTGCAACGCCGCGCCCTGCTCGCCGATTTGTTCGCGAGCAAGATGGATGTGAGCCGCATCGCCGGATACACCACCGACGAGAAGTTGACCGCGCAGTCCACGGACTTTCAGCGGCGCTTCAAGACGATCCTGATCAGCTACCTGGTCGAGACCTACTATCCGCGGATCGAGCTGGCCGCCGATCCCTCGGTCAAGGTCGAGGTCACCGGAGCAGGTACGCTGCCCGACGGCACCGCGGAGGTATGGACGACCTTCACCAAGTCCGACTGGGTATCGCAATCGGTCAAATGGCACCTTGTCCCCGAGGATGGCGGCTTCGAGATCGCCGACATCTACAGCGCCGGCGCCAGCCTGGTGCAGATGGAGCGCGACACCTTCCTCTCGGTGATGCGCGACGGCGGGCTGCCGCAGCTGATGGCGAAGCTCGACGCGCGAACCAAGGCGCTATCAGCAGCGCCCTGATCGGCGGTCGGCAAATTCCCGCGCGGGTCTAGGGCTCGATCCCCAACAGCTTATGCAGCGTACCGCCGAGAATGGCGATCTTGTCGGCGTCGGTGATGTCCGGGATCGACAGGATGTGGTCGACCGGCGCGGTGTTCCAGGGGAACGGGTAATCGGTGCCCATCACCACGTTTTCGACTCCCATCTCGTTGATCAGGTGCTTCACCGCCTCGCCGGTGAACATGATCGTGTCGGCGAGGATCTGCCCGTTACGCAGGTATTCGGTCGGCTTCAGCTTGGGCGGCGTGCCAACCCGGTTCGGGAAGACCTTGAGCACCGCGTCCGAGCGATGCGCGTAGCTGGCGAGGAAGCCGGCGCCGTGCGCCCCACAAATCTTGAGGCCAGGGAAGCGGTCGAGCGTGCCCTCGAAAATCAGATGCGACAGCGCGATCGTGGTTTCGAGCGGATTGCCGATGGTGTTGGTGAGGAGGCCGTTGCCGTTGAGCCGGCCGCTCGGCTCCAGCTCTCTTGTGCCGAGCGGGTGCATGAAGACGAGGACGCCCAGCTCTTCACACTTCTGCCAGAACGGATGGAATTTCGGATCGGCGAGGTCCTGCCCGGCGCACGAGCCCCCGACGCTGACCCCCTTCAAGCCAAGTCTCCTGACCGCATGCTCGATCTGCTGCGCGGCGAGATCGGGGAATTGCAGCGCCGCGGTGGCAAAGGCGACGAAGCGGTCGGGATTGCCCGCGCAGAATTCAGTGAGCGTCTCGTTCTGAACCTTGATCAGTTGCTCGGCGGCGTCGCGCTCGGCGCGGTACCAGAACGGATTGATGCTCAGCGCCTCGACATCGACGCCCGACTTGTCCATGTGCGCAAGACGCGTGCCGACATCCGACCACAAGAGGGCGGGCGCCTCGAGCGGATGATTGATCACCTTCGCGGCATCGGGGACGATGCAATGGGCGTGGACATCGACAGTCTTGATGCGCTTGCCGGCGATCACCACCTCCCAGCGCTTGGCATGGGCATGGGCGTGCCCCGCGCCCGATCCGCCCCCGGAACTGGCGGCGGCGCCGGCGGAGATTTCGCAGCCGGTGAAGACAAGGCCGCCGCTGGCGGCGAGGTCGGGGGTAATCGGCATGAGGGTCCTCCCTGATGGATTGCCGTTGAGGTCGGCGAGACCCTACTCGGGCTTGACGCGCCGGGCCAAACCGAATCTGCTCTCGCGCGTCATCCGGCTTCGCGCCGCGACGCGGGGCCCCGCCAAGGAGGGAACGAAATGGCCTTTGAAATCGGACATGTTCACCTGAAATGCGCCGACCCGAAACAAACCGCCGACTACTACATCAACAATTTCGGCGGCAAGCTGCTGGCCGAGATCCCCGGGCGTGGCTTCCGCGTCGACCTGCACGGGCTGCAGCTCAACATCACCGTCAAGATCGACAGCCAGAACCACCCGCAATATCTCGGGATCGAGCACCTTGCGGTGCAGACCGACGACTATGCCGGCACCATGGCGAAGGCCCGCAAGAACGGGGTCAAGGTGCTCGAAGAGCTGAACAATAACGGTCGCCACGTGGCTTTTCTCGAGGCCCCCGACGGCGCGCAGTTCGAGCTGATCGAGAAGATGTAGCGCCGACCCGTGAGAGGGATTCGTCCAGCCATCTCGCAGTAGTGTTGACCCTCCATACCCGCGCTCGGGATGGAGGCGTAAGCTGATGGCAGTATGTGGCTAGGGCGCCGAGACGTGTCCCGGCGTCAGAGCCGCTCGCTCACTCGCTTTCCCTGGCGCTGAGCAATCGGCCTGATCTTTTCTTTCAGGTCGTCGCCGAGCTGCACCAGGTCATTGGTCCAAAAAATAACGGGCCGATCTTTAATATCGAAGGGCAGATCGGTGCCCTTGCGCGCTGTGATAATGATTGGTTTACCGAGGCCTTCCGCGAAGCCTAGCTCGTACATGACGTTTGGTCTAAGATCGGTTAGATCCACCAAGATAAAGGCCGATTGTGAGATCGATGTCATGATCTCGTGAGTGATCATTCTCTCTGTATTCTTCTCTGTTACCCGTCGACAGATATATTGAAAATCCTGACAAACGCGTTTGTACACCTCAGCCAAATTTTTTAGTTCAGTCGCAGTCGGTTCTTCTTGCGTGTATGACATCGCCACCATCACCTCTTGGGAATGGGCAATGTCTTCTGCCAACTGCACGATCCGTTTGGCTTTCGAGACGTAGTCGCTGCCAACTTCGTTGAGCTGCTCATAGTCCTCTTTACGCAACCGCCTACCGTAATTGCGATCAAAAGCCTCGAGCTCGCATTCGTAGATTTCCTCGGCTGCACCCCCGAAATAGGCGATTGGCAGCACCGGCTTGTGAGCCGCAGATGCCCACCAATAGGCGCGGCGACTTCCTTGAAAGCCCTTGATGAGGACCACAACGTCAGCGCGGTCAATCGGTTCGGGAACCCCGCGAACGGCATCGCCAGGGTCCCAGCTGGGCCGGCCGGAATTAATGATTCGCCCAATCGAGTGCACTGGCTTGTGGCCCCGAGCTATCCAGCTTTGAATGCGCTGGGTCGAGATCTCGGTTGGCACGTGCTCAGCCGCGGCGGAAGCGACAATCTTGTCGAGCGCAGTTTGGGCCCCTCCCATCAGCGTATGGCCGCGACTGACGATTTCCCGGCCCAGGGCCTCGCAGAACTCGGTCAGCGCCTCGGCGTCGCTGTCATCCTGGTCGTCGAATCCGCCGAGCACGGCAATGTTCAGCATTTGGCGCACTCCCTCGCCATCCTAGAACCGCCGGTTGTATCGCTTGCCGAGCCACGAGGGAAGCGCAGGCCTGGCCAGCGACACTAGGGGATTGGCGTGACGATTACCGCTTCAAAAAGCCCAACAGCAGCTCGATGACCTGCTCCGCCTGTTCCTGCTGGACCCAATGGCCGGCGCCGTCGAGGAGATGGACGCCGGTCATTCTGGTGCAGGCGCCGCCGTTCATCCGCGCGACCGCGCCGGGGCGCTGGTAGACGCCCCAATCGGATTTGCCGGAGATGAAGATCGACGGCACGTCGATGGTGCGGCCGGCGAAAAGCTGCAGCTCGCTCTCGAACGCCCCAGACGTGCGCGATCGGTACCAGTTGAGCCCGCCCTGAAACCCGTTGCGGCGATACTCGCCGGCATAGACCGCGAGTTCTCGGTCGGGGAGCCATTGGCACGCGGCGATCTCGGCCGGCGACGGCATCTCCTTGGCCACGCCGGTGGCCATGTCGTCGGCCAGATCCATGATGTAGTAAGTCGGCATCTTGGCGAGCTCGGTGGCGATCCAACCGGCGAGCTCGTGCGGTTTGTTGTCCTTCCAGTCGGCGCTCTTGTGATGGAAATAGGCGCGCAGGAAGTTGTGGACGCCCTGCTTGCAATGCCACATCGCGTCGTTGGCCGGGCGGGTCGAGTACCACCACTGGTAATGCTTGCGCGGGCGCGGCAGCGCGGCGAGCGCCTCGTGGATCGTCGGGCTTTCCGGCACCGGCGGTTCCTTGTCGTCGGTGGCGAAGGGCAGATCGGGCGGGCCGGCAAAGGGTGCGCTCATCAGCGCCAGCGAGCGGAACACATCGGGCCGCACCAGCGCGCATAGCGCCGCGACCCCGGCGCCAAAATCGTGGCCGACCACCGCGGCGATCTCGCGGTAGCCGAGGGCCGAGACGAGGCCCAGCGCGTCGCGCACCGCGTTGAGCATGCGGAAAGGCCGCAGATCGTCGTCGTAATTGGCGCTCCAGCCGGTGGTGCGGCCATAGCCGCGCAAATCGGGGGCGACGACATGGAACCCCGCCTCGGCGAGCGGCACCATGATCTTGCGCCAGGAATAGGCGATCTCGGGGAAGCCGTGCAGCAGCAGCAGGCATGGCCGGCCGGGCGGCGCGAAGCCGGCCTCGAGGATGTGGATTTTAAGGCCGTTCACCCGCTCGACAAAGCGCGCGCGGATGCCAGCGGGCAGCACGGAAGCGTCGAGGGGGGCCAATTCGGTCATCATCCTCTCCCGATCCGGAATGTCGCCGCCATGCTAGACGACACGGGTGGGAGACGATTCAAAAAAATCGCCCTCCCGCCGGCGTGCCGCGAGAGGGCGATGGCAACGAGCTCGATCAGGCGATGACGAGTTCGGGTGTCATCTCGACGCCTCTGGTCTCCGGACCGAGCAGCAGCGCGACGGTGAAGTTGACCAGCCCGAACAGCGCGCCGACCAGCATCGGGATCGCGAAGCCCAGGTTCCACGACGGGTTGGTCGCGAAATAGGTCAGGAGCGGCGGCACCAAGCCACCGGCGATCGCGCCGACGTGGTAGCTGAACGCGCTCGCCGTCGCGCGTACCTCGGTCGGGTAGCGCTCGTTGAGATAGGCGGGGATCTGGCCGTACATGCCGCCGCCGGCGAAAAGGCCGATCGCGACAAAGCCGCCGACGATCACCAGCGTATTCGTGGACAGCAGATAGATCGGCAGGATCACCATCGAGATGACGGCCGGGATGATCATCGCCCAGCGCCGGCCAAAGCGGTCCGAGAAGACCCCCCAGCTCGAACTGGCGAGGAACACCAAAACGTTCGCCAGCATGATCGGGGTCGCGATCAGCGCGGTCGAGAGGCCCAGATCTTTTTGCAGATGGGTCGCGAACAGCGCGTTGATCGAGTAGTAGGCAATGAACCCGGCGCACTGGAACCAGCACGCGTTGAGCACGTTGCCGATGATGCCGCGGCGGAAGATCGCCGCAAGCGGCACCTTGACGACGCGGTTTTCCGCCTTTTGCAGGCGGTTGTTTTCGACCCAGACCTCGGGCTCCTTGACGAAGAAGCGGACATAGACGATCGCAATGGCCGGGGCGATGCCGATCCACAGCATGCCGCGCCAGCCCCACCGGTCGAACAGCAGCCAATAGCACCCGCTGGACAGCAGGAAGCCGAGGCCCCATGAGCCCTGCAGCACACCGCTCATAAAGCCGCGCGAACGGATCGGCCATTGCTCCATCGCCAGCGCCGCGCCGCACGGCCACTCGGCGCCCATGCCGATTCCCAGAAGGGTGCGGAATAGCAGCAGGAACCAGAAGGTCGGCGAGAACCCGGCGATGAAATTGCACACCGAGAACCACGCGATCGAGATCATCAGCGGCTTCTTGCGGCCCATCCGGTCGGCCATCCAGCCCGCCGCGGTCGCCCCGACGAGGCGCATCCACAAGGTCAGGGTGAAGACGATCGCCACGTCCGTCAGCGGGACGTTAAATTCCTTGGCGATCGGCACCATGATCAACAAGAAGACGGTGAAATCGAACGCATCGAGCGTCCAGCCCAGCCAGGCCGCCATATAGGCATACCATTGGTCCTTGGTGGGTTCCTTCCACCAGGGCATACCCGGTTCGCTGACAGGAATCGTCATCGTGAAGCACTCCTCAGTTCGGCCGGCCCCTTTTGCGGGTCCTTGCCGCGACCCTAGGGCGGCCGAAGAGAGGCGTCTATGTCGTATGATGTGACTGTTTGTTCAGGCTAAATGATAGATATCCGGCGGGGCCAGCATTTATCCGAAATCAGCCGCCGAATGCGCGTCCCCCGCCATCCTTGGCGGGATGTTTCGCGACGAAATCCCAATCGACTTCGAGGCCAAAGCCGGGCTTGTCGCTAACGATAAGTTGCCCGTCATGCAAATGCGGGTGCTCGCGGAAGAGACCGAAATGGAGCGGGTCCGTGTCGGGTCCGCCATGCGACTCGACCCCGAAGGTGCAGCGCGGCATCGCCAGCACGAGATGGCCGTGGATTTCGGGCGCCGTATGCGGCGCGACGATGGCGCCGTGCTGCTCGGCGAGCTGGGCGACGCGCAGCGCCTCGGTGAAGCCGGCGGCGCGGGTCGCGTCGAACTGGACATAACGGACGCCGCCGATGGTGACGAAGTCGCGCACCGCGAAACGGGTCAGCTCGCGCTCGCCATGGGCCAGCGGGATCGGGGTCGCGGCGGCGAGCCGGGCGAAATCGGCCGGCTGCAGATACCAATGCAGCGGCTCCTCGAGCCAGAAGATGTTGGACGCCTCGACCCGGCGCGCGAAATCAATGCATTCAGGCAAATCGTATGGCGCGTTCATGTCGAGCATGAGGTCGGGCGCATCGCCGATGACGCGGCGCACGGTGGCGATCCGTTTTGCCTCATCGACGGCGCTGCCGGCGCCGCATTTGAGCTTCACCGCGCGGTAGCCGAGCTCGAGGAAGCGGGCCAGCTCCTCGCCATATTCTTCATCGCTGGCGCCGCGGTAATAGCCACCGGTCGCGTAGGTGTGGAGCGGCCGGTTCTCGCCGCCCAAGAGACGGTAAACCGGCACCCCAGCCGCTTTCCCTTTGATATCCCACAGCGCGATGTCGATCCCGGCGATCGCCGCCATCGCCACGGTGCGGTCGGGGCGCGCGATCGGCGCCGGGATACCAGGGTTGCCCTCGATGGCGCCGGGCCGCGGCGAGGTCAACGCGAAGAGCTTCTCCCACACCGCGACGTTGGCCAGCGCGTCCATGCCGCGAACGAACTCGCCAAACCTGGCGACATACTCGCAGACGCGCGGCACCGGGCCGGCATGGATGATGCCGGTGCCGGTGAGCCCGTCATCGGTGGTCACTTGCATGAGGATCGCGTTCCACGCGGTCGAGCGCTCATGCGCGGTCCACACCGGCACCTGACGCGGCACGGAGACAGGGAAGGTGGCGACGGAGGCGATCTTGGTCATGCGATTGTCCTTCCCTTGTCAGCTGGATCGCCGCTCTGCGTCCTTCGAGGCCTCGCGATGCGAGGCGCCTCAGGATGAGGGACGTTTCAGATTCCATCTACAAACCTGCCTCATCCTGAGGAGGCGCGAAGCGCCGTCTCGAAGGACGCAGGGCCTTCATGCAGCTGCACTAAGCCGTCTTCTGCTCGGCGAGGCCCAGTTCGCGGACGGTTTCCTCGCGCATCAGGAATTTCTGGATTTTGCCGGTGACGGTCATCGGGAAGGCGTCGACGAATTTGATGTAGCGCGGGATCTTGTAGTGGGCGATCTGGCCCTGGCAGAAGGCCTTCACCTCCTCGGGGGTCGCGGTCTCGCCGTCGCGCAATTTGACCCAGGCGCAGAGCTCCTCGCCATAGCGCGGGTCGGGGACGCCGATCACCTGCACGTCCTGGATTTTCGGATGGCGGTAGAGGAATTCCTCGATCTCGCGCGGATAGACGTTCTCGCCGCCGCGGATGACCATGTCCTTGATCCGGCCGACGATATTGCAATAGCCCTCGTCGTCGATGGTGGCGAGGTCGCCGGTCTTCATCCAGCCGGCCCGGTCGATCGACTCGGCGGTGCGCTCGGGATCGGCCCAGTAGCCCAGCATCACCGGGTAGCCGCGGGTCATCAGCTCGCCCGGGGCGCCGCGCGGAACGATGCGGCCCTCGGCGTCGACGATCTTGACCTCGACATGCGGCTGGATGCGGCCGACGGTCGAAACGCGGCGGTCGAGCGGGTCGTCGGTCGAGGACTGGAAGCTGACCGGGCTGGTCTCGGTCATGCCGTAGGCGATGGTGATCTCGCCCAGATGCATCTGGTCGACCGCGCGCTTCATGACCTCGATCGGGCACGGGCTGCCGGCCATGATGCCGGTGCGCAGCGATTGCAGGTCGAAGCGGGCGAAATCGGGGTGGTCCATCTCGGCGATGAACATCGTCGGGACGCCGTGCAGCGCGGTGCAGCGCTCGGCCTCGACGGCTTCCAGCGCGGCCAGCGGCTCGAACGCCTCGCTCGGATAGATCATCGCCGCGCCGTGCGTCAGGCAGGCGAGATTGCCGAGCACCATGCCGAAGCAGTGGTAGAGCGGCACCGGGATGCACAGGCGGTCGTTTTCGGTGAACTTCATCGCGCGGGCGATGAAGAAGCCGTTGTTGAGGATGTTGTGGTGGGTGAGGGTCGCGCCCTTGGGGAAACCGGTCGTGCCGCTGGTGAACTGGATGTTGATCGGCTCGTCGAATTGCAGCGTGCCGGCGAGCGCGGCGAGCTGGCGGCGCTCGGTGTCGCCGCCGAGGCCGCTGACGTCGGCGAAGGGGATCATGCCATGGTGGCTCTCGGCCCCGATGGTGATGACCAGGCGCAGATCGGGGAGCTTGGCGGCGTGGAGATTGCCCGGCGCGGCATGCGCCAGTTCGGGCGCAAGCTCGCGCAGCATTGCCGATATAGTCGCTGGTCTTGAACCGCGCGGCGGTGATCAGCGCGGTGCAGCCCGATTTGTTAAGCGCGTATTCGAGTTCGGCGAGCCGGTAGGCGGGGTTGATGTTGACGAGGATGAGCCCGGCCTTGGCGGTGGCGAATTGGGTGACGACCCATTCGGCGTTGTTGGGCGACCAGATACCGACGCGCTCGCCGGGCTCGAGGCCGAGCGCGATGAGCCCGGCGGCGAAGGCATCGACCTCGCGCAGCAGCTCGCGATAGCTCCAGCTTATGTGCTGGTGGCGGACGATCAGCGCGTCGCGCTTGGGGAAACGCTCGACGATGCGGTCGAAATGCACGCCGATCGTCTCGCCGATCAGGGGGACGTCGCTGGCGCCATGGACATAGCTCGGCTGCGGCACGATGTTCCCTCCCTGCGGCGTGCCGCTAGGAGACCAGAACGCCAAGCCGATGTGAACGGGAAAGCGACTAGGGGATACTGGCCAGCCGGCGCTCTTTTGCCGGTGCAAAGCCGTGCATGCCCATTTGCCACTGCATCCCGACGATCGCTCCCTTTACCGGCTGCAACAGCGCCGTCGCGCAAATCGCCGTGAGCGGCAGCCAGATCAGCAGGTCGAGCCAGAGCGGCGGCCCATAATTAACCTCGACAATAAGGGCTGTCGGAACCAGCAAATGTCCGACGATCACGATCACCAGATAAGCCGGGAAATCGTCGGCGCGGTGATGTGACATGACCTCGCCGCAGGCCGAGCAATGATCCACCACCTTCAGAAAGCGGCCAAACAACCGGCCCTTCCCGCAATTCGGGCAACGCAGGGTGAACCCGCGCCGCATGGCTTCGGTGAGCGAAACAGGCTCGGATCGCGAGCTCATGGCGGAAACCCCGGAGATCGACGCCATAAATGTTGGCCGACCGGCCGGAGCGTCAACGAGATGCGGCAAATTGCCTGACGCGGAACTGCCCTCAAACCGAATATCGGCCACCCCGAAGGATGGCCGATATCATCTCCAATTACTCTCCCGAGACGGAGAAGTGCTACCAGCGGCGTCCGTGATCGCGGTATTCGTACCGGTTACCGTCAAAGGCCCCGCTCAAAGCGGTCCCGAGGATGGCGGCACCGAATAAAGCCGCTGCAGGATCGACGGCCACCGGCTGGGCATATCCGTAAGGAGCCTGAGAATAGGCATAAGGAGCCTGATAATAGCCGGGATTTGGCGCGACCGCGGCGCCGGAGAGACAGCGCGCGCTGTAGTCGTTGGCCATTTGCATATACTGCGGCGAGCTCGGCCCCAGCGTCTGATAGGCCGCTATCACTTGATTGTAATAACCGACGCAATTCTGTTGCGCCGAGGCGGATACAGCGCCGCCGCCAAGGCACAAAGCAGCCGCGGCAATTACCATTGCGGGCTTTCCTAAGAACATGACGATCTCCATTATTTTGAAACGCACGCCGTATATATGGGGATGATTGATTTGTTTACTTGAATAATTTTTATAGTGATATCTACCTATATTGGGTTTCACATGAAAAATTAGCGCTTAAGCGGCCAGGCGAAACTGATTTCGTGGCCGTCGGGGTCGGCGACGTGAAAGAAGCGCTCGCCCCAGGTGGCGTCGCGCGGCGGGCCCTGGGGGCTATAGCCGGCGGCGACGAGGCGGGCGTAGAGGCCGTCGATGTCGCTCTCGTAGAAGATCGCTCGGCCCCACCAGCGCACTTCGGCCGGCTCGGCGATCAGGTTGAGGAACGAGTCGCCGGCGCGAAAGCTGGTGAAGCCAGCGCTCTCGCCGCCGTAGAGCAGCTCGAAGCCGCAGAGAAGGTAGAAGCGCACCGCCGCGCCCATATCCCGCGTCGCCAGGGTGATCGCGCTGAGGGCGGTGATGGCCACGCGGCTAGAACATCACCACGCTGCGGATCGCCTCGCCAGCTTTGAGCGCGGTGAAGCCGTCGTTGATTTGGTCGAGCGATATGTGGCGGGTGATCAGCTCGTCAAGGAACAGCTTGCCGTCGAGATAGAGGCGTGCCAGCAGCGGGAAGTCGCGGGCTGGGCGCGCGCCGCCATAGCTCGAACGGCGGATGCGCTTCTCGCCCATCAGCGCACCCCAGCGGAACGCCACCTCCGCCGTAACGTCGGTCTTGCCGAGCCAGATCACCTCGCCGCCCGGACGCACCGCCTCGACGCTGAGCCCAAACCCCTTGGGGCTGCCGGCGGCCTCCAGCACGGTGTCGACGCCGCGCCCGCCGGTTTTCGCCTTGACGGCGGCGACGACATCCTCGCGATCGGCGTTGATGCACGACGTGGCGCCCACCTTCTCGGCCAATGCCAGCTTCGCGTCGTCGAGATCCACGGCGATGATCTCGCCGGAGCCGGCGAGCCGCGCGCCCTGCACCGCCGACAGGCCGACCGCGCCGCAGCCGATCACCATGACCGTGCCGCCATACTCGATCGAGGCGACGTTGAGCGCGGCGCCGACCCCGGTCATCACCCCGCAGCCGATCAGGCAGGCGCGGTCGAACGGTAGCTCCTTGGGCATGACGATCGCCTGATGGTCGGCGACGATGGCGTATTCGGCGAATGCGCCGAGAAACATGAGCTGACGGAGGTCGCCGCCCTCCCCCAAGCAGATGCGGCTGTCGCCGTCGAAGGCGACGGCTTTCGGCCCGTGCGAGAGGTAGCTTTCGCAGAGGATCGGCAGATCGCGCTCGCAATAGAAGCAATGGCCGCAATGCGGGTTCCACGACAGCACGACATGATCGCCGATTGCGACGCCCTCCGCCGCGGGTCCGACCGCCTCGACGATCCCGGCGGCCTCGTGCCCGAGCACGATCGGCATCGGATACCGCAGCGAGCCCTCGATGACTTCGAGGTCGGTGTGGCACAGCCCCGCCGCCTTCATTCTGACAAGGACGTCACCCGGCTTGAGATCGCCGGCGGTGACAGTCTCGACCCCCATCGGCGTTTGCGGGACGTGGAGGACGGCGGCACGGAAGGAGAGGGTCATCGCGTTTCATCCGCTTGTGCCGGCCCCTCACCCTCCCGCTGACGCGGGTCCCTCCCTCTTCCCGTGTCCACGGGGAGAGGGTTGGGGTGAGGGGCAGGCAGAAACAGAGCCGACATGCTTCGAGCTATACTGGCCGCTCGCCGTCGATCGTGACCCGGTGCATGACGCGGCGCTGACCGTGATAGTCGTTGATCGCGTTGTGCTGGACGCAGCGATTGTCCCAGAACGCGACCGAACCCTTCTCCCAGCGGAAGCGGCAGGTGAATTCGGGCCGCACCGCGTGCTCGTAGAGGTAATGAAGCAGCGGCGCGCTCTCTTCCTCGGTCATGTCCTGAAAGCGGGTGGTGAAGCCGCCATGGACGTAAAGGCACTTGCGACCGCTCTCGACATGGGTGCGCACGACCGGGTGATCGACCTCGGCATGCGCCTCCTCGGTAAAGCGCAGCTTCATCGAAGATTTCACGTTCTCGCGCACCCGGACGGCGTTGGTCCCGTAGGATTTGCGCGCGCTGTGCACCGCCCTCATCTCGCCAAGCATCGACTTCAACCCCTCCGACAGGGTTTCGTAGGCAAGGTATTGATTGGCAAACATTGTATCGCCGCCATAGGCCGGCACTTCGAGGGCGTAGAGCACGGATCCGAGCGCCGGTTTTTCGAGATAGCTGACATCGGTATGCCAGCCGCCGCCGAAATTGCGGATTTCGTGCTCTTCCTTGCGGACCTCGATGATCTCCGGATGCGTGTTCATCCCCGCGACGAAATCGTGGACTTGGAGGGCCCCGAAGCGGCGCCCGAAGGCGATCTGCTGCTCGGGCGTCAGCTTCTGACCGCGGAAGAAGATCACGCAATTGTCGACCAGCGCCTTGCGGATTTCGCCGATCACGCCGTCGTCGAGCTCCTGCGACAGATCGACGCCGGAGATCTCGGCGCCGAGCGCCCCCGAAACCGGGTGGACCTGGATCGTGCTGTAGGTCATCAGCGCCTCCCGAGGCGAGTGCGGATTATTGGCGTATAGGGTGGCATGTTGGCCGCCGCCATGCCAGCCTAACGCACACAAAACGCTTCGCCGGAGAGCGAACTGATGATCGATGCAGCAATCGTCGGGCTCGGCCGCTGGGGCCGGACATTGGTCGAGGCGGTACAGGGCAAAAGCGACAAGATCCGCTTTACCCGCGCGGTCAGCCGCGATCCCAGCCAGCACCGCGATTTCCTCGAAACGCAGCATGTGCTCGCCGACAGCAGTCTCGCCGAGGTTCTCGCCGACAGATCGATCAAGGCGGTGGTGCTGGCGACGCCGCATTCGCGGCATGTCGAGGAGGTCGTGGCCGTGGCCGCTGCGGGCAAGGCGGTGTTTTGCGAGAAGCCGCTGGCGCTGACCAAGGAGGGCGCGGCGCGCGCGGTGGCGGCGTGCCGCGATGCCGGCGTGGTGCTCGGCATCGGCACCGACAAGCGCTATTTCCCGGCGATCGCCGAGGTGATCCGCCTCGCGGATAGCGGCGAGCTGGGGCGGCTGATCCATGTGGAGGGCAATTTCTCCAACGAGGTCGCGGCCGGCTTTACCGCCTGGCGCGAGTCGCTAGAGGAATCGCCGGCGGGTGGGATGACCGGCACCGGCATCCATGTGCTCGACGCGCTCGCCCGCATCGCCGGGCCGGTGCGGCGAACGCACACGCAGCTGCTCTATCTGAAGCCGGGCCCCGACCCGTGGGACAGCCTGTCGGTGATGCTCGAGTTTGCGTCTGGGGTCGGCGGCACCCTGGCGGCGGTGCGGTCGACCCCGACGTTCCTGCGCGTGCACGCGTTCGGGCGCAATGGCTCGGCCGAGGCGGTGAGCCGCAACGATGTGATCATCCGCAAGAGCGGCGCCGAGCCGATCCGCATCAAATTGCAGGGGCTCGAACTCGGTGCGGATCAACCTCGAGCATTTCGCCGACGCGGTGGCAGGGGTGGCGCCGTTCCCGGTGTCGCCGGAGCAGATCCTCAATGTCACCAACGCCTTTGTCGCGATCGCCGACACGGTGCGTACCGGCGTGGTGACGCAGGAGGTGTAGAGCGTGCCCGAAACCCTCCCCTACGGCGCGTGGAAGTCGCCGATCACTTCCGACCTGATCGTCGCCGAGACGATCGGGCTCGGCGCGGTGCTGGTCGATGGCGGCGACATCTACTGGACCGAGAGCCGGCCGGGCGAAGGCGGGCGCAACGTGCTGGTGAAGAAGGATCGCGGCGATGTCACCCCAGCGCCCTTCAACGTGAGGACGCGAGTCCACGAGTATGGCGGCGGCGCGGCGCTTGTGCATCAGGGCGCGGTGTGGTTCAGCCATTTCGCCGACCAGCGGCTGTATCGGCTCGAACCCGGCGGCACGCCGCAGCCGCTGACGCCGGAAGCGGCGGGCGGCGCGAGCTTCCGCTATGCCGACGGGGTTATCGACACGGTGCGCGGGCGTTGGGTCGGGGTGCGCGAGGCGCACGGGCCCGACCACCGGGTCGATAACGCCATCGTCGCGGTGGACCCGGCGATGCCGGGCGCCGGGCGCGTACTGGCCGAGGGCGCCGATTTCTACGCCGCGCCGCGGGTCTCGCCCGACGGCAAGCGGCTCGCCTGGGTGGAGTGGAACCACCCCAACATGCCTTGGGTCTGCACCGAATTGTGGGTCGCCGAATTCGCCGGAGACGGCGGTCTCGGCGAGCGCCGCAAGATCGCCGGCGGCGCCGACGAGTTGGTGTGCCAGCCGCAATGGTCGCCGGACGGCGTGCTCTACCTGATCTCCGACCGCAACGGCTGGTGGAACCTCTATCGCTGCGATGCCGGCGGCGACGGTATCGTCCGGCCGGTCTGCCCGCACGCCGCCGAGTTCGCGCCGGCGCAATGGGTGTTCGGCCAGTCGAGCTACGCGTTCCTGTCGGCGGAGCAGATGGCGTGCGCCTATGGCGAGGGCGGGCGCACGGTGCTGGCGCGGCTCGACATCGCCAGCGGCAGGCTGACGCCGCTCGTCCTGCCCTTCACCGAGTTCGGCTCGGTAAAAACGTGCGGCGAAAAGATCGTCTGCGGCACCGGGTCGCCGGTGGGGCCCGGCGCGATCGTCACCATCGATCCGGAGACATGCGCCACCGAAGTGCTGCGGCAATCGTCAGCCGCGGCCGCCGACCCCGATCTGCAACGCTATTTCATCGCGGCGCGGCACCTCGAATTCGCGACCGAGAACGGGCTCACCGCGTTCGCCAATTACTATGCCCCGCATAACCCCGATTTCACCGCGCCCGCCGGCGAGGCGCCGCCGCTGGTGGTGAAATGTCACGGCGGGCCGACCTCGTCGGCCTCGTCGAGCCTCAGCATGGGCATCCAGTATTGGACCAGCCGCGGCATCGCCGTCATCGACGTCGATTACGGCGGCAGCACCGGATACGGGCGAGCCTATCGCGACCGGCTCAAGGGGACCTGGGGGGTCATCGATGTCGACGATTGCGTCAACGCCGCGCGCCATGTCGCCGCCGAAGGCCTGGCCGACTCCGAGCGGATGGTCATCACCGGCGGCAGCGCCGGCGGCTACACCGTGCTGGCGGCATTGGCGTGCCGCGATGTGTTCAAGGGCGGCGCCAGTTATTACGGGGTTTCCGATGTCGCCGCGTTGGCGCGCGATACGCATAAGTTCGAGAGCCGCTATCTCGACTGGCTGATCGGCCCCTATCCGCAAGAGGAAGCGCTCTACCGCGAACGCTCTCCGCTGACCCACGCCGATAAGCTCGATTGCCCGGTCATCTTCTTCCAGGGCGCCGACGACCGGGTGGTGCCACCGAACCAGACCGAGATGATGGTCGAGGCGTTGCGGCGACGCGGCATCCCTTGCGGCTATCTCCTCTTCGCCGGCGAGCAGCACGGCTTTCGCCGCGCCGAGAACATCAAGCGCGCGCTCGACGCCGAGCTCTATTTCTACGCCGAGCTGGTGTTCAAGACACGGCTGAGTTTTTGATCCGGCCTTGGCCGTAGCGGCGCGAAGCCGCTATGGTGCGGCGCTGCTGCTGACCTAATCGGAGCCGCCATGCCGATCCTCCCCGAGGCGATGGAAAGCCTCGACGAGCTAACCCGGATCCGCCACGACATCCACGCCCATCCCGAGCTCGGGTTCGAGGAGGAGCGCACCGCCGACATCGTCGCAGCGAAGCTGAAGGAATATGGCTGCGAGGTGCATCGCGGGCTGGCGACAACCGGGGTTGTCGGCACCATCCGCAAGGGCAACTCGCTGCGCGCGATCGGGCTGCGGGCCGACATGGACTGCCTGCCGATGCAGGAGCTGAACAAGTTCGCTCACCGCTCGACGCATGACGGCAAGATGCATGCGTGCGGCCATGACGGGCACACGACGATGCTGCTGGGCGCCGCCAAATACCTCGCTAAGACCCGGAATTTCGACGGCACGGTGCATTTCATCTTCCAGCCGGGCGAGGAAGGTCACGGCGGTGGGCGGGTGATGGTGCAGCAGGGCCTGTTCGAGAAATTCCCCTGCGACGCCGTGTTCGCGATGCACAACCGGCCGGGGATGCCGGTCGGCAGCATGGGCACCCGGCCCGGCGCGCTGCTCGCCGCGACCGACCGCTTCGAGATCAAGGTCACCGGCAAGGGCACCCATGCCGCGCACCCGCATAGCGGCAACGACCCGTTCATCATCGCCTCGCATGTGGTGCTGGCGCTGCAGACCATCCCCGGACGCAATGTCGATCCGGTCGATTCCTGCGTCGTCAGCGTCGGCTTTATGCGCGGCGGCTCGGCCTTCAACGTGATCCCCGACGAGGTGGTGATCGGCGGCACGGTGCGGACGTTCCGAACCGACACGCAGGATTTGATCCAGCGGCGCATGGGCGAGGTCGTGCGCGGCACCGCCGCGGCGTTCGGCGGCGACGCGGCGCTCGACTACCGGCGCGGCTACCCGCCGACGATCAACCATGAGGACGAGACGTACTTCGCGGCCGATGTCGCCGCGGAAGTATGCGGCGACGCCAATGTCAGCCGCACCGTCCCGCCGACCCTGGGCGGCGAGGATTTCTCCTACATGCTGCAAGCGGTGCCGGGGGCGATGCTGTGGCTCGGCAACGGACCGGGCGAAGGCGGCTGTTTCCTGCACAACGCCAAGTACGATTTCAATGACACCGCGCTCCCCTATGGCGTCAGCTTTTTCGTGCGCCTGGCCGAGCGCTTCCTCGAAAAAACCGAATAGCAAGTAGGGACAAAACATGAGAGTGCATGTCGTCAATGTGATCCGCGGAGACCCGGAGATCGCCGGGCATACGCTCGACCGCTTCGCCGAGTTCGCGCGCGGGGTCGAGGAACGCGGCTTCCACGGGCTGTGGATGACGAACTCGTTCGGCCGCGGCCGCCCGACGATGGACCCGATTGTGCTGATGAGCGTCGCCGCCGCCGTCACCAAGCGGGTCGAAATCGGCACTTGCGTCCTGCAAGTGCCGGTGCGGCACCCCGTCGAATTGGCGCACCGATGCGAGTCTCTGCACGCGCTGCTCGGCGACCGGCTGATGCTCGGCCTTGGCTGCGGCTCGACCAAGGCCGATTTCGACCTGGTCGGCGAGGATTACGACGCGCGCTTCAAGACATTGATGACGTCGCTCGAAATCATGCGAGAATCCTGGAAGGGTGCACCGCTGGCCGGCGGGACGCTGACGCCCTGGCCGGGCACCGAGGGCGGGCCGCATCTGATGCTCGGCGCCTGGCGCAACAAGCGCTGGATCGTCTATGCCGCCGAGCGCTGCGCCGGCTGGATCGCCTCGGGCCTCTATAGCCAGCCGGAGGAGCTCGAAAAGGGCGTCCAGTTCTACCGCGACGCCGGCGGCAAGCGCGCGGTGCTGTCGAACGTGATCGTCGAGCTACAGGGCAATATCGGCGACATGCCGCTGGCCGGGCGAGCAACGATGCAGATCACCAGCGCCGCGGAGGCGCTCGACCGGCTGAAGCGCATCCGCGCCGTCGGCTTCGACGATGTGCTGTGCATGGTGCGCCCCGACGGGCTCGACGATCTGGCGCGGCTGCGCGACGCGCTCTGACGAAGCGCGGCCCACCGCGCCGATATTGACGGCTCCGGCGGGGCAGATTACCTAGGCTAAATGGCTGCTCTGGCGATCATTACCGCGCCCGACCCGCGCCTCAAGGTGAAGGCGAAGGCGGTGGAGAAAGTCGACGCCACCGTGCGCCGCCTGATGGACGACATGCTGGAGACGATGTACGGCTCGATCGGGGTCGGGCTCGCCGCGCCGCAGATCGGCGAGGCCCTGCGAATCATCGTCGTCGATGTCGCGCGCGAAGGCGAAAAGCCAAAGCCGATGCGGATCGCAAACCCGGAAATCCTGTGGCGTTCGGAGGAAAAGACGGTCGCCAACGAGGGCTGTCTGTCGGTGCCCGAGCATTACGCCGATGTCAGTCGCGCCGCCGAGATCCGTTTTCGCTATCTCGATGAGGAAAACGAAATCCGCGAGGTCGAGGCGAAGGGGCTGCTGGCGACCTGCATCCAGCACGAGATCGATCACCTCGACGGGGTGCTGTTCGTCGACCATATCTCGGCGCTGAAGCGCGGGATGATCCTGCGCAAGCTGCAGAAAGCCAAGCGCAGCCGCGTCTTGGCGCCGGCTTAGGCGTTCTCAGATAGCGGCATGACAACGCCGCGCAATCTCGTCTTCATGGGGACGCCGGATTTCGCCGCGACGATCCTTGCCGCGTTGATCGCCGCCGGGCACCGGGTGAAGGCGGTCTATTCGCAGCCGCCGCGCCCGGCGGGGCGCGGGCATCGCTTGCAGCCCTCGCCCGTGCAAGCGCTGGCCGAGCGGCACGGGATCGCGGTGTGCTGCCCGACAAATTTGCGCGATCCTGGCGCGCAGGATGACTTCGCCGCGCTCGAGGCCGATGTCGCGGTGGTCGCGGCCTATGGTTTGATCCTGCCGAAGCCGATCCTGGAGGCGCCCCGTCACGGCTGTCTCAACGTCCATGCCTCGCTCCTCCCGCGCTGGCGCGGCGCGGCGCCGATCCAGCGCGCGATCCTCGAAGGCGACCGCGAGACCGGGGTCACCATCATGCAGATGGATCAAGGGCTAGATACCGGCGCGATGTTGCTGCAGGAGGCGGTGCCGATCGGACCGCAGACCACCGCCGGCGGCCTGACCGAAACGCTGGCCGCGCTTGGCGGCAAGCTGATCGTCGACGCGCTCGGCCGGCTCGACACATTGACGCCGCGGCCGCAGCCGCAGGCGGGTGTGACTTATGCGAAGAAGCTGAGCCGCGACGAGGCGTGGCTTGACTGGCGGCTGCCCGCCGTGCGGCTCGAACGGCAGGTTCGCGCGTTCGACCCGTGGCCCGGCGCGTACTTTCAGCTGGGCGACGAGCGCATCCGCGTGCTTGCCGCCAAGGTCGACCCTGGCAGCGGGTCGCCGGGCACGGTTCTCGACGAGCGCCTGACGATCGCCTGCGGCGACGGCACGCTGCGCCCGACCCGGCTGCAGCGCGCCGGCCGCGGCGCTATGGATGCCGCCGATTTGCTGCGCGGCTTTGCGATCCCGCCCGGAACGGTGCTGCCGTGCCACGCTACAAGCTAACCATCGAATATGACGGCACCGGGCTCGTCGGCTGGCAGCGCCAGCCGAACGGGCTCTCGGTGCAAGCGGCGCTCGAAGACGCGGTGGCGCTGTTTTGCGACGAGAGAGTCACGGTGCATGGCGCGGGCCGCACCGATGCGGGCGTCCACGCGCTGGCGCAGGTGGCGCATGTCGATCTCGCTCGCGCATATCCGGAAGACACGATCCGCAGCGCGCTCAACCACTTCTTACGGCCGACGCCGATCAGCGTGCTGGCGGCAGAGGCGGTGGCAGCCGATTTCGACGCGCGCCGCTCGGCGATCGGGCGGGTCTACCGCTACCGCATCCTCAACCGCCGGCCGCCGCCGGTGCTCGACCGGATGCGGGTGTGGCACGTCGCGCCACCGCTCGACCTCGCGGCGATGCAGGCCGGGGCGCGCCACCTCATCGGCAAACACGACTTCTCGACTTTCCGCAACTCGCTGTGCCAGGCGAAATCGCCGGTGAAGACGCTCGACGTGCTAGAGGTGAGTCGCGACGGCGATGAAATCCACATCGAGGCGCGGGCGCGCTCGTTTCTGCACCATCAGGTGCGCAACCTCGCCGGTACCTTGAAGCTGGTCGGGCTAGGCCAGTGGAGCCCCGACGACGTCGCCAGGGCTCTCGCCGCGCGCGATCGCCGCGCCGGCGGCCCGACTGCGCCGCCCGAGGGGCTCTACCTCGCCGAGGTCAGATACCGTCAGTAGATCGCCCGGCTGATGTGACTCAGCACGATGGCGAGAACCACGTCGGCTACGATGACGAGGGCTGCTCTCGGACCGGTAACCGCAAGCCCGACGCGGGCGACGTACCACTCGTAGACGAGCGCCGCGATGCCGAGGATGAGATCGACGCTGAGCATCGCGTGAGCCGAAAGTACGCCGGCGCCACCCAGCAGCGCGATTGCCGCGAATATGACCGTCTGCGGTACCTGACACCAGTTGTAGGCGGTCATGAACGCCAGAAAGCGATCGCCACGTCCGAAGAAGTCGGCGATCGGCAGCACAACCAGCGGATAGGCGACCCACGAGATCACGAAATGGATCGTCTCAACCGCATAAAATCGGCTGGCATCGACCTCGATGATGGGCCCATCGCCGAGCCGGATCGGAAAGCTCAGCAAAATGATATAGAATGGGTAGCACAACAGCGCGGCGCGGAAAGAACGCCAGAAGCCGCCGATAGATGTGTCGAAGCAGGCCATCCCGCCGGGGTCGCCGCGCACCAGCCGCAGCGTGCCGGCAAGAGCCAACCATGCCTCAGCCAGGGCAGCATTCATGTCGCTCTAGGCGTTACCGAAGAAACGGTCGAGGAAACTGCCGTAGATCGCCGCCAGCCGATGGATGTCGGCGACATCGACGCGCTCATCGACCTTGTGCATGGTCTGGCTGACCAGGCCGAATTCGGCGACCGGGCAGTGTCTGTGGATGAAGCGCGCATCCGATGTGCCGCCGGTGGTGCTGAGCTCGGGCTCCAGCCCCGTGACGGCATGGATCGCGCCGGTGAGGCAATCGCTGACCTTGCCGGGAGGGACCAGGAATGACTCGCCGCTCACCTCCCAGGTGATCTTGTAGGCGGGATCGACCGCATCGAGTGCATCCTTAACCCAGGCCTTGAGCTTGTCGCTCGTCCACAGATCGTTGAAGCGAATATTGAATGTGGCCCTGGCTGTACCGGGGATGATGTTGGTCACCGGGTTGCCGATGTCGATCGTCGTGACCTGGAGCCCCGATTTCTGAAAATGTGCGGTGCCGTCGTCGAGCGTACGAACGATGAGACCGGAGAGCAACGCGACGAGCCGATGCGCGGCATTGTCGGCGAGATGCGGGTAGGCGACGTGGCCTTGCACGCCCTCGACGATAATACGGCCGCTCATGCTGCCGCGGCGGCCGATCTTGATCATGTCGCCGAGCTGGGCCGCCGATGTCGGTTCGCCGACGACGCAGGCATCGATGGTCTCGCCGCGCCGGGCGAGCCAGTCGAGCACCTTCCGCGTGCCGTTGATCGCGACGCCTTCCTCATCGCCGGTGATGAGGAAACTGATCGAGCCAGCGAAGCTTGCGCCGCGCTTGGCGAGAAACGCCTCGGCGGCCGAAACAAAGGCGGCGATGGCGCCCTTCATGTCAACCGCGCCGCGCCCGCACAGGACGCCGTCCTTGAGCACCGCGGCAAACGGGTCGAACGACCACTGGTCGGCCGCGCCGACCGGCACCACGTCGGTATGCCCGGCGAAGCAAAGATTGGGGCTCCCCGTACCCTTGCGCGCATAGAGGTTGGCAATCGGGTCGGTTCCGGGGGCCTCGAAGGTGAGCCGGTGGCACGTGAAGCCCAATCCTTCCAAGGTGCGCGCGACGATGTCGAGCGCACCTTCGTCCTTGGGAGTGACGCTCGGCCGGCGGATCAGCTCCGCCGCGAGAAGAGCCGGATCGACCGCGCCCATGTCTAGTCGCGCAACAGCTCGTTGATCGCAGTCTTGGCGCGGGTCTGCTCGTCAACGGTCTTTACGATGACCGCGCAGTAGAGGCTGGGGCCCGGTTGGCCGTTCGGCAGTGGCTTGCCCGGCAGTGACCCTGGCACGACGACCGAGTACGACGGCACTCGGCCGGTGATGATCTCGCCGGTGTCGCGGTTGACGATCTTGGTGGTCGAGCTGATGAAAGTGCCCATCGCCAGCACCGCGCCCTTCTCGACGATGACGCCTTCGACGACCTCGCTGCGCGCGCCGATGAAGCAATCGTCTTCGATGATGACCGGCTCGGCCTGCAGCGGCTCGAGCACGCCGCCGATCCCGACCCCGCCCGAGAGATGGCAATTCTTGCCGACCTGTGCACAGGAGCCGACCGTCGCCCAGGTGTCGACCATGGTGTTGCTGCCGACATAAGCGCCGACATTCACAAAGCTCGGCATCAGCACGACGTTGGGCGCGATATAGGCCGAGCGGCGGACGATTGCGCCCGGCACCGCGCGAAACCCGGCGTCGCGGAAGCGGTTCGGCCCCCAGCCGGCGAATTTGGAGGGCACCTTGTCCCACCATTTTGCGGCATCCGGGCCGCCGGCGATCTCGCCCATGTCGTTGAGGCGGAACGATAGCAGCACCGCCTTTTTCAGCCATTGATGCACTTGCCACTTGCCGCCCGACTGCTCGGCGACGCGCAATTCGCCCGAATCCATGCCGTCGAGCGCCGCCTCGACCGCGTCGCGGACATCGCCCTTGGTCGCGGTCGAGATCGTGTCGCGAGCCTCCCAGGCGGCGTCGATGGTGCGGGCGAGGTCTGAGGCGGTCATGGGGCGATCCGGAAATTGGCTGAACAGAGGGCGGCAACCATGATAGAGGCAAGCGGCGAGTGTCAACCGAGGCAGCGGCCAACGCGATGAGCTTTCCCGACCAGACCTATTCGAGCGCGGGCGCCTATGTCGGCGCCTATCGCGACGAGATCGTGCGGGCCTGGCAGAGCGTCGACCTCGCCGCCTTCGACCGCGCGGCGACAATGCTCGCGGCCGCGATCCGCGCCGGACGGATCATCTATGCCTGCGGCAATGGCGGCTCGGCGTCGATCTCCAACCATCTGCATTGCGACGTGCTGAAAGGCGCGCAAACCGACACCCCCCTCAAACCGAAAGTCGTCAGCCTCGCCGGCCCGCTGGAGCTGGTCACCGCGATCGCCAACGACATCGAATACGCCGAGGTGTTCGTCTATCCGCTCCGGACGATGGCGATGCCGGGCGATGTGCTGATCACGATCAGCTCGTCCGGGCAATTCGGAGAATATCGTGCGCGCGATCGAGTGGGCGCGCGCCAACGGCGTCGGCTCGATCGCGATGACCGGGTTCGCCGGCGGGCGCAGCAAGCCGCTCGCCGACGTCAACCTCCATGTCGCCGCGGAGAATTACGGCGTCGTCGAGGACATCCACCAATCGATGATGCACTGCCTGGCGCAATACCTTCGGCAGAGCGCCATGCCGCCCGAATTGGTGCCACGGCGGGTATTCTAGATCAGCAATAGGAACGCCGCTGCGGCGCCGGCGACCCAGCAGTAGATCGCGAAGGGGACGAGCGCGTCGTCGAAATCGTGGCGGCGGAAATAGCGCATCAAGAAGGCGATGCTGAGATAGGCGGTGACACCGGCGACCACGCCCGAAGCGATGGCCAACAGACTGATCCCGTGACCCGGCAAGGCCAGCATCTTCGGTACTTCCAACACCGCGGCGCCAAAGATGATTGGGGTCGCGATCAGGAAGGAGAAATGCGCCGCCTCGGCGTGCTGTAGCCCGGCGACCAGCCCGCCGACCATCGCGGCGCCTGACCGCGAAATGCCGGGGATGAACGCGAGGCATTGCCAGAAGCCGATCGCCAGCGCGCCCGTCCAGGTCAGCGAGGCAGGCTCGATCGGCCGGTTCTGCGCGCTGCGGATGCGCAGCCAATCGCCGAACAACAAGAGAAACCCGTTCGCGATGAGGAACAGCGCGGCGATCAGCGGCGAGGCGAAGAGGCCGCGCACGAACTTTTCGAACAGGAGGCCGATCACCACAGCCGGGAGGGTGGCGACAATAATCAGCCATAAAGCGTGCCGCGCATTGGCCGGATCGCGGCCGCCGGCGCCAATGACGCCAAGCCCGATTTGTAACCATTCGCGCCAGAAATAGAGCAAGAGCGCCACCGCGGTGCCGACATGCAACACCACGACAAACGGCAAGAACTCGGGCGAGTGCTGGTCGATCGGCCAGCCGAGCAGCCGTGGCGCGATCACCGCGTGACCGAGGCTGCTGATCGGGAAGAGCTCGGTGACCCCTTGCAGGATCGCCAGGGCAATGGCGTGAAGCGCGCTCATCGATGTTTCACTGTCCTCGGGCTGTTGCTATCGGCTAGCCGGGCTGAAGCCCTTCGCCTCCATGCAGGAGGAGAGTACCGCCTGAGCGCGGTCGCGGCTGGTGTCCCGGGCCTGGTTCATTTGCGTCCGCGCGAAGTCGGAACGCTGCAGGTCACTGGATCGGCTCGCGGCGATGTCCTGGTCGATGTCGAAGTCAGTCTTGGTCGCGGCGTCGGTCGCGGCGAGACACTCAGTATAGGCGCTGTCGACAGTCGCAGCGTCGGCGCCGGGCTTGGTCCAAGCGCTTACCGTGGCCGCGGATTCCGGCGCCGGCTTGGGCCAGCCCGGCAGGCTCATCGAGCTGCATCCGGCGAGCAGCAGCAGGATCGGCAGAACGCGGATCCGCATCATCTCGCCCCCTTTGCCGCGGCGGCGGCGCGGCGGGCCGCCAGGGCGGCGAGGAGGTCGCGTTTCTCGGCCTGGCTCGCCTCGTACCAGCGGGTGATCTCGTCGACCGTGCGTAAACAGCCGCGGCATCGCCGCGTCGCCGGGTCGACGATGCAGATGCCGAGGCAGGGCGAGGGTACCAGCTCGTCCATCACGATCCGTGCGGCTGGAGGTCGGCGAGCGTCATGCGCAACAGCTTCGTCCGTTCGGGCGCGATGCGGAAGCTCCAGCGCGACAGTTTGGCGTTGAGGGTATTCGCCTCGTCCTCGGCCTTGTCAAAGCCGGTGACATCGAGCGCGAGCCAGTCGCCGGCTTCGGGCGGCGAGAGCCGCGTCCCAACGATCGGCCCGTCGAACGCTGTGAACGCGGCGGTAGCGACCCTCTCCGACGGGACCGGCAGCTCGGCCGCCGGCTTGACGTCGTCGAGCTCGAGCGCGGTTAGCGCGCCGGAAAGCAAAGCCACGGTCTTCGGGTCAAGCGGGGTCGCCGCGCCTTCGAGGGCGAACGCGGCGTCCGGCGCGGCGCGGGTGAGCACGGTCGCGGCGCCGTCCGGCGCGGTCAGGACAATCGAGGCAACATTCGCGGCCGGGAGGTCGATGATCTGGCGGTCGATCCAGTCGAGCACGCCGCCCGAGAGGTCGAACGAACCCCGCGCCAGCCAAGCCTGATCGGTCGTTGGCATGCGGACATAGACCCCGGCAGCGCCGCCGCCGAGGCTGCTGGGCCGGGGCCGGCCGATAATGAGCTGCCCAGCACTAGCTCCCGCGCGATCCTGCAGCGCCACCAGGGTCGACTTGCCGTTGGCGGGATCGTCGAGGTCGAGGCGCGGCAGAAGTTCGGCGCGGTCGGTTTTAGGCTCGACCAGCTCCACGACGGCAAGCGTACCCAACAACTTGCGCAGCCGATCCTCGGCCGCCGGGTAGTTACCCTTCTCGACGACCGCCCAGTGGCCGGCAATAAGGTTGAAGTTGATCGTCATCGCGCCACGGGAAATGCGGATCCACGCGAGGTCGTTGAGCTTGCCGGCAAGATCGGGTAGCGCCCGCCGTCCGAGCGGCGCCGGGCTGACGTAGCGGTCGCCGGTAGCAAGTGCAACGCCGGCTGCTGCGACCGAGACGCCAGCACCGGCGAGGAGCAGGTTGAAGGTGCGGCGTTGCATCACGCTTCACTCACGCCACTGCGGCGAGCCCGCCGCAGAGCCGCCATCAACAGAGCGGCGACGGCAACAATGATCGGGACCAGCGCGATATCGAAGAATTCGAGCATCACCTTCAGATGCTCGATGTCGCTGCGCAGCGCCGCCTGCACCTGGCGGAGCTGGCGCCGGCTCTCGATCAGATCGGCGCGGATCGCCTCGATCTGCTTGCTCTGGTCGGCGACGGGCGCTCCGGCGCCGGTATCGCCGGCGGTCAGCTTGCGCAGCTGAGCCTCGGCCTGTTTGACCTTTTCCTCGAGCGCTCGCTGCTGGGCGGCGAAACGATCATCGGCCGCGCGCTGGATGCGCTCAACCACCTCGAACGGCCGGGCGATCGTGCCGCGACTCCTGAGATCGACAAGGTCCTGCCCGCCGGCCAGCACCTCAACCGCGTCGGCGAGGAAGTCGGCATTGTTGGCGAGCGGCACGATGACCTGCCGGCCGAAGAAGTCGCGCGATTGCGCCCAGAAACGCGCGTCGAGCATGTCGGTGTCGGCGACCACGACGACATTGATCGGCTGCTTCGATTCCTTGAGGGGCTCGCCCGGCGCCGCGTCTTTCGGGGCGCCGTCGGGGAAGGCGGTCGCCACATTGCCGGTGATGTGAGCCGCCAGGACGTAGCGCCGTCCGTCGGGGCGAAAATGGGCGAGCAACTCGCCGACATCGGGGAGGCCCTTGATCTTGTCGGCGGGGATCTGCTCGGCCTCGGCCGAGGTCTGGATCAACGGGTCGAACTTCGTCGCCGCGCCCTCGATCGGTTGCAGGATGCCGGCGGTCGCCATCGCGACCGTCGACAGATCGGCGGTGATCGGATCGTCGCGACTGAGGTTATCGGTTTGCAGGTTGAGCCAGGCAACGTAATCCATTGCCTGCGAGCCACGGCCCGCCACCGGAACGGCCACCCGGCGCGCGGCGCGGCGGTCGCCCACGACGATGTCGGGCACGAGCTTAAAGCCCCAGGCCGTGAACAGGCGGTCGAGGCCGCTCGCCATCGACTTGCCGGCCGCGCCCGGCAACGCCGCCTGCGCCTCCGAATAAGGATCGACGAAGATCAGCGCCTTGCCGCCCTTGAGCACGTACTGGTCGATCGCGAACTGGGTCCGCTCCGGCAACTCCTGCGGATGGACGACCAGCAGCACATCGGTGTCCGGCGGGATCGCGGCGAGATCGAGCGGTAAATCCTTGACGTCGACCGTCTGCTTGAGCTGCTCGACGATCGGCGCCGACGTGTCGCCGCCGAGCGGCAGCGCCGTCATCAGCCCGACGATCGTGCGCTTGGGAAAGGCGAGCGCGTGGACGAGCCGGGTCAAATCGTATTCGAGAAAGCGCTCGCGCTCGGGATTGAAGAAAGCGACGATTTGCTGGTCGTCGGTCGAGTTGGTGCCGGCGAGGCCGAAATAGACCGCCTCGCCGCGGTCATTGAGCGGCGCAGGCTGCAGCCCATAGGCGACCGCGCGGTCCTCGGCGTCGGAATAGGGCAGCGGGTCGTAAACCTCGAGGCGTATCTTACCCTTCGCGGCAGCGACATATTGATCGAGCAGCTCGCGGACGCGCTGAGCATAGACGCCGTAGGCCGGCACTTCGTCGCCCAGCCGCGCCGAGTAATAGAAGCGCAGCGTAATCGGCTCCTCGATCTTGGCGAGGGTCTGCCGCGTGCCGGCGGCGAGCGTGTAGAGATGCTCCTGCGTCAGGTCGAGCCGCGACGAGGCATAGCGCGCCGCGACGATGTTAGCGGCGGCCAGCATCACCAGGATGCAGAGCAGCGCGATGACCGCTCGCCCGGCGCGCGACCGCATTCCCCGCCCGATCCGCCGGAAGCGACGCATCTCAATCGGCCTTCATCAAGTCGATGATGACGGCGTTGGCGCCAAGAAAGGCGACGATCAACGACACGAAATAGATGAGGTCCGGCAAGTCGAGAACGCCGCGGGTGATCGCTGTGAAATGGCCGAAAAGGCTCGCCCCGGCGACGGCATGGATCACCGCTTCCGATGCCCAGCCTTCGAACAAGCCCATCACGGTGGGCGTTCCCGCCGCGATCAGCACGAAAACCAGCGAGGCGGTGACGATAAAGGCGACGATCTGGTTCTTGGTTATGGCCGAGACCGCGGCGCCGATCGCCAGGATAGCCCCTGCCATGAGCCAGCTGCCGAGATAGCTGGCGACGATGACCCCGTTATCGGGATTGCCGAGGAACAGCACGGTCAGCCAGAACGGGAAGGTCAGCGCCAACGCAATCCCGATGAAAAGCCATGCGGCGAGGAATTTCCCCAGCACCGCCTCGGAGAGGCGGATCGGCAGGGTGAGGAACAATTCGATCGTGCCGCTCTTGCGCTCCTCGGCCCACAGCCGCATCGAAACGGCCGGGATCAGCATCAAATAGAGCCAGGGGTGGAACGTAAAAAAAGATTGCAGATCGGCCTGGCCGCGCTCGAAGAAATCGCCGACGAAAAAGGTCAATACTCCGGCGAGCACGAGAAAGATGACGATGAACACATAGGCGAGCGGCGTCGCAAAGTAGCCGGCCAACTCACGGCGGCAGATGATCGAGATGTTATGAATCAAAGTCTTGATGTCCAACGCTAATGCGTGACTTTAGGAAGATCCCTCGGCGCACGCGGCCCGCCCTCCGGCGCGGTGATCGCCCGGAAGACGTCGTCTAGCCGTCCGCGCTCGACGCTCATCCCGGCGAGCTTCCAGCGCCGCGCCCGGGCGAGCTCGGCAATGTCGTCGGCGATCGACCGGCCCTCGCGGGCGAAGACGAGCAGCGTCCCCGGGTCGTCGTCCCCCGCGATTTCGACCGCGTCGACATCGTCGAGCCGGTCGAGATCGGCGCGGATTTTGGCGAGGCTTTCCGGCGCGGCTCGCAAGCGCACCGAATTGTGGTAGCGCGAGCGCGCGGCCAGCTGCGCCGGGGTGCTGTCGGCGAGGAGACGGCCCTTGGCGATGATGACCGCGCGGGTGCACACCGCCTCGACCTCCTCGAGGAGATGCGTCGAGATGACGATCGCCTTTTTCGGCCGCATCGCCGCGATGATGCGGCGCATTTCGTGCTTCTGATTGGGGTCGAGACCGTCGGTCGGCTCGTCGAGTATCACCACCGGCGGATCATGGATCAGCGCCTGCGCGACGCCGACGCGGCGGCGATAGCCCTTGGACAGCGTCTCGATGCGCTGGTCGTAGACCTCGTTCAGATGCACCAGCTCGACGATGTGATTGGTGCGCTCCCGAGCCTCGGCGCCTTGGTAGCCACGGATATGGGCGATGAAATGCAGGAAGTCGGCGACGATCATATCGGGGTAAGCCGGCGCGCCTTCCGGCAAATAGCCGAACTGCCGCTTGGCGGCCAGGGGCTGGGTCAGGATATCGTGGCCGCAGACGATCGCGGTGCCGGATGTCGGGGCGAGAAACCCGGTCGCCATTTTCATCGTCGTCGACTTGCCGGCGCCGTTGGGGCCGAGAAATCCCAGCACCTCGCCCTGCTTGACGCTGAACGACACGTCGTCGACCGCCACCAAATGGCCGAAATTCTTGCGAAGATTGCGGATATCGAGCATGCGCGGAAAGGGACGGAGCTATTTCGCCAGCGCCTTCTCGATCTCTTGCGTGATCGCGGCATCGCCCGGGCGCACTGACGATGGCCAGGCGCCTGCCAACTCGCCGTCCGGCCCAATCAAATATTTGTGGAAATTCCAGCGCGGCGCTGCGCCCTCGCCCAGCGTCTCGGCGACCCAGCGATAAAAGGGGTGAGCGTTTCCGCCGACCACCCGGACCTTTTCGGTCAGCGGGAAATCGACCTGGTAGTTGGTCTCGCAGAAATCCTTGATCTCGACGGCACTGCCCGGCTCCTGCGCCCCGAAATCGTTCGACGGAACGCCAAGCACAATGAGGCCGCGGTCGCGGTATTGCCGCCATAGCGCCTCGAGATCGCGGTATTGCGGGGTGTAGCCGCAGAACGAGGCGGTGTTGACCACAAGCACCGGATGACCTTTCCACGCCGAAAGCGGCAACGCGCCACCGTCGATACCGGCGAATTCGAAACCATACGCACTGTTCGGCATCGGCGACCTCATGGGGTGCGGTTACCAGCGGCGGGAAGCGAAGCGATTCCCCGTCACGCCGCCGAGCATAACGCGATTCTCTCGGCGATGCAGGTGGCGCCTGCTCATCGCGGCATTTCCATTGCACGCAGGCGGCGCATCGCCGAGACTGCGGCAGCTCGTACCGAGGATTGAACAGGGATGCTGATCGGCTTTTTGCTCAAGGGGATGCTGGTCGGCATTGTCATCGCTGTCCCCGTCGGCCCTGTCGGCGTCTTATGCATCCGCCGAACGATTCTCGACGGCAGGTTGGCCGGCCTGTTCTCTGGGTTGGGGGCGGCCTCAGCGGACTCGTTCTTCGGCATCATAGCCGGGTTCGGCCTCACCTTCATTTCCGACTCGCTGCTCTACTACCAGGACTGGCTGCGCATCGGCGCCGCCGCGTTTCTGCTCTATGTCGGCGTCACCGCGCTGACGAGCGACCCGACAGCGCGCGTCCGGTCCGGCCGCGACCCCGAGGGCCTGTTCGGCGATTTCGCCTCGACCTTTGCGCTGACCATCACCAACCCGGTGACGATCCTGTCGTTCCTCGCGATTTTCGGCGCGATCGGCTTCACCGGCGACGAAGCGACAATGGTGCACGCCGCGATCCTCGTCGCAGGCGTGTGGCTGGGCTCGTTCATCTGGTGGGTTGGACTCGTCGCTGGGGCCGGTGTGCTGCGCATGGCCTTCCAGCGCGAGCACCTGGTGTGGATCAATCGGGGCTCCGGCGGCATCCTCGTCGCCGCCGGAGTGGCGCTGCTCGGCAGCTTGCTTATCGAACACTGGTGGGTTTGAATCCGTGGTCTATCTGCCGCCGCATTTCACCGAGACGCGTGAGGAGGTGCTGCTCGAGCATATCTCGCGACATGATTTCGCGCTCCTGACGACTCATGGTGAAACCGGGATGATCGCCAGCCAGGTGCCAATTCTCGCCGAGCGCCGCGACGGCACGCTCTACCTGCAGGGGCATCTCGCCTGCGGCAACCCGCAGTGCCTTGACATTTATGCCGGGCGTGAGGCGCTGGCCGTGTTCTGGGGACCGCACGCCTATATCTCCCCGAGCTGGTATACGGCCGGCCCTGCCGTGCCAACCTGGAACTACGCCAGCGTTCATGCTTACGGCATCCCACGGGCGATCCCCGACAAGGAATGGCTGCGCGCCTTCTTGCAGCGGCTGTCGGAACGCCACGAGGCGCGCGAGGCGGCGCCATGGCGGATGCAGGACCAGCCCGAACCGTTTCTCGATGCGATGATGGGCGGTATTCTCGGTTTCGAGATCGCGGTCGCGCGCCTCGAAGGCAAGTTCAAGCTCAGCCAGAACCGTCCGGCCGAAGATCGGCCGCGCATCGTCGCCGCGCTCGAGGCGCGCGACGACACGGACTCGCACGGCGTCGCCCAGCTGATGCGGGAGCGAGAAACGCGCTAATCCCCCTTCGTGCGGCAAGGCGCGGTTCACGTTCTTCGATACGCGGCTCCGCCCGCTCCTCAGGATCAGAAAGGGCGGAGCAGGGCTTTCACGACGCCCCTCATCCTGAGGTGCCTCGCGCAACGAGGCCTCGACGGACGGAATTTGGTCAACCGGCCTCCCCCTTTGCCAGCGTCTCGGCCTCGTCCGGATCGGCGCAGGTGAGCACCGCCTGCGCCGCTTCGCGCGAAAATCCAGCCCGGGCGAAAGCCGCCAGCTCCTTGGCGCGATCGACTCCCGCCGCGACGATAAGGCCCAAGCCGGCGGCGGCGGGCAAAGGCGCAAGCTGCCGCGAGATCGGGGTCACCGGCCTCATCGCGGAGCGCTTCAAGGGCCGCAGCCGCATCGTCTGCCCCTACCCCCTTAGCCGCCAACCCAACGCGGATCGTGCGCAGCGATTGGCCACGCCGCAGCCGTGCGCGTGCCTGCGCGCCGGCATAAGCCGCGTCATCGACAAGGCCCGATTCCTCGGTAACGCGCGACCAGTGCGTCGATGAGCGCCCCTCACCTCGGTCAGCGCCTCGCGGTCGTCGTCAAGGCGGCGGCGGGCGCGGCGCGACAACACGCGGCGCAAATTCTCGGCCGAACTCGCATAGCGGCCGAGATAATGCAGCGCCCAGCGCTCGATCAGCGCGGTATCGATGCCGTCCTTAGCCATGCGGTAAGGTAGTCCGCTCCGCCGCGACTTGTCCCAAGCGGCACGCGGAGGAGCCGAAAAATTCCTGGATGGTGGGTCACGCCCGGCCAAGGGCATGTATAAGGTCAACGTGAGCCAAGCGGCCCTTCCCCCTCCGGCGAGCGTGCCGCGGCTACGCGTGGTGATCCCGCTCATCGTTGGCTGCGCGTTCTTCATGGAGGGGCTCGATTCGACGATGATCGCGGTGTCGATCCCGGCGATGGCGAAAAGCCTCGGCGAGAATCCTCTGCGCCTCAACCTGGTAATCGCCAGCTACTTGTTGAGCCTTGCGGTGTTCATTCCGGTGAGCGGCTGGATCGCCGACCGGCTCGGCACCCGCCATGTATTTTGCGCCGCGGTGCTTATCTTCGCCGCCGGGTCGGCGCTGTGCGGCCTCTCGACGAACCTGCCGATGCTGATCGGATTTCGCGTCATCCAGGGGTTCGGCGGGGCGATGATGACGCCGGTGGGGCGGCTCATCCTGTTGCGCAGCTTTCCGCGGGCGAGCCTGGTCTCGGCAATGAACTGGATGACCATCCCAGCGATGATCGGGCCGACAGTGCGGCCCTATCGTCGGCGGGTTTCTCACCGCCTACGCGTCGTGGCGCTGGGTGTTCTACCTCAACATCCCGATGGGGATCATCGGCGCGGTGCTCGGCTTCCTGATGTTCGAGAATTTCCGCGCCCCGGCGCCGACCCGCTTCGATGTCGGCGGGTTCTTCATCGCCGCGATCGGCCTTTTCATGTTCGAGTTCGCGATCGAAAACCTCGGCCGGCCGATCATCGCGCCCTGGGTCGGCGGGATGTTCTTTCCGATCTCGTTCGCGATCTTCTACGTCTATGTCCGCCACGCGCGGAACAGCGCGGCCCCGGTACTCGACCTCAACCTCCTGAAGATCAAGACGTTTCGGGTCGGCACGGTGACTGGCGGGTTGTGCCGGATGGGGCTCGACGCGACCCCGTTCATGCTGCCGCTCCTGTTCCAGGTCGGTTACGGCCTGAGCCCGATGCGGGCGGGCTCGCTGACCTTTTCCTCGACCCTCGGCGCGATGCTGGTGCGCACCGGCTCGCGCTCTATCCTGCGCTGGCTGGGCTTCCGCTGGACGCTAGTGCTGGGCGCGGTCGGCGCGGCGGCGGTGACCGCGATTTTCGCGCTGCTCAGCGCCGAGACGCCGGTGTGGATCGTCGTCACCTGCGTGCTGGCCTCGGGCTGCGTGCGCAGCATCCAGTACCTGGCGCTAAACACGATCAGCTTCGCCGACGTGCCCTCGCCGCTGTTGTCGCGCAGCACCAGCGTCAGCGGTGTGTTCCAGCAATTGGCGCGCGGTTTCGGAGTGGCGTTCGGCGCGGCCCTCCTGGCGATTGTCGCCGGCGGCGAGCATGTGACGGTCGGCGATTTCCGACTGGTTTTCGTGCTGATCGCGCTGGTGCCGCTGGCCTCGACGATCGGCTTCCTGCGGCTGGGCGAGGGCGACGGCGCCGAGGTTAGCGGCCATCCCGCGCAAACACCGGCCGGTCGATAGCATGTTTCAGCTCGACTTTCCGCCGCCCGCAGACAGACCGCCGTCGCGGCTGTCCGCCTCCTTTGCAAGCTCCGCCGCCGGTTCATGATGTGGCGCGGCGGGTCTGCCGTGCCCAGCCTCATCCCCAAGCATCCGGTAGCGCATCGCACGGCCGCCGTAGTACGCCGCCGCATCCGTGTTGTTCGTCGCCCTGCCTCTCGTCGGCGATCGCTCTCAGCTCGGCTTCGCCCTTAAGGATTTGCGCCAGATACTCACCCGCCAGTTCGCTCTCGACGCCCGCCTCCAGCTGGCGACGATAAAATGTGATTTGCCGGCGTATCGTTTCGGCGTGATCTGCCATGCCGGCATGATGTCGCCACTCCCCGCGGCGCGCGCTGATCTGGATCAACTTTCCCGAAAGCCGGCGGGCGCCCCAGCGGACAGCCTCGAATTGACAGAATTATTCACCCTCCGCATACTTCGCGGCTTTCCTGCTCGGTGGCCGGGCGTGCGCCGCCATCGACCGAGCCAAGGAGCGTGGCGATGAAGCGCGATCACAGCCTGAAATTGCCCCAATGGGTTCGGGGGATCGCGTCTGCGGGCGAGCGACGACGACGATAACTGTCATCTCTGTCGTCGATCCTTTCCGCAAATCCATCGCACAGGAGAATTTCCGTGATTACACCTGTAATGCCGACCTACGGTCGGTGGGATGTCGCCGTTGAGCGGGGCGAAGGCTGCTACCTTTGGTCCACCGACGGGCGCAAGTTTCTCGATTTCACCAGCGGAATCGCCGTCACCTCGCTGGGGCATTGCCACCCGCAGGTGATCGCGGCGCTGACCGAGCAGGCCAACACGCTGTGGCACTCGTCGAACCTGTTCCGCATCCCGGGGCAGGAAAAGCTCGCCGAGCGGCTCGTCGCCAACAGCTTCGCCGACACCGTGTTCTTTAACAATTCGGGTGCCGAGGCGGTCGAATTGTCGATCAAGGTCGCGCGCAAATACCAGAGCGAGACCGGCCACCCGGAGAAATACCGGGTGATCGGCTGCAACGGCTCGTTCCACGGCCGCAGCTTCGCCACCCTCGCGGCCGCCGGGGCGGAAGCCTACCTCAAGGGCTTTGGCCCGATAATGGACGGGTTCGACCACGTCGCCTTCAACAACCTCAACGAGATGCGCGCCGCGGTGAGCGAGAAGACGGCAGCGATTTTGGTCGAGCCGGTGCAGGGCGAAGGTGGCGTACGCGCGCCATCGACCGACTACCTGCTGGGACTGCGGCAGATCTGCGACGAGTTCGGGCTGCTCCTCGTCTATGACGAGGTGCAGTGCGGTATGGGCCGCACCGGCAAGCTTTTCGCGCATGAATGGGCCGGCGTACCGCCCGACATCATGGCGGTGGCCAAGGCACTGGGGAACGGCATCCCGATCGGCGCCTGCCTGGCGACCGAGAAGGCGGCGGTCGGCATGGTGGCCGGCTCGCACGGCTCGACCTTTGGCGGCAACCCGCTCTCGGTCTCAGCCGGCAACGCAGTGCTCGACGTAATGCTCGCGCCGCGCTTCTTCGACAAGGTCAACGAGTTGGCGAAATATCTGTGGGGCAAGCTCGAAGGCCTCGTCGCCGATTATCCGAAGCTCTTCGAGTCGGTGCGCGGATCGGGGATGTTGCTCGGCGTCAAGTGCGTCGTCACTGCGGGAGACGTCGTCACCAAGGCGCGTGGCAAGGGTCTCCTGGTGCTGACGGCCGGGGACAATGTGCTGCGCATCCTGCCGCCGCTCATCGCCGGTAAGAAGGAGATCGACGAGGCCATCGTTATCCTGAGCCAGGTCGCGAGCGAATGGCCCGCACCGTGAGAGCGGTGGCGGATCGTAGTTCCCTCCGGGGTGCTAGGCTGGTCGGCGGGCGGCCCAAGGTAGTGGACCCGCCGCGCCACTTTCTCGACATCAACCAGTATGAGACCCCGACCCTGCGGGCGATGCTCGATCTCGGTGCCGCCTACAAGAATGGGCGCCGCGACCGGCCGCTCGAAGGCAAGACGCTGGCGATGATCTTCGAGAAACCATCGACGCGCACGCGCGTGTCGTTCGAGGTGGCGATGCGCCAGCTCGGTGGCGAGACGATCATGCTCGGGACCCAGGACAGCCAGCTGGGACGCGGCGAGACCATCGCCGACACCGCGCGGGTGCTATCGCGCTATGTCGATGCAATCATGATCCGCACCAACCACGCGCAGAAGCTCGACGATCTGGCGCGCTATGCCACCGTGCCGGTGATCAACGGTCTCACCAATTCCTCGCACCCGTGTCAGATCATGGCCGATGTCATGACCTTGCAGGAAAAGAAGGGGCCGGTCGCCAACACCGTCGTCGCCTGGAGCGGCGACGGTAATAACGTCGCGGCGAGCTGGATCCACGCGGCAGTGCGCTTCGGATTCGAGCTGCGGCTTGCCTGTCCAGAGGAGTTGTCGCCGCCAGCACCAGTCCTCAACTGGGCGCGGCGCGAAGGCGGCCGGGTGCGGCTGACAACGCGGCCGGAAGAAGCCGCCGCCGGAGCCGATTGCGTCGTCACCGACACCTGGGTGTCGATGGGTGCCGAAGCGAGCGTCAACCGGCACAATTTGCTGATGCCGTACCAGGTCAACGATCGCCTGATGGCGGCGGCCAAGCCCGACGCGATCTTCATGCACTGCCTGCCGGTGCATCGCGGCGAGGAGGTGACGGCCGCAGTTATCGACGGGCCGCAATCGGTGGTGTGGGACGAGGCCGAGAACCGGCTCCATGTGCAAAAGGGCATTCTCGCCTGGTGCCTGGGCTGACACAGTTCTGCTAAGACCCTATCTGTGACGAAGAGGTCGTCGCCCCTGCGCGAGTGGGGGCCAGGGCAAGCGTTTCGTCGCTCACCCTGAGTTTCCGCTTTAGCGGGAACGATGATGCCCAGCGGAGTTCTCGATTTTGCCTGACGATCACGCCCCCAGAACCGACGACGTCGTCCAGCCGTTCCAGCTCGACCCGTTCGCGCTGCGCGGCCGGCTGGTGCGGTTGGGTCCGGCGGTCGACCGCATTCTCTCCCAACACGACTATCCGGAGCCGGTCGCGACGCTCCTGGGCGAGGCGATCACCCTCGCCGTTCTGCTCGCCGGCGCGCTCAAATATGACGGCGTCTTTACCTTGCAGACCAAAGGCAACGGTCCGGTGCGCCTGCTCGTTGCCGACGTCAAGACCGATGGCGCGGTGCGCGGTTACGCGCAATACGACGCCAAACGGCTGAGCGAGGTCACCGCACGCGGCGACAACCCGTCGGTGCCGCAATTGCTTGGCGCCGGCTACATCGCCTTCACCGTCGACCAGGGCGACGATACCGAGCGCTATCAGGGTATCGTCGAGATCATGGGGTCGACGCTTGCTGAATGCGCCCAGCACTATTTTCGCCAGTCGGAGCAGCTTCAGGCCGGTTTGAAGCTGGCGGTAGCGCGCACCGGCGAGGGCTCGGCCTGGCGCGCGGGCGGGCTGATGCTGCAACGTGTCCCGCCCGAGGGCGGCCACACCCCGATCGCCGACGACGTCGAGGACGCATGGCGGCGGGTCATGGTGCTAATGAGCTCAGCCACCGCGGAAGAGTTGGTGGCGCCCGATGTACCGCCGCGCCGCCTGTTATGGCGCCTTTTCCACGAGGAGGAGGTGCGGGTCTACCACACCCACGCGGTCGAAGCGCGTTGCCGGTGTTCGCGCGAGCGCATCGCCGGCATCCTGCGCGCGTTCCCCGCCGATGAAATCGAGGACATGCGCAAAGACCCGGTCACAACCGTAACCTGCGAGTTCTGCAGCACGCGCTACGAATTCGTCGCCGACGATCTGGAGTAGCTAGCGGGCGAGTGAGCCCGCCTAGCTCTTGCCGCGTGTTGTCGCGATCAGCTGCCGCAGCTCTTCCAGCGAGATGGCGCCGGGCACGATGGTCGTGCCGACGATGAACGCCGGGGTACCATCGATGTCGAGGGTATTGCCAAGCTGGAGATTGGCCTTCAGCTGCTTTTCGATGTCAGGCGACTTGATGTCCTGCTTGAGCCGATCGACGTCGAGCCCAACGGCGGCGGCCACCTTATAGATTGCCGCCTCATCGGGATGGCCCGGCGTCGCCATCATCATGCGGTGAAAAGCCTCGTATTTGCCCTGCAGTTTCGCCGCGAGCGCGACATGGGCAGCGAGCACTGAATCAGGCCCCAGCACCGGAAATTCCTTGTAGACGAAGCGCAACTGCTTGTCGTCCTGGAGCAGCTTCTCGAGCGCCGGCTCCACTTGCTTGCAATACGGACAGCGGTAGTCGAAGAACTCGACGAGGGTGACGTCGCCCTTTGGGTTGCCCGCGGTCGGCGATTGCGGATCCTCGAACACCTCCTGACGATGGTCGGTGAGCGCGTGTGCCGCCTTGTCCTTGGCGTCGGCCTTGAGCTTGTCCTCGGCGTCCTGAAGAGCCTGCAGCACAAGCTCGGGATGATTGGCGAGAAAGTCCTTGATGATTCCTTCGACCTCCTTGCGCTGGTCGGGGGTGAGCTCGGCTGCCTCCGCCGGGCGCGACGGCGAAAACGCCAGCGCAGCCAAGAGACAGAACGAAAGGAAAATCGCACGGGACGTCAGCAAGCGGAGCATGGGGTGCTTTCGTTTGTTGGAGTAGGGAGAACCGTCTAGTCGTCGAGCAGCTCGGCCTCGCGGCGAATCTCGTCGGCCCTATCATAGGCTGGGGTGCCGCGCGCCAGAAGCTGCTTTGCTCGCTGCGCCTGTTGCAACGCTTCTTTTTTCTTGCTGTCGGCAAGCGCTTCCTCAGCGAGTGACAGTGCCGCCATACCAAGCTGGTTGTCCCGGCCATAGGCCGTCGCTAGTAGCCGCCAGACCATGCCCTCCCGACCCTCGATGCGGGAGGCGTCTTTCAGATAGGCAATCGCGCGCTTGTTGAGCGCCGGATCGTTACTTTCGATATAAACCTGGGCCAGCGCGATGCGGATCAACGCCGCTTGCGGGGCAAGCCTCACCGCCTCCTCATATGGGGCGATGGCATCTCGGACACGGCCATTCTCGAAGAGCATCTGACCCTTCAATTCGCGGTAATAGGGGTTGGTCGGAAAGTCGTGAATGAGCCCATCGATCTCTGCCAGCGCAGCATCGAGCCGGGGGATGCGGTAGAGGGCGATCGCCCGGGCATAGCGCGCGTTAACCGAGTGATCGCTAACCGGATACGCGCGCAGCGTCACTGCCGGATCGTCGAGAAAGGCATGCAGCTTCAGCTGGACCACCTTGAGTAGATCGACGAATTCCGGCCGGTCGGCCTTGTTCGAATAAGGCGAGGTCTCGACGTGGTGACGAAGGTAGTCGATGCGCTCGACGGTTAGCGGATGGGTGCGCGCCCACGGGTCGGTCGGCTCACCGGTCAGCGGCTCATCGGCCTGCAAAATCTCGAAGAACTTCAGCAGCCCGCGAGCCGATTGACCGCTGCGGTCGAGATAGGACATCGCCGCGTGATCGGCAGTCGCTTCCTGCGCGATAGAGAACGCCATGAACGCCCGCTGGCCGACACCCTGCGCCGCGATCAACGGGGCGCCGTTGCCGCCAGCGACCGAGGCGCCGAGCGCCAGGGCCATCGCGATGATCGTCTCGATGCTGGCGTTCTTGACTGCCTCCAAAGAGCGCAGGACGTGCCCGCCGGCGATATGTCCGGTCTCGTGGGCGATGACGCCGATCAGCATATTCGGGGTCTCGGCCCGTTCGATGAGACCGCTGTTGACAAACACGGCTTGGCCGCCGGCGACGAAGGAATTGAGCTGACTGTCGCTGACGACATAGATGCCCACGCCCTGCGGATCGAGGCCGGCGACCCGCCAGATCGGCGTCGCCAATGTGCGGATGTCGTTTTCGATTTCAGTGTCGCGCAGGATGACGTCGCCGCCCGCGCCGGTGCCGTGCGACCAAGCCAGACGCGATAGCGGCCCCATGAACAACAACGCGAGCGCGGCGACGGCGAGGACGCGAGACCTTAAGAGATGCAAGAAATTCCAGCCGTTTAACTCTCGCGTCACGGTTGCGTCAGCCGCTGCCACCAACCGCGACGCGGCGTTTCCGGCTTGTCAATAACCGGATGAACGTCGATCGCGGGCGGCGCGGGCCTGGGCTCGGATTTTGCGCGAGAGGCGCGAGCCCGTTTGGGAGGGGCATTAGCGGCTTCGGGTTCGCGCATCGGCTCCAGTTCGCCGGCAGGGAGCTCGGAACTCTCGATAGCTGGCCCGACGATCACTTCCGCGTCGGCCATTGCGGGTTCGACGGATATGGGCAGCAACTCAGTCGTCGCGGCTGCAACAGCAGGCTCGACCGCCGGCAACGATTCGGGCATCTCGGCCACAACCACGGCTTCGACCGCGGGAATCTCCGCACCTTCGATCGCAGCCTCGACCATATCCTCGACCATTTCGGGAGCCGACTCGACCCGCGTTCCGGGTACGCCGTTCTCGACGAGCGCACCGTCGCGGTTGCGCAAGCGGCCGCCGCCACGACGGCCTCGTCGCCGGCGGCGCCGTTCGCCATCACTTTCGCGTTCGGCTCCCTCGGCGGCAGCAGGCCTCGGCTCATGAGGCCTGTCAGCACCATTCGCGACAGCAGCAAACTGGGCGCTTTCCGGGAGGCGCGGCTCGCGATCGTCGTCAGAACGCTGCTCGCGGCTGCTGTCACCCCGCCGCCCGCGCCGCCGCCGTCGGCGGCGCCCGCCGCGTTCTTCGTCGCCGCGCTGGCGCGCCCGGTCATTCTCGGTGCTGTCCCGAACTGCTTCCACGACATCCTCGGCCTCGGCGGCATCCATGTCGCTTTCGTCTTCAATCTCCGTCGCCGAAGGCTGCGGCAGCCGCGGCGTAGGCGCTTCGCCGGCGGCGTAAGCGCGCAGCCGCTCGAGGCGGAAATTCGGCGGGATCAGCGTGTCGTCCTGTCCGACCGCGACGCGTAATCCATAGCGCGCCTCTATCTGCGTCAGCGAATTGCGCTTCTGGTTCAGAATGTAGAGAGCGACGGTGGTGGGGACATAGACGCAGATTTCCGCCGACCGGCCGCGTGCGCCCTCTTCCTCGATTGATCGCAGAACGTATAGCGCGGTCGATTCGGTCGAGCGGATGAAGCCTACACCGCCGCAATGAGGACAAGGCTGGGTCGAGGCCTCGGCCAGCGACGGGCGCAACCGCTGCCGCGACATCTCCATGAGTTCGAAGGGGCTAATCCTGCCAACCTGAATGCGGGCACGATCGTTCTTCAAGGCCTCTTTGAGCCGTCGCTCCACCGCCGAATTGTGACGATGTTCCTCCATGTCAATGAAATCGATGACGATAAGACCGGCAAGGTCGCGCAGCCGCAGTTGGCGGGCGATCTCGTCCGACGCCTCGATATTGGTCTTGAGCGCCGTCTCCTCGATATTGCGCTCGCGCGTTGCTCGCCCGGAATTGACGTCGATCGCGACCAGCGCCTCGGTCTGGTTGATGACGACGTAACCGCCCGAGCGCAGCTGCGCCACCGGCGAGTGGGCGGCATCAATCTGGCTTTCGACCTGGAAACGGTGAAACAGGCTGATCTGCGGATCACGGTACGGTTGTACTCGGCGCGCATGGCTCGGCATGAGCATGCGCATAAAATCTTTAGCGGTGCGGTACCCCTCCTCACCCTCGATGATGACCTCGTCGATGTCGCGGGCATACAGGTCGCGAATAGACCGCTTGATCAGGTTGCCTTCCTCATGGATCAGCGCCGGCGCCGTCGATTTCAGGGTGAGGTCCCGTATCTCACTCCACAGCCGCATTAGATACTCATAGTCGCGCTTGATCTCGGCCTTCGAGCGCTCTGCCCCCGCAGTACGGACGATGACCCCCATGCCCTCCGGGATATCGAGGTCTTCGAGGATTTCCTTCAGCCGACGGCGATCGCTGAGGCTGACGATCTTGCGCGAGACGCCCCCGCCGCGCGCCGTGTTCGGCATCAGCACGCAATAGCGGCCGGCGAGCGACAGGTAGGTGGTAAGCGCCGCGCCTTTGTTGCCGCGCTCTTCCTTAGCGACCTGCACCAGCATGATCTGACGGCGCTTGACCACTTCCTGGATCTTGTAGTGACGGTGGCGATGATCCGCCCGTCGGCGCTGCTCCCCGGCCTCCTCCGCCTCGTCATCGTCGAGAGTATCGACCTCTTCGATCGTTGGCACCGCTTCGGGTACGACCGACTCGAAAAACGGATCGCGAGCAACCACCGCCTCGATTGGTGCGGCCGCCTCGACATTGGCGACATCATCCGCCCATCTCTCTTCGATCACCGGCGGCTCTCGTCCCGACTCAGGCTCGCTCTCGGCTAAGGGCTCCGATACGGCCGCTGGCTCAAGATCGGGCTGGGGCTCGTTATCGGTTTCCGCGACAATTACCGGCCCCGGAAGGGCCTGAGCCAATTCGATCGCCGCTTCCTGAGCCTCCACCGTTACCGCCGCAGTGTCGCCATCGACCGGAGCGTTCGCGCTGGCGCCGTCGGGCAACTCCGAGAGCCGCTCACCGGGCGGCGCATCGTATTCCGTACCTTCACGATCGCTGACCGGGATGCGGTAGTAATCGGGGTGGATTTCGCTGAACGCGAGGAAGCCGTGACGGTTGCCGCCATAGTCGATAAAGGCCGCCTGAAGCGACGGTTCTACCCGGGTCACCTTCGCGAGATAAATGTTTCCTTTGACTTGCTTCTTGGTCGACGACTCGAAATCGAACTCTTCAAGCCGGTTACCGCTGAGTACCACCACCCGAGTCTCCTCGGGATGAGCGGCATCGATAAGCATACGTTTTCCCATTCGGGTAGACTCCAGGACGCGTGGCCACGGCAAAAGCGGGCCGTGGCACGGTCCATTGTTCAAGGAGACCGTAAGTACCCGTCGGAGCGTCGCGGAAATTTGTCATGGGCGTCGCGGTTCGAAGGCTCGTACCCGGTCTCGGGTTAAGTAAATTCGCATCGCCCGGTGCTTCTGCGGCAAGCAGCTTGCCGACGGTGCCGAGCGAGCTTCCCAACGCCGCCGGACGACGAGGCCCGGTCGACGAAATTCGCAACATCAAATGTAACGTCGGCGCCTCGCAACGACAATGATTTCGTCTGCCGCAGCAGTTGCAACCGCGGTTCGGCATACCATTTTCGTCATCGGTAGTTGCCGATCCAGGGCCATGGCACAACCAAATCGGACTTGGAAAGAACCGATGCTTGGCGCATAAGGGCGAGCCGCGCTCATCGACCGAGCGCAGCGGCCCAAGCCCCGAATCGCCGCCGCCATACGGAGCGCGCAGCGTTTGCGTAACTTGATCAAGCTTGTCCGCTTCCTGTTCGTGTGTGCCGTGCTGGTGGCGATCCTCGGCGGCGGGTTCGTTGGCCTGACTATTTGGTATTTCGGGCGTGATCTGCCGGACTACCAGCAGCTCGCGCGCTACCAGCCGCCGATCACGACGCGAATTCTCGCCGGTGACGGCCGGCTGCTGGCCGAATACGCCACCGAGAAGCGTGTGTTCGTGCCGATCACCGCGATCCCCAAGGAAATCATCGCTGCCTTCCTGGCCGCGGAGGACAAGAACTTCTATTCGCATCACGGATTTGACCCAATCGCGATGCTACGAGCGGCGGTGATCGATATCAGCCATTGGCATTCGACCCGTCGTCCGGTCGGCGCCTCGACCATCACGCAGCAGGTTGCGAAAAACATGCTGCTGACCAACGAATTGTCGATCGAGCGCAAAATTAAGGAGGTGCTGCTCGCCTCCCGCATCGACGACGCGCTATCGAAGGACCGCATTCTCGAGCTCTATCTCAACGAAATTTATCTCGGCGGCGGTGCCTATGGCGTAGCGGCGGCTGCGCTTACCTATTTCGGCAAGCCGCTCGACGAGCTCACGCTCGCCGAAGCCGCTTTCCTCGCCGGGTTGCCCAAAGCACCCAACAACTATAACCCGGAGAAGTACCAGCAGGCAGCGCGGATACGGCGCGACTGGGTCATCGACCGCATGCTCGAGAACGGCGACATCACCGCGGCGCAGGCCACGGCCGCCAAAGCCGACCCGGTGACAATGCACCACCGCAGAGCAACTGACACCGTCACTGCCGCTTATTTCGCCGAAGAGGTACGGCGTGAGCTTATCGCTCGGTTTGGCGAAAAGATGGTCTACGAGGGTGGCCTCACCGTGCGTACCAGCCTCGATCCGACGCTCCAGGCCGCCGCCGACAAGGCATTACGCAACGGGCTCATCGCCCACGACCGCGCAAATGGCGGCTGGCGTGGCGCGATCAATCACATCGAGCCCAACGGCGACTGGACCGCCGCCTTGGCGGCGCAGCCGCTGCCGGCAGGCGCAGCTGCGGTTGGCTGGCAGCTCGCCATGGTGATGCGCACTGAAAGCGATGGCGCCGCGATCGGCTTCAAGGATGGCTCAACCGGGCATATTCCGTTCGCGGAGATGCGGTGGGCCCGGCCGTTACGCGACGATGGAACGCTCGGCGCTTTCCCTCGCAGCGCCGCGGACGTGGTCAAACCCGGCGACGTGATTCTGGTCGAACCGCTGCAAGAGGCCGCGCCTGCCCCCGCGAAGACGGTGCACAGCGCGAAAGTCGTCGCGCCACCGCCACCCAAGGGACCGCAATTCAATCTCTGCCAAATCCCGGAAGTATCGGGTGCGCTGGTGACGATTGACCCGCATACCGGCCGAGTGTTGGCGATGAGCGGCGGCTTCAGCTTCGAGATCAGCCAGTTCAACCGCGCCACCCAGGCCAAGCGCCAGCCCGGCTCGGCGATCAAACCATTCATCTACCTTACCGCGCTTGAACACGGGTTTACCCCCTCGACGCTCGTGCTCGACGGCCCGCTGTCGCTGAGTCAGGGTCCAGGGCTGCCGCCGTGGACGCCGGGCAATTACGAGTTGGACAGCTTTCGCGGGCCGACCCCGCTCGCGGTCGCCCTCGCGCACTCGCTCAACACGGTCGCCGCACGCCTGGGCGCGATCCTCGGTATGGATGCCGTCGGCGAGAACGTCGAGGGCTTCGGCGTGATGGATCACATGCCGCGCGAATATTCGATGTCGCTGGGCGCCGGCGAAACCACGCCGCTGCGCCTCACCGCGGCGTACGCGATGCTGGTGGATGGCGGTAAGCGCCTCATCCCGACCCTGATTGACAGCGTGCAGGACCGCAACGGCGTCACGATCTTCCGCGCCGACCAACGACCGTGCAAAGACTGCAACAATGTCGAATGGAACAACCAAGCGACGCCGTTGATAGCCGACAACCGCGAGCAAATCGCCGATCCGCAATCGACCTATCAGCTCGTCCAGATGATGCAGGGCGTCGTGCAGCGCGGCACCGGCAGCAAGGTCGCGGCAGTGGGCAAACCGATCGCCGGCAAGACCGGCACCACCAGCGACTGGCGCGACGCGTGGTTTGTCGGGTTCACGCCGAACCTGGCCGCCGGCGTGTATGTCGGCTACGACGATCACGACAGCCTTGGCCGTGGACAGCAGGCGGCGGTGGTTGCCGCCCCGGTGTTCCGCGACTACATGATCGCGGTGCTCAAGGACGCGCCCCCGACGGAGTTCCACATTCCGTCCGGCCTGCAAATGATCCGGGTCAATCCTGACACGATGCAGCCACCGCAAGCGGGCGAGCCGGCGGTTTATTTTGCCTACAAACCCGGTACCGCGCCCGACAAGGACACAGACCTCGGGTTGCGCGGGGTGCCCGGAGAAACAGACGCTGATTCCGCATCGGATAACCCACGCGAACCGATGCGTGGAACCGGTGGATTATACTAGAGAGGCCGAAGGAAACACCCATGCGCGCCGAGACCCAAGCCCTCGCCGAAGGCATCGAGAAATCGCTATCGCTGTTGCGGAGGCATCTTTGACTGGGATGTCGCGACCGCGAAGCTTGAGGAGCTGAACCGCCGCGCCGAGGACCCCAAGCTGTGGGACGATCCGGAAGCCGCGCAAGCGTTGATGCGCGAGCGCACCCGGCTCGACAACCTGGTGGGTGGCTACCGCCGCATTGAGCAAGGTTACAAGGACGCGGTCGAGCTGATCGAGTTGGCGGAGGCCGAAGGCGACGACGGCATCGTTAGGGAAGCCGAGACGACGCTCGAAAAGCTCCGCGCCGAGGCGGCGCAGCGCGAGCTCGAAAGCCTGCTCTCCGGCGAAGCCGACGCCAACGATTGCTACCTTGAAGTTCATGCCGGTAGCGGTGGCACCGAGGCGCAGGATTGGGCCGAGATGCTGCTGCGCATGTATGTCCGCTGGGCCGAGGCGCACGGCTACAAGGTCGAGTGGGTCGAGGAGAGCGCTGGCGAAGGCGCCGGCATCAAATCCGCGACGGTCAGGGTCAACGGCGCAAATGCCTATGGCTGGCTCAAGACCGAGAGTGGGGTGCACCGTCTGGTGCGCATCTCGCCCTTCGACTCGGCGGCGCGGCGGCACACCAGCTTCGCCTCGGCCTGGGTCTACCCGGTGATCGACGACAAGATCGAGATCGAGATCGAGGACAAGTACCTGCGCGTCGACACCTATCGTTCCTCGGGCGCGGGCGGGCAGCATGTCAACAAAACCGATAGCGCGGTGCGCCTGACTTATCAGCCACCCGGCGCGGAGCCGGTCGCCGTCGCCTGTCAGAGCGAGCGCTCGCAGCACCAGAACCGGGCGCAGGCCTTCGCGATGCTGCGCGCAAGGCTCTATGAGTTGGAGCTGCAGAAGCGCGAGGCGGCGACCGACGCGATGAACGCGACCAAGACCGATATTGGCTGGGGCCACCAAATTCGGTCCTACGTGCTGCAGCCCTACCAGATGGTCAAGGACCTGCGCACGGGTGTCGAGATCGGCAATGCGCCGGCGGTGCTCGACGGGGACATCGACCGATTTTTGTCGGCCGCGCTCGCCCAGCGCATCGAAGGCGCCGACGCGATCAAAATGGCGTAATTACTCGGCCGCCGCCTCACTCGCGCTGGCAAAGCCGCGCACCCCGGTCGGCGACCCAGACATCGCCTCCGCCGCGTCGAAATCGATTACCGGCGTGTTCGCGTCAAAGCCCGGGTTCTTGTGGGTAACCGTCATCGACAGCGCCACGGCGATGTCGGATTGGATCAGACCGAGCTTGCGGGCAGCGACGGCGATGCGCGTCTGGCAGCGGGTATCGACGTTGTAGATGCTGGCGGCTTTCGCGGCGGAGCCGACGGCGATCCCCAGATCGACATCGCGAAGGTTGCAATGCGGCCCTTTGAATTCGAAGGCATCGCTATCGGCGCGCAGCTGACGCGTCGCCTCCATGAATTCCGCGCAGGTCGCAAAACCGCATGCGCCGCAATCGTAAATCGGCGGGTACCAGTCCTTGAGGCCAATGAACAAGACGCCGTCGAGGCGCTCAGCCACCGCTGCGTCGCGGAACCACAATTGCTGCCGCCGTTCGCGACCGCGCTGGCGCATCCACATGGCGAGCCTCAGCAGGGCCTCGTGATCGTCGTTGGGACTAAACCGGCGCGCAGCCACCAGAACACCGCGGCGACGCCAAGGGTCAGGATGCCGGTCAGCAGGAAGAGCTGCGGCACGCTGACCCCGGCCGCGACGAGGGCGATCACCGCCAGCGCCGACAGCACCATCGCCGCGGCATTGACGACATTGTTGGCGCCGATGGCGCGGGCGCGCCGGTGCTCGTCGCCGGCGGTCTGCAACAGCGCGTAGAGCGGCAGGATGAAGACGCCGCCGGAAGCGGCGATGCCGAAGAGGGCGAGAAGGATCACCCAATTCGCCGGATGGCCGAGGAAACCGCCCACGGTCGAGAGCGCGCCGGCGTAAGGGCCGCCGCCCGGGCTCGCCGCCCATAGCAGGATCGAGAACAGCGCGATGCCAAGCCCGGCCCAGGGCACGACTCGAGCGCTGATCCGGCCCTTGAGGATGCGGTTACCGAGCAGCGAGCCGCAGCCGACCCCAACCGAAAACACGGTGAGGAACAGGGTCACCACCACCTCCTCGCTGTTGAGGTAGACGTGCACGTAGGTGGGGAATTGCGAGAGATAGGTCGCCCCAACCAGCCAGAACCAGGAGATGCCGAGGATCGAGCGGAAACGCACCCGCTCGGCCCGCGCGTCGGCGATAAGATGCGCGGTGGCGGCAACGAAGTTGAAGGAGATGCGCGCACCCACCGCCGCCGGCGCGGTGGCCGGGATCGCGCGGCTGAACGCATAGGCGGCAAGAGCGATCAACACGATCAGCGCCGCCACGACCTTCGCCCCGTGCTGGCCGGCGATCAGCATCCCGGCGATGGTGCCAAAGAGGATGGCGAGGAACGTCCCGGCCTCGACCAGCGCGTTGCCGAGCAGCAGGTCCTTGAGACCCAGCAGATCGGGCAGGATCGAATATTTGAGCGGGCCGAAGAACGTTGCCTCGATGCCCATCACGAAGAGCAGCGTCAGCAGCGTCATCGGGCTGGCGTAGAGCACGCCGAGGGCGGCGACCAGCATCACCACGATCTCGGTGAACTTGATGATGCGGATGAGCCGCGCCTTGTCGAGCGCGTCGGCGAGCTCTCCGGCAGTCGCCGACAATAGGAAGAACGGCAGGATGAAGAGCCCGCCCGCGAGCGGGATCAGGACGCCCGCCGACATCCCCTCGGCCATCTCCGGCCGATAGGCCAGCATCAGCACCAGCGCGTTTTTCAGCGCGTTGTCGTTGAAGGCGGAGAGAAACTGCGTCGCGAACAAGGGCCCGAACCGGCGCGATCCGAGCAGCGCCGCCGCCCCGCTTCGATTCCCACCCAGCTTCGCCTCGTCCATCTCGCCTATCTCGCATAGTCGCCGGAATGAAGCGAGTGCGTCCTTCGAGGCAGCCACTCCGGGCCCGGGCGGCGTTTTGCTTCACGCGTACGCGCGCGGGACGAAAAAAGATCAGGACCAAGCGATTGATATTCATGCAATCGTGATCCCGGGAACAGGCGCCAGCAGGCCATATCAGGCCAACATTGAAATTGGGCATCCCGAAATCCGGCAGGAGACAAGCGAAACCCCACATTTATGTTCATGATATGTTTCTTTCAAGACCCGCCGTATGAGCGATAGAATTTTCCCGGAATGCAGCCGACTTAACTGCCTGGAAGCGTGACCCGGCCGGCGCGATCTGCTACCGAGGCGGCGTTATGACCTTGAAGCTTTACAACTCGCTGACGCGCCGGAAAGAGGAGTTCCGCCCGATCGATCCGGCAGAACGTCCGGATGTATGTCTGCGGCCCGACGGTCTACGACTATGCCCATATCGGCAACGCGCGCGCGGTCGTCGTCTTCGACCTGCTCTACCGCGTGCTGCGCCATGAATACGGCGACGAGCCACGTCAAATACGTGCGCAACATCACCGATGTCGAAGACAAGATCATCGACGCGGCGCGCGCCAATAACGAGCCGATCGACGCGCTGACCGAGCGCACCGCCGCGATCTTCCACTCGGACATGGCGGCGCTCGGCAACCTCCCGCCCGATGTCGAGCCGCGCGCCACCGCGCATATCCCGCAGATGATCGCGATGATCGAGCGCCTGATCGCCAGTGGCCACGCCTATGCGGCCGAAGGCCACGTGCTGTTCGCGGTCGGCTCGTGGGCCGAGTACGGCAAGCTGTCGCGCCGCAGCCGCAAGGAGATGATCGCCGGCGCGCGGGTCGAGGTCGCGCCCTACAAGCAGGACCCCGGCGATTTCGTGCTGTGGAAGCCGTCAACCCTGGACCAGCCGGGCTGGGACAGCCCCTGGGGCCGCGGCCGCCCCGGCTGGCACATCGAATGCTCGGCGATGAGCGAAGCGCATCTTGGCGAGAGCTTCGACATCCACGGCGGCGGCATCGACCTGATCTTCCCGCACCACGAGAACGAGATCGCGCAAAGCGAAGCCGCGCACGGCGGCAAGCCCTTCGTCAATTTCTGGGTGCATAACGGGTTTCTCTCGGTCGACAGCACCAAGATGTCGAAATCGCTGGGAAATTTCGTGACTGCGCACGAGGTGCTGAAAGAGTGGACCGGTGAGGTCGTACGAATAGCCCTGCTTCGCACGCATTACCGCGATCCGCTCGATTGGACGGAGCAGCGGCTGCATGAAAGTTTGGCAGTCCTGGATCGATTTTACCGGGCGCTTAACGTCGAGGATGCCGCGGAAAACGTCAGCACAAAAGATGACTCTGGTAATGAGTATCCGATTCTATCTGCGCTAGATGACGACCTAAACACGCCGCTTGCGATAACGCAGATGCACACTCTCGTATCAAAAATAAACTCAACAAAGAACGAAAATGAGTTACTGGCAAATAAGCGGGCTTTGAAATCATGCGGTGATCTATTAGGAATACTGCAACGCGACCCAAAAACATGGAGATATGGGAGATTTCAAGTCACGTATGATGCCGTTCTGGGCGGCGAGTTGTTGAGCCATCAGCAAGAGATTGATAGTCGGATCGCCGCCCGCACCCTAGCCCGCAAGGAGCGGCGCTTTGGCGATGCCGATCGCATTCGAGACGAACTGGCGGCAGAAGGGATCCTGCTCGAGGACGGGCCGGGCGGCACGACCTGGCGGCGGGGCTAAGGTGCGGACATCCCCTCACCCTCCCATCACTGCCGCGATGGGTCCCTCCCTCTCCCGCGTGCGGGAGAGGGGTTATGTCGGCGTGACCCCAATCCCCTCTCCCGCGAGCGGGAGAGGGTGGCGCGCGTAAGCGCGACGGGTGAGGGTTGGCCGGGACCGACCATAAAAAGGCGACCTTGAGCGGCGGGCCGGCGATCGTGCTGGTCGCACCGCAGCTCGGCGAGAACATCGGCACCGCGGCGCGGGCGATGCTCAATTGCGGGCTCGACGATCTGCGCCTGGTGCGGCCGCGCGACGGCTGGCCCAACGACAAGGCGGTCAACGCGGCGAGCGGCGCCGACAGCGTACTCGACAAGGCGCGGCTCTTTCCCGACCTCAGATCGGCGGTCGCCGATCTGCGCCATGTCTACGCTTCGACGGCGCGCGACCGCTACATGGTGAAGCGCGCGGTGACCCCGCGTCTCGGGGCGCAGGAAATCCGCGGCTTTCTCGCCATCGGCGAGCCCTGCGGCGTGGTGTTCGGGCCGGAGCGCACCGGGCTCGTCAACGAGGACATCACGCTTGCCGACACGGTGCTCAACGTGCCGCTCAACCCCGGCTTCTCGTCGCTCAATCTGGCGCAGGCGGTGCTGATCGTCGGTTATGAGTGGTTCATCGCCAGCCAGGACCCGGCTCCGGAGACGCTGCATGTCGGCCATAGCCGGCCGGCGACCAAGGAAGAGCTGGTCCGATTCTTCGATCATTTCGAGGAGGCGCTGGTCGATAGCGGGTTTATCCGCCACCCCGACAAGCGCCCCAGCCTCTTCCGCAACCTGCGCAACTTCTTCCAGCGCGCGCACCCCACCGAGCAGGAACTGCGCACGCTGCACGGGGTCGTCACCTCGTTCATGGGACCGCGCGCCAAGCCTGGCGACGACCCGCCCTAGCGCCATCCCGAGAGCCGACTCAACAGCGGCCAAAACCTGAGTACAATTCGGCCATGCGAGTGCTCTACCACTCCCTGTTGTCGCCGTTCGCGCGCAAGGCGCGCGTCGTGCTCGCCGAGAAGAACCTCGACTTCACGATGAAGGCGGAAAAGCCGTGGGAGCGCCGCCCGGAATTTCTGGCCCTGAACCCCGCCGGGGAAGTGCCGGTGCTGATCGAGCCAGACAGCACTGTTCTCGCGGGTTGCGATGCGATTGTTGAGTATCTGGATGAGGTCTACCGCGAGAAAATGCTCATCGGGATCAACGCGGCCGACCGCGCCGAGGTGCGCCGGCTGGTCGCCTGGTTCGACCTCAAAATGCACCGCGAGGTCACCGAGAACCTCGTCGGCGAGAAGATGATGAAGCGGATCATCGGCGAGGGGCAGCCGAACTCGCAGGCGATTCGCGCCGGCCACGCCAATCTGCCGCATCACCTCGACTATATCGGCTATCTGGTCGACCGCCGGCGCTGGCTCGCCGGCGACCATTTTTCGGTCGCCGACATTACCGCGGCGGCGCAGCTCTCGACGCTCGACTACCTCGGCGACGTGCCGTGGGAGGAGCACGAGCTGGCCCGCGAATGGTATGCGCGGATCAAGTCGCGGCCGAGCTTCCGCGCTATCCTCGCCGACCACGTACCGGGCCTGCCGCCGCCCAAACATTATTCCGATCTCGATTTTTGAGATCAGCTGCCGATAAAGGCGACGCGGCCAAGATTTTCGCCGCCTTCGCCCTGCTGTTGGCGGCGGTGGTCGCGCCGCTGTTCTCGACCGTGCTGCCGCCACTGGTCGACTACCCCAATCATCTGGCCCGGCTGCAGCTGATCGCCAGCGGCGGCAACGAATTCTATGCCGTGCGCTGGGCCCCGCTACCCGACCTCGCCGCCGACCTCGTGGTGCCGGTCTTGGCCCGGGCGATGCCGATCGAACTGGCGGGAAAGCTGTTTCTCGTCCTGACCTTCACGCTGCTCGCCGGCGGCGCGCTATGGCTCAATCGGGTCGCCAGCGGGCGCTGGCGCTGGTGGCCGCTCCTCGTCTTCGCCCTGCTCTACAATCGGACGTTTTTGTGGGGCTTCATCAACTACCTGTTCGGGCTCGGCGTCGCGTTGTGCGGCGTCGCGCTATGGCTCGCGCTCGACGAGCGGCGGCGGCTGCGCGCGCCGCTCTCAGTAGCGGCGGCACTCGCCTGCTTCTTCAGCCATTTCGCCGCGTTCGGCGTTTATGCGCTGGCGATTGCCGGGATCGAGCTGCCCGCCGGTGCTGAGCCTGATGCGCGCCCGGCTTTATGGCGCCGCGAGCGAACGGGTGGCCCTTGCCGGGGTACAGTTTATCGCGCCGGCGATCGTCTTCCTTGGCTTCGAGGCGCATGCCGCCAGCGGCCCGGTCAGTTTCGCGTTCTGGCGCAAGCTCGATCTGCTGTTCAGCGTCTTCGACAATTACAACCGCCCGTTCGACATCACCTGCTTCGCGCTGTTCGTCGGACTGATCGGCGCGCTTGCCTGGCGGTGTCGTTTGGCGATCGCGCCCCGGGTCGGCCTCGCTCTAGCGCTTGTCGCGATTGCCTATGTGCTGCTGCCGAACCAGATCTTTTCCGGCTCCGGGGCCGACCACCGCGTGCCGGTCGCGCTGTTCCTATTACTCATCGCAGGGACGTGGCCGTCGACGCCCCTGCCGCGCCGGGCGGCGCTGGCGGTCGGCATCGCCGCGGCCGCGATCTTCGCCGCGCGGATGGCGGCGATCGAGACCGTGTGGTTGAAATCAAACGGGATTTACGCGGCCGACATGGCGGCCATCAACACGTTGCCGCAGGGCGCGAAGCTTGCTGTCGCCTTTCCAGCGCGTGAAATCAGCGCCGGGGGCATCCCGCAACTGCATGTCGCCACCATGGCGGCGGGGCGGCGCGCAGCTTTCGTGCCGACCGTTTTCGCATACGCGACGCAGCAGCCGCTGGCGCTGCGTCCGCCCTATGACGCGCTCGCTACGGCAACTTCACCGGCGGCATTATGGGCGGCGTTTGTCGACGGCGCGCTTGCAGCGCAGTCGCAGGCAGCGACTATGTTGCGCGACTACGATTTCATCGTGTTCGCCGACCGCAGCCGCTTCGCCATTGCGCCCCGCCCGTGCCTTGAGCGACTGGCATCGCCCGCCAACTTCCAGCTCTTCACCGTACATCACGATCGGAATTGTTTCTGATCAGCGACAGAGCGCCGGCCAATGGCGAGTGCGCTGCCAATGCGACAACGGTATACCGGCCGACTGCGGCCAGCTTGCGATCACATTCCAGCCGTCCGGGCCGTGCCTCATCAGCGCCACGATCCCCGGCGGCAACTCATCGATCCCGGCCGGTGTGCACGTTATCGCGGCAAACTCGTAGCCCTCGGCGGCCGCCGCATCGAGCGTCGCCGCGTCGGCGGTCTGGTAACGAGCGAGGACAAGACCGCGTCGACGCGGCGGTTGGCTGGCGAGATAACCTTCGAGCAGGTCACCGATCTCGCCGCTGTCGCCTGGCATGAGCAGTGCGAGCTTGTCGCCGTCCCTGAGGTAGGGCTTCAGTTCCGCCGCGATATCCCAGACCAGCGGCTGCGGCATCTCGATGTCGAAGCGCAGCCTTTCGGCCAGGGCGACGGGCGCCAGCAGCGCTAGAACAATTATGAACGCGCCGGCGTAACGCCACGATCGTGGGTCGAACCACCGGGCGGGGACGAGCTCGCGCGCAGCCAAAGCCAGCGCCAGCATGAGGATGAGCGCGAGATGGGTGCTGTAGCGGAAGTAGGAATGCGCCTCCTCGCTCATCAGCGTCGAGAAGTGCGCGATGTAGGTAACGATCAGAAAACCGTTATAGAGAATGAACGCGACCAGGTTGAACGCGAGGAAACGGCTCGCGAATGACCACTTTTGGCGACGCAGTAACAGCGGGACGCAACCGATCGCGACCGCCTCGGCGACAAAATAGGCGGGCTTGCCGGCGATCACGCCGGCGATGCTGGCAAAGGTAGCGGGCAGGACCTCCCAGTGCCATTCGCCGAACGGCAGCGGCTTCAGTTCGGCGACTCCGGCATACAAGACGTAATAGCGCCACACAGCGTAAAGCAGCGCCGCCGGGAGCAGAACCACTGCCGCTTCCGCGAGCGTCCGCCACCGCGACGCGGCGCGCTCGGCGCCGCCGGCAATGACTGCGGCTCCCGCCAGCGCCAGCACTAGGCCGATCCCCGATTGCTTGACGTTGATCATGGCCGCAAGGATCAGCGCCAGTTCGAACAGATTTCCGCCGTAGCCGCCCGCTGCACGCGCGCCTTGGCCATCGACGAATAGGCAAGCGGCAAGCAGCGCCGTGACCGCCAGCCCCGTCTCGCCGTAGGACGAGAAGTGGAAGCGCGGCACAAAACCCGGGTTGAACAACGTCACAAGCAGCATACCAAGCGCAAGGAGAGTCCAAGACGGCGCCGGAGCCGAGCGCGCCAAGACACGGGCGACGGCGAGCCCGGCAACGAGCAAAAGCATGACATTGATCAGCGACATGCCCGGCGCCGGATAGTCGTGCTCGATCAGCGAGCCGAGAAACGCCAGAAACTGCGTGTCGTATGGCGCCGCCGGGTAGAGCGAGTAGCTTGGCGCGGAGCCGGCGGTCGGCAGATAAGCGTGATCGGCGAGGTAATCGGCGTTGGGCAGAAGGTTGAGAAAGGTGTCGACTTGCGACGGCCGCACCGGCGCCATCACCGCCCAGAGCGGCAAGGTCAGCAGCAACACGCGTCCGAGCACCACCCAGTCCGTCCGCGTTACCCGCCGGCCCGGCAGTAGCTGCGCGATAAGTGCCGCCACCAGCACTGCCACTGCCGGTACTCGCAAGCTCACCGGCACGAATACGCCCCATACCGTCAGCACGACGCACAGCGCGCCCCAGCCGGCGGCGATGCGATATTCGGGAGCACCCCGAGAGCCGCAAAACGCGGTCCCGACGAGGAGCAATCCGGTGCCGATTCCCCAGGTGGTGACAACGGCGAGGACGTTCTCGAGCCCAGGGACATACAGCGCCATGCAGCGATACTAGCGATGGAGCCGAGCGTTGACACGCCGCGGCGTTGACGGTCTCTTGCGCGCGATGGGTGTCGCGCAACACGGCAATAGTATGCTCGAAATGCCTGGCGGCGATGCGTCCATCGGCGCGCCGGAATTGTGCGTCGTGGTGCCCACCTTCAACGAGCGCGACAATGTGCCGGTCCTCGCCGCGCGCCTCGCGAACGTGCTCGACGGCATCGCCTGGGAGGCGGTCTTCGTCGATGACGATTTGCCGGACGGCACGGCCGAAACGGTCCGCTCGCTAGCACAGCGCGAGCCGCGTTTGCGCTGCCTGCGCCGAATCAACCGGCGGGGGCTGAGTTCGGCTTGCATCGAGGGTGTGCTGTCGACCTCAGCGCCTTTCATCGCCGTGATTGACGGCGACCTCCAGCACGACGAGACGCTCCTGCCACGGATGCTCCGCCGATTGCAGAACGGAACCGAAGACCTTGTGATCGCCAGCCGCTATATCGGGGCAGGGCGTGCGGACGGTTTGTCCTCGCAAGGACGCAAACGGCTCAGCCGAGCCGGGGCACGGCTCGCGCGGCTGGTTACGGGGATCGAGCTCAGCGACCCGGTCAGCGGTTTCTTCATGCTGCGGCGCCAGGTGGCTGACCTAGTCGCGCCACGCCTCTCCGGGGTCGGCACCAAGATCCTGATCGACATTCTGACCGCGGCGCCGCGGCCCCTGTCGGTCGCCGAGATGCCCTACCAGTTCTCGGCGCGCCAAGCCGGCGAAAGCAAGCTCGACGCGCTCGTCGCGCTCGAATACGCAATGTTGCTCCTCGAGAAGCTGACCGGTCGTTATGTCTCGTCGCGACTGCTGATGTTCGGGCTGGTCGGCGCATCGGGCGTACTCGTCAATCTCGTCGCGCTACGCCTGCTGCTTGGGGTGTTTGGCCTCGGTGCGAGCGGCTTTGTCCGCGCCGAGACACTCGCGACCGGGGCAGCGATGGTATCCAATTTCCTCCTCAACAACATACTGACCTACCGCGATTGCCGACTGGTCGGGTGGCAGGCGGTTCGCGGGTTGGTGTCGTTCATGGCGGTTTGCAGCCTCGGCGCGCTGGTCAACATCGCGATCGCACGGGACATCTATGCTGAGACTGCGCTGTGGGCTCTTGCCGGAATTGTCGGCGCTGTCGCCGGGGCGCTGGTGAACTACTCGCTGACCTCGGTCTTCACCTGGCGGCGCCGCGCCTGAGGCCATTTACACGCCGAGCAGCGTCGCGCTTCGCGGCGAATTCGTCGGCGGTCAGGAGCCCGGCGTCGCGCAATTCCTCGAGCATGCGCAGATGCGCCGTGTGGCTTGGTGCGCCAACGGCGACCACCCCGCCGATCGTCAGCGCGGCCGGAACGCCGCCCTGCCGCAAGAGTACAAAGACAAAGCCAGCCGAGAGCGCCGCGAGCAGAAACAACAGACCATAATAGGGCGAGCCGGTGACGAGATCGTAGAGCGCGCAGACCAACAGCAGCGCCGCGCTCGCCACCGCCGCCGAGCCGGCGGTCACCACCGCGACCAGCTGCCGGCAAACGAACCGGTAGAAAATTGCAGCCACGGCCAACATCAGCAAGACACCAAGGGGGTCGCCACGAACCGCGAGCAGGATCGCGATGAAGACATCGATCGCGATCGCGACAAGAACCGAGTAGGTCAAGGTTTCAGGCAGATTTGGAACCGTGACGTGCAGCATCGGTACCTCTCCATCAGCCTATTGCTTGGCAGGAGTGAGCGTGTCCTGCTTGAGCTCAAGGCGCTCGATATTGGCCTTCGCCTCGGCATCGGCGTCGCTGCCAGGCGCGAGCTCCGACACCCGTACCCAATCCTTGCGCGCGCCGTCATTGTCACCCTTCAGGCGGAGGATATCGCCGCGCTCGAGCAATGCCGCCACCGAGTCCGGCGACTGCCCGACCGCCCGGTTGATGTCGGCGAGGCCCTCATCGAGCTTGCCGAGTTGGCGATAGGCAGTAGCCCGATAGATGAGAGCGGTGAGCCGGTTCGGGTCTGCCTTCAGCACGCGGTCGAGATCGGCGAGCGCCTTGTCGTACCAGCCTTCGCTACCGGCCGCCTCGGCGCGGTCGATCAGAATGTCCGCGTCGTCGGGCAATAGGCCAAGCGCGGCGGTATCGGCGGCATAAGCGCGCGCCGGGTCGCCGGCGAGCAACCAAGCCTGGGATGCCTGGTCGAGCACCTCCGCGCGAAGCGAATTGGGCGCATGAACCATCGCTTGAGCCAGAGCTTCGAGCTTCGTCGCCCCTTCCTTGTATTGCTTCAGCCCGATCAGCGCGACCGCATAGCAATGATCGGCCGGGTGCGCACCCCCGCGGCTCTGCCAACGCTCGGCCATATCGCGAGCCGCACCGGGATCGCTCTTGGCTAGGGCAAGGCAACGCTCGTAGGTTGCCGCGTCGGCCGCGGCCGAATGCGGTGGCTCAGGCTTGGCGTGCTGAGCGTGGGGCGGTGGCGGGGCTGGCGTTGGCGGCGCGGCAGACAACGGCGGACCAGCAGGCTCTGGCTGTGCGGCGAACGGCGCCGCGGGCCCGAAGGCAATGCCGCACGCTGCCAGCAGGCCTATCAGGGCCGCTTGTCTCATCGCCGTCCACATCGCCGACGCGTCCTAGACATCGATAGCATACTCCGCGACCGCGCCGAACCGGCAGGGCGCGTAGCGGATTATTAAGGGTATTCGATTATCCGCTCTAACCTGGAGGGCCGCGTTCAGGCTAGGTCAAGCGTCAGGAAGCCGAGACGCCAATGCGATTGCCGGAAACTCGCCGTCAGAGCCCTAAAGCAGGCCGAAGTCTTGCAGCCGCTGCCGCTGTGCTGGTCGCAATCACGGTGGGGATTGCCTGGGTTACAATCTGGGACCTGCGGCGCGATGCGCTGGCCCGGGCAGAACAGGAGACCAACAGCCTCAGCATTCTGCTGGCAGAGCAAAATGCCCGCTTGATGCAAGCAACCGACCTGGTGCTGCAGGAGGTTAGGGAAATGGTGTTCGCTGCAGGCGTGCAAACACCAGCAGATTTCTCAGACTTTATGGCCACGAGGCAGGTTCACGACTTTCTTGTGGGCCGCCTGCGCAGCCTGCCTCAGGCCGACGCCATTTCGCTCATCGACAACAGCGGGAAAGTCATCAATTTCACGCGGGCTTGGCCCATCCCCGCCATCGACACGTCTAAGCGCGAGTACTTTCAAGCCCTGCGCGACGGCGACAAAGCCGAGACTTACGTCGGGACACCGTTTCAGAACTCAACGAATGGCGCCTGGGATATCCCGCTCGAGCGCCGCGTCAACAATGCCGCCGGCGAATTCATCGGCATCATCAATGTGATGGTCGAAGCCCGCTATTTCGAGGATCTGTACCAGAAATTGGCCACTCGCGAAGGAGAGTTGATAGCGCTATTTCGTCAGGACGGTCCGCTGCTCGCCCGATATCCCCACATCGAACGAATGGTGGGCCAGAAACTGCCGCCCGGCTCGTCGTGGTACCGCTTCGCCGACACGGGAGGCACTTATCACGGCGCCAGCGGCCTCGACGGGGTCACACGCATCGTATCGATGCATCCGCTGGACAATTTTCCGCTCCTCGTGTCCGTCACCAATTCGGAAGACGTGGAGCTTGCTGATTGGCGCCACCAATCGCTCCTCATCGGGATTGGCGCTGGCTGCTCGGTCATCGGCCTGGGAATTTTCTTGTCGATGCTGCGCTGGCAGTTTCGCAAGCTCGAACGATCCGAGGCGGCGCTTGTCGAACAGGCCGGGGCGCTGCGAAATAGCGAGGCGCGGTTCCGTGATTTCGCTTTGGCCTCGTCGGACTGGTTCTGGGAGACCGACGAGCAAAATCGCTTCACCTACCTGTCGGAAAACGTCGCGAAACTAGCCGCTCGGCCGGAGGAGTACCTGGGCAAAACTCGTTTCGAGAACGCCGCCGACACCGACACCGACACCGGGAAATGGCGCGAGCATCTAGCACAATTGGAACGGCACGAGCCCTTTAGCGACTTCATCTACGCCAGGCGGGTCCTCTCTGGAGAGATGCACACCGCGGCCACCAGCGGGACCCCGCTGTTTGACGACGCGGGCCGCTTTGTCGGCTATCGCGGCACCGCGCGCGATATAACCGAGCAGGTTCGAGCCGAGCGCGAGCTGCGCCAGGCGAAAGAGGAAGCCGAAGCCGCGAACCTGGCCAAGTCCCAATTCTTGGCGAATATCAGCCACGAGCTGCGCACCCCGCTAAACGCGATCATCGGCTTTTCGGAAATGGTCGAGCAGGGCCTTGCCGGCCCGGTCGGCCCGAAACAACGCGAATACTCCTCTCTCGTCCTGCAAAGCGGCCGGCACCTGCTCAAGGTTATCAACGACATCCTCGACCTTGCCCGCGCCGATGCCGGTAAATTCGAGCTCCGCGAAGAAGAGGGCGTCGACTTGCGGAACGTGATCGGCACGTGCCTTTCGCTGACGAAGCACCGTGCCGACGCCAGCGAGGTCCAGCTGCTCACAGAGATCCATAAGCAATTGCCGCTCATAGTGGCCGACCCCACGCGGCTAAATCAGATCCTTCTTAACCTGGTATCGAACGCCATCAGGTTCACCAAGCCCGGAGGCTGCGTGACCGTCGCCGCGCGCCGCGCGGAGGAAGGCGGCGTCACACTGGAAGTACGCGACACTGGTTCTGGCATGACCGTAGACGAGATCGAGGTCGCCATGGAGCCCTTCGGTCAAGTCGATGCGCGGCTCGCGCGAGAGCACGAGGGTACCGGGCTCGGGCTGCCGCTGGCGCGACGGTTGGCCGAGCTGCATGGCGGCACCCTCGATATCATCAGCGAGAAGGGCGCGGGAACGACGGTGACGGTGACCCTTCCGGCGGAGCGGGTGATTTCTGACCTCGCCGGACGGCGAGCCTAGCACGACACTTTTACCTATTTGCTGCGGGCCAACGGATGCTCCGGTGCAGCGGATGCCGGCGACGTTGCGGTCGAAATCCCGGCAAGGCTACGATGGCGGCGCGAGGGAGCGCCCGAACCAAACGTGATGACCATTGGCATTTGAGCGTCTGCGCCGCGCGGGCGGCGGTTTCGGCAACATTGCGCACGCGCTCTCGCATCGCAATTACCGCGTGTACATCAGCGGCAACGCGATCCAGCTTGTCGGCACCTGGATGCAGCGGGTGTCGGTCGGCTGGTTGACCTGGACACTTACTCATTCGGGCGCCTGGTTGGGCCTCATGTCGATGGCCGAATTCCTGCCGGTGCTGTTTGTCTCGCCGCTCGCCGGGGTGCTGGCCGATCGGAAAGACCGCGTCGGGATCATTCGCATCACCCAGCTTTACGGCTGCTTTACCGCGACCTTGCTGGCAATCCTCGTCGCCATCGGCTTCATCTCGAGCCATGTCCTGTTCGCGCTGGTCCTGCTCCTCGGCGTCAACCAAGGCATCGCCCAGCCAGCCCGGCTGGCGCTGATTCCGACCCTGGTTGACCGCGAGGCGCTGCCCTCGGCGCTAGCGATCAACTCAATCGTGTTCAACGCGGCCCGGTTCATCGGCCCCGCGGTTGCCGGCGTGTTGATCGCGCGGGTTAGCATCGCCGCCGCCTTTGCCGCCAACGCGATCACCTATATTGCCTTTCAGGTGTCACTAGCCAATCTGCGGGACATCCCAGCCTTGCCGGTGCGGGCGGCGCAGAACGCGATGAGAGCCTCGCTCGAAGCCTATTCCTACGCCAGCCGGCACCCCGGCATCGCGCCGATGCTGATGTTGTTCGCGGTGACGACGGTCGGCACGCGCGGTTTCATCGAGTTGTTCCCGGGCTTCGCCGACAGCGTATTCCACCGAGGTCCGCAAGGTCTGGCGATGCTGACCTCAACCGTCGGCCTCGGCGCGATCTTCGGCGGGCTGTGGATGCTCATCCGCTCGCAGATCAGCGGGCTCACGACCATTGTGCTTGCCAATACGCTCATCATGTCGCTGGCGATAATGGCCTTTACCGCGACTGACAATTTCACGATGGCGCTGCCTTGCGTCTTCGTCGCCGGGACCGCGATGGTGATCACCGGGATCGGCGCGCAAACACTGATCCAGGCCTCGACCGACCGCAGCATGGCGGGGCGGGTGATGGCGCTTTACGGAATGATCTTCCGCGCCGGCCCGGCATTGGGCGCTGTGGTGATGGGCACGGCCAGCGGGCATTTCGGACTCCGGCTGCCGCTGGCAATCGGCGCCGCCGTATCGTGCCTGTGCTGGGCGCTCACCCTGCACCGGCGCAAGGCGATCATGGCCTCGCTCGAAGAAGCGCCGCCAGAAGCGGACGCCCAGGCGGCACCGGCCGAGCGCGGTGCGTGATGCCGCGACTACTGTGCCTGGGGTTTGGCTATACCGCGCGGACTTTGGCGCCGCGGCTCGGACCGGAGTGGGAGATCATCAGCACGAGCCGTAGCGGCGACACGGGAACCGTGCGCTTCGACCGCGAGCACCCCCTGCCCGGCTCGGCCTTCGCCGGCATCACTCATATCCTCATCTCGGTGCCGCCGGATGTGGTCGGTGACCCGGTACTCGACCGCCACGGCACCGACTTCGCCGCGCTGCCCGGTCTGCGCTGGGTCTGCTATCTGTCGACCACCGGCGTCTACGGCACCCGTGATGGCGGCTGGGTCGACGAAACCGCAGAATTGCGTCCGACAGGTGAGCGCGGCGCGCGTCGGGTCGCGGCGGAGACGGCGTGGCTGGACTTGCATCGGCGATCCGGACTTCCGGTGCATATCTTTCGCCTAGCCGGGATCTATGGGCCCGGCCGCAGCGCCTTTGACGCGCTGCGCGCCGGCACGGCCAAGCGCATCGACGCCGGAGCCCAGGTCTTTTCGCGTATTCATGTCGACGACATCGCCACCGTGCTGCTGACATCGATCGCCCAACCGCGGCCAGGCACGATCTACAATGTCTGCGACGACGAGCCGGCGGCGCAGGCGGACGTCGTCGCCTTCGCCGCTGCCCTGCTCGGCGTCGAGACGCCCCCGCTAGTGGCGCTGGCCGAAGCGGAGCTTTCGCCGATGGCGAAGAGCTTCTACGCCGACAGCAAGCGCGTCTCGAACGCCCTGATCAAACAGGAGCTCGGCGTCACCCTCGCCTACCCCGATTACCGAGCCGGGCTCGCGGCGATCCTGGCCGCTGGCGGCTAAGACTTGCCTCGCGCGCCGCCGTCCGGCATCGTCCCGGCTTGCGGTCGAGGTCAGAGCAAGGGAGGAAAGCCGATGGCCTATAACGTGTTGATGATGGGGGCCTCGTACGGCTCGCTTCTGGCGATCAAGCTGCTCTTCGGTGGGCACAAGATTACCATGGTCTGCCTCCCCAACGAGGTCGAGGCGTTCAACAGCGACGGCGCCCACGTGCGCATGCCGATCCGCGGCCGCGCCACTCCGGTCGATCTCGACTCGCGCAAGCTGCCGGGGAGCCTCAAAGCCGCCGGCACCGGCGACGTCAACCCCAAGGATTACGACCTCGTCGTACTGGCGATGCAGGAGCCGCAATACCGTTCGCCCGGCGTGCGCGAACTGACCGACGCCATCGCCCGGGCCAAGGTGCCGGCGATGTCGATCATGAACATGCCGCCGCTGCCCTATATGCGGCGCATTCCCGGCCTCGACGCCGACGCTCTCAAGCCCTGCTACACCGACGCGTCCGTTTGGGACAATTTCGAACCGGGCAAGCTCACGCTGTGCAGCCCCGACCCGCAGGCGATCCGCCCGCCCGGCGAGAAGATCAACTTCCTGCTCGTCACCTTGCCGACCAATTTCAAATCGGCTCGGTTCGGGTCCGATGCCGACACCAAGATCCTCGAGACGATGCAGCACGAGATTGAGGGCATCCGCTACGATCCGGGCGACGGCGAGAAGATCGACCTACCGGTGAAACTCAAGGTTCACGAGTCGATTTTCGTGCCGCTGGCCAAATGGGCGATGCTGTTGACCGGAAACTACCGCTGCGTCACCGCCGACAGCGCCATCGACATCAAGGACGCGGTCCATGCCGACCCGGAGAAGTCGCGCTCGGTCTATAATTGGGTCATGGAAGTCTGCACCAAGCTCGGCGCAGACCCGGCCGACCTCGTGCCGTTCGAGAAATACGCGAGCGCGGCGCATGGGCTGGTGCGGCCGTCCTCGGCGGCGCGCGCGCTCAATAACGGCGTGCCCAACATCGAGCGCACCGACCGCCTCGTGCAATTGCTCGGCGCTCAGCTCGGCATGCACCACCCGGTGGTCGATGCGACGGTGAAGCAGGTCGACGCCCGCCTCGAGGCCAACCGCAAGAAAGCTGCCTGAGCCTTACGTCAACGGCGGCGGCGCGAAGGCGTGAAGGGCAACGTCCTCGGCTTCGACCCGGACAGCAATTCCGGCGCAATTGCCGGTCACGATGGCCAGCGATATGATTTCGTCCGGCTGGAGTGGCGCGGTAGCGGCAAGCCAAGCCGTGGCGAAACCGTCGATTTCATCGCCGATGGTCAGCGGGCGACGCAGATCTACCCGCTCCTCTCTCGCTACGACCCGAACGAGGGGTCGGACGCCAAGATCGTCTACATACTCTACCTAGTGAGCCTCCTCGTCGGGATCACCAGCATCGTCGGTGTGATCATGGCCCATGTGAACCGGGCCGATGCGCCCGAATGGGTGCAGACGCATTACCGCTTCCAGATTCGCACCTTCTGGATCGGCATGCTCTATGCGTTCCTCGGCCTGCTCACCTGCATCATCATCGTCGGCATTTTCTGGCTGATGTTCGTGCTCGTCTGGTGGATCGTTCGTTGCGTCAAAGGCATGCAGGCGCTCTCGCAGGGCCTCCCCTATGAGAGACCTGCCTCCTGGCTCTGGTAATCCGCCCTATCACCAAAGCGGTGATCCGTCTCAAGGGTCATACAACTATCGCTTGGGGCCATCAGCGGATACAATTTGGTCAGCGTACATTTCTGGGGAGCGCCATGAAGGGCAACGTCATCGGGTTCGACCCCGACACCAATACCGGGGCTGTCAGCGGCCATGACGGCAAGCGCTACGATTTCGCGACAGCGGACTGGCATGGGCACAACCGTCCGCACCAGGGCGATCTGGTCGATTTCCAGCCCGCCGGCGACCGCGCAACCCAGATCTATCTGGTCGACGCAGAATACGTACAGCCGAGTTTTGGCGAATTCTATTTCTCACCACATGGCCGGATCTCGCGCTCGCAATATTGGCTGAAATGGTTTTTGCCGGTCATGGTAATTGAGCTGGTCCTCATCCTACTGGCAGCTGCGACCCAGAACAGCGCCGCTGGAATCCTGTTTTCAGCGCTTCTCGGGCTTTTCGCGCTGGCGATTATCTGGCCGAGCTTGGCTATCCTGATCAAACGGGCGCACGACCGCGACTGGCCCTGGCCATTCATCCTCCTATTTCTCGTGCCGATAGTAAGCCTTTGGCCGCTAGTTGAGCTCCTGTTCCTGCGCGGCACGATCGGCAGCAACCGCTTCGGCGCCGATCCGGTTCCGCGAGGCTAGAGCGGTTGGGCCTGGGCTTGCCATGAAGGGTAATATCCTCGGCTTCGATCCCGACACGAACAGCGGCGCCATCAGCGGCTATGACGGCCAGCGCTACGACTTCGTTACCGCCGAGTGGCGTGGCCCGGGGCGTCCGCGTCGCGGCGATGTGGTCGATTTCCAGGCGATCGACCAACGCGCGACCGAAATCTACCTCGTGGAGCCCGTCTACGTGCAGCCCGGTTTCTGGGCGTTTTATTTTTCACCGTTCGGGCGTATTTCGCGTTCTCAATACTGGCTAAGATTTTGGCTACCGTATTTGGGGGTTTACATCACTCTTGATCTTATTGGAGAAATCGCCGGCAGAGAATCCAGTCTGGGGATTTCCATTCGTATAACTACGTCGATTTTGTCTCTGGTGATATTTTGGCCATGGATTGCGTTGCTCGTAAAACGCATGCATGATCGCAATAAATCATGGTGGTGGATGCTATTCTATTTTGTTCCTGGCATTCTTTTCGGCATTTTTCTGGTTATTTGGCTCGGGGCCGCATTTCTTTCTATTGTCTCCGGTGAAACCAACGTGACCCTTCCGGCGCTCGGCGGCCTCGGTGTCGTGATTATTGTACTTGGTCTGATGTGGTTCAGTGTCTTCATCTGGTTCTTTGTCGAGTTCGGCTGTGTGCGCGGCACCATCGGCAGCAACCGCTTTGGCCCAGATCCAGTGGCCCGCCGTTAGAGCGAGCAGGCCTGTTCCCTTTATGTTCAATTCGCGCGATGTAGGCCTAGCCCGGAATTCGATCCGGATTTGACAAGACCCTTGGGAAAATTTCCGAAGCAGACCGCTGGGCAACGGAGCTAGGAGCTGGATTCCGCAGCGGCGGTTCTCTAAACCGACGTTCGCTCAGCCATCAAAAAGGCCAGGAATTTCCCGGCCCTTTTCGTTGGTTTCAGCTCACAGTCAGCAGGAGATGTCGCCTCCGCCGCCGCCGAAATCGCTGCCGCTGGAAAAGTCGTTGCCACCGGAGAAATCATTGCCGCTGTCGCTGGCATAGTCGTTGCCGCCGCCGCCGAAATCGTTGCCGGTATTGCTGGCGTAGTCATCGCCCCCGACATTACCGCCCGCGTAACCGGCACCTGCGGAACTCTGATCGTTGCCGTAATAGTTATTGACCACGGTTTCGCCGAGGCCTCCAGCATGCCATGCCTGGGCCGCCAAACCCTCCGAGGGTGCTCGCGTAGCTGTGGCCGAAGAGGCTGGAGATGCCCTGAAACAGGAGCGCGCCGCCGGCGACACCCGCCGCGGTCGCCGCTGCCGAACGGAGGAATCCTCCGCCACCGCCGCCGAACATCCCGCCGCCCGGCGCGGAGCCGGGTTGTGCATATCCAGGCGCGTAGCCCGGCTGCGCGTATTGCGGCGGCGGAGGCGCGGCCTGCGGCGCGCGTGTCCACGGACCGCTCGGCGGTACGCTCGCTTGCTGTTGCTGGCCTCCGCCAAGCAGCCCGCCCAAGAAGCTGCCGCGGTGCGGCTGATTTGCGGCAGCCAACTGCTGTTCGAGCTCGGCGATGCGATTCTGCGCGTTGTGCAGCGACAGATCCTGGATCAGCACGGTCTGCACCAGGTAGTAGGGTGCGTCTGGCATCTGTGTCATCGCCTGGCGGATCAGCGCATCCGCCTCCGGATCCTTCGGTTGTCCGGCCTTGCCCGCGCTTTCGAGGCGCGTCAGCAGCGTGGTGATCAGGTCGCGTTCTTGCGGTTCCATGAACTCATGCCTCGTCGTCAAAGAGCCTTCCGCGAAGGCCGCCCGAGCCGGTTGCGCCGGCGCGTCGCGCTAGATGTGGGGAGCGCCGGCGGCGGATCAATGAGAGGACGTATTGGCGAAAACCGTTAAATCTTGTAAGGCCGCTGCCTCAGGCCGACATTATCGTTCGCTCAGATGAGTTGCCCTTCCCTCTTTCATCCGGCGGTCGCTGCCTGGTTCGAGCGCAGCTTCGCCGCGCCGACCGCGGCGCAGTCGGAAGCATGGCCGGCGATCCAGTCCGGCCGTCATGTGCTGATCGCCGCGCCGACCGGGTCGGGCAAGACGCTGGCGGCGTTTCTTGCCGCGATCGACGGGCTGGTGCGACAGGGATTGGAGCAAGGCGGTCTCGAGGACGAAACCCAGATCGTCTACGTGTCGCCGCTCAAGGCGCTGTCGAACGACATCCAGAAGAACCTCGCGGCGCCGCTCGCCGGGATCGCCGAGGAATTGCAAGCGCTCGGACTGCCGGCCATCGGCATTCGCACCTGGGTGCGCACCGGCGACACGCCGTCTGCCGAGCGCCAGAAGATGGCGAAGAAGCCGCCCCATATCGTCGTGACGACGCCGGAATCGCTGTACTTGCTGCTCGGCTCGGAATCCGGCCGCAAGATGCTGGCGACGACGCGAGCAGTGATCGTCGACGAAATCCACGCGCTCGCCTCAAACAAGCGCGGCGTGCATCTGGCGGTGTCGCTCGAACGGCTCAAATCGCTGTGCGGCGACAGACTGTTGCGGATCGGCCTTTCGGCGACGCAGAAGCCGATCGAGGCGGTCGCGCGGTTCCTCATCGGGGCGGCGGAGACCGACTGCACGATCATCGACACCGGTCACCGCCGGGCGCGCGACCTTGCGCTCGAAATCCCCTCGTCGCCGCTCGAAGCGGTGATGTCGCACGAGGTGTGGGCGCAGGTTTACGACCGGCTCGCCGAACTGATCGAGGCGCACCGCACGACGCTCATCTTCGTCAACACCCGTCGGCTCGCCGAGCGCGCCACCCGGCAATTGTCCGAGCGGATCGGCGACAAGCACATCGCCGCGCATCACGGCAGCCTCGCCAAGGAGGCACGGCTCGACGCCGAGCAGCGGCTGAAACGCGGCGAGCTCAAGGTACTGGTCGCCACCGCCTCGCTCGAACTCGGCATCGATATCGGCGATGTCGATCTGGTCTGCCAGATCGGCTCGCCGCGCTCGATCGCGAGCTTTCTGCAGCGCGTGGGCCGCTCCGGACACGCGGTCGACGGCACACCGAAAGGCCGCCTCTTCCCGCTGTCGCGCGACGAGCTGGTCGAATGCGCGGCGCTGCTCGACAGCGTACGGCGCGGAGAGCTCGATGCATTAACTATTCCCGAGCTGCCGCTCGATGTGCTGGCGCAGCAGATCGTCGCCGAGGTGTCGTCGCGGGAATGGAGCGAGGACGGGCTTTACGGGCTGATCCGCCAAGCGTGGCCCTACTGGGGCTTGCCGCGTATGGATTTCGATGCCGCCATCGCGATGCTGGCCGAAGGGTTCAGCACCAGACGCGGCCGGCGCGGCGCGCTGATCCATCACGACGCGGTCAACCATATGCTGCGCGGCCGGCGCGGCGCGCGGATAACGGCGCTGACCTCGGGTGGGACGATCCCGGACAATGCCGACTATCAGGTTCTGCTCGAACCCGAGAACCAGATCATCGGGACGGTCAACGAGGACTGGGCGGTCGAGAGCCTCGCCGGCGACGTGTTCCAGCTCGGCAATGCGTCGTATCGCATCCAGCGCGTCGAGCGCGGCACGGTGCGGGTCGAGGACGCGCAGGGCGCGCCGCCCAGCGTACCCTTCTGGCTCGGCGAAGCGCCCGGCCGCAGCGACGAACTGTCGGCCTCGGTGTCGCGGTTGCGCGGCGAGATCGCAGCGCAGCTCGACGCGGGCGGCAGCGACAGCGCGTTGCGCTGGCTCATTGACGAGGTTGGGCTCGATCACGGGTCGGCCCGCCAGATCGCCGAATACCTGGCCGCCGCCCATGCCGCGCTCGGCGTGCTGCCGACGCTCGACACGCTGGTGTTCGAGCGCTTCTTCGACACGGTCGGCGGGATGCAGCTGGTCATCCATTCGCCCTATGGCAGCCGCCTCAACCGCGCGTGGGGGCTGGCGCTGCGCAAGCGGTTTTGCGCCCGTTTCAATTTCGAACTGCAGGCAGCGGCGACCGAAGACAATATCAGCCTGTCGCTGACCACGGTGCACAGCTTCGCGCTCGACGAGGTGCCGCGCTACCTGCACTCGGCGAGCGTGCGCGGCGTGCTGACCCAGGCGCTGCTCGATTCGCCGATGTTCATGACCCGCTGGCGCTGGGTTTCCGGAGTCGCGCTGGCCCTGCCGCGCTTCCGCGGCGGCAAGAAGGTTCCGCCGCAACTGGCCCGCATGGATGCGGAGGACCTGGTCGCGGCGATCTTTCCCGACCAGCTCGCCTGCGCCGAGAATATCTCCGGCGAGCGCGAGATTCCCGATCACCCGCTGGTGCGCCAGTCGATCGGCGATTGCCTCCATGAGGCGATGGACATCGAGGGGTTGGAGCAGCTGCTCACCCGCATCGAGGCCGGCGAGGTGCGGGTCGTCGCCCGCGATCTGACCGAGCCATCGCCACTTGCGCTCGAGGTGCTCTCGGCGCGGCCCTACGCCTTTCTCGATGATGCGCCACTCGAAGAGCGGCGCACCCAGGCGGTTATGGGGCGCCGCTGGCTTGCCCCCGAAGAAGCAGCCGATCTCGGCCGGCTCGACCTCGAGGCGATCGCGCGGGTGCGCGACGAGGCGTGGCCGGCGCCGGAAAACGCCGATGAGATGCACGACGCCCTGGTCTGGCTCGGCTTTCTCGCCGAGAGCGAGATCGGCAATACCCCCGGCTGGGCCGGATGGCTCGGCGAATTGGCGGCAAGCCGGCGTGCCGCTCGGCTGCGGCACGCCGGGGCGACGCTGTGGGTCGCCGCCGAGCGGTTGCCGCAGTTTCAGGCGCTGTGGCCCGAGGCGACGCTGAACCCGGCGATCGCCGCGCCGGCCGCCCATGCCGCGCGCGAGTGGTCGGCCGACCTCGCTTTGGTCGAGATCGTGCGCGGGCGTCTCGAAGGTCTCGGCCCGGCCGAGGCCGAAGCGTTGGCGGCGTCGCTCGGCCTTACCGCGCACGACATCGCCGCCCCGCTCGCTGCGCTCGAAGCCGAGGGTTTCGCGCTGCGCGGCCGGTTCACGCCAGGCGCGGAAAGCGACGAATGGTGCGAGCGGCGTCTCCTCGCCCGCATCCACCGCTATACCGTCAACCGTCTTCGCGCCGAGATCGAGCCGGTCGCGGCGCGCGACTTCCTGCGCTTCCTGCTCGACTGGCAGCGCGTCGCTCCGGGCACGCACATGGAGGGCCCCGACTCGCTTGCCGCGATCGTCGGTCAGCTCGAAGGGTTCGAGGCGGCGGCGGGCGCCTGGGAAAGCGAAATCCTGCCCGCACGGCTGTCCGGCTATGACCCGGTCTGGCTCGACGATCTCTGTCTGTCGGGCCGAGTTGCTTGGGCGCGGCTGCGGCCGCGCAGCCCGCGGCCAGACGACGTCGGGCGCGGCGCGACCCCCGTGCGGTCGACACCGATCACCCTGCTCGCGCGCCGCAACGCGGCGCTGTGGACAACATTGTCGCCCGCCACTGAGGGTGCCGAACCAAGCGCCACGGCGCGCCGCGTTCTGGAGGCCATCCGCCGGGAGGGCGCATCGTTTTTCGACGAGCTGGTCGAGGGCAGCGGACTTCTCAAACCGCAGGTCGAGGAAGCGCTGGGCGAGCTCGTCGCGTTGGGCCTCGTCACCTCGGACAGCTTCGCCGGGTTGCGCGCGCTGCTCGCGCCGAGCGCCAGCGGCAGCCAGCGCCGGCGGCGCGCGATCGGCTTCGCGATGGAAGGCGCCGGCCGCTGGGCCTTGGCGCGCCGACCGCGCCAGACCGAAAGTTCGGCGAAGGACGCCGGCGACGCGGCGGAGCATCTCGCGCGCACCTTATTGCGCCGCTATGGCGTGGTGTTCTGGCGCCTGATCGAACGCGAGGCGCCATGGCTGCCACCATGGCGCGATCTGTTGCGCGTCTACCGCCGGCTGGAGGCGCGCGGCGACGTTCGCGGCGGAAGGTTCGTCGCGGGCTTCGCCGGCGAGCAATTCGCGCTGCCCGAGGCGGTCGGCTCGCTGCGCGAGACGCGGCGCAAGGCGCACACTGGCGCGTTCATCTCGCTATCGGGCGCCGACCCGCTCAACTTGGTGGGCATCCTGACGCCCGGTCCCAGGCTGGCGGCGCTGACGGTCAATCGCGTGCTTTACCGCGACGGGTTACCGGTCGCGCTCTATGCCGGTAGCGAGGTGCAATTTCTCGAAACCCTGCCGACCGAAGAGGAATGGGCCGCGCGGAAGAGCCTGTTGCGCGGCTCGATGCCCAGCGGCGCGAGAACCGACAGTAGCGTCAAATGATCTTGCGCTTGCGTAGGTCCGCGACCTGCGCCGCGCTGTAGCCGAATTCGGCAAGCACTTCATCGTTGTGCTGGCCCAGTTCGGGGGCGATCCCGATATGGGCCGGGGTCTCGGAAAAGTGCCACGGCGAGCCGTGCACTTTCAGCCGCTTGCCGTGTTTCGGGTAGTCGATTTCGGTGACGTAGCCGTTGGCCAACACGTCTGGGTCGTTCGAGCCCTCGAGCAGCGTGTTGATCGGCGCGGAGACGATATCGGCGCCACGCAGCCTTTCGACCCAATCGTCGCGCGGCCCGGTGGCGAACATTTCGCCAAGCATGCGGAGCAGGGTTTCGCGCCGCTCATCGGAGCTGATGATCACCCCAAGCTTGCCGAACCCAGCCTTATCCAGCGCCTCGTAAAAACCGAGCGCGGTCATTGCGTTGCGCCACGGGCCTTCATTGTTGAGCTGAAACACGAAGGGCTTACCTTCCTTGTCGTTGAAACTTGAGCTGATACCGGGGCGCTCGGGCGTCCCGGTGACCCGCGCCTGGCCGGTGACCGGGTCGCGGTCGCGCCACATCGCCGTCGTCAGCGTCCAACCCATCAAGCGGATCTGGCCGCCGAGCAGCGAGCAATCGACCTTCTGCCCGATGCCGGTGGCGCGGGCGTGGGTGAGCGCCGCCAGCGCGCCGCCGAAGGCAAGGATCGCGCAGGTCTCGTCGGCGACCGAGACGATGCCCGTGCGCAGCGGCTGACCCGGCGCGGAATAGGCCTGGGCGATGCCGCCCAGCGCCTGGGCCATCGAGTTGGTGCCGGGCAGATCGGCGTGCGGACCCTTAGGGCCATAGCCGGAGATCGACATATAGACGAGCTTCGGGTTGACCTTGCGCAGCTCCTCGTATCCGAAGCCGTTCTTCTCCGCCGCGCCGGGGCGAAAGTTCTGCCCGAAGATGTCGGCCTTGGCGACGAGCTTCTTGAGGATATCGCGCCCTTCCGCCTCCTTGAGGTTCAACGTGACGCTCTTGACCCCGCGGTTGTTGGTCTCGAAATAGGTGCTGGGCATGCCGGGCAGCACCGTCGAGCCACGCGAATTGTCACCGACTCCCGGCACCTCGATCTTGACCACCTCGGCGCCGAGATCGGCCATCAGCATGTAGGGCACGGTACCCGCCTGCGCGGTCGAGCAGGCGACAACCTTAACGCCCTGAAGCGGGCCATGCGGTTCGGTCATGTCCGGAAATCCTCAGTTGCGATGCGGGTGAGCCAACGTTGCCCCCGGCCACAGCTTGGGCCGAGCGCGCTGGTATTGCGGCGGGCAGGCGGTCTCGGCGCCGAGCGCGTCGGCGGCGTGCCAAGCCCAGCGCGGGTCGTCGAGAAAGCCGCGGGCGAGCGCGACGCAATCGGCGTGGCCCTCGGCAATGATCGCCTCGGCCTGGCGCGGATCGGCGATCATGCCGACCGCCTGCACCACGATGTCACTGGCCTTCTTCACCGCCGCGGCGAACGGCACCTGATAGCCGGGGCCAACGACGACGCGCGCTTGCGGGCTGATCCCGCCCGACGACACGCAGACATAGTCGAAGCCGATCTTGTGCAGCTCGTTGGCGAAGACCCCAGCATCGTCCGGGGTCAGCGCGCCGTCGATCCAGTCGGAGCCGGTGATACGCATGCCGAGCGCCTTGCCGCGCGGCCACACCGCCCGTACCGCTGCCGCCACTTCGAGTGGAAAGCGCATGCGGTTTTCGCGGCTGCCGCCGTAGCGGTCGTTGCGCCGGTTCGACACCGGAGAGACGAAGCTGTGCAGCAGGTAACCGTGCGCCCCGTGCAGCTCAACGAGATCGAAGCCGAGGCGGTCGGCCCGCCGTGCCGCCGCGACGAACGCGTCGCGCACTCGGGCGAGCCCCGCGTCGTCGAGCGCTTGCGGCGCCGGCCAATTGTCGTCGAACGGAAGCGCCGATGCTCCTACCGTTTGCCAGGCGCCATCGTCCGAGCCCAGCGGACCGCCGCCTTGCCACGGGACTTTCGCCGATGCTTTGCGCCCGGCATGAGCGAGCTGAATGCCGAGCTTGGCCGTACCCCAGCGCCGGCATAGCGCGACCACCGGCGCCAGCGCTGCCTCGTTGGCGTCGGAGTAAAGGCCGAGACAGGCCGGAGTGATCCGGCCCTCCGGCTCGACCGCGGTAGCTTCGAGGATCAAGAGGCCGGCACCCGACATCGACAACGAGCCGAGATGCTGCAGATGCCAGCCGATGGCCGAGCCGTCCTCCGCGCTGTACTGGCACATCGGCGAGACCGCGATCCGGTTCGCAAGGGTCACGCCCCCCAGCGTCAGTGGCGTAAAGAGTCGACAATCTGAGGTCATCGAGATCCCTTATTCGAGAACACCGGCAGCTCGACGAAAGACGGGGCCGCGGGTGCGTGGTGAACGGTGTTGAGGGCGACGCGGATATCGGCGTCGCCGTCATTGGCGAGGACCAGGTTGCCGCTATTGGTGTTGCGGGCGCGCCGCGGGAAGTTGCTGCTGGTCACGTCGATCTCGATCCGGCTGCCGGCGCGGACGGTGTGATGGATGTCGCCGAGATCAATCGTCAACGGATAAACCCGCTCCGGCTCCATCGGTTGGGCGCCGGCGACAGGGTCGCGGTACATCGCGCGCATCACTCCATCCATCAGCAACATGGCGCTTCCATCGGGCAGCACCTCGATCAGCTTGGCGACAAAATCCGTATCGGGACAATCGGACCCGACATTGAGGGTGACCCGGACATTGCCGGCGATGGTGAGGTCGGCGTCAAGCATCTGCCCGCGATAGGTCAGTCCGTAATCCGGCAGCAACCGGGCGGGCCGCTGGTCGCGTGGCCCGGCGTCGATCAGCATGTTGCGCCCGCCAAAACTCGGGATCGGGTGGCGTGGATCGTAGCGGTAGCGCCGGGGTTCGCCGGAAGGCGCATCGCCGAGGCCTCCGTCGCCGCACAGATAGAGCCGGCGCGGCGCGACCCCCGGCGGTGGCCAGCGCTCGGAGCGGACCCAGTCGGTCGGGGCATAGGCTGCGCGGTCGTCGACCCAGGCGCGCGGCGAGAAATACACGGGCGGCTCGTCGACGAGCCCGCTTGGCTGGTTCTTCAGCCAATGGCCGAACCAGTCGAAATATGGATCGCGCGGCCAGAAATTGCTGGCATAGACGAAATAGTGCTCGTTCGGCCCAATCCACAGCTTTTGCGTACCGGTGCGCGCCTGAATGTCCTGGAACGCCGCGATGATGCTGGTCTGGAAGATGTCGAACCAGGTGGTGACGTGGAAGCCGGGTATATCGATGGTGCGGCGGAAATTGTGCCGCGCGCGGAAGGCGTCGGGCGCGGGATGGGTGACGATCTCATCGAGAAACGGCTGCCAGATCGCGAAATCCGGGTAGCCGGTCAACGGCAAGCGCAGCCAATCCGGTGAATCGATAAACGGCAGGCTGGCTTGGCGCGACGCGTCGAGCCGGTTGTAGCGCTGGGCGGCCGATGCGGCGGCGCGGTCAAGCTCCGCGGCGCCGATCTTGAACCGCGCCATCACCGCTTCGCGGTGCGACGCCGACAGGCCGGGGATATTCTTCGCCACCCACAGCCAGAGCCGCTCCATCTCGATGGCCTGACCCTCGTAGATGACGTCGTCATAAATGCTGGAGCCGCCCGCCTGGGCGAAGAAAGCGCGCAGGCTAGGGTGTCGCGTCGAGGCCGCGGCGAAGGTCGTAGTCGCCCCGGCCGACGAGCCCGACATGCCGACCCGCCCGTTGCTCCAATCCTGGCCGGCGATCCAGTCGAGCGTGTCGTACCCGTCATTCGCGTCGTCGGCGTAGACCCGGTCCTCGCCTTCCGAGCCGTTGCGCCCGCGGCAGTCCTGGTAGACCGCGGCGTAGCCGTGTTCAACGACGGCCTTCCAGCCGCGCAGGATCGAGCCGCGCATCGGTTCGGTGGGATTGGGCAGCCATGCATGCGTATGGTCGAATTTGTGCGGCGCATCGGCCGCGGCGATGCCATACGGCGTGCGGTGGAGGATGACCGGCCAGCGCGGTTCTCCCGCTTCGGGAAGGAAGACGAATGTGTTGAGGCGCGTGCCGTCGCGCATCGGCACCATGGCCTGAAACGAGCGGGCGCTCATGCCTTTCTCTCCTTAGCGGGGCCGCCCCCCTTGTACCCCTTCGCGTGATGAGGCAAAGCTGATTTCGAATTGCGCGGGAACCGACTGCGCGAGGGACATCGGGGAGACGGGATCATGGGTAAGCTCGAAGGGAAAGTCGCCTTGGTCACCGGCTCCGGCCGCAATATCGGCCGGGAGACCGTATTGCAGCTGGCGCGCGAGGGCGCCAACGTCGTCGTCAATGCGCGCGCCAACGAGCAGGAGCTCAACAGCGTGGTGCGCGAGGCGCAGGAGATTGGGGTCAAGGCGATCGGCGTCCTTGCCGACCTGGCCAAGAAGGACGAGGTCGAGGCGATGGCGGCGCGGGCGCTGTCGGAGTTCGGCCGCGTCGACATCCTGATCAACAACGCGGCTATCCGGCCGCACAAGCCGTTCCTGGAACTGACCGACGCGGATTGGGAGCTGGTTCGCGGCGTCGTCCTCGACGGCGGCCTCTATTTGACCCGCGCACTGATCGGGAAGATGGTCGAGAACAAATACGGCCGGGTCCTGTTCTTCGTCGGCGACGGCGCCTACTCGGGGCGCGGAAGCGGTCGGGCGCACCTGTCGGCGGCCAAGATGGCGCTGGTCGGCCTCGCGCGCGGGCTCGCCTCGGAATTCGCGCCGCATAACATCCGGGTCAACGTGGTCTCGCCCGGCAGCATCGATACACGACGCGACAACCCGGAATGGTATGGTGGGCGCCCGCCTGACTTCTTCGGGCATCCCGCTGGGCCGCCAGGGCAAGATCGAGGAAATCGCCGCGACTTGCCTGTTCTTGGTCAGCGAGGACGGCGGCTTCATCACCGGCCAGACCATCCACGTCAACGGCGGCGCCGGCTACTACTAGGCGCCGGAGCAAGCCGAGTGAAAGCCGCCCTGGCCGGGTTAGCGCTACTCCTCGCCGCTGGGTCGGCTGCCGCTCAGTTCGACCCAAGCGCGCTGGCGGCGCGGCTCAAGTCCGGGATGACGATCGGCCAGACGCTGCTCGCCCTCGGCAACCGGCCAACCTCCACCCTGGAAACCACGTGCCGGCAAGCATCCGGAGAGCCCTTTGCTTGCCGAGTTTGGAACTACGCGACCCAGTTTGAGCAGCTGCAGATCTACTTCCGCTACAGCGAACCGCGGCAAGAATGGCTGGTCTACTCCTGGCGGCTGTGACGCTGGCCGAGGGGCAAGGCCCCCGGCCTAGTGAGACAACGTATCGATCAGCCGTAGGGCTGTCGGGCCGCCAATGATCAAAAAAATGCTTGGTAGAATGAACACGACCATCGGTATCGTCAGCAACACCGGCATCCGGTTGGCCCGTTCTTCCAGTCTTAGCAGCGAGTTGTTGCGCAGTTCCGAGGCTACGACGCGCAACGCCTGAGCAAGCGGTGTGCCGTAGCGCATTGTTTGCGACAGCGTCGTAACCACCGAATGGACGCTGGGGACGGCGACCCGCGCCGATAGCTGATGCAGTGCCGCGTCGCGGCTCGGCAGGATCTTCAGATCGGCACTGGTCAGGGCAAGTTCCTCGGCGACCGCCGGCCGTGAATGCCGGAGTTCGGGGACGACACGATCGATCGCGTCCTCGAGCGCCAAGCCCGCCTCCACCGAAATGACTAGGAGCTCGATGGCGTCGGGCAGGCCCTTTTCGATCGCCCGTTCCCGGCGCACCAGAAGCCTGCCGATAACGATGCGGGGCAGGAACCAACCAAGACCGCCGCAAGGGATCCCAAGGCCGGCCGCGCGGATAAACCCTGCGCTGGCATCATAGCGGTAGGCGATGATTGCCGGTATTAACGCCAGTAGAACGGCAAAGGCGAGCCGGAGCAGGGCGAAGACCTTAAGCGCGCGGTCGGCCGACAGATGAAGGGGCGCGAGCCGGCGGATCACCTCCAGCTCGTTCGCTTGCGGAAGCGCGCCGCTGGCAAGCCGCATCGATCGCGCAACGCGCTCCGCTCGACCCCGCCGGCCCGCCTTCAAAAGCATCGCTCCGCTTTGGCAATGCGCGTCGACGCGCTTCGCGATCCGGTTGCAGTCAACCGTAGCATTCCAGCTGAGGAACGACACGCCCGCGACGGCGAAGGTCAGCGCCGCAAACCCGATCAACAGGGGCGTCGGCTCCACCAGGACTGAGAGCGAGCTCATCGCTATATCCCCTGTTTCACCCCGACAGCGCCGCCCGCAGCATCGCTCGCATCGTGAGGCCCGCGAGCAGCAGGCAAAGGACTGCCGCTCCGACGATGAAATTGCCGCGAGGATCGGTGATCAGAGGCTCCAGATAGGCGGGAGACACCACCAGCAATGCGCCGACGATAAAAAACGGAATACAGCCGAGGACGATCGCCGAAATCCTGATTTCAGAGGTCGCGGCGCGTGCTTTGAGCCTTACGGCGCGACGCCGGCGGACAATTTCGCTGAGTGTTTCGAGGGTGACGGCCAGGTTGCCGCCGGTCGATTGTTGCAAAGCCACCGCCACTCCGAAAAAATTGAAGTCGGCATTCCCGACAGCCTCGGTCGTTTTGGTGAGAGCCTCGGACAGCGGCACGCCGATCTCCGTCAAGTCGGCGATCGCGCTGAATACGGTGCCGAGCGGCGGCTCCGCCTCGGCGCCAACGGTTCGGATCGCCGCGCCGACGGGGAGTCCGGCGCGAACCATCCGAACCACCATGTCGACCGTGTCGGGAAGAAGTTCGGAGAATTGCGCGTCGGCGCGATGCTGCTCGCGTTTGAGCATCAGCCGCGGCAATAGAAAGAACCCAATTGTCCCAGCCGCCCAGCCAACGTAGTTGGGCAGGTGAAGGACAATATCAGCGAGGCCCCACGCGCCGATCGCGGTAATGAGCCCACCCACCAGCAAATAGCTGGATTTGATCGATACGCCCCAGGACCGCGCCATGCGATAGGCGAACAAAGACCGTAGGTGACGGTCCAGCGCAGCAAGCCGCGCACCGGTCTTCATCCCCAGTGTGCGCCTTGCCGATCCTCCTGCACCCGGCGCCAGCTTGTCTACACGGAGCTTGAGCGCCTGATCGCGAGACTGCTCGCCGAGGGCGACGGCAAACAGGCTCAGTCCCCCGGCAAACATGAGACCGAAAGCTATCAGGGCGGGAGTCATCAGTGACCCTCACCTTGTGCGGAGATGGCCCTCAGGAAGGCGGGGCCGAGCCCATAAAATTCCAGGCGCGGCAGAAACCGTGGCCGGATACCGGTTGCCACGAACGACCCCTTGATCGTTCCATCGGGATTTTCGCCCTCGTATTTGAACGTGAATAGCGGTGACAGCGTGATGACGTCACCTTCCATGCCGACCACCTCGGCAAGTTCGGTCACCCGGCGCGTGCCGTCCCGCATCCGCTCGATCTGCACGATGAGATCCAGCGCACTCACCATCTGGCCGCGTATCGCCAGGCTCGGCAGGCTGATATTGGCCAACATCACCATGTTCTCGACCCGCGCCAGAGCGTCACGGGCGGTGTTGGCATGGACCGTCGACATCGACCCGTTATGGCCCGTGTTCATCGCTTGCATCATGTCAAAAGCCTCGGCGCCGCGAACCTCGCCGACGATGATCCGATCCGGCCTCATGCGAAGCGCGTTGCGGAGGAGATCGCGCTGTGTCACCTGACCTTTCCCTTCGACGCTCGGCGGCCGTGTTTCGAGCTGCACCACATGCGGCTGCTGGAGTTGAAGCTCGGCGGCGTCCTCGATGGTGACAATACGCTCGCCGGGCTCGATTAGGCTCGACATGGCGTTCAACATTGTCGTTTTGCCCGAGCCAGTACCACCTGATATCAACACGTTAAGGCGGCATTGAGCGGCGATCTCCAAGGCCCGGGACAGCTCTGGCGAAACGCTCTTGAAGCTGACCAGCTTCGAGAAGTCGAGAAAGCTGCGGGTGAATTTGCGGATCGAGATGGTGGGGCCTCTGAGCGAAAGCGGCGGGATGACGACGTTGACCCGGCTACCATCGGCCAGGCGCGCATCCAGCATCGGACTTGACTCGTCGACCCGCCGGCCAATCGCCGAGGCAATGCGCTGCGCGACATGCAACACATGCGCGTTGTTGCGGAAGCGAACCTCGGTAAGCACCAGCTTGCCGCGCCGTTCGACGTAGATCTGCCGGGCGCCGTTAACCAGAATGTCCGACACCGTTTCGTCGTTCAGGAGCGGCTCAAGCGGACCGAGGCCGATCATGTCGTCGACAATTTCGGCGGCTACCGTCTGCTGTTCCTGTTCGTTGAGGAGAAGCCGCCGCTGGTCGGCGAGTTCCGCGACCAATTGCTCGACACGGACTCCCAAAGCCTCACGGGACATGCGTATGGCGACGGCCGGTTCGATCCGCGCCAGGATCTGATCGTGAATTTGGTCGGCAGCAGCTGGCGGACGCGACATCGTCATTGCGTTAAACGCCGCCGCGGGCATTTTTTCGCGAGCCTCGATCGGTGCCGAGCCGTCATAGCTCTGCGGCGCGCGCGTCAAGCCCATCGGGAAAATACCCTTGCCCAGAAGGCTGGGCGTTCCTCTCCCGCTCCGCCGGAAAGCTGAAGCGAAAGCGCCGCCATGCCTTCACGAATTGCGTGGCAGGTCTGGACGGTCTTGGTGCCAAGTACCGACGCCGCCATGATGTGCCGGTCCCAGCGAATTGAGACTTCGGGCTGCGGCAATACCCGCAAGCGTTCCTTGTCGGGCAGCGCGCCCTCGGCGCCGGATTTGTTGCGAACTTCAAGTACCGTGCGGTCGGGGGTGTTCGGCCCGATTTTTTCGCGCCAACGGCCGGTGTCTCGGGCCGCGGCAATGCCGCCGTCACTCACCAGCAGAACCGTTGCGGGCATGTGCAGCAGCTTTGGCAAGGCCAGAGCGGAAGCCCACGGCAAATCGACAACGACATACCGATAATGGGGCAACACTTTCTGCAGCAACCCGACCACGGCGTCCTCGTTGGGTGTAATGAGATCGGAGAGCGACTCGAGCCCAGCGAGCACGCCGAGACGATTGGTCACGCTCGTGACACCGCGTTCCAGGAACAGATCATCGACGCGCGTCGGGTCCTCCAGCGCTTGGCGCAAAGCGTGTCCCGCCTGGGCATCGAGTTGCAGAGCGGCATCGCCGCTCTGGAGGTCGAGGTCGAGAAGGAGTACGCGCCGCTCGCGGGTTTCGGCGAGGTACCAGGCTAAATTCGTCGCCACCGTCGTGGCGCCAACGCCGCCGCGAACCCCGAGAACAAAGACAAGACGGCCGCCTCGCGACGATTGTATGCTTCGGCCACCGGTGGCGACCCCCGCTAATGCGCGGCTGACCAAGCTGCCGATCAGCGGCTTGAAAAGATATTCGGCGACCCCCGCGTTCTTGAGGTCGCGATACAGGACAATGTCGTTGCGATTGCCAACGACGATGACCTCGGTCTCTGGGTCGCAGACTTCGGACAAGCGGTTGATGCGCGGCATCGGGTCGTCGATGCCGCTGACATCGACAATGAGAAAGTGCGGCCAGCCGCGGCGGACAAGTTCATCGGTCGCCGTGTCGATGCTGCCACGCACGATCCGGCCGTCGACAAAGCCAAGATCGGTGAAGCAGCGCCGGACCACACCTTCGGAGTTGGCGTCGAGGAGATACGCCGCGGCCGGCGGTACGGGTTCGCGCAGTGACCCGGTGGCATCAACAGGCGCTAAGGTATCCATCGCATTCCGGTCCATGTCGGTGGCGTTACGATCCAAGTCGCGGGGAACGAACCGGATCCGGGGCCGTAGCCGACGGGCGTGGCTCGGCTGGCGTGGGCCCCGGTGCGCAGTCAGCGGGTTGGCCGGTTTGTTGGGAATAGCAATTGCGTTCGTCTTTGCTCCCGCGAATGATTTCAATGGCAATCGGAGTACGCGGCGTTGTGGCCCCGACAGTCGCGGGCGTCGGTGTGGACAGGGGTACGAGAGAACGTAGTGCCGGCGACACTTGCACTGCCCAGGTCGGAGCCGGCACCGCCAGATCGCCGGGTTGCGAAGCATCGGCAAGGCTGCGCAGCGTAAGCTGAAGTTTGCCCAATTGACCCGCCACCATCAGCACCTCCGCCTGACGTACACTTACTTCGAGTGTCACAGTCTTTGGCAGACGCGTTTCGCCGACCACCCCGGTACGCGTGGCGCCCGGACCGGGGTTCCCGGTCAGATTGGTCGTCTGATCGATCGCGATGACCCGCAGGTTTTGCAGTATGGTTTCACCAACGGAACGCGAGGTGACGCTAATGTTGGTATCCGTGAAGCTCTGCGTCAGAATGACGTCCACTCGGTCCCCGGGTGCGATCAAACCTGCACCGCCTTCGGCTGCATCGACCGCTATCGAGGTCGCGCGCATGCCGGGGGCAAGAACGGCAGGGAGGAAACCCGCCTCAGTTGGCTTGATGAGCTGATCGCTGACCAAAGCTTCACCCGCCCGAAAACTCCGTCGGGTCGCTGCTCCGAGCGGCTCGGTATCTCCGGCCTGATTCCGCAAAAAGGCCCCCGGCGGAACGTCTGACACGGACACCTGGACCCAGCGCAGATCATCCGCCCGCAACAACGTGCCCGCCGGAAGAGCGTGGGCCGCGACGAGGAGGCTCTGAGGCGGCGGCCCCGCCTTTTCGACGACGGTCGGCGACGGAGACTTCAGCCACAAGAGAGCGAGGACGACCCCCGCCATCAGTGCCAAGGCACCCACGCCCAGTAAAAGACGCCTGAAAATCATGACACGATGTCCCAAAGCTGGTGCGACACGAAACCGCCCAGGACGGCGGGTGCGTATGGCATCTCCGCACGAAACCCACCACTACCGGGCGCGCGTGCAATCACCTGATGTGATTGCGCCCATGACAACATCTCCGGTCGCCCAGCCAGCGGGTGCCCCCCAGAGCCCAACACAGCAGGCTCAGGGGGATGCGACCAGCCGCACGATTAAAGCTTGCCGGCGATAGTACTGAACGTCGTCGACAGATTGGTGCCAACCAGGGTCACGGCGGTGATGATGACCACCGCGATCAGCGACGCGATCAAACCGTATTCGATCGCCGTCACGCCCTTCTCGTCAGTGACGAAAAAGACCGTTTTCAACATTTGTGTAAACCGCTTCATGATGTGCCTCCATGGCGTTGAACGAGTGGAGTAAACGACGGACGCGATCAGTCATCGTTGATTTAGGTCAACTGAATAACCGACCGACGGGGAATTCGCATCATTTTCATTCAAGTGAATGATCGAATAACTGATTTAAGCAAGAACGGGAGCACCCGCGGTTAAGGCACGGGTTAAAAATTTCTAGCTGCACAACTGAAATGACAGGCTCATCGACTTCGCCGGCTAGCGTCGTATCTTACTGTGACGAACAATGACGTTGAGTTTTCGACACCTTCCGGGCGGATTTTCGCTAATCCGCGGTACGGCGGATCGGGGCGGCGGCGCAGGCGGCGGGAGTTTCTTCCCCAACCGCTTCAGAGAGTGTGCAATATTGGTTTCTCAAGTCGTGTTATTGGGCCACAGCCGGGGTTTCGTTGTGCTGAACACAATGTCTTTGAAGATAGTCTGCAAGTCCGTGTAGCTCGGATGTGCCGCTGACGTGCAGCCGCTACCCAGGGCATCGGAATAAAATTTGGTCGGATCGGAGGCGATCTGCTGCATTGTCGCACATGCGGAGATATGCGGAAATGTGTCGGTGTTACAACTGGTAGTTGATCCCGTGTTTGCGTTATAAGCGATGGAATAGACCCATGTCCCAGCAGCCGTCGCCACGGCAGCCGCGGTAATCGCCGCGTGACACTGATTGTTGCGCTTCGCATATGATATTTCACCGCTAGAGTAGCTGGCATCGGCGTCGCCGTCGCCGAGCAGGATGATGACCTTCTGCACATTTGACCGGCCGCTGGTTGCGAGCTCGGTCTGAGCCGCGGTAATTGCGTCGGCGTAAAAGGTTCCCACGCCGCCGGGTGCTTGGATACCGTAAGCACAGCCGGGCGCTTGGGCCGCCTTCGCCAGTTTGGAGCTGCTGCTCATGGTCGTGGCCGTGGCGGAGATGCGATAATCGCTCGACAGGGAAAGGACCTTGTAGGTCGGCGCTGGCGAAGCGCCATAAGGCGCAATTGCCGGTGTGGAGCTGGTGCAATCGTAATCGTATTGGGCTTGGCTTGAACTTGTCAGTCCGGGGAATACCATCACGCCAACCCGGTCGATGGGATCGGCGACGTTGCCGTTTGTCACGCTGCCGCAGGTGGCGGAGCACGGCAGGAGCCCGTACTGGTAGTTTCCATTGCCGCCCAAGAGGGTCTGGATCCCGAGCAGCGCGCAGTCGATCTTGTGCTTCCCCGATCCGCAGCTGGTGTCAAACTCGTTCATCGACGCGGTGGTATCGAGGACGATCATCACGTCGAGCGGTATCGGTACGCTGCCTCTCGCGCTGGCGATCGCCGTCGCCGAGATCTGCCACGAATTGATGCCAAGAACCCTGGCGAAGTACAATGGCACGGTGGCCTGCTCCACAACCGCAATGGCATTTGCCGAATCGGACCCGCCGCACGATACTCCAACGTTGGTCAGACACTTCATTTGAGGATAACCGCTCGTCATCGTCACCGTGAGATTGGGATTGGCGTTGTAACCTCCAACGACGCCGCTATACGCAATCGCCTTGCCGATCGCCGTGCCGCCGGTCCCGACATTAAGGTCCTGCGCACCTGCCAGGGCCGCTGCGTCGGTAGACGCCTGGAGCGAGCGCTGGGCATAGAACAGATAGCCGAGGTCGATCACGATCGCGCTGAATGCGGCGAGGGCGACGATCAACACCCCGACCAGAACAGCTACGGCACCGCTTCGGTCCCGCCGCAGGCGACGGAGAAAAGATGCGACATGCCGGGTCATTCGATACGCTCCGTTGTCTGTGACGACAGGTTGCAGACGGATGCAAAATTGTACCCGAAGAACGCGAGGCTACATGGATACGACGCCGTCACCGCCGCGGGCGCGCCGGTTGCCCCTACCGCCGTTAATGCCGATTTGCATGCCGCGTCGCTCGCGCACGCGGTTCCATTGATCGCCATGGTGATGGTCAGACTACCTTGAGTGAGATTCGGCGCTGACCCGTAGATCTGGTTTATCGTGTCGGTCCAGGGCGTGGTGCCTCCGCGGCTGATCGACAGCTGCCGTGCGCCCGACCGTACGGCGTTTGTCAGTGTTATGTATTGGTTCAGCGTGATCCCAAACTGACACATGCCCAATACCAAGAGTAACAACACCGGCGCTATCAAAGCGAACTCGACCGACGCTACGCCATTACGACGCGCCCGGAGCTTGCGCCACCACCCGGGACTCTCGCCGGCGAAGAAACGATGGTTCTTCATCCTGTGCGCCAAACGGTCAGGGCGCTGTTCATGGCTGTGCGTTCCTTGTCCACCCATGGAGGCTGGTTAGGGAAAATCGACGACAGCAAGATCGCCGGCCCGGGCGCTGCCGGAACCAACCAGCGCCCGCAGCAAGTCAGTGCGGCTGACGATGCCTACTACCTTACCGTCGCGCATCACCGGTACCCGCTTGATGTGATGTCGATCGAAGAGGTCGGCGATGTCGGCGAGCAGCGCCGATTCGCTGACCGTGACCACGTTCGGCGCCATCACATCCTTCACCTTGCTGCCGGTCGACTTGACGAACTCGGCCTTGAGTTGGACAGGCGATGCAAACAGCTGGCTCAGAGGTGAGCGAACCCGATCGGTGTCATTCTCGACCCGATGAAGCAAGTCGCCTTCGGTGACAATGCCGGCGAGATTGCCATCTTGGTCGACGACTGGAACGCCGCTGATACGATGTTCGAGCATCACGCGGACCGCGTGGTCGACCGTGTCCGTCGGCATGACCGTCACCGGATCCCCGTGCATGACATCGATGGCTTGCATGACGTCCTCCTCAAGTTCAGTCAAAGTGAAAGTTGTCTTCGCGGAACAGCGCGACACAGGCTTCGACCGTTTGCGGGTCGAACAGAGTTCCCTTGCCCTTTTCGATTTCCGCGAGCGCCACGTCGATCCCGAGCGCGGGGCGGTAGGGCCGATGCGACATCATCGCCTCGACCACGTCGGCGACGGCGAGGATCTTGGCCTCGCGCAGCATGACGTCGCCCTTGATCCCTTGCGGATAGCCCGACCCATCGAGCCGCTCGTGATGCTGCAACACCATCTGCGCGATCGGCCAAGGGAAATCGACGCCCTTGACGATGTCGTACCCGCTTTGCGCATGCGTCTGGATCAGCTGAAATTCGAGCTTGGAGAGTTTGCCGGGCCTGTTGAGGATCTCGGCCGGGATATTGATCTTGCCGACATCGTGGATGATGCCGGCGAGATAGATGCCGTGGATGTCATGCTCCGACATCGACAGACGGCGGGCGATCGCGGTGGCGAGCCTAGCGACGCGCTGCTGATGTCCGGCAGTATACGGGTCGCGCATCTCTACGGTGCTGGCGATCGCGCCGATGGTGGCTTCAAGGCTCGCCCGCCAGCGCTGGTCCAGCGCCTCGCGCGCAGTGTGTTCCCGCTGCGACCGGATGCCGAAGGCGAGATCGTTGGCCAGCTCCTGGAGGAGTTTCAATTCGTCGGCATTGAAGGCGTCAGTCTCCGCCGCGTCGATCGCCAGAATGGCAAAAACCCCCGATGCGTCCTTGAGCGGGAAGACGACGGAAGAGGCAAACCCGCTTGCCACCGCCCACTCCTGCCACGGCGCCTTAGATCGCTCCTCCGCCAGGTTTTGCACAACCTGCGGCTCGCCGCGGCGGATCGCCCGCGCGTGCGGTCCGCCATTCGGCTCATCCGCCCAAGTAAGCCGAGCATTATCGAGGTACTTTCCCACCTCGCCCGCCCAGGCAACCGGCATCAACGATTTTGCCGCGTCCAGCTGGGGCACCCCGATCCAGGCCATCCGGTAGCTCCCTGTCTCGACGATGACGCGGCACATTTCATTGAGCAATTCCTGCTCGCTGGTGGCACGCACCAGCACCTCGTTGCCGGCGCTCAACGTTTTCAGGGTGCGGTTGAGCCGTTGCAGCGCGCGCTCAGTAGCCCTTTGTCCTGTGATGTCACGAAAGAACCAGATCCGGCCGAAACAGCCGCCATTTGACCCCATCATCGGTGCGGTATGGCGGTCGAGTACCCTTCCGTCCGTGAGAACAATCTCCTCTTGGCTACTTTCTTGTGGATGGTCGTAAAGGTAACGCACGCGCGCAAGAAACGCCGCGCTATCGGCAACTTGGCTGGTCACCCACTCCAACACCGGTTCGTCGCGTTTATCGTCGATCAGCCGCGGTGGGATTCCGAAGATGTCGATAAGTCGATGATTGACCGAGATGATTTTGGCCGCGGTGTCGATGACGAGAATGCCGTCAGGCGACAGTTCGTGCTCGGTGGCGAGGATCGCGGCGTTGGCCGCCAGCTCACGCTGGGCCTTGTTGCTCTCGGTGATGTCCAAAACGACCGCGAGCGACGCCGGACGGCCCTCGAAAATCGACCGTGACGCGTTCACCAGAACCTCGATCGTGCGGCCATCCAGCGTCCGCATGAACAATTCCCGCTGCATCAGGGCACCACCACCCGATAGCGGGCCGCTCAAGTGCTCGCCCAACTGGTCCCGAACATCGGTCTTCTTGTCTTCGGGGATAAAGTCGAGCAGGGGATGCCCGATCAGGTCCGATGGTTCGGCGCCGAGGATACTGGCAAAGTTTGGATTGACGTAACCGATCGTGCCATCATCCCGGATAATGAATATGCCGGCGACATTCTGTTCAACGAGACTGCGAAACTTGGCTTCGTTTTCGCGGATTGTCTCTTCCGCCCGCTTGCGCCCGCTAATGTCGAGGACAACTCCGACCGAGGCCGGAGCACCCTGATAGGTTGCCCGCGCGCCGTGCACGAGAACATCGAGCGGCGTGCCATCTTTGCGCAGCAATTTCGTGACGATTTGAACCGATGCTTCCCGTCCCGAGATCTGGGCCGCAATCCCCTGGCGCACAGTCTCTTTTTCCAGAGTCGGGGAAAAAATCCAGGACCGGCCGACCGATCACCTCGTCCGGCTCATAGCCAAAGATCTTCGCGAAATAAGGATTGACGTATGCCAGGGTGCCGTCCGCCGCGACGATGTAAATCCCGGCGATTTCCTGTTCCACCAACCCGCGGAACTTCGCCTCCTCCTCGAGCAGGGCTTGTTCCGCACGCTTGCGATCGGTGATGTCCATATACGTGCCGAGTACGCCCTCGGTTTCTCCCGTTGCGCTGCGCAACGGGATCTTGCTTGTCAAAACCGTGAGGGTTTCACCCGTGGGGGTGGTCCGGGACTCTTCAATAAGGAACTCGGGACAGCCCGTCTCGATCACCCCGCGATCATGCGCCCGATATGATTCGGCCTGGTCGCGCCACCCCATCTGGAAGTCGTCTTTTCCGACAAGATCCTTGGGATCGACAAACCCCGCGTCGCGCGCGAATGCCGCGTTACAGCCCAGGAAGCGCAGGTTCTTGTCCTTCCAGAACACCCTCACCGGGATCGAATTGAGGATCCCGACGGTGATCCGCCGTGATTCGTACAGCGCCGCTTCCGCCGCCTTGCGCTCCGTGATGTCGATAACGACGGCGATCGATGCCAGGCGGCCCTCGAAGGTTGATCGGGAGGCGTTGATCAGCACCTCGATCCGACGGCCGTCCTTGGCGCATATCGCCGACTGGCGCTGAACAAACGGCACCTCGCTCGACAACTGCTCACCAAGTTGCTGGACGACCGCCGCTTTTTCGTCCTCCGGCACGAGATCGAGCAGCGGCCGGCCGATCAGCTCGAGCGGTGTGGAGGCGACCAGGCGGGCGAAGTAAGGATTGACGTAGGCAATCGCCCCGTCGTCACGAATGATCGCGATACCGGCGACGTTCTGTTCGACGACGCTGCGGAACTTCGCCTCGCTCTCGCGCACCGCCCGCTCGGCGGCCTTGCGGGCGCGGATGCCTCGTTCGACCGAGATAACCCGCTCCACCGCCGGCGCGAGGCGCACCAGGTTGCTTTTCAGCACGTAGTCCTTGGCGCCGGCCTTCAGCAATTCGACGGCGGCCTCGTCACCGATGGTGCCGGTGACGATAACGACAGGAATCTCGGGATGGACGCGCCGCTCATGCGCCAGCGCCTCGGCGCTGTCATAGCCCGGCAGCTTGCAGTCGAGCAGCACGACATTGGGCGCGAAGGCTTCGAGCGCCTCGGCAAATCCGGCCCGCGTATCGACCCGCTTCGCGGTGAAATCGACTCCCGCCTTGGCCAGCTCGCGGGTCATCAGCTCCGCGTCGACCGGATTGTCCTCAAGCATGAGGATTTTCAGCGGTTGTTGCTCCTCGGCCTGCCCCTCGTCCGCGACGTCACCACGGAGCTGCGCAATCAGCGCTTCCGGCTTGAGCTGCAGTGGCAACGAGGCGTCGGAGGGCATCTAAATCACTTGAAGTGCCGGGGCCGGGGGCTTGTTGACGAACAGCCAGTAGAGGCCGAGCTTGGTCACCACGTCGGAGAATTCGTTGAACTCGACCGGCTTGCTGACAAAACCGTTGGCGCCCCGCCGGTAGCTTTCGACAACGTCGTGCTCTTCCTTGGACGAGGTGAGGACGACGACCGGGACGGTTTTGAGTCGATCGTCGGCTCTAACCTTCTCCAGCACCTCCAGCCCATCGATTTTTGGCAGCCGCAGATCGAGCAGCACCACCTTTGGCGGGTGGGTGGGGTTACGCCCAGCGAACGTGCCTCGGCCGAACAGGAAATCGAGCGCCTCCTCACCATCCTTCACCCAAACGATGTTGTTGGCGAGGCGATGCTCCTTCATCGTCCTGATGCACAGTTCGGCATCGGTTTCGCTGTCGTCGACCAGCAGCAGTTCCGCGTGTTCGTAGTTGTCGGCCATCAAGTCGATTCCTTCGTCGGCAGCGCGAAGAAGAACGTCGCGCCTTCGCCAACCTTGCTCTCCGCCCAGACCCGGCCGCCGTGCCGCGTCACAATGCGTTTGACGATGGCAAGGCCGACCCCGGTGCCGGCGAATTCGCCGGCATGCAGCCGCTGGAACGTGCCGAACAACTTGTTGGCGTAGCGCATGTCGAAGCCGACCCCGGTATCACGGACGAAGTAGACCGTCTCGCCGTCGCCGGCGGTCGCGCCGATCTCGATCCGGGCGCGGGGTTTTGGCGCGGTGAACTTGATCGCGTTGTCGAGCAGGTTCAGCCAGACATGCCGCAACAGGGCCGCATCGCCATGCGCTTCCGGCAGGGTCCCGATATTGAACGCCAACTCGCGCCCGGTGGTGGCCGACGCCAATTCGGTGGCGAGCACACCGCTGACCAGCTCGACCATGTCAACCGGCCCTGACTTCATTTCCAAGCGGCCGGCGCGCGAGAGGCGCAGGATGTCGTCAATCAGCCGGCCCATTGTCACGGTGCCGTCGCGTACCACCTTGAGCAGGCGCTGGCCTTCGCCGTCGAGCTTGTCGGCATAGTCATCGAGCAAGATGCGTGAGAACCCGTCGATGGTCCTGAGCGGAGCCCGCAGATCGTGCGAGATCGAATAGGCAAACGCCTCGAGTTCCTCGATCGTCGCCGCGAGCTGGCCGGTTAACGCGGCGAAATTGGCGGTGCGTGCGGCGACGAGCCGCTCAAGACCGTCGCGGTACTTGCGCAATTCTTCATCGTGCTGCTTGCGGGCGGTGATGTCGGACCAAATACCAAGCCACTCGCGGACTTTGCCATCGGGGGCCAATACCGGCACGCCGTGCGCCCAGACGTTCCGGTACACTCCATCGCGTCGCTTGAGCCGGTACTCGGTTTCGAAGGGTGCCGCGACCCGAACTGCTTGCATCCACGTTTCGAGCACGCGCCGGCGATCGTCCGGATGCAGCGCCGCGTTCCAGCCATCACCGCGCATTTGGGCCAGGCTCTGCCCGGTAAAGGCGCGCCACCCCGGGATCTCTTGAACGATCTTGCCCCGCGTATCGGCTATCCACACGCCGTCCGCGACGGCGCGGACGAGCGCACGAAACCGAGCTTGGTAAAGGTCCCACTCTCGCTCTTCGCCGCGCCGCCCCGGGCCGGCGTCGAGCGCGGCGATCCGAGTTCGTGCCGACCTTGACCCGCGCGGCCCGCCTCGCCGCCACCAAGTCAGCAGATACAGTGCTGGGGGACACCAAGTGCTCCTCATCAATCGTCCCTGGCATATTGACAGGGGGAGGAACACTCAGCTTGATTTAGGTCAAACAAGAACGTAGCATCATTCATCCGAACGAATGAATGATTCTGCCGGTCCATATCTATCGAATGTCAGATAAATCCATAATGTTGGATGGCCGTATTAATCTAAATAAACGAATCGTGATTTGCCTACCTCCGTATGATCCCCCGTTATTGATCGGAGACCTATACGGACAGTCGATCCTTCAAATGGATGATGACGATTACAAATCATTTGATTCTTGTGACAAATTGGAGAATCCATTTTCGTGATGACAAGGATGCGCCTGAATTCAACCTGTAGACGCGACCCTCGATGCTAGATCGCGAGCATAACGAGACGGTCGAGCACATTTTCAGCGCGGTGCTCGACAGTTCTTTGACCGATCGCGCCCTGCAAGCCATCGCCGAACACGTCGGCGTGTCCACCGCCTCGTATCTTCTCGTCAACAAGCTCACCGGTCAGGTCAGCGCCGTGGCGCGGTGGGGTAGTTTCACCGGTAGCCGGGCGGATTACCTGACGTATTACGCCAGGATCGACCGGATTCGGCCGCTTCAGGAACAAGCTGCGCCGGGCAACCTTCTTCGGCTTTCCGAGCATCTTCCACCAGCGATGCTGCGCCACGACGAGTGGTATAACGACTACGTTCTGAAGAATGGTAGCTGCGATCATATCGGAAGCAAATTTGCCGAAACCCTGTCGCACGCGGTCATCGTCGGGCTTCACCGCGCCACCGGCGACACCGGCCCGTTTCCCCGAAATCCGCAGGCACTGGAAGCGCTCATCAGTCCGCTCCATAGTGCGGCGAGACTCAATCTGGGACTGATGGAAGCCGGTTATCGGACGCCGATCGGGTTTGGCCGACTTGCGGATCTCGACGCGGGAGCAATCTTCACGGACGCTGGCGGCCAGGTGATCGAGGCGAATAGGATCGGGGAACAGATACTGCGAACCGGCGACGCCCTGACCATCCATGAGGGCCAGATTTGCGCGCGCCGCAACTTCGAGACGTCAAAGCTCACCTCGCTGATCGCCAATGCCACCACGCGAGGAAAAGCACGATCCGGCGGGTGCATGCTGGTCGTTCGGGACGGCGGGCGTCCCGCGCTCATCGTCCGGGTGGCGCCGGTCGGCGCCGGACACGCCTGGGGCGACATGCCGTTGGCGCTGATCTTGGTCTCCACTCCCCGCGAGAGGCTGGTCTCCGAAAGTGAACTGGCCGAGCTTTTTGGGCTATCGCCGGCGGAAAGCCGTCTCGCCCTGGCGCTGGTGCGCGGCAGAAGGATGAAAGAGATCGTCGCGGATTTCGGGGTGCAGATCACCACCCTGCGCACCCAGCTTAGTGCGATCTTGAAAAAATGCGACGTCGAGCGGCAGTCGGACCTGGTGCGCCTGATCGCCAATATTCCGGTTGTCCACCCTCAGAACATCGAAGCAGCCGAAGCCCTCCCGCCCATTCATCATGCAAGCGCAAAGTAGCCGGCATATCCTGGTCGTTGAAGACAATGCGCAGTTCCAGCGAACCGTCGTCCGCATGCTGGAAAGCGCGGGCTTCGCGGTCACGGCAGCGCAAGGTTTCTGCGATGCAATGCAGGCAATCGAGAGCAGCAATGCGATTTCCCTGATGCTTACCGATCTCGAGATGCCGGCAGGCACGCCGCACGGCGACTCAATCGGTGCGAGCGCGCGACGCAGCGCCACGATTTGAGAATCATCTACATGACCGGCGGAGCCGGGCCGGACAATTTTGCCCTTTCCGATCGAGGGGCCACCGAGCTTCTCAATCCGTTTACCGCCGAGACATTGACCAAGAAGGTAACGGTGGAGTTCGAGCGACTCTAAGCGGAGGCAAAAATACCAATAGCTTCCACGTCTCGCGCGATGCTCCGGTATGCTCGAGGCTTCTTCAACGCCCCGCCATTAGGCGCTCGCGCGTCACCCCAGCGACGGCTCTCGGCAGCGGGACCGGCGGTCTTTCGAACCGGCAACCATCGATCACATAACCGCGGCCCCGTACGGCCGTGATCGGCCAGGGAGATTTCTTCCGGAGCCTACAAACGTAGACATCGATCATCTTCGGCCCGGCGCCGCCGCTCGGGTCACACCAATATATTTCGTCGAGCAATTCGCCTCTCGTGACGAGCTTCCCCGCGCTTTTGACCAGTCGGGAAAATATCAGCCACTCGCACCCGGTGAGCGGAACGCGCGCGCCGTTGCGGACAACCTCCTGGCGCTGCCAATCAATTGCCGTCGTGTCGGCGTGCTCGATCTCGAGCATCTCACCCCCGCGAAGGCGTTCAATCTCCGCCGCCGCCTCGAAAGCGAGCGCTGTGACCTCCTCGGCGTGAAGCGACATCGGCTGCAGCAGAGAAACCAGCCGCAGACGTGTCACCAGGTCGCTCGTCTCAAACCGCGCTCGGAAAGCCGGTCTGGCGATCGCGGCTTCGGAATATGCGGCAATAGTGGAGGTCACGGGCGCGCTCCTGCGGGAATTACTCCCCTCACTTAGGAGCGGGGACAAGACATCAGCGTTGACCTGAGTCAAAGTTGAGAAGGCGCGATTTCGTTCAAATGAATGAGCGATATAAACTCGGGACAGCGGACTCCCCGCAACGCCCGGTAGTCTTGCAGAGGGCTGGCCTCAGTTTGAGGTGAAGCCCGGAAGCCTCAAGTCACGACCCCAGTGGGCGCCACCGCGCAATTGCTCCCGTAGGCTGAGCATCGACTCAAGTGGAAGGAAGCGGAGGCAATCTTGCTCGCCATCAACGGCTGCTTTGTATTGCGCGACCCACTCTGGGGTCAGCTTGCTCACTCCCGGCCCAAGCCAGGTCAGAAGGTACGATCTCCCGTCGGTCCACTTAGTTCCAAGATAGTTGGCGATCTCACCGGGCGCGAACGGCTTGGTCAACGGGAGGACGTCGCACATTTTCATTTCAGTCGTGTAAAAAAAATAGTCGAGACCTTCTCGCTGAAGAACGTCACGGGTTTCCTCGGCTGGGCCGACCAACATGTCCAACAAGTGCGGCGAGAGGATATACGATTGGAACGTTTCAAATCGGCAATGCGGCAACATGCAGTAGGCAAAGGGATGCATCGACCAGATTCGGACGTCCGGACCGGCGGTTTTCCAAGCGCCGATGGTACCAGGAAAGATGCCGCCCCAAGGGAAGCGCCCGGGCCAACCCTGTTGATCCCCGTAGGCTTGACGGATGCTGATCGATCCTTTGGCAAAGGCGAAAGCATTTGGAATAACCTGCTTCAACGCACGGCGTTGATCGAGCCAAAATTGGCTCAGCGCAATCGCCAGAAGGGCTACGGGCAGAACATATCTTATCGCACTATTCAACCAGCGGATGCGGATCGGCGCGCCAATGTAGAGCCAGCCGCAACCGATAAGGCCGAGGACAACCGGCAGACAGAACGAACTATAGCGATAGAAAGAGAGTGGCTGGCTTTTGCCGGCGCTTGCCGCCGCCACGGCCACGACGGCGAGAAGGACGAGCGATAGCGTGAGGGGCGCGATGTCTTGTTCGGTTTGCATCCGCCGCGCCCGATAGAATACCGCACTGCCGAGCAGCGCACTAAATATCGACAAATTGGGAAGCAAAGGCCTAAGCCAGTCGATGTGAATTATGTCCCGATAAAATTCCAAAAACTGCCAATCTCCTGAATAATAATTGGCGCTTGCGATCTTCATTACTCTTAACCCGAGCATCAAGACCGAAAGCCAAGGCAAGACTCCCCAACCATTGAGCTTTCTGACATCGGCCCACGGCCACGTGTCGCCGATAAATTGGTCACTCGGTAGACCGGTGAGCACGTAGTTAAGGACAAGAGCAACGGCAAATCCGCACCCGCCCACGAAAGCCAATGCGAATAATGATTTGGCCTCGCCCCAACGGCGGCGGATCAAGGCACTCGCCATCAATACTGTTGTGAACAGGCCGAGGACGAGCACACTCACCAATTCGACGAACGACACGATGAAAATGCAACTCGCCGCGGCGAAAAACCAAAGCCGCCGCTCAACCTCGCTCGCAGCTCGCAACTCAACACACAACCACACGAATGCAACCACGAACGCCGCATCGATTTCATGCGGCTTCTGAAAGTCCCCCCAGCCGCCGTAGGTTGAATAAACGCCAATGCCGGGGGTGTAGGTGTAAAATACGAAATAGGCGACAACCGACACCCAAGGCCAAAAACTTGCTGCTGGCGACATCCGGTCAATCAACAAAAACAGAACTATCGCAGTGCCAATGGCGAAGGAGTAGGTGACGATTGACGGCGCCAAGGGATCGGTCAGCGACATCCCCAAAAAGAACAGACCCATGCCTTTCGAGTAAAAAAATTGAAACCAAACATCGTTTGGCCAGATGCCGTGATTTCTTAGGACGGCTTCATAATATCCATGGTAGTGATTGAAATAATCGTGCCCGCCAGCAGGAAACAATCCCTTGACGGCTAATAGCAAAAAGGCCCCGGCGAACGGTGGCGATTCCGAGAGCCCTGGTTCCCCAAGCGACAGCCCGCGACTGCGCTCGCAACACGCCGCGGGCACGAGTATGAAGTTCAGACAAGATCGGCCCCAAATAGGGCCGGGGTCAGCACAACAGCCACAACTCCCAAGGCGGCGGCAACTGGATAGACGTAGAGGTCGAGAAGACCGAGGACCAGCAGCAGCCCATGCCACAGGGCGGCGCCGCAAAAAAACGACCCGGCGAGCCGAGCCATTGGCGGAAGCCCAGCAAGCGTCGCCGGTCCCCCGATCGCCGATAGCGCTGCGACTCCCGGAACGCAAATAGCCCCGAACAGATAAACAGCGAAGATGGTACGAAACAGATTATAAGGCGCCGTCACCCCGGTATCGAAAAAATGCCAATCGTAGACATCTTTCTGAACAAAATACGCTAGCGTTAAAATGAATGGCACAGTGAATACAATGGAGATCAGACCAGAATTGTGCCGAATACTCAATTTAGGGACCTATTTATCTCCATCATCACGCCGAAAACGGCAACAATCGGGGACGATCTTGGCCCCACGCCCGATTGCGCGACAACCCCACTGCTCAATGAATCGATACCTGACTTCCCCTGAGCGGGCTATTTTGTCCAACCCTCCCTGGACGAATGAAACGCTTGGCTGGGGGACTAGGATTCGAACCTAGACTGGCGGAGTCAGAGTCCGCTGTCCTACCGTTAGACGATCCCCCACCAGCTTCGGCGGGTGGCCGAGCGGAGGGCCTGCGCGGCCCTGATATCATACCCAGGCGAGCTTTGGTAGCGGGCCGGCGCGGCCTTTCGGTCGGGCGCGCTTGTGCTACATTACGCGATGCTTAAGGGAACGACGCGCGGTGGCCACTGATCGTGGCGCAGACACCTACCCTTCGGGGGCGGGTGCAGCGGCTCCGCTCGCCGCGTCGCTGAAGGCGGAAGCGTCGGCGCGACCGGCCTCGGCGACTTTCGCTGCGCTTGACCTCGGGACCAATAACTGCCGCCTGCTGATCGCCCGCCCCGCTGGTACGAGTTTCCGCGTCGTCGACGCATTTTCGCGGATCGTCCGGCTCGGTGAGGGCCTCGAAGCCAGCGGCGCGCTCTGTGAAGCGGCGATGGCGCGCACGCTTGACGCGCTGCGCGTTTGCGCCGCGAAGATCGCACACCGCCGCGTCGCCGGGGCGCGCTGCGTCGCCACCGAAGCGTGCCGGCGTGCCGCCAATTGCCGCGAGTTCCTTACCAGGGTGCAGGACGAAATCGGCATCGAGCTCGAGATCATCTCGACCGCCGAAGAGGCGCGACTTGTCGTCTCCGGCTGTGCGCCTCTTTTGCATCCGCGCGCCCCCTACGCGATTGTTTTCGACATCGGCGGCGGCTCGACCGAGATCGTCTGGCTGCGTCATGGCGCGAACGGAGTCGCGGCGGTGCGGCCCAAGACCGAGATCCTGGGCTCGATCTCGCTGCCCTTTGGGGTCGTCACCTTCACCGAGCGGTTTGGCGGAGTCGAGGTGTCGCACGCGATCTACCGCGCAATGGTCGCCGAGGCCGAGGCCGCGTTGGCGCCGTTCGAACGCGAACACCGTATCCGCCGCGAGGTCGAGGGCCGCCGGGTTCAGATGGTCGGCAGCTCGGGCACGGTGACGACCCTCGCCGGCATCCACCTGGCGCTGCCGCGCTATATTCGGGCGATGGTCGACGGCAGCTCCCTCACCTTCGACCAGATCGACAGGGTGTCACGGCACCTCGCGGGGCTCGACCTCGCCGGCCGCGCCGCCAGCCCGTGCGTCGGCCGCGAGCGCGCCGACCTCGTGCTCTCCGGCTGCGCGATCCTCGATGCGATCTGCGCGACCTGGCCGGTCGGCCAGTTGCGCGTCGCCGACCGCGGTATTCGCGAAGGCATCCTGTTCGATCTGATGCAGGCTGCCGCGTCCGTCTGATGGCCCGCACGCGGCAAGAGCGGCGGGCTGACGGTCCGGCCGCACCGTTCACGGCGGCGCAAGCCGTCCTCGACCGAGTGGCTGACCCGCCAGCTCAACGACCCCTATGTCGCCGAGGCGCACCGCGTCGGCTACCGCTCGCGCGCCGCCTTCAAGCTGGAACAGCTCAACCAGCGCTTTCACCTGCTGGCGCGCGGCATGCGCGTCGTCGATCTCGGCTGCGCGCCAGGCGGCTGGAGCCAGGTCGCTGCGGCGGTGGTCGGGCCAACCGGCGTCAGTCGTCGGGGTCGATCTGAGCCCGACCGATTCGCTGCTAGGCGCGACCCTGATCCACGGCGATTTCCGCGACGCCGCGACCGTGACGGCGATCCGCGCCGCGCTCGGCGGTACGGCCGATCTCGTGCTCTCGACATGGCGGCGCCGGCGACGGGTCACGCCGCGACCGACCATCTGCGCGTCGTCGCGCTGGCCGAGGATGCTTTCGCTCTCGCCCAGACCCTGCTCAGGCCCGGCGGCGCCTTTGTCGCCAAGGTATTCCAGGGCGGCGCGGAGGGCGAGCTGCTGGCCGCGATTAAAGAAGTCGTTCGCCGAATTGCGCCACGCCAAGCCGGCGGCGAGCCGCGCCGAATCGGCGGAGACCTATGTCGTCGCGAAGGGGTTTCGCGGCGGCGCATAGCTGCCCATATAAGCCGTTCTCGGGGCGCTTGTTTCGCCCGCGAACCTTCGGTGTATAGTGCGCCGCCATCGATAAGGAGATGGCATGGAGATCCGGCAAGCGCTCACCTTCGACGACGTCATGCTGGTTCCGGCCGCCAGCAGCATCCTGCCGGGCGACACCGACACGAAAACGCGCATCACACGAGAGATCGAGCTCGGCATCCCGCTGGTCTCGGCGGCGATGGACACGGTGACCGAAGGCGCGCTCGCCATCGCCATGGCGCAAGCGGGCGGGCTGGGCGTCATCCACCGCAACCTGCCGATCGACCAGCAGGCCGCCGAGGTGCGCAAGGTCAAGAAGTTCGAGGCCGGGATGGTGGTCAACCCGGTGACCATCCACCCAGACGAAACCCTGGCCGACGCGCTGCGGCTGATGGCCGATTTCCGGATTTCCGGCATCCCGGTGGTCGAGACCGGCGGCAAGCTGGTCGGCATCCTGACCAATCGCGACGTGCGCTTCGCCAGCGACCCGCGCCAGAAGGTCAGCGAGCTGATGACCCACAAGAACCTCGTCACCGTGCGCGAAAGCGTCGATCGCGACGAGGCCAAGCGGCTGCTGCATCAGCACCGGATCGAAAAGCTGCTCGTGGTCGACGACGAGTATCGCTGCGTCGGGCTGATCACCGTCAAGGACATCGAGAAGGCGCAGCTTCATCCGAACGCCAGCCAAGGACGAGCACGGCCGGCTGCGCGTCGCCGCCGCCGCCGGCACGGGCAAGGGCGAACTCGAACGCGCCGAGGCGCTGTTCGACGCCGGGGTCGACATCATGGTCGTCGATACCGCGCACGGCCATTCGGCGGCGGGTCCTCAAGGCAGTGGAAGAAATCCGCCGCATGTCGAACTACACCCAGGTCATCGTCGGCAATGTCGCGACCGCCGAGGGCGCCCGCGCGGTGATCGAGGCCGGCGCCGACGCGGTCAAGGTCGGCATCGGCCCGGGTTCGATCTGCACCACGCGGATGGTCGCCGGGGTCGGCGTGCCGCAATTCACCGCGATCACCGACGCGGTCGAGGAATGCCGCAAGCACGGCGTGCCGGTGATCGCCGATGGCGGCATCAAGTTTTCCGGCGACCTGGCGAAGGCGATCGCCGCCGGAGCCGATTGCGCGATGCTCGGCTCACTCTTCGCCGGCACCGACGAGAGCCCGGGTGAGGTGTTCCTCTACCAGGGCCGCAGCTACAAATATTACCGCGGGATGGGCTCGATCGGGGCGATGGCGCGCGGTTCGGCCGACCGCTATTTCCAGCAGGAAGTCACCGACACGCTTGAAGCTGGTGCCCGCAGGGCGTCGAGGGCCGGGTGCCGCACAAGGGCCCGGTCGGCAACATCATCCACCAGCTGATCGGCGGGCTCAAAGCGGCGATGGGCTATACCGGCAACCGCACCATCGCCGAGATGCAGCAGAACTGCCAGTTCGTGCGGATCACCGGCGCGGGCCTCCGGGAAAGCCACGTGCACGACATCGCGATCACTCGGGAATCGCCGAATTACCGGCAGGATATGTGACCCCCGGAGCGCGCATCGCCGCCGCGATCGACATCCTCGAAACTCTCGCCGCCGGCAGCCGGCCGGCGGATGACGTCGCCGCCGCCTATTTCCGCTCGCATCGCTATATCGGGTCCAAGGACCGCGCCGCAGGTCGTCGCGCCATGTCTACGCGGTGCTGCGCCACCGCGCCGCGCTCGACTGGTGGGTGGAGCGCGCCGGCCGCAACAACATCGCCGCCGTCGCCGCGCAGCCGGATGATCGCGGCGCTGGCGGTCGCCGAGAGCGAGCCGGCGGGCGAGATCGCCGGCAGCTTCGACGGCGGCCGGTTTCGCCCCGCCGCGCTGTCGCCGGTCGAGGACCGGCTGGTGCAAGGCGCTGGCCGGGCGCAGCCTGCGCCACCCGGCGATGCCGCGCGCGGTGGCGAACGATCTGCCCGACTGGCTCGAACCCTATCTCGAAGCGGTCTACGGCAACCGGCTGGAAGAGGAGATGGCAGGCGCTCAACGCGCCGGCGCCGGTCGATCTGCGCGTCAACCTGCTCAAGACCGACCGCGACGGCGCCCGCAAGGCCCTCGCCGCCGAGAACATCCGCGCCGAGCCGACCCCGTGGTCGCCCATCGGCCTGCGCCTCGCCGAGCGCGCGCCGCTCTCGGCCTCGCGGCGTTCAAGGAGGGGCTGGTCGAGGTGCAGGACGAGGGCTCGCAGCTCGCCGCGCTCCTGCTCGGCGCCAAGCCTGGCATGCGCGTCGTCGATTTCTGCGCCGGGGCCGGCGGCAAGACGCTTGCATTGGCCGCATCGATGAAGAACCGCGGCAAGCTCGTCGCCTGCGACACGGCGGATTGGCGGCTCGACCGTTCCGGCCAGCGGCTGCGCCGCGCCGGCGTCGAGCAATGTCGAGCGCCACGCGCTATCGAGCGAGCGCGACCCGTGGGTCAAGCGCCACGCCAAGAGCTTCGACCGGGTGCTGGTCGATGCGCCCTGCCTCGGCGTCGGCTCCTGGCGGCGCAACCCCGACGCCAAATGGCGCGCCACGCCCAACGACCTCGCCGAGCTGCAGATCCGCCAGCACGACATCCTTGCCAGCGCGGCGCGGCTGGTGAGGCCCGGCGGGCGCCTCGCTTACGTCACCTGCTCGCTCTTGCGCGAGGAGAACGAGGCGCAGGCCGAGCGTTTCCTCGCCGAGACGCCGGATTTCACGCTCGTACCCCGCCGCGCAGGCCTGGCGAGAAGCGATTCGGCACGCCCTGCCCCGGCGGAAGCGACTATCTGCGCCTCACCCCGGCGCAGCACGGCACCGACGGTTTCTTTGTCGCGATCTTCGAACGCAAGCCCGCTCCACCCGAACCCGAGACCACCGATACCGATGACCGATAAAATCCTGATTCTCGATTTCGGCAGCCAGGTCACCCAGCTGATCGCGCGGCGCGTGCGCGAGAACGGCGTCTACAGCGAAATCCACCCCTACACGATGAGCACCGAGGCGATCCGCGCCTTCGCGCCCAAGGGCATCATCCTTTCGGGCGGCCCGGCCTCGGTGACACTAGCGACAACCCCGCGTGCGCCCGACATCGTCTTCGATCTCGGCGTCCCGGTGCTGGCGATCTGCTATGGCATGCAGACGATGTGCGCGCAGCTTGGCGGCCGCGTCACGCTCTGCGACAGCCAGGAATTCGGCCGCGCCGTCATCGATATCGTCGATGACAGTCCGCTCTTCGAAGACCTCTGGCCGAAGGGCTCGCGCGCCCAGGTGTGGATGAGCCATGGCGACCGGGTCGACGCGATCCCCGGCGGGTTCCGTGTCGTCGCCGCGACCGACAGCGCGCCCTACGCCTCGATCGCCGACGACACGCGGCGTTTCTACGGCTGCCTGTTCCATCCCGAGGTCGTGCACACGCCGCAGGGCGGCGCGCTGCTCAAGAACTTCACCCATCGCATCTGCGGCTGCTCGCGGCGACTGGACGATGGCGGCGTTCCGCGCCCAGGCGGTGCAGCGCATCCGCGACCAGGTCGGCGGGCGGGCGCGTCGTGTGCGGCCTCTCCGGCGGCGTCGACTCGGCGGTCGCCGCGGCCCTCATCCACGAGGCGATCGGCGAGCGGCTCACCTGCATCTTTGTCGATACCGGCCTGTTGCGGCTCGGCGAGGCCGAGGAGGTCGTGCGCCTGTTCCGCGGCCACTACAACATCCCGCTCATCCACAAGGACGCGGGCGACTTGTTCCTCGGCAAGCTCGCCGGGGTCACCGACCCCGAGCAGAAGCGCAAGATCATCGGCGCCACCTTTATCGACGTGTTCGACGCCGAGGCGCACGGAGATCGGCGGCGTCGAGTTCCTGGCGCAGGGCACGCTCTACCCCGACGTCATCGAGTCGGTCAGCGCCACCGGCGGCCCCAGCGTCACGATCAAATCGCACCACAATGTCGGCGGCCTGCCCGAGCGGATGAAACTGAAGCTCGTCGAGCCGTTGCGCGAACTCTTCAAGGACGAGGTGCGCGAACTGGGCCGCGAACTGGGCCTGCCCGAACATTTCGTCGAGCGCCACCCGTTCCCCGGCCCGGGCCTGGCGATCCGCATCCCTGGTGAGGTGACACGAGAGCAAGCTCGAGATATTACAACGCGCTGACGCCGTATTCCTCGACGAGATCCGCAAGGCCGGGCTCTACAACGAGATCTGGCAGGCCTTCGCCGTGCTGCTGCCGGTCAAGACGGTCGGCGTCATGGGCGATGCGCGCAGCTACGACAATGTCTGCGCGCTGCGCGCGGTGACCTCGACCGACGGCATGACCGCCGACTACTACCCATTCCCGCACGAGGTGCTCGGCCGCACCGCCACCCGCATCATCAACGAGGTGCGCGGCATCAACCGCGTCGTCTACGACGTGACCTCAAAACCGCCCGGCACGATCGAGTGGGAGTGAGGTAGTTGACGAGCTTAGATGGTCTAGCTGACCATCTCGCTTGAGGTGGTCCGTATCGGCGTCAGATCACAGTAGGGGTGGCAGTAGGGGTGTTCTGGAACAGGAACACCGCCATGACCGTCTACAAGCAACCCAACTCTCCCTACTGGCTGATCGAGCTTGAGGTCGGCGGTCGCCGCCGCAGATGCTCCTCCAAGACCACTCCAAGCGCGATGCACGGCGGCTGGAACAACGGTTGCGAGTCGAGCTCTACCTCTCGGTCCAGGACACGGGATCAACCGGCTTTGAGCCTGGGTGAGGCGCTGGACCGTTATCCGGTCTTGATGCCACGCAGCCGAGCCCGAGCAGCGGACGCGCTGAGAGGCTACCTGCATGACCGCATCAAACACGATCTTGGAGCGGATACTCCGATGCGCCTCATCACTGCCGCAGCGATCGCCAACTTCAGCGAGGCGCTCCTGCGTAAGGAAAAGCCCCGGCCACCGTGAACCGACATCTCGCCGTCCTCAAGGCCGTGCTCCGTAAGGCCGCGCAGGACTGGGGGGCGTTAGAGCAGGTGCCGTCGATCTCGCTCTTCAAGCTGCGCAATCAACGCTATCGGTGGCTGACGCGAGCCGAGGAGGACCGTCTCCTCGATACCGCCGCTCCGCATCTTCGCGACCTGCTGGTCTTCCTCCTCGACACTGGCGCGCGCCTCAGCGAGGCCGCCCAACTGACTTGGCGCGATGTACAGATCGACCGACTGCCTCGGGGGATGGTCAAGTTCATGACGACCAAGTCCGGTTTGCCACGCAGCGTCCCGCTGACCCGGCAGTGCCGAGCAGTTGCTGAGCACGGCTCCAGGCCAGCTCTGCCCAGAGGGCGATGCCGGGTCTTTCTCCATCGCCAGACAGGACCGAAGAATGGGAGGCCCCGAAGGGCGAAGCCGTTCAACCGGCCACACCGTGCGTTCTACGCCGCTTGTGAGCGTGCAGAGGTTGGCGACTTCCGCATCCACGACACGCGCCACACCTTCGCGTCTCGGCTTGTCATGAAGGGCGTGCCGTTGATGGAGGTATCTAAGCTGCTCGGTCACAGCTCCTTGGCGATGACGATGAGGTACGCCCATCTTGTGAGCAGCCTGATATGGGCGACCAGGACAGTCCACAGCGCTGACCAGGGTGGCCTCGAAGTCTTTGGTGAGCCTTCGACACCGACCGAGCCAGGCGAAAGGCGCTCGACGACCCAGCGACGTGGCAGCACTTCGAACCCGCTGAGCTTGTCGGAGCGTTTGATCACCTCGATCGTCCAGCGGCCGATCTGCGCCAGTTCCCGCCGCAACTTGTCACCCGCATAGCCGCCATCGGCGAGATATGGCGCAACCAGGATGAGATATCGGATCGAGGCAAAGACGCCGACGGCACCATCGCGATCCTGATGTCGGCGGCATGGACCTGCAACCCCACCAGGTGCCCGAGCGTGTCGACGACGATGTGACGCTGCGGCCCTTGATCTTCTTGCCGGCATCATAGCCTCGGGACCGCCGCTTTCGTCGTCTTGACGACTGGCTATCGATCACGCCAGCGTCCGGGCTGGCTTCGCGCCCCACCTTCTCGCGCGCAGCCATGACCAGCACGTGTCCATCTTAGCCAGCGTGCCATCGCGCGACCAGCGGTAGAAATAACCCTGGATCGTCGAATAAGGGGAAATCCTTCGGAACCTGCCGCCACTGGCAACCTGTTGCGGCCATATAGAGCAGCGCCTCCACGACCGCGCGCAGGTCGGTTTCGCGCGGTCTGCCGATCACGCATCGCACCGGCATCAATGGCGCGATCAAGGCCCACTCGGCATCGGTCATGTCGCTTGCGTAGCGCAACCCCTCGCGCCGATATTGTCGGCGAGTGATCTCACTCCAGGCCATCGTGAACCCCACCGTTTGTGTCGCAACAACGATGAGATCACAACCTGTTGAGATCACTCAACTCTTTTTCAGTCAGCTCTAAGCTCCTGGGGCATAGCTCCTTCGCGATGACCATGAGGTACGCCCATCTCGCCCCCGAAGCCTACGATGCCGCCATTGCTATGCTGGACGCAGCGGAATGACCAACCCGCTCGACCCCGCCCTGGACTGATCGTGGCACTTCAAGTGGGGACGGAGGGTGGCCACTGCCCGTGCCTCCCATCGTGCCAGGAAAAGAACCCCGAGACTGGTCATTTACCCCGAGAACTGAAACCATCACGAAAACATGGCGTTGATCATTTCACCTAGCGCGTTGGGCGTGACGCGAGCCTAGCGGGAGGAAAATCCGATGTACCTGTCGAACGAGAGCATTCTGATCATCGTAGTCGTCGGCGTCATCGCAGGGTGGCTGGCGGGGAAGATCGTCGATGGTGGCGGCTTCGGGCTCATCGGCGACCTAGCCGTGGGTGTGATCGGAGCGTTTATCGGTGATTGGCTGTTGCCTCGTGTCGGCATCCACCTCGGCGTAGGGATGATCGCCCTGATAGCCAACGCCACCATCGGAGCGATAATTCTGCTCGTGATCCTTCGTGTCGTCTGCGGCACCCAGGGCTGGGGAGGCGGTTGGGGTAATCGCTGGGGGGGCCGCTGGGGCGGTCGTTGGTAGAGGCCGCAGGAGCGCGTAGGAGGCCGCTGGAGGCCCTATTCGGCCACTGACCAATAAAACGAGCGTGGAAGGCTTTATGCCCCTGGCGGCCTCTGAAAGGGCCCCGAAGCGATGCGTTACAGCAGCCCTGGCCGGGGGCAAGAGATCGGTACGCGGAACGCTAGAATAATCGCCAAACGCTACCTACATACTCCCGGCCCTCAACGAAGACGTGTTGAGGGTCGCTTTCATTGTGAGGAGGCAATGCGTTTCTCTCAACGTCAGGGATTTCGACCCATCCGCTCTACATTGCAAATTACTGCTGTAGATAAACCGCTCCGGAATGGCCTTTGGAATGTAATTGACGCTAACGTACTTCGGCTATCTGGCATTCCCGCGTTTGGTGAATACGGCCACACGAGGTTTTACAGCATTCTGTGGGTGGTGTTCTTTCAACAACGAACCGATCAGGAAGTAGGTGACGATTACACTCGTCACTACATTGAGAATTGGGTCTTTGCTAACCAGGAAGATAGCTGGTTCAGGGTCTATGACCTCATCGAGTTCTGTCTAGAATGGTTTGATTTCGACCGAATGAGAAATCACGGCGTCTCGCGCGAGGATTTTGTATCCGAGTGCAACATTTGCCTAGAACGGGAGATGTCCGCTTACCGGATCGTCGGCGATCAGGTTGCGCCGCTCACCTCCGAGGAAGAGATAGCGGCTATCGATGAAGCGTCTTTGCGTGACGACCACTTTGGGCCGGTGGCTACGCACATTCAGCGAGCCGTCGAACTGCTTTCTGATCGCAAGGCTCCCGACTTCCGCAACTCCATCAAAGAGGCGATTTCTGCGGTTGAAAGCATGTGTGGCCTTGTGACAGGGAAGCCGAAGGCCACCCTTGGTGACGCTCTCAAGCAGCTTGATGCCAGTGGCGTCGAATTGCACCCAGCATTACGGGACGCGTTCGGCAAGCTCTATGGCTTCACCAGCGATGCGCACGGCATCCGTCACGGGCTGATGGACAAGCCCAAGCTGGATTTCGAGGATGCGAAGTTCATGCTGGTATCGTGCTCCGCGTTTGTGAATTTGCTCAAGGCGAGAGCGCCCTAGCAATCTTCCCGCCCTCAGCGCGTTTCCCTGGCGCGTTCGCGAGGGGGAGTGCAGTGCGGGCTACGGCAATGGAGGACGCCTTGAAGGCTCCCTGCCCCGGCGGTCTCTGGAAGCCGCAGTAAGCGATCCTGCTGGCGGAGCAAAGTGGGGTTGTCATAGGGCTACACCACCGGCACCGGCTCAACCAGCGACGGGTCGTTGTTCTTGACGTTCCCGACGCGCTTATCCACCGGCTGAGGTTCTCGCGTTACGCGATACCACTAGGTCTCACGGACCAAATCAACGGCTTGAGTAAAAATACATGATAATTAGGCCAACAATTGTGACCATGGCCATGATTTGGGTAACGAAAACAGCATAATGCATCGCTCCACGCTGTCGCGTGTTTATTGAAGAATGACTAAGCGGAGTTACTATCTTGGTTAATACGTCTATGGCGACACTGGCTCTAACAACGATCCATCGTTGTTCTTGACGTTCCCAACACGCTTGTCCACGTCGCGCTGCGGACCACCTCGCTGGCCGGTGAGCGCCACGTCTCCCACAGGCCCGCCATCGCCATAAGCCCGTCACCCTTGAGCGCGATAGCGTAGGGTTGCTTGTCCTTTGGGCCGAGCTTCTTCCACTCGTAGAAGCCATCCAACGGCACCAGACAGCGACGGCGACGGAATGCCTCACGGAAGGCGGGCTTGTTCTCAACCTCCTCGCATCGGGCGTTGAAGGTCGAGTAGCCGATCTTGATGTCCTTGGCCCAGTAGGGGATGAGGCCCCAGCGAGCGATGGCGAGATCGCGGTGGCCCGCAACGTGGTTGAAACGCACGATGGGGATCGGGTCAGTCGGTGCGAGGTTGTAGGTGGGCGCGAAGTTCGGCACCGGCTGGTCCGGTGGCAGGTTGAAGACCAGCTTAATCTCACTGAAGTCGGTGGAAAGGCGAGCGCGGCCACACATCGGTCGATGATACCAGATGGCCGCGCAGTTCGCCGCTGCGGAAGGCTCTGCTCGCGGCGCCCGGGTGGCGCGTCACGACCCCCAATCAACGGCGCCGGTTCGTCGTGGTGCCCCGGGTTCACGAAGGTAAGACACCTCCTCACCCGTCTTACGTGGGTCCGTCGACGCTCCAGCTATCGTCTTGATCAGATCGAGGAATTGCTGACGTACCCCATCGTCGGGAATTGCGTGGTAACAACGGATCAGCTCAATCGTCTCACCGTGTTCCGTCCACTCTTGCCACTGCCGATCTTCGGTGCTGAGGGTATTATCAGGCGCGGAGAGGCCGCTGAAAAAGAACGGGATCGGCACGCCCAAAACCGTGGCCATCTCGGCGAGGCGAGAGGCGCTGACCCGATTGGCGCCCTTCTCGTATTTCTGCACCTGCTGGAAGCTCAGCCCGAGGGCCTTGCCAAGGGTGTCCTGGTTCATTCCGAGCAGTAGCCGCTGCAACCGGATGCGCTTGCCGACATGGACGTCAACGGGATGAGGCACGCCGGTGCCGCGTCCGAACGCCGCCGGGTTGCGTCTCATTTTGGATCGAGCCACCGACGTCCCCTCTTCGTCGCGCGCGGCAGGAGAGCAACTATAGCTTATTTGCCCACCTGATCGACACCACCGCCTGTCCTCGCTCGTCGCACTCCCGGCATCGCATCCGCTTCCCGAGATCAACCACCTTCTGCTCCGGCCGGACGCCATCGGTCTCCATCATCTTCGCCGTCAACAGCTCGGTGTGACCGCAGGGACGCTCGATGTGAGCGAAGGCCCGGGCCGAAGGAACTGATCTGGATCAAGGCGGGCTGACTGGCGTTCGTCACGATAGGTAATGCTGTCGGCTACCCCAGCTGTCGGTTACCGTAATGAGTACCCCCAATGCCATTATCTCGTAACGCCCTGTCGATGTGCTTTATCGTCGTGTTCACCAGCGCATGGGCGGTGATGTACCTGATCTGGGGATAGTTGACCCCTTCGGGCCTCGCCAGCTTCTTCGCCGTCAACGGCTCGGTCTGACCGCAGGACCATCATTCAGGAAGATGGCCGCTGAGGGTGGCTCGTCCTCCAGCTCTTGGCGAAAGCCCCGACAACTCAAACCGCTCGCACTCCGCTCCTCGTAGAAGCCTTCTTTCCCGAGATGCAGCCTGAAGCCTGGGTGCTTGCGGACGTTCTTGTTGAAATTGGCTCGGCTGCTCTCACCGATGGCATCCATGACCAGCTTGACCCGCAGTAGCCCGGCGTGGTCGTCGGCAAACCAGGTCTTGATGAATTGGAGCGCCTCGGCTGGTTTCCCTCGAAGACGCGGCGGTGATGGCTCCCAAGGCTCGATCCGGCAGCCAGGAAAAATTCGAGGAAGGATTTGTGGTAGCCCCGAGCCCGCCCTGGCGATGATGTAGATGTTGCACGGGGGGCACTGATCACCGACGGCCTTCCGTACCACCCCACGACAGGCTGCCTGCAATGCCCAGCGTCACCCCGCTCGACGCGCTGAAGCCCGAGCCGCTGCCGCCGGAAAGCCCGCTATGGACGCACCCCAAGGTCACGGTGATGCCGCATGTCGCGCGCCGCCCGACGGTCGCGCAGCTGGTCACCGAGATCGCCGCCAACGTCAACAGCATCGAGGCCGGCCGCGGCCTCTTGCAACAGATCGACCTGGCGCGGGAGTATTAACGCCGCTGATCTCCGGCCGCTTTGCGCCGAAAACGGTCATTTATTCGGCCAAGGGCAAAGCCAGCGTTCGTCGGGCCAAGATATACTTGAGACAGCAGCGAATTTGATAGACGAGCGTCACAATTGGTTAGTAGCGTACTGGCGGTCCGGAAGATGGGTGGACTTGCCCCGCTTTAGTGGAGAGGCATTGGCTCATTTGGCGGTCGTTTTTTTCGAACTGAGCCGGGCTTGTGAAGTCGAGGGCAGAATGGCGCCGAACGGGATTGTAGAACCCGTCGATGTAGCGGCCAATGGCCTGGTCGGCTTCTTGGCGGGTGTAGAAGACGGTGCGCCAGACGAGCTCGGATTTCAGGGTCTTGAAGAACGTCTCAACCATGGCGTTGTCGTAACAATTTCCCTTGCCGGACATCGAGATCAGGATGCCGTGCCTGCGCAGTTCGGCCTGATAATCGATTGAGCAATACTGGCTGCCGCGATCCGAGTGGTGGATCAGCCCTGCTGCCGGACGGCGCATGGCCAGGGCTTTGCGCAGAGCGGCGAGGGCCAGGTCGCGATGCAGCCGATCGCCGGTCGCCCAACCGACGACCCGGCGTGCGAACAGGTCGATGACGACGGCGAGGTACAACCAACCTTCGCGGGTCCAGACATAGGAGATGTCGGCGCCCCACTTCTTGTCGGGCTCCGTTGCCGTGAAGTCCTGATCGAGCAGGTTGGGCGCGACCGGCCAGGCGTGATGGCTGTCGGTGGTTCGTTTGAACCGCCGCCTCTGCCGTGCCCGCAGGCCGTTGTCGCGCATCAGTCGAGCGATCCGGCGGCGACCGACCGTGAGGCCGATATCCCGCAGTTCCCGCGTCATTCGGGGACTGCCATAGGTGCCGTTCGACAGAGCAAAGGCCGACCGGACATGCGCCAGCAACACCATGTCGTCGCGTTGGCGGCGGCAGGCCAGCCGACCTCTCCAGGCGAAATAGCCGCTTTGGCTGACACCGAGCATCCGGCACAGGCGATAGACGGGGAATTGCGCTTTCGCCCCATCGATGAGCGTGAACCTCATCGACTTCCCTCCCGGGCGAAAAAAGCGGTGGCCTTCTTCAGGATGTCCCGCTCCTGGCGAAGGATCTCGTTCTCCCGGCGCAGCCGCTTCAGCTCCGCCGTGATATCGCTCTGCGTTGCCATTGGGTCGACAGCCTGCCGATCCCGGCTCCGCCCGATCCAGCGGGCCAGCGTCGATAGGCCAATCCCAAGATCACTGGCGATCTCGCGCTGCGTCCGCCCGCTGGTTTGCACCAGGCGGACCGCTTCTTCCGCAAACTCCTTCGTAAACCGTCGTTGCTGTGTCATCGAGTTCCTCATTGCTCACAGGGAACTCTCCACTTTTCCGGAGCAAGTCCAGTCCAGTTCATGTCTCATGGAGAAGTCGGATAAGTACCGGGTTGGGTGCCTTGGCGATCACTGTCCTGAGTGCCGGGCCTGCTGCTGCCCAGGCTCCTCCTGGGAGCGGCATCGCCTTCGCCAAGCAGTGGTTTCCGTGGGTACTAGACCAGACCCAGGTGGCTCTGTACCTCCAGGCCCTCAAACTCTGTCAGGCGGGAAATATCGGATACTGCAAGGCCGTAGACCTGATGCTCCCCGCAGTCTCTACCCAAGCTGCGCAGCCAGATCGCTGCCTCAGCGTCCCCGTAGGGGATGGATCGTTCGCCACACGCTGCTTCTGAGGGAACCGCGATGTTGATTGACGATGAAGAGGACGATCTCTGGGAAGCGATCCGCGAGGACGGACGACTGGTAGGCCGTCAAGAATGGGATAGCGGCGGGCCGGGCGCGGGGGCGGGCACGGTCGATTTGTGGCAGTATCGCGGTGCCTTCTACTCGGACAACGACGTCGAGGCTTACGGCCCGTTCCAGACCTTTGACGAGGCGGCGGGTGCCGTCGGCCTCTTTCATGTCACGGAGGCAACAACGGACATCTGGGTCGATCCAGAGGTTTGCGACCATGACGTTGCAGAACTGAGCGACCAAGTGGCGAAGCGCCGCTCGCGCGGAGGTAAAGCACTCGGTTGAGTAGGGGGACTTCTAGGGGTACTTTCCGCTTCCTTAGCCCCGAAACCCACAACGAGCCTACGAGATAGAGGTCGAGACGCTTCCGCCGATTACTACCAATTCCCGCACGAGGTGCTGGGCCGCACCGCGACCCGCATCATCAACGAGGTGCGCGGCATCAATCGCGTCGTTTACGACGTGACCTCAAAACCCCCCGGCACGATCGAGTGGGAGTGAAGACCGCCAATGCCCGTCACCATCTACGGCATCAAGAACTGCGACACGATGCAGAAGGCCTTCAAGTGGCTGGGCGCGCGTGGCGTCGCCTATGACTTCCACGACTACAAGAAGGAAGGCGTGACGGCCGCCGAGCTCACGCGCTGGTGCCGCGCGGTGGGGTGGCAGACGGTACTCAACCGGGTCGGCACGACGTTCCGCAAGCTCGATGAGGCGGACAGGCAGGCGCTGACCGAGGACAAGGCGATCGCGCTGATGGCCGAGCAGCCCTCGATGATCAAGCGACCCGTCCTCGAAGCGGACGGCAAGCTCGAGATCGGCTTCAAACCCGAGCGCTACGCGGCGCTGTTTGGCGACGCCTAAATCATCGACCGGAGCGCTCCCGCAGCCACTGTCGGCTGGCCCGTTTGGCGCGTGATCGGCATCAACCGGGTCGTCTACGACGTGACGTCCAAACCGCCAGGCACGATCGAGTTGGAGTGAGGCCGGGCACTAACCGTCGTCGGTCGCAATGGAATTCTCGGATAAAAAGGCAATGCCCACAATGACGCTAATCTTTCCAGGCAAGCCAGAGACAGCCTCCTAAAAACATCCCGACGATGGTGACAAACATTATGATAACTGGGGTATCGATCATTTCGTATCTCCCCGCCGATGGATACCGGCATCCAGACCGCGCTGTCTTTGCGGCCAGATCGTGACGTTGGGAGATACATTTCGTTACTCAATTTCAGGAAATATAAATTTGATGATTTAAACGTGAGGGTTTGGAGGCTACTCGGCAGCAAGGTCCGCGGCATCAACGGCGTTGTTTGCGTGACCTCGAAACCACCGCGCCCGATCGGGTGGGAGTGAGGCGAGTAAGTGTCTTCTGCATCCACTCGCGCCAGAGCGGGCGGGGCTCGGCCCAGACGACCCCGATCGGGGGCTCCTGCCGCGCCCGCTGGCTCAGCGCCGTCTCGCCGAGGCAGCGAGCTTCCGCCTCGGCGATCCATTGAGATTGTATGTTCATACGCATTGTTCAGTCCTCGGAGTTCGGGGTTGCTGACCGCGCCGTCAAACCACGGCCTTGGCCAGCAGGCTCGCGCCTGAGACGATGAGTAAGATCAGGACGGCGCGGCGAAAATTCGTGTCGCTGAGCCGGCGATAGAGAGCGACGCCAGTACCCGATCCAAGCAGGACGGCGGGCAGCGTCAGCGCCCACAAGAACCAGAAGAAGACGTTGAAGATCGAGGAGGCGGTGAGGGCGAGCACCCCCAGCGACGCCAGCTGCATGGTGAAAATGTAGGGCTGGGTGATCCCCCGGGTTGCGGACTTGCCGACGCCGCGCAGCCCCAGATAGACGACCAGCACCGAAGCGCCAAAGCCGGAAAAGCCGCCCGCGATGCCGCCCAGGGCGCCAACCGCGGCAGCTGCCTTCGTGCCCGACATGCGGATGCGCAGGGCGCTCGGTATCAACAGCATCAGTAGGGCGTAGGCGACAAGAAACGCGCCAAGGCCGGCGGAAAAAAGATCTGCCGGAAGGGTGCGCAGCAACTCGACGCCGATCGGCACGCCGGCGATGCCACCGACGATATAGGGCAGCGCCCCTTCGCGCTCGGCGGTGCTCCGCAGCGTCATCTCCTGCCGCAACTTGCCCATCGACAGGAGCTGGTTGCAGGCCGACAAGAGCATGATCAGCGGTACCGCCTGCAGCGGCGGCAGCAGCCAGACGATGCAAGCGGCGACGGCGGAAAAGGCGAAACCGGCGAGCCCACTGACCACCCCGGCAAGGAACAGGACGAGCGCGACGAAAATGACGCCGCCGATGCCCATTGCGCCGGGATGTCGCGAACTCGAAACAAAGCTATGGAACGCCTGTACCGCGACAGTGGCAAACTGCCTCGCCGCGGGCGTCATCTCGACGCAAGCGAGCGCCAGAAGGACAATGGCGGGAATGGCGACAGACGGTCTTCTTAGGGCGATTGTGCGCATGCCGCTCTCCTTATTTTCCGGCGTCGGGGCCGTTGGTGGGAGAAGCATGGCGGGTCGCTTGACCCGATACTTGAAGGCGGCGTTGATTTACCCTTAAGACAAGCTTGTCTTTTCCTTACGATCACGGCGGTCGAGACCGGAGAGGATCGTGCGGTTCGAATTTGGCGAACATTTGCTGGACGTGGACCGCCAGGAATTGCGCCGCGGCGGCGAGCAGGTCGCGGTCGAGCCGCAGGTTTTCGACCTCCTGGTCTACCTCGTGCGAAACCGAGACCGAGTCGTCACCCGCGACGACCTGATCGATGCCGTCTGGGGTGGGCGGATCGTGTCGGACTCGGCTGTCACGACGCGCCTCAACGCGGCGCGCCGGGCGGTCGGTGACAGCGGCGCGGCGCAGGCGGTCATTCGCACCGTGGCGCGCAAGGGTGTGCGTTTCATCGCCGACGTACGAGAGCATTTAGCAGCCGAGGACACCCAGTGGGTCGTGCGCCCACTCATTGCCGATGCGGCGCCGTCTCCCCGGGCATCCATTCTGGTCTTGCCGTTCCGCAATGCCACCGCCGATCCCGCTCAGGAATACTTCACCGATGCGGTGACCAGCGATCTGACCGTCGATCTGTCGCGGATGCGCGACATTGTCGTGATCTCGGCGGCAACGGCGCTCACCTACAAGGGAACCTCGCTCGATCCACGGCAGATCGGGCGAGAGCTTGGCGTGCGTTATCTCGTCGTCGGCAGCATCGCGCGCATCGGCGACCTGATCCGAACCAACGTTCAGCTGCTTGACGCCACTTCGGGCGAGCAGCTGTGGGGTGACCGCTTCGAGAACCGGTTCGTCGATCTCGGCGGACTTGAGGACGCGATCACCGGAAGGATCGCCGCCTCGCTGAACATTCAGGTGGTAAGGGCGGAGGGACGCCGGGCGGACCAGGTGCCGCGGCCCGACGCGCTCGATCTAAGGCTACGCGCGACCAGCCTGTTCTACAGCTCAGTGGCGCCGGAACACACGCTGGCAACCCGGCGGCTGCTGCAAGAATCCGCCGCCCTCGATCCGAGCTCAGCCGAGACGTGGGCCCGTCTGGCCGAGGTGATCGCCTCGGACTATACGACCAATTGGAACGATACCGGCGACGAGCAACTTCAAGAGGCGGAAGAAGCGGTTCGCAGGGCGCTACTGATCGACCCGAACCACGCACTGGCGCATGTCGCGCAGGGGATCGTCCAGCGCGCCCGCGGCGAGCATCACGCCGCTCTGGAGGCATTCACCCGCGCCATCGAGCTCGATCGCAATTTCGCGCTTGCCTACGCCCATAAGGGGAGTGGGCTCACGCTGGTGGGCAGGCCCGCGGAAGCGCCCCCCTTCGTCGAGCAGGCGATCAGGCTCAGCCCGCACGATCCCTCGATCGGCATGTTTCACTGGATTATCGGCCGGGCGCTTTTCTTTACCGGGGAATATCAGCAGGCTATTCCTTGGTTCCGAAAATCGGTCGAGACCCGGCCGAACCTGTGGTTCAACCGCCTGTATCTCGTCAGCGCCTGTGCGCTCGCCGATATGCCGGAACAGGCGACACGGGCGTTGTCGGAGTTCAACCGGGTGTTTTCCAGCCCGCCCTACACCTTGGCTGTCGTGGAAGCACGAGAAAGCGCGACGCCGAACGACGACCCCATCGTCGTCGCCGCGCGCGCAAAGTTCCACGAAGGCCTGCTTCGCGCCGGGATGCCGGAGCATTAACCCAACAACGATTAGTCGGCGTTTGCGCGACCACCACCACTCGCGTAAAGGTTCAACCGCAATCAAGTCTTGGGAGAGTTGGCGATGAGAAGCAGCGATCCCCTTGGCCGCGTAAAGACGCTTTACGAGAAGCCCGTCACCCCCGGAAGAACAAAGCTAATGCGGGGACTACTCGGTGATTCAGCCGCTGAAACCGCCGCGTTTACCGCCACCACGGTTCTTTGTCAGTACCTGAACCGGTGGAATGACGCAGGACCGGCGGAGGTCGCGGAAGCGGAGGCCGCGATCAACGAGGCCCTGGGCCACGACCCTAAGCTATTCCTCGCGCATTATGCGCAAGGCTTCCTCTGTCGCACCCGAGGGCAGCATCAAGCCGCCCTCGAAGCCTTCGACCGAACGATCAATCTTGCCCCCAAATTCGCCCGCGCGTATGCGCAAAAGGGCGAGCAACTGCTTTATCTCGGGCGGTTCGACGCGGCGATCGCGGAGGTCGAACAGGCCATGAAATTGAGCCCAAAGAGCGCGGTGCGGGGCTATTTCTATTGGGTGAGCGGTCGCGCTCATTTTTTCATGGCGCGAGACGCCGACACCATCTCATGGCTACAGCGCTCGATCAGGGCGTGGCCGAACGTCTGGTACAACCGCCTCTACCTCGTCAGCGCGCACGCCCATTCCGGGAACCGGGCCGCGGCGAGCCGGGTTTTGCAGGCATTCGATCGCCAGTTTCGCGGATATACGCTGGCGCGCGTCATCGAGAATGAGGGCGCGACCCCCGGCGATCATCCGCTCGTCGTCGCCGGGCGAGAGCGGTTTCACGATGGGTTGCAGCGAGCTGGCTTGGTGGCGCGATGATGGGGCGCGCCCGCCGCCTCATCGATAAATACATACAGGCTCGCGGCTATCCGGTGATTTCTGAATCAACGAGCGCGTAATTAATGCGCTATGGTGTTCGCTCCATCCGGCGAGTATCGCCGTCTAGAGGGAGGTTGATGGTGAAAACAAAGCTACGGGTAGCGGTGGCGCTCGCTGGCGCGTTGGGCGCGGCTACAGCGCTGGTTTCTCCGGCGTCGGCGGACTCGGGCGTCGCCGTCGGGATGTTGAGCTGCAATGTCGCGAGCGGCTGGGGCTTCATTTTCGGATCCTCGCGCGCGCTCAACTGCACGCTCACGGGCACGAACGGCGTGGTCGAGCATTACACCGGCAACATCACCAAGTTCGGCGCCGATATCGGCTATACCCAGGCCGGGGTCATCGTCTGGACCGTGTTCGCCCCGCAGGCGAATTTGCAGCCGGGCGCTTTGACGGGCGGCTATGCCGGCGGTACCGCCAGCGCGACCGTCGGCGTCGGCCTCGGCGCCAACGCGTTGATCGGCGGTTCCGGCAACCAGATCGCGCTGCAACCGCTCAGCATCTCGGGCCAGACCGGTCTCAATGTCGCAGCCGGCATCGCGGCGATCAGCCTGACCTACACGCCGTAGGCCGCAAACGCATCGCGACAGCGCCGGCGCCGGGCTCGCCTGCCCGGGGCCGGCGTTTTGCGTCGGGGGGCGGGAGACTCGCGCCCCGATTGGCCGGGGTGGCCGCCGGCCGATGACACCGCCGGCGATCGACGCCACTTCTATCCGGCCAATAACTCCGTGACCGCGTCGTTGATGAACTTCGCGTCTTCGGGGTTGAACATCGGGTTGCCGGCGCGGTGGCCCCAAATCGACGGGATCGGACGTAGCTCGGCGTTGGGCATGCGGGCGACCTCGCGGCGGTTGTCCTCGACCGTGAAATAGAGGTCGGTTTCGCACGGCATCACGATCGCCTTCGCCGTGATCGCACCCAAGGCCTTGGCGAGATCGCCGCCATAGAGCTCGTTGGCGCTGATATCGGCGTGCTGCCACATCCACAGCATCGCCAAAAGATCATTGGCGTCGCGGCGGCGAAAGCCGGCTTCCCAGCTGCCGACGAGAAAATCCTCCAGCGACGAGAAGTCGAGTTTGCGCCACAGTTCCTCGCGGTAGAACGCCTGGCTGAGGCCCCAGCCGGCGTAGACCCGGCCGAAAGCCTGAAACCCGCGCACCGGCTGGGTCGCGAACCAGCCGTCCTGCCAGGCCGCGTCGGCGCAGAGCGCCGCCTTCACCCCTTCGAGGAAGACAAAATTATGCGGCGAGGTCTTGGCCGAGCCGCAGATCGGGGCGATGCGCTCGACCCGGTCGGGGAACAGCGCGCCCCAATGGAACGCCTGCTGCGCGCCCATCGAGAAGCCGTAGACGAGATGGATGCGCTCGATGCCGAACACCCACTGCATCAGACGCTGCTGCACGCGCACATTGTCGGTCATCGTGAAATGCGGGTAACGGCCGCGGTCGAACGGGGGCGGCGTATTGCTCGGGCTCGACGACAGCCCGTTGCCGAACTTGTTCATGATGACGATGAAATATTTGCTCGGATCGAGCGGCTTGCCCTCGCCGATCTGCCACTCGAGGTCGGTGTGCTGGGCGCCGAACGAGGTCGGGTAGACGATCGCGTTCGACTTCGCGGCGTTGAGCGTGCCATGGGTCTTATAGGCGAGCCGCGCGTTGCGGTAGGTCAGCCCCGATTGCAGGACGACGTCGCCGGCCTCGAAGATGCTGTAATCCGCCATGGCTCGCCCTTCCCCGCTATGCCGCGAAAATCTCGCCAAGCCGCCTGATCGAGCCGAGCGCCCGCTCCTGCGGCAGGCCTGGCCATTGGCAGCGCATGATGAAATGGTCGACCCCGAGCACCTCGCGGTAGCGCGCGATCTCCTCCTGTACCGACACCTTGTCGCCGATGATGAAGCGGTCGCGGGCAAAGTCCTCGAACGAGCCGGAATTGTGGTGCTCCATGCCCCAGGCTGCATAGGCGCTGTACTTGAATTCGAGCGGGGCACGGCATTCCTCGTGCGCGGTCGCGTGCCGCTCGCCGACATAGCATTCGAGCGTGATCGGGTATTCGATCGGGGTGCGGCCGTACTCCTTTAGCGCCGCCCGGTAGGTCTGCATCAGCGGCACCAGATTGGCGATGCCGCGGATGTTGACGATGAGCCAGGCGTCGCCAATCCGCGCCGCGCGCCGGACCGGCGTCTCGGCCTGGGCGGCGATGTAGAGCGGCGGCCCGCCGGAACGCACCGGCTTCACGCTCAGCCCGGCGTCGTTGACGGTGTAGAACCGGCCCTGATGGGTGACCCGATCCTCGGTCCACAGCCGGCGCATCAGGCCGATCGCCTCGTTGAAGCGCGGCGCGCGCTCGTTGAGCGGGATGCCGAACGCGTCGAACTCCGGCTGGCGGTAGCCGAGGCCGATGCCGAGGATGTACTTGCCGCCGGTCAGCACGTCCAAGGTTGCCGCCTCCTCGGCGACATGCATCGGGTTGAGCGGCGGCAGGATCAGGATGTTCGGGCCGATCGTCATGCCCTCGGCGTGCGCGGCGATATAGCCCATCAGCGGCGTGATCTGCAGCATCTGCATCGGATAGGTCAGCCAGTGATGCGGCAACCACAGCGAGGCGAAGCCGGCGTCGCGCGCCGTGCGCACCTGCTCGACCATCTCCGGCACTCGCTCGGCGACGTTGACGCCCTGCGGAAACTGCGTGTTGATGAACAAACCGACCTTCATGACCCGCGCCTTTCCTCCGCTTGCTAGGCCGAGCGTAGCATGATCCAACGAGCCCAATGACCCGAACCAGCCTGACGCTTGCCGATATCGCCGCCGTCGCCGAGGTGACCGCAAGCGCGCGCGAGCCGGATGCGGTGTTCCGCGCGGTCGAGGCGCTGGCGCAAAAAGCGATCGGTTTCCGGCTGTTCACGATCATGCGGCTGCATGGCGAGAGCCAGGAGGTCGAGCGGCTCTACAGCAGCGACCCCGCCGCCTATCCGGTCAGCGGCCGCAAGCCCAAGCAGGGCACACCGTGGGGTGAGCAGGTGCTCGATCGCGGCGAGATCTTCGTCGCCAATTCGCCCGACGAGGTGCGGGCCGCCTTCGCCGATTACGAGCTGATCTTCAGCCTCGGAATCGGCGCGATCATGAACGTGCCGGTGCGTTTTCGCGGCCGTTCGCTCGGCACAATGAACGTGTGCTCAGCAGGCCGGCTGGTTCACCGACGCCGGCCACGCGCCGGGGCGGCTGCTTGCCGCGCTCTTGGTGCCGCCGCTGCTGTAGCGCATCCGGAGGCCGACCGCGTCGCCTCACGGGCACATCCCTCCGGATGCCGCTCCAGCAAATTCTTATTCACTGCCTAGTCCCGGTTTGCCGGGCGATCCTTGCTTCCGTGCGGTCTGGGCTTGTTATCGGTGGCTTATTGCCTCAACAGCGCCCGCGCCGATGGTTGTTGTTATTTCGGTCACGGGACGACAGACGGCTCTTATTATTGTGCCTTATCGTTGTGCCCGCGCACGGAAGGTCAATTCGCTCGTCAAGCTCCGGTTTCGGACTGTCAATCAGCGAGCCACTTGCGTGGCGACGCCGGCCCACGCATGAACCGGCGCCGCGGCAAGAGATGGTACAAAACAGGAACAATTTGAACACGCGTTCCCGCAATTCAGAATCGCAATAATTGCATAGTTGATATTTTGCCGATGCAGCGGCGGGCCGGCGCGAGGATGCGGCCCGCCGCTGCTACTCCGTCAGCACCTTGATCGCCGACGCCCAGGCCTCGCGCGTGTGGCGGATGTCGTCCGCGGTGTGGGCAAGCGACACGTAGTATTTCTGTTCTCCCTTGAGGATGCCGCGCTCGCGCAGCAGCGCGTTGAACCGGCGGGCCATGTCCATGTCGCCGCGCGCGGTGCCGGCATAATCGCGGATCGGGTTGGTGTCGGTGGTGAACACGACCTCAAACAGCGGCGGCTCGCCGATCACCTGCGCCGGGACGCCGGCCTCGCGCAGCAACTGGGACAGATCGCTCATCAGCTCACGTCCGGTGGCAAAAATCTGCTCGTAAGCGCCTGGTCTCCTTAAGATATCGAGGGTAGCCAAACCCGCGGCAGCGGCCACCGGATTGCCCGACAGCGTGCCGATCTGCATCAGAAAGCCGTCGTCGCCGACCTTGCCCTTGTCGAAATGCGCCATGATGTCGGCGCGCCCGGCAATCGCCGCCAGCGGAAACCCGCCGCCGATCACCTTGCCCAGGGTGCAGAGGTCGGGCACGACCTCGTAATATTCCTGCGCTCCGCCATAGGCGAGACGGAAGCCGGTCACCACCTCGTCGAAGATCAGCGGGATGCCATATTCGGCGGTGAGCTTGCGCAGCGCCGCGAGGAAACCCGGCGCTGGCGGGATGATGCGCTGAAACGGTTCGAGGATGACCGCCGCCAGCTCGTCCTTGTGCTCGCGGACGATGCCGGCAACGGCGTCGATGTTGTTGAACGGCGCGATCAGCATCTCGTCGCGCAAGGAGCGCGGGATCCCCGCCGAGTCCGGGACGGCTGCCGGGAAATTGGCCGAGCGCTTCGGCGCCAGGCTCATCAGCGAATAGTCGCTCATCCCGTGATAACCGCCCTCGAACTTGAGGACTTTGTCGCGCCGGGTGAAGGCGCGGGCGACGCGCATCGCGTAAAGGTCGGCCTCGGAGCCCGTCGAGACAAAGCGCACCTGCTCGGCGCAGGGCGAGGCCTCGACGATCGCCTCGGCGAGTTCGATACCCCAGCGATTGTTGGCGAAGAACGTCGTGCCCTGCGCGATCCGCGCCTGCGCGGCGGCGGTCACCTCGGGATGCGCATGGCCGACCAGCATCGGCCCCGAGCCGAGCAGGAAATCGACGTATTCCTTGCCGTTTTCATCCCAGACGCGGCCGGCGCGGCCCTCGCGAATGACGACGTCCCCGGCCATGTTGCCAAAGGTGCCGCCGGGCAGCACGCGCTTGGCGGTATCGATCAGCCCGTCTTGGATCGAGCCATCCATCGGTGCGGTCATGGTTTCTCCTCCGGTACGGGGGCGTCGGGATGCAGCAGCCCGGCCTGGCGCAGATCGGCCCATAGCCCCGCCGGGATCTTGTGGCGGAGCAGGCCGAGGTTCTGGGTGAACTCGCCGGCATTGCGCGGGCCGGGGATGATCGCCGCGACCGCCGGATGCGCCAGCGGGAATTGCAGCGCCGCGGCGGGCAGCGGCACGTCATGTGCGGCGCAGATCGCGGCGATCGCCTTGACCCGGGTCATCACCTCGGGCGGTGCCGGGTTGTAGTTCCAGGTGTCGCGGCCGGCCAGGATACCTGAATTGAGCGGGCCGCCGACAATGATCGAGGTGCCGGCGGCGACGCATTTGGGCAGCAGATCGTCGAGCGGCGCCTGCTCCAACAGCGTGTAGCGGCCGGCGAGCAGAAACGCATCCCATTGGCCCCACTCCATCGCTTCAAGCAGCACCTCGCGCTCGTTGACGCCGATGCCGATCGCCGACACCGCACCCGACCCGCGCAGTTCCTGGAGCGCGCGGTAGCCGCTATCGCGCAGGATTTGCATGTGCCCGGGGTGCGCGTCGCCATGCTGGTAACGGCCGATGTCATGGACATAGAGGATGTCGATCTTGGCCAGACCGAGGCGCTGAAAGCTGTCCTCGAACGAGCGCATGATGCCGTCATAGGAATAGTCGTAGACCGGATCGAACGGCAGCGGGTGGATGCGGCCGTCAGCGTGCACGCCGGTCGAGTTAGGCTTGAGCAGCCGCCCGACCTTCGTCGACAGCACCCACTCGTTCCGTGGACGGTCGCGCATGGCATCGCCGACCGCGCGCTCGGCCTGGCCGACGCCATAGAACGGCGCGGTGTCGACATAGCGCACCCCGGCCGCCCAGGCCGCGGCGACGATCTCCTCGGCCGCCTGGCGGGCGACGCCGATGCGGCTGCCGCCCAAGGTCGCGCAGCCGAGCCCGAGCTCGGTCACCCTCAGCGCCGTGCGTCCGATCTGCCGCGTCGCGAACTCGGCCATCAAAGCCTCCCCCATCTGGCCCGATCATACAGGCAACGACCGGCAATGCGATTATCGGCGATTACGAGCGCAAAGGTTGATTTACAGGAATGCAATTCGCCAATAATGTCCCGCCGGGTCAGGGCGAGGGCGGAAACAAATGATTACCCGTGGACGTTTTTTGCGGAACGCCGCGGGGCTGCTCGCCGCCTTGTCCCTGCCCTCCGTCTCGGCCGCATGGGCAGCGGCCGGCGCCGCCGAGGGGCCGGCTGCCGCGGCCGAGCTTCGCTCGATCGACATGCCCATCCTGATCTATCACCACACCAAGCCCGGTCCCACCCCGTTCTCGGCGATGGGGCAGATCATGACCGTCAACCCCGAGACCTTCGATCAAGAGCTCCAATACCTCAAGGACAATGGCTACCGGACGACGTCTTTCGCCGCCCTCGCCGCCTATCTTGAAAGCGGAACCGCGCTCCCCGAGCGGCCGGCGATCATCTCGTTCGACGACGGCTGGGCAAACCAGTTCGTCTATGCGTTCCCGCTGCTGCGAAAATACGGGTTCGGCGCCACGTTCTTTGTCGTCGCGGACTATCTCGATCACGAGAATTTCCTCACCTTGGATCAGCTCAAGGAGATGCTGGCGGCGGGGATGGAGATCGGCAGCCACTCGCGCACGCATCCGGCGCTGACCAGGATCGGCGCGCAGCGGCAATGGAGCGAGATTTCCGGCAGCAAAGCCATTCTCGAAGACCGGCTCGGGGTCGCGATCGACGCCTTCGCTTACCCCTACGGCTCGTACAACCGCGAGGTCGTGGCACTGACCCGCGCCGCCGGATACCGCGCCGCGCGCACCATCGACGCGGGCAGCCGCCACGCCGCCGCCGATCTCGAAACGCTAGCGGCGCTCACCTACGGTGGGTTCATTGGCCGCAATCGGCTGGCGCTGGCGGCCGGCCCGACGCGACGCTAGGCGCAAGCTGAGCTATTCCGGCGAAATCCGCTGCCAGGTCAGCTCGCGATACTCCTCCTTGCCGCCGGATTGGCGCGGCGGCGGGCTCAGCACCACGAGTTCGCCCTCGAGGCGCACGCCGCGCACCTGGTCGCTGCCGATGCGGCTGGGATCGGACGCGGCATCGACCCGCGTCACCAGCCGGGTGCCGTCGAAGGTGTAGTTGCCGCAATAGGAACTGTAGTCGCGCGCCACACCTTGCGGCAGCTCCTTGCGCCCATCGCACACCACCGACTGCATGCGCCCGTCGGCGGTAAAGGTGACGCGGCCGATGCCCTTGCCGCCATAGGGCTCGGGCAGGGGCGCGCCGTTGCCATCCTTGGCGGTGGCGCGGACCAGCTTCCACGTTCCGACAATCGAGACCATCGTTTCCTCCTACAACGCGGCCAGAGCCGGCCGTTTCCTGATCCAGCCCGCTTCCCGCTCATAGGCATGGCCGACGCGCAACAACGTCGCCTCGTCGAAGGCGCGGGCGACAAATTGCGCCGACAGCGGCAGGCCGTTGGCGGCGAAGCCGCAGGGCTGCGCCACGCACGGGTGCCCGGTGACGTTGAACACCGAGGCCAAGGGCTGCTGCCGCCGCCAGGGCCCGTCATCGGTCTCCTCGAGCACCGGCGCCGGACCGGGGATGACCGCGGTCAGCAGCACATCGCAGCTTTCGAACAGCGCATCGACCTTGCGGGTCAAAATGCGCCTCAGGCGCTGCGCCTGGACGTATTGCCGGGCGCTGACAAAGGCGCCGAGCATCAGCCGCTCGCGGGTGACGCGGGCGTAGAGCTCGGGCCGCTCCCGCAAGTCTTTGTGATGGATCGCGAAACTCTCGCTGTGCGAGATCGTCCGCGCGCAGGCCTGGAACTGGGCGTTGGGCGGCAGCGCCACCTCGATTCACCTCGGCGCCGAGCTTGGCGAGGGTTTGCGCCGCCTGGTCGAGCGCCGCGGCTTGCTCGTTCCCGACCTCGCCATCGGCGTTGAATGCTCGGCAATAGCCGATGCGCAACCCCTTGACCCCGTCGCGCAGCGCGGCGGAGTAATCCGGAACCGGCAGATCGGCCGAGCCGGGATCGCGCGGGTCGTAGCCGGCGAGCACCTGCAAGCGACAGCGCCGCATCCTCGACCGTCCAGGTGAGCGGCCCGGTCGTGTCGAGGCTGTAGCACAGCGGCGCGACCCCGCGCCGGCTGACCCGGCCGTAAGTCGGCTTCAGCCCGACCGTGCCGCAATAGGCAGCCGGCAGGCGGATCGAGCCGCCGGTGTCCGAGCCCATCGCCAGCGGCAGGATGCCCGCCGCCACCGCGGCGCCCGAGCCCGAGCTCGATCCGCCGGTGAAATGCGCGGTGTTCCACGGGTTGCGCGCCGGCGGGAACGGCAGGTCGAAGGCGGGGCCACCGGTCGCGAACTCATGCGTCGCCAGCTTGCCGATGAGGATCATGCCGGCGGCCTCGAGCCGCGCGGTGGTCTCGGCGTCGGCGGTCGCGACATTGTCGAGCAGCAGACGCGAATGCGCGGTCGTACGCAGACCGGCGGCATCGTAGATGTCCTTGAGGCCATAGGGGATGCCGTGCAGCGGGCCGCGCCGGCGCCCGCCGGCGATCTCTCGCTCGGCGCGCTTCGCCGCCGCGAGCGCGCGTTCGGCGGTGATCTCGATAAAGGCGTCGAGCTTGGGCTGCAGCGCCGTCGGCGCGTGCAAGCGCCGCCTCGGTCAGCGCCACCGGCGACAATTCGCCGGCAGCAATCTCGCGCCCCGCCTCGGCAAGGGTGGCGAAGCGCCGAACTGCTCACGGCTGTGGCCCCCAGGTCGTAGCGCGGCAGCACCGCCGGCTCGTCCTCGTAAGCGAGCGGATCGTCGAGCACCTTGAGCAGCGCCTGCATTCTTCCGACCGCGTCGCGCATGATCTCGTAGCGCTCGTCGGGAATTTTGAGGCCATTGCGGCGTAACGCGGCGGCGAAATCCTCGGCGGTAAAGGCGCTCCCATCGTCAGCCATGTCGCGCGCTCCTGTCGTTTGCCGGAAGGGGAGTGTTATGGTGCTCCCGCCGCGCCACTGGCAGCAAGCCCGGAAACATGGCCGAAACACTCGCCGAGATCGCTCAATCCGTCACCCGGACCGGGTTCGCGCTGGTCCGGGCACCGGAGATGCGGGCCATGCTGGAGGCGGCTGGGCTCGCCGATTGGGACGGTTTCGCCGGCAGCTGGGACGATCTCGGCGTCGACACCTACATGGCCGATGGCGGGCGCTATCGCCGCCGCCGGTTCGCGGTGTTCCGCGCCACGCCGGAAGGCATCGTGCGCAAACCGCACCAGCCGCACTACCAGAGCCGCGACTACAACCCGCTGAACGGCGATATCGAACGCTGGTTCGAGCCGGTGACCGACCGCATCGCGGCTCACCCAGCGTTGCGCGCAATCCTCGGCACCTGCAATCGGCTGTTCGGCCGGTTGACGCCCAAGCAAACCAGACCCGTCGCCTGGCACGTCGAGATCCATCAGTTTCGGATCGAAGCCCATGCCGGCGCCGAGGGCCGGCCGACCCCGGAGGGCATGCACCGCGACGGGGTCGATTGGGTGCTGGTGCTGCTGGTCGACCGGGTCAACATCCAAAGCGGCGAGACGACGATCGCCGATCTGCGCAAGAACCCGCTCGGCAGCTTTACCCTGACCGAGCCGCTCGACGCGGCAGTGACCGACGACAACCGCGTCTATCACGGGGTGACCCCGGTGACCCCGCTCGACCCGACGCGACCCGGCCACCGCGACGTCCTGGTGGTGACGTTCCGGCGCGAGTAGGACCAGAGCAAATAGAGCGGACCCGGATGGAGATTTAGCGATTCTTCAGAGCTGCCGACTAAACCGGCGGGATGAAGGGTTTGTCGATCGCCGCCGCCTTGCTCGCCTCGATCGCGCTGGCGCTGACACCGACGGTCACGATCATTTGGCGCGAGGCGTTTCCCGCCGAGCCGGCAAAACGCGCCGCGCTCGCCGCCTGCGTCGAGGCCGATCCCGGCTTTCACCGGCTGATCGCCGAGCAACGCGCGTTATGCTACGCGCGGCAACTGCAGGCGCCGGAACTCGCTTTGCCGGTGCCGCGGACCCTGGAAATCGCGACTTCGCGCTTCTAGGGTCAATCGGCCCTTTCTGGTACCGTGATTTTCTCTCAATCGCGAGTTGCCGGTGCCGCCGCGCTATTTAATCTCGTCGATCGTCCGCTCCGCGCTGATGAACCACGACAGGCGCATCCGCAGCGTCGGCGGCGTCAACCGCGACGGTACGCGCTGGTGGCTGAGCCAGGACGATGCGATCGCCGCGATCGAGGCGGGCCGCTGGAGCTTTTATATCGAGCAGCGCGGCCGCCCGGTCCCCGTCGTCATCGCGGTCAGCAAATACGGCACCAAGTACCTGAAGTGCAGCCACGACCCCAGCAGCCGGAGGGCCTACTGGCGCTCCCCGACCGCGGGTAGGAAGCCCGACTATTCGGCCGGGCTTGCCTCGAGCGCCGGCTTCGCCGCAGGGTTCGGGATCTCGAGGAACAACGCGCAGACGATCGCCGAGACCAGGCAGAGGAAGGCGAGACCGTAAACGCCGCCGGCATAGGTTCCGTTCAAGCTTGCCGGCACGGCCTTGCAGACCCAGGTCGCCGCCGGTGTGCCGCAATCCTTGAGAAGGCCGACATACCAGGGGCCGAAGAAGCCGCCGAGATTGCCGATCGAGTTGATCCAGGCGATCGAGGCGGCGGCTGCGGTGCCGGTGAGGAACATCGGCGGCATCGACCAGAACGGGCCCTTCGAGCCGTAGAAGCCGAAGGTGGCTATGCACAAGCCCGACGATCGACCACCACGTGCCGGCGGTCGCGCCTGCGATGACCAGCCCGATCGTCGAGACCGCGCAGGCGCCGAGCAGGTTCCAGCGCCGCTCGTTCATCCTGTCGGAGACGAGGCCCCAGCCGACCAGCCCGATACCGCCGGTGATATAGGGGATCATCGTCAACCAGCCGACCGTCATGTTGTCCTTGACGCCGATGTCCTTGATCATCTGCGGGACGAAAAACAGGATGCCGAGGCTGGCGACGACGATGCCGAAATAGTTGAGCGCGAGAAGCAGCACTTTCGGGTTGTACATGCCTTCGAGGAAGCTGAATTTTTTCACCGCCTCCTTGGCCGCGCGCTCCGAAGCAAGCTTGGCGATAAGCCAGGACTTTTCCGCGTCGGTCAGGAACTTCGCCTGGGCCGGCTTATCGGTCAGCACCAGAAAGGTGATGAGGCCGAGGATTATGGTCGGCACGCCTTCGGCGATATACATGATCTGCCAGCCAGAGAGGCCGAAGTAACCGTTGAGGCCAAGGAGAGCCGTCGAAACCGGCGCGCCAGCCGCCACCGCGATCGGCAGGCCGACCAGGAATCCGGAGACGATGCGAGCGTGGTGGTAGGTCGGGAACCAATAGGTGAAATAGAGCACGATGCCGGGGAAGAACCCGGCCTCGGCGGCGCCAAGCAAAAACCTGATGATGCTGAGCGATATCGTGTTTGAGATGCCGGTCCATTGCGCGAAGTCGCCTACCGAGGCGGTCAGCCCGGCGAAGATGCCCCAGGTGATCATGATGCGGGCGATCCACAACCGCGCGCCGACCTTTTCGAGCACGACGTTGCTCGGCACCTCGAAAATGAAATAACCCCAGTAGAAGGTACCCACCGCAAAGCCATAATCGGCGGCGGTGAGCTTGAGGTCGCCGCGCATGGTTAGCGCCGCGAAGCTCGCGTTGATGCGGTCGATATAAGCAAGCAGATAGCAGACCACCGCGAAGGGCAGCAGGCGCAGGTAGATTTTGCGCATTGCCGATTTTTCGATGACGTCGTCCATTCCGCTCCCTCTCGACCGACCATTTGTGCTACCGCCGATGATCGAATGATCATCAAATAAGCGCGGCAGCGAAGCTGACGTAAGCTAGAGGTAAGCAAGGCTTATGATCAAGCCGCGGATTAGCCCGCGATAGGCTTATCACCTATGCAAATTCCGGCGGACAGCGCGTGCCAAGCGACTCGGGCGATATTCACCCTACTGGTCGAACCAGGGCCATTCGGCGCCGCCCGGGTGGGTGACGGCGCCCTTGTTCGCCTGGCCGACCTGGGCGGCGTATTTGGCCAGCAGCCCGGCCCTATGCCGTGACGGCGCTGGTTTCCAAGCGGCGCGCCGACGGGCAAACTCCGCCTCGTCAACGACGAGGTCCATGCGCCGGGCGGCGCAGTCGATGTGGATTGTGTCGCCGTCGCGGACAAATGCGAGCGGCCCGCCGACAGCCGCCTCAGGCGCGACATAGCCGACACAGATGCCGCGGGTCGCGCCCGAGAAGCGGCCGTCGGTGACCAGCGCGACCTTCTCGCCCATCTTCTGGCCGTAGATGAGCGCGGTGACGCCGAGCATCTCCTGCATCCCCGGCCCACCGACCGGACCCTCGTTGCGGATGATCAGCACCTCGCCCTCGCGATAATCGCGCGCCTCGACCGCACGGGCGCAGTCGCCTTCGCTTTCGAAGACGCGGGCCGGACCTTCGTGAACCAGGGTCTTGAGGCCCGCGACCTTGATCAGCGCGCCGTCGGGACAGAGATTGCCCTTCAACACCGCGACGCCACCGTCGGGCGCGATAGGTTTCCCCTTCTCGCGCACCACCGCGCCGTCGGGCAAGGCGGCGGCGCCGTAGACCTCGGCCAGGGTCTCGCCGGTGACGGTCAGGCACGAACCGTCGATCGCGCCCAATTCGATCAGCGCGCGGATGATCACAGCGGTGCCGCCGATCTCGTGCAGGTCGCGCGCCGTGAACCGGCCTCCGGGCCGCAGATCGGCGATCAGCGGCGTGCGGGCGAAGATTTCGGCTACGGCGTCCATGTCGAAGGCGATGCCGGCTTCGTGCGCAATCGCCGGGATGTGCAAGGCGGCGTTGGTCGAGCCCCCGGTGGCGGCGACGATCGCACAGGCGTTCTCCAACGCCTTCCGGGTGACGATGTCGCGCGGGCGCGGCCCGTCGCCGAGCACCGCCTTCATGACGATCCCGCCGGCGCGGCGGGCGTGGCCGGCGCGCTCTGAATAGACGCCGGGGATCATCGACACGTTGGGCGCACTCATGCCGAGCGCTTCCGAGACCATCGCCATTGTGTTGGCGGTGAACTGGCCGGCGCAGGCGCCGACCGTCGGGAGGCAGGCGCGCTCGAGCCGCGCCAGCTCGGCCGCGTCCATCTCGCCGGTGAGCACCGCGCCGACGGCCTCGTATGAATCGAGGATCGTCACATCCTTGCCGTTGAAGCGGCCGGGCAGCGCGGCGCCGCCGTAGAGGAATACCGACGGCACGTTGCAGCGGACCATGCCCATCAGCACACCAGGCAGGGTCTTGTCGCAGCCGCCAAACCCGATGAGCCCGTCATAGGCGAGGCCGTGCACCACGGCCTCGATCGAGTCGGCGATCAGCTCACGGCTCACCAGCGAGAACTTCATCCCCTCGTGGTTCATGCTGATCCCGTCGGAGACCGAGATCGTGGTGAACTCGCGCGGAGTGCCGCCGGCCTCGGCGATGCCCTCCTTGGCGGCCTCGACCTGAAAGCCGTGCGTCATGTTGCACGGTGTCTGCTCGCCTTTCATCGACACGACGCCGATCATCGGCTTTTGGATTGCCGCGTCGTCGAGCCCCATCGCGCGCATGAAGGCGCGATGCGGGGTGCGGTGCAGCCCGTCGCGGGTGATGTCGGAGCGGAGTTTTTTCATCGGCGACAACCGCCGCACTCACCCCACACCAGTGCGCTCCCTCTCCCCGCTAGCGCGCCAGCGGGGAGAGGGTCGGGGTGAGGGGCAGCCTCAGCGCCGGCTACTTGGCGTATTTGCCGGTGAGTTGCTGGGTGAAGTCCGGATAATTGCCCGCGGTCTTTTCCTTGGCCTCTTCGTGCATCTGAAGACGGGTCTTGCGCGCCCAGGTGCGCTTGAGATCGTCCTTGATATTGAACTTCAACCGGCCGAGACCCTCGGTCTCGAGCTCGATCGTATCGCCGTCCATGAACGGGTTGAGCCCGCGGTGGTTGGTGCCGGTGGCGACGATGTCGCCGGGCAGCAGCGTATGGATCGAGGTCAGCCACGCGATCGACTTCTTGATGCTGTGACCCATGTCGTCGGTGTTGAAGTTTTGCATCAGCACGCCGTTGTTCCACAGCTTGATCTGCAGTTTCTGCGGGTCCTTGACCTCGTCGGCGGTGACGAGATAGGGGCCGATCGGCGCGAAGGTGTCGCGGCTCTTCATCTGGAAGAACACGTTGCCCGGCGGCGGCAAGCCGCGGGCCGAGCCGTCGATGAAGTTCATATAGCCGAAGATGTGGGACATAACCTGGTCTTCGGTGAGGTTGGTCGCCTTCTTGCCGATGACGACCGCCATCTCGGCCTCGCCCTCGAAGATCGGCGCTGGCACGTCGGGCAGCACCATCGTGTCACCCGGGCCGATGATCGCGCTCGGGCTCTTGTGGAAGGCGTTGATCGGCGCCGGCGCGCTGCGGGTGCCGTCTTCCATGTAATTGACCGCCATGCAGTCGATCGTGCGCGGACCCGGCACTGGCGGGCGGATGCGCACGCTCGCCACCGGAACGCCTGTGCCGCGCGCCAGCGCCGCCTCGAGCCGCGCCTTGTAGCTGCCCCATTGCTCGATGAGGCCGTTCATCAGCGTGCCCGGGCAGATATGCGGGATGTCCTTGACCTCGGCCGACAGGTCGACCACCTGGTCGCCTTTCAGCGCGCCCAGCTTGAAATCGTTGAAATACAATAGCCTCATCGTGTGCTCCCTTGCCTTTTGTGCCGAGCTTGGGTTGGCCGCGCCAGCCCCTCCCGGCGCGGAGCTTATACGGCTCCAGTCGCGGCGAGAACCGGCTTGTTCGCCGACCGCCCGTGCCGCGGGCAAGGATTTGCCAAATGTCCGGTTTCGGGTAAGGTCCCGGGACACGACACAACATGCGAACAGGGCCCGGCCTCGCGTCGTCGATTAAGAGGTCCCGGGAGGAAGCGTATGTTGGACATGATCGAGCGGCAGGCTCGGCTCACGATCAATCAGTGGAAGATCATTGTCGCCGCCATCCTTGGCGACATGCTCGATTTTTTCGATTTTTACCTGATCGGCTATGTGCTGGCGTTTATCGTCGGCCCGTGGAACCTGACCTTCGGCCAGTCGGCGATGGTGCTGATGTCGGCGGGTCTCGGCGCCGTCCCTGGCGCCTTTTTCTGGGGCTGGATGGCCGACAAGGTCGGGCGCCGCAAGGTCTTCATTCTGACCGCCCTCAACTTTTCGATCCCCACTGGGCTGATGGCGCTGACCCCGGACGCGGGCGGCTGGATCTATCTGACGATCTGCCGGTTCCTTGTCGGCTTCGGCGTCTCCGGCCTGTTCGCGGTCGACCTTCCGCTGGTTCAGGAATTCGTCCCGACTTACAAACGCGGCTGGGTCGGCGGGCTCGTCACCTCGTGCCTGCCGCTTGGTAACATCTTCGGCGCATTCCTCGGCGCCTACCTAGCGCCGGTATTCGGCTGGCGCGGTCTCTTCGCTATCGGCTTGCTGCCTGCGTTGCTGACCCTGCTGATCCGCGCCTGGGTTCCTGAATCGCCCCGCTGGCTGATCCGCAAGGGCCGCGCCGCCGAGGCGCGCCAATCGGTCGCCTGGGCGTTGATGATCGACCCCAAGGAGGTCGCGCTGCCCGACCATATCGAGGAGGTCCCGCACACGCCGTGGGTCGAGCTGTTCAAGTATCCGCGCAGCATGGTCGTATCGGTGCTGACGAGCCTCAGCCAGACCAGCGGCATTGGCCTGCTGATGTGGGCGACGACGTTGCTGGTGCTGATCCTCAAGGTCACCCCGGCGCAAGCGGCGTCGATGATGATCTGGGTCGGCGTCAGCGGCTTCGCCGGGCGGCTTGTCTGTTCTTATGCGAGCGATGCGATTGGGCGGCGTCCGGCCGGGTTCCTCGTTGGCATGGGCGGCGGGCTGTTCATGGCGCTCGCCGGCTTCTACTACGCCGGAATGGTCGGCGGCATATCGGTGTTCTGGCTGTTCGTGATGGTGCAGCGCTTCTTCGGCGACGGCGCCTACGCGATCATCGGCCCCTATTCGGCCGAGATTTGGCCGGCGGGCTTGCGCGCCAGCGGCATGGGGTTCGGCTACGGGCTCGGCAATCTCGGCAAGGTCATCGGCCCGCTTGGCTTGGCCTTGATCTGCGGCCAGTCCAATTTCGTCAGCCCCAAGGCCTCGCTCGATTTCATCCTGCCGGCGATGCTGTTCCTGGCGTCCTGGTCGTTCCTGTCGGGGATCGCGTTCCTGTTCGGCATCGAGACCAAGGGCCGCTCGATCGAGGAGATCGACAGCCAGCTCACCGAGGGAGCGGCGCCGAAAGCGAGGTTGGCGAAGGCGAGCGCGGCCGCGGAGTAGGACCGCGCTCGTCCTGGCCGGCCGGATTCGCTAATATCTCCGGCAACGATCCGGCCGATCAGGGAGCAAGCCATGCCCGTCGCCAAAGTCCGCGGTCTAGAGATCCAGTACGAAATCCTCGGCGAGCGCGGCCCGTTTGTCGCGCTGCAGCCTGGCGGGCGGCGCGCTGGCGTTTCGGTCAAGCCGCTGGCGGCGAAGATCGCCGAGGCCGGCTACCGCGTCATCGTCTACGACCGGCGCAACACCGGCGCGTCGACGGTGGCGATCGAAGGCGACAGCGAGAACGACGTCTGGGCCGACGATCTGCACGCGCTGCTGGCTCAGCTCGACGCGTTGCCCGCCTATATCGGCGGCAGCTCGTCCGGCTGTCGGCTGGCGATGATTCTGGCGCTGCGACACCCCGAGGCGGTGCGTGGCCTCTTGCTGTGGCGGGTCACCGGCGGGGAACATGCCGCCGTGCATCTGGCCAACCAGTATTACACCTCGCATCTCGAGGCGGCGCAGAAAGGCGGGATGGCGGCGGTCTGCGCGATGGAGCATTGGAGCGAGGTGATCGCGGCCAACCCGAAGAGCCGCGACACCCTGATGAAGATGGAGCCTGCCGATTTCATAAGCCGCATGGAGCGCTGGCGGCGAAGCTTTAACGCCGGCGCCGAGCACCCCGTGATCGGCCTCAGCCCCGCAGAGCTGCGCGGGATGGCGATGCCGGCGTGCATTGTCCCTGGGAAAGACCCGGTCCATCCGCTACCGGCCGGTCAAGCCGCGCACCGGCTGATGCCCAATGCCGAATATGTCGAGGTGGTCACCGAGCAGGCGGCGACGCTCGACGAGGCCTTCGCCGATTGGGACGCGAAGGAAGGATTGCTCGCGGCAACCTATATCGACTTCCTGCGCCGGCAGCAGCGGCGCTAGGTCGAGTACCCACAAAGGGATATGGAAGATCGAGAGATTCGAGCGGCTCTGGATCGCCATTGGGCTGCCTCCGATACGAACGATTTCGAGGCGGAGCACGACATCTATCGAGAGGACGCGGTGCTCGACTATCCGCAATCGGGCGAGCGCATCCGTGGCCGGCGTAACATCCAGTCGTCTCGCGCCGCGCAGCCGAACCGGAAGCGCTTCACCGTGCGGCGGATAATCGGCGCGGGCGACCTGTGGGTCACCGAATATGTCCTCACCTATGACGGGCGGCCGTCTTACACCGTGAGCATCATGGAACTCCTGGATGGGAAAGTGGTCCGCGAGACCCAGTATTTCGGCGACCCATTCGAGCCGGGGCCTTCGCGCGCGCAATGGGTCGAGCGGATGCCCTGACACCTGGCCGCCGTAAGGATAGCCATCCGCCGCTCGCTCGCGCGGAGCTGCCGATCGATACGGTCTCTCTCGCCCGCTATCTCATCGGCAAGGTAGTGGTGCGGGAGTTGCCCGAAGGCGTCGCGAGCGGTCGTATCGTCGAGACCGAGGCGTATGTCGTCGGCGACGCCGCCGGGCACGCCTACCGGGGGATGACCCGGCGTAACCGTTCGCTGTTTCTTGAGCCTGGGCACGCCTATATTTATCTCGCCTACGGCAGCTCAAACCTGCTGAACGTCTCGAGCGAGTTGCCCGGGATCGGAGCCGGTGTCCTGATCAGGGCGCTGGAGCCGCTCGAAGGCATTCCGATCATGCGGCTCAATCGCGGCATCGCGCGCCTGCGCGGCTTGACGCGAGGACCAGGAAGGCTCACCGCGGCGTTGCGGGTCGATCGTCGGCTCGATGGGCTCGATCTTTGCCGGGAAGGCCCTCTGTGGCTCGGACGCGGCGACCACGAACCCGGCGAAATCGGGCAGAGCATCAGGATCGGCATTTCGCGGGATGCGCACCGCCTCCTGCGATTTTATCTTCGGGACAGTCCGTTCGTCAGCGGTCCACGATCGCTCAAGAAATAAGAGACCGCCGGTGCTCAATTCGTGAGTACGCGAGCTAGCGGTTCCGCCCCGGCTCGTCCTGCCACAGGAAGTCGGGGCCAAGCTGGTCGAGGCTGGGGCAGCCGATCTGACCCATCACCAGGTCGATCTCGCTGCGGAAGATGTCGATCGCCAGCCTGACCCCGTCGAGCCCGCCGGCGACCGCGCCGTAGAGCGTCGGCCGGCCGAACGTGCAGAACTGGGCGCCAAGGCAAAGCGCGATCAGGATGTCGGCGCCGCGGCGCACGCCGCTGTCGAGCAGCAAGGTCATGCGGTCACCGACCGCCGCCTTCATCGCCGGCAGCACGTCGAGCGAACCCGGCGCCTGGTCGAGCTGGCGCCCGCCATGGTTGGAGACCAATACCCCCTCGCAGCCGATCTCGGCGGCGCGGATCGCGTCGGCCGGGTTCATCAGGCCTTTGACGACGAGGTTGCGCGGGAAGAGCTTGCGGTAGGTCTCGAGCTCCTTCCAGGTCTGTGCATGCGCAGGGGTGTTGGTGCCGAACAGGTCGACGATGTCGTCGACGCTGGCATCCGCCGGCGCATAGGGCTTCCAATTGTCGAGATTGGGCGTCCCGCCGTTCTTGACGTATTCCCAGACCCAGCCCGGATGGGTCACCGCCTCGGCGAGGATCGCTGGCTTGAGGCTCAGCGCCGCCTTGAGCCAGGTGCCGCGGATCGCGGCGAAGCCGTTGCGGATGTTGCGCTCGCGGCGTGGCCGCACCGGCACGTCGACGGTCAGCACCAGCGTTTCGAGGCCGCAATCGGCGGCACGGCGGACAAGGTCCTCCGATATCTTGCCGTCGCGCGCGGCGTAGAGCTGGTACCAGGTGTGGTGCGGCGCGACCTTGGCGGCCGCCTCCATCGAATGGTTGCTGCCACCCGACATGATGTAGGGGATGTTGGCGTCGCGCGCCGCCTCGGCCAGCATCAAATCGGCGCCGCGCCGGAAGAGACCGGCGGTGCCGGTCGGCGAGATGCCGAACGGGCTGTTGAACTTGCGGCCGAAGATGGTCTGCGACTGGTCGCGCTTCGACACGTCCACAAGGTAGCGCGGCAGCAATTTATGCTTGTGAAAGGCGGCGCGGTTGGTTTCGAGCCCGCGCTCGTCCTCGACCCCGCCCTCGATGAAGTCGAAGGCGATTTTCGGCAACCGCCGCTTGGCGAGCTGGTGCAGGTCTTCGATGTTGACGACGCCGTTGAGGCTCATGGCTGGGCATTCTCCCATGACATTGCGGGGAGCATGGCCGATGAGGCGCCGCCTGAGCAACCCTGGGCGGCTTCCACCGCGGCGAGAAGCCGAAACGTGGGCGTTCGCCCTACGGTTCGATCTCCTGCACCACATCGAGCACCGCGCGGCGGCGCGTCACCCGACCCTGCCACTGGCGGTCGAAATCCTCGACCAGCGGCTTGATCGCGTCGGACTTCGAGATCGCCTCGGCGGTTTCCACCGAGTTCGAACTCATAGAACGCGACGTGGACGCCCGGATCACTCCGGCTCCAGCAGCGCCACGCCCGCTTTGCCGCGAAGACGCGCAGCGCCCAGGGCAGATGGTCGGTCTCGTACCAATGATCGAAGCGCGCGCGGTCGGCTTCGGGCACCTCCGCGCGCACCGCCAGATAGGCTTTCGGCATGTCAGTCCTCGTCGAGGGTGAACCCGACCTTCAGGGTAACCTGGAAATGCTGCACCTTGCCGTTGTCGATGTGGCCGCGCGTCTCGACGACCTCGAACCAACGCAGCCCGCGCAGCGTCTTCGACGCGCGGGCGATCGCCACTTGGATCGCATCGTCGATGCTCTTTTCCGACGAACCGACGATTTGAATAACGCGGTAGACATGGTCGTCCATCGCTGCCTCCCTGCCGTCGTGGGTCACCAGTCGCACGGGCGCTGGAGCGACACTATTGGCGAACGTTCGAGTTGGGACAACGATCCTGTGCCGCCGGCGCTCAGCTCGACGGCGCCTCGCGATTGAGCACGGTGCGCAGCTGCCGTGCCAGCTCGGTCTTGGTGTAGGGCTTGGCGATAAAGCCGAAACGATCACCGCGACCTTCGATGTCCTTGGCACGAACCTCGTTGTAACCGGAAGTGCAAAGCACCGGGACGCCCGGGCGCAACTGGCGCGCCACGACCCCCAACTCGCCGCCATCGAGCGCCCCCGGCAGCATCACGTCGGTAAAGAGGAGGTCGATCGGGGCGTCGCCCTCGATGATATTGAGCGCCTCTTCCGCATCGGCGGCGGCGAGCACTTGGTAGCCGAGATCGCTCAGCATCCGCGCCACCGCGCGGCGCACGATCGCGGCGTCTTCGACCAAGAGGATCGTTCCGCCGTTCGCCCGGCTTGGCGGCGCGACCTCGTGCCGAGCGGGCTCGGCGGCAGCGCTGCATGGCAGGAAGAGCCGTACCGTCGCACCGCCCGGCTGGCTGCCGATTTCGACCTCACCGCCAGATTGCTTGGCATAGCCGTAGACCTGGCTCAATCCAAGGCCGCTATGCCCAGAACCCGACTTGGTGGTGAAAAACGGCTCGACGGCGCGCGCCGCGGTTGCGGGATCCATGCCGGTCCCGGTGTCACGCACCGTGACCAGCGCGTAGTCGCGCGCAGCTAGGTTTGATCCGATCGCGGCGTCTTTTTTCCCGGCAGCGATCCCAGCTGTCTCGATGGTCAGCGTGCCGCCGCGCGGCATAGCGTCGCCGGCGTTGAGAGCGAGGTTGAGCAAGGCCATTTCGAACTGGTTGCGGTCGGCGAAAACCCACCGAGCGTGTGGGCTGAGATCGGTCTCGATGGCGATATTTGCCGGCAGGACCAGCCGCAACAGGGTGCGGGTTTCAACCACCGCTCGGTTGACGTCGAACTCGGCCGCGTCGAGCGGCTGGCGGCGCGAATACGCCAGCAGTTGCCGAATGACGTCGGTCGCCTGCTCGATCGCCGCCTGCGCGCCGTCGAACAGCGGCTGCGTGGTTTCCGTGGGCGTGACCTCCTCGATCAAGGCTTCGAGATTGAGGTTGATCGCCAGCAGCATATTGTTGAGTTCGTGCGCGATGCCGCCGGTGATTTGGCCCAGCGCCTCGGTTTTCTGGGTGTGATCAAGATTGTCGTTCTTGCGGCGGCCCCTTGCCGCCAAAAATGGCACGACCCGATCGCCCTCGCCCACTACTCCGGCTCCAATAACACTAATCAAGGCACGCTTTACGTGCGATCGCCTTTTTACGAGTTGCTCGTAAAGATTGTATTTACAGTCTATACACAATTATCACGGCCGTCCGGGCTGTGCCTGTTTGCGCCTTGTTAACCATGTCCCGTTAGGCTCGCGCGATCCGGTTCCCCGGGCGTCACAGCCCCGCCCTCATCGCCGCGGATATCGCATGAGATTATTGCTTGCCGACGATCATCATCTCGTGCGCGAAGCGATCGCGACGTACCTGACGCGCGCGGCGCCGGACATTTCCTGCGTGGAGGCCTCCGATTTCCAGCAGGTTCGCGAACGGCTCGCCCACGATACCGATTTCGACCTCATCATCCTCGACTATCGGATGCCCGGGATGAACGGGCTCGCGGGGCTCGACGAAGTCAAGACAATGCTGCCCGGGGCGCGGGTAGCGATCATGTCGGGCGCGATGGACAGCGGCGACGCCGAGCGCGCGCTCGAACGCGGCGCCGCTGGCGTCATCATGAAAAGCCTGCGCGGCACCGCTCTGCTCGGCGCGCTGCGGCTGATGGCGGCGGGCGAGACCTATGTGCCAAGCGCGGTGCTCAATGCGTTTCCCGGCCGCCGAGCGGCGGCCCGCCCGCCGCTCGGCAATCTGACCCCGCGCGAGATGGATTGCATCGAACATCTGCTGCATGGTTCGCCCAACGCCGAGATCGCCGCCCAGCTGGCCATCTCGACGACCACCGTGAAACTCCATCTCAACAGCGCGTTCAAAAAAATGGGCGCGCGCAACCGCTCCGACGCCGTGCGCATCGCCATGCTGCAAGGCATGACCGGTATCTGAGGATGAAGGGAAAGCGGCAAATGCACTCTGTCTTGGTGATCGATGACGATCCCGCGGTCTGCCGGATCGTCCAGCGCCTGCTGGAACGCCACGGCTTTGCGGTGTCGACCGCATCCGACGGACAATCGGGCCTTAGCCGGTTCGCCGAACTCAACCCCGATCTTGCGATCGTCGATATCCTGATGCCAGGCAAGGAGGGCATCGCGACAATTCTCGAAATGCGCGAGGCTCGGCCCGAGGCGCGCATCCTGGCGATGACCGGCGGCGGGAGTTTCTCCGCGAGCGAGATTTTGCGGGTGGCCGAGCTGGTCGGAGCCGACAACAGCCTGAGGAAACCGTTCGCGCCAGCCGAGCTCATCGCGATGGTCGAGCGGTGCCTGGTGGCATAGCAAATCGCGTTCGCCGCCGTCGCGGCGCGGCACCCCATACCAAGGGTCTAATCGGCACCATTTCGGCCAGGGGTTGCCCGGCTGCGCGCTCTACTCGGTTTCACTAGGGTCGGGTCCGCTTACAGGTAGGACCCCCGCCATGATCGACGGCCGCCGATTTGCCAGGCCGCTCGCCGCCGCGCGACAGCGATCGGTGCTGATTATCGACAGTGACGCCGAGACTTTGCTCACGGCGCGTCGGGTCCTGGAATGCGCCGGGTTTGCCGTGTCGACCGCGATAGGCGACGGCTATCTGCCGCGCGGGGACTTCGCGCTCGTCCTCGCCAACCTCGCTGAGGTCAGCCTGGCCAACCTGCGGCGGCGATATTCTCTGGTGCGGGTTCTCAACGTGTCGAGCCATGAGTTCGCCGATCTCACGAAGCCATTCACGCCAAGCCAGTTGCTGTCCGCGGCGCGGTTGTGCCTGGCGCGGCGCTAGGTCCTAGCGGAGCGCCGCCACCACGGTATCGCGACGACGCTGATCGCGACGGCGATGCCGATAATGCGAAAGACAGTGCGAAACGCGTCGAGAAACGCCGCCGCGGTGTCGCCGGTCTGCACCGCGTGGAAAAGAATGGTCAACGACGCAGCGCCCGTCACGGTGCCGATCGTGCGGGTGAGGATTGCCATGCTGCCGGCGACGCCGCGGTCGGCGACCGGCGACGAACGCATGACGATGTCCATGTAGGCGGTCTGAAACAGGCCGATGCCGAGTCCCTGCACGGCCAGGGTGACAACCATCGTCGCCGGCGAAACCTCGGCGGACCAAAGGCCGATCAGAAACAGCCCGCCGCCGACCGTCAGGAGGCCGAGCGCCGCGATCCGCTCGGCCGCGACGCGCGCGATCAACCAGCCGGCGGGCGGCGCGACGAGCGCCATCGTCGCCGATCCGGTCGCCAGCACGGCGCCGGCGAGCGGCAGCGACATGCCGCCGAAGCGGGCGAAGAAGTAAGGCACGAAGAGCAGCACCGAGAATGTCGCGAGATACATCAAGGCGGTCACGAGATTGACCGCGGCGAAGCCGATGTCGCGGAACATCTCGATGCGCACGACCGGGCGCGGAGCCCGCCCCTCCCACCAGACGAAGAGCGAGAGGCTGGCGATCGCCGCCGCCAGCAGCGCCACCGGCTGAAGGCCGCCGACGCGGGAGGCGGCGTTGACGGCAAAAAGCAGCGCGGTCAGCCCCAGCGCCAAGAGCAGCGCGCCGAGTACGTCGAAGCGTTCGCCGGTGCTGGCCTTGGCCGGTGGTAGGCCGCGCAGCAAGAGCAGGCTCGTCAGCGCGATCGGCGCGCGAAACCAGAACACGGCCGGCCAGCCCCAGCGAGCCACAACCGCACCGCCGATCAGCGGTCCCAGCGCCGAAGCGAGCGCGAAGATCAGGGTGAAGATGCCGACGGCATGGGCGCGGCGAGCTTCCGGGTAGAGCCCGGTCACCAGAGCCGGGGCGCAGCTGATCACCAGCCCGGCGCCGATCCCCTGCAGGAAACGGCAGAACAACAGCCATCCAAAACTCGGCGCGGCGGCGCAAAGCAGATAGGCGACAACGCTCCAAGCGAGCCCGGCGCGAAACACCCGCGCATGGCCGGCCATATCACCGATCCGCCCGAAGGCCAGCATCAGCGCCGCGTAAGTCAGCACGTAGCAGATTACGACCCATTGGATCATGGAGATCGGCAAGCCAAAGCTGCCGGTAATGTCCGGGAAGGCGATGTTGACCGCGGTGTCGAGCGGCACGACCGACATGCCGAACCCGAGCATCAGCAGCCGGAAGCCGTGGCCCGCTGTCAGCGATTGCCGCTCGGCGATATCGTGCGCAGCAGGCGGCAAATTGGAGCTCTCGCTGGGAATGCCGCGGCGGCTGCGACAAGCCACCATACCGCGCCCACCGACATCGCGGTAAGTTGATTGCCGCATTTTCCGGCAGAGCAGACTTCCCCTGACGCGGGAGCAAGCGAGTGGGTAGCGCGATGATCTCGAACGGCGGCGACTTCGCGCTCGCGCTGCATGGCGGGGCGGGCACGCTCCGGCGCGGCGAGATGGATGCCGAGCGCGAAGCGCACTATCGCGCCGGGCTGCGTCAAGCGCTGGTCGCCGGGCGCGATGTTCTCATCGCGGGCGGCGCCGCGCTCGACGCGGTGACCGCTTCGGTTTGCGCGCTTGAAGACGATTCGCTGTTCAATGCCGGGCGTGGCGCGGTCTTTACCCGGGCGGGAACCCAGGAGATGGATGCCGCGGTGATGGATGGAAGCGAGCGCCGCGCCGGCGCGGTCGCCGGGATCTTCGGGCCGAAAAACCCGGTGCTGGCCGCCCGCGCGGTGATGGAGCGCTCGCCGCACGTGCTGCTGATCGGCGACGGCGCGGTCGAATTCTGCCGCGAGGCGGGACTTCCCTTCGCCGATCGCGACTATTTTTTCACCGAGGCGCGCTGGCGGGCGTTGCAGGAGACGCGGGCCCATGGCCAGAGCGATGCCGACGACGCTCGCCGGCACGGCACCGTGGGCGCCGTCGCGCGCGACCGCGCGGGCAATCTGGCGGCCGCGACCTCGACCGGCGGGATGACGGGCAAACTGCCGGGGCGAGTCGGCGACAGCCCGATCATTGGCGCCGGGACCTACGCCGACAATGCCACCTGCGCGGTGTCCGCGACCGGACATGGCGAATTCTTTATCCGCTACGCCGCCGCGCACGAAGTCGCCGCGCGCATGGCCCACGCGGACCAATCGCTGGCCGCGGCGGCAGAAGCAGTAATCGCCGAGCTTGGCCGAGTGGGGGGATCGGGCGGGCTCGTCGCGGTCGGCGGCAATGGCAGCCTCGCGCTGCCGTTTAATTGCGCCGGCATGTATCGCGGCTATGTGCAAGGTGACGGAATCGTGTACACCGCGATCTACGACGAAACCTACGAAGCGTCATGAGCGAAAGACGACAATTTTGGGGAGTAAGCGCCGTCGCCGCGGCGGTGCTCTACGCCGGCGCGGCCGTGGCTCAGCCGACGGGATCCACCCCCACGGTCTCCGACGGCGTGGTTAAGATTGGGCTCATTCTCGATATGAGCGGCCCCTATTCGCAGCTGACCGGAAAGGGCAGCGCCACCGCGGCCGAGATGGCGGTCGAGGATTTCGGCGGTAAGGTGCTGGGCGCGCCGATCCAGGTCATTGTCGCCGACCATCACAGCAGCGCCGACCAGGCCGCCGCGATTGCCCGCGACTGGTACGGCGATCAGCACGTCGACGCGATCATGGATGTCTCCGGCTCTTCGGAAGCCCTGATCGTCCAGGCGATCGCCAGCACTCGCGACAAGATCGTCATGCTCAACGCGCCGGGCGCCAATCGGCTCACCAACGAAGGCTGCACCGCGACCTCGGTCCACTACACAAACGATACCTACGCGATCGCCCACTCCCTGGGCCGCTCGATCGTCTCCGGTGGCGGCGATACCTGGTTTTTCATCACCGTCGATTACAGCTACGGCTACGACCTCGAAGACGAGACCGCCGCTGTCGTCACGGCGAATGGCGGTACGGTTCTCGGTCATGCCCGCCATCCGCTCAACGCACCGGATTTCACAGCCTATGTGCTGCAGGCGCGGCAATCGCACGCCAAGGTGATCGGTCTCGCCAATGGCGGCTCCGACAGCACCGACACTCTGAAGCGAGCCGCCGCCCTCGGCATGATCCCCGGGCCGCAGCTTTTTGCCGGGCTGTCGCTGCGCATCAACGGCGTCAACGATCTCGGCCTCAAAACCGCGCAGGGAATGATGCTCGCCGAGTTCGTTCTATTGGGACACCGACGACGCCACGCGCGCCTGGTCGAAGCGCTTCTTCGACCGCGTTGGCCTGATGCCCAATTCGCTGCAGGCGGGCGTGTATTCATCGACGATGCACTATCTCCAGGCTGTCGCCAAAGCCGGCACCGACGCGACCGGTCCGGTGATGCAGGCGATGCGAGCCGCACCGACCGACGATTTCTTCGCCCATGGCGGTTACATCCGCGCCGATGGGCTGATGGTCCACGCGCTGCAGCTATTCCGGGTCAAGACCCCGGCCGAATCCAAATATCCCTGGGATTACTATCAGATGGTCACGACCATCCCGGGCGACCAGGCATTCCAGCCGCTCGCCCAGTCGAGATGCCCCCTGGTCAAGCCGCAGCCGCAATAGCCGATTAGCCGATGCCGAGCCGGGCGCGCGCGGCGGCCAGTTCGGCCTCGTCCCAATAGCCGATCAGGATGCCGGAGCGAAGCTGCTGGCCCCGCGCGTAATTCTCGATGCGCGAGTCTGGCGTGGTGATACGGTTGTGGTCGGAGAGAGCCCAGTCGAGCAGCGCCTCGCGCATCCGGGCGCATGGAGCGGCGTATGCCGGATCACCGCCGAGATCGGCGAGCTCCCGCGGGTCGCTTGCTAGATCGAACAGCAACGGCCTGAACCCCGTCGCGTGGATGTATTTCCACCGCCCGTCGAAGGCCATATAGAGGCGGCAATCGCGGATCGGCTGGTTCAAGGTGAGCCGGGTCTCGAGCATCGAATAGTCGTATTCGGAAAAAATCGTGCGCCGCCAATCCGGCGGCTTCGTGCCGTATAGCAGCGGCAATAGAGAGCGACCCTCGACAACATTCGGCTGCGCCGCGCCGCCGCAATATTCGATAAAGCTCGGCACCAGGTCGATCGCCTCGATCAGCGCGTCCGTCGCGCTGCCGCGGGTGGCGTCGGCCGCGAGGCTCGGATCGGCGACGATCAGCGGCACCTTTACCGTGCAGTCGTGAAAGAAATCCTTCTCGCCGAGCCAGTGGTCGCCGAGATAGTCGCCATGATCGCTGGTGAAGACGATCATCGTGTCGCCCGACAAACCGCGCTCGTCGAGAAATCCGAACAGCCGGCCAAGCCAATCGTCGATCTGCTTGACGAGGCCCATATAGGCCGGGATCACCCGGCCGCGTACTTCGTCGCGCGAGAAATTGCGCGCGACGCGCTGCGCCATCAGCGCGCCGTAGACCGGATGCGGGTCGACGCGTTCGGCCTCGTCGCGCACCGCCGCGACCACATCTTGCCGGCCGTAGAGATCGTGATACGGCGCGGGGGCGATGTAGGGCCAATGCGGCTTGATGTAGGAGAGATGCAGGCACCAGTTGCGCCCGTCCTTCGCCGCCTCGTCGATGAACTGCATCGCGCGACGCGTCGTGTAGGCCGTCTCGGAGTGCTCCTCGGGAATCCGGGCGGGCTTGTCGCCGTGGCTGAGCAGCCAGCCGTTGAGCAATTCGCCGTCCGGCCCGTCAGCCGAATTTGCCCAGGCCTCCCACGGGTTTTCCGCGTCGTAGCCGAGATTGCGCAGATAGCTGTCATAGGCCGGACGCGGGCCGCGGCCGAGGGGATGCAGCCCGTCGTCGCGATCGTAGGGCTCGAATCCGCATTCGGAGAGATGCACGCCGAGCGACGAACCAGGATCGATGCCAAGCCGCTTCAGCCCGGCGAGATCGGCGGCCATATGGGTCTTGCCGACGAGCACGGCGCGCATGCCGAGTTCGGCGAGATGATCACCCAAGGTCGGCTCGCCAACGCGCAGCGGGAAGCCGTTCCAATTGGCGCCATGCGAGCGCATGTAGCGGCCGGTATAGAAGCTCATCCGCGACGGGCCGCAGACGGGCGACTGCACATAGGCGCGGTCAAAACGCACGCCGCGCGCCGCCAGCGCATCGATATTTGGGGTCTTCAGATGCGGATGCCCGTAGCAGCCGAGGTAATCAAACCGCAATTGATCGCACATAATGAAGAGGATGTTCTTGCCGCTAGGCATGACGATCGGGCTCTCGTTTCTGCGCTAAATAAGCTGACGGTACTGTTCGATCGACTCCAGCTGGGTCGCGTAGTAGGCGTCCGGCGCGAATTCCGGGTCGCTGCGCAGCGCGGCCGCGGCGGCGCGTGCCCGGTCCGGCTGCCCCTGCCGATCGACCAGGTGGAGCACTTCCGCGACACGCAGCATCATCCCGGTCGGACCTGAATCGCGCCCGATGGCGCGGCGGAGCAATTCGCTCTCCCGAGCAACGCTGAGACCTTCGAGGAATTGTTGGATTGCCGGCTGAGGGATCTTTCGGGTGAGCAGATAAAGCCGCGAGCTGTCGGCGACATTCGGGTCGGCCATCTCGAACCAATCGCGGAAATACTCCATCGTGATGGGGATGTAAGGATACCAAGCCTGATAGAAATCCTGCTGGACGATAGCCGATTTTCCGGGGATCAGCCGGGTGAAGTAGTGCTCGACCAGACGCATGTTGAGCACCTCGGTCTTCGCGACGTCGACGAACAGGATCTCGATCGGCGATGGGGGAGCGGAAGCCTCCAGAAAATCGCCCCGATGGGCGACGATCCGGTCGCGGTGGAGCGCCGTCTGGAACTCGAAAATCGGGAAATAGTCGTGGTCGACAGCGACTGGATAAAAGCCGCGCGAGATGTCGTCACGGACGTAGTTGTCGCTGGCGACAAAGTGATCGTAGCAGTGAACCGTCGCCTGCCGGGACGCCCGGTGACGGGAATGGGCGAGCCCCGCGGCCAGCGCGAAGGCCGACGCCCCGAGATAGGCACCGGCGTCAACGACGACCCCGGCGCCCTCGTAATATTCCGCGGCGAGCCAGTAGAGCATTCGGCGCTCCTCCAACCCGATCATGCCGCGCGGCAGGTAGACATGCTCAGGTACCGGGTAATTTTCCCAGGGCTTCGCCGAGAGGGTGGCGAGGCCGTTCATCGCGGGGCTTTCGGATTTCGGCATGAGAGCGGCGATTTGCGGCAGACCGAGTGACAGGGCTTAGCGAAGCAAGCTTGCACACGTTCGTCGCGACGTCGAACAGAACGTCGTCACAGCTGCGCCTCCGAGGTTTGCAGCTTGCGCATCAGGATGAGAACCAGCGGGATCATCAGCGGCATCGCCGAGAACACCGTCGCGACGCCCATCCGCGGCTTGAAGAGATACATCCCGTAGCGAATGCTCAGCGTCGCCAGCGTGTCGGTCGAATGCGCCGGCCCACCATTGCTGACGAAATAGACGACGTTGAAATCGCCGAGCGCAAAGATCGTCGCCAGCAAGGTACTGATCAAATAGAGATTGGCGAGCAGCGGCAGAGTCACGTGGATGAAAATGCGAAAGCCGCTCGCGCCGTCGACCGCCGCCGCTTCGCGAAGATCGGGCGGGATCGCAATCCGGCCCGCCAGGAGGATCACGGTCCAGAACGGCATATTCTTCCAGATATGCGAGGCAATGACAGCGCCGAGCGCCGTCCAGTGTTCGCCCAGAAAATCGGGCCCGCGGCAGCCGCACACATGCCAAATCAGATTGTTGACCAGCCCCCAATCGCGATTAAGCATCCAGTGGATCGACATGAATCCGGCCTGCGCCGGCACCGCCCAAGGCAGCATGTAGATCGCCATCAACGCTTTGACCCACCAACCGCGGCGCATGAAATAGCCTGACAGCAGCAGCGCGAGGACCATCTTGAGATTGACCGCGATGCCGACAAAGAGCGCGGTGTTGACGACGGATTGGAGGTAGTATGGATCGGCGAAGAGTTCCCGGTAGAGCGCCGGCGCACTCCCCATCCCGATCGCGTAGCCGACCGGATAGAGGATGAACGCGACAAATACGCAAAGATAAGGGACGCAAAAGGCGAGGGCCCAGGCGTACTCCGAGCTCGCCAAATGACCGCGCCACCGGTGACTTCGCGCCCGCCGGCGGGTGGCTTCACCGGCCACGCCGAGCGCCGTCCGATCCGGCGGCCTTCGAAGCCACTGGCCGACGAGCGACATCGTCTCGCGCTTGCGAAGAAACGGGCTGGGGTACTTACGCCGGCCCCTCCGGCTTTTCGCCGAGCGCCAAGAGTTCCATGCCGAGCCCGTAGCCGAGCAGATCGTGCATCTGCCGGCGCAGCATCTCGGTCAGCAAGAGCCGCGTGTAGCGGAGCGCCAACGTCGGCTTTTTCGCCAGATCCTCGGCGATCTCCCAGGCGCGGGCCAGCACCTTGCCGGCCGGCAGCACCTCGGCGACAAGGCCAAACTCGTGCGCTTTCTTGGCATCAAGCGTCTGGCCGGTCAGCAGGTAATAGCGGCCGCGGTTCATGCCGAGCAGCAGCGGCATCACGATGTGCATGCCGTCGCCCGGCACGACCTCCGAGGCGAAATGCGCCGAGTCCTGGAATTGCGCGGTATCGGCGGCGAGGACGATGTCGCACAGCAGCGGGATCTCGGAATGGCGCCAGGCCGGGCCGTTGATCGCGCTGATCACCGGCACCTCGATGTCGAGCAGCTTCATCAGCAAATGCCGGCCTTCCCAATGGATGCGGTCGATCCGCTCGATGCCGGGCCGGGTCGGGAAGGACGAGGTGCCCGGGGTCGCGCGCGGGCCGGAAAACTCGGCGCCGGTGCCGGTGATGATAACGACGCGGTTCTCGCGGTCGTTGCCGACATCGTAGAACGCATCGGGCAGCTCGCCATGCGGCCCGAACCCCCAGCGCAGCGACCCGCCATCGGTATGCAGAGTCATCTGCAGGATGCCGCCGCGGCGCTCGAAGCGGACGCATTGGTATTTGTTCTGATAATCCGCGAGCTTGGTTGGCATGGTCTCCTCCCTCCACTTCGTCATTGCGAGGAGCGCGCAGCGCGACGCGGCAATCTCCCTCGGCAGAGCGTCAAGACGGGAACGAGATTGCCACGCCGCCTCTCGGCGGCTCGCAATGACAGTCGTTACTTCATCCACTCCAGGATCGCGGCCGCGACGTCGTCCGGCTTGTCGAGCTCGGCGAGGTGGCCGGCGCCGGGGATCACCTTGATTTCGGTCTTGCCCTTGATCCCCTTGGCGAACTTGTCGGCGTAGCTGCGCGGCATGACCTTGTCCTCACCGCCCCACACCAGCAGCGTCGGCGCGGTGATCAGCGGCAGGCGCTTTTCGAGCTTGGTATTGCCAAGCGGCCAGAAGATGCGCGCCGCCGCCTCGCTGGCGCGGACCTGCTCGATCGGCCATTCCGGATCGTTGTGACCTTCGGGCTCCTGCTTCAGCATCTCCCAGTTCGCCGGGTTGGCGCAGAACAGGGCCGGCACGTCGGGCGGACGCTGCGCCCAGGGATCGGTCGCCGGGTCGGCCTCGTCGAAGAGGCCGAACGGCGCGATCAGCGCCAGGCGCTTGACCATAGCGGGCCACAGTGCGGCGATTTCGGCGGCGAGCGAGCCGCCGACCGAGCTGCCGGCGAGATCGGCGCCCGCTAGACCCGCGCCTTCGAGGATCTGCCGGGTCGCCACCAGCCAATCGAGATGGCTATCGAGCGCGACATGGCCGCGCTCGCCGCCCGGGAAGCCGGGGAGCGACGGAACGATGACGGTGCGCTCCTTGGCCAGCGCGTCAAGGAACGGCACCCATTTGGGCAAGCCCCCAAACCCGGCGAGAAAACCGAGCTTCGGCCCCGACCCGGCGGTCCACACCCGGCAGGAAAAGCCGTTGACCTCGACGGACGTCGTTTTCGGTTCGGTCATAGCGTGCCGATTACTCCGCTGCCGCTTGCGCGACCGGATGGAACGAAGCGGGCGCCGCCCGTTCCTTCTTCTCCATCGGCCGCGGCCACCAATGGTCTTCCCACTGCGAATGGACGTGCTGCAGCCGCGGCATGACCTTCTCGGCGAAGAGCTTGGTGTTGTACTGGGCCAACTCCTTTTTCATGTTGCCGAACTGCAAGAGCATCATCAGGTGACCGACATTGAGGTTGGTCGCCACCTCGGTCAGCTGCTCGACGACCTCATCGGGCGAGCCGATGATGACGTAGCCCTTGTCGACGATCGCATCCATCTCGCGGGCAAGGGTCTGGAACTTGGTCTCGTAGCGCTGGGTATCGCGGCTGGCGTCGGCGGCCTGCGAGACCATGCCCTTGATGCCGCGGCGCTGGGTTTCCTCGGTCGCATAGCCCGGCGGGCCGGCGAAGCGCGGATCGATGTGCAGGCATCTGCCGTAGAAATACTCGGCCGGCTCGGCGTAAAGCTCGAGCGCCTGCTCGCGAGTCTCGGCGACACCGACGAACTGCAGGAAGCCGGCGCGGTACGGATTCCTATCCTTGCCGAGCTTGGCCATCTCGTTCCAGAACCCGGTCATCGTCGCCTGCCCGGCCTTGTAGCCGTAATACGACAGGTAGCAGTAGACGTAGTCCATCTCGGCGCACCACTGCCAGGTCTCGACCGAGCCGCCGCCCGGGATCCAGATCGGCGGGTGCGGGCGCTGGATCGGGCGCGGCCAGATATTGACGTAGCGTTGCTGGTTGAAGCGCCCGTTGAAGGCGAAGGTGTCGGGCGCGGTCCAGGCCTTGACCACGAGGTCGTGCGCCTCGTGATAGCGCTCGCGCAGCATCGACGGGTTCTGCCCGTAGGCGTAGCAGGTATCCATCGGCGAGCCGACCGGGAACCCGGCGATCAGGCGGCCGCCGGAGATACAGTCGATCATCGCGAATTCTTCGGCGACCCGGGTCGGCGGGTTGTAGAGCGCCAGGGAGTTGCCCAGCACGCACAGCGCCGTATCGGTGGTGCGCCGGGCCAGCGAGCTGGCGACGAGATTGGGCGACGGCATCAGCCCGTACCCATTGTTGTGATGCTCGTTGACGCAGATCGCGTCGAACCCGCACTCGGCGGCGAATTCGAGCTCGTCCATGAAGTCGTTGTACATGTGATGCGCACGCCGCGGATCGAACAGCGACGAATGGATGTCGACCCACACCGACGGGTTCTTTTCCCGGAAATCGTCCGGCAGCTCGGTGTACGGCATCAGATGGAACCACATCAGCTTCATGGCTCGCTCCCGAGAATGTGCGCGGCGAAAGTTAGCAAGGCTTACGTTCCGGTCAACCGTAACCTCTGAGAGCATCTCGCGAGCCAGCCGTGCACCTGGTGCGATCGGGCTTCACAAAACGCAAAAGGTTGCGACCTCTAACCCGTTGCTCTAACTTGCCGGCCCTATGCGCCGGGTCCGAACCTGGGCCGCGATCGCGGCGTGGATTTCCGTTACGCACCTGCTGTCGGCGTGCTCGCTGGTCGAGCGTTTCCAGAGCGTTTTCCCGCCATCGCAGCTTCCGCCGGCGCCGCCGGGTCCCCCCGAGCAGCCCCCGCCGCCGCAAAGCCTGGCGCCGCCGAGCCCCGACGAGGCGCAAGCCGAGATGACCCAATGGCTGAGGGATCACGGCTACAAGAGTTTCCAGATCTCCGCCATCCTCGGAGACGCTCGCGACGAGAGCGGGTTCAACCCGTGCATTCAGGGGCCGGGCGGTTTCAGCTACACCTTTCAGTGGGCCGGGCGGCGGCTTGCCCAGCTCCATGAGTTCGCCCACACCAATGGCTGCCCGCAGCTGCGCGTGCAGATGGCGTTCGCCGATTGGGAGCTCCGCAACCAGCCGCAATTCGCCTGCTTCTGGCAGGCAACGACCGCCGGGGAAGCCTATGCCGCGCTGCGCCGCGGCTTCGGGCGGGGAAGCTGCTGACTACCGTCGCCTTGGTGATGCCTCGTTCGCCAGCGCCGAGGTGACGTCGGCGAACGAGGTCTTGAGCGAGGTGCGCACGTCGAGCACGGTCGGCTTGCGCGAGGCCAGCGCCTCCTTCAGCGCCGGGGCCAAATCGTTCGCCTCCTCGACCCGAATGCCGTTGCAGCCCATCGCGCGGGCGATCGCGGCATGGTCGAAATCGTTGAACTCGGCGGCGAACGGGCCGCCGCCGTGCAGCACCCAGCCGAGCGCGTTGTTGTTGAAGACGACCGTGGTGATCGGGATGTCGTGCTCGATCGCGGTCATCATCCCGTTCATCGTCATCGCGAAGCCGCCGTCGCCGCACACCGCGACGACCGGCCGGTCGGGATGCACCAGCTTCGCCGCCAAGGCCGCCGGGATGCCGAACCCCATCGGCCCCGACCCCGCCGCCTGCAGGAAGCCGCCGGCCATTTTCACCTGATAGAAATGCGTCATCAGGATGCGGTTCTCGCCGGCATCGCAGGTCACGATCGCGTTGTCCGGCAGGTTCTTCATCAGCTCGCCGATCACCCGCTGCGGCAGGATCGGCTTGTCGTCGTCCTCATACGCGGGCGTGTTGAAATAACCGTGCTCGGCGCGGTGGGCGGCGACGCGCTTTTCGGCATCCTCGCGGCGGTGCCCGGCCTTGGTGCGCACGGCCTCGAACAATTGGGCGAGGAACATCTTCACGTCGCCGAGCACCACCTGCTCGGCCGGGAAGGTCCACGACGCGTTGCGCGGCTCGATATCGACCTGGATAAAGCTCTGCCGGGTCGGGTCGAGCAGCTTGCCGTTGGCCCAGGCGGTGTCGCTCGGGCTGAGCTTAGAGCCGAGCACCACCACCAGATCGGCCTCGCCAATACAGGCATTCGCCGCCGGGGTGCCAAAGGTGCCGAACACGCCGAGCGCCAGCGGATGCGTCTCCGGGAACACGCCCTTGCCCGCCGCGGTGGTGCCGACCGGCAGCCCGGCAGTCTCGGCGATCTTCTGCAATTCCTCATAGGCCTGGGAAATGCGCACGCCGTTGCCGGCGATGATGATCGGCTTGCGCGCGGCGAGGATGCGCTCGGCCGCAGCGTCGATCTGCCCCCGGTCGATCGGCGGCGGGGGTGGCGGCAGATAGAACCGCGTCGGGTAGAGCGGCGGTTGCTGCTCCGGGGTGATCGTGCCGGCCAGGGAATCGTGGCTGAACAGGATCGCCACCGGCCCCATCTGGCCCGACAGCGCGTGCTTGATCGCCAGCTGCGTCGCCTGCACCGCTTCCAGCGGCTCGTGCGCCTGCATCACCTGCTTGGTGACGCCGCCAAAGGCGCGGCGCGCGTCCCAACTGCCGTAATCGCCGGTCGCCTGCTGGTAGGGCGCGTGCAGATGGAAATGCGGCGCATCGGAGAAATCGGTCAGCAGCACCATCGGCGACGACGACAGAAATGCCTCCAGCGTGCCGATGAGGCCATTGCCGAGCACCCACGGCCCCTGCCCGATCATCACCCCGGGCTTGCGGGTGAGCCGGCCGTAGACCTCGGCCATCACCCCGGCCAGCGACTCCTCGCGCACGGTGACCATGCGCACCTGGTTCTGCACCTGGCTGAGGCCGGAAATGATCCGCCCGGTATGTCCGCCGGAAATGCCAAAGACGTATTCGATGCCGGCCTCGGCCAAGACCCGCGCCACCAGCACCCGCGACGGCGTCTCCTCTTTCAGCATCCGCTCGACCGGCATGGCCATCCTCCCTGACGATTGCCGCGAGCTTGCTACCCTGCGCATTTAAAGACAATCGGGCAGGCTTGTTCGCGAAAGTTGTGGGAGACTTGAACGGAGCCGTTTTCAGCATCAAATACTACCTATGGTTTGGTGGCGTCCGGAGACGGGTAGCGTCGTCAGCCTAGGGCGTTGGGACGTCCTGTGTCACCTTTCCCAAGGGTGGCTAAAGGCGAGGCCGGACGGCGGTGGGCGCGTGGGATACGCATACCCACCCAGCCCTTCGATAACCTTGCTGCCGCTCGTGCCCGTGAGGCTAACGGGCCGAGCTAGCGCCTGGCCAAGGCGCGATACAAATGCAGGCTCAACTGCCTGCGGGCCCGTGGGCGAATCGAAAGCCAATGGCAATGATTCGTATCACGATGGGGCGCGTTTGCGTCGAGGTTGACTTGATGCGTTTGGCTCTTGCCATCGCAACTTTGTTCAAACTCTCCAATTAACGCTCGGGGCGCCACCTTTCGAGGTGGCCCCACCCTTTTTCGGTTATGTTCAGCGGATGGTTCCCCTCTCCATTCTCGACCTGTCGCCGATCGTCGAAGGCGGCGATGCCGGGCAGTCGCTGCGCAACTCGCTCGACCTGGCGCGCCATGTCGAGGCGCTGGGCTATCCGCGCTACTGGATGGCCGAGCACCACAATCTGCCCGGCATCGCCAGCGCCGCGACCGCGGTGGCGCTCGCCCACATCGCCGCCGGCACAGCCAAGATCAAGATCGGCGCCGGCGGCATCATGCTGCCGAACCACGCGCCGCTGATGGTCGCCGAGCAGTTCGGCACGCTGGCCGCGTTGCATCCCGGGCGGGTCGAACTCGGCCTCGGCCGCGCGCCCGGCTCCGACCAGCTGACGATGCGGGCGATGCGCCGCAACCTGCTCGCGAGCGACGACCAGTTCCCCCGCGACGTCGTCGAGCTGATGCATTATTTCCAGCCCGCCGAGCCGGGCCAGCGGCTGCAGGCGGTGCCCGGCGCCGGGCTAGATGTGCCGATCTGGATCCTGGGGTCGAGTCTGTTCGGCGCGCAGCTCGCGGCAATCCTCGGGCTGCCGTTCGCCTTTGCCTCGCATTTCGCACCGGCGGCGCTGATGCAGGCGATCGCGATCTACCGCGAGCGGTTCGAGCCGTCGGCGCAGCTCGCCGCCCCGCATGTGATGCTCGGCGTCACATGTGTCGCCGCCGAGACCGATAACGAGGCGCGCTTTCTGTTTTCCTCGCTGCAGCAATCGACCCTCAACAACCGCCTCGGCACGCCGAGCCGGGTGCCGCCGCCGGTGGAGAATTTCGAGGCAACGCTCGACCCCTACAAACGCGCGGTGGTCGAAGACGCGCTCGGCGCAGCCGTGGTCGGTGGGCCGGAGACGGTGCGCCGCGGGCTCGAAGACCTCATCGCGCGCACCGGCGCCGACGAGCTGATGGTCACCGCCAATATCTTCGACCATGAAAGGCGCAAGCGCTCGTTTGAGATCGTCGCCGCAGTGCGGGACGCAGCTGGATAAGCCGGGCGCGTCCGAGGCCCCGCTGCGCGGAGCACCTCAGGATGAGGAAGCCCGGCGGTACGCCATCTAAAAACCTCCCTTATCCTGAGGAACGACCCTAAGGCGCCCCTCCAAGGACGCACGACACAAATGCAGCCCGGCGCTTCTCTCGCCAGCCGGTTGCTGTCATAAATCTGACATGTCGTTTATCGGAACGACCCTTGGCCGCATCGCCGCGCCGGAGCGGCGCACGATGGCGCGTCGCCTGCGGCGCCCATATCCTGCACGACGGCTATACCGATCTGCTCTACGTGCTGCTGCCGCTGTGGCAGGCGCAATTCGGCCTCGACTACGCCGCGGTTGGTCTGCTGCGCGCGCTCTATGTCGGGGCGATGGCCGGGTTCCAGATCCCGGCCGGGTCGATCGCCCAGCGCTTTGGTGGGCCGCTGGTCCTCGGCCTCGGCACCGCGCTGGCCGGGGTCGGCTATCTCGTCGCCGGCGCCAGCGTCGGGTTCGGGATGCTGCTCGCCGCGCTGGTGATCGGCGGCCTTGGCTCCGGCGTGCAGCACCCCATCAGCGCCACTTTGGTGTCGCAGGCTTTCCCCGGCATCCGGTCGCGCCAGGCGCTCGCCGGTTACAATTTCTCCGGGCGACCTCGGCAAGATGGCGTTCCCCGCCGCGACCGCGTGGCTCTTGACCCTGATGAACTGGCGGGCGGCGACGACGGTGATCGGCATCGTCGGCCTCGTCGTGGCCGTGGCGATCCTGGCGACGCGCGGCCTGTCCGGACGCGCCGTTCCGCCCGCCAGGGCAGCCGATTCGCAGGAGATCGAGCGCCCCGCCGCCGAGCGGGCGCGGTTTCCCGCTGCTGCTGTCGATCGCGATGATCGACAGCGCGACCCGGATGGGGTTCCTCACCTTTTTGCCCTTCCTCCTGAAGTTGAAGGGCGCCGGGCTGGCGGAGATTGGCGTCGCGCTGACCCTCATTTTCACCGGCGGCGCCTGCGGCAAGCTCGCTTGCGGCTGGCTCGGGCAGCGGCTCGGCGTGGTCCGCGCCACCTGGGTCACCGAAGGCGCCACCGCGGCGGGAATCCTCGCGCTGCTGCCGCTGCCGCTGTTCGCCGGCATGGCGGTGCTGCCGCTGATCGGCGTCGCGCTCAACGGCACCTCGTCGGTCCTCTACGGCACCGTGCCGGAGCTTGTAGCGCCCGAAAGACGGCAGCGCGCTTTCAGCATCTTCTACACCGGCGGGATTGGCGCCGGAGCCACCTCGCCAATCCTCTACGGCCTCATCGGCGACGCGCTGAGCGTTCCAACGATGATGATGCTTGTGGCGGCGGTGGTCTTAATTACCCTACCGCTGTCGTGGCGGTTGAAGCCGGCGCTGCAGCACGTCTAGGTCAGCTTCTCCGCCGTCCCTGTAGGAGCGCGGCGACCCCGCGTCCGCGGTCACTGGTGCAAGGAACTGATGAGCGGCTTCGAGCGGGGCATTCTCTACATCGCCACCGGCCCGTCCTATCTCGCCGAGGCGATCGGCGCGGCGCGCTCGGTGCGGGACGTCTGGCCCGGCATCCCGCTCGCGCTGATGACCGACATACCGCCGCCGCCAGGTTGCTTCGATCATGTCGAGATCGTCGAGGCCGAGCGCAGCTCGCGCGACAAGCCCTCTTTGATCGGCCGCAGCCCGTTTGAGCAGACCATCTTCCTCGATGCCGACACCTATTGCTGCGCTCCACTCGCGGAGCTGTTCGATCAGCTTGACCGCTTCGAGCTGCTGGCCGCGCTCGAGGACGGCCGCTTCTCGACAAAACCCGACCCGATCACCGGCGAGGAGCGGTTTGTCCAGGTTCCGGGCATCCCGGAATCGTTTCCCGAACTCAACACCGGGGTCATGGCGTTTCGCCGCACCCCAGCGACGAGCGCCCTGTTCGAACGCTGGATCGCCGAATATGACGAGGTGCTCAACGGGCCGCTGTCCGACTATCACGACCAGCCGTCGTTCCGCTCGGCGATCTATCGCTCGGCCGTGCAATTCGGGGTTCTGCCCTCCGAATACAATTTCCGCCTGGGCTGTCCCGGAAAGGCGCGCACCCAGATCAAGATCATTCACGGCCGCTGGACCTACGAACCGATCGCGCCGACGCGGGCGGCGACGATGCAGGCGCTCGACCGCGCCTTCAACGTCAATCACGGGCCGCGCGCCTTTGTGCCGGCGCTCGGCATGATCTACGGCCATGGGCCGCTGGCGCATTCGCCGGCCAATCCCGAGCGGGTGGTGACCCTCGCCGCTCTCCCCGAACCCATCCCGGAGCCCGTTCCCGACCCAATCGCCGCAGCGCCGCCGCCGCTGCCGCAACCGTCGCCCGCGCGGGAAATGGCGAGCCGCGCTCTCGGCGCACTGCGCCGCGCCGCCGGCGTGATTTTCGGTTTCGCGACACCTGCGAAAGCCTCTCGACAAACCGTGCCATAGCGCTATTGTTGGCGAGAACAAAACAGGAATATATGTCGTGGCGCGGGGTGCCCTAAGAATTCAACGCGAGGCAGAACGGCAATTCCCGGTGCGGGTGAGGATCGCGGTGCCGCCTGGCGGGCTTGGCCGTCAGCTCGAAATCATGCATGCCTGGCTCGACGAGGTTTGCGGGCCGGCCGGTTGGATTTCCGCGCCGGCAGGGCTGGTCGGCGTGCTCAACGACGCGGTCGCGTTCTATTTCGACGACGCCGCCCTTGCTCACGCTTTTGTCAGCCGCTTCTGCTGCGGCTATCGTCCGGTCGAGATCAATCGCGCCGTCGAGGGCGCATTTTCGCTGCGCACCGAGATGCCGGCGCCGCGCCGGATCGCGCTTGGGCACAAGACGCCCTAGCGAATGACCCTGCCGGTCTGGGCGGGATTGGCGGCGACGTGCTTCGCCGCTGCCCTGCTGCAAGCGACCAACGGGTTCGGCTTCGCGGTGCTCTCCGTGCCGTTCTTCCTGCTGCTGGTTCCGGCGGACCAGGCGATCCAGCTCGTCGTCATCTTGAGCCTGGCGATCTCGCTGGTGATGATCCCGCGCCTGCGGGACGCGATCGAGCCGCGCCTGCTCTGGCACCTGGTGATCGGCAGCGCCGTCGGCCTGCCCGTCGGCCTCGTCGCCTTCGGCTACAGCGATCCCGCAGTCGTACGGCTCGCCGCAGGCGTGGTCATCGTTCTATTCGCGGCGATGTTGGGCTGGAACGTCTATCGCCGACGACCGGCACTAATGGCGATGCGGCGCTGCATCAACCTGGGGGCAGGAACAATTGCCGGCGCCGCGACGGGGCTTGTCGGCATGCCGGGGCCGCCGCTGATGATCTATCTGATGCTGGCGGCAGCGCCGATGCGAGCGGTACGCGCGACGTTGGTTGCGTTCTTCGTCTTGGTCTATGCCGCGACTCTGTTATCCGATGTCGTCTTCCTCGGTGTGCCGGCGGGCGACTGGGCGATCGCCGCGAGCCTGCTGCCGCTGACCTGGGTCGGCGGCATCGTCGGGTTGAGCGTTGCCGAGCGCCTTAACGAAACGGTAGCGGCTGTTCTGTCAATCTTGGTGCTCGCGGCCGCCGGGCTCTATACCCTCGCCGCGGCGGCAAGCGCCGCGCTATACTAAAGGTTGTGCCGCGAAGGGACCGCGCATGCCGGTATTCGACAAGATCACCGCCGACCACGATGAGTTGACCGCCTGGCGGCGCGACATCCACGCGCAGCCCGAGCTCGGCTTCGAGGAAACGCGCACCGCCGAGTTCGTCGCGCACAAGCTCGAACAGTTCGGCATCGAGGTCACCCGCGGCGTCGGCAAGACCGGTGTCGTCGGCCGGCTGCGCGCGGGCAATTCGCCGCGCTCGATCGGCCTCCGGGCCGACATGGATTGCCTGCCCATCCTCGAGGCCAACAGCTTCGCGCATCGCTCGAAGAACCCTGGCAAGATGCATGCCTGCGGCCATGATGGGCACACCACGATGCTGCTCGGCGCCGCCAAATACCTCGCCGGAACCAAAAACTTCGACGGCACGGTGCATTTCATCTTTCAGCCGGCCGAGGAAGGCCTCGGCGGCGCCGAGGCGATGATCGGCGATGGGCTCTTCGACCGCTTTCCGTGCGACGTGATCTTCGGCATGCACAACCGGCCGGGTCTGGCGGTCGGCAAGTTCCAGCTTCGTCCCGGCGCGATGATGGCGGGCGGCGCCTTTTTCGACATCAACGTGACCGGGGTCGGCGCGCACGGCGCGCGGCCCGAGGCCGGGATCGACCCGGTCATCGTCGGTGCGCATATCGCGACGGCGCTGCAGACCATCGTGTCGCGCAACGTGCGCCCAACCGACACCGCGGTCGTCAGCGTCACCCAGATCCACGGCGGCGACGCCTACAACGTGATCCCGGAAAAGGCGGTGCTGCGCGGCACCGCGCGCTGCTTCAGCGAACTGACGATGGGGGTCATCGGCTCGCGCATGACCCGCATCGCCGAAGGCATCGCTGGGGGCTTTGGCGCCAAAGCGGAGACCAATTTCCGGGTGCTGTTCCCGCCGCTGGTCAACCATGCCGACGAGGTGAGCTTCATCGCCGATTGCGCCGCCGACATCGTCGGCGAGGCCAATGTCAACCGCAACTCCAACCCGGTGATGGCCTCGGAGGATTTCGCGATCATGCTCAAGCACGTTCCCGGTGCCTATATCCAGATCGGCAACGGCGACGGCGAGGGTGCCTGCGAAGTGCACAACCCCGGCTACGACTTCAACGATAGCGTGCTGCCGCTTGGCGCCAGTCTGTTCGCGCGCCTCGTCGAGAAGCGGCTCGACCGGCTCGGGCCAAGCTAACCGTCCGTTTTACGACCGCCGAGGACGGCTGCGGCGCCCCTCCATCGCCGGCCGATAAACCGCAGCACCGCACGGCAGCTCAGCCAAACGCATATGATCCCGCCGGCCAGGACGCCGGCGGTCATCTCCTGCCCCGTCGCCGGCGTCGTCCACGCAACGAGATGCGGGATGGCCGCGGAAAGGGCCAGGGCCAGTCCGATGGCTGCGCCCGCCCCCAACTTGATGCCGCTGGCGACAGCCGGTTCCGTCGCCAAAAAACCGACGAGCAAGACAGTCTGGAAAGCGGCCAGCCCTACGATCTTGCCAGGAGGCATCCTCGGCCACGGGATCAGCGCATGCCGGGTCTGATCGATCAGCAATAGCGGCTTATAATAGAGAAACGCCTCAAGCGACTGTCTCGGATAATGAAAGGCTACGTAAAAGAATGCCTTGCGTAGGGCTGCTTCATACTCGGGCCCGTAGATTTCGCCCCAGATCTCGGTCGACGGCCGGGGCTGGTTCGCCGGGGTGGCGGCCCACACGCACGCCCCGTTGCTATCCCGAATCCCGGCAACCAGGGACCCCTCTACCTGCGGACAACGATAGCGATCCCGCAAGCCCGGAAACGGCCAATCAGGGTTAGCGCCGTAACCAATAAATGCGCGGTGCCATACGAGCGTCTGCAATCTGCCGCTGCTGGCTTCGCCGGGAAAGGAGAGCGGCACCACCCCGTAAAGGGCAATCAGTATCCCCGCGAGCGGCAGAAGTAGAACCACGGCGACGCGCTTGGCCGAGCCGCCCCGGAGCGCGAGCAGCGCGCTGACGATCACCGCTCCGATGAGGCAGATCGGGCTGTAGCGAACGAGGATGGCGATGCTCAGGATCACGACCTGAACACCGAGCAGCACACCCCTGAACGGAGTCTCCCGCGCGCGACCCAGCCTTCTCGCCGGCTAACTCAAGGCACCAATGCAGCGTCGGCAAGATCGCCAGCAAGATGTACGAGCGTGAGCCGCCGATCGGCGCTTCGGTAACCCAAGCGGGTAGCTCCGCTGCCGGCGTGAGGAGCAGGAAGCTCAGCGCTGCCAGGTAAACCGGGACGACCCATAGCCGCTCGCCACGGAAACGCAGGATGTAGCCGATCACCGACAACCCAAGCAGCGTCAAAAAGAGCAGTGCGAGAGAGCGCGCGTGCGGGCCGAAGAGCTCAAATGCCAGCGTTGCAGATAGCGAGCCGCCGATCCCCTGCCCGTCGAGCACCATCTGCTCGATGTGCGTTGGCGCAATCCCAGCGTGCGTAGCTTGTTCGACCATTTCCGCGGTCGAGCTCTGATCTCTTGGCCTGCGGAAATATTGCAGCAGCGCCGTATCGGCGAGGCCCAGCGGCGACGCGAACAGCACGCGCGAGAGCGCAGCCGGGATCGGCCACTCCTCGTCAACCGTAAATCGCCCGATCTTTTCCTGATGCAGCGACAGCAGCCCGAGCGCGAATACGACAAAGCACAGCAGGGGCAGCGCCATGCGCAGCGGCGCCTTGGCAGTGGACCAAGTTGCTACGCCCATGCGGTTCTTAGGGAACCAATGTCGGGTTCCCATGAACCATGTCAGCGCGCTCGGAACTGGCGCGTGCAAAGTGGCGGAGGGCGCTCTGAGCCGGTCGCTCGACGACACGGTAGAGGCCGGCGGCGAGCGCGACAGCAATTACGAAGTCAAGCGCGAACGTGCCGCAAAACTCGACAAAGCCAAACCAACTGAACGGCTGCCCGCGAGCGTGATCGGCGAGGTTGGTCGCAAAGGGATGGAACAAATAAAGGGAGTAGGAAATTTCGCCGAAGAACAACAGACCTGGGACGGAAAGGGCACGCGACAGGCGCGATGAGGGTCTCGCTAGCATGATTGCGGCGAAGAGCGGCGGTAGCAGTGGTTGAAGCTGGGGCTCGCCCAGACCAAAGGACCCCAAAAATACCCAGGTCAGCAAAAAAGCGCCGCAGAACAGCGGCAGGACCGCGTCATCGAGCCACCACGGGAGGCGGAAGCCGCGCAGAAGCGCGACAGCGCCCATCCAGCCGAAAGCGAAATCGTAAAATCGGACGTAAGGGGACCAGTAGAAAAACCAGCGGATCGCCTCTTGCGAAGAAAGGGTATCGAAGGCGGTGGGCAATGACATCAGGGCCGGAACCACGGCATCCCGATGCCAACTGAGCCACGTCATCGCCAGCAGATAGGCCATCGCGACGCCGGCGGCGACCCCGTTTGCGACCCGCCCGAACCGTGACCTGGCCTTGCGAAAGGCGATAACGCAGCAGACAAAAAGGGCGTAGAGGGTGATCTCGGTGCTAATGCTCCACGACAGGAAATCGGTCAGCCAGTGGCCATTGATCTTGAACGGGTACAGCGACTGCACCGAGACGAGCAACATGACGTCGGCTAACCCTGTCCGTTCGCCAAAGGGACTCGGCCGGACGTAGGTTAGCGCCAAGTAAACCAGCAGTACTGGGTAGAGCCGAGAGAACCGCAACCAAGCGAAGCGGCGGGCGCTCGCCGCGGCGCTCCCGTCCCAATCCATTGAGAGATAATTGTAGGCGATGACGAACCCGCTCAGGGTGAAGAACAGTGACATTCCCCAGGCGGAATAATCCATCCCGCGCATCAACCAACTCGGCGCCGTCATCCGGTCGTACGGGGCGCACCAGACCGAATAATGCGCGAGCAGCACGCTAAGTGCGGCTAACCCGCGCAAGCCGGTCAGGCTCAGTGTCTCTGAATGCGCAGAGCGCGATGCGGTCACGTTACTCAACTTGAACGGGGATGAAGAACGTGTGCGGCCACCGTGAAGTTTTAGCAGAGCGTGGTATAAGTCGCGATACCACGCTTCTGCCCAAGCCTCACCTGATCGTCCCTGCTATTCGCGGCCAACAGCTTCGGCCCGGCGTGCGCGGCGCGATGGCGCGGGTGTCCGAGCCGCGCTAGTCTATCGGCAGGCTCTTTGGGAGGAACCGGAAATGGCGGAACTCGGCGTAGAGGTCGATTGCCTCGCGGGCGTCAAGGTCGTGGATTTCACCCAGTTCGAGGCCGGGCCCTCGTGCACCGAGTCGCTGGCCTGGCTCGGCGCCGAGGTGGTCAAAATCGAGAACCCGCTGACCGGCGACCCCGGCCGCCGTCTCGCCGGGCCGGGCGCGCCCGACAAGGACCCGTGGTATTTCCATCAGTTCAACGCCAACAAGAAATCGCTGACGCTGAACCTGAAATCGCCGCGCGGGCTGGAGATCGTCCGCGAGATGCTGAAGAAAGCCGACGTCACGATCGAGAACATGGCGCCGGGCACGATCGAGCGGCTGGGCCTCGGCTATGACGAGGTCAAGAAGATCAACCCCGGCATCGTCTATTGCCAAGTCAAGGGTTTCGGCACCGGCAGCCCGTACGAGAAGAACCTCGCCTTCGACATGATCGCCCAGGCCGCGGGCGGCCCAACCAGCGTCACCGGCGAAGCCAACCAGCCGCCGGTCAAACCCGGCCCCAGCTTCGGCGACACCGGCACCGGCATGCTGATGGCGATCAGCATCCTCGGCGCGCTCTACAAGCGCGCACAGACCGGCCAGGGCCGCCGCCTCCAGGTGGCGATGCAGGACGCGATGATCCACTACATGCGCGTGCCCTTCTCGCGCACCCAGCTCTCCGGCAAGGCCCCGCCGCGCGGCGGCAGCACCCGCTCGCAGCAGGGCGGGCTGGTGCCTTCAGCGCTTTACCCGTGCAAGCCAGGCGGGCCGAACGACTACGTCTATGTCTTCTGCAGCCGTGGCAACGCCGACCACTGGCAGCGGCTGCTGCGCGTCATCGGCCGGGAAGACCTCAAGGGCGACGAGCGCTACGAAACGCAGAACGCGCGCAGCCAGCGCGCCGAGGAGGTCGACGCGATCATTGCCGCCTGGACCCGCGACCACACCAAGGAAGAGGCGATGAAGCTGATCGGCGAGGCCGGGGTGCCGGCGGGGGCAGTATTCGACACCGCCGAGCTGATGGCCGACCCCTCGCTCGCCGAGCGCGGCATCATGCAGACGATCGACCACCCGACCAGCGGCAAGGTCAAGATGCCGGCCTGGCCGGTGCGCTTCGACGGGCATCCGACCAAGGTCAAACCATCGCCACTTTTGGGCCAGCACAATGCCGAGGTGCTGTCCGGCTGGCTCGGCATGAGCGCCGTCGACATCGACGGCCTCAAGGCCGATGGCATCATCGGCAAGTGACCCCATGCGATGAGGTGACGACATGAAGCTCTATTATGCCCCCGGCGTCTGCTCGATCGGCATCCACGTGCTACTCGAGGAGATCGGCAAGCCCTACGATCTCGAAGCGGTCAATCTGCGCGAGGGCGCGCAATATCAGCCGCAATTCACCCAGGTGAGCGCGAAATCGAAGGTGCCGGCGCTGCAGCGCGACGACGGCTCGATCCTCACCGAGTTCCCGGTCATCGCCACCTATCTGGCGAAGTCGAACCCGCAGGTGAAGCTCATCCCGCAGGACCTGGAAACCGAGGTGCGAGCTTACGAGGCGATGGAATACGCGGTCGGCACGATGCACGGGCAAGGCTTCGCGCGCATCTTCCGCCCCGGCAATTTCGGCACGGCCGAGCAGGAAGACGCTGTCAAGGCGCGCGGCCGCGAGATGGTCGAGAAGGGCTTCCAGATTCTCGACAAGGCGCTCGCTGGCAAGGAGTACCTCGGCGGTAAGGAACTCTCGGCGGCCGACGCGGCGGTGTTCTATATCGAGTTCTGGGGCGCTGCCCGTCTCAATATGAAGCTACCGCCCAATGTCGCCGCCCATTACGAGCGGATGAAGTCGCGCCCGGCGGTGCAGCGGGTGATGCAGCAAGAAGGCGTCGCGTAACCCTCACCCTTCCCACGCCTTCGGCGCGGCCCCCTTCCCTCTCCCGCAAGCACCGCAAGCGGGAGAGGGTGGTGAGCGGCGGCATCACCGACGCGAGACGGGTGAGGGTAGCTGTTCTGAAGGAGTTGCCATGTCCGAGACCGCCAACGCGGCGATGGGTCAATATTGGAACGAGGTCGCCGGACCGCGCTGGGTCGGGCGGCAGGCGATTCAGGAAGCCCGCAACGTCGAGATGCTCGAGCAACTTCTCGCCGCCGCGCAGGCCAAGCCCGGCGAGCGCGTGCTCGATATCGGCTGCGGCACCGGGGTGACGACCGAGCCGTTCGCCATCGCGATTGGGCCCGCGGGGCACGTCACCGCCGTCGATATCTCCCGGCCGATGCTCGACGCGGCGCGGCAACGGATCGAGGGGCGTGGGCTCGCCAATGTGACCTTGCTGCTCGCTGACGCCCAGGTGCATGGGTTTGCGCCGGGGTCGTTCGATCTGCTCACCTCGCGGCTCGGCGTGATGTTCTTCGCCGACCCCGCCGCGGCCTTCCGCAACCTGTTCGCGGCGCTGCATCCCGGCGGGCGGCTGGTCATGGCGGTCTGGGCGACGATCGCCGAGAGCCTGCACCAGAGCCTGCCGCTCGAAGTCGCGGTGCGGCACCTCGGTGCGCCGGCGCCGCAGCCGGCGCACGCGCCGGGGCCAAACGCTTATGGCGACCGCGACTACCTGCGCGGCATCCTCGACTCCGCGGGGTTTGCCGAGATCGCGATCGAGCCCCGGCATTTCCTGGTTCACGGCGAAACCGCGGCGGCCACCGCCGAGCACGCCGGCCAGTTCGGAGCGGTGCAGCGGCTAATGGACGAGAAGGGCGCCGACGCGGCGACGCGGGCGGCGATCCTCAACGACATCGCGGCCGCGTTTGCACCGCACGACAGCGCCGACGGCGTCCGCCTCCCGGCTACTTTCCTGCTGGTGACGGCGCGGAAGGCCAGCTAGCGGCAAGTGGCTACAAGCGCAATTTGTGCTCCAGAAGGTCGGGTAGGTCGTTTTCCAGCAACACCACATCGTCGGCGCCGAGGTGATGGGCCATCCACTCCTGCGCCTCGGCGAAGCCGGGGCATGAGACGATTTCGGCGCGCGGCGCAGCCGCGGCGAAGGCGTCGGCGAGCGGCGCGACCCGATGCGGCGCCACCGCGACCAGCACGTCGACATGCGCCGCCGCGATCCCGCCGATCCGGCGGTGCTCCGCATCGTGCGCGGCGCCGAGCTCGACCATGCCGGGGGTGACCAGGATCCGCCGTCCGCCCGGCCGCCGCAGCACGTCGAGCAGCTCGAGCGCGGAAGCGAACCCGACGGGGTTCGAGTTATACGCGTCGTCGATCAGCACCGCGCCGTTGCCCTGGCGCTTCACTTCGAGCCGGTGGGCGATCTGCGGCGTGGTCTTGAGGCTTGCCGTCACGTCTTCGGGCGCGACGCCGAGCGTACAAGCGGCGGCGAAGGCGAGCGCGATATTGCGGCCCTGATGCAAACCGTAGAGCGGCGCGCGCAGCTCGTAGACCTTGCCCTGCCAGCTAACGGCAAGCGCGATACCGTCAGTATCCTGGCGCAAATCGCTCAGCGTCACCGTGGCGCCAGGTTCGGGCCCGACTGTTACCATCATTCCGGGATGCGCCGCGTTGAAGCCGCGCGGTGCAGCGAAGGCGAGCGTGTCGGCGGCGGCGATCACCGTGCCGCCCGCGGCGGCCACCCCCTCGGCCAGCTCGAACTTGGTCTCGGCCACCGTCTCCAGCGATTTGAAGCGCTCGAAATGCGCCAGACCGATCGCGGTGACGATGCCCATCTTCGGCGGGGTCAGCGCGCAGAGGCGGCGGATCGATCCCGGCCCGTAAGCGCCCATCTCGACCACCAAGTAACGATGATGTGGCTGGAGCCGTTCGCGGATCACCCGGGCGATACCCATCGCGGTGTTGACGCTGCCCGGCGTGATCAGGGTCGGCGCCGCAGTCTGGAGAATGTGCCCAAGGATGTGTTTGACCGAGGTCTTGCCATACGAGCCGGTGACCGCGATGACCATAGGGCCGATGCGGCGCAGCTTGTCATGCGCCTCGTTCCAATAGCGCCGCTGCGTGCGTGCCTCGAACGGCGCGAGCAGCAGATTGGCCGCGACCAGCGCCAACGGCAGGAGCTGCACCGGGACGAGCCAGATCAGAGCCTGCCGGCTGACGATGGCGGCAAACGCCGCGGCGACGGCGGTCAGCACTAAGGCAATCACGTAAATCCGGGTCGCACGCGCGGTCATCGCCAGGCGTTTCTTTGCGATCTTGCGCGGGTCGCGCTCATAGGCCGCGGCCGCAATACAGGCGGCGGCGGCGAGAGCCGGGAACAGCCAAACCGCCGTTGCCGCCGGCGCCAGCAGCTGCGCGAGGCCGATCAAGATCAAGGCCGCCGACAGCCGGCGGTCGACCGCCACATTCCTTACCAACCAACGGAGGAACCGACCGTTATCGTATTCTTCCTGCTGGAAAAGATGGAGATACGTCAGCAGCCGCCGTCCGGCGAAAATGACGAAGGCGACGACCGGCAAGACGCTGCTCATCCGAGCCCGCGCAACAATTCACCGAGCAGATGCGTCACCTGATGCCGTCCGTCGGTGAGAATCGTGTAGTGATCGAAGCCGCGCAGCAGGTGGAGCTGCGAGCCGGGGATCAGGGCGTGGAAGCGCTCGGCGATCTCGGGCGGGCTTTCGGTGTCGCGGTCGCCATGCACCAGCACCGTCGGCGCCTTCACCGCCCGCGCCACCTCGGTCAAATCCTCGGTGACCGCCTTAACCAGCACCGGGCGCATCGCCCCGGCAGTGCGATAGTCGCTGCTGCCATAGCGCTCTCGCAGCCGATCGCGCGCGGGACCTTCCGGGGTTAGCGCTCGCATCACCCGAAAGGCGGCGCGGCGCGGATAACGGCGCATCCGTGTCCCGAGCGAACGGCGCGGCGGCAATCCCGCCGCTGCGATCAGGAACAGCGCATCGACCGCTTGCCAATGCCGCGCGGCGAGCTGCAACCCGATGCGGCAGCCGAACGAATGCCCGACCCAGACCTTGCGCCCGGGCGGCATGGTGCCGAGCCATTCGGCCATCGCGTCCGCGTACTCCGCGGTACCCCAAGCAGAAGGCGGAATCGGCGAGGCCCCGAAGCCGGGCAGGTCGATGAGCCACGAATTGGCTTGCGCCCGCATCGCCAGTGCCAATGGCAGAAGCGTGCCATGGGTGTGTCCCCAGCCATGTGCCCAGATCAATTGCGCCGCTCCGGACGGCGCAGCACCGCCGACCCGGTACGCGGCGAATTGGGTTTCTCCGGCGCGGTAATCTTCGCGCTTGAGACTGGCAGAACTCATGCGCCTATAGGATAAAGCGCCGCGATGAAAACCCGAATTGCCGTGTTTCTCGGCGGCCGCTCGCCGGAGCACGACGTCAGCGTCGTCACCGGGCTGCAGGCGCTGCAGGCGCTCGACCAATCGCGCTTCGATGCCTTTGTCGTCTATGTGACACCGCGGGGCGAATGGCTCGTCGGGCCGGGACTCGACGACCGCCGCAATTACCTCCCCGACGCGGCTCTGCGCGGCAAGCTCACCGACGTCACCCTCGATATCGCCGCCGGCGGCGCCGGCCGCCTCCTGCCGCGCAAGACCGGGTTGTTCTCGCGCCGGCCGCCGGTCGAATTCGATGTCGCGCTGCTCGCCTTTCACGGGCTCGGCGGCGAGGACGGGCAGTTCCAGGGCCTCTTCGAGAGCGCCAACATTCCCTATACCGGCATGCGCACGCTGGCCTCCGCTGTGCTGATGGACAAGGTCGCGACCAAGCGCATGCTCGCCGGGAGCGGCATCCCACTGTTGCGGCAGGCGCTGGTCGAACGGCCCGAGTCGGGATTGCCGCTTGCCGCATCGCTGGAAACACCACTCGCCGAGATCGGCTTTCCCTGCATCGTCAAGCCGGTGCATCTCGGCAGCAGCATCGGCGTCGGCAAGGCCGATAACATCGACGAGGTGCGCGCGCTGTTGGCGGCGATCTTCCGCCTCGACACCCAGGCGCTGATCGAGCCGTTTGTGCCCAACCTCGTCGAATACAACGTCGCGGTGGCGCGCTTTGGCGGCGCGCCGCGCTGCTCGGCGATCGAGCGGCCCAAGCGGGTCGAAGACCTTCTCGATTTCCGGCAGAAATATCTGTCGGGCGGCGGCGACGATAAAACCGGGAGTAAGAATCTCGTTCAGCCGAGCGAGGGGATGCTGTCGCTGACCCGCGAGATCAACCCGGTGCTTCCCGGCCAGCAGGCACCCGACATCAAGCGGTGGGCGCTGGCCGCGTTCGAGGCGGTCGGCGGCACCGGCGCGCCGCGCATCGATTTTCTGTGCAACGAGGCAACCGGCGAGATTTGGCTCAACGAGGTCAATCCCTGTCCCGGCTCGTTTGCCTTCTACCTATGGGAGGCGGCAGACCCGCCGCTCGGGTTCACGGCGCTGCTATCGGCGCTGATCGACGAGGCCCAGGCACGCCACCGGGCCGTCCAGCTCCCCGACGACCCGGTGCCGCCGGACGCACGGCTACTGCGGCGGCCCTGATCCGACACGGTCAGTGGTGATGACCCGGACCGCCGTGGAAGGTGCCGCCATGGAACGTGCCGCCACGGTAGCCACGGTAGCCACGGTAGTAGCCGCCGCGATAGCCGCGGTAGCCCCAGCCATAGAAGCCGAATGGAACGATGTCGGGCGCGGAGTAGTAGCTAAGCGGCGCGCAGCCATAACCCGCCACGTAATAGTATCCATAGGGGCAAACGCTGTTTTCCTGCGCGCCCGCGTTGGGCGCGAGCGCCGCGGCGCCGAAGCTGGCTGCACCCAGTAAAAGTGCAGCCTTCGCAAGGAACTTGTACCGGCTCATCATAACCTCCTGACGCGCTGCGCGCTGATCGTCTCGCGCATGAATGGTGGTCTGCGGTGTTCGAAAAGACGCTATGGCTGCGTGCGCGTGTGCATCCGCATGTGCATCGGCATTCGCCGCAGACGGACCTGCTCGAAATACCCGTCCGCAGCAGCTTTCTGATCCGCCGACAAGGTCTGGTAGAGCGCGTCGAACGGGGCGATCAGTTTATTGACCGCCTCGGCGCGCGCGGCAGCCGTCTGGGCGTACCAGCGCAATCTCGCCGGAGCAGTAACATCGGTCGCCTGCGCCCGGGCGACGAACATGGCGTGGGTCGCTTGCGCGTTTGCCCGCATTGTATCGGCATAAGCCCGGAACAGCGCCTCCTGGTCGGGGGTGATGCGCAACGCGTTGTGCAACTCCGCGACGCGGATTTCGACGTCGTCGGCAAAATCCTGCGGCAATTGCACCGCCGTTGGCGCCGGGCTCGGTTGCGCCGGCACACTCTGAGCGGCCGCGGGCACCGACAACAGCGCCAATACCGCCAAACTGCTCGCCACGCCTGTGATCGCGGTCTTCCCTAAACGGGTTATTGTCCCGGTCATCTGTGTCCCTTCCACTGAGGCGGCCGGGCTTGTCGCCTGACCATTGGCGCATCTTTGGCGATGGCGAACCGCAGCGCCTTGACCCAGATCAATCGCCCGCCATGGCGGGACACCGCCGAAGTGGTCATAGGTTCGTATCAAGGGGCAAATCTTCCCATTGCCAAACACGCCCGTTTCGACACACTGTTTCCCCGACGAAGAAGCCTTAAGGCCCGTCAAACGCCGAACGGGGCGGACGCGCGCAGGATCTTTTCCTCAACCCAGGGAGGGATTCCGCATGCCCGATATGCCGGCCATTGCCGTACTCGGCCGCAAGCTCGACAGCATTCCGTTCAGCCCCTACCACATCGCCGTGATCCTGGTGCTGGGTCTCGTCGGCTTCACCGACGGCTACGATCTGGCATTGACCGGTTCACTGTTGGTGCTGGCGAAGGGTCCGCTGCACATCACGCCCGACCAGATCCGCTGGCTGACCGTGGCCGCGACCATGTTCGTCGTCGTCGGCGGCTTCATCTCCGCAGCGATTTCCGACCATGTCAGCCGCAAGACGATCATCCAGATCGGCGTCGTCGGCATGACCTTCTTTACGCTGCTGATCCCGTTCGTGCAGACCGCCGAGCAGCTGATCATCGTTCGCCTATTAACCGGTGTTGGGCTCGGCTTCGCGATCACCGCACCGTTCCCGGTCGCCGCCGAACTGATGCCGGCGCAGCATCGTCGAACCTATGGCGCGATCTACGAAATCTGCCTGGCGAGCGCCTTCGTGCTGCTGCCGTTGGTCGGCGGTCTGCTGGCTGGCAGCGACAACGGCTTCCGCTGGATCGCGCTGCCCGGCGGCCTGGCCTTGTTCGTCGTGCCGATCCTCGTCCATTTGGTGATCCCCCAAAGCGCGCGTTGGCAGTTGCGCCACGGCCGCACCGAAGAGGCGGTCGCGACGGTCAACGATTACATTCGGCGCTGCGGCAACAAGATCCCGCCGCTGACGGTCGCCGAGCTCGGCTCGAACCTCGCGGAAACCCGCGCAAAGTTGCCGCGCTTCAGCGCCTTGTTCGCGCCGGGACAGTTCCGCTGGACGGCAGTGGGAATCCTCACCGCGATGTGCGCGGGAACCGCCTACTATCTGATCGCGATCCTGCTCCCGAAGGCGCTGATCGAACAGGGCTCCGCGGTATCGACCGGATTTGCGATCACCACGATCGTCTTCCTGGCGACGATACCCGGCAAGGCGTTCAACGCGGTGTTGATGGAGCGGTGGGGGCGCCGCTGGGCGATCGCCTACGCGATGTCGGGCGCCTTCCCCGGGCTGATCCTGATGGCGACGGCGCATCTTGGCGGCGACTATGCAGGCATAATGATGACCACGGGCGCAGTCATCCTCGGCTTCACAGCGCTGTCTTCCTTCACCATCGTGCGAGTCTATCTGTCGGAGCAGTTCCCGACGGAATTGCGCGGCCGGGGCAACGTGTTTGGCGAAGCCTTCGGCCGCATCTTCGCCGGCGTGATGGCGCCGTTCCTGATGGAGCCGCATGTCGGCGACCCGTTCATCTTCTTCGGCACGATCGTCATCGTCGTGATGTGCGGCGCGTTCATCCCGGTGCTGTTCGGCAAGGAAACCGTCGGCCAGCTCGAAGCCGTGACCGAGCGCGGAATGGCGTTCGCCGCGGCGGACTAGATCACCGCGACGGCGGCAGGCCGGGGACCTGCCGCCGTCCGTTCTTCAGGAGACCGATGGCCGCATGGCGAAGCCGCTACCGGCGCGCCGCCCAAGCCGGTAAACTGTGGTCAGACCAAATTGGTGAGGATGCCATGATCCATCATCTGTCGATCGCCGCGCACGATCCGAAACACACCGCCGACGTGCTGGCGGAAATGATGGGCGGCACCGCGGTGCCGTTCCCGCCCAATCCGGGTAGCTTCTTCGCGCTCCAGCTCGACGAGCACGGCTCGGGCGTCGAGGTCTATCCCGCCGATACGGCGCTCGAACCCAACGGCGACATCGGCGGCACCTTCTCGAAGCGCGCCGGGATCACCGGGTTCGGCTCCACCCACTTCGCGCTCAGCGTCGCCACCGACGCCGCCAAGGTCAAATCGATCGCTGCGCGCGAAGGCTGGAAGTGCTTCGACTGCAATCGCGGCCCGTTCCACGTCATCGAAGTTTGGGTCGAGAACAATCTGATGGTCGAGATCCTGCCGCCCGAATATGCGCGCGAATATCTCGACTTCACCCGCCCCGAAAGGTTCCTCGCCGCGCTCGCCAACGCGCCCCGCCAGACCGCGCGGCACCGGCAAGCCGCCGAGTAACCAAGGCCGGCCGGGAGGCCGCTACTCTCAATCGCCAGCCAGCACCTGGCGACGCTTGCTGCGATTTGGCGAACTTACCGGCCAACCGCGTGGTTGGCGGCGGCGTGGTACTTACGCTTGATGGCCTCGATATCGACCCGTGTGGGCGGTAGTTTCAGGCGCATTTCCTTCATCGTATCGACGACAATCGTCGAGATGGCGAGATCGCGGAACCATTTGTGATCGGCTGGGATGACGTACCACGGCGCGTAGGCGGTACTCGTCTTCTCAAGCGCATCCTCGAAGGCTTCGATGTATTTCGGCCACAGCTCTCGTTCCGAGTAGTCCGATTCGCTGATCTTCCAATGACGGGCCGGGTTGTCCAGCCTTGCCTTGAAACGCGCGAGCTGCTCTTCCGGGCTGATGTGCAGGTAGAACTTGAGGATACGGGTGCCGCTGGCGCTCAGCTGTTTTTCGAAGTCGGTGATCAATTCATAGCGCTTCGACCACACCGATTTGGGAGCCAGATTGTGCACCCGGACGATGAGGACGTCCTCATAATGCGACCGGTTGAAGATGACGACCTCGCCCTTGGCGGGCGCCCTCGCGTGAACCCGCCAGAGAAAGTCGTGGGCAGCTTCAAGCCGGTTCGGCTGCTTGAACGCCACGGAAGTTGTCCCCTGGGGGTTCATGCCGCTGAAAATATGGCGCACCACCCCGTCTTTACCCCCAGCATCCATCGCCTGCAGCACCACCAGCAACGACTGCTCGCCATCGGCGTAGAGTAGGTACTGCAGGCGATCCATGCGCGCGACGTTCTTGGCGATCTCCGGCGTCGCCTGCTCGTGCGACAGATGGGTTCCATCGAAATCGGGATCGATTTTGTTGAGCCGAACCTTCGCGCCGGGTTTGACCACAAACTGCTCCCGGTAATCCACCGTCTCCTCCCAACCAACCTTGCGCGACTTGGTTATAGCCGATATTTCGCCTGGATATGGCAGGGCGCGGTCAAGTGTGCCCAGGATGAGGCCGTGGGCGTCCGCCGAACTACCGATCCTTCACCGACAGCACGGATTTGCTGGCTTCCGAGACGCGGACGATCTTGTAGTTTCGGCCCTGAGCGCTGTTCGGAGCGTCCGCAGCTTGCCTGGGGAGCGCGAACCCGATTGTCAGGGTCCAGACCGCGAGGTGATCGTCGTAGAGAAATTCCTCCAGACGCATGTTTTGCGGCATCACCGGCGCGAACAGATCGTTGACCTGCTGTTTCGCGACCGCGACGGCCTCTTTCAAATTCATCGATCGTCCTACTCCGCCGCCTTCCGCCGCGCCGCATGCCAGTCCGCCGCGCGCGGGATCGGCAGGCCGAGATTGTCTCTGAGGGTCGGGCCCTCGTAGTCCTTGTGGAAGAGGCCGCGGCGCTGCAGCTCGGGCACCAGGAGGCGCACCACGTCGTCATAGGCGCCAGGCATGCTGGTCGCCGCCAACACGAACCCATCGCAGGCCGGCGCGATGAACCATTCCTCCATCTGGTCGGCGACCTGTTTCGGGTTGCCGACAAACATCGGATGCTCCTTGACCGTGCCGCGGCCGGAGATGGTGATGAAGTCGCGCACCGTCGGGTTCTTCTTGCCCGACAGCCGCACCACCCGGTCGCGAAACCCTTGGAACGATAATTCGGCCATCTCCTCGTCGCTAAACGGCACGTCGAGCGGCTTGCTGGCGAAGTCGTAGTTGAGCACCTCGGAGAGCAGGACCAGCGCGTCGACATCGCGCGCCGTCGCCTCGATGATCGCGCGCTTGTCCTGCGCGGCCGCCTCGCTTTCGCCCACGCACACGTAACAGGCCGGCGCCACGCGCACGCTCGCGGGGTCGCGGCCAGCGGCGGCGATAGCGGCCTTGAAGGCGGCGTATTCGCGGATACCATCCTGAAGGCTGTGGAAGATCACGAACACCAGATCGGCCCATTTCGCGGCGAAAGCCTGGCCGCGGCCGGATTGTCCCGCCTGGATCAGCACCGGCTGCCCCTGCGGCGAACGCGGCACGCTGAACGGCCCGCGCGACTGGAAATACTGCCCCACATGGTCCAGCCGATGCACTTTCGCCGGGTCGGCGAAGCGGCCCGTCGCCTTGTCGAGGATCAGCGCGTCGTCCTCCCAGGTATTCCAGTGGCCGAGGACCACCTCCATGAACTCGTCGGCGCGGTCATAGCGGGCGTCGTGCTCCATGTGCGCGCCGCCACCAAAATTCCGTGCTTCGCCGTTATTGAGCGAGGTGACGATGTTCCACGCGGCGCGGCCGTTCAGCATCAGGTCCATCGTTGCGAAGACGCGGGCGACGTGGAACGGCTCGTAATAGGTCGTCGAATAGGTTGCGCCGAGCCCGAGCCGCCGCGTCACCGCGCCCATCATCATGATGATCGTGCACGGATCGAGCTTGACCGCGCGCACTCCCGCCGCCACCGCCTCCGCGTGCTCGCCGGTATAAATGTCGGGAAGCGCCAGACGGTCGTCAAAGAACGCCATCTGAATCTTGCCGTCCTCCAGCGTGCGCGCGATGCGCTGGTAGTATTCCGGCGACAGGAAATCCGTCATCGTCGCGGGATGGCGCCACGAGCCGGGCAAGTTGGAGCAATTCTGCGCCTGCAGAAAGGCAACCAGCGTCATCATGCGGTTCTGGGAGGTCATTCAGGCGTTCTCTGTGTATGTCGGCGCCGAACTGGCCCGGCTAAGGAAGAGTAAACCGGAACCCTCGATCAGTGCACCGTCGCCAAGTCGGCGATTGGGAGAGAAGCGGAGCCTCGCCGCCGCGCGCTCAGCATCCGCCGCGCATCCTCCAGGCGGTCCGCGCCGAGATAGGCCTTCAGCAGCGTAAACTCCACCAGGTCAAGCTGGGCGCGGCTGCCGCCGATGCGTTCGAGTTCGCCCGAGATCGGTTCCAGCGCGTCGATCGCCGCGGCGAAATCGCGCCGCTCGAAGGCGGCGAAGGCGCGCGATGCTGCCGGGACCAGAGGACCCGACGGATACCGGCCCGCTCCCGCGAGTTGGTTCATCTGCTCGGCGCGCGCTGCCAGCGCCGCATCATCGCCGGCCACGACCTGGGTGAGGGCAATATGCAGGTCGGAAAAGGCTTCGCCGGCGCGTGGAAACGCGCCGGTCGCGAAGTCATGCATCACCCGCCACGCCTCGGCGTCGCGCGGATGCCCGGCGAGTTCCCAGCGCCACAAAAACGCGACGGCGTCGTTGACCTTCCCACGCGGCGGCCCGCTATGGACATCGGGCGCGAAGGCTTCCCTGAAAAGCCGGCGCGCCGCCGCCGCATCACCGGCCTCGAGGTGGACGAGCGCGAGATGCCAACTCAGGTGGCTGTAGAGCGCGCCGCCGCGCGGATAGGTGGTTAGCCAGGACGCCAGGAAGGCACGGGCCGCGTTCGGGTCGCCCTCTTCGTAGCAGAGGTGCGCGCGGGCATGCGCCGCCCAAGGGTTCTTTGGGTTTTGCGCGAGGGAGCGGTCGATTAATGGGCGGGCGGCCGCTCGCTCCCCATTCTCGGAAAGCGCCATGCCAAGATGCGCGGTGAACCACCAATCCTCGCCATAACTTGGGGCCAGTTCGTCGAGCAGCTTTAGCAACATGCGCTTCTGTCCGGCGCGCCCGGAACTGCCGATCAGGCCGTTGGTGAACGCGGCGGTGCTGAGCACCAGGACGTCGCGTGGCCAGGCGTTTAGGTGCGCGTGCAGCGCGGCAAGCGCGGCTTCGGCGTCGCCTTCCACCAGCAGAGTGAAGAACGCGACGTGGCCGGCCTCCCGCGCGGACAGTCCGGTGGTCAGGGAATTGACCGCCGCCATCGACGCGCGCGCTGCCGCCGCGTCCCCGCGTTGCAACAGCGTATGGGCCTTGGCGGCATGGGCGAGGACAAAGGTGGGCTCCGCCGCTATGGCGCGATCGAACGCCTCGATCGCGCCGGGATACATGGTGAGCTTCGCTTCGCAGCCCTCGACATAGGCGTCTCGCGCCGCGGACGATGCAATCGACAAGGGAAGTCCGTACCGGTCCGTCAGCATCAGCGCCTCATCGCGCAATTGGCGATAGACGATACACCCGGTTTTGACGGCTGGGGCCGCCAGACTTCATTGACCTGCGTCAATGACGAGCCGAGCGCAGCGTCGTAGCGCTGCTCGAATGTTCGTCCATTTCAGCCATGTAGCTAGCATCGGCTGGTGCGGGACGGAGACGTTACCGATCGGGCTCCTGCTGTTCCTCACGGGGCTGGCTGGCGGCTTCGCGCATTGCGGACCGATGTGCGGGCCATTTGTTCTCGCGCAGGTGGCGGCCGCCCCCGACGCGCCGATCCTGCGGCGCCTCTCGCACGGGGCGCTGCTTCGCTACCATCTCGATACCGCGCTACGCTTCGGCACCGTAACTATTTCTTCATCTAATCATCACGGATCCGAACCAATTTTTGGATCAGTTTGTCGCCGTGCTGTCGCGCTGATTTCGGATCACTATTGAGCTCGGAATGACGTCAGAACTTGATCAGGTCACCGTAAGAAAGGCTTATGCGCGCTGGGCTCCCGTTTATGACCTCGTTTTCGGCAAGCTATTTGATCGTGGTCGCCAGGCGGCGATTGCGGCGGCGGAACAGGTTGGCGGGCGGATCCTCGAAGTCGGCGTTGGCACAGGAATCTCGCTTCCCGGCTACTCGCCGGCTAACCGCATCATCGGCATCGACCTCTCCGAACCGATGCTGAGCAAGGCGCGAGACCGCGTTGCGCAGATGTCACTTACGAACGTGGTGGGGCTCGAAGCGATGGATGCAGAGCATCTGTCGTTTGCGGACGATTCGTTCGATGTTGTCATTGCCCTCTACGTCGTCTCCACAGTCCCTAACCCCGAGGCGGCGCTCGACGAGTTTGCCCGCGTGGTTCGGCCGGGCGGCGAGATCATCCTAGCGAATCGGGTTGGGGCAGAGGCCGGCTTGCGCCGGGTAACCGAGGGGATGCTGCAACCCCTCGTCCGCCGACTCGGGTGGCGGACCGAGTTTCCGTGGAGCCGATTCGCTCTCTGGATCGAGCAGAGAAGCGACATACACCTGATCGAGCGGCTGCCCATGCCCCCCTTCGGACATTTTTCGCTCCTCAGGTTCGGGAAATTGGCGCAGGGAGCCGTGCCTTGAAAATGGCGCTCAAACGTCGTGCCCGGCACCCGGCAAATAGGGCCGCCCGATTTGCTCGGTGTCGGCGATCGCTCGTCCCGGCGCGAGCATGGATAAGCGCATGTAGAGGAAATCGGAGGTCTTCATTGACCGCTTTCAGAGAGACACTCAAAACGCAGCGTTGGGACGATCATCGCTACTATCATCACAGCCTCGTCAACCAATCGCTCCATCTGTTGAGCGCGATCAGCTTCCTTTTTGCCTACGCGCTCTTGTTTTGGGCTCCCTGGCTGGCCGGGCTCATCGGCTGGGCGATATCAATGACGAGCCGCCAGATCGGTCATTTTTTCTTCGAGCCCAAGGGTTATGATGAGGTTAATCAAGCAACCCATGAATACAAAGAGAAAATAAAGGTTGGATATAACCTGAAGAGAAAAGTAATTTTGCATGTAATTTGGATAGCTTCGCCGATCATACTTTACATCGAGCCGCCGTTGTTCGGTCTCTGCAAGCCCTACGTTGGTGCACCCGAGTTCATCCAGCGCGTTGGACAAATCTGGCTTTGCCTCGGTATTTCAGGCCTGGTGTTTCGATCGCTCTACCTATCCGTTACCCGAGACGTCGTGACCGGATTAGCCTGGGCGACGAAAATCCTCACCGACCCGTTTCACGACATCAAGCTTTACCACAGGGCGCCGCTCTGTCTGCTTAATCGCGGGATGATGGATCCGGTGGCCGCCGATAATCACGGCTGAGGGCAGGGCGGCACCTGCCCTCTCGCTCATTCCCGCCCAGTCCGATGCGCCGAGAGCCAGTGAGCGACCATCTCGCGCAAGATCCGGCGCCTGATCTTCTTGTTGGTGGTAAACGGATGCCGCCACCACCAACCGGCGCGCTTCATCGATTCCGCGGCCCTGACGAACCGATCGGCGACGGCATCGAACTCGGCTTCGGTATAATTCAGGCTGAAGATCAGTCGTCCCGTGCCGACCCAGCTGAGCGCCAAGCCTTCCTCGCGGAGGTAGTACTGAAACATCCAATTGTACGCGGATGGCGAGGTGTAATAGACCAGCCAGATCGACGACAAATTCGCCACCTGGACCGGCAGGTCGGCATCGTGCAGACGCCGATTGAGCTCACTTGCCCGCCGATCCCAAACGGCATCGAGACCGTCGTACAGCGAGACGATAGCGGGGTCGTCCAGTGCCCGCAGGAACTCGTTCATCGCCGCCATGACATAGGGGTGCGAGTTAAATGTCCCGCGTGCGAAGCAGATGTCGGCCGGGCGATCCTCGCGGAAGCGGCGCATGACCTCCTTGCGGCCGCAAACGGCGCCGACCGGAAGCCCGCCACCCAACGTCTTGCCGTAGGTCACGAGGTCGGGCCTGACCCCGAAATATTCTTGCGCGCCTCCCATGGCCAGGCGAAAGCCGACAAAGACCTCGTCGAAAATCAAGACGATGCCGCGCTCGGTGCAGACCGCCCGCAGCTTGGTCAGCCAAGCGGCATAAGCGGCACGATCGAAGCGCGCGGACCGCGTACTGTCGATCAGCGTCGAGTTGCCGGGCGCGCTTGTGTTGGGATGCAGTGCTTGCAAGGGATTCACAAGAACGCAGGCAATATCGTGCCGATGGCGGAGGACCCGGAGCGAATCGTCCGACATGTCCTTCAGCGTATACGTCGTCTCGGCCGGCGCCGGATTGCCGACACCTGGCTGCACATCGCCCCACCAGCCGTGATAGGCGCCGCAGAAGCGCACCAGGTGGGTGCGCCTGGTGTGATAGCGAGCCAGCCTAACGGCCTGCATGACAGCTTCGGTCCCGGACATATGGAAAGAGACTTCGTCCATCCCGGAAAGCTGTGCGAGCCGCCTGGCATTGTCGGCGACCACCGGATGGTAGTAACCCAAGATCGGGCCGAGCGCCGCCACGCGTTGCTGCGCCCGCTCGATGCACCCCTTGTAAAAGTCGCACCCGAAAAGATTGGCGCCGTAAGAGCCCGTGAGGTCGTAGAAGGTGTTGCCATCGAGATCGGTCGTCGTAACGCCAGCGGCCGATTCGATAAAAGCGCCGACGGGAAGATGGCGTCGCACGTATCGGCTGAATTGAAACGGTACGCGGTACAGTTCGGTGAATTGCAAATCCGAGATCAGCCCGGTGACTTCGGCCGTCAGCTCCAAGGTGCGGGCGTATCGTGTCCGATAAAGATCGGCGAGGCGCTCGAAATCCGTCCGGCGTCGTGCCGCCACCTCGTCCGGAGCGCCATCCGCCGCAAAAAACCGGCTTTCCTCGTATTGGTAAAACGGCACCAGCGCGGCGACGCGCTTGGCGATGCGCGCGTGCCCGCCGAGGGACGGATGCTTTGCCCTCGAGAGCTCCAAGCGCTGCCTCAGCATGACCGGCGAGACCGCCAAGGCAAGGGCGCCCAGGGCGTAATACGTGGCAGTCGGAGTGCTCAGATCCATTCCGCAGCGACTACGCCACGATCTTTATGATTCCATGACAGTGCATTCGGCATTCGCCAGGTTGCTCCCGATGGAGGACTTGAACTTTCTCCTGAGCAACCGCATCCCGCGCCGGCTCGCGACGCAGCTCATGGGGTGGTTCAGCCGTATCGAAAGCCCGCTGCTGACGCGCGCATCGATTGGCCTCTGGCAACGGTTTTCCAACCTCGATCTGACCGAATTGAAGGCGGATCGGTTCTCCAGCCTGCGCGCATGCTTCACCCGCGAACTGAAGGCGGGAGCCCGCCCGGTCGACCGCGACCCGGCGGTGCTGACTAGCCCGTGCGACGCCATCGTCGGCGCGTGCGGTCGGATCGACGGTGAGACGGTGATCCAGGCCAAGGGCTTTCCCTATTCGCTGCGGGATTTGTTGTGCGATTCGCGGCTTGTCGGCCTTTATCGCGACGGGCAGTACGTCACGTTGCGACTGACACCGACCATGTACCACCGCTTCCACGCGCCGTTCGATTGCACGATCGACCACGTGACCTACATCGCCGGCGACACCTGGAACGTCAATCCGGCTGCGGTAAAGCGGGTTCCCAAGCTCTATTGCCGGAACGAACGCGCCGTCGTCCGCACGAATTTGGCCGGATCGGGCCACGTCGTGACGCTTGTCCCCGTGGCCGCCATCCTGGTGGCCGGCATCCGGCTCCATTTCCTCGACGATCTTCTCGGCATGCAATACCGCGGGAAGACCGAAATTCCCTGCGAAGCTTCGTTCGCAAAAGGCGAGGAAATGGGGTGGTTCGAACACGGATCAACCATCATTGTCTTTGCCCCAAAGGGCTTTGCGCGGTGCGATGCAGTGCAGGAGGGTGCCATGATCCGCATGGGAAGGCCTTTAATGTGGCTGCCGTGAAGCAGGACGAGGAACCGCCGAGCCGAGCTTGCCGGTTTGGAAGTCCAGGCGATCAGTTGCCGTTGCTGGCCGGCGCGGGTCGCGGCGATCGCTGGAGGCGACGCAGTTCGATCGCTGCCAGAAGCAGAGCGGCAATCGTGAATGGCAGCAAGAAATAGATCGCCCGATACGCGACGAGTGCTCCCAAAACGGCGCTTGGCGCACTGAACGTGCCGACCGCATAGAGCATCGCCGCTTCGAACACGCCGATCCCGCCCGGCGCGTGACTGAGAAATCCCAGCGAGAGCGCCGCCGTGTAGATCACCACAAAAGCGGGAAAATCGATGCCGATCCGCGGCAGCAGCAGCCACAGCACGCTCGACGCGATCACGATGTCGGTGATCGTCACGGCCATCTGAAAGAGAACAAGACCCAGACTTGGCAATTCGATCGTCACCCGGCCGAGACGGAGATTTCGGCGCCGGAGCGCACAGCCGACCAAAAGGACGCTCGTCGTTGCGAGGATCAAAACGGCGATGAGACGCAGCGGTTGATGAGGAAACCCGTAGAGGTTGGCGATCTCGCGCGACCGCAGCGCAAGCCCAAGGCCAATCGTCGTGACGGCGCCGATCCCGAAGGCAGCGGCGATAAAGAGGGTGATGCGGGCAATTTTAGCGCTCGACACCCCCACCGCGGCGTAGAGCCGATAGCGCACCGCGCCGCCAGACAGCAACGTGAAACCGATGAAATTGCCGAGCGCATAGCCGCAGAACGAGGCCAGCATGGTCGAGACGATCGGCGAGCCGGCGCGGGCGTAACGCAGCGCCAAAAAATCGTTCGCCAGGGCGACGATGAAACTAACCGCCGTCGCTGCCAGTGCCGCGGCGATGATCGTGCCTCGCGTCGCGGCCAGGCTATCCATCAGACCGCGATAACTGATGTCGTGCACGGCGTGATGTAACGCGGCGACGGTCAACCCGCCGATCGACACGGTCGCGACGATCGCTAAGACGCTATAGAGGCGGCGCGGGCGCCGCGCGCGGCGACGGTGTCAAGCGGCGCCCCCCTCGGCCACGGTTGCCGCGCGCGAACGGGGCTCGCCGCACAGGTAGCGTTCCGTTACGGCACGATCCACCGGGAGAGCATCTCCACAAACGGGACTACATGTAATGCGCGCGGCTGCGGCTCGGAGCGCTCACTACGAATAGATCGAAATCGATGACAAGCAACAATACGTGGCCTCTGTTACCGTCTTGCGACTGCCGCCAACGCGACCTGCATCGCGCGATGCCTGTGACATTAGCCAATTCGCATCACGCAGACATGCCCCGCGAGAGAATCTGTACTCAAGCTGCGCCTGCCGACGGCTCAGCTGAGCTGATCCGGCTTCAAGCATTTGAAAGCATTGTCGGACCCGATACGCTTCGCGAACGTACGACCTCTGCCTTCGGGGGGCAGCGCTCTATCCAGCTGAGCTACGGCTCCGCGCTGACGCAGGGATTAGCGTCAAGCGACACGATCACCGGGCGGCGCATGACACCGCCATTCTTCGAGACGACAGCTAATGATCATTTTGGCGTCGTTGCAGCACTCGCTCCCCGCAGACGGGCGCAGCGGGCAATCGACACAGCATCGCGCTGCCCGCTTGCGGTGCGTTCCTCGCACGAATAGTCAGGCGCCCCGAAATAGCGGATCTCGATAAATCGCCGGAATTGGGCGAAGCCTTCGGCCCCGGAAAGCAGCCCGCGCCAGTCGCACGGATGCCAGGGCCGGCCGCGAAGGGTGGCGAATAGGCTCTGGTCCTCGGTCGTCTGGCGGTCCCCGGTTCGCGCCGGATCGCGCATCAGGAGCGGAAAGGGCCGAATGGCGCCGCCGCTCATCCGGCAGACCTCCGCGGCGAGGGCGGCGCCATGCAGTTGTGAGGGTGCGCCCGCCGCCAGATCGTAATAGAGCGCGTTGCCGTCCATGTTCAACGTCACCAGGGCTTCGCCATTCGTCGAAAGCGCGGAAAAATTGAGCTGGCCAAGCACGCGTGCCGGCGTTTCATGGACGAGATCGAAGTAGCGGGTCACGTGGTCGTAAAAACTTTCCGCCAGCAGGGCAGCACCATTCGCGGACAGCACGAACCCCATTCCATACGAGGCCGGATGTTCGCCGACATCCCCTAATTCCCGCTTCGTGCCTGCCGCCAGGTTGTAAGCGACAGCCTTGCCGTCCAGACTTCGCGTCGCCAGGACGGTTCCATCGGCCGATAGCACAAAGCTTCGCAGCTTCCCGAGGTCGCCGAGGGTTACGGGAGGATCGCCTTGGGCAAAATTGTAATAGGTGCCGACCCCGCTTTCATCCTGGGTAACTACGATCGCACCATTGTCCGACATCGCGGAGTTTTTCGGCCGTCCAAGATCCCGCACCGTCCCGGCGGCCGACAAGTCGAGATAAGACACCGCCCCATTGGCCTGCGTGACCAGTATGCCGCGCCCATTGGCGGAGAGCTGGTAATCATTGCCCAGCTGGCCGAGCGGGCGTCCGGCCGCGCCGGTGGCAAGATTATAATAGGTGGCCATCGCGTCTTGAAACGTATCGGAGATCATCGGCTTGCTGCCGCTGGCGTCGAGCACCAGCAGGCCGGCGCCGTTCTTGGAAAGCACGAGGCGCACGCGCTCGCTGAAGTGGCCAAGGCCCCGCAGGGTTTGTTGGCCGAGATCATAGGCGGTCGCGGTCCCATCCTGCTCCACCTTCACCAGCCGCGCGCCGTTCTCGGAAAGCAGCAGCTCGCGAACCTTGCCGAGATCGTGGGCTTCCTCGTTGCGCGACAGATCGTAGTAGATTCCAGTGCCGTCCAGCCGCTTCATCGCCAGCGCGGTGCCGCTCTTGGCGAGCTGCGGCCCGTTCATGACGTCCAATGAGCCAAGCTCAAGGGTCGCCGCGTCATGAGCGAGGTCGATCAGGCGCCATTGGAGGGCGGCGGATCGCGAGGCTGTGTCCGGGCTGCCGACGATCAACTTCCCGCCGTCCGATGAGAGTTGAAAACTCGCCGCTATGCCGAAATCGCCGAGCGTCCGCGACGTGCCGTGGACGATGTCGTAATACGTGATTGTCAGGTCTTCATTCTTCACCACCACCACGGCGCCATTGTCCGAAAGGAGAAAGCCGCCGCCGATTTCGGTTTGTCCGGGTCTGCCAAGATCGAGGCCCATCCGAACCGATCCGACGCGCGCGAGTACCGCATCGGCGCGGTCGCTGCGCGCCGCGATCAACGCGCCGATGGGTGGCTCGCCGCCGAGCGCGAACGACGCCGCAATCATGGGATTGCCCTGGCTGGCGATGTTCTCGGCGACGGTCGAGAGCCGCGTCCGCCATGCCTGTGTGTCGACCCAGGTCGCGGCGCCCAGCGCGCTCAACACCAAAGCCATGACGCCCGCAGCGATTTGCCTGCGCCTGCTGCGCCGGCGTTTACGATCCCGGTCCGCAAGCACCCCGACATTCACGCCAATGATGCCGGCGACGATTTTCAGCCAGGCATTGCGGAAACCATCCTTTCCGTTGCGCGCATCGCCGCAAACCACATCGAGGGCATTGGCGTCGCCGGCTAGCCGGCGCGCGGCATGACGCATGGCAGGCGGGAAGCATGTAGCCTCGAGCTCGTCGGTTCCGCTCGTGGCAGGCGTGTCTTTGGCGATGATCGCAAAGATGCGATCCCTGCGGCCCAGGCTCTCGAAAAAGCGGATTTCCTTCTCGACCCACTCGCTCGCAGCGCCATTCTGCGAGCAAACAACCACCAATGCCGAGGAAGCCCTTAGCGCGGCCTCCAGCAATTCGCCGAGGGGGCCGCTCGGCAACTCCTCGCGATCCTTGAACACCGGGGCGATGCGGTTTCGGTATCGCTTCTCGCCACCGCCGATGATGTCGAACTCGCCGAGCAAGGTCGGGATATTGAACCCTTCCATTGCCCGGTGCAGGCGGTTGGCGAACGCCAGATCCTTGCTCGAATAACTGATAAAGGCGGCGTAGCGATAAAGCTCAGCCATTAGCGTGCGTTCAGGAATTGTTTTGAGGAGATTGGCGGACCCGATACGATTCGAACGTACGACCTCTGCCTTCGGAGGGCAGCGCTCTATCCAGCTGAGCTACGGGTCCGCGCCAAGGCAGGGATTAGCGCCTAGCAGGGCATCGCGCAAGCCGGTTCAATTTTTTGATTACACCGGTCTTGACGATCCCGATCAAATTAACAATTATACCCATATCGTAATTGCTGTAAGCGGCGCACGACCGCGAACCTCATCCGCCGGCGGCGAGCGGAGGCCAGGGGCGGTCGGTCTCGCCGGCGTCGGCGTGCGAGGGGAGCGCGGCGGCGCGGTCGAGCACCCAGGAAGCGACGTCGGCGGCGACGCGCGGGCCTTCCAGATCGCGCAGCAGCATGTGATAGCCGGCTTGGTAATAACCGAACCGGTCATGCGGCACGCTGTCCGCCGGCAGCGCGGCGACAAAGGCGCGCATCGGATCAGCCGGAATCACCGCGTCATGCGCGCCGTACATCAAGAGCATCGGCGTCTTCAGCGCCGGCGCCGCCCTGATCGTCCGGTCCATCAAATCGACCAGGCCGTAAATGGTGTCGACCCGGGCGCCCTTGATCACCATCGGGTCCTTGCCGAGCGCGATCAGCATCGGGATGTTGTCGGACGCGAGGATGTGCAGGCTCTCGCCGGTCAGCACCGCGTCTGGAAACAGCCGCACCCCGGTCCACAGCGCGAGGCGCGGCAGAAACTCCATCGACTCGCGCGTCCACACCGCCGGCGCCGACAAAACGACGCCGTCCACCGGAGCCGGGTAAACCCCGGTCGCGCCGGAGGCGGCGAGGATCGCCACCGCGCCGCCCATGCTTTCGCCGAGCAAATAGAGCGGCTTGCCGGGATATATCCGCCGCAACAGCGTCGCCGCGGTAACCGCGTCGGTCGACAGCGCCGCGCTGCCAGGCCACAGCGCGCGGCCCGGCGCGCCGCCGAAGCCGCGCTGGTCATAAGCATAGGTGGCGATGCCGCGCGCCGCCCAGATTTTGGCCGGCGCGTCAAAGGCGTTGCTGTAGTCGTTGAACCCGTGCAGCGCCAGGATCACCGCCCGCGGTTCGCCCGGCGGCAGCCATTTGCGCATCGGCAAGCGGAGCGCGTCGGTGGTGGTGAAGGCGGCGTCTTCGATGGCGGGATGCGGCAACCGGTCAGAGGGAGGCAGCCCGGCCGGACGCACCGACGCAACCTGAGTTCCGAGCGTTTCCTCACTCGGCGCACACGCGGCCAGCATCGCCCCGCACATGAGGAAGAGCAGGCCGGCCACGCTCCAGCGATGCGAAACTGGCGCGGCTCGCCGGCCGCTTAAAACACCCGACCGAGTCATTGAAACTCCCGGCGCAACGCGTATCATCCGCACGGCCAGGCGGTCAACCTGCGCCCATAGGAACACTCCGGAAGGCTTGATGAGCCCCTTCGAAACCGTCGAAACCGACGAGACGCGCGTTGCATGCAGCGGCAGCGGCGGCGCACTCGGTCATCCTCGCGTCTTTTTGAACCTGGCGCCGACGGGTCAGGTCGAGTGCCCATATTGCTCGCGCGTGTTCGTCAACCGCAAGATGGCTCCGCATGCCGGCGCGGAGCCGCCGCCACGCCATACCGACGCCGGTTGAAGCGCACGTCATGAACGACATCGCCACGACCAACGATCCCGCCGAACACCGCCCCGCGCTGGGCCGCGACGGCTCGACCCTTGCGCCACGCCATGTCTACCTGATCGACGGCTCGGGCTTCATCTTCCGCGCCTATCACGCGCTGCCGCCGCTGACCCGCTCGGACGGGACGCCGACCTCCGCCGTGCTCGGCTTCTCGAACATGCTGGCCAAACTGCTCTCCGAGACCGACGCCGACCATATCGCCGTGGTGTTCGACCATTCGGGCAGCTCGTTCCGCAACCTGATCTACGACCAGTACAAGGCCAATCGCGCCGAGACGCCGCCCGACCTCATCCCCCAATTCAAGCTGGTGCGCGACGCGACCGACGCCTTCGGCGTGTGCAAGATCGACGTGCCGGATTACGAGGCCGACGACCTCATCGCCACCTATTCGCGCGAGGCGGAGGCAGCCGGCGCGATCGTCACCATCGTCTCCTCCGACAAGGACATGATGCAGCTGGTGCGCGAGCGGGTGACGATGCTCGACCCGATCCGGAACCGCCCGATTGGCGACGCCGAGGTGCGCGAGAAGTTCGGCGTCGGACCCGACAAGGTCATCGAGGTGCAGGCGCTGTGCGGCGACAGTGTCGACAACGTGCCCGGGGTGCCGGGCATTGGCGTCAAGACCGCGGCGGAGCTCATCAACACCTACGGCGACCTCGAAAATCTGCTCGAGCATGCGCCCGAGATCAAGCAGCCGAAGCGGCGCGAGAGCCTGATCGAGCACGCGGCGAAGGCCCGCCTGTCGCGCGAGCTGGTGAAGCTCGACGACCAGGTGCCGCTGCCCTGCCCGCTCTCGGACCTGGCAGTCAAGCCGATCGACCCCAACGTGCTGCTGCCCTGGCTCAAGGAAATGGAATTCCGCACCTTGGGCACGCGGATGGCGCAGCGCCTGGCGGGCGCGCAGCCGCAGACGGTCGAGGAGTCGCAAGCCAGCGAGCCGGTGGTCCCGGCGATCGCCCCGTTCGCCGGGGAGACGAAATACGCCCTGATCGATACGCTCGAAGATCTCGACCGCTGGATCGAAGCGGCCGCGAACGTCGGCACTGTCGCGATCCACCCGGCGCCCGGGCTAGCCGGGATCGCGCTGGCGCTGGGGCCGGGGCTGGCCGCCTATGTGCCGCTGACACGCCCGGCTTCCGGCGGACAGGCGAGCCTCGACCTCGCCGGGCCGGGGTCGAACGTACTGCGGGCCGACCAGGTCATGGCGCGCCTCAAGCCGCTTCTCGAAGACCGCGGCACCTTGAAGATCGGCCACGACATGAAGGACGCGGCGCGCCTGTTGTTGCGTCACGGCATCCGCGTCGCACCCTATGACTGCACGATGCTGATGTCCTACGTGCTCGACGGAGGGCAGTTCGATCACGACATCGAGGAGCTGGTCGCCCGCGCGGCGGAACACAATTTGAAGCCGCTCAAGGAGCTGGTCGGCACCGGGAAGAGCCAGATCGCGTTCGCCGAGGTCGCCCCCGAGGCGGCGCGCGATTACGCCGCCGAGCGCGCCGACGCGGCGCTGCGCCTGCACGACCACCTGAAGGCGCGGCTTGTCGCCGAACACATGACCGCGCTCTACGAAACCGTCGAGCGGCCGCTGGTGCCGCCGGTCGCGGCGATGGAGCACGTCGGGATCAAGGTCGACCGCGCCGCGCTGGCGGAGCTGTCGACCGATTTCGCCCGCCGCATTGCCGGGATCGAGGCGGCGATCTACCGCGACGTGGGCAGCGAGTTCAACATCGGCTCGACCAAGCAGCTCGGCGACATTCTGTTCGAGAAGCTGAACCTGCCGGGCGGCAAGAAGGGCAAGACAGGAGCCTATGGCACCGACGCCTCGATCCTGGAACAGCTCCAGCCACTGCACCCGGTTCCCGGACGCGTGCTCGAGTGGCGTCAGCTGACCAAGCTGAAATCGACCTACGCCGACGCGCTCGGCGAGGAGATCGATCCCGAGGATCAGCGTGTTCACACCACCTACGCGCTGACCGCGACAACAACCGGACGATTTTCATCGAATGACCCGAACCTGCAGAACATCCCGGTGCGTACCGAGGAAGGGCGCAAGATCCGCCAGGCCTTCATCGCCGAGCCGGGAAACGTCCTGCTCTCGGCCGATTACAGCCAGATCGAACTGCGCCTTGCCGCGCATGTCGCAGACATCCCGGCGCTGAAGGACGCCTTCCTCGCCGGGCACGACATCCACGCGGCGACCGCGAGCGAGGTGTTCAACGTCCCGCTCGACCGGATGGACCCGCTGACGCGGCGGCGGGCCAAGGCGATCAACTTTCGGCATCCTCTACGGCATCAGCGCGTTCGGGCTCGGCAACCAGATCGGCGTGCCGCAGGCCGAGGCGGCCGAATATATCCGCGCCTATTTCGAACGCTTCCCGGGCATCCGCACCTATATGGAGCGGATCAAGGCCGAATGCCGCGCCGCCGGCTATGTCGAGACGATCTTCGGCCGCAAGTGCTTCATTCCCAGCATCCGCGACGCCAATCCGGCGCGCCGCATGGGGGCCGAACGCCAGGCGATCAACGCGCCGCTGCAGGGTTCGGCCGCCGACATCATCAAGCGGGCGATGGGCCGCATCCCGGCGGTACTGAAAACGTCGGGCCTCAAGGCGAAGATGCTGCTCCAGGTACACGACGAGCTGCTGTTCGAGGTACCCAAGGAAGAAGTCGAGGCGACCGCAGCGCTGATGAAGGAAGTCATGGAAGGCGCCTGCGCGCCGCATTGCGAGCTCTCGGTGCCGCTGGTGGTCGAGACCGGCTGGGCGGCCACCTGGGACGCGGCGCACTAGCCGTCAATAACTCCGCAATCGCCGGGAAGATAACCGGCCGGTCATTCCTCATGTTGGATGCACCAATATGAGGAGTGCACCATGAGCTTTCGCATCTCCGGCCTGCCGGCCAGCGAATTCGCCCCACTGTTTTCCCTGTCTGACGCCGAGCTCACCGAGCGCGGCGCCGCGCGCCAGATCGCCGATGACCGCCGGCCGGGCTACCCGTGCCGGGTCAGCCTGACCGACTCCGAGCCGGGCGACGAGTTGATCCTGGTCAATTACGAGCACCACCCGGTCGCCTCGCCCTATCGGATGCGGTTCGCCATCTATGTGCGCCGCGGAGAAGAGCAATTTGACGCGATCGACGAGGTCCCGGCGCAATTGCGCACCCGGACGCTTGCGGTCCGCGGCTTCGATGCGAGCGCGATGATGGTCGGCTGGGAGCTCGTCGAGGGACGCGACCTCGAAGTGGCGATCGAGCGGCTATTTGCCGAGCCGAAGGCTACCTATCTGCACATCCATTTCGCGGCGCCGGGCTGCTACGCCGCGCGGGTGGACCGCGTCTAGCTCCTAGGGGATTACCCGCCGGGCGATCGCCTCGAACACCGGCAGTGCCACGCGGTGGGCGCGGGGTCCAAGGGCGAGCGGTTTCAGCAGCATTTGCACGCACATGCGGTGCGGGAAGTGCGCCTGAATCATCGCGCGCCAGCCGCGCCGCATGCCTTTGAGCATGCGATTGTCGGGGGCGCCGCCGGCGTTGCGCGCTTGGTACACGTGGCGCATCGCGATCCGGCTGTCCTCGCCGTCGATCATGCGCAACCGGTTCCACGACGCCAAGGCGATCCCGGCGCGTCCCTGTCCTTCGCGCCGCTGGTATTTTTTCAGGTAGCTGTAGAAATGCTTGTAGTGGCGAACCTCATCGTCGGAAATTCGCCCGGCGAGCTCGCACAGCACCGGCTCTTTGGTCATCTTGCTAAGCATGCGGTAGTAGCTGGAGGTACCCATCTCGACGATGCAGCGCGAGGCCATCTCGCGGGTGTGCGTCCTCTCGATCCCGTCCTCGGCGCATTGCCGGGTGAATTCGGGGAGGAAACGCGGGTAGTAGACGCCGTCCCAGTCGAAATCGGGCCAGGCGAGCTGCACGTAGCGGCGCAGCGCCTTGCCGTGTTGCAGTTCCTCGGGGAGCCAATGGGCCGCGAGCCAGGCAGTGATCTCATCATCGGTCGAGAAATAGTCGACCAGGTTTTGCGTATAGAGATCGGTCGCCGCCTCGACGAACGAAGCGCTTGCCACGAGATAGAAGATCGCCTCGTTATCGGTGACGAGGTCGCGCCGGAAGTTCGACCAGTCAATGTCGTCGAGCGTCCAGTGCCGATGTTGGGCGATGCTTGTGCTGGTCGCTTGGCTGCTCATCCTCAGGCAATTCCTTTGAGCAACGGACCAAACGTTCGATGGCGGCCTACTTCTTTAGCGTAAAGGTAACCTGACCGCTATCGTCGTCAACCACGAACATTACCGGAATATCGCGCTTGTCGATCCAAATTTTGTAATGGGTCGATCCGGAAATCTCATATTCCTTGGCCGGAACGGTGGTTCCATCGACGGTGACATTGGTCTCGCCGTCGTTGCTGACCCTGACTTGTTCGACCTTACCGGTATCGACCCGCATCATCGTCGTCGAGTTCGAGGCTGCGTGAGGACCACGGGTTCGCCGGCTTGATCGAACCTGGGGCGGTGATCGTGCCGAGCGGTGACGTGATCACGAAGTTGCTGCCCTCGGCCTTGCCGCTGACTTCGGTTGTGTCGCCATTCTTGACTGTGATCCCGTGAAAGAAGATCAGCCGTCCGCCCTGCCACTGCTCGACCCGTTGCGCGTCCTCGCGATGCAAGCCGACGCCCAGCGCTTTCACCAGGAAATGTGCGGCGGTCTTGATCGTGGTGGTCCCACTCAGCGACTCGATCACGTTGGTGTAGGTGCCGATGTCCCCAAACACGGAGTGCTTGACGTCGTAAACGAGCTGGCGCGTGTCGGCCGCCGCCGCTGGCCGCCCCATGCCGGCGAGCAAGAGCGAGAGCAGCGCCAGAAGGCGCAGTCTCCACGCTCCTCGTCCGGACGGCCTGCCCTTGCGTGCCGCAACCCGCATGGCTTGTCGCAACCCCCGATCAGCCAAGCTGCCCCAATTCCCCTGCCGCCTCCGGAATGCCCGCTTTCTATAACCTGAGCCGGTTCGCCGCAAATGCTAACGGCCCAAAAGCGGTGATCCCGGCAATGTTTCAACTCAGGGCTAAGTCGGCCGCGGTGTTTTCTCGCGGATCCGATCGGATGCCTTCAGCCAACGCCTTCGCGAGAGCGAATTATTAACCATTTAACCCTAGTTTAGGCTGCGGAACGACGATGTTCTTGTCGCTCTGCGGCCCGGCATGGTGCTTGTGACATAACCAGGTAGGCCGCTCATTAGGTATGCATAGCTGACCTGTTGGACTTGCGTTTGTGCAATGCAACATCGTCCCTATGTTGAGAGGATGCGCGGTTGTGGCGATTGATCCTGGTCAATGCTCGGCCGGGTACAAAGGGCTAGGTACGGTTTCATCGATTGGGCCCGTCCGCTGACGGGTGGAGTGGGGACAATGCGCGTAGCAAACAGAAATTTCCGCTTTCCGCGTCACCTGATGCAGCGGGTTGATAAGGTCGCCGCCGATCTCAACGTCGTGCTGATCGTGTTCGCGGTCGGCCTGGCCACGCTCGATTTCACCTTCATGGTGACGCAAAAAGTCATCGACCGGCTGCCGCAGGTCACCCGCCTCGCCGACGACGCTTCGCCGAGCATCAGCGCTCCGGCGCCCGCCGAGCAGAAGTAGCTCCCGCCTAGTATTGTGAGGATTGGCAGCATCTGCGCGCGGCGAGGTCTGCTGCGTTATCCGGCATAGGCCCTTCCCAGACCAAATGCGAATCCGCCGACTCAGCTTTAGGCGGCGGCGAGCGCTTCGTGCCAGTTGAAGGCGGGCAAGTCGTGCGGCTCGGCCACCGCTTTTGCCACTGCCGCCGCGCATTTCGCACGCAGCTGGTCCGGGCCGCCGCGCGAGCGCCAACGCGACGCGAGCACCGGGAGCGGTGCTTCGAACAAATTACCCAGGGCGTGTGAACGGTCGAACCCGTGCTGAATCGGAGACACTGTGCCATCCGCCTCGATCACCAGCGTGTCGATCACGTCGGCGAGCCGCAGGGCGGGATCAGTATCGGCAACGCCACCGAATGCGCGCCACGGCTCGCGAGAGAGAGCGCCGCGATGCGCCAGATCGAGCTGCACCGGCAGCCGGTCGCCGAGTGCCTCCTGCAGCCGCAGACACGCCAGATAAGCGGCGTTGGCCATCAGGTCGCGCGGCCGGGCGCCGGCCATCTCGGTAGCGGCCCGCCCGGCTTCCTCCAGAGGATGCACTTGCAAAAGCCGTGCGCCCTGCTCGACCGCGAAGCGTGCGACCCAAGCCAGCTCCTCGATATCCGTCTCGGTTAGCGTGAAGATGAAGCCGAACGGCGTGCCGGAGGCGCGCAGATCGGCCAGCCGCGACCGATTACCGCGAAGGCGCCGCGACGCCCCCGGATGGCGTCGTGCGATTCCGGTATGCCATCGAGGCTGACGGCGCAGATATTCAGTTGATCGCGCAAGATCGCCAACCGCTCCCGCGTCAACGGCATCAAATTGGTGGTGAGCGCGGTCAGCAGGTTCGCTTCCCGCGCAGCGCTCAGCGCGGGGCCGAGTCCCGGCCACATCAGCGGCTCACCGCCCGAAAGGCTGATCGCGTCGAAGCCAAGCCCGGGCAGGTCGGCGATCAGCCGCAGGACAAGCTCCAGGGGCAGCTCTTCCGTCCGCCGCGGACCGGAAAGCGAATAGCAGTGCCGGCAGGCGAGATTGCACCGCAGTGCAGAATGGATCTGCACGACGCGGTAGCTGCGGGCCACCTCGCATGCCATGGCGCCGCCCCGCTCAGTGGCCGGCGCCCGACGCCTCGATCTCGATGCGCACGCTTGTAACCGCCGGGATACCCCTGGGGAACACGCGAACCTGCGGCGCCAGCCCCTTTATCCCGAGCACTTGCTGGACTGCGGCGCCAGCGCCAGCCGCGGGACCCTCGAGCACCGCGACCACGCGATCAAATGCCGGCTGCCCATATTTCTCCCACCAGGGGATCGTGAAGTCGAGTTTCTCCGCAACCTGGATGAGAGCGGCCAGGCTTTCGCGCGTGATCTCCTGCCGCCGCAACAGGTCTTCCGGCACGATAGGATGCTTTTGTGATCCAGCCATCGATGACTCCTGACGCCGCCTTGATGGCGGCGCGGGGACCATAGTTCAGCCGGATCCACGCGCATGGCGTATTACGAAAAATACCATGCAAATTCAACGCTATGCCCGACGGGTTGCCGATACCCGCGCTTGCGTCGGGAGCTCGATCAGGCGTTCTAACGGCCGCGAATTCGCCCAATGCTCGTCTATCCAGCCGTTTTCGTCGTATTCGGCCATGCACTTGTCGACGAGGTCGGTCATCGCCTTCATGAGCCGCCCGCGCCGCGCGCCGGTCAGCACCTGGATGCGGATGTCCTCGTGGTTGCCGGCGTAGTTGCGCTCGTAGAGCTCGTGCCGGCCGCCGAATTCCGTGCCGATCGCGTCCCACAGCAGCTTCATCATCTTGATCCGCTCCTTGTAGTCGATCCCGTTCGAGCCGCGGACGTACTGCTTGGAGATACGGGTCGATCGCCGGGTTGGCGAAATCCTTTGACGACGAGGCAGGAAGATCAGGGCCGAGGCGACGATCTTCTCGATGATCTCCTTGATCTTCGATAGGCATCCGGCGCAAACACGCGATAGGCCATCGCCGGCTGCAAATTTGGGCAGTAGCGCGTCGCCGACCCAGGGCTGCGGGTTCGACGCCATCGCGTTCGACAGCGACCAGAACAATTCGCGCCACGCGACGATCTCGCCGAGCATCGCCTGGTTGCCGCGAAACTCGTCGCCGCCGGTGCGTGCAACGCCTTGGCGACCAGCCCGGCGATGAAGTCGAGTTTCACCGCGTAGCGCGTGCAGCCCTGGAAGCAGAAGCCGTTCAAGAACCCCGAGCGCGGATAAAACGACAGGATCTTTTCGGTGTCGCGGTGGACGAGGATGTTCTCCCAGGGGATCAGCACCTTATCGAGCACGAAGATCGCGTCGTTCTCGTCGAAGCGCGACGACAGCGGGTAGTCGTAGGGGGTGCCAAGCTTGGTCGCGATTTCCTCGTAGGAATTGCGGCAGATCAGCTTCACCCCGGGCGCGTCCATCGGCAGGATGAACATGATCGCCATGTCGGGGTCGCTGGTCGCGGTCGCCGCGTTTTGGCCGAGGAAATTGTAATGGGTCAGCGCCGCCGCGGTGGCGACGACCTTGGCGCCCGACACGCACCACCCCGGCGTCGGTCTCCTTCTCGATCGAGACGTAGACGTCCTTGACCTGGTCGGTCGGCCACCGCGATCGACCGGCGGGTTGACGATCGCGTGGTTCATGAACAGCACGTTCTCTTGCGCGCGCTTGTACCAGGACCGGGCATTGGTAGCGAACTGGCCGTAATACTCGGCGTTGGCGCCGAGCGTGTTCATCAGCGCCGCCTTGTAGTCCGGCGTGCGGCCCATCCAGCCATAGGTGAGCCGCGCCCATTCGGCGATCGCCACCTGCTGCGCCTTCAGTTCCGCGGGCGAGCGCGCGACCCGGAAATAGCGGTGGGTGAAGCCGCCCGAGCCGGTATCGGTCGGGCAGGTCAGCGCATCCTTTTTCGCCGGGTCGTGCAGCGCGTCGTAGAGCCGGGCCAGCGAGCGCTCGCATTGCGGAACGCCGGATGCGTCGTCACGTCCTTGACCCGCTCGCCGTTGATGTAGACCTCGCGCCCGTCCTTGAGGCTCTCGATGTATTCGGCGCCGGTGAACGGGCGAGCGGCGCCGGCGATGTGCTGCTCGGGGGTCATTCGGTCTGCTCCGGGAAGGTGCCGGCATAAGGGCGGGCCGGCTGGTGCAAGAGCGCGGCGAGCCGGGCACGGATATCGCCCGGCACCGGCATCTCCATTCAGATAGCGGTAGAGGGTGGTGCGACCGATCGCCAAAGCCGCCGCCGCCGCGCTTTTCCACCGGCGGCCGTGTTCGGGCGCGAAAGCCTGGCGGCAAAGCGAGGCGAAGTCGCCGGACTGTTCTGTTTGTTCCATCATCTATAGGAACAAATTGAACAGAATTTGTCTAGGTTGACAGGAAGTAACCGCTCCCCGGCAACAGCCGAGGCCCACTTCTCAGCCGTACCTGCCCCTGCCAAATAGGTCCCGGCTCGCGCCGGGATGGTGGTCGGCCAGCCGCTATCCGATCGCCTTCAACGCGGTCTGCTCGACATAGGGACGGAGCAATTCGTCAGCCGCCTTCTGCGCCGCGGCGCAGGCATCGGCCGGCGCGACCTTGGCGGAGAGGATCGCCTGTACCTGGTCCTCCATCGCCTTGCGCACCGCGACGGTGTTGAACGTGTCGAACCACGGCACCGCAAATTTAAGCTGATCGATCGCGATCTTGGCGTCGGGATGGTCAGCCATGAACTTCTGCATGTCGGGCAGATCGTAGGCTGCCTTGCGCGGCGAGAAATAGCCGGTGAAGCGGCTCCATTCGCCGGCGATCTCGGGGCTGATCAGCCAGTTGATCAGCGTCCAGGCCGCGGCCTGGCGCTCGGGTGAATTGCCCTTGGGCAGGATCAGCGAGGCGCCGCCGATCGGCGCGGCGTTGCGCACGCTTTTGGGCAGGAACGCGACCTTGTACGGGGACTTCATATTGTCGCGGACAAAACTCAACGATCCCGTGACAGAAGCATCATGCCAAGGCGACCGGCAAAGAACGCCCCGGTGCAGGCATTGGCGTCGGAGACGCCGGGCGGCATCACCTTGGCCTTGTTGACGAGCGTGTCGAGCATCGCCAGCGCGCCCTGCGTCGACGGCGCGTTGTAGTACACCTCGCCGCCATAATCGTGGTTGTAATACTGACCGCCGTTCTGCATCACGAAGGCGCTGGTGAGCCAGCCGCAATAATCGTAAGTGCCGGGGAACATGATTCCCCAGCGATCGCCGTTGGGCTTGGTCAGTTTCTTCGCCGCGTCGATCCATTCCGCCCAGGTCACGGGCGGCTTCTCGGGGTCGAGCCCGGCATCGGTGAAGGCGGCGACGCTGTAATACATCAGCGGCGTCGAGTTCTGGTAGGGGATGCCGTAGACCTTGCCGTCGATCATCGCATTGGGCTTGAGGGCCGGCCAGAACTGGTCGAAGAAGTCAGACGCGGTCTTGCCGTCCTTCTCGATGATCGGGTCGAACGGGTCGACATCGCCGTTGATCACGTATTCGCGCACGAAATTAGCCGACATGATCACCGCGCCGGGCGGTTTGCCGGCCTTGATCGCGGCGCGGGTCTTCAGACTGGTATCGTCGTAGCTGCCCGTATAGACGGCGGTCGCTTTGACCGCGCTTCTGCTGGCTGTTAAAGCGGTCGATCAGCTCCTTCATCTTGTCGGCGAGCTTCCCCTGCACGGGTACCGGGAAGAACAGGTCGATCTCGACGGGGTCGGCGGCCAAGGCGGTGCGCGCCATTGCCGCGGCCGCGGGTATCGCGATTGCCGCGCCCAAGGCGGTGCGTCGGGTGATTTCGGTCATGGGCATTCCCCCTTACTTGATGCCGGAAAAGACGAAGGACGAAACGAAACGCCTCTGGAACAAAAGGAAGAGGACAAGGAGCGGCGCGGCGACGAGAAAGGTGCCGGCGGCGACGACACCCCAGGCCGAACCCGCCTCGGCCCCCGAGGTGAAGGAGGCGAGGCCCACGGTCAGCACCTGGTTCTTTGGCGACGACACCGCCATCAGCGGCCACAGAAACTCGTTCCAGTGCGCGGTCAGCGACACGATGGCGAAGGCGACGAGGCCGGGCCGTGCCAGCGGCAGCAGCACGTGGCGGATCAGCACTGCGATCCCGGCGCCGTCGAGCATCGCCGCCTCTTCGAAATCGCGCGGGATCGAACGGAACGTCTGGCGCATCAGGAAGACGCCGAACGCCGAGGCGAAATAGGGCGCCATGATGCCGAGCAGCTTGTCGTAGAGGTGCAGCGTTACCAGCGTCGCCAGGTTCGGCACGATCAGCAGCGGTGGGATCAGCAGCAGCTGCAGCAAAAAGGCCGAGAACATCCAGTCGCGGGCTGGAAATTGCAGCCGCGCAAAGGCGTATCCGGCCATGCTCACCGTCACCAGTTGCACCGCGAGGATGCCGCCGCACATCGCGAATGTGTTGAGGTACCAGAGCGGAAAGCTGCCGCTGTGTCCACGCCTCGCGGAAATTGCTGAGGTCGAACGGGCCGGACGGGGTCAGCGAGGCGATGTCGGGCGGCACGCCGGGGCGCAGCGAGGCGACCGCCATCCAGGCAAATGGCACGGCCCAGATGAGCGCCGCCCCGCTCGCGGCGATCAGCGCGAGGTGGCGCGCCCTAGCTCTCATAATGGACCCCGCGCTCGATCAGCCGGAACGAGGTCACCGTCAGGGTCAGCAGTGCGGCGACGCTGATCACCGTCGCCGCCGAGGCAAGCCCGGTGTCGTAGTTCTGCGCCGCCTGCTGATAGATGTAATAGAGCAAGAGATTGGTCGCGTCCGACGGGCCGCCCTGGGTCATCGTCACCACGTGATCGACCTGGGTCAGCGCGTTAAGCAGCGCGATCGGCACGACAAAGCCGAAGGTCGGCCCAAGCAACGGCACGACGATGCTGCGCAGCCGCCGCCACGCCCCGGCGCCGTCGATCCGTCGCCGCATCGACCAAATCCTGCGGCACCCCGGCCAGCCCGGCGAGGAAGAACAGCATGTAGTAGCCGGTGTTCTTCCAGATCGTGATCGCGATCACCGCGCCGAGCGCCAGTATCCGGATCGCCCAGCCAATTGACCATGCCGATCCCGAATTTGCGCAGGTAGAAGTCGAGGAGCCCGTCGCCCGGCAGCAGAATGAAGCTGAACAGCGCCGCGGCCGCGACCAGCGGGATCAACAGCGGCATCACCACCAGCGTGCGCAAGAACGCGGTGAACCGGTTGCTCTCGCGCAGCGCCAGGGCCAGAGCCAGGGCCAGGATGAGACTGGGGACGATGGTCCCGGCAGCGTAGAAGGCATTGTTGAGCGCAGCGCGGGCAAAGTGCGGATCGGAAAAGAGCCGCTGGTAATTGCCGAGCCCGAACCCATGCTCGCCGGCAAAGCGGCCGATCGCCAGCGACTCGATCGCCACTCGCACCACCGGGCCATATGTGAACAGCGCGAGGAACACCAGCGACGGCGCGAGCAACGTCGCCACCGGCACCCAGCGGCGCCATCGCCGCGCCGGGCTCAGCGGCAACGCCTTCGCGCCGGCGCCGAGCGCGCGTCCCTCGATCGACATGGCATTGGTCACGCCCGGTCTGTAGTGGCCGCCGATGAATTGCAGATGACAAACGCGAGGCGGAATTATGACAGTCTAACCACTGAGCTACATCGGCGCCAAATGGCCGACAAACTGGTCGATGCAGGCCTGCCAACTAAAGCGCTGTGCGTGTTCCAGGCAGCGCTCTCGGGGGATCATAAGCGCCGCCCGCGCGGCCGCGCCGAGATCCTCGTCGAGGATGCCGGCGCCGCTGTCGCCGATCACGTCGGTCGGGCCGGCCGACGGGTAGGCGGCGACCGGCACACCGCACGCCAGCGCCTCCAGCAGCACCAGACCGAAGGTCTCGGTTCGGCTCGGCATCACCATCACGTCGGCAGCCGCGTAATGTCGCACCAACGCCTCGCCCGATTGGGCGCCGGCGAAATGCACGCCCGGATAGCGCCGCTTCATCGCCGCCAGCGACGGGCCGTCGCCAACAACCAGCTTCGAGCCAGGCAGATCGAGATCGAGAAACGCCGGCAGGTTCTTTTCCACCGCAACGCGGCCGATATAGAGAAAAATCGGCCGCGGCAGCTCGACCGCGGGCGTACAACCGGGCCGGAACAGCGTTGTGTCGACACCGCGCGTCCAGGCGACGAGCCGGTCGAAGCCCCACCCCGTCAATTCACGGCGCACCGTTTCGGTCGCCACCATCACGCCTTGCGACGGCGCATGGAACCGCCGCAGCGCCGCGTAACTCCACGACAGCGGCATACCGCAGCGGGCGCGCACGTATTCCGGAAACCGCGTGTGGTAGGCGGTGGTGAACTTCCAGCCCTGCGCCAGGCAGAAGCTGCGCGCGGCGAGGCCGAGCGGCCCCTCGGTCGCGATGTGCACCGCATTGGGACGGAACTCCGCGAGTTGCCGGCCAAGCGTTCCGCCCGCGCCGATTGCCAACCGGATCGTTGAGTATCCCGGACATGGCACGGTGCGATAGCGGTCTGGGCCGAAGACCTCCGGCTCGTGGCCGGCCGCGGCGAGCCCTTCCCGCACCGCAGAGAGCGTGCGCACGACGCCGTTAACCTGCGGGTGCCAGGCGTCACTGACGATGGCGACGCGCATCGGCCGGCCGGTCTCAGGCGTCCACCGGCTCGCGCTCAGGCTCGTCGTCGGCGAACAATGGCAGCTCGGGATAGAGCTGATCGAATTCCCGCTTCTCGGTCCATGAGACGATCTCGAGCTCACCGTCGAAGTGCTCGACCAGTGCGGTGCAGCTTTCGACCCAGTCGCCGTCATTGCAGTAGAGCACGCCGCCGAGGTCACGGATCTCGGCGTGATGGATGTGGCCGCAGACGACGCCGTCGAGCCCGCGCTTGCGCGCCTCGTCCGACAGAGCCTCGGCGAACGACCCGATATATTGAACCGCGTTCTTGACCCGCAGTTTCAGATACGCCGATAGCGACCAGTAGTCGTAGCCAAACAGGCGGCGCAAATGGTTGAAGTAGCGATTGACATAGAGCGCGGCGGTGTAGGCGTTGTCGCCCAGCGCCGCGAGCCATTTCGCGTGTTTGACCACAGTGTCGAACATGTCGCCGTGGATGACGAGGAGCCGGCGCCCGTCTGCGGTGATGTGGATCGCCTCGTCGAGCACCTCGACCCCGCCAAAATGCAGCATCGTGTAGTCGCGCAACCACTCGTCGTGGTTACCCGGCACGTAGATGACGCGCGTGCCTTTGCGCACCATGCGCAGCATCTTCTGCACGACGTCGTTATGCGCCTGCGGCCAGTACCACGATTTGCGCAAGCGCCAGCCATCAACGATATCGCCGACGAGATAGATTGTCTGGGCGTCGTTGTGGCGTAGGAAGTCGATCAGGTATTCGGCTTTGCAGCCACGCGTGCCGAGATGGATGTCGGAAAGCCAGATCGTCCGGTAGCGACGGTCGGGCTGCAGCATGTAGTTCATTCATTCTCCCACGGCGGAATAAGCCCAAACCTGAGCCGGCGGCAGGTTGCGCCAGACGCGCGCGACGCAAGCGCCGGTCAAGCCGAGCGGCCGCATCGCGATCGGCGAGGAAAAGGCATTGGTCATCTGCAGAAACTTTCCGCCTCGTCCAAGCCGGGCGAGGCAAGGTCCGATCACGGCCCGCTGCGCAGCAACGGAGAACCATTTGATTGGCAGGCTCGATACCACCGCGCAGAGCCGATCGATGCCGCGCTGGGTCAGCAGATCCTCAAGCGCCTTGGCGTCACCGACGATGGCCTCAACGCCGGGAAGCCCGCGCCGCAGCGTTGCCGCCAGCGGCGCTTCCCGCTCGAGGGCGACGATTCGCTCAGGTGGAAGACGGCGTAGCAATCCCCGCGTCAGGCTGCCAGTGCCGGCGCCGAGCTCTAGGACCGGGCCCGGCCGGGACCGATCGACAAGGCCCGCCATGACGGAGGCTAAACGGGTGCTGCTTGGAGTAATCGCGGCAATCTGCAGCGGTTTTTGCAGCCACAGGCCGAACAATAGGGTCGCATCGCCAAACATATGTTCCACTGATGGTAGACTATGTTTGGACTCTAGCAGAGGTATGTTACAATTTCGGTACATCTACTGGTGGTATTTGGGCTCTTGAATGTCGTGAAACTGTCACCCTTCGGTGCTAGGCCTCAGCAATCGCCGCAGGGGGTGGAAATGAGCTCGAAGCACGTCCGCGAGACCATGCGCCATCATGCGTTTAAGACGGCTCTCTCGAAAGTCGCCGCCGCTGGCAAAAGGATTCGCCGCAACCGCGAGAGACGGCCCCGGACAAACTGGTTTACCCGTCCGGTCGCGCCGCCGTCGGCCGAGCCCGACCCGGTCAAAATCGCGGTGCTGGCGATGGAGAGCCTCGGCCGCGCCTCGATGCGTGCCGCTTTCACCGGAGTGGAGGTCAAGGTCGCGGCCCCCGATCACGCCACCGCCGCGATCTTTCGCGCGGCCCTTTCCGAAACCGCGCGCAACCGTTCGACCGATCAGCTGGTTCGTGTCGTCGTCGGCTGACTGGAGCGATTGACCGGACGAACGATGCCGCCGAAGATCGGCGCGGCAGTCATTTCGAGAAGCGGCGATGAAGGCGCTCGTCACCGGGTTCGAGCCGTTTGGCGGCGACCGGGTCAACCCTAGCTTCGAGGCGTTGGCGCGCCTGCCGCGGCGGCTGGGCGCGCTTGAGATCGTCACGGCCGCGCTGCCGGTGGCCTACGGCGGGGCGATCCCGATGCTTAGGAGGCAGATCGCCGCCAGCGTCCCCGACATCGTGCTGTGCACTGGGCTCGCCGGCGGTCGCTCAGAGCTGTCGCTCGAACGGGTAGCGATCAACATCGACGACGCGCGCATTCCCGATAACGATGGCAGCCAGCCGATCGATCGCCCGGTGGTTTGCGGCGCCCCCGCAGCCTACTTCGCGACGCTGCCGATCAAAGCCGCGACGGCGGCGCTGCGCCAGGCAGGCCTGCCGGCGGCGGTGTCGAACAGTGCCGGCACGTTCCTCTGCAACCATGTCTTCTTTGGACTGATGCATGAGGCGGCGCTCGGCGGTAATCCCTTCCGCGGCGGCTTCCTACACGTACCCTACTTGCCGAGCCAGGCGGCACGGGTATCGGGCGCGCCGGCGATGGCGCTGGAGCAAATCGTCGAGGGGATCGAGATCATCCTTTCGGTCGCCGCCGCCCGGGTCGACGATCTCGCCGTCAGCGAGGGTGCGCTGAGTTAGGAGGTTGCCGATGGTCGCGTTTTCAGGAGCCCATGTCGTCGTCACCGGCGGAACCGGGGCGCTCGGCACCGCGGTGGTCGGGGCGTTGCGCGCGGCCGGCGCGATTTGCCATGTGACCAATTTCGCCGCCGCCGAGCTTACTCACTACGCGCACAAGGACGATCCGGGCGTGCATGTCGTTTCCGGCATCGACCTTGCCGACGAAGCGGCGGTGCAGCGCTTCTACGGCGGCCTGCCGCCGCTCTGGGCGTCGATCCATCTTGCCGGCGGGTTCGCGATGGCGCCCGTCGCCGAGACCTCGGCGGCCGATTTCGAGGCGCAGATTCGGATGAACACGCTGTCGTGTTTTCTGTGCACCCGCGCGGCGATCGGCGCGATCCGCAAGCGCGGCGCGCCCGGTCCGGCTGGCGCAAAAGGCGGCCGGATCGTCAATGTCGCGGCGCGGCCCGCGCTGGAGCCGCGGCTCGGCGCCGGCATGGTGGCGTACGCTGCGTCCAAAGCCGCGGTCGCGACGCTGACCCAGGCGCTCGGCGAGGAGGTTGCGGCCGAGGAGATTTGGATCAATGCGGTGGCGCCCTCGACCCTCGACACGCCGGCAAACCGCGCGGCGATGCCCGACGCCCCGCACCATCTCTGGGTCGCGCCGGCGGCGCTGGCCGAACTGATCGCCTTCCTCGCCTCGCCCGAGAATCGGGTCACCCGCGGTGCGGTAATCCCGGTCTATAGTGGCGTCTAGCGAACCCCGCACGGAAAGGAGCCAGCGATGGCCAAGGGCATTCTGATCGCGTCGATGAACATGGCGAATGCCGCCGAGGACGAGTTCCACGACTGGTACGACACCGAGCACATGCCGGAGCGCGTCGCCTGCCCCGGCTTCTTGCGCTGCCAGCGCTGGATCGGCACGACCGACCGCAAGATTTCGGTGGCGACCTATGACCTCGAGAATGTCGACGTGCTGAAGAGCCCCGGCTATCAGGCGATCGGCGGGGTCAATCTATCCCCGTGGTCGAAGCGGCTCGGCAGCCGCTACGAGCGGCTGATGCGCTTCGAGGGCGACCAAATCCTTCCCGGCGACCAGATCGCGCCGGAGAACGCCGGCGGCTTCCTGCTCAACGCGATGAATGTCGCGCCCGAACACGAGGCCGAATTCAACGAATGGTACAACACCGAGCATATCCCGCAGCTCGCCGCGGTGCCCGGTGTGATCATGGCGCGCCGCTTCCGCGCCACCAGCGCCAACCGCAAATACGTCGCGCTTTACCACCTCGAATCGCCCGACGTGCAGGCGACCCCGGCGTGGAAGGATGCCGCGAATTCGCCATGGACCGAGAAGCTACGCCCGCATTTTCGCGACCATCTGCGGCTTGTCTGCCGGAAATACGTGCGGGGGAAGTAGCCGCCGTCATTGCGAGCGCAGCGAAGCAATCTCCTTCCGTTCTGGCCGGCGGGGCGGGGATTTCCGCGTCGCGCAGACGCGCTACTCGCAGTGACGACGAAATAAATGCCCGATTCCATCTCCATCGACTTTCTGATCCCGCCGGCGGTACTGATCCTTCTGGCCGCACTGTCGGCGTGGGCAACGTTGTGGCGTCCGCATGTCGGCGTCGCCTTCGCCATTATCACTACCAGCCTTCTCTATCTCGCGGCGTTGCCGGTCATCGCGGCTCGCATGATCGAAGAGGTTGAGATCAAGACGCCGGCAAAGCCCGATTTCTCCGCGGCCCAGGCGATCGTCGTGCTGGGCGGTGGCGTCCACCCCGGCGACGGCGACAAGGTACCCGACACGCTGGGGCCGTGGTCGCTTGAGAGAATTGTCCTCGCCGCTCAGGCCTACAAGCAGCTTAACCTCAAGGTCGCGGTCAGCGGCGGCCGCGTCGCCGGCGCGCACGTGAGTGAAGCCAGTCTGATGAAGGCGGCGCTCGAAACCCAGTTCGGCGTGCCGGTCACCTGGGTCGACGACCAGTCGCGCACGACCTATCGAAAACGCGGTCTTCACCGCCAAGCTGCTCAAAGCCGACAAGGTAACGACGATCGTGCTGGTCACCCAGGCTTGGCATATGCGCCGCGCCGTTGTGGTCTTTCGAGCGCGCCGGGCTGCATGCGATTCCCTATCCGGCGCCGTTGACCTATGACGAGAGCGGCCGGATCGACGATTATCTGCCGAGCATCGCCGCGCTGGAGCGGAGCTACCACGCCCTGCACGAGGCGATTGGCCTTGCCTATTACCGGCTGCGCTATTGAGAGGAGCCAGTTTCTGGTATTTCATTCGGGCAGGGAAAGGGCACGGAGGAGCGGCCATGCGCCGGGAAGACCAGATCGTCGAAGCGCGCAAGCTGCTCGCCTATCTGAAGAACCGCACGACGGCGCTGGCGGACAGTATCTACCGCAACCCGGTCACCGACTACACCAGCGAGAAACAGGCGGCGCGCGAGCGCGAGCGGTTCTTCCGGAAGGGCGCGTTCAACATCGGGCTGTCGGCGCTGCTGCCGAACCCAGGCGATTGGATGACGCATGACTATTCGGGCATCCCGATCCTGCTGGCGCGCGACAAGGATGGAGAGCTCGGCGCCTATCTCAATGTCTGCCGCCATCGCGGCGCCCGCGTCGCCGAGGGCTGCGGCAGCGGCGAGAAGGATTTCCGCTGCCCCTATCACGGCTGGTGCTATGGGCTCGACGGCGCGCTGATCGCGCGGCCGGACGAGGCTTCATTCGCGGCCGCCGATCGGGCGACGCACGGGCTGACGCCGCTGCCGGTAGCCGAGAAATACGGAATGATCTGGGTCAGCCCCGACCCCAAGGGGCATTTCGACGTCGACGATCTGCTGTGCGGGATGGGAACCGATCTCGCCGCCTACGGTCTCGGTACCTACCACCATTACGAGACCCGGGTGCTGCACCGGAAATTAACTGGAAACTCGGCGTCGACACCTTCGGCGAGACCTATCACTTGCAGCATCTGCACCCGACGACGGTCAGCCCGCTGTTCCACAGCAACCGCTGCACCTTCGACGCGTTCGGCCCCAACCATCGGATGCTGGCGGCGCGAGCCACCTTCGACACCCTGCGCGGTGTGCCCGAAAGCCAATGGGACGTGTTCGACAACACGGTCGTCATCTGCGTCCTGTTCCCGAATACGGTCTTCACCTTCCAGCGCGACCACGTCGAGACCTGGCACTTCTTCCCGGGCGACAAGGTCGACGAATGCGTGATGTACGTCTCGCTCTACATCCCCGAGCCGGTCGCCAATCCTAAGGCCAAGGAGCATTGGGACCGCAATTTCAACCTCTGATGGCGACGGTTGAGATGGAAGATTTCCCGACCTGCGAGGGGATGCAGCGCGGATTTTCCTCGGGCGCGCAGGACGCTATTACCTTCGGCCGCAACGAGCCGGCGTTGCAGCACTTCCACAAGAGCATCAGCGCCGCGCTGGCGGCGGCTTGAGGATAGAAGGCGGCAGTCCGGCGTATTATCGATCGCATGGATTTGTCGATCGTCATCCCGGTCAAGGACGAGGCCGGCAACATCGCGCCGCTGGTCAGCGAGATCGGCGCAGCGCTCGGCCCGAGCGGCGTCGATTACGAGATCGTCTATGTCGATGACGGCAGCAGTGACTCAACCGCCGAGGAAATCGCCCGACTGCAAGCAGCGAACCGGCGGCTGCGCCTCGTGCGTCACGCCAAAAGCTGCGGCCAAAGCGCGGCGCTTCGCACCGGGATCAAGGTCGCGTGTGCTTCATGGATCGCGACGCTCGACGGCGACGGGCAGAACGATCCGGCCGACATCCCGGCGCTGTGGCAGATCGCCCGAGCGGCGCCTGCCGACCCACCGCTGCTAATCGCCGGGCATCGCGCGCGCCGGCAGGATAGTTGGACGAAGCGCCGCGCCTCGAAAATCGCCAACGCGGTACGCCGGGCCATGCTGCATGATGACACGCCCGACACTGGCTGCGGACTGAAACTGTTCCCTCGCGCGCTGTTCTTCGACCTGCCCTATTTCGACCACATGCACCGGTTCTTGCCGGCGCTGGCGCTGCGCGAAGGCGCGATCGTGCGCTCGCTGCCGGTGAACCACCGTCCGCGCGAGCGTGGGGCGTCGAAATACGGCACCTGGGACCGGCTTTGGGTCGGAATCAGCGACCTGTTCGGGGTGATGTGGCTGTGCCGGCGTGCCGCGCTGCCGGAGCCTGTCGCGGCCTCGCCGGCGCCGCAGCGTGCCCCCGGCAAACCGCGTCCGCGCCTGCCGACCCGGTCCTATGAGCGAAGCCAAGCTCACCGAATCGCCGGCGATCGGCAATCTGCGCCGCACCGGACAAGCCCTGGTGCTGGGGCTCGTCATCGCCGGGATTGCCGCGGCGTGGCGCTGGCGCGGCGCCATCGACCCGCTCGATCTGGCCGCGATCATGCGCTCCTACCCGGCGGCGCCGCTGGTCTTCCTCGCACTGCATCTCGTCGCGAGCTTGACGTTTGTCCCGCGCTCGCTGCTGGGATTCACGGCGGGAATCGTCTTCGGCGTGTGGTGGGGTCTGCTCTGGGCCGCGCTCGGCAGCGTCATCGGCGCGGTCACCGGGTTCCTGCTTGCCCGCTACGTCCATGCCGGGCTGTTCGAACGCGCACGCTGGGCCCGCCTTACGAGGCTGGTGGAGTGGACCGAGCGCGGCGGCTGGCGAGCGGTGACGCTGATCCGGCTGGTGCCCGTGATCCCGCACAGCCTCAGCAACTACGCACTCGGCCTGACTCGGCTCAGGCTTGGCGATTATGCGCTGGGCTCGCTCCTGGGCCAGCTGCCGTTGACGGTCGCCGCGGTCGAGCTCGGCGCCGCTGGCGAGCGGGCGATGCGCGGCGCCGCCGACTGGATCCTGCCGACCGCGATCGGCCTCGCCGCATTGGGTTTGACCGTGATCATTCCCGCGCTGGCGCGACGCCGGAAAGCGCCGGCGGAATAGGGCCGCCCGAGGCCCAATCCAACAGCTCGACCGGATGCAGCACGGGCATCGCCGCGCCAGCGGCAAGCTGAGTGATGCAACCGACATTGCCGGCGGCGATCACGGCCGCACCGGTGCCCGCGATATTGGCGAGCTTCCGGTCGCGCAGCGCCGTCGCCAACTCGGGTTGAAGCAGATTGTAGGTGCCGGCCGAACCGCAGCAGAGGTGCGCCTCGGGCACATCGACCGCGTCGAATCCCGCCGCGATCAGCAGCTCTTTCGGCTCGCGATGCAGCCCCTGACCGTGTTGCAGCGAACACGCGGAATGATAAGCGACGCGCAGCCCCTGCCCCGCTTCGGTGCGCCGCTCGATCGCGAGCGACGCCGCCACTTCCGAGACATCGCGGGCGAGTGCGCTGATCCGCGCCGCCTTCTCGGCGTAAGCGGGATCGCTGCGCAGCATGAAGCCGTAATCCTTGAGCGTCGTGCCGCAGCCTGAGGCGTTGGCCACTATCGCGTCGAGCGTGCCAACAACCATCAGCCGCTCCCAGGCGTCGATATTGGCCTTCGCAAAGGCTAGCGCCGAAACTTCGTCCCCGAGATGGTGGGTCAGCGAGCCGCAACAACCACTCCCCTCGGCGACGACGACTTCGCAGCCATGCCGGGTGAGAAGCCGAATCGTCGCTTCGTTGATCGACGGGATCAGCACTTGCTGGGCGCAACCCGGCAAGAGCGCGACGCGCATTCGTCGCTCACCCTGGGCTGGGAAGACTTGCGGGCGATCCATTGACGATGGCGCCGGAATGCGACGTGGCGCTAAGTTCAGCATCGCCTGCAACCGCGCCGGCATCAGCGCCGCGAACGGCCGCCCCAGCCTCGCTACCCTGAGCGCCGCGCGGAACCGCTCCGGCCGGGTCAGCACCGCGCCAAGCAGGCGCCGCAGGAGACGCTCGGCAAGGGGCCGACGATAATGTTGCTCGATATGGCGGCGGCCGTGATCGACGAGATGCATGTAGTTGACGCCCGACGGGCAGGTCGTCATGCAAGCAAGGCACGACAGGCAGCGGTCGATATGGGTGACGGTCTCCGCCGGCACCGGCCGATCCTGCTCCAGCATGTTCTTGATCAGGTAGATGCGCCCGCGCGGCCCGTCGAGCTCGTCGCCAAGCAGGACATAGGTCGGGCAGGTCGCGGTACAAAACCCGCAATGGACGCAGGCGCGCAGGATCTTTTCTGACGCCGCGATATCGGGGTCGGCCAGCTGCGCAAGCGTGAAATCGGTTTGCACTTACGAGCCTTCTACCATGCGGCTGGGATTGAGGATGTGCTTGGGGTCGAAACCCTCCTTGACCCGGCGCGACAGCGCCGCGAGCGGGCCAGGTTGCGGCTCGAATACCGGCACCGCGGCGCGCAGACCGGGCGAGCCGCGAACCAGCGTCGCATGACCGGCGCCGCCGACGATCCGGCGGATCACTGCGGCGCCAGCGTCGCCCGGCTCGATAACGGCGAGCCAAAGCAGGCCGCCGCCCCAGTCGAGGAACCACGTCGCATCGATCGCTCGGGAGATCGCCTGCGCCACCTCGGCGCCACGGCTCGGCGCCACCGAAAGCCGCCAGATCGCGCGGTCGGCGAGCCCGGCCAAGGGTGCGACATTGCCGATATCGCGCCACAGTGCCTGGGTTTTGGCCTCGCCGAGTTCCGCCGTCTCGCCGGAGCTCGCGAATTGCTGAAGCAGCGCCTCGCGACGGTAGGCGACTGAGGGCGTCGGCCCCTCGACGCGCAGCGCCACCGCGCCAAACCCTGACGGCAGCGACGCGAGGCGCGGCGTGCCGGGCGGCAGATAGGCCGCGCCCGAAACCTCGTGCGGTGAGCCGAGCGCCGCCGCCATCAGCTCGACCGCGTGTTCGGCGGCGACGCCGAACACCAATACCGTCGCCGCAGTTTCCGGGCGCGGCAGCACCTTGACCGTGACTTCCTCAAGCGCCGCCAACGTGCCGTACGAGCCAGCCATCAATTTCGGCAGATCGTAGCCGGTGACGTTCTTCACCACCTTGCCGCCCGCCTTGAACGCCTCGGCGCGGCCGCTCACCGCCCGAAAGCCGAGGAAATGGTCGCGCGCCGCACCCGATTTGATCCGCCGCGGCCCTGACAGATTGCAGGCGAGAATACCGCCCAGCGTCTGCGACCCGTGCACCTGCCCAAGGAGCCCGCGCCAATCGGGCGGCTCGAACGCGAGCATCTGCCCAGCGACGGCCGAGCGCCCGGTCTATCGCGGTCAGTGGGGTGGCCGCGCCGGCGGTCAGCACCAACTCGTTTGGCGCATAGTCGCGGATGCCCGAGAGCCGGTTCAGATCGACGACATGCGGCGTCTGCAGCGGCCGGCCAAGCCCGCGCTTGGTGCCGCCGGCGACCAGCTCGACCGGCTCCTCCGCCGCGAGCGCCGTCGCGATCGCCTCGCGCAATTCGTCAAGATTCGACGGCACAAACCGGGTCATGCCCGCAGGATAGACGTTTTAAGGCCGCCGTCGCGGTGGATTCAAAACCGCGGCAACTCGGGATGCGGCAACGCGCCCGTGATGGACATGCAGCCGCCCCAGTTCGGCGCAACGATGCAGCTCGGGAAAGACCTTGCCGGGATTGAGCAGCCCGTCGGGGTCGAAGGCGCATTTGAGGCGCTCCTGGTGCGCCAGATCGGTTTCGTCGAACATCGTGCCCATCAGGTCGCGTTTCTCGACCCCGACCCCGTGCTCGCCGGTGAGGACGCCGCCGACCTCGACACAAAGCTTCAGGATATCGGCGCCGAATTCCTCGGCCCGCTCGATCTCGCCGGGTTGATTGGCGTCGTAAAGGATCAGCGGATGGAGATTGCCGTCGCCGGCGTGAAAGACATTGGCGACCCGCAGCCCGTGGCGCTTCGACAGCACGGAAATCTCGCTCAGCACCTCGGCGAGGCGGCCGCGTGGGATGGTGCCATCCATGCAGTAATAATCGGGCGAGATGCGGCCGACCGCCGGGAACGCGGCCTTGCGCCCGGCCCAGAAGCTGAGGCGCTCTGCCTCGTTCTGGCTGACCCGCAGCGACACCGCGCGGTTTTCGCGTGCCAGAGCCTCGACGATCTCCAAGAGATGGTCGACCTCGGCCGCCGGGCCGTCGAGCTCGACGATCAGCAACGCCTCGACATCGAGTGGGTAGCCGGCTTTAGCGTAGGCTTCCGCGGCGTGAATCGCTGGCCGGTCCATCATTTCCATGCCGCCTGGAATGATGCCGGCACCGATGATCGCGGCGACGCAATTGCCGGCGTCCTCGACCCTCGAAAACCCGACCAAAACCGCCCGGGCCGTCGCCGGCTTCTTGAGGATGCGGACGGTGACCTCGGTCACCACGCCGAGCAGCCCTTCGGAGCCCGTCATGATGCCGAGCAGGTCGTAGCCCTCGGCATCGAAATGCTTGCCGCCGAGGCGGACGATCTCGCCATCGATGGTCACGATCTCGATGCCGAGCAGGTTGTTGGTGGTCAGCCCGTACTTTAGGCAATGCACGCCGCCCGAATTCTCGGCGACATTGCCGCCGATCGTGCAAGCTATCTGGCTCGACGGGTCGGGCGCGTAATAAAAGCCGGCAGCCTCGACCGCCTGGCTGATGCCAAGATTAGTGACCCCCGGCTGCACCACCGCGCAGCGGTTCGCGTAGTCGATCTCAACAATCTTGTTGAATTTCGCCATGCCGAGCAACACGCCGTCGGCCAGCGGCAGGGCGCCACCCGAAAGCGAGGTGCCGGCGCCGCGCGGCACGACCTTGATCCCTTGGTTCTTGCAGTAACGCAGGATCGCGGCGACCTGCGTCGACGGTCGACGGCAGCACCGCGCAAAGCGGCGGCTGGCGATAGGCGGTCAGCCCGTCGCTCTCGTAGGCGCGGCGCTCGGACTCGGCTTCGATGACCGCGTTGGCTGGAACGATGCCGCGCAACGCCGCGGCGATCTCGTGCCGCCGAGCGATCACTCCAGCATCAGGAACCGGCATTTGCATCGCTGATGACCCCTCGCCGCGCGGGGCCGCGGCAGAACTAGCCCTGGCGCGCCTTGAAGCGCGGATTGGCCTTGTTGATCACGAACACGCGGCCGCGCCGGCGCACGACCCGGCAGTTCTTGTCGCGCTTTTTCAACGTCTTCAGCGAATTGACGATCTTCATCTCAAACCTTCCTCGCGCGGGCCGGGAACATAGGCACCGCCCGCGCCGAAGTCAAACCGTGGAGCCCTACTTCGCCGCCTGCATTCGCTGGGCGCGGCGAAAGTCGGCGCTGTCGTTGCGGCCGGCGAGAAACGCCTTGATGTTGCGCGTCGCCTGGCGCAGCCGCTGGCGGTTCTCGACCAGCGCGATGCGCACGAACCCCTCGCCGTGCTCGCCAAACCCGACCCCCGGCGACACCGCGACATTGGCGCGCTCGAGCAGCAGCTTGGAAAAGGCGAGCGTCCCCATCGCCCGGTATTCTTCGGGGATCGGAGCCCAGGCGAACATCGACGCCTGCGGCGACGGGATTTCCCAGCCGGCCTGGCGCAGCCCGTCGACCAGCACGTCGCGGCGCGCCTTGTAGCGCTCGCGGATTTCGGCGATGCAGTCCTGCGGGCCATTGAGCGCCGCGGTCGCCGCCACCTGGATCGGGGTGAACGCGCCGTAATCGAGATACGATTTCACCCGGGTCAGCGCCGCGATCAGCCGCTGGTTGCCGACCGCGAAGCCGATCCGCCAGCCGGCCATCGAATAGGTCTTGCTCAGTGAGGTGAACTCGACCGCGATGTCCCTGGCGCCCGGCACCTCGAAGATCGAGGGCGGCGGCTTGCCATCGAAATAGATCTCCGCATAGGCGAGATCGCTGAGGATGAAGATGTTGTGGTGGCGGCAGAAATCGACGATCTCGCCGTAGAAATCGAGATCGACCGTCATCGCCGTCGGGTTGGCCGGGAAGTTGAGCACGATCGCCAGCGGCGCCGGGATCGAGTGCTTGACCGCCTTTTTCAGCTCCTCGAGGAAATCGATCCCCGGCCCGATCGGCACGTTGCGCACCGCGGCGCCGGCCATGATGAAGCCGAAGGAGTGGATCGGATAGCTCGGGTTGGGCACGATCACCGTGTCGCCCGGCGCGGTGATCGCCTGGGCGAGGTTGGCGAACCCCTCCTTCGAGCCGAGGGTGACGACGATCTCGCTCTCGGGGTCGAGCTCGACATTGAAGCGGCGCGCGTAATAGGCGGCATAGGCGCGGCGCAGACCGGGGATGCCCTTCGACGCCGAATAGCCGTGCGCCTTGGGGTTCTGCACCGCCTCGATCAGCTTGGCGACGATATGCGGCGGGGTCGGCCCCGTCGGGGTTGCCCATGCCGAGATCGATCACGTCGTGCCCGGCGGCTCGCCCCTTGGCCTTCAGCGCGTTGACTTCGGCGAAGACGTAAGGGGGCAGACGCTTGATGCGATAGAATTCTTCGGGCATGGCGACACAGAAGCTGGAGATTCAAGCGGTAGATTGTAAGAGCGAACCCGGCGATTTGCGAGGGCGATGCTTTACAGCACCCGCGCCACCCCCGATGCTGCGGCGAAATGACTCGGGAGAGCGGCGCATGAGCGAGATCAAGGCCCTGGTGCATGACGTGTTCGGCACGGTCGTCGACTGGCGCGGGGCGGTGACCGCCGACGGCGAGGCGCTGGGCGCGGCGCAAGGGCATCACCGGCGTCGATTGGCAAGACTTCGCCGACCAGTGGCGCGGGCTCTACGCACCGTCGATGAACAAGGTGCGCACGGGCGAATTGCCATGGACCAACCTCGACGCACTGCACCGCATGGCGCTTGATGCGCTGCTTGAGAAATTCGGCATCAAGGGTTTGACCGAAGAAGATAAAACCTGGTTCAACCTCACCTGGCACCGGCTGAAGCCGTGGCCGGATTCGGTGCCGGGCCTCACCCGGATCAAGACGAAGTCCATCATCGCCACCTTGTCGAACGGCACGGTGCGGCTGCTGACCGACATGGCCAAGCATTGCGGCTTGCCGTGGGATACGGTGCTCGGCTCCGACCTCGTCCGGGCACTACAAGCCCGACGCGGCGATGTACCAGTCGGCGATCGAGTTTCTCGGCTCGGGCGACCCCGGCGCGGTGATGATGACCGCGGCGCACAACAACGATCTGGTCGCGGCGGCGAAGCACGGGATGAAGACCGCCTACGTGAACCGCCCCTACGAGCATGGCGCCAAGCAGAGCCGCGATTTCAAGGCCGAGCACGATTTCACCTATGTCGCCGAGAGCTTCGAGGATCTGGCGACGCAGCTCGGGTGCTGACCGGCGGGCGCGCTACCACGTCGCGCTCCGCAGGTCGATCAACATCCGCGTCAGCGTGGCGCTTTGCGACGAGCTGAGCGCCCCGGAGGCGGCGGCGTCGGCGATCACCGTCAGCGCATCGAGGAGATCGCTGCGGCCCTTGATCATCGGCAGATCGAGGTCGATTGGCGGCTCGCGCCGCGGCGGGGCGATGCGGTCGATGCAGAGACGTAGGGCGGCGCGGTCGCCGGCAAGCGCGATCTCGATCAGCTTGTTGGTCAAGGGCACGGTCTTGCGGCCGATCAATGCCTCGGCGACGACCGCCGCCCGTCGCGCCCGGCTCGGCCGGCCCGCCGGGTTGCCCGACTGACCCTTGACCCAGGGCCGGCCGCGCGGCCGCAGCGTCTCGACTTCGGCCGGAGCCTCGCGCAGCGGCTCGACCGGGATTTGCTGTTCCGCATTTTGCGGCGGTTGCGTCGAGGTTTCGATAATCTGTTGATTCAGCGTCATTTTTGACCTTTGCCTCGCTCCCGAAAACAGCGCAATAACAGCGGCGGAACAGCGAGAAAACAGCGGGGCATCAGGGGCAAAACGTTCCGCTTTCAGCGGATAAGGAATGCCCGCGACCGCTTGCAATGCCATTCTCTCGCCTTTTTTTAATGCGAATATCGTATAGCATTATTTTGCTATTTTTGTCAAGAACAAAACAGGAAACTGCAAGCGCCGAGACGATGCCCCCGAGAATCGGCTCGATGTCGAGGAACGCATGCGGCCACCCCCGCCCACGGCGGTAGGCTCCACAACCGACCGTCAACCGGCATCGCGCGTTTCGCGTTGCGCGATCGGCCTCGACCCCGCAGGATACGCGGCATAAGCGATCGCCGCCGGGACCGCCGCCGCGATGGAAAATTTTCACGTCGAAATCGTCAAACCGTCGCATTACGACAAGGACGGCTACGTCATTCAATGGTGGCGGGCCTGGGTGCCGTCGAACTCGCTCGCCTGCCTCTACGGGATCGCGCGCGACTGCGCCGAGCGCAAGGTGCTGGGCGACGATGTGGCGATCGAGGTCGCCGGCTATGACGAGGTCAACCTCAAGGTCCCGGTGCGGGCGATCACCGCGCGGCTGAAGCGGCCGGGGCATTCGGGGCTGGTCTGCCTCGCCGGGGTGCAGTCGAACCAGTTTCCCCGCGCGATGGCGCTGGCTCGGGAATTCCGCGCCCAGGGCCTCACCGTCGCGATCGGCGGGTTTCATGTCAGCGGCTGTCTGGCGATGCTCCCGGCGCTGACGCCGGAGCTTCAGGAAGCGCTCGACCTCGGTATCATCCTTTTCGCGGGCGAAGCCGAGGAACACTTCGAGACGCTGCTGCGCGACATCCATGCCGGGACGCCGCAGCCGATCTACAACCACATGAATTCGCTGCCAAATCTGCAGGGACAGATAACCCCGTATTTGCCGCGCAGCTACATCAGACGCTACGAGGGTGCGGCGTCGTCATTCGACGCCGGGCGGGGCTGCCCGTTTCAGTGCTCGTTTTGCACGATCATCAACGTGCAGGGCCGCAAGTCGCGCTGGCGCGACGCCGACGACATCGAGCGCATCGTCGTCGAGAACGCGGCGCAGAAGATCACCCGGTTCTTCATCACCGACGACAATTTCGCCCGCAACAAGAACTGGGAAGCGATTTTCGACCGGCTGATCGAGTTGCGCGAAGAGCGCGGCCAGGGCGTCAGCTTTCTGATCCAGGTCGACACGCTGGCGCATAAAATCCCGAATTTCATCGAGAAGGCGCGGCGCGCCGGCTGCAATTACGTCTTTGTCGGGATGGAGAGCATCAATCCCGAAAACCTGCGGCACATGAAGAAGCCGCAGAACCGGATCACCGAATACCGCAGCATGATCCAGGCGTGGAAGCGGGCGGGGGTCCTGGTCTACGCGGGGTTCATCATCGGCCTGCCGAGCGATACCCCCGAGTCGATCGCGCGCGATGTCGAGATCATCAAAAAGGAGCTGGCGGTCGATCTGCTCGAATTCACCATTTTGACGCCGCTGCCCGGGTCCGAGGACCATCTGAAACTCTACAAGGCCGGGACCTGGATGGACCCGGACCTCAACAAATACGACCTGGAGAATGTGACGATCGATCCGGGCAAGATGAGCCGAGACGAGCTGCAGCGCGTCTATGACGAGGCCTGGGGCTGGTTCTACACCGACGAGCATGTCGAACGGATCATCCGCCGCAACATGGCCTACGGCATCAAGTCGCTGCGGCCGTTCCGCAGCATCCTCCAGGTCTACGGCGCGCCGCATTTCGAGGGTGTGCACCCACAGCAGGGCGGGTTTTTCCGGCGCAAATCTCGCACGCAGCGCCGCCCCGAGCGGCCGCGCGTGCCGGCGCTGGCGTTCTATCCGGCGCATGTTTGGCAGACGTTGACGAAATACGCCCGCTATGCCCGCTACGCGGCGAAGCTCCATCGCATCCGCCGGCGCGTCGAGAAAGACTGGAACGGTTCCTATGTCGATTTGGCGATCACCCCGGTGGTCGACGCGGAGGGCGAAGCGCTCGAAATGTTCGAGCTCAACGCCGCCTCGCGCGCGGCGGTCGACAAGGCGCGCCGCCAAGTGCGCGACCGCCTCGCCGCGCCGCGAGACCGCGGCAGCGGGAGATTGACCTAGGTCGGCTGCCGATAGCCGATCAGCCCGCCCGAGGATTTCGGCGGGTGAGCGCGGATCGCGTCCTCATTGGGCTCGCAACCCCAGCCGGGCCGGTCGGGCACCGCGAGGTAGCCGTTCTCGAACACCGGCTCGTGGCTGAACAGCTCCCTGTCCCACTCGAGCCGGTCGACGTCGATCTCCATGATCCGCAAATTCGGCACCGCGGCGGCAAAGTGCAAATTCATGAACGAGGCGAGGTGGCCGTAGAAATTATGCGGCGCGATGTTGACCTCGTAGGCTTCGGCGGCGTTGGCGATCTTCATCGATTGCCACACCCCGTTCCACACCGCGTCGACGATCGCGACATCCATCGATTGCGCGCGGAAATAGGGCAGGAACTCGCGCAGGCCGAGCAAGGTCTCGCAGGAGCTGATCGGGTGCGGGCTGTGGCCGCGGATATAGGCGAGCGCCTCGGCGTTGTAGCTGTCGATCTCGACCCAGAACATGTCGAACCCGGCGATGGCGCGCAGGATTTTGAGATAGCCCTCGGTCTTGGCGTTGAAGTTGAGGTCGAGCAGCAGATCGACATCGGGGCCGGCGCCGTCGCGGATCGCCTCCAGATGCGTGACAAGGTTACGCAGCACCCGCTTATCGACATTCAGCTCGGGATAAAACGGCACGCCGAAGCCGGGCCGCCAGCCGTGCAGCGGCTTCTGGTCATGCAGGAAGATGTTGGTCTTCAGCCCGGTGAAGCCGCGCTCCCTGACCTCCGCGCCGATCTTCTTGACGCCGTCAAGATCGGTGATCGCCGGCTTGAAGAGATGCGGGTGGTTGATGCGCCAGGTCGCGCAATGCGACCAGTAGACCCGGACCTTGTCGCGCAGCTTGCCGCCGAGCAGCGCGTAGCACGGCACGCCGAGCGCCTTGGCTTTGGCGTCGAGCAATGCGTTTTCGATCGCGCCGAGCCCCTCGGCCACGACACCGCCCGCCGCCGGGCGGGTCGCCGAGTAGAGTTCGAAAAAGATGCGCTCATGGTCCATCACGTCCTGGCCGACGACCTTTGGCGATAGCCGGTCGATGACGGCGGTGATCCCGGGTGAGCCGAAACCCTCGTCGAACTCGCTCCAGCCGACGATCCCGTCATCGGTCGTGAGCTTGAGGAAGTAATAGTTGCGCCAGCCGGCATCGGCGCGCAGCACTTCGAGGCCCGTGACCTTCATCATTCCCTCCCGCCGATCGCGTCCCTGATCCGAGCTTAGCAAGTTGCGCGGGCGGGTGCGCGCGATCAAACTGCCGGCAAAGACAGCAAACAGCGGCCGGGAGGGGATGGCATGAGCGTCGCCGAACAGGATTGGCGCGAACGGACGCAGAGCTTTCGCCCCGAAATCGACCTGGCGCGCACCGGCCCGGACACGCCGGGCGGCAAGTTCATGCGGCGGTTCTGGATGCCGGTGATGCGCGCCGAGGACCTGAAGAAGGGCGAGGCCAAACCGATCCGGGTGATGAGCGAGGATTTCGCGCTTTATCGCGGCGAAAGCGGAGTCACTCAGGTCATCGACTACCGCTGCCCGCATCGCGGCGCGCAGATGCATCTCGGCTGGGTCGAGGGCGACGACATACGCTGCGTCTATCACGGCTGGAAATTCGATTGCACCGGCCAGTGCATCGAGCAGCCCGCCGAGGAAGCCGGGTTCGCCCGCAAGGTCACCATGCGCAGCTACCCGACCCGGGAATATATGGGGCTCGATCTTCGCCTATCTCGGCGACGGCGCGCCGCCGGCCTTCCCGCCCTATCCGATGCCTCTGGCCGAGGGGCTGATCGAGAACCAGGCGCCGCCGGTGGTGCCGTGCAACTACCTGCAATGCTTCGAAAACAGCATGGACGAAGTGCATGTCGCGTTTGTCCACAAGATCGGCGGGTCGCATTCGGGGATCTATGACCTGCCGGAGATTGCCGCCGAGGAGACCGATTGGGGGATGATCCGCTATGGGCGGCGCGGCAACGAGGAGCGCATCAGCCTCCACTACATGCCGAACTGCACCCGGGTGATCGTGCCGCCGATGGCCGGGCTCGACGGGGCTGGCGGCTGGCGCGAGCTGTATCTGGCCTTCACCCCGATCGACGACGAAAACAACATGTGGTTCATCACCAATTTGGTTGGGGTGACCGGCGATGCGGTCGCGCCCTACCAGGCGGCGCGGCAAAGATACTTGGAGCGGCAGAAGGCGGCCGGATCGTCGCTGGAGCTGGCGCAGGCGGTGATGGATGGGCGGGTGCGCTTCGCCGACATCGACCATCCGGACCGGGTGCGCGTGCAGGATTTCGCGGTACAAGCGGGCCAAGGCCGCATCGCCGACCGGAGCAACGAACGGCTCGGCAAATCAGATACGGCGATCATCCTGTGGCGCAAGATCATGGAGCGCGAGTTCCGCGCGATCGAGGAGGGTCGGCCGCCGAAGCACTGGACCCCCGCCCCGGCCGAGGTGGCGCCGACGTTGGGGTTCTGAGCGTTGGATGATCGGCGTGCGTCCTTCGAGGCTTCGCTGCGCGAAGCGCCTCGGGATGAGGAAGGCCTAAGGGTGCCATCACAACAAATCCTCATGCTGAAGTGCCCTAAGCCGCGCCAAGCGCGGGTCGGGGCCTCGAAGCACTCAAGACCCCTCCTGCCGCGGAGGGACCTCTAAGGTGGCAAAAATCGGCCTTATCGTCGTCGATCCCGGGCATTTCCACGCCGCGCTGGCGCAGAAGGAGATGTACGACAACGTCGCCGAGACAGTGCATGTCTACGCGCCGGTCGGACCCGATCTCGTCGATTACCTGAGCCGCATCGCGCGGTTCAACAACCGCGCCGAGGCGCCGACGCGTTGGCGGCTCGAAATCCACGCCGGCCCGTATCCCTCGGGGCGGATGGCGCGGGAGAAGGCGGGTGATGTCGCCATCATCGCCAACCGCAACAGCGGTAAACTCAGCGCCATTGCTATGGCGGTCAGCGCGGGCATCCACGTGCTCGCTGACAAGCCGATAACCATCTTCCGCGCCGAACTGCCGGAGCTCGCCGTGGTGCTGGAATTGGCGACGCAAAAAGGGCTCGTCGTGCTCGACATGATGGGCGGGCGGACCGAGATCACGCGCTCGCTGACCCACGAGCTGCACAATGACCACGAGATTTTCGGTGAGCAGATCGCCGGCTGGCCAAGCGAGCCCGGGGTCGAGATGACCAGCGTGCATCACCTGATGAAGGTGGTGTCGGGCGTGCCGAACATGCGCCCGCCTTGGTATTTCGACATCAAGCAGCAGGGCGACGCGCTCGCCGATATCGGCACGCATCTGGTCGACCGCGTACACACGACGCTGTTTTCCGGCGCGGCGCTCGATTACCGGCACGACATCGCGATCGGCGCGGTGAAGCACTGGCCGACAATGCTCGATTTGCCGCAATTCCGCCAAGTGACGGGCGAGATGGACTGGCCGGATTACCTCGCCGGCGCGGTCAGCGGGGGGACGCTGGCCTACGATTGCAACGTCAATCTCGGCTACGCGGTGCGCGGCGTCCATGTCGGGCTCGACATGGTGTGGGACTGGCTGGAGCCAGCCGGCGGCGGCGACATCCACACCGAAATCTGGCGTGGCACCCGGGCCCGGATCGAGCTGCGCCACGGGCCGGACTATGGCTGGCGGCCGGAGCTCTTCGTGGTGCCGCTCGCAGAGATCGAGGCGGCGCTGAAGCGGCGCATCGCCGACTTGGCCGAGGCGCATAAGGGGCTCGGCCTCGAAAAACACGGCGGCGAATGGAAGATCGTCATCTCCGACGCGCTGCGGATCGGCCATGACGCGCATTTCCGCGAGCTGACCAAGGGGTTCCTCGCCTATGTCGAGAACCCGGAATCGCTGCCGGCCGAGACCAACGCCAATCTGCTAGCGAAATACTACGTCACCACCGCCGCCGAGGCGGCGTCTGTCAAATGAGCCGTGCTTCCGCACGGCTCTCGGCGCCAGCCCGCTCCCCCACCCGGCCGCCCAACGAGATTATGCTGATTGGGCGGCCGGGTGGGGGAGCGGGCCGGTGCCGCAGGTCACGCGGATGCGTGACCGCACATGATGGAGAAATACGATGATCTGCGATGTCCATGCCCACTACCTGCCGCGCAGCTTCAGCGACTATATGGGCGACCGGTTTTGGCCGCCGGTCGGCAAGCCGACGCGCACCAGCCTCGCCTGCCACCCGTTCTCCGATCTGCCCGAGGATATTTCCGGCCGGTTCGACCTGATGGACAAGGCCGGGGTCGGCCGCCAGGTGTTGTCGCCGCATTGGCCGCCCTATCTGCCCGACGAGGCGCAGGGCGTGCAGGCGATCAAGCTGCTGAACGACGGCTACGCCGAACTGGCGCACAAATATCCCGACCGAATCTCGTCTTACGTGATGCTGCCGCTGCCGCATATCGAGGCGAGCCTTCGGGAGATGGAGCGCGGCTTCGAGCAGCTGGGCTGCGTCGGGGTCAACATGAACATCGTCTGCCTCGGCGACTCGATCGGCCACGAGAAGTTCGAGCCGATCTACGCCGAGATGAACCGGCGCGGCGCGATCCTCTTCGTCCATCCGGCGGGGAGCGGCATCCAGTCGCCGATGATCAACGACTGGAACTACCGCGCCTCCGTCGGCACCTCGATGGAAGACGCGGTCTTCGTGCTGCACATGATCGCGCGGCAGATCCCGTACCGCTATCCCAACATCAAATTCATCGTGCCGCATCTGGGCGGACCGATCCCGATGCTGCTTCATCGCCTCGACCAGCAGGGCCAGCGCGACCAGCCCAACCTCGCCGAGGCGCCGAGCGTCACCGCCAAGAAATTCTATTACGACACGGTCTGCTACGGCTCGAAGGCGGGGTTTTGCTGCGCGCTAGAGGCGTTCGGCGAGGATCACCTCGTCACCGGCAGCGATTATCCGGTGCTGCAGGACTACGAGAGCTACACCGAGACCTTCGCCTATATCGAGCGGCTCGGCTTGCCGCAAAGTCGGTCACCGACAAGGTGCTGCACCACAACGCGCAGAAACTCTTCGGGTTCAAACACTGAAGCTGCATTCCTTAGTGCGTCCTTCGAGACGCCCGCTGGTGCGGGCTCCTCAGGATGAGGAATGTTGGAATTGGCACCAGCGATCCTCATCCTGAGGTGCGAGCGAAGCGAGCCTCGAAGGACGCAGCGACGCATTTCCAAATAGGAGGCGTGGATGGCCCATACGAGACGTCACATCAAGCGCGAGCGGGCGCAGTCGCGCGCCTATTCCCAGGCGGTGATCACCGAGGGCGGACGCATCGTCTGGCTCGCCGGCCAGGTCGCGATCGAGGACGCGAACGGGAAATCGCTCGCGGGCGATTTCGACGGCCAGGTGCGCGAGGTGTTCCGCCGGCTCGGCGAGACGCTGGAGGAAGCCGGCGGCAAACTCGCCGACATGGTGACGATGACGGTCTTCATCACCGATGCGCGTCACGGCGACCGGCTGACCGAAATGCGCAAGGAAATCTTTGGCGACAATTTCCCGGCCAGCACTCTGATCACCTGCCGCGCCCTCGCCCGGCCGGAAATGCTGGTCGAGGTGCAGGGAATGGCGGTGGTGGGCTAGCCGCCGCCGCGCCCCTCGGCGCGCCGCGCGACGACGCTCAGTGCTTGAACCCGAATAGTTTCTGGGCGTTGTGGTGCAGCACCTTGTCGGTCACCGATTTCGGCAGCCCCAGGCGCTCGATATAGGCGAAGGTCTCGGTGTAGCTTTCGAAATCCTGCAGCACCGGATAGTCGCTGCCGGTGACAAGGTGATCCTCACCAAACGCCTCCAGCGCGCAGCAGAACGCCGCCTTCGAGCCGTAGCACACCGTGTCGTAATAGAATTTCTTGGCGGTGACGCTCGGCGCCTCGGCGAGGTTCGGGTGGTGGCGCGGACTTTGGCCCTGCGCGTCGAGCCGGTTGAGCAGCATCGGGATCGGCCCGCCCAGATGCGGCACGATGAACTTGATGTTGGGATAACGGTAGGGGATCTGCTTGGCGATCATGTGGAGGACGAAGCTGGCGTCTTCCAATGAGGTGCCCACCGGCGCGGTGAATTTGTAGTCGTTGATGAACGGCGAGCAGATGCCGTTGGTCGACGGATGGACAAAGAGGATCGCGCCGCGCCGGTTCAACTCGGCATAGATCGGCTCGAACTCGGTTTCGGCGACCGAGCGGTCGAAGCAGGAGATGTGCATGTTGACCCCGACGCAGCCGAGTTGATCGAGGCCGCGCTCCATCTCCTTCAGCGCGGCGTCGATATGCGGCAGCGGCAGCATCACGTAAGAGGAGATGCGATCGGGATGCTTGTGCGCCAGCTCGGCGTAACCGTCGTTGAGCAGGTTGAGCGCGTGGACGCATTCCTTCTCGTCGGGCAGATAGGGCGGGCGGTGCGGCGACAGCACCTGTTTCTCGACCCCGGCGGCATCCATAAGTTCCAGCCGGCCGACAATGTCGGTCGCCGAGTCGGAGACCGGGTGCTTGGCGATGCCCTCCTTGACCTGCACGCGAGGCCCGACCCGCGGCCCCCAGCGGTCGCCCATGAAGTCGCCGAACGCTTGCGGGATGTAATGGGCATGGACATCGCAGATCATCGTGTTCCTCCTGGATGGTCGCGAACCATCATCCATCACTCCGAGGCCCGATGACAGAGGCAGAAACCCGCGCCGCGAGCTGGCTGCAAGCCTGGGACGCACAGGGCACCCACCGCACCGGGACCGCGGGCGACCAGGCCGGCGCCGATTGGCTCGCGCGCGAAGCGGCGGCGTCAGGCGCAGAGGTCAAAGTCAGAGGAATTTTCGTTCGACCGCCTCGATCCCGTTGCGGCGTATCTCGACATCGGCGGCGAGCGGATCGCGGGCGTGCCGGTCTTCGACGCGCCGCCGACCGGTACCAACGGGATCGAAGGCCGGCTCGGACAGGAGATCGCGGTCGCCGAGCTGCCGCCGCGCGCGGTCTATTCAGCGGCGAGTTCGAGCGAGTGCGTCGCGCCGGCGAGCATTGCGGCCTGGTCGTTATCTGTCAGGGCGAGGCGCCGGGCCTCGCTTTGATCAACGCCGAGCAATTCCGCTCGCCGTATGGCATGCCGGCGATCCACGTCCCGAGCGAGGCGCGCGAGCGGGTGCTCGCCCATCGTGGCAAGCGTGCGCGGCTCGTCGCCCACAGCCGCCGCACCAAGACACGGGCGGTCAACACCGTCATTACACTCAGAGGCAGCGATCGCGGCCGCAAGCCGCTGGTCGTGATGACCCCGCGCAGCTCGTGGTGGCAATCGACCGCCGAGCGCGGCGGCGGAATCGTCTGCTGGCTGGAGTTGCTGCGCGCGCTGATGGTTCAGCCTCCGGCGCGCGATGTGAGCTTCACCGCCAACACCGGCCATGAACTCGGCCATCTCGGGCTCGACGATTTCGTCGCGCGGCGACCTGGGTGGGACCGGCCCGGCGGCGCCGACTGGGTCCATTACGGCGCCAATCTCGGCGCCGCCGGCGGCGTGCTGTCACTGGTCTCGAACCAGGCGGGTCTGCGCGCGATCGGCCTTGGCGCACTTGCCGACGCAGGCCAGCCACCCGATGACATCCCCTGGCCGACGCAGCCGCCGAGCGGCGAGACCCGCGACATCCACAGGGCCGGCGGGCGCTATCTGACATTGGTCGGCACCAACCGCCTCTTCCATCTGCCGCAGGATCGCTGGCCGCAGGCGGTGGACGTGTCGGCGGTGGCACGGATCGCCGCCGCCGCGGCGCAGATGGTGCTGGCGCTCAGCCGCGGTTGAATGCCGGCATCACGTCGCTTGGCGAACCAGCGCAGCTGCTCGGTGAATTCGGCGGGCGATAGGCCCTCGGCCCAGTGGATCATGAAGTCCTCGAGGCCGGGATATTTCGCCTCGATCGACTTGATGCCCTCGATCACGTCCTGCGGCCGGCCGCAGAACCACGCCTTCTGCTTCACACCCTCGCGCAGGGTCGGGATGGTCGCCGGGGCGCCGGGGCTGCCCCAGGTGCGGCCGTTTTCGTCGGCGTAACGGACGAAACCGAACGGTGCGAACCATTTGTAGCGCTCGTCATGCGCGGGCTCGAGCCGCTTGATCGCCTCTTCCTGGCTATCGGCGAGATAGACGCCGGCGCCCCACACCATGTCCTTGCCGACCGGCCCCTTGCGGCCGTGCTTCAAGCAGGCCTGGTGAAACGCCTGGACCACGTCGTCGAGGATCTTCTCGCCGTTGAGGGTGACCATCGCCTTGAGGCCCTTCTCGGCCATCAGGTCGATGGTGCGGCCGCTGGCGATCGGCATGAAAATCTCGACCGGCAGGTGTTTAGGCCGCGGCACCATGGTGATCTCCTTGAGATCGTAGCCGCGATACGGCACCGGCGGCGGCGCGTCGAAATACTTGCCCTTGTGGTGGAAGCTCTCCTCGTTGAAGCATTTGAGCAGGAGGTCGAGCCCCTCGACGAAGATGTCGCGGTTGGCCTCTGTGTCGAGCAGCGGACCGCCCAGCGTCTCGACCTCGCGAGTGTGATAGCCGCGCCCGACCCCCATCACCACCCGCCCGTCGGTGACGATGTCGGCCATCGCGTAATCCTCGGCGAGGCGGATCGGGTGCCACATCGGCAGGATGTTGAAGCCGCAGCCGAATTTGAGCCGCTTGGTCTGTGTCGCCAGCCACAGCCCCCATTGGATCAAATTGGGGATGCACTCGTAACCTTCGTGCTGAAAATGATGCTCGGCGGCCCAGAAGCAGTAATAGCCGAGCTCGTCCATGACCTGGGCGACGCGCTTGGAGGTCTCGAACACCTCGCTGAGGCGTTCGCTCGAATAGCGGCGGTCGTTCGCCGGCGTGCCGTTGAGCCCGATATTGTCGAGGTCGATCTGGCCGACATAAAGTGCATGGAACCGCTTGATCATTGCCCTCACCCACCATCGCGAACCGGTTATCGGCAGCATAATCGCCGCCCGGACCGCCGCAAAGCCACGGAGAAACCTCAATGCAGCTTGGCGCCTCGCTCCCGGTCGGCGATATCGGCACCGGACCCGCGGTCATCCGCGACTACGCGCAAGCCGCGGAGGGGCTGGGGTTTTCCTATCTGCTGGCGCCCGACCATGTGCTGGGCGCCAACCCGGACGGCAATTACGAAGGCCGCCGGGTCGGCACCACCGCGACCGCCTATCACGACCCGTTCGTGCTGTTCGGCTTTCTCGCCGGCTGCACGAAGAGCATCGGCTTCGCCTCGGGCGTCCTGATCCTGGCGCAGCGCCAGGCGGCGCTGGTCGCCAAACAGGCGGCCTCGCTCGATGTGCTGTGCGGCGGCAACGGACGGTTCCGGCTCGGCATCGGGGTCGGCTGGAACGAGGTCGAGTTCACCGGGCTTGGAATGGATTTCCACACCCGCGGCGTGCGCTCGGCCGACCAGGTGAAGGTGATGCAGGCGCTGTGGGCCGAGCCGCACGTCAAATACCAGAGCGATTACCACCATCTCGACGATGCCGGGATCAATCCGCGGCCGGAATCGGGCCGGGTGCCGATCTGGTATGGCGGCCACGCCGAGGCAACCTTCCGCCGCGCCGCACGCTACGGCGACGGGTTCATGCCGCTCGCCTATCCGATGGGCGACGCGGCGCTGGCGGCATTCGACAAATTGCGCCGCCTGTTGCGCGAGAATGGCCGCGACCCCAACAATTTCGGTCTCGAAGTCTGGGTCTCGCCGGGCACCGGCAACGCGGACGATTGGCGCAAGGAGATCACCTTCTGGAAGAACGCCGGCGTAACCCACGCCACCGTTCACACCACCTATGCCAGCCCCAACCACAAGCGCATCGCCGGCAAGACCCCGGCCGAGCATTTGGCGGCGATCACCGATTACAAGAAGGCGGTCGCGGATTTGCTTTGATGCGGCAGAGGCGATTTGCGTCCTTCGAGGCTCCCTTCGGTCGCGCCTCAGGATGAGGGGGTTGCTGAATGGCATCAAAAAAATCCCCATCCTGAGGAGAGCTCGCAGAGCGCGTCTCGAAGGACGCACATAGCTCATCCAGCCCACGCTCTCTATACTGCCGCCAGCTTATCCGGGAGGAACCCATGGCCACCGCCACACTTGCCGATGCCAAGCATGAGGTCCGTGTCGAGGATGTCGAATATCAGCGTCAGGGCGGCAAGGCGATGCTGGCCCGACTGTATCGCCCGAGCGGCACAGGCCCGTTTCCGGCGGCGCTGCAGGTACATGGCGGCGCCTGGGTGCACAAGGACCGCATCGACAACGATTTCATGGCCAAGGCCTTGGCCGAGAGCGGCATCCTCGTCGCCTCGATCGACTTCCGCATGCCACCCGATGGTGGCTACCCGGCCTCGCTGCAGGACATCAATCTCGGCATCCGCTGGCTGAAGGCGCGCGCCCGGCTCTACGGCAGCCGACCGGACTGGGTCGGCAGTTTTGGCACGTCGAGCGGTGGGCATCAGGTGCTGCTCGCGGCGATGCGGCCGGACGACAAGCGCTACGCGGCGCTGCCGCTGCCCGAGGCGCCGGAGATCGACGCGCGCCAGGGCTGGGTGATCTCGGGCTGGGGCGTGCTCGACCCGCTGCTGCGCTACCACCTCGCCAAGAAGGCCGGCAATACCGAGCTGATGGAGAACCATCACGCCTTCTGGGGCACCGAGGCGGTGATGAGCGAGGGCAGCATCCCGGCGATCCTCGATCGCGGCGAGAAGGTGCACCTGCCGCCAGCGTTGTTGTTCGGCGGCGATGCCGACGAATGGGTCCCGGTCGACGTGACCAACCGGGTCGTCGCGGGCTGGCAGAAGGCCGGCGGCAAGATCGAGGTCGAGTTCTACAAGGGCGCCAATCACGGCTTTATGACCGGCAAGCCCGACGCGCCCTATGCCGCCCGCGCGCTCGATCGGATGAAGGCGTTCATCCGCAAGCACACGGCGTAACCCTGCTCGTTCGCCATAGGAGCTGAGCGCTCCCTCCCCCGCCGGCCCGTCGGCGAGGGAGGGTTGGGGTGGGACTGAAAAGGAGGACCGCGATGAAAGAAAACCGGGTGAAGCGCATCCTCACCGAAGGCGGGCTGGCGATCGGCACCCATGTCGGCGGCATCGCCGACCCGCAGATCGTCGAGATCATCGGCCTCGCCGGGTTCGACGCCGCCTTTATCGACATGGAGCACACCAGCTTCGACTTGCGCGACATCCAGCTGATGGTGATGGCGGCCGAGCGGGTTGGCGTCACTCCGATCGTCCGCACCCCTGGTTTCGACCCGGCCTTTATCCTCAGGCTCCTCGACATGGGCGTGCAGGGCATCCAGGTGCCGCATGTCTCGAAGGCCTCGACCGCGCGCGAGGCGGTGGGCGCAGTGCGCTATCCGCCGCAGGGCGAGCGCGGCATGGCAGCCGCGAGCCGTGCCGCCGATTACGGCAAGACCCGCCTGCTCGACCACATGGCCGCCTCGAACAAGGAGATCACCCTCGCCTGCATGATCGAGGACGTCGAGGCGATCGAGAACATCGACGAGATCGCGGCGGTCGAGGGTGTCGACCTGCTCGCGGTCGGCCCGTCCGATCTGTCTCGATCCTTGGGGGTGAGCGGTCATCCCGACCACCCGAAGCTGGTCGCGGCGATCGACCGGGTGCGCGACGCGGTACGCAAGAGCAACAGCGGTGTGCGGCTGGCGTTGCCGCTCGCCCACGCCGCCTACCCGCGCAACGCCGCTCAGCTGCGCGATCTCGGCGCCGGCTACACCAATTGCGCGCCGACCCCGGAGGTGCGCCTGCTCAAATCGCTGCAAGAACAAGCCGCCGAGGCGCGAAAGCTGCTCGGCTAATTCATCCTCAAAAAACCAGGAACCCCCAATGGCCGACCCAAAAATTGTTGCCGAACTCGCCCCGACCGGTGTGCTGCGCGCCGCCATCAACATGGGCAATTTCCTGCTCGTCACCGGCAAGGCGCCGAACGGCGATCCGACCGGCGTGTCGCCCGACATGGCGCTGGCGATCGGCGCTCGGCTCGGCGTGCCGGTAAAGTTCATGCCTTATGCGCGCCCCGGCGAGATCGCCGACGATGCGGAAAAGGGCCTGTGGGACATCGGCAATATCGGCGCCGAGCCGCAGCGCGCCGCCGTCATCAGCTTTACCGCCGCCTATGCCGAGATCGAGGCGACCTATCTGGTGCCGGCCGGCTCGCCGATCAAATCGATCGCCGAGGTCGACCAGTCGGGCAGGCGTTGCGCGGTCACCGCCCGCAGCGCCTACGGCCTGTGGCTCGAAAACAATTACAAGAACGGCGAGCTGGTGCAGTTCGACACCGCCGACGCGGCGCTCAAGGCGTTCGACGGCGGCGGGTTCGACGCCTATGCCGGGCTGCGGCCGGGCCTCATCGACGTGCAGAAGGCGCGCTCCGGCTCGCGCATCCTCGACGGCCAGTTCAGCTCGGTGCAGCAGGCGGTCGGCACGCCGAAAAAGAACGTCGCCGGGTTCGAATTCCTCAAGGCCTTTGTCGAGGAAGCCAAGAAATCCGGCATGGTCGCCAGCTTCATCGAGCGTCAGGGTACCGTCGGGCGCCTGTCGGTGGCGCCGCCGGCCTGATCGCCGCCATCAATCTGTCATCCACCGGTTGTAGAAGCGCCACGCAGGAGCGGCTACATCCGGTAGAGACCATGGCAGCGGCTTATTGGGCGGCAGGGTTCTGTATCCTCGCGACAAGCATTCAGGTCGCCAGCACCGGGGTCGCCGCCTGGCGCTGCCGCGCCCGCACCCACCACCTCCCGCCGCCCGATGATGCACCGGCGGTCACGATCGTGCGGCCGGTGTGCGGCGTCGATACGTTTGAACGCGAGACGCTGGAGTTGAGCTTTGGCCTCGATTATCCCGACTACCACCTCATCTATTGCGCCGCGCGCGCCAGCGATCCGGCAGTGGCGGTGGTGCGCGAACTGATCGCCGCGCATCCGGAACAGAACGCCACGCTGCTGATCGGCGACGATCGGGCGGGGTCAAACCCGAAGCTCAACAACACGATCAAGGGCTTCGACGCGGCGACGACCGACTGGATCGTGATGGCCGACAGCAACGTGATGATGCCGCCCGACTACATCCAGCGCCTCTTGGCTCGCTGGCGGCCCAATAGCGGCGTCGTGGTATCGGTGCCGATCGCGGCGCGGCCGGGGAATTTTTGGGCCGAGCTCGAATGCGCCTTTCTCAGCACCTTCCAGGCACGCTGGGAATATGTCGCAGACACGTTTGGCATTGGCTTCGCTCAGGGCAAGAACATGCTGTTCCGCCGCGACATTCTCGAACGAGGCGGCGGGATCCGCGCGCTCGGCGCCGAGGTTGCCGAGGACGCGGCGACGACCAAGATGGTGCGCGCCCAGGGTCGAAAACCGCATGTGATGGACGCCCCGTTTACCCAACCGCTCGGGCCGCGGGGCGCCAGGCAGGTCCTCGGAAGGCAGGTGCGATGGGCGCGGCTGCGGCGGATCACCTTCCCGGCGATGTTCCTGCCCGAGATCCTCACCGGATCATTCCTACCGCTGATCGCCGGGCTTTATTTTGCCGCGAGCGTCGGGCTGAGCTTGGCGCTGACCGCTGCACTGCTCTGGGTGGTGTGGATTGCCGCCGAAGCGATGCTGGCGCGCTGCGCCGGTTGGCATTTCTCATGGCGGATGCCACTCGCGATCCTGATCCGCGACCTGCTGCTACCGGTGATGTGGGCCGACGCCTGGATCAACAACGAGGTCGTGTGGCGCGGCAGCACGGTCAGTGAAGCCCGCCCGCAGACGACGCAGCTGCGCAGCAGGCTCGCCGCGGTGCCGGCCTATGTCGCCGCGCGGCGGCTCACCAGCCGCCGTCTACGCCGATCGCTTGGCCGGTGACGAAGGCGGCTTCGTCGGAGGCAAGGTAGGCGATCATCGAGGCGATCTCGTCGGGCTCGCCAAAGCGGCCGACCGGAATGTCCTTCGATCTCTCCCGAAACCCGCGTTCCAGATCGTTGCCGTATTCGCGGCGGTTGGTGCTGATCGCGCGCGAGGTGCGGATCGGGCCGGGGCAGACCGCGTTGACGGTGATCCCGAACGGCGCGAGATCGAGCGCCAGCGACTTGGTGAAGCCGACGATCGCCGCTTTCGACGCGGCGTAGGTGGCGCGGCGCTTGCCAGGGCGGAACGCCGCCTTCGACGAAACGCTGACGATGCGGCCCCATTTCGCCTTGCGCATCGTGGGCACCGCGGCGCGCGACATGAGGAACGCGCCCTTGGCGTTGACCCCCATCGTCAGGTCCCAGGCGCTGACCGGTACGTTCTCGATCTCGTTGCGGTCGGCGCCCTGCGGCGCGCCGGCGTTGTTGACCAGGATGTCGAGCCGCCCGTAGCGGCTGAGCACCTCGGCGACCATGCGGTTGGCATCCGCCTCCTGGCTGACGTCGCCGAGCACCGACGAGGCCTTCCCGCCGGACTTGACGATCTGCTCGACGAGGGTATCGACCCCGCCCCAATTGGCATCGGTGTCCTCCGGGGCGTTGAACTCATTGGCGACACCGGCGGGCCGCACGTCGGAGACGACCACGGTCAACCCCTTCGCCGCCAAGGCGCGCGCGGTCGAGTTGCCGATGCCGATGGACTTGCCGCAGCCGGTGATCAGCGCGACGCGTTCGGAGACCGCCATGACATCCTCCCCGCCTTTACTTCGTCGCCGGACTCCATCCGGCCAACGAGGTTGTAAACACCCTGGCCGTGCACCGCCATATTGAAGTCGGTGTCGGTCCCGGCCGGACCTCTACCAGTCGGGAGCTTCGTCTTTGAGTTGGTTGTAGATCGGCGACCAGTCCGCCAATTCACAGGTGCGTTCGTACCCGGTCGGGATCACCCTGCGGCGGGCGTCCGCATTGACGTCAACTGCCCCGTTGCAGTTGGCGAGTTCCACCAAATACAAACACTCGTAAACTTTCACTCCGACCACGCTTATCGGTGTTATCGAAATCCTGCACAAACCGGGGGAGATTTGCGCCACCGACAATACTCCGGGCCAGGGACGGAGCGCGTCCACCGTCACCCGGCCTAGGAATTTGTGCAAGAACCGATCGGGTGACAGATGGATTGGAAGCGGCTTGTTGACCGGGGCGACATAATAGAACAAGCCAAGCATTATCATTGCTACGTGGTATTTGAAGCCCTTCACCGACCGCATTGCCGTGACTCACAGGAATATCGTTCACGTAACGTGTGAAATGCCGCGCTGCGGCGTCATTGATTGCTGACGCGTGAACTCTATACATGTGGTATTCCGGTATGATGCGACGTTGACTTAAATCATCGGCAATTCTGGCCGCATTCATTCAAGTGAATGAAGTACAAGGAATATCGTGCGTGCATTGCGCAAGGCGCGACTTCGCGGCGGTCGCTTTATCCCAAGCTCTCAGGGGGATTGAACGTCGCGGGAACGCGGGAGTCGCGAGCCGCCGGTAACAACCCTCCCCCTGGATGGGGGAGGGTTTGGGTGGGGGTGCGCCGGCCCAGCGCATCGGCGATCGTGTCGTAGACACCGGCCAGATTTGTCAAGACCTCGTTATTCCAAAACCGCAAAACCCGATAACCTTCATTTTGGAGGAACGTGGTCCGTTCGACCTCGTGAGGGGACAAAAGATCGTGCTGCCCGCCGTCGATTTCTACAATCACCCGCGCCTCATGGCTCACGAAATCGGCGATGTAGCGGCCGAGCGGCACTTGGCGGCGGAACTTATAGCGGCTCATTTGGCGCAGGCGCAGGACCTGCCACAGCCGCCGTTCCGCCTCGGTCATATTCCGCCGCAGCGTGCGGGCTCGGGTATGCGCGCCGGCGAGCGGGTGCTTCTTCATCTCTCCGTGAGGAGCGCGCCCCTCACCCCCTCCCTGCCCTCCCCATTAAGGGGGAGGTTTTGCGTTGCTACACGGGCCGCGTGCCCTTCAGCTGAGTCCGGTGCATCAGGCGCCGGGTCGAGGGGTCGAACGCGTCGCGGCGGTGCATCGCGCAGCGATTGTCCCACCAGACGAGGTCGCCGACCTGCCATTCCTGGGTCCAGGTGTAGCGCGGCTGCACCATGTGCTCCCACAATTCGTCGAGCAACGCCTCGCTGTCGGCGACAGAGAGACCGAGCACATAGGCGTTGATCCGGCGGCCGAGGAACAGCGACTTCTTGCCGGTCTCGGGATGAGTGCGGACCATCGGCTGACGCGCGCCCGGCACTTTCGACACGTCCTCGACGCTCTCGAACCCCTTATGCGCCTTGCCGCCCGACGAGTGCGTCGCGGCGTGGATCATGGTCATGCCGTCGATGCGATTCTTGGTCGCCTCGGGCAGATCGTTATAGGCGCTGTAGCAATTGAGGAACGAGGTCGCCCCGCCGGCGCTCGGCGGCGGGCATTCGAGCGAGCGCAACAAGCTCGCGGCGGGCGGCACATCGACGAACGAGCTGTCGGTGTGCCAGAAGGCCTCGCCGTCGCCCAAGCCGCCGATCGCCTTGCCGTCCTCGATGATGTTGGAGATCACCGAGATTTCCGGCGGGATCTCGCTCTTGCGGCCGTCGGTCTGCGTGCTCACCCCGTATTTCATCTCGATCAGCTTGGCCGGGTTGAACTCCAGCTCGCCGAACTGGCGGGTGAACGCCATGTGCTGCGCGTCGGTCATCTTCATGCCGCGGAAGCGCAGCACCAGATTGTCGAGCCAAGCCTTGCGGATCGCATCGCGGTCGGCGGTCGAGAGCGGCTCGCGGATATCGACGCCGGTGATGTCGGCGCCGCAGCCGGCGGCGAACGGGGAGACTTGCACCGTCATCGCGGCTACTCCGCCGCCTCGTCGAGGACATCGACGCCGTAATCGTTGATCGAGACGCGCCAGTGGATGCGGTCTTCCTCGGGCGGATAGTCGCCGGCGGCCTTGTGGTAGGAGCAGCGATTATCCCAGATGACGATGTCGCCCTTCTTCCAGACGTGGTGGTATTCAGCGTCCGGCGTGACCATCGCCTGGGTGAGCTCGGCGATGATCTCGTCACCTTCGGCGCGCTCGATGCCGACGAAATCGACGATCTTACCCGGATCGAAATAAAGCGATTTGCGGCCGGTTTCCGGGTGGACGCGGAAGATCGGGTGATAGACCGACGCCCAGTCCTGGTCCTCGGGGTTGAGCAGGCGCGCCTTGCCGCGCCGCCCGCCATAGGCGAAGGCGCCGACGACGCCGTCGAGCCGCTGTTTCAGCCGCTCGGGCAGCGCGTCATAGGCCGCGTAGGCGTTGCAGAAGAGAGTGTTGCCGCCGCGGCTCGGCACCGCCAGCGCGTAAAGCTGGGTCGCCTTGAACGGGGCCTGGTTGTAGGCGCCGTCGGTGTGCCAGCCCTCGGCGCCGCGGCGGTAGATCTCGTCGCGCAGCTTGCCGGCCTCGTCGTATTTGTTGACGCCGAGCATGGTGATCTTGGGATGCTGGGGATGCCGGGTCGATTTCGACGGGTGCGGCGTCACCGGGCCGAACCGCTCGCTGTAGCGGATGAAATCCGGGATGGTGAGGTCCTGGCCACGCACGCACATGACGTTGTGGTCGAGCCAGGCCTGGTAGATTTTGCGCCACTCGTCCTGGGTCATCGTCTTGACGTCGACGCCGGTGATTTCGACCCCGATCTGCGGGCCCATCTTGCGGATTTGCAGCATGCGAACGCCTCCCTAAGCCTGGCTTATTGTCGCTCTGGGTGGGTAAAGCCTGTCAACAGCCAGTTGGCGATGGCGGCGATCCGATATTGCCCGGTGAGGCTGCGGGCGCGCCATCTGCTCGTTGCGCTTTTATCAGATGGCCGGCCATCTGATATCCATCTGTTACCGGCGCTTTTAACAGGACGTCGACGTCCTGTTATCGTCCTGTTACCGGTGTCGGTTAACAGGAGGCAGCATGCCTGTTATCCCTGTTCTTATCAGGCTTTTATCAGGCACCCCTGGTTCCTCGCTCCAGTATCGCGGAATGCCACGATGAGCCGAGACTAACCCACAATTGCGGCGATTTTAGCGGTGCATAAACGTTTCTCTGGGCTTTGGCCGCTATGTGTGTCGGAAACGGCCTACATCCCTTTCACACAGGCACGGCGTTCTTGGCCGCTTGATCGAGCCGCAGCCGATGATTGCGGTAGAAGCTGATAAGGTTCGCGGCGGCGGCAAAGGCTTGGCGTACTTTGGGGATTCCCGTCGGCAAGGGCTCGTGTGTCTTGAAGCCCTCTACTTCGAATTCGGATAGCCGCCGATTTGCCGGTTTGATGGATCGACATGCCGGGCTCAAGTAAAGCCGATACGTCCTCAAAAAACGCGGCCGCGCTGCTGCCCGTAAAGGTCAAGTCGATGTACCCTCGATCACCTTTCAATGACACATAGGTCCATTGTGGCGTGGTCGGCAGGTCTCGGGGACGTATTGTAATCCAGGTGGAGTTCTTGGTTAAATTCAGTGGCTTTAGCTCGAGGATCAGAAACTCCGCCGTCCCCATCCGGTAGGCGGCATCCCAAAATGAATTCGTTACCTCGTCACTCACGCGGGTCCAGGTGTTGGCGTTCCTCATAGTTGCCGTGGCGATAAAATTTGACCGGTACTGCCCACGCGGCGTCGGATCAATATCCCTGAGGAAAGCAGCGATCGCTTCATATGAGATAATACAGTCAAATCCTGCTGTTTGCGGATGCGCTGCAGCATAGGCCGACGGAGCGCATAGAATTACTTCGTACGCTTGATAATCTCCTCGATCGATCTCTCGTTGAGCCCGCAGGCGGTAACGGTATTCCTGATCGGGCTGCAACGGCGCGTCGATCTTGTCTTCGATGAGTAATGCAAAGCGTTGCGCCGCGTTACTCTCTTCGAATATAGCCACTACGTCCAACTCGCCAGTGGCGTCACTCCGAGATACAAAGACATCTACTATTTCGGCTTCGCGATCCGCAAACGAAGTCTGGCATTTAAGCCACTTTGCGAAAGGAGGGGAAACAACAATTTCCTCGGCAAGCAGAAGATCGACATCACGCTCATATTTTCGGTCAACCGCCACTTTTTCAGCTCCATTATCAGCCACTGAAGAAGTCCAAAGTAAACTCCGACTTTGGCTATTTTAGCGGGTACCTGATCTCCACCACCTCGATCGGCTCGGTGCCGTGCGGGGTGCGCAGTTCGACGACATCGCCTTCCTGCGCCTTCATCAGCGCGCGGGCGATCGGCGAAATCCACGAGACGCGGCCGTGATCGGCATCGACCTCGTCGACCCCGACGATGGTGATCGTCTTCTCCTCGTCGCGGGCGTTGGCGTAGGTGACGGTGGCGCCGAAAAACACGCGGTCGAGGTTCTGCTGTCGCGCCGGGTCGACGATCTCGGCGATCTCCAGCCGCTTGGCGAGGAAGCGGCAGCGCCGGTCGATCTCGCGCAGGCGCTGCTTGCCGTAGATGTAGTCGCCGTTTTCCGAGCGGTCACCATTGCCGGCGGCCCAGGCGACGATCTCGACGATCTTGGGCCGCTCCGATTGCTGCAGGTGCTTCAGCTCGTCCTGCATGCGGCGGAAGCCGGCGGGGGTGACGTAGTTCTTCGCCCCGGCGGGCAGCGCGACCGCCGGTTCGTCGGGGAGGTCTTCCTCGGCCTCGGTATCTTCCTTGGTGAAGGCCTTGCTCATGCGGGTGGTTTCGCTTCCACGTCGTCATTCCCGCGAACGCGGGAACCCAGAGCAACCGTTCCGCCGCTTGCCCCTGGACCCCCGCCTACGCGGGGGTGACGATCTATTGGCTAAGACCATTCAGCCCAGCCCCTCATTTCTGCCGCGTGCCCGGCCTGATCTTCTTGGCCTGTTCCTGGAACGGGTAGAAGAATTGGCGGATGATCCCCTTGGGCAGCGGGATGCCGATCGTGCCGTATTTGCGCGGCCAGGCGGCGTTGTCCTTGGGCAAATAGAAGGTGCCGAAAATCCAGTCGATCGCCGGCAAATGCGCGACGTAGTTCTTGTCGATCGCCTCGTCGTCGCTCGAATGGTGCCAATGATGATAGCGCGGCGAGCAGAAGACGTATTTGAGCGGGCCCAAATCCCAGCGGATGTTGGAGTGGATGAGGCCCGCCTGGAACCCGGCGAAGACGATGTAAAGGGTCAGTGGCTCCTTGGCGATGCCGAGGATGAAGGCCGGGATCAGCACCAGCGTGCGGGTGACCAGCGGCTCGAGGAAATGCAGCCGCGAGCCGGCGATCCAATCCATGTGCTCGACCGAATGATGCACGGCGTGGATCGGCCAGAAGAATTTCACCTCGTGCATGGTGCGGTGGATCGCGTACTCGACAAGGTCGGCCAGCACGATCGCCATGAAGAACTGGATCACCCAGGGCAGCGACGAGACGAAGGCCTGGACGTCGTGGTTGAGCGCCCAGGAGAAGAAGGTCGGCGCGAACATCGTCGCGGCGAAGGCGTAGATGCCGATCAGCAGGTGGTTGAGCAGAAAATAGCGCGAATCGTGCCACCAATCGGGGCGCAGGATCGCCTGCTCGCGGATATGCGGCCACATCTTTTCGAGGAAGATGAAGATCATCGCCGACAGCATCAGGTCGAGGATGAACCAGTCGAGCCCGACATAGCCAGGCGCCGCGTAGCGCGGCCCGACCTGCACGCTGGCGCCGCCGCCCCACATCGCCAGCACGGTGAGGGTGATGCCGATCGCCCCCATGAGGCGGTGCCGGTGCAGGAAGAAGGTGACGAGGCCGAACGCCGCCGAAAAAATCATCCCGGCGCCGAGCAGATAGCGCATCTCGTCGACGGTGTAGGCGGCGCGCAGCTGCGGCGTCGTGAGGAAATCGGGGAAATGAAAACACAGCACGCCGAGGACGCTCAGCGCGCCGAGGATCACCGAGATCCAGCCGCTGATCTTGCCCTCGCCAAAGCGGAAATAAGGTTCGGAGGTCTGGTCGGTCATCCGTGCGTACCTAGTCGCGTCGTCGCAGGCAGATTTTAGCGTATCGCAGGGGGTACGGCGAGGCGGCGTTCCATCCTGCCCTCGCTTGGCGGTAAGCTGACGCAAAGAGCGGGAGGCGGCGATGAGACTGGTGCTGTTTCAAGGCGCGGGGCAAGACGAGCCGGCGCCGGGGCTGATGACCGATCGCGGAATTGTCAGCCTCGCGCCAGCGGTGGAGCGGCAATACACCCCACAGCTCACGATGCAGTGGATCATCGACCATTTCGACCGGCTGCGCCCGCAATTCGAGCGGCTGGCGGTCGAGGAGGAGGCAACGCCGCCGAGCTCGGTGCGGCTGCGCGCGCCGCTGCCGCGGCCGGGCAAAATCCTCTGCTGCATCGCCAATTACTGGGAGCACGCGCAGCGCGAGGCGCGGCCCTTGAACATGTTCTTGAAGAACCCCGAGGCGGTGGTGGGGCCGGGCGACACGATCGTGCTGCCGAAAATGACCGAGCCGTGGATTTTCATGCACGAGGCCGAGCTGGCGCTGGTGATCAAGGGGCCGGCGAAGGAGGTGGCGCAGAAGGATTGGCGCAGCGCCGTCTTCGGCTATACCGGGCTCATCGACGTGTCGGCGCGCGGCGAGGGGCGGCGCACCTGGAAGGCGGGGAGCTGGCTTGGCAAATCCTTCGACACTTTCGCGCCGATCGGCCCGTGCATCACGACCGCCGACGAAATCCCCGAGCCCAACGACGTCATCGTGCGGTTCTGGAACGATGGGCAGCTGCGCCACAACTACAACACCGACGACATGGAGCATCGGGTGCCGGAGCTCATCGAGTTCGCCTCGACGGTGATGACGCTCAACTCGGGCGACCTGATCGCCTGCGGCACCAACCACGAAGGCCTCGGCGCCTTGCAGGACGGCGAGACGGTCGAGATCGAGGTGCAGCATGTCGGGAAGATGGCGCTCAAGGTGAGCGACCCGCTGAAGCGAACCTGGGAGCGCGGGGTCTATATGGGCGCGGACTCCACCAACCCCGAGGCGGTCAAGCGCCACCGGCCGCAGGGGTGAGCCATCCGTCATTGCGTCCTTCGAGGCCCCGCTTCGCGGGGCACCTCAGGATGAGGAAGGTATAAAGGGACGGCGCGTCCTTCGAGGCCCCGCTTCGCGGGGCACCTCAGGATGAGAAAGGGGTGAATGGTGTCAGGCGCTTGGCTGTACATCCTGCTTTGCTCCGATGGCTCCTATTACGTGGGCGCCACGCGGGGAGCCTGGATCGTCGTGTTGCCGAGCATCAGGCAGGAACCTTCGGCAGCTATACCGCGCCCAGGCGACCGGTGACGATGGCTTACCATCAATACTTCCAGCGAATAACCGATGCGATTGAAGCCGAACGCCAAGTCAAAGGCTGGCGCCGTGAAAAGAAGGAAGTCCTTATCAGAGGCGATTTCGATCTGCTTCCAGCATTGTCACGACGCAGTCACTTAATTGCAGCAGCAAGGTCCGCGCTCAAACCCCTCATCCTGAGGTGCTTTGCCCAGCAAAGCCTCGAAGGACGCACTACCGTGCGATCCCCTCCAGCACGTACTCGTGGTCGTGGAACACGGTGCGGCGCGAGAAGCGCCAGGCGCCGTCCTCTTTGACAAGATCGCACTCGTAACGGCCCGGCGGCAGGGTGCGGTGGCTGCCGTCCTTGGAGATGAAGCACCAGCAGATAGGCGGTCGCCCAGTCGCGCGGTCGCCATCGATCGTTACGCGCGATATTGGTGACCATGTGGCGGAACTGGGTGCCGGCGGCGCGCTGCGCCGCGAACCGGCCGGCGAAGGCGCGGATTTCGCCGTGGCCGGTTAGGTCGATCACCGGGCTCTTGAGCGCCGCGTCTTCAGTGAAGCACTCGACCACGGTCTCGACCTCGCCGTTATCGAGGGCGCAGCAATAGCGGGTGAAGAGGTCGTGGATCGCACAGCGGTCTTCGAGAGCGCCCACGGTCGCCCCCTACTCGATCGGGATGAAGATCGAGTGGCGGATCTTGTTTTCGATGTGATCGGAGAGGTGGCCCTTGCCGTGGGTGTCCTCGACGAGGATCACGTCGCCGGCCTTGATGAAGCGGCTCTCGCCGTCGCTGGCGGTGATCTTCACCCCGGCGTCGAGGTTGACGATGTATTGCCGGCGCGGCGCCGGGTGCCAGTCGATGTTGTGCTCGGCCTCGGTCTCGCGAAAGATCACGCCGGTGGCGGGGAGCTTTTTCGACAATTTGCTGCCGCGCCGCTCCTCGGCCCAATCGATCTCGATGTCGCGGAAATGCGATTCGCCCTGGGCGTCGGTGTACAAGTTGTGAATCTTCATGAAGATCGCTCCATAACGTTTTGATTATTCGGCGGCCTTGGCGGCCGGCGCGTCGGCGAAAAGCGGCATCACCTCGCGCGCGAAGCGGCGCATGCTTTGGCGGCCGCGTTCGCCGCCGCCCGAGCCGCCGCCATTGACCAGCACATAGCCGACCCCGGCGTCGCGCAGCTCGTCGAGCTTCTGGGCGATCTGGTCGGGGGTGCCGTACATCGCGCTGCCGCGGTTGATGACGTCCGGGTCGCCGGTGGCGCGGTCGGGGCCGCCATGAACGGTGCCGTCCGGGCCGGGTTGCGAGCTTCAGCTGCCGCACCCGGTTGGCGAGGCGGCGCTCGAGCGCGGCCTCCTTGTCCGCCTCCTTGTCGCAGACAAAAAAGGCGCGGGTGACGCCGACCGACATCGGATCGAAGCGGCGGCCCTGGGCCTCGACCGCCGCGCGGTAGGCGGCGATGGACTTGGCGACATCGGCAGGCTGGGCGTATTGCCCCAAGAGCAGATTGTAGCCCTTCTCGGCGACGCGGCGGACGGAGGACTCGCCGCCGGCGCCCATCCAGATCGGCGGGTGCGGGCGTTGCGCCGTCGGCGGCTCGACCACGACATTGTCGAACGCCCAGTACTTGCCGCGATGCGAGAACGGCGCATCGGAAGTCCAGGATTTGACCACCACCTCGAGGCATTCGTCGAAGCGCGCGCCGGCCTCGTCCATGTCGACGCAGAAACCGCGAAACTCGTTGTAGCGATAGCCGCTGCCGACGCCGAAATCGAGCCGGCCGCCCGAGAGAAGGTCGAGGGTCGCCGCCTGCTCGGCGAGCAGCACCGGGTTGTGCCAGGGCAGCACGATGACCGCGGTGCCGAGCCGCAGGGTCGTGGTGCGCGCGCCGAGCCAGGTCAACAGGTTGAGCGTCGCCGAAACCTGACCGTAGCCGGTGAAATGGTGCTCGACGACAAAGGTGCCGTGAAATCCGAGCCCCTCGGCCTCGACATTGTAGTCGATGAAGTCACGGAACCCCTCGGCGCTGTCGAATTCCGCCGCGTCGGCGCTCGAAGGACGCCGCGCCGCCGCGCTGCCGAACAAACCGAACCGCATGCTGCGCTCCTCGCATGAATGGTGGACAGCGTAGCCGCGCCGCCATGACATTGAAAATGCTTGTTTTCGATCGCGTCCATAGCAACCGGGCATGATGCTCTGATTTGTCATTGCAATAGGCGAATGCCGAGCAATCGCCGCCTCCCTACCCTGCTGGTGCAGCACGGCTCCGCCTAAGGAGCCGGCTTGTGAACAGGGAGTAGGACATGAGCTCATCGACAGAGCGCAATGGAACGCGCGCGTCCGCAGGCCGGGGCATCGGCCGGCGCGATTTTCTCACCCTGACCGCGGCCGGGCTTGCCGCCGCGGGAGCGCGCCCAGCCTTCGGGGCGGCGCCGAGCGATCAGCTCACTTGGGGTATCCACGTCTCGCTCGCGCCGAGCTGGTTCGATCCGGCGGAAACCTCGGGACTGATAACCCCGTTCATGGTGCTCTACGCGCTACAGGACGCCCTGATCAAACCGATGCCGGACAACAAGCTGGCGCCCTCGCTCGCCCAATCCGTCAACGCCTCGGAGGATGGCCTCACCTACGATTTCGTGCTGCGCGAAGGTGTCAAGTTCCACGACGGCACGCCGGTCACCGCCGACGATGTCAAATTCTCGTTCCAGCGCTATCGCGGCGCATCGAAGGACTTGATGGCAAGCCGTGTCGCCTCGATCGATACCCCGGATCCGCGGCACGTGGCGTTCAAGCTGAAGGACCCGTGGCCGGATTTCCTGACCTTCTACGGCAGCGCCACCGGAGCCGGCTGGATCGTCCCGAAAGCCTATGTCGAGAAGGTCGGCGATGAGGGCTACAAGCAGCACCCGATCGGCGCCGGCCCCTACAAATTCGTATCGTTCAGCCCAGGCGTCGAACTGACGCTGGAGGCGTTCGACGGCTATTGGCGCAGGAAGCCGGCGGTCAAACGGATCGTCATGAAGGTGATCCCGGACGAAGCGACCCGGCTGGCGGCGCTCAAGAACGGCGAGATCGATATCGCCTACTCGATCCGCGGCGAGCTGGCCGAGGAGGTTCAGCATTCGCCGGGGCTCACCTTGAAGCCGGTGCATCCGCCGGCGCCGTTCTGGTTGTCGCTGACCGACCAATGGGACGAGAAGTCGCCCTGGCACGACGAGCGGGTGCGCAAGGCCGCGAGCCTCGCGATCGACCGCAAGGGCATCAACCAGGCGCTGACCCTCGGCTATTCCGTGCTGACCGGCAGCATCATTCCCGAAAGCTTCGACTACTATTGGGCGCCGCCGGCCCCGGTTTACGATCCGGCACAGGCGAAGCAGCTGCTCACCGACGCCGGTCATCCGAACGGTTTCGACGCCGGCGAATATTACTGCGACAGCTCCTATTCCAACGTCGCCGAGGCGGTGATCAATAATTTCGGCGAAGTCGGCATCCGCACCAGGCTGGTGCCGATCGAACGGGCGGGATTCCTCAAAGGCGCCGCGGACAAGAAGTATCGCAACATCATTCAGCTCGGCAGCGGCGCCTTCGGCAACGCCGCGACGCGCCTTGGCGCCTTCATCGTCAAGGGCGGCGCCTACGTCTATGGCAACTATCCCGAGATCGACGCGCTGTTCCAGCAGCAGGCCACCGAGCTCAATCAGCAGAAGCGCCAAGCGACGCTGCAGAAGATTCAGCAGATCATCTACGAGCGGAGCATCATCACGCCGATCTGGCAGCTGGGGTTCATCAACGCCGTGGGGCCGCGGGTCGGCGAGTCGGGCTTCGGCCTGATCCCCGGCTTCGCCTATACCGGACCGTTCGAAGACATCACCATCAAAGGCGCGTAAGATCGACGAAGGTTCGGCCAGCAGGCCAAGGGCGCGGCGCGAGCCGCCGCGCTCTATTCGCCTCGCAGGAAAGATCTCTTAATTATTCTGGAATTTATCATAATATTAACGCTGCATCGTTAAATAGTTAAATTACTAATTATCAATTCCAGTTGCCCCAAAAACGCGGCATATACTTCAATAGTTTTAGATCCAAGACGCAGTCGCTGGCGACCGACAACGCATGCTTTCGCACTCGGACGACACCCGTCTCGCAAAAACGATCCGCTTGTTCGATAGTCCGGTCGCCGGTGAGCGCGCGGCCGCGCTAGAGGCGGCCTGCCGCCAACTCGAGACATTGGGCCTTTCCTGGGCCGATGTGGCGGCCAAGTGCGGCGCGGTCGTCGGCGATCGCCAAGTCAACACGGCCCACTCTGGGCGCGCCGCCGCCGAAAAATCGCTATTCGATACCTGTCGGTGGAGTGGATGTTCCCACACACCCCTCAGACGGTCGCCATTTTGCGAGACACACATCGCGGAAATCATCGCCGAGCCGTTGAGCAATTTTGTTCGTTTCCTCAAAGAACTTCCGGCTGCCGTCAGTCCCGAGATCGCGGGCGACGCGCTTTATCACGCCATCCACGCGGCGGTGCATATCGGTATGTTCAACCGCTATCTCGGGCACGATCTGATGAGGGCGGCCAGCGCCTCGCGCGACGGCACCGGGATCGAGGCGTCGATCGACAAACTGGCGACGGCAATTCGGCCCCACGAACGGGGCGAGTTCGTCATGCATCTCAAGCGCCAGCTCATCGTGCCGGAACGCCGTTCAGCCCGCCGGGAAGTCGGCGGCTGAGTTGGGTTTCGACCTAGCCGGCGACCCGCAGCTTGCGCAGCGCCGAGCCACCGGCCTCGAGCGCCAACCTTCCGTCGCCGTCCATCTCGTCGATCATCGCGCGCAACATGCGTGCCGCCGCCTCGCGCGCCGGCGAGGCGTTGCGGCCGGCGCGCACTCCAAGCGCCAGCGTCCGGTAGAGGCCGGTCTCGGTAATGCGATGCGCCGCGACGACGCCGCGGGCGCATTCCTTGGAGATCGAGGATAGCGGCAGCACCGCGGCGCCAGCGCCCTGCTGCACCATCAGGCGGATGGTCTCGTGGTCGTTGAGCTCGGTCTGGACGTTAAGCTCGATGCCGAGGCCGGCGAGCAGCGCATCCATCGCCGCCCGCAGCCCATCGCCGAGGATCAGCGGCGTCGCGCGCAACTCGTCGCCGCCGACGAACCCGCCCGGCCGCGCGCCGGGCCGGGTCACCAGCACCATCTCCTCCTCGGCGAGCCGGGTCGAGACGATGAGCCGGCTGCGCGACAGCTCGGAGAGCAGCGCGATGTCGACCCGGCCATCGATGACGAATTCCTCCAGCCGCACCATGCCGGCATGCATGACCTTCAGCTCGATCATCGGGTAGTCGTGGCGCATGCGGGCGAACAGGTCGGGCACCAGCACCGGGCACAGGGTCGGGGTGATGCCGAGGATGATCTTGCCCGAGGGATGCGCGTCCTGGGCGCGGATCTCGTCGCCGGTGCGCTCGAGGTCGCGCAAGATGCGGGTCGCGCCATCGAGCAGCTTCTGCCCGGCTTCGGTCAAGCGCACCCCGCGATTGGCGCGGGTGAACAGCGCGACGTTGAGCTCGTCCTCGAGGCGCTGGACATGCCGGGTCAGCGCCGGCTGGGCGACGTGCAAATGCGCCGCCGCGCGGGTGATGCTGCCCAATTCCGCGATGCGGACGAAATAATGCAGGCTGCGCAGCTCCATGGACCCCCGCCATCCTCGTCATGAACCATGCTCAGTATACACCGAGGCTTGGTCATGCTGTGGCGTTATGGAGCTAAGGCGGCGCGAGAAGGCCGATCAGAACGCCACGCTGTTGCCAAAGCATATAAGTTCCGGCAGCGAACATCACCGACACGGTGAACTGCCTGAACCGGCGGGCAGTCAAAAGCCCGAGCCAGCGCTTCGAGAACCAAATGGCGAGCATGGCACCGCACGCCGCGGCAAGGCCTTCCCGAACCGCGGCGCCGGTCAACAAGCCAAATGCGCTGTAGGTGACGATCTTGCTGATCTGGATGACCACCGAATTGACCGCGCGCGTCGCCAGGAGGGGTTCTTTGACGAGGCCGTAGTTCAGATAAAACGGATTGGCGAGCAAGCCGCTGGCGCCGGCGAGGCCAGAGGTCAAGCCGCTGACGAACGACACGGGGATGAACCATCCCAGCCGCATCGGGAATGAGCGATCCGCTTGGCCGAAGCGGTATTGAAAGATCGTGCTGACCAGAAAGACGGCGATGATGAACTGCATCGGCTTGGCGCCGATCCGGGTGAGGCTCCAGCCTCCCACGATCGCGCCGCACACCGCTCCGGGCAGATACCAGCGCACCAGCCGCCAATCGACGTAGCGCCAAAAGATCGCGAGGCGCGTCCCGCTGCCGAGAAGGCTGACGATCGCGGCGACTGGCGCCACCGCCCGGCCGGGAAGCAGATAGGAGAGCGCGGCGACAAACAGCAGGCTGCCGCCACCACCCGAGAGCGAGCTTATCGTCCAGCCGACGAGGCCGGTGGCAAAGAGCAGCAACAGGGTCATCGTCCCGCCACGCTAACCGAGGGGACGGCGGGCGCGTTGATCCGGATCAACGCGACGTGGTGAAAAGCCGCCAGCCATGCCTATAGGGTATGGGGCGGATCAAACAACAGTATTTGTTTGATGGCGGGGCGCGGCCTAGGGTTGCGCAAATCGAGATGAGGACAAGGACCATGGAGTTCGGCTGGTACCACGAATTTCACCGGCAGGTGGAGGGGCAGTCGGACGCCGACGCCTTCGCCCAGGGGTTCGAGCAAGTCGAGGCGTCGGACGAATGGGGTCTCGACGTGTTCTGGCTCGCCGAGATCCATCAGCAGGCGCGGCGGTCGGTGCTGAGCGCGCCGATGAACGTCGCCGGGCAGATTGCCGCGCGCACCAAGCGCATCAAGATCGGCACCGCGGTGCACGTCTTGCCGCTGACCCACCCGCTCCGCCTCGCCGAAGAAACGGCGACGGTCGATGTGGTCAGTCGCGGGCGTTTCATCCTCGGCGCCGGGCGCAGCGGCAACCCGCGCGGCTATGCCGCCTATGGCGTGCCTTATTCGGAAAGCCGCGAGCGGTTCTACGAGACACTGGAAATCCTCAAGAAGGCGTGGACCCAGGAGACCTTCTCGCACGAAGGCCCGTACCACAGCTTCAACGAAGCCAAGGCGGTGCCGCGGCCCTATCAGAAGCCGCATCCGCCGATCCGCATCGCCGGCGCCAGCGAGGACACGTTTCCGACCCTGGGCCGGCTCGGCTACCCGCTCTTCGTCTCGGTGCGCAGCGGCTCGCTCGTCGGGCTGAAGCCCGACCTCAAAGTCGTATCGCGACGCCTGGGAAGAGGCCGGCAACCCCGGCAAGCCGGAGGTCTATCTCCGCCTGTCGATGCATTGCGGCGAGACCGACCATGAGGCCCGGGAAGAAGGCGAGCCGAGCATCATGGCCGGCTACAAATCGCTGATCACCCGGCTCGAAGGCTCACCCAACGCGCGGCGGCGCGCCGAGGTCGAAGAGGTGAAGCGCGCGACCTATGACGACGTCATCCGCGACAAGGTCATCGTCGGCGAGCCGGACACGGTGGTCGACCGGCTCAAGGAGCTGGAAGACGAGCTCGGCATCGACGGCATCCTGTTCGAATTGAATTTCGGCGCCGCCATCCCGGCCGAGACGATGATGCGCTCGCTGAAACTGATCTGCCACGAGGTGATGCCGGAGTTCCAATAGCGTGCGGCGGCGATTTGCGCCGCAGCCGCCGATCGTGCGAGCATCTCCCATCACAACGGCCCGCCAAACGGGCGAGACTGATCGGGGAGGCGCGCGATGCGGTCGATATCATTATTGCTGCTGGGCGGAATCATGCTCGCCGGACTGACCCAGCCAGTGCGGGCGCAGCAACCGATGGCAAGCCCCGGGGTTTACGTCGTCACCTATTTTGATGTCGACCCGTCGGCGGTGCGCAAGGCCGACGGTCTGCTTCGCCAATTCGCCGCCGCGACGCGCAAGGAAGACGGCAACGGCGAATTGACCTTGCTGCACGAAATCGGCCGCCCCGGCCACTTCGCCATCGTCGAGGCGTGGCGCGACAAGGCCGCGCTCGACGCGCACGGCGCGGCGATGAAGGCGCTCGGCGACAAGCTGCAGCCGATCCTGGCGAGCCCGTTCGACGCGCGTCCGTTTCTGCCGCTGGCCGTCGCCGCGCCGCCACCGAACGCCGACCTCAGCGGCGCCGTCTGGGTGCTGACCCATATCGACGTGTTCCCGGCCGGCAAGGACGAGGTCGCCGGGATGGTCAAGCAACTCGTCGACGACAGCCGCAAGGACGCCGGCATGCAGCGCTTTGATGCGATCGTGTGGGATGGCCATACCAACCACTTCCACCTGATCGAAGCGTGGAGCAACCGCGCCGCGCGCCAGGCGCATGCGCTCGCCGACCACACTCGGCAATTCCGCGCTAAACTGGTCCCGTTCGAAGGCGGGCTCTACGACGAGCGGCTCTACGAGGTGGTGAAGTAGCCGGTCTCAGTTCACCGCGGCGATCATCTCGATCTCGATCATCGCCTCGGGCTGGGCCAAGCCGCTGATCCGGATCGTCGTGCTGGTGGGGGTGGCGACACCGAAATAGCGCATGCGGATATCGCGGCACTGCGAGAAGGCGTCGTAATCGGTGACGAAGGTATTGGTCTTGATGACGTCGGCCCAAGTCGCGCCGGCCGCCTTCAGGCACGCATCGAGGTTCTTGAAGGTCTGCTCGATCTGCGCCCGCATGCCTCCGCTGACGATATTGCCGCCGGCGTCGCGGCCGAGCTGACCGGCGATGAAAATCAGCTTGCCCGACCCCGACACGGTAACGACGTGCGAATAGGCCGCCTTGCCCTCCTGCATCCGCACATCCATGCCCGGCGGCTGGAACCGTTCGATCTTCAACGCCATCTGCGCTCTCCCCGATGAAGTGCGATGCGGCTAGCATCGCGGTTGATCAAGATTCCACTAGTGCCGAAGGCGGCGCGGCGGCGCCTCCGCGCCGCCTTCGGCACCGGCCCGCTCCCCCGCCCGGCCGCCCAACGAGAGTATGCTGGTTGGGTGGCCGGGCGGGGGAGCGGGCCGGAACCGCCGGAATGCGCTAGCATTCCAGAAGATCACATTTAAGACCGAGGCAATAGGTCATGGCTATCGAGACCGACGTCGCATCGCATTACGGCAATGCCGACATCGCCCAGCGCATCGTCGCCGCGCTGCGGGCGGCGAACCAACCGGTGACGGTCGACGCGCTGTCGGTGCTCGATCATTTCCACGGCCGCGGCGTCGTCGCCACCAAGGAGCTGGTCGAGCTGCTGAAACCGCAGCCGGGCGAGCATCTGCTCGATATCGGCTCCGGGATCGGCGGCCCGGCGCGGTGGATCGCCGCCAAATGCGACGTCCATGTCACCGGCGTCGACCTGACCCCGGAATTCTGCGCCGCGGCGGAAGCGCTCAACCGCCTCACCGGGCTCGCGGACCGAGTGACGATCAAAGAACGGCAGCGCCCTCGCCCTGCCCGTCCCCGACAACGCGTTCGACCGCGCCTATTCGCAGAACGTCATCATGAACATCGCCGACAAGCGCCAATTCTACCGCGAGGCCTTCCGCGCGCTGCGACCGGGCGGCGTTCTGGCGCTGTCGAATTTGTGCGCCGGCAATGGCGATCCGCTGATCTACCCGGTGCCCTGGGCGGAGAGCGCGGCGACAAGCTTTCTGGCGACGCCGGCAGAGATGGAAGCGGACCTTCGCGCCGCCGGGTTCGAGATCGTCTCGTTGCGCGATACCACCAAGGATGTCGAGCCGGCTACCCGGCGCAACCGCGAGCGGCTGGAAAGCGAGGGGTTGGCGCCGCTCGGCACGCATCTGATCCTCGGCGAGCGGCTGCGGCAGATGCAGATCAATTCGAGCCTCAACCTCGAACAGGGCCGGGTCGCGACGGTCGAGGCGCTGGTGCGCAAGCCGGGCTAGTGCGAGCGGCCAGTTTCGCCGCTGGGTTGGGCTTTACGCTTATTCAACCATATCAACGGCATTCTCGCTTCTAGGCCCAAAGGCGCACGAGGATCCGCGGTTGAATCCGATCGGCGTATGCAAGCATTGGCCGGCCATGCTCGTCGCCGCCCCGGGCGTCGGCGCCTCGCTCTGGGTCTTCGACCATGCCCAGCGGAACGCCGGCGCCGGCTGGTGACGCGCTCGCCGGCGGGCTGTTGCTGACGGCGGCGCTTGCTCTCTATCTGGCGCGCAGCCGATCGCGCGCCGAGCGCCTGCGCGGCCTCGCCGAAACCTTGCAGCGCGAAATCGCCATCCGCCGCAACACCGAAGACGATTTGCTGCTGACCAGAGCGGCGATGGACCGTTCTTCCGAGGGCATCACGCTGATCGACGAGGCCGGCGATTTCGTCAACGTGAACGACGCGGTTTGCCGGCAGCTTGGCTACACCCGCGAAGAATTGCTGCGACTAACCGTGTTCGACATCAATCCAACCCTCGACCGCGCGCGGTGGCAGGAGCGGTGGAAGGAGCACAAACACGGCTCGGCCGAAACCTTCGAGAGCCGCCGGATCACCAAGGACGGCGGGCTGATCCCCGTCGACCTCACCGTCAACCATCTCGAATTTCGCGGCATCGAATATCTGTTCGTCGTGGCCCGCGACGCCACCCACCGGCACGCGATCGAGCACGAACTGCGCAGGACCAGAGACGAAGCCGAGACCGCGAACCAGGCCAAGAGCCAGTTCCTCGCCAACATGAGCCACGAGCTGCGCACGCCACTGAACGCGATCATCGGCTTTTCCGAGGTGCTCTCCTCGGCGCTGTTCGGTCCGCTCGACGCCCGCTACCGGGACTACGCGCGGGATATCCACGGCTCCGGTCACCATCTGCTGCAGATCATCAACGACCTTCTCGATTTGTCGAAGGTCGAGGCCGGACGGCTCGAACTACACGATGGCTGGGTTCGAATCGCGGCCATGTTCGAGACTTGCCGACGCATGGTCTGCGACCGCGCCGCCGCGGCTAGCGTCACACTTGACATCGAGCCGACCCAGCTTGAAGTCAGCGGCGACGAGCTGCGGCTCGAGCAGGTGCTGCTTAACCTGGTTTCCAACGCGGTGAAGTTCACCCCGTCGGGCGGCACAGTGCGCGTCGCCGCCGCGCTCGGTCGTGATGGGGAAGTGTCGATATCGGTCGCCGATACCGGGATCGGCATGGCCCCCGACGAGATACCACGCGCCCTCCAGCCGTTCGGCCAGATCGACAATTCGCTAACCCGGCCGCACGGCGGGACCGGGCTCGGCCTGCCGCTGGCGAAGCGGCTGGTCGAACTGCACGGCGGCACATTGTCGCTCGATAGCGAGCCTGGGCGCGGCACCACCGTAACCTTCAGCTTGCCGCCCGAGCGCACCCGTCTGCTAGGTCCGGCGGCAGCCGGCGGGCTGGCCGCGGGCTAGGCCTGGACGCGCCGAACCGGCGGTCGGCGCAGCGCCCAGAACGCGACGACGCCGCACAAATACGAAACGATCGACAGGATGAAGGCGAGCCTGTAGCTCCCCGACAGGTCGAAGATAACGCCGGCGCCCCACGAACCGACCGCCGCGCCCAAGCCGCTGCCGATGGTGATGACCCCGAGGATCGTGCCCAATTGCGCGCCGGGGAAGAGATCGGCGGTCTTGGCGGTGATCGCCGGGCCGCGCGCGCCCCAGGTCAGCCCGAACAGGCACGCGTGCAACCACAGCAGCAAATGTTGGCTCGAATTGGTGATGAGCAGCGCGCAGACGACGCCGACGATGGAAAACCCGTAAGCCATGATCGCCGACACCTCGCGACCGATGTAATCGGAGAGAGTGCCGGTGACGATCGTGCCGAACACCGCCAGAAACGCGCCCATGCCGAGCACTTCGGCGGCGTAGAGCTTGTCGAAGCCGCGATCGACAGCGAAGGCGAGCTGATGCAGCGAAACAAAAAAGCTGCCGAGGCCGGTAAACAGGTAGACCGCGAACAGCAGCCAGAAATGCGGCGTGCGCATCGCCTCGGCCAAGGTCCAGCCGCCGCGCGGCGCAATCGCCGGTGACGACGCCGGCGCGGCCTCGCTGCTCGGAACGCAGATCAGCGGCGGCGCGCGACGGGTCGGCCCGGCGGAACCAGGCCGCGAGCGGAAACACCAAAGCGGCCATGAACGCCGCCTGCACCAGATAGGTGGTGCGCCAGCCAATTCCCGAAATCATGAACTGCACGGTCGGCGCCGAAACGGCGCGGGCGAACCCGTTCGCCGACTGCACGATCGAGATCGCCATGCCGCGCTGGCGCACGAAGACGCGCGACAGCAGCGGCACGAAGACGACAAGTCCAAGGCAATTCGCCCCGAACGTCATCACCACGCCGTAGAGCACGACGATCTGCCACAGATGCGCGATGAACGCACTGGCGGCGAGGCCCAGCACCAGGAGACCGCCGCCGAGCAGCAACAGGCGGCGCGGGCCCAGCCGGTCGACCAGCATCCCGACCAGCGGCGAGCTCCCTCCGGCAACGAGCTGCGACACCGAATAGGCGATCGAAGTCTCGCCCCGGCTCCAGCCGAATTCCTCGATGAAGGCGATCAGAAAAACCGCATAGGAATGCATCAACCCCGCGCCGATGGTGAACGCGCTAAAGGCGGCGGCGAGGATCAGCCAGCTCTGGCGAGGAACGCGAGAGGCGGAAACCCCGCCGGGCATGCTCATCCGGCGATTGTAGGCATGTCGACCGGCATGCCGCTGCGCGTATTTGGCGCTTCAGGTACTCCGCGCCGGGCCGATCATATCGATGTGCGGCACGCCGCAATCGTCATAGGGCGCCGAAATGGCGACAAATCCGAGACTTTGGTAGAACGGCTCGAGGTAGGTCTGCGCGCTGAGCCCCACATCGCGATGCGGATAGACCTCCGTGGCGCGCTGCATCGCCGCCTCCATCATCACCCGCGCCAGACCATGCCCGCGCTCGATGGGAGCGACCGCGACCCGGCCGATCCGCACCAGCGGATCGGGCTCGATCAGCCGCAAGCAGCCGATCAGCGCATCGCCCCGGCGTACCAGCAGGTGCTCGGCGCGCGCATCGCGGCCGTCCAGATCGGCATAGGGCGAGGCCTGCTCGACGACAAAGATCGCCTGACGGAATTGCAACAGCTCGTAGAGAAGCGGCGCTGAGAAGTCCGCCCAGCGGCGCCAGTCGAGGGTGATGTCATGGGTCGGCTGCATCGGTCTCGCGCGTCCTTCGAGACGCGCCTACGGGCGCTCCTCAGGATGAGGAAGCTTTGTGCAGGGCATCAAAACCTCCCTCATCCTGAGGTGCCTCGCGCAGCGAGGCCTCGAAGGACGCAAGTCGCCTGTCCCGGCTGTCATCTTTTACCTTTATAATCGCACCCCCGATCCTGCCGCGAAGGCGCCCCGAATGGAACAGATCGCCGTCAATGGCCGCATTTATCGCCGCCCAAACCGACCGACTGTGGTGATCTGTGCCGATGGCTGCGATCCGGCCTATCTCGAAGCGGGCATCGCGGTGGGGGTGCTGCCGACGATCGCGGGTTTTCGCGGCGGCGGCTTCTACGGAACCGGCGACGCGGCGATGCCGACCTTCACCAACCCGAACAACGTCTCGATTGTCACCGGCGTGCCCCCCTCGGTGCACGGCATCTCGGGCAATTTCGCGCTCGACCGCGAGAGCGGCGCCGAGGTGATGATGACCGATCCGGCGATGCTGCGCGCGCCAACGCTCTTGGCGGCAATGTCGCAGGCCGGCGTGGCGACCGCGGCAGTGACCGCCAAGGACAAACTGCGGCGGATGCTCGGCCATAATGTGAAGGGGATTTGCTTCTCGTCCGAATTCGCCGACCGCTGCACCATCGACGAACACGGCATCGACAATGTCGAGGCGTTGGTCGGCCGGCCGAAGCCGGACATGTATTCGGCCGATCTGTCGCTGTTCGTGCTCGACGCCGGGATCAGGCTGGTCGAACAGGGCCGCGCCGAACTGCTCTATTTGTCGCTGTCCGATTATGTGCAGCACGGGCACGCGCCCGACGAGCCGGAGGCGCTCGAGTTCCACCATGCGCTCGACCGGCGGATCGCGCGGCTCGTCGAGCTTGGCTGCGTTGTCGGGGTCACCGCCGACCACGGGATGAACGACAAGGCGCTGCCCGACGGCAGCCCGCACGTCATCTTCCTCGAAGATGTGCTGAACCGCGAATTCGGCCCCGGCGCGGTGCGGGTGATCTGCCCGATCACCGACCCGTTCGTGCGCCATCACGGCGCGCTCGGCTCGTTCGTGCGGGTCTACGCCAAGAGCGGGGCCACACCGAACGACTTGGCGCGCGCCGTGCGCCGGCTTCCCGGCATCGACCAGGTGCTCGACCGCGCACGCCGCCTGCGGCCGAATACGAGCTGCCCTGGGACCGCGAGGCCGATCTCGTCGTCACCGGCGATGCCAACACCGTGATTGGCGCGAGCGAAGCCGAGCACGATCTGTCCGGGATCGCCGGCCATCGGCTGCGCTCGCATGGCGGGCGCGGCGAGCAGCGTGTGCCGTTTTTGTTGTCGCACTCGCTCAACGCCAAATACCGCGACAAGGCGAAGGCGCGGCTACGCAATTTCGACATCTTCGATTTTGCTCTCAACGGAGTGGCGGCTTAGTGGCTGCAATGCTGGTTCGCGTCCTTCGAGACGGCTGCTTCGCAGCCTCCTCAGGATGAGGAAGGATTGTAGATGGCACCGAAAACATCCCTCATCCCGAGGTGCTTCGCACTGCGAAGCCTCGAAGGACGCACACGCGCCGTCCAGGCGTAGAGAGGATCGAGGCATGAAGGGTGACAAACGCGCGGTCATCGTCATCTGCGACAGCCTGCGTCGCGACCTGATCGGCGAGCGGGACACGCCGTTCCTGGTCGAGCTGGTCGGCGCGGCCACCGCTTTCGCCGCGCACCGCAGCGTCTTCCCGTCGACGACCCGGGCATCGAGCGCCTCGATCGCCACGGGCTGCCTGCCGGCGCGGCATGGGCTCTATGGCAATACCCAGGCGCTCGACGAGGGCGACGGCCTGGTCTGCCGCAACGCCGGCGCGCCCGATTTTCGCGAGCGCATGCGCCGCGCCACCGGGCGCACCTTGCATGTGCCGACCCTCGCGGAGCGGCTGCGCTGGCACAACGAGATGGCGATCGTCTGCTCGAACGTCTCGCCCGGCGCCGCCTATTTCCAGGACCCGGACGGGCACGGCACCGTCTACCATTCGGCCGGCAGCTATGGTCCGGGCGCGAAGCCGATCGACGACCCGGCAAGCGCGGGTCTGAAGAAAGGCATCGCCGGCGACCAGGCGATGACCGACCGGTTCTGCGCCGAGATCGTCGAGGACCGCGCCCCCGCCTTGGCGCTGATGTGGCTTTCGGAGCCCGACTATACCGGCCATCACTCGCCACTCGGCTCGCCGCAGCATCGCGAGGCCATCGCCGCCGCCGACCGCTGCGTGCGCCAGGTGTTCGAGACCGTGCGCCGGCTCGACCCCACCGGCGAGGACATCTTGTTCCTCACCGGCTCCGATCACGGCATGGAGACGGTGTCGGAGGCGATTGACCTCAACGAGATACTGATCGCCGCCGGGCTCAAGGAAGCGCCGCAATCGCGCGATGTCGTCGTCGCGCCGCAGGGCACCTCGGCGACGATTTTCTTCAGCGAAGCGGCGCGAAGCCGGGCGGCCGCGACCGCGGAGTTCCTCGCGCGGGAGAACTGGGCGGGGCGGGTCGTCGCCGGGTCCGGGCTCGCCGAAATCGGGCTGCCGACCGACGGCGCGCTGCAAGTCGCGGTGGCGATGGCGACCGACGACCGGGTCAACCCGCACGGGGTCGCCGGCCACGCGCCCATCGTCTTCAACCCCGAAGACAGCGAAAGCAAGATCGGTTTCGGCCAGCATGGCGGGCTCGGCGCCAACGAGCAGCGCCCGTTCCTCATCGCCGAGGGCGGCGGGTTCGGCCGGCGGGTCGAGACGCGGCCGAGCAGCCTCATCGACATCGCGCCGACCGTGCTGCGCCACCTGCGCATGGATCACGACGACATGGACGGCCAGGCGCTGCCGCTATCGGCATAGCCTGAACCGGTTCTTGTGACGCGTTGCGCGACGCCGCTATCGTCAATCAATATCGATTGTTCGATTTGCGTTTCACTTGCGATGGATGACCGGTCTCTTTACGCTGGCCTTGTTCGTCTGCCACGTCCTGCACCACGCTGCGTGCGAGCCGGTATACGGGTTGGCGATGATCGAGGAATTGGCCCGGCACGGATACAGACTCAGTGCCGGAACCCTCTATCCGATCCTGCACGGCCTCGAGGAGCGCGGCTATTTGCTGTCTGACGGAGGAACGCTCCGGCTTCGTCGCGCGCCGCGTCTACCGCGCGTCTCAGGCCGGTGACCGCCGCTCGCGTCACGCCAATGTTTCGCGAGCTCATCAGCTAGCTGTTCGAGGAGCGATCTAGTAATTCAGTGATCGCAAACGAGCGGTGCCCACGATGCGCTTTGACCTGTCGGGATGCGGCGCTGGATTGGATGAGTCCGCGACGAGCCTGCTGGAACTCGGCCCGCTGGCCGAGTTGCTCGGCTATGACGGGCTGTGGATCAACGAGGAGCATTTCGGCCAAGGAAGCCGGGTCTGCCTCTCCCCGATCCTGCTGGCGACCGCCCTGGCGATGCGCACCCGCAAAAATTCGGATCGGCTTCTCGGTCTCTGGTGCTGCCGCTGTTCGAGCCGATCCGGCTGGCGGAAGAGATCGCCACGCTCGACGTGCTCTCCGAGGGGCGTGTCGATCTCGGCGTGTCGCGCGGCAACACCAGCCGATATTTCGAGGCCTGGGGGCTCGACTACGCGGATCGGTCGCAAACCTTCGACACCGCTTTCGAGAGACTGATCCGCTTCTGGACCGAGCCGAAGGTCGAGGTCGGTTCGCGGATCGAGTTCGATCGAGCCGAAATGCGTCCAGCGGCCGCATCCGCCGGTCTACGTGGCGACGTATCGCGAGGAGGCCGCGGCTTGGGTCGGTCAGCGCGGTCTGACCCTGTTCCAGGGCAGCCAGCAATCGGTGGACAGCATCCGGCGCTGCATCGTCGCCTTCAAGGACGCCGGCGGCGATGTCTCCGAAGTGCCGATCGGCCGCTTCGTTGTCGTCGGCGAGAGCGACGAAGCCGCCTGGCAGGCGGCATTGCCGGCGGCGGAGAAACTGACCGCGGGCTATCGCCGCGGCGGCGAACAGGTGCGGCGGCGGATCTCGACCGAGGAAGAGCTCGAAACCGAGCGCTGGCTGCGCGAGGTGGCGATCGTGGGCAGCCCCGACACCGTCGCTCAACGCATCGCCGCGCTCCACGAAGAATTCCGTTTTGGCAACTTCATGCTGGTGACGGGCTTCCTCGGAAATCTCCCTCAGGCCGAGGTCATCAGGACGCTGGAGCTGTTCGCCAGCGAGGTCCGGCCACGCTTTCATGCCGGTTCGAGATAGCGGGGGAAGTCGATGACTGCGGCCACCGGAACGGATAATGCGACAGCTCATCCCGGTTCGGCCTTTGAGGTTTTGCGCATCTTTCTGCGGCTTGGCCTGACCTCATTCGGCGGCCCGGTCGCGCATCTCGGCTATTTCCGCGGCGAGTTCGTCGCCCGGCGCAAATGGCTCGATGAGGCGGCGTTCGCCGACATCGTCGCGCTGTGCCAGTTCCTGCCCGGCCCGGCGAGCAGCCAGGTGGCGATCTCGATCGGCATGCTGCGCGCCGGCCTTCCCGGCGGGTTGGCGGCGTGGCTCGGCTTCACGATGCCGTCGGCATTGGCGCTGATCGCGTTCGGCTACGGGGTCGCGTGGTTTGGCGATCTGTCGCACGCCGCCTGGCTGCACGGGCTGAAGATCGTGGCGGTCGCGGTGGTCGCCAACGCGGTGTGGGGGATGGCGCGCAACCTCTGCCCCGACAAGGAGCGCGCCACCGTCGCCATCGCCGCGGCGATCCTGGCGACGGCGCTGCCCTCGGCGGCCGGACAGGTCGGCGCGATCGCCGCCGGCGGGCTCATTGGCTGGGCGTGGATCAAGGCTACGCCGCGCGGCGCCGGCCCGCCGATCGCGGTCAACGTGCCGCGCGCCTTGTCGATCGCCTCGCTGGCGTTGTTTTTCGTGCTGCTCGGGGGACTGCCGCTCCTGCGCGCCGCCGTGCCGAGCCAACCGATCGCGCTGTTCGACGCGTTCTATCGCTCCGGCGCGCTGGTGTTCGGCGGCGGCCATGTCGTGCTGCCGCTGTTGCAGGCCGAGGTGGTGCCGCCCGGCTGGGTGTCGAACGATGCGTTTTTAGCAGGGTACGGCGCCGCCCAGGCGGTGCCCGGCCCGCTCTTCACCTTCAGCGCCTATCTGGGCACGGTGATGGGACCGGCGCCGAACGGATGGCTGGGCGGCCTCATCTGCCTCGTCGCGATCTTCCTGCCGTCGCCTCTGCTGCTTATCGGCGTGTTGCCGTTCTGGGACTCGCTGCGCCGGCGCCAGGCGGTGCAGGCCGGGCTCAACGGGATCAACGCCGCCGTGGTCGGGCTGCTGCTGGCGGCGCTTTACAACCCGGTATGGACCAGCGCGATCTTCGCGCCGCGCGATTTCGCGATCGGCATCACCGCCTTTCTGCTCTTGGCGCTGTGGGCGGTGCCGCCCTGGCTCGTCGTCATTCTGGGAGCGCTCGGGACCGCGCTCCTCGCCGCCCTCTTCGGATAGGAGGTCCTATGACCCCGCGCACGATCCTCCTCGCCCTTGCCGCCGTCGCCGCCTGCGCGGCGCCGCTGCCCGGTTCGGCCCAGCAGCACACGAGCATGCCGGGGATGACCATGCCTGGCATGAACATGGAGGACGTGTATTCGGGTAAGCCCTTCCGCCCCGGCCTCGGCGAGCTGATGACCGCGTACGTGCAGCCACGCCACACCAAATTGGGTCTTGCCGGGGCGGCGGAGAACTGGGATCTCGCGGATTACGAGCGCGACGAGCTGAACGAGACCTTCGACGATATCGGCAAATTCATCCTGAAACACGGCGAGTTGTCGATCCCACAGGCGATCGCCGCCACCGTCAAACAGCCGATGGAGGCGCTCGATAAGGCGATCAAAGCGAAGGATTCTGCGGGTTTCACCAAGGCCTACGCCGACCTTACCACGGGCTGCAATGCCTGCCACCAGAGCGCCGGGCACCCGATGATCGTGATCCAGGTACCGAGTGTCAGCGGCACCGCCTTCCCCGACCAGGATTTCAGTCCGAAGAAATAATCACCGTTCCGGCAGCAGGCAAAAGCCTTGCGCCTCGATGCCGAGCGGCGGGTTAAACTTGCTGCGAAAATTCTCCAACGCAACCGCGGCGGTCAGCTCGACGATCTGCGCCTCGCTGAACCGCGTCTTCAGACGCGCGAACAAGGCGTCGTCGACGCGTTCGCCGGTAATCGTGATGCGCTCGGCATATTCGAGCGCCAGCCGCTCCTGCTCGCTGAATAACGGGCTGTCGCGCCAGCCTGCCGCCTCCCGCAGTTTCGCCTCGCCCTCATCGCCTTCCATCACACGGACGGAATTGATGTCGATTCAGAACGGGCAGCCGTTGATCGAGGCAACGCGAAAATTGACCAACGCCAACAACTCCTTCGGCAGTTGCCCCGATTGCTCGATCGAGGCGCCGAGCAGCTTGGCAGCGCGCAAGATCGGCGGGCAATGCGCCATCACTTTGGTGGGGTTGAGCAGGCCGCCGAACATTTCGCGCTCCCGCTCGAAGATTTCCTTGAGGACCGGGTCGCCACCCGAGTCCTCGATCTCGCTTACCCGGGGCATCGTTTCTCCGCCTCCAATCTGTATATGCCCATTTTAACGCCTCCCGCCGCCGCTGCTCCTTCCGGTATTCGAAAGTTGAGTAATCCAGTCAGGGCTCCGGCAACGCCGCCTTGAGCTTGTAGAGCAGTTCGAGCGCCTCGCGCGGGGTGAGTTCGTCGGGGCGGACGTCCTTGAGCATCGCCTCGGTGGCGGACTCCCTCGCGGCGGCAGGCGCCGGGCGGTGCTGCATGGCGCGGAACAGCGGGAGGTCGTCGGCGAGCCGCGCCAACGCGCCGGCCTCGTCGCCGTTCTCCAGTATCTCCAATACCTCCTCGGCGCGCGCGGTGACCTCCTCCGGTAGGCCGGCGAGCTTGGCGACATGGATGCCGTAGGAGCGGTCGGCGGTGCCGGGCGCAACCTCGTGCAGGAAAACGACGTCGCCCTTCCACTCCTTGACCCGCATCGTGTGGCAGACGAGCGCCGGCAGCTTCGCCGCCAAGGTCGTCAGCTCGTGGTAATGCGTCGCGAAGAGCGCGCGGCTGCGGTTGACCTCGTGCAGATGTTCGAGGCAGGCCCAGGCGATCGACAGCCCGTCAAAGGTCGCCGTGCCGCGGCCGATCTCGTCGAGGATGACGAAACTCCTGGGCCCCGCCTGGTTGAGGATGGCGGCGGTCTCGACCATCTCGACCATGAAGGTCGAGCGGCCGCGCGCGAGGTCGTCGGCGGCGCCGACCCGGCTGAACAGGCGGTCGACGACGCCGATCCGCGCCGAGGCGGCCGGCACATACGAGCCCATCTGCGCCAGGATCGCGATCAGCGCGTTCTGCCGCAGGAAGGTGCTTTTCCCGGCCATGTTGGGGCCGGTGACGAGCCAGATGCGCTCCTCCTCGCCGAGCACGCAATCGTTGGCGACAAAGGCGCCCTGGCCGGCGAGCGCCGCCTCGACGGTCGGGTGCCGGCCGCCGCGGATTTCGAACGCCGTGCCGCCCGTGATCTCGGGTCGGACCCAATTGTCCTCGACCGCACGCTCGGCCAGCGCGGCGGCGAGGTCGAGGCCGGCGAGCGCGGCGGCGGCCTCGGCGATCGGCAAGCGCTGCGCCATGACCTCGGCGACGAGATCGTCGAAGAGACGCAGTTCCAGCGCCAACGCACGGTCAGCGGCGCTCGAAATCTTGCTTTCGAGCTCGGCGAGCTCGGTCGTGGTAAAGCGCATCGCCCCCGCCATCGTCTGACGGTGGATGTAGTCGGTGCCGAGCTTGCCGGCGTTCGCTTGCGACACCTCGATGTAGTAACCGATGACGTTGTTGTGGCGGATGCGCAGGCTGGCGACGCCGGTTTCCTCGGCGTAGCGCGCCTGCAGCGCCGCGATGGTGCGGCGGCTCTGGTCGCGCAATTCACGCAGCTGGTCGAGCTCTACCGAATATTCGGGCGCGATAAATCCGCCGTCGCGGGCGAAGAGCGGCAGCTCGGCGGCGAGCGCACGGGTGAGCCGGTCGACCAGTGGTCCGTGCTCGCCGAGCCGGGTTTCCGCCTCGGCGACGAGCGCCGGCAACGGCACGAGGCTCGGCGCCGACAGCATGAGCCGCAGCGACGCGGTCTCGCCGAGCGCGTCGCGCAGCGCGGCGAGGTCGCGCGGCCCTCCGCGGCCAAGGCTGAGCCTGGTCAGCGCCCGCTCGATGTCTGGGCAATGCTTGAGGCGTTCGCGCAACTGGGCGCGCAGATCCGCCGCGCTCGACAAAGAACTGCACCGCGTCGAGCCGCGCGGCGATGGCGGCCGGCTCGGTCAGCGGCGCGGCGAGATGGTCGGCGAGGAGCCGGCCGCCGGCGCCGGTCGCGGTGCGGTCGATGACCGACAGCAGGCTGCCGCGCCGCTCGCCCGACAATGTCTGGAGCAGCTCGAGGTTGCGCCTGGTCGCCGTATCGATCTGCATCACCGAGCCGGGCGAGACGCGGCTTGGCGCGGCGAGGTGCGCGGCTCCGCCCTTTTGGGTCAGCGCGACGTAATCGACCAGCGCGCCGGCCGCGGCGATCTCGGCCCGGCCGAAGGTCCCGAACCCGTCGAGCGCCTTGACCCCATAAAAGCTTTCGAGCCGGCGCCGCCCGGCCTCGCTGTCGAAGCGAGGGTTGGGGAGCGGCGTCAACGCCGGCTTCCAATCGGCGAACAGCTCGAACAACGCCGGCCGGGCGAGCAGCCGCTCGGGCAGCAGAATCTCCCCTGGCGCGATGCGCGCCAGTTCGCCGGCGAGCGTCCCCTCGCCCGTTTGGGTCAGGGCGAAGGCGCCGGTCGAGAGGTCGAGCCAGGCGAGGCCGATCTCGCCGCCGGCCTCGGCAATGCTGGCGAGGTAGTTGTGCCGGCGCGCGTCGAGGAGGCCGTCCTCGGTGAGCGTCCCGGCGGTGACAAGCCGCACCACGGCGCGCTTGACCGGGCCGCGATTGCCGCGCCGGCGAGCCTCCGCCGGGTCCTCGACCTGCTCGCAGATCGCGACCTTGAACCCGGCGCGGATGAGGCGCGCGAGATAGGCTTCGGCGGTGTGCACCGGCACGCCGCACATCGGGATGTCGGCACCGTCATGGCGGCCGCGCTTGGTCAGCGCGATGTCGAGCGCCGGCGCCGCCCGGACCGCGTCGTCGAAGAACAGCTCGTAGAAATCCCCCATCCGGTAGAACAACAGGTAGCCGGGGTTGGCCGCCTTGATCTCCTGGTATTGCGCCATCATCGGCGACGCCCCGGCCGCGCTAGTCGGCAGCGCGGCGGCGTCGCGAGGCAAGGCGTCGTTCATCGGCGGAAGCGAAGTCCGGCGGGCGGCGGAGGGAGCAAATTAGCATGCGCCGCTGCGGGCGGCGCAAGCGGCGCGATCCTGCTTTCAGGCGCCGTCGTTGCAAGCGGTGGCGGGGGCCAGCGGCACGATCGCCGGAGGGCCCTTGTCGCCAACATCGGACGACGACACCGGGTCGAACCCGATGCCGTTGGCGGTGCCGGCGACACCCGGCGCCAGGGGCTGCGGCGCCGGCTGCCGAGACGCCACGCTATTTTGCGCGGCCTGCGGGATCGGCGGCAGATTGCCGAGCACCGTCTTGCCTAGCGGCGTACCGCCCGGCGCGGTTGGCGGCGGCAGGCTCGGCGTGGCGGCGACCGGCGCCGGACCGTTCTTCGCGCAGGGCGCGAGCCCGTTCCCCAGCGACGGGGAGACGACAACCGGCTGGCGCGGCGGCATCGCCGCGAGTTGAATCAGCAGTTCGGCCTGCCGCGACGGATCGAGCGAGGCGCTCGTCTGGGCACCGCGATGTACACGGCCGAGCGCCACCTCGATCGCGTTGGGCATGCTGTCATAGCAGGTCTCGCGATCGTCCTTGAACGCCCGGATAAAGGACGGATTGGCCGCGTGGCAGATGCCGAACGCGTCGCGCTTCAGCGTCTCGACCGGGTACATCTCGTTGTAGAGCTCGCGCGGATTGAGCGAGTGCGCGCCCATAAACGCCGAAACCACGGCGATCGCGATAAAACCGCGCCTGCCAATCATCCGCGAACCTCGCGATTCATGTCTTGCATGTGTAGCAGCCTCTTTCGGTCCCGTCCAAGGTGCATCGGCACCAACAACGATGAGCGGGCGACGCTACGGTGCCCGCTCATCAATAGGCCGATTACCCTGCGAATTCGTTACCCGGCTACGGCTTTGGCCGCTCGACACCCAACGCCGTCATGCGGGGAGAAGGCCCGGCCAGAATCGGCCGGGCCTTTGTTATGCCCCTCAGCCCAGCCGTTCGTACGAAAAACGGCCGGGCAAAGGCCCGGCCGTTTCCGGTTGAACGGCAGCGCGGCGCTACTCGGCAGCCACGTTGCCGGCCGCCGCAAGCGCAGGTTTGTTCACGCCTCCGCTCAGCTTGTTGTCCATCTCCTCGATCGAGACGTTCTTCGTCTCAATCGCGAAAAACAGGAAAACAAGCGCCGCCTGCCCGTACCAGAAGGCTAGGAACAGCAGAGCCGGGAAGATCTGATCGAGCGTCGCCTTCGGCGTGATGTAGTTGGACGAGCCGATGACGAGCGCCAATCCCAGCGGGCCGATGATCTTGCCGAGATTGCCGATGCCATAGCTGAAGCCCATGCCGCTCGCGCGCAGCCGATTCGGCCAGACTTCGGCGATGTACGGTCCGATGATCGCATAGCTGGCATCGCCGAAGAAGCGCTGGGCCATGATCAGCACGAAGAACACCGACACCGTGCCGACATAGACGTCGTGCAGATAACCGGCGAGCGCCATGGTGATCGCCCCGCCGGCGCCGATCAGGAAGCCCGACCAGCGGCGGCCGAACGCGTCCGACATCCACGACGCGACCGCGCGTCCGACGACGCCGAGGATACCGACCCAGATCATCAGGAAGGAGGCCTCGGCCGGGGTGATCTTCAGCACCATCACAAACAGCGCGGTGATCCACATCAGGATGCCGACGCCGCCGGTCTGGCTCAGCGCCACCGCGCAAGCAGCAAACATGCTGCGCGGATATTTGAACAGCTCGATCCAGGAGGTCTTTTCCACCGCGACCTCGGTCGCCAGGTTCGCCGGCAGTTCGATCTCGTTAGGATCGCACTGCAAGGCCCAGGCGAGCGCATTCGCGCGCCTCGTCGAGCCGGCCCATCCGCATCAGGAAACGCGGCGATTCCGGGATCCAGTAGCGGATCATCAGCACCAGCAGCGCCGGGGTCAGGCCGACCAGGAACAGCCCGCGCCAGCCGATCTTCGGCGCCAGGTAGGCGCCGCAGATCGCGCCCAGCACGTTGCCGGCCGGCAGCAAGACGGTGGTCAGGCCGCCGACCCAGCCGCGCTTGTAAGTCGGCACGAACTCCTGCACCAGCGGGATATCGACCGCGATCATCCCGGCATTGCCGAAGCCGACGAAGAAGCGGAAGAAGACGAGGAACAGCCAGCCCGGAACCCAACCGTCGGCGCCCGGGGTGAAATACATGATGCCGGTGGCGGCGGCGACGTTGAGCGCGGTGAGGATGAACACGCGCCGGCGGCCGATCACATCGCCCATCCAGCCCCAGAAGAAGGCCCCAGGCACCGCACCCAACCCGGCGGAGATCAGGATCAGGGCCGACTGCCCGTAGGTCAGGTGCCAATCCTTCAGGATGAAGGCCAGCACATAGCCGATCAGGAAGAAGTCGAAGAAATCCAGCATGTCGCCGACGCCGGCCGTGGCGATGATCTTCCACTGATTGGCCGTCAGCTTCTCCTGGCGCTCCAAACGTTCAAGCATAGACGTTGCCTCTCGGTTGACCGGCCGAGGCGGCGATGCCGAAAGACGAGCACGACGGGGATAGGGGTAGCGCGTTTCAGGCGTTCGCATCGCGAACGCCGTCTCCCGAAGCCTCGCCGTGCGACGCGCGGCAACTACCGCTTGTGGTCGGCGTGTCCTGTTCAAGCCGGGGTGGGTTCCCACCCTCGTCAGGCCCTTAACGAGCCATACGCATAGTTATATCAGATAGACGAAAGTCGTAAAGCCGGGACGCGGCTCGGCTAATCTTCAAAAAAATGGCCGGGCCCAGGGAAACTCCCAGGGCCCGGCCCTTCCGTGAGGCAAGCGCCTTAAGCGAGATCGCTCACGACGAAACGGCGGGCTGGGCCGTCTGCCCAACAGGCCTGCCAAGGCCAGTCATGATCGCCGCCACGCCGGCGATGAACACCAGGGCCACGGAAAGCGCGCAAAGCGTGCCGACAATCGGCGTGAACGCCATGAACGTACCCAGACCCAGGTAGATCAACCCGACGCTGCACGCGATCATCAAGGCGCCGCCGATGGTGGGCGACGCGATCGTGATCGCGACCGCCGCGAACACCGCCAACGGGGCGAACGGGTGGATGAGGATCGTCAAGACGGCCCCAATGATGCCGCAAATCGCCGAAACAACCTCGGAACCGCGCGACTGCATGGCGCTCATCGCCTCGTCGATCTGGGCGATCGTCCGGCCGCGGGTTTCCGGGGCGATCAGCCAGAAGGCAAAGGCGCCGATCAGGTACCACTGCGCGAAGTAGTTGAACCCAGGGATGAGCGCGTCGATCGTTGCCTTGGGGCTAACGAGGTTGTCCGATCCAGCGATCAGCGCCAGCCCGGCCGGGCCGATGAACTTGCCCAGATTGCCGACGCCGTAGACGAGTCCCATGCCGCTGCCGCGCAGCCGCGCCGGCCACATCTCGCCCATATACGGCCCGACGATCGAATAGTTGCCGCTGCCCATGAAGCCCTGCAACACGATGATCGCGAAGAACATCGATAGACCGCCGATGTAGACGTCGTGCATATAGCCGGCCAGCGACATGAAGCCCGCCGCGACAAGGCAGGAGAAGATGCCCGAGGCGCGGCGCCCCATCGCGTCGGAGATCCACGAGCAGAAGAACCGGCCGGCGATCGACGACAGGCTGAAAAAGATCACCAGTCTCGAGGCTTGCGGCGGGGTGATCTTCAGCACCATCACGAACAGGGTCACCATCCACAGCGACAACGCGACGCCGCCGGTCTGGGTCAGGCCAGTGAGGCAACCGGCGACAATACTGCGCGGGTATTTGAACAATTCGAGCCAACGCGTGTGCTCGATCGGCGGCAGCACCTCGGGAAGTGTGACGCTGGCGGGGTCGATCCGCAGGGCCCAGGCGATCGATTTACGCGCTTCGTCGACACGGCCCCGGCGTAATAGCCAATGCGGCGACTCTGGAACCCACGCCCGGACATAAAGGCACAGCAGGGCGGGGAGCAGACCGATCCCAACGAGGCCACGCCAGCCGATATAGGGCGCGGCAAAAGCGCCGAGCAGCGCGGCGAGCAGCTGCCCGGCGGGCAGCATCGTCGTCGTCAACCCGGTGATCCAGCCGCGGTTGTGCGAGGCGCTGAACTCCTGCATCAGCGTGATGTCGACCGAATAAAGCCCGGTCACGCCAAAGCCGACGACAAAGCGGCAGGCGACCAGATACATCCAGCCGCCGCTCGGGGTCAGCGCCATCGCGCCGGTCGCGAGCGACACGTTGAGGATAGCCAGAATCAGGGAGGTACGGCGGCCGACCTTGTCGGCGAGCCAGCCATAGAATAGCGAACCGAACGGCGCGCTAACGCCGGAAGCGAGCAGGATCGCGCCCGACTGGCCGTAGGTCAGACCCCAATCCTTGACGACAAACGCCAGGACGAAGCCGATCAGAAAGAAGTCGAAGAAATCGAGCATGTCGCCGAGCGTCGCCGCCCCGGCGATTTTCCACTGGTTCGCCGTCAGCCTTTTTTGACCTTCCAAAAGTTCGAGCATCCATTCCTCCCATGTCGCACCGTGGCGGATTTCCCGCTTCTTGGTCTTGCCAGCCATTGGCACGTGTCCAACGGCCGATATTTGATCCGTACGGCGGCTTCGTTGGCCGACCATTTGCATACAGTTATATCAGATATCAGAATATCAAAAATCGGCAACCGGAAGAGTCGGTCCGATTTGCACAAAAAAAGCCGGGCACGAGGCCCGGCCTTTAGTCACGAGAAGTAGCGGCTCGGCCCGCGGCCCTCCTAGTGCGACGTGACGGCGGCCTGGGGCAGGGCAATCGCCGCCTTGGCGCGAGGCGTCATCAGCGAGGCGATTCCTGCCACCGCCGCCAACACCGCCGTAATCATCCCGAGGATCATCACCACCAATCCCGCTGTCGTCAGGGTAAGGTAGAGGATGCCCGCCGCACAGATCAGCATCAGCACGCCGCCCAATCCCGGCGCGATCGAGGTGAAGCCGACTGAAATCAGCATCGCGAGCGGCGCGAACGGCATCACCGCGACGCTTAGCACGGCAGAGACGATGCCGCAGACACACGACACCACCTCGGGCGTCGCGGTGGCCATGGCGTTCATCTCACGGTCGATCTCGTCGATCGTGCGACCGCGGGTCTCGGCGCCAATCAGCCAAAACGCGAAGGCGCCGATCAAGTACCAGTACGCGAAGAACAGGAAGCCCGGGACGAGCGCAGCCATCGTCGCCTCTGGCTTGACGAAGTTGCTCGATCCAGCGATCCAGGCGAGGCCCGCCGGCCCAATGAACTTGCCCAGGTTGCCGACGCCGTAGACGAGGCCCATGCCGCTGCCCCGCAGCCGGGCGGGCCACAGCTCGCCCATATAGGGTCCGACGATCGTGTAATTGCCGCTACCGAGGAAGCTCTGGCACAGGATCATCACGAAGAACATCGACGCGCCGCCGATGTAGACATCGTGCAGGTACCCCGCCAGCGCCATGAAGATGGCCGAGACCACACAGCACAGGACCCCCGAGGTACGCCGGCCCCACGCATCCGAAATCCAGGAGCAGAAGAAGCGGCCTGCGATCGCGCCGAGCGCGACGAAAATCGCCAACTTTGACGCTTCCTGCGGGGTGACGTTGAGCACCATCACGAACAGCGCGATCAGCCATAGCGCCAGCGCGACGCCGCCAGTCTGGGTCAGGCCGGTCAGGCAGCCCGCCACAATGTTGCGCGGATAGCGGAACAGCTCGATCCACCGCGTCCGCTCAGTCGGCGGCAGCACAGTCGGCAATGGGATCGTGGCCGGATCAATCTCCATCGCCCAAGCCAGCGACTTGCGCGCCTCCTCCGGCCGTCCCTTGCGCAGCAGCCAGTGGGGCGACTCTGGCACGAAAATCCGTACATAGAGGCAAAGCAGGGCAGGCAGAAGCCCTGTCGCGACCATCCCGCGCCAGCCGATGTAAGGGGCGACAAAGTAGCCAAGCAACGCGGCTAGCAATGATCCTGCCGGCAAGAGCGTCGTCGTGATGCCGGTGAACCAGCCGCGCTTGCTCGCCGGCGAGAACTCTTGCATCAGCGTGATGTCGACCGAGTAGAGCCCGGTCACACCGAAACCGACGACAAAGCGGCAGGCGACGAGGTACTGCCAGGCGCCTTCCGGGGTCAACGCCATCGCGCCCGTCGCAACCGAAACGTTGAGAACCGCCGCGACCAAGGCCGTCCGCCGACCCGCGGCGTCCGCCAGCCAGCCGTAAAACAGCGAGCCGAACGGCGCGCTAATTCCAGACGCCAAGAGGATCGCGCCCGATTGGCCGAAGGTCAGGTGCCAGTTCTTGACGACATAGCCGAGGACAAAGCTGATCAGGAAAAAATCGAAGAAATCGAGCATGTCGCCAAGCGTCGCGGCGCCGGCGATCTTCCACTGATTTTTTGTGAGTTTTTGCTGCTGTTCCAAAAGGTCGAGCATGGCGTACCTCCCTGCAGGAGCGAGAGTGGCAGCCATCTAAAATCCCGGCCAGAAGCTATCGGATACATCTAGTTCAATGACTTTTGAGCAGATCAGGCGCGGCGCCAGACAGCCACCTGGGTGCTGTCTGAAAACGCCGGCCAATCATGGAACCCCATCGGCGGGCGAAAAAAACGGCCGGGCGAAGGCCCGGCCGTTGCGTCGATTCGATGCCGTGGGAGGCCTAGTCGCGGCGCACGCCCAAGAGCTGGATCAGCATCATGAACAGGTTGACGAAATCGAGATAGAGCCGCAGGGCCCCCATTACCGCCTTCTTGCTGGCGATCTCGCCGCCGTCGCCCTCGTAGTACATCTCCTTGATCTGCTGCGTATCCCAAGCGGTAAGCCCGGTGAATACGATCACGCCGATTACGCAGATCACGAACTGCATCATGCCGTTTTGCAGGAACATGTTGACCAGCGAGGCGATGACGATGCCGATCAGCCCCATGAACAGGAACGAACCCATCGCCGACAGGTCGCGCCGGGTCGTGTAGCCGTAGAGGCTCATACCGGCGAACGTGCCGGCGGTGATGAAGAACACCCGGGCGATGCTCGACCCGGTGTAGACGAGGAAGATCGTCGACATCGACAGGCCCATCAACCCGGCATAGAGCCAGAAAATGCCCTGCGCGGCCGCGGCGCTCAGCCGGTTGATGCCGAACGACAGGAGCATGACCAGGCCGAATGGGGCGAGGATGATCAACCACATCACCGGCGAGTGCACCAGCGCCCGGTTGGTCTCCAAATACCCGGCGAAAACGTAGGCGACGATGCCGGTCAGGGCCAGCGCCGACGCCATGTAGTTGTAGATGCGGAGCATATAATCCCGCAGGCCGACATCGACGCCGACCTGGGTGTCGGCCGACTGCACCGTCCAGCGGGGCTGCGAACCGATTGCCATGAGAGGTTCTCCAACGAGAGGCGCGCGGGTCGAGCCCACGCCCGCTTAATATCGGCTCATTTTGTAGGGTTTTCAAGTTGGCCTACTAGACCGGGGCCGCTATTCGTTGCGCAGTTGCGGCGCCGCCTTCGCGCCGAGCGCGCGCCACGTCCCGGCGAACCCCAGCGTTATCGTCAGCGCCACCGCGCCGAGCAGCACGACGCCGACCGGTCCCGGCGCGAAGCTCCAATCGGCGCGCAGCGGACGGGTCACCAGGATATAGGCGACGAGCGTGCCGAGCGCGGCGGCGACCAGCGCGCTGGCCAGTCCCATCAGCCCGTATTCGACGAGAAAGGCGGCGACGATGGTGCGGCGGGTCGCGCCCAGCACTTTCAAGACGACCGCGTCGTAAACCCGACGGCGGTAATCGGCCGCGACGGCGCCGCCCAACACCAGCGCGCCAGCGACCAGCGTCAGCAGCGCGGCGAGACGGATCGCCATGCCGATCGCGGCGACGATCCGCTCGACCGCGTCCAAGGCCTCGCGCACCGGGATCGCCGAGACGTTGGGGAAACGGTCGACGACCCGGCCGACCAGCGCTTCCTCTTCGCCCTGGGGTAGGTAGACCGCCGCCAGATGCGTGTGCGGCGCCGCCTCCAGCGTCCCGGGCGCGAAGACGATGGCGAAGTTGATGCCGAGCCGGGTCCAGTCGACACGGCGCAGATTGCCGATCGTCGCGGTGATATCGCGGCCGAGCACGTTGACGGTCAGCGTGTCGCCCGGTTTCAGCCCCATGCCCTTGGCCAGCTCGGCGTCGAATGAGATGAGCGGCGGGCCCTTATAATCGGCCGGCCACCACTGCCCGGCGGCCACTTCCGACCCGGGCGGCACGGTGGCGGAATAGGTCAGCCCGCGATCGCTGCGCAGCGCCCAGCGCGCCTCGGGCGCGACCGGCGCCTCGTCGACGGACACCCCGTTGATCGCGGCGATACGCCCGCGCAACATCGGCACCTGAGCCAGGCGCGCATCAGGGGTGGCATTCACCAAATCGGTGAAGCCGGCGAGCTGGTTGGGCTGGATGTCGAGAAAGAAATAGGCGGGCGCGCCTTCCGCGACCACGCCCTCGATCTCGTGGGTGAGGCTCGCTTGCACCAGCGCCACCGCCACCAGGACCGTCAACCCGATCCCCAGCGACAGCACGACCCGCGCCGTCGGCGCGCCCCGGCCGCAGAGATTGGCGAGCGCCAGGCGAGGGACGATCCGGCGCGGCCGCCCGACCCGGCGCGCGCCGGTGACGATCAGCGCTCCGGCGCCCCGAAACACGGCGAATGCGCCGGCCGCTCCCGCCACATACCACAGCGCGACGCCGCGATCGGTCGCGGACACCGCGACCAGCGCCGCCAATGCCGCGGCGGCCGCCACAGTCCCGAGCAGCGCCAGCCACGGCAACGCCCGCCGCGTCCGGTCAACCCGGTCGCGGAACAGCGCGGCCGGGCGCACCCGCCCGATCGCCGCCAGCGGCAACAGCGAGAACAGCGCCACGATCAGCGCACCGCTCGCCGCGGCGATGGCGAGCGGCTGGACATAGACCGCCAGCCGGAGCGGCACCGGAAGCAGCTTGGCGAGAAACGGCGCGGCGACGAGCGGCAGCGCGGCTCCAATTGCCAGCCCGGCGGCGATCCCGGCCGCGGCGAGGACGCCGAGTTGCATCGCGTAGGCGGCGAAGATCAGCCGGGTCGAAGCCCCCAGCGATTTCAACGTGGCGATAGTGGCCGTCTTGCCGGCGAGGTAGTTGCCAACGGCGCTGCCGATGCCGATCCCGCCGACCAGCAGGGCGGTGATCCCGACCAGGCCGAGGAACAGGCCGATCCGGTCGATGAAGCGCTGCAATTGCGGGCTCGCCTGGCTCGCGGTGCGGATCTGCCAACCGGCGTCGGGAAATTTCGCTCGCGCCTCGCGCGCGAAGGCCGGCGGATCGGCGCCGCGCGGCAGTCTGACGCGGTACTCGTAATTGACCAGCGATCCGGGTTGCACGAGCCCGGTTTGCGCCAGCGCCGGCATGGCTATCGTCACGCCGGGGCCGAACGCGAGGCCGCTCAACGCACCATCCGGCGCGCGGTCGATGGCCGCGCGGAACTCCACGACCGCGGTGCCGATCTTGAAGCGGTCGCCCGGCTTGAGGCCGAGCCGGGTCGCGACCGCCGCGTCGGCGACCGCGCCGTACACGCCGTCCCGCGGCGCCAGCGCCGCCGCGAGGTCCTGCGCGGGGCTCAGCGCCATCGCACCATAGAGCGGATAGGCGGCATCGACCGCCTTCAACTCGATCAGCGTGTGATGCGCGCCGTCGGCCGAGACCGCCATGGCGCGCAGCAAGGCGATTTCGGAAACAGCGCCGCTTTGGTCGAGGAACTGCCGCTCGGCCTCGTTTGCCTCGCGGTGCACGAGCCGCAGCGAGACATCGCCGCCCAGCAGCACGCGCGCGTCGGCCCTGATCGCGGCGCTGACCGAGGCGCCGAGCGAGCCGATCCCGGCAATCGCACCCACGCCAAGGACGAGACACGCGAGAAAGATGCGGAAGCCACGAAGACCGCCGCGCAGCTCGCGCAGTGCGAGGCGGAGGGCGTAAAAGACCATTACCCGGCCCTCACCCGCCTCCCCCGATCAAGTCCGGGGTCGGCTGCCCTCTCCCCGCTCGCGCGGGGCGAGGGGTTAAGGTTGCGGTGCTCTCGCTCGCCCCGTTTACGGGGAGAGGGTTCGGGCGAGGGGCTGTCACAGAACCCGCCGCAGCGGCGCGGCGCGGCGATCGTCGACGATGCGGCCGTCTTCCATGCGCAGCTGGCGGCCGCAGCGCGCGGCAAGGCTGGCGTCATGGGTGATAAGCAGAAGGCTCGTCCCTTGCCGGGCGTGCTCGGCGAAGAGGCAATCGATGACCAGATCGCCGGTCGCGCCGTCGAGGTTGCCGGTCGGCTCGTCGGCCAGCAGCAGTTGCGGCCCGGCGACGAAGGCGCGGGCGATGGCGACGCGCTGCTGCTCGCCGCCCGAAAGCTGCGCCGGGTAGTGGACGAGACGGTGTCCGAGCCCGACGCGGCCGAGCGCCGCCGCCGCGGTGGCGAACGCGTCGCGGTCGCCGGCCAATTCAAGCGGGATGGCGACGTTTTCCACCGCCGTCATGGTCGGGATCAGGTGGAACGACTGGAAGACGATGCCGACATGGCGCCGGCGCAGCCGGGCGAGCCCGTCCTCGTCCAGCGCGCCGAGATCCTCGCCCGCCACGGCGACGCGCCCCGAACTCGGCCGCTCCAGCCCGGCGGCGATCATCATCAGGGTCGATTTTCCCGAACCCGAGGGCCCCAGAAGCGCGACCGTCTCGCCGGACTCGATCGTCAGCGATACCCCGCGCAAGATGTTGACGGGCCCCGCCGCGCTCCCCAGTGTTAGATGGACATCATCGACGACCACGAGCGGGCTCTTGGCATGAGGCGAGGTGGTCATGTCTGGTCCAACCCGGGGAGCCCGCAAAAGCCTCGTCGATATGGGGTCGTTTTCCCGGCAGCCAAGCGGGCGCGGCAGCGGACTGGTGCCACGCTTTGCAAAAAGCTTATCGTGGTCCTGGTTCTCACCATGCCGCTGATCTTCGACCCCATCATCGGATTTGCCCGCCCGCCGGAAGTGCTCGCCTTTGGCGACAGCCTGACCGCCGGGCTCGGCCTGACCGACCGACAGGCCTTCCCGGCCCAGCTCGAAGCGCGGCTGCGCCAGCAAGGGATCGAGCTCCACATCGTCAATGCGGGTGTCTCCGGCGACACGACGACCGACGGCTTGGCGCGGCTCGACTGGGCCCTGGCCGGCAAGCCCGATTTCGTCATCCTCGAGCTCGGCGCCAATGACGCGCTGCAGGGGCATCGACCCCAAGATCGTGCGCGACAACCTCGACGCGATGATCGGCAGGATCCAGGCATCGGGCGCCAAGGTGCTGTTGATCGGCATGGTGGCTCCGGCGAATTGGGGCCCCGAGTACCAGCATGCCTTCGACGCCATCTATCCCGATCTGGCCAAGGCGCATGGCGTGCCGCTTTATCCTTTCTTCCTGGAGGGCGTGGCGATGAACCCGGATTTGAACCAGCCCGACGGCATCCACCCCAACGAGCGCGGCGTGGCGATTTTGGTCGACCATATCGCGCCGCTGGTCGCCAAGCTGGTGGAGGGCAAGTCGTGAGCGCCGGCTTCGCTTCGGCCTTCGCCGCCGGCGACCCGGCGAGCCTTGGCGCGCGGCTTCTCGCGCAGCTGCCCAAGGCCGACGGCGCCACCCTTGGTATTCTTTATGTCAGCGAGCCGGCCGCCCAGGCGTTGCCAGGCCTAGTCGACGAGCTGGCCGCCGGCACCGGGATCGGCAATTGGGTCGGTGGGGTCGGCTTGGGTGTCTGCGGAGGAGGCGAGGAGGTCTACGAACGCCCGGCGGCCGCGGTGCTGACCGCCGCGGTGCCGGAAAACTCGTTCCGCATCTTCGCGTCGACCGGCGACCCGGCCGCCGATCTGCCGCGCCATCATGGACGCTGGATCGAGGCGACCCAACCGCTGCTGGCGCTGGTCCATGCCGACCCGCGCTGCCCGGACCTGTTGCGCGCGACGGTCGACGCCGGCAGCGCCAGCGGCGCCTTCCTGGTCGGCGGCCTGGTGTCGCACCGCACCGGCGCAACGCTGGTGGCGAAGCGCGCCGGCAGCAACGAGAGCAGCGTCGGCTCCGGCGGGATGGCCGGGCTGATGCTGGCGCCCGATGTCGGGGTGGCCACCGCGCTCACCCAAGGCTGCATGCCGATCGGGCCGGTGCGGCGCATCGACGAGGCGCGCGACAACGTGGTAATGGCGATCGACGGCCGCCCGGCGCTCGACGTGTTCCGCGAGGATATCGGTCCGCAACTGGCGCAGGACATGCGCCGCATCGGCGGCATCGTCTTCGCCGGGCTGCCGGTCGCTGGGTCGGACACCGGCGACTATCTGGTGCGTAACCTGATGGCGATCGACCCCGGCCAGGGCTGGATCGTGCTGGGCGCCGAGGTATCGCCGGGCGACCCGATCGTGTTCTGCCGCCGCGATCCCGAGAGCGCCAAGCAGGACCTGGCGCGCATGGTCAAGCAGCTGGCGGGGCGGCTCAGCGGCCCGCCCAAGGCCGGAATCTATGTCAGCTGCGTCGCGCGCGGCGTCTCGCTGTTCGGCGAAGAGGGGGTCGAAGCCGCGGTCATCCGCGAGACGCTCGGCGAGTTTCCGCTGGTCGGCTTCTTCGCCAACGGCGAAATCTCGCGCGACCGGCTCTACGGCCATACCGGGATTTTGACGCTTTTCACCTGATGCTGCGCCTTTTTGTCGGGATCGAGTTTCCGCCCGAATTGAAACTGCGGCTGTCGCTGCTGCAGAGCGGCATTGCCGGGGCGAAGTGGGTCGATCCCGGCAATTTCCACCTGACCTTGCGGTTTATCGGCGAGGTCGACGAGGGCACCGCCGCCGATATCGACGAGGCGCTGTCGCGGCTGCCAGCCAGGCGCTTCGAGCTGCGGCTTGCCGGGGTCGGCGCGTTCGGCGGCGACAAGCTGCGCCAGCTTTGGGTCGGGGTCGAGCGCGAGCCCGCTCTGCTCAACCTTCAGGGCAAGATCGAGGCGGCCTTGATGCGCGTCGGGCTGCCGCCCGAGCCGCGCAAATTCTCGCCGCACGTGACCTTGGCCCGGCTGCGCGAGCCGCGGCGCGGCGAACTGCAGGAATTTCTCGCGGCTCATGCGCAGTTCCGCGCCGAGCCGCTGCGGGTCCAGCAATACAGCCTGATCGCCAGCTATCCGACCAAGGCCGGCTCGATCTACGAAGATCAGGCGGATTACGAACTTACGGGCTGACCGCAACTCCGCCGCGGAGGGCTGCGCTAATCGGCCAGCGCGGCCAGCTCGTGCTCGCCGCCGGCGATCTCGGCCCCGCACTCGGCGAAGACGACGACGCGGTTGCGGCCGCTGTTCTTGGCCATGTAGAGCCCACGATCCGCCCGGAGGGTCAGGTCTTCCGGTTTGTCATCGGGATAAGCCAGCGCGGCCAGTCCGGCGCTGCACGTCACCGAGACGGTGTGCCCGTCGCAGGCGACCTTGGCCCCTTCGCGGATCGCCGCGCAGATGCGCTCGACGACCATTCGAGCGTCCGTCAGGCTGGCGCCGGGCAGCAGCACGGCGAACTCTTCGCCGCCGATCCGGGCGACATGATCGTAGGTTCGCACGGCCTGCGACATCGCGCCCGAGACCGCGACCAGGACCCGGTCGCCAACCGGGTGCCCCCAGGTGTCGTTGACCGCCTTGAAATGGTCTATGTCGAGAAGGGCGAGCGACAAGGGTTGCCCGGCACGGCGGGAGCGTGACATCTCGCGCACCAGCGTCTGCTCGAAATGGCGCCGGTTTCCCAGCTTGGTCAGCGGATCGCCAAACGCCAGCTCCTCGAGATGCTGCTCGTGACCGACTTCGGTCGTGATGTCGCGCTCGATCGCGGCAAATCGGCTGATCCGCCCGCCGGGGCTGGGCAGCGGCACGATGTTCACGTCCACCCAGACCTGATCGCCGCTCCGGCTGTAGTTGAGAATGCGCCGGCGGATCGCCCCGCCGCTATGCACCGCGCTGCTGATCTCCTTGATCGTGTCGGCGGAGGTCTGCGGTCCTTGCAGCATGCGCGGCGAGCGGCCGATCGCCTCTTCCCGGGAATATCCGAATATTCGGCTGAACGCCTCGTTGGCATAGGTGATCTTGAACCCCGGGCCCGCCTCGGGGTCGAATTCGGCAACTATAATCGCGTCGTTTGCCTGGTTGACGATAGGTTCGAACACTTTTTTTCTGCCCCCTGTCAGAAAAAACCGGATACCCCGTTATGCCTGAACTAAAACTGTGACGGCTTTACTGGACGACGGCACTAATCGCCGAATTTAGTTGCTTAAGTGTTGACGAGACGCCGGGCCGCCGAGAGCATGAGCGTTGGCCCAAGGGCGGCGGCGAGGGGAACAGGACGATGGCGCACTGGCTCGTGAAGTCGGAACCGGCGAAATACCCGTGGGAGCAGATGGTCAAGGACAAGCGCACCCATTGGGATGGCGTGCACAACTACCAGGCCGCGCTCAACATGAAGGCGATGAAGGCCGGCGACCGCGCCTTTTTCTACCACTCGAACGAGGGCAAGGAGATCGTCGGGGTGGTCGAGATCGTGCGCGCCTTCTACCCCAACCCGGACGAGCCGAGCCCGCATTTCGGCCTGGTCGATGTCGCGCCGGTGATGCCGGTCAAGACGCCGGTGACCTTGACCGAGATGAAGGCCACGCCGGAACTCAAGGACATGGCGCTGATCCGCCAATCGCGGCTGTCCGTCGCCCCGGTGACAGACCAGGAATGGGCGGTCGTCTGCAAGATGGCGGGAATTGCCGCATAGAAGAAGGCGGCGAGCCGGAGACGATGCAAAGATTTGCACCCAGGCCGCCTCTGCGCCATATCAAGACGCAAAGCCTGACGCGCCTGGGAGGAGTGAGACCATGCCGGAACGCAGCCTGATCGCGATCGAAACGCATCCGCCGATCGGCAAGATCACCGAGGCCGAGTATTTCCGGCTCTACAAGGAGTCGATCGACGACCCGAACGGGTTTTGGGGGCGCGAGGGCAAGCGGATCGATTGGATCAAGCCCTACACACGCGTGATGAACGCCTCGTTCGAGGGCGACGTGTCGATCAAGTGGTACGAGGACGGCACGCTCAACGCGTCGTACAACTGCATCGACCGGCACCTGGCGAAGCACGCCGACCAGACGGCGATCCTGTGGGAAGGCGACGACCCGGCGGAAGACCGCAAGGTCACCTACCGCGAATTACACGAGCAGGTGTGCCGGCTCGCCAACGTGCTGAAGTCGCGCGGCGTCAAGAAGGGCGACCGGGTCACGATCTACATGCCGATGATCCCCGAGGCGGCGTTCGCGATGCTCGCCTGCGCGCGCATCGGCGCGATCCACTCGGTGGTGTTCGGCGGGTTCTCGCCCGACAGCCTCGCCGGGCGCATCGAGGATTGCCGCTCGACCGTGCTGATCACCGCCGACGAGGGGCTGCGCGGCAGCCGCAAGGTGCCGCTGAAGAAGAACGCCGACGAGGCGATGGCGTCATGCCCGGTCAAGGTCGAGACCTGCATCGTTGTCCGCCGCACCGGCGGGGCGATCGATTGGGTGCCGGGCCGCGACGTCTGGTACCACGAGGCCTGCGCCGCCGCCTCGCCCGACTGCGAGCCGGAGGAAATGTCGGCCGAGGACCCGCTCTTCATCCTCTACACCTCGGGTTCCACCGGGAAACCCAAGGGCGTGCTGCACACCACCGGCGGCTATTGCGTCTACACCTCGATGACGCACGAATACGTCTTCGACTACCGGCCGGGCGAAATCTACTGGTGCACTGCCGATGTCGGCTGGGTCACCGGGCACAGCTATATCGTCTATGGGCCGCTGTCCAACGGCGCCACGACCTTGATGTTCGAGGGGGTGCCGAACTACCCCGACCCGTCGCGCTTCTGGCAGGTGTGCGACAAGCACAACGTGTCGATCTTCTACACCGCGCCCACCGCGATCCGCGCGCTGATGCGCGAGGGTGAAGGTTACGTGCGAAAAGCCAGCCGCAAGTCTTTGCGATTGCTCGGTTCGGTCGGCGAGCCGATCAACCCCGAAGCCTGGATGTGGTACTACGAGGAGGTCGGCGAGGAGCGCTGCCCGATCGTCGATACCTGGTGGCAGACCGAGACCGGCGGCATCCTCATCACCCCGCTCCCCGGCGCGACGCCGCTCAAGCCCGGCTCCGCGACGCGGCCGTTCTTCGGGGTCGAGCCGGTCATCGTCGATGGCGAGGGCAGCCGGCTCGACGGGGTCGCCGAGGGCAATCTGTGCCTCGCGCGCTCGTGGCCGGGGCAGATGCGCACCGTGTTCGGCGACCACAAGCGCTTCATCGAGACCTATTTCTCGACCTTCAAGGGGCTCTATTTCACCGGCGACGGCGCGCGCCGCGACCAGGACGGGTTCTACTGGATCACCGGCCGCGTCGACGACGTGATCAACGTCGCCGGGCACCGGCTCGGCACCGCCGAGATCGAAAGCGCGCTGGTCGCCCACCCCAAGGTCGCCGAGGCCGCCGTCGTCGGCTATCCGCACGACATCAAGGGCACGGGCATCTACGCCTATGTGACGCTGCGCGCCGACCAGGAGCCGAACGAGGAGTTGCGCATGGAGTTGGTGCAGTGGGTGCGCAAAGAGATCAGCGCCATCGCCGCGCCCGATTTGGTGCAATGGGCGCCGGGCCTGCCCAAGACCCGCTCCGGCAAGATCATGCGCCGCATCTTGCGCAAGATCGCCGCCGACGAGCACGACCAGCTCGGCGACACCTCGACCCTCGCCGACCCGGCGGTGGTCGACGACCTGGTCGGCAACCGGCAGAACCGCGCGGGGGCTTAAAGCGTAACGGCTTATACGGGATTGTTCCGGTCTCCTTGGCCGGGCTCGACCCGGCCATCCACGTTTTTAGAGGCTCGCATGGGCGCCCGAAGACGTGGACCCGCGGGACAAGCCCGCGGGAGGTGACAAGTCTAAGACGCTTCCTCCGAAACGATCGCGCTTAAGCCGGCAGCGCTTCGATCGCGGTGTCGTAGCCGGAGCCAAGCGAAATGCTGTGGTCGGCGATGATGGTCGCGAAACCGAGCGTCACCATCAGCCTGGCCAGATGGGCGAAGCGCTCGAAGCGGAGCAGCGGCGTGTCGGCCACCAGGGTGCCGCTCCAATCGATGAAGTGCAGGTCGCCGGCCGAGGCATAGCCCGGGGTGAGGTTTTGCACGGTCGGGCCGATCTGCGGGATGTTGCTGAACATGGCGATGAACTCGTCGCTCGGCGGCAAATGCGGAACGATGTCGTCGGCATATTCGTAGCGCGCGCTATTGGGGATCGCAGCCTTATAGGCCGCGGCGAAGGCATCGTCGCCGGGGCGGGCGCCGGCGAAGGTCGCCGCCATGACCGGAATCGTCGCGGCGAGCGCGGCGCGCAGCCGCATCGCCGCGAGGTTGGCGAGCGGCCCGCCCTTGCTGTGGCCGGTGACGTAGATCGGCTTCGCCGGGCTGGCGGCGCTGCGCGTTTTGACCGCCAGCTCGACCCCCGGCCACAATGTGTTGAGCGAGCCGAGAAACCCCTGGTGCACCTTGCCCGGCAGGCCGCCCGGATCGGTCACCAGCACGGCGTCGATGTCGTTGGCCCAATCGAGAATGACCTGGGTGTGATTGGGGCTGCTGGGCGGCAAGGTCCCGCGAAAGGCGACGACGATCGCGTCCGGCGCCTCGCCGACAAAGGCGGCGTCGATGTTCACCGCCCCCGCCGCGAAGCCGTCGACCGGGCCGGTGAGGCCGATGCGGCTTGAGTCGCCGGTGTTGGCGAGCGGCCCGCTGGCGGTGACGTCGTACGCATGGCGCGCGGCGCACAACAAGCGCGCGGTGATCGAAAGCGGCATGTCGGGGCTCCCCTGTCCGTAAGGCTCGCCGCGCGCGACGGCGCGTTGGCGACAGGATGACAGGGCAGTTCAATTAGCGAGAGAGGTTTTCGATCAAAACCCTCTTAGCCCAACGCCTGCCGTAGTTGCCGCCCGGCAACGACGAGCATCGCCAGATCGGGGTTGGACGCCACGCGCAACTCGGCGGCGATCGCGTCGGCGGGAGCAAGCTGCGCGGCCCGGCTCGCGGCCCAGGCGGCGACAGGGTCTTCCGCCCCGTCCGCGGCCTTTAGGACGCGCTCGGCGAGGCCGGCCTGGAGCGCGTAGAAATCGTCGATCAGCGCCTCGACCGCGGTCTTCTGCCACGGCGTGTCGGCCGGCAAGCGGCGGCCCGCGGCGCGCAGCTCGTCGAGCGCGAAACGGGCGCCGACGCCGTAGAAGCAGCGCGCGGCCGCTTCAACTCCCCTGGCCATCCTCTGACCGGCGCGGGCGGCGAGATCGGCGATCTCGAACGCGGTGGTGAGAAAGACCATGCCGGCAACCCGGCTGGCGAGCGGTTGCGGCACTCCGGCGGCGGCGAGGCGCGCCAGGCGTGCGTCGAATTCGACGCGCTCGCTCGGCGGCAGCAGATCGGCGAGCGCGGCGGCTAGTCCTCCCACCGCCGGCGCGAAACGCGCGGCATCCGCCGCCAGATCGAGCCGGTTCTCGCGCAAGAGCCAGGCGGCGGCGTGCTCGACCACACCGGCGATGTCGATCAGCATCTCGCACTGGACCGGAGCCGCGGCCTTGCCGTCGAGCGCCTCGATCTCGGCCCACAGCGGCGGCAGCGCGAACGACTGCCGGACGATACGGTAGGCGCGGGCGATATCGGCGGCGCTGCGGCCGCTGCGCGCCTGGAGATCGTGGATGAAGGTGAGACCGGCGCGGTTGACGAGATCGTTGGTCACGACGGTCGCCGCGATCTCGCGCTTCAGCGGATGTGCGGCGATTTGCGCCGCGAAACGGTCGCGCAGCGCCGGCGGGAAATAGGCGCGAAGCTCGTCGGCGAGCTCCGGCGCGTCGGGCAGGTCGGATTGTAAGAGCTCGTGGTCGAGCGACAGCTTGGCGTAGGCGAGCAGCACCGCGAGCTCGGGCCGGGTCAGCCCGCGCCGCGCGGCGGCGCGCGCCGCCAGTTCCTCGTCGTCGGGGAGAAATTCGAGCGCGCGGTCGAGCCGCCCCGATTTCTCCAGCTCGCGCATGAGCTGGACGTAGCGGTCGAGCGCAGCCGGCCCCCGCGCCTCGGCCACCGACAGCGCCTCGCCCTGCAAGTAATTGTCGCGCAGGACGAGCGCGGCGACGTCGTCGGTCATCTGCTTCAGCAGCGGGTCGCGCTCCTGCGCGCCGAGCGCCCCGGCGGCGATCGCGTGGCCGAGCAAGATCTTGATGTTGACCTCGTGGTCGGACATCGACACGCCCGCCGAATTGTCGATCGCGTCGGTGTCGATGCGCCCGCCCTTTTGCGCATAGGCAATGCGGCCGCGCTGCGTGACGCCCAGATTGGCCCCCTCGCCCACCACCTTGGCGCGAATGTCCTCGCCGTCGATGCGCAGCGCGTCATTGGCCTTGTCGCCGACCTGGGCGTGGCTCTCGGCGCGCGCCTTGACGAAGGTTCCGATGCCGCCAAAGAACAACAGATCGACTTGCGCCGTCAGCAGATGGCGGATGAGTTCGGCCGGGGTGAGCTGGTCCTCGGCGACGGCGAAGACCCGTTTCATCTCGGCGCTCACCGGGATCGACTTGGCGCTGCGCTCGAAGACGCCGCCGCCCGGCGAGATCAAGGACTTGTCGTAGTCGGCCCAGCCCAATCGCGGATTTTCAAAGAGGCGCCGGCGCTCGGCATAGCTCGCGGCCGCGTCGGGCTCGGGGTCGATGAAGATGTGCAAATGGTTGAAGGCGCCGACGAGGCGAATGTGCCGCGACTGCAGCATGCCGTTGCCGAACACGTCGCCGGCCATGTCGCCAACCCCGACCACCGTGAAATCGGTCGTCTGGATGTCGGTGCCGAGCTCGCGAAAATGGCGTTTGACGAGCTCCCAGGCGCCGCGAGAGGTGATGCCGATCGCCTTGTGGTCATACCCGGCCGACCCGCCCGAGGCGAACGCGTCGCCGAGCCAGAACCCGTATTCGATGGCGATCTCGTTGGCGGTGTCGGAGAAGGTGGCGGTGCCCTTGTCGGCGGCGACGACGAGGTACGGGTCGTCCCCGTCATGGCGCACGACCGACGGCGGCGGCTCGATGTGGTGGGTCTCAGGCCCATTTTTGTCCGACTTGGCGGCGACGATGTTGTCGGTCAGGTCCAACAACCCGTGCATCAGGATCTTGTAGCACTCGATCCCCTCGGCCTGGAACGCGGCGCGATAATTGTCCCCTGGCGGCGGCGGGCGTTTCAGGACAAACCCACCCTTTGATCCGACTGGAAGGATGACGGCGTTCTTGACCGTCTGCGCCTTCATCAGGCCGAGAATTTCGGTACGAAAATCCTCGCGCCGGTCCGACCAGCGAATGCCGCCGCGCGCGACCCGGCCCGCGCGCATGTGCAAGCCCTCCATGCGCGGGCTGTAAACATAAATCTCAAACAGCGGGCGCGGCAGCGGCAATAGCGCGATCTCGGCCGAAGCGAACTTGACCGCAAGATACGGCTTCGCCTGGCCGTCGGCGCCTGGCTGGTAGTAGTTGGTGCGCACCGATTTTAGGATAAGGGTCAGGAAACTCCGCAGGATGCGGTCCTCGTCGAGGCTCTCGACCGCGTCGAGCGCCTCCTCGATCGCCGCCACCTCCTCGGGGACGTCGCGGCTGGGGCCCGCAAGGTCGAACCGCCGCTCAAAGAGGGTGACAAGCCGGCGGGCGATCTCCGGATGGGCGGCGAGCGTATCCTCCATGTAGACCTGGCTGAAGGCGCTGCCGGCCTGGCGCAGCACCTTGCAATAAAGCCGCAGGATCGTGGTCTGCCGCGCCGATATCCCGGCGGCGAGGATGAGCCGGTTGAACCCGTCATTCTCGACGGCGCCACCGGCAACCTCGACCAGCGCCTCCTCGAATTTGTCGCGCATAGCCGCCGCCGTGGCGGCGGAAACGGCGCCTTCGGCCAGGGTGAATTCATGGACCCAGACCGCCCCGCCATCCTTGCTCTCGATGCGGTAAGGCTCTTCGGCGACGATACGAAGCCCGAGGTTTTCGAGCACCGGCAGGATGTCGGAGAGAACGACCGGCGCATCGCGGCGGTAGAGCCGCAGCCCCGGCGTCGCCTCCCCCGGGCGCGGGTGCAGCGAGGCCTTGAGAGGCGCGCCGGCGAGCACGGCCTCGATTGGCCCGAGATCGGCAATCGCCTGCCCCGGGTCGGTCTGCGTCTGATAGGCGACCGGGAAAGGTCGGAGCCGGCCGAGCCGCTGGCCTGCTTCGCCCTCGCCAAAGGTTTCGACCGCCGCGGCCTCCACGCGGTCTTCCCAGCTGCGTCCGGCCTCGGCGAGCTTCGCTTCGAGGGCCGCGACGTCGACCGCCGGCACCGCCCCGCGCGTCGTCGCGATGATGAAATGCATCCGCGCCAGCGCCGAATCGTCGACATGGATGTAATAGTTGGCCAGCGTGCCGGCGAAACCCTCGGTCAGAAGCGCCTCGAATTTGCGGCGTAGCGTGGTGTCGAAGCGATCGCGCGGGGCGTAGACGATGCAGGAAACAAAGCGTTCGAGCGGGTCGCGCCGCACGAACAGCGCGATGCGCTGGCGCTCCTGCAGGTTGAGGATGCCGATCGCGGTGTCGTAGAGCGCATCGACCCCGGTCTGGAACAGCTCGTCGCGCGGGTAGATGTCGAGGATATGGATCAGCGCCTTGCCGTCGTGGCCCGTGGTGGAAAGGCCGCTGCGGGCGAGGATCTGCGTCACTTTTTTCCGCAGGAGCGGCACGCTGCGCGCGTCGCCGGCATAAGCGGAGGAAGCAAACAGACCGACAAACAGCGTGAGGCCGCTGACCTCGCCGTCGGTGCCGAAACGGCGCACGCCGATCGCGTCCATCGGGACCCGCCGATGGACCGTCGCGCGGCGGTCGGTCTTGCTGATGATCAACAGTTCCCGGCGGCGAACGAAATCGCGAACGTCGGGCGGCAGCGCCGCCAAATCGCGCAAGCCGCCCAAGGCGCGGTAGCCCTCCTCGCGCAGCACCCCGAGCGCCGGGCGCCCGCCCTCGCCGCTGAAGGCATAATCGCGCGCGCCGAGGAACACGAAATTGTCGGCGTCGAGCCAATGGAGGAACTCGACACCCTCGTCACGCTCGGCCGCCGGCAGCACCGCCGCCGTCTCGCTCAGCCCGGAACACGTCTCGGCCAGCACCGCGCGCACACGCGGCCAATCGGTGACCGCGGCGCGGACATCGGCGAGCACAGCGGCGAGCGCGGCGGCGAGCGCACCGCGCTCGGCGGCGTCGGGCTCGCGGGTGATCTCGATCTGCATCCAGGATTCGCGCAGCCCGTCGCCGCCTGACTGCAGGCTCGTCAGGTTGCCGCCGGCATCGCGGGCGACCGCGACGACCGGATGGATGACGAGGCGCACCGCCCCGCCGCGCTCGTTGATCGCAGCGCTGACCGAGTCGACGAGGAACGGCATGTCGTCGTTGACGATCTCGACGACCGTATGCGGCGACGACCACCCGTCGCTGGCCCCTGGATTGTAGACACGAACGCGCGCCTCGCCCGGCCGGCGCCGCGCCCCGAAGCGCCACAGCGCGAGCGCGCCGCCGCACAGATCCTCGGGACTGCGGGCCGTGACATCGGCTGGCGGCGCATGCTCGTAAAAGGCGTTGACGAAATCGCGAACCACCATCGATTCGCCGGGCTGGCAGCGCGTGGCCGCCAGCGCCGCCGCCGCGTCGATCGACGCCTGCTTGTCCGCCTCGTTGTCGCTGGTCACGGCTTGCCGGGGAACCGCTCAGTCACACCACCCGCTAGACTCGCTGCTCGACCCGACGGGAGCAAGGGATTTCCGCGACTTGACCGCCGTCCAGCCGGCGAGTTTGGTGAATAAAGCGGCAGCTGATGGCCGATCATGCACAATTTTGTGACGCTTAAGAATAAAACCGGCTTCAATTCGTTGACTGTCTTAGTGATACTGCTGGCAATGTCATCCGGCTGTAACACAGCCGTGGGAGGGCCGCCGCCGATGGAATTCCACGTTTGCCGCCAAGGTCGCGACATGCAGTGGGTTGTGCGGCTCGACAACACAATTTACGGCGCCTACCTCGATAAGGAACAGGCGCTGCTCGATGCGGTCGACGCGGCGAAAGACGCGCGTCACCTCGGGCACGAGGCACATGTCTTCCTGCGCGAACACGCGGTCGCCGCGCGAATCTTCTGAGGCGTTTTACCGGCCGTTCGGGGAAGCCGCCTACGCGAGGGCGGCAATCATGTCCGAGGTCACAAGCGTGATGCCGCCGTCGCTGCGGTGGAAGCGCTGCGCGTCGGCGGCGGGATCCTCGCCGATAATCATCCCTTCCGGGATATTGACGCCACGGTCGATGACGACCCGGTTGAGATGCGCGTTGCGGCCGATATCGACATCAGGAAGTACCACCGCGTCCTGCGTCCGCGCGAACGAGTTGACCCGGCAATTGGAGAAGAGCAGGGAGCGCGCGACCCGCGCGCCCGAGATGATACAGCCGCCCGCAATCATCGAATCGACTGCCATGCCGCGCCGATCGTCGTCATCGAACACGAACTTCGCCGGCGGCAATTGCTGCTGATAGGTCCATATCGGCCAGTTGGGATCGTAGATGTCGAGCGAGGGGAGCGGCTGGACCAGGTCGAGATTGGCGGCCCAGAAGGCGTCGATCGTGCCGACGTCGCGCCAATAGGGCTCCGCGTCGGGCGTGGTTTTGACGCAGCTATCCTCGAAATGATGCGCGGCGGCGAGGCCGCGGCTGACCAAGTCCGGGATCACGTCCTTGCCGAAATCGCGCGAGGATTTGGGGTCGCGCGCGTCACGCTCCAACTCGGCATAAAGGAAGTCGGCGCTGAACACATAGATACCCATGCTGGCCAGCACCTTGTCGGGCTTGCCGACCATCGGCATCGGATTTTTCGGTTTTTCGAGGAAGTCGGTGATGCGCATCGAATCATCGACCGTTATCACCCCGAAATCGCTCGCCTGCTCGATCGGCACCTCGACGCAGGCGACGGTGCACTCGCTGCCGCGCCCGACATGGTCGGCGAGCAGGTTGGAGTAGTCCATCTTGTAGACATGGTCGCCGGCGAGAATGACGAAGTACTCCGGCCGCGCGGCGCGGAAGATGTCGAAGTTCTGGAACACCGCGTCGGCGGTACCTAGATACCACGTCGCCCCGTCGAGCCGCTGCTGCGCCGGCAGCAGATCGAGGAATTCGTTCATCTCGGGGCGCAGGAACGACCAGCCCATCTGCAAATGGCGCAACAGGCTGTGCGCTTTGTACTGGGTCAGCACCCCGATCCGGCGGATGCCCGAATTGATGCAATTCGACATCGGAAAATCGATGATGCGGAACTTGCCGCCGAAAAACACCGCCGGCTTGGCGCGCCGGTCGGTCAGCTGATGGAGCCGGCTGCCACGGCCGCCGGCCAGCACCAGCGCGATGGTGCGCCGGGCAAGCCGTTCCTGGGTGCGATCCGCGGATAGCATGCGCGTCTCCTCGACCGGCATTCAGGCGGTAAAGCGCGATTTAGGCTCACGCTCGCACGATGGGTCAATCTCGAAACGCCGCCGCGTTCCGGCCGATCCATTGGTTTTCCGATATAGGCCAAATCGTCATGCTCGGCGATTTGCAAGATTTGGGCGAGGCTAAGGCCGGCTCGCCTCGATGGTCGTGGTCCTGCGGACGCCGCTGTCGTCGGTTGGTCCGGCGCGGTGTGACGATCGTGACGTTTCTTGCGATGCTGACATCGCCTGACCAGCGGTCGCCGAGCGGAATAGCCCGGATGTCGGTCAGATTGATCCGGTCATAGGGCTTGCCATCGGAATCCAGGCCGTGGCCGGCGGCAGATCGAGGATGTGCAGCGTCATGAATACTCCGGAGCCACCGCCGCTATAGGAAGTGACTGCCACGAGGAGGCCGTTTTCGGTCGCCCCGATATATTCATACGCTTCCAGTTCATCACTCAGGGGAGCGGTCTGCACCTTGCGCTGGGCGACCCAATCGCCGTTCCGGGTGATCTGATCGAAATAAAGGTTGCTGCCGATCGCGGCCCTGACGTCAACCGTCACCCAGATAGCCCCGGAATCGGCCATGTCGCCATCGCCGAAATCGCGAAATACCTCCGGCGGGACGGGTTTGCCATCGACGGTAAAACTGCGGCGCATCTCGGCGAGGAGCGCCGCGGAAGCGGGCTCAATCGCCTTTGCGCCAGGCGCCGCCATCGATACGAGAAGCAGCCAGACCGCAAACCCTAGCGCTAGGCGTCGCCTCACTACAGAATGAACCGCGACAGATCGGTGTCCTTGGCGAGGCTGCCGACCCGCTCGCGGACATAGGCGGCATCGATCACCACCTCAGTGCCCGCCGGCTGGTCCGAGGCCGTAAAGCTCACTTCCTCGAGCAGGCGCTCCAAAATCGTGTGTAGGCGCCGCGCGCCGATATTCTCGACCGAGCTGTTGATCTGCTCGGCGAGGAGCGCGATCTCCTCGATCGCGTCTTGGCGAAATTCGAGCTCGACACCTTCGGTCTTCAATAACGCTTTGTATTGGGTGATGAGGCTTGCCTGCGGCTCGGTGAGGATGCGGCAGAGATCGTCCCGGTCGAGCCCCTTCAGTTCGACGCGGATCGGCAGACGCCCCTGCAGCTCGGGCAGCAGATCCGACGGCTTGGCCAGATGGAACGCGCCCGACGCGATGAACAGGATGTGGTCGGTCTTGACCGGCCCGTGCTTGGTCGCGACCGTCGTGCCCTCGATCAACGGCAGCAGGTCGCGCTGCACGCCTTCGCGGCTGACGTCGGCGCCGCCGATCCCGCCGCCACGTTCGCTGCGCCCGCAGATCTTGTCGATCTCGTCGAGGAAGACGATGCCGTTCTCCTCGACCGAGGCGATCGCCTCGCGCACGACGCTCTCCTGGTCGAGCATCTTGTCGCTTTCCTCAGCTAGGAGGATGCGGTGACTCTCGGCGACGGTGGTCTTGCGCGCTGACGGCTTTTGGCCGAAGGCCTTGCCGAAGATGTCGCCGAGATTGAGCATGCCCATCTGCGCGCCAGGCATGCCGGGGATCTCGAAGGTCGGCATTTGCGGCGCGGCGTTCTCCTGGACGGTGATCTCGATCTCGCGGTCGTCGAGCGAACCCTCGCGCAGCATCTTGCGGAACTTCTGTCGCGTGTCGGCGCTGGCATTGGTGCCGACAAGAGCGTCGAGCACCCGTTCCTCGGCGGCCATCTCGGCCTTGGGGGTGACCTCCTTGCGCAACCGCTCGCGGGTCATCGAGATCGCGATCTCGACGAGGTCGCGCGCGATCTGCTCGACATCGCGGCCGACATAGCCAACCTCGGTGAACTTGGTCGCCTCGACCTTGACGAACGGCGCCTGCGCGAGGCGCGCGAGGCGGCGGGCGATCTCGGTCTTGCCGCACCCGGTGGGACCGATCATCAGGATGTTCTTGGGCAGCACCTCGTCGCGCAGATCGGCGGAAATCTGCTGCCGTCGCCAGCGGTTGCGCAGCGCGATCGCGACGGCGCGCTTGGCGTCGTTCTGGCCGACGATAAAGCGATCAAGTTCGGAGACGATCTCGCGCGGGCTGAAAGAGGTCATCGGCACTCAGATCGTCAGCTTTTCGAGGCTGACTTGGTCGTTGGTATAGACGCAGATGCCGGCGGCGATCGCCATCGCCCGCCGCGCCACCGTCTCGGCGTCGAGCCCGTCGATGCCGATCAGCGCCCGCGCCGCGGCCAGCGCGTATCCGCCGCCCGAGCCAATCCCGATAATGTCGTCCTCGGGTTCGAGCACATCGCCGGTGCCGGAGAGGATCAACGACACGTTCTTGTCGGCGACAGCCATCATCGCCTCCAGGCGGCGCAAATAACGGTCGGTGCGCCAATCCTTGGTCAGCTCGACGCAGGCCCGGGTCAGCTGTCCCGAGTGTTGTTCGAGCTTGGCGTCGAGCCGCTCGAACAGCGCGATCGCGTCGGCGGTGGCGCCGGCAAACCCGGCGATGACCGATCCTCCGCCGAGGCGGCGCAGCTTCTTCGCGTTAGACTTGACGATGGTCTGGCCCATCGTCACCTGGCCGTCACCGGCGACAACGACCTCGTTGCCCTTGCGCAGGCAAAGGATCGTCGTGCCATGCCATGTGTCGTCTGAGCTTGAGGCCATCAACAGTAGGAGCCCAGCAGGGTCGCGGAGCCTCCAGATGTAATGCTGCGGCGCGAGCCGTCAAGCGGAACGGCGCGGAAGGTCAGAAGCAGGTGGCGAGCACGTCGAGGGTTTGTTAAGGAGTGCGGGCATGAAATGAGCCCTTCCGCGTAGAGGGGCACGGCGCGAGTAACCCTGCGTGAGCGATCGGTTTTCCGGATTTCCCGATAACGACAGCCCAAGCACGGCTGGCGCCGCGACCGGTCCTTCCAAGGTCGTGCTCAATGTCGGCTGCGGCTTTGTCGGGCAGCGCTTGCATCCGTCGTTCGAGGGCGCCGAGTGGCGCGAGTTGCGCCTCGACATCGACCCGGCGGTCAATCCCGACATCGTGTGCTCGATGATCGATATGCAGCCGCTGGCGAGCGGATCGATCGACGCGATCTGGTCGTCGCACAATCTCGAACACCTGCACCGCCACGAGGTCCCGGTCGCCTTGTCCGAGTTTCTGCGCGTGCTGCGCCCAGGCGGGATGCTGCTGTTGACCATGCCGGACCTGCAGAAGATCGCCGAGCTGGTCGTGGCCGGCGAACTCGAGGATGAGGCGTACCTGTCGCCGAGCGGACCGATCTCGCCGCTCGACATGATCTTCGGGCATGCCGCCTCGCTCGCGCATGGCAATCTGCACATGGCGCACAAGACCGGGTTTACCGCGCGCACGCTGAACCGGCTGCTCGACGACGCGGGATTTGCCGAGATCGCGGTCAGCCGCGACGGGTTCGCGCTGTGGGCGCGCGCCTACAAGCGGCACTCATGAGCAAGACGTGTCGCCCCGGCCGCCGGCGATGAACTGGCTGTTCGTCCACCAGAACTTCCCAGGCCAATACGTCCATGCCGCGCGGCATCTTGTCGAGAACGGCGACACCGTGGTGTTCATCACGCAGCAGCGCGAGCGCGAGCTGGCCGGGGTGCGCAAGATCGTTTACGCGCCGCCATCCTCGCCGCAAGGCGCGCACCCGTTCACGCGGGATTTCGACGATGCGGTGCAGAACGGCCTCGCCGTCTTCCGCATTTGCGAGAATTTGAAGCGCGAGGGCTTCACCCCCGATCTGGTCGTCGGGCACAATGGCTGGGGCGAGATCCTTTACATCAAGGATTGTTGGCCGGGCGTGCCGCTGCTCGGCTATTTCGAGTTCTTCTATCGCGCCGACGACAGCGACCTCGATTTCGACCCCGAATTTCCGCCGACCGACACCGACCGCATGCGGATACGCACCCGCAACGCGGTCAATCTGCTCGGCCTCGAGACCGCCGATTGGGGGCAAACCCCGACCGAGTTTCAGCGCAACCAATATCCCGAGCGCTTTCGCCGGGGAATCAGCGTCATCCATGAGGGGATCGATACCGAACTCGTCCGGCCCGACCCGACCACACAGCTCTGGCTGGCGGGCGGGCTGATGCTGTCGCGGCGCGATCCCGTGGTCACCTACAGCGCCCGCAACCTCGAACCGTATCGCGGCTTTCACGTCATGATGCGGACCCTGCCGAAGCTGCTCGCCCGCCATCCCGCGGCGCGGGTGCTGATCGTCGGCGGCAACGATGTCAGCTACGGGCGCCGCCCGACAGGAGCCGCCAGCTGGCGTCAGCAGATGCTCGCCGAACTCGATGGCCGGCTCGATCTCAGCCGCGTGCATTTTCTCGGGCGGCTGCCTTATCCGCAATATCTCGCGATGCTGCGGATTTCGTCGGCGCACATCTACTTGACCTATCCTTTCGTCTTGTCGTGGTCGCTGCTCGAGGCGATGGCCGCCGGGTGCCCGGTCATCGCGTCGCGCACCGCGCCGGTCGAGGAAGTGATCCGCGACGGCGCAAACGGCCATCTTGTCGACTTCTTCGATACCGATGCCCTGGCCGACCGCCTCTGCGATGCGCTCGCTCATCCCGAAGATGAGGAGCAGATGCGCATCAATGCACGGCGCACCGTCGTCGAACGCTATGACCTCAAGACCGTATGTCTGCCGGCGTATCTGCGGCTGATGCGGCGGTTGGTCGGGCGCGGCAAAAAGTCGTCCCTGTCGCTCGCCGCCAATGGTTGATCGCGCGAACGTTTAAAGATTCCCGAGATTTAGCGAACATTGCGACAGGCGCACGCACCGGATGCCAGAGTCCGGAGGGCGATCTCCGCCACATTTGTTAACTGTGAAAGTTGTTTCAATTTGTTCTAAATTATTGCAGAACCTCGCGCCCAAGCGAAAACCCCCCGTTGGCCGCCGAGTTGCAAAAACTTACTTGGCGCATACAGAGCATCCCTCGACCGTGATTTGCTTGACCCGAATGAATCGAGCACGCAGCCGAGCCAACAAGAAACGGCTTAACCCGGTCGTCATCTCCAGCTTGTACGAGTAGCAAAGAGTCAGAGGCATGTCCGCAGCAACGACGATCATCATAGCCCGTGACGACTTCTCCATTCCAGGAGGGGAAGACGCCATTGTTCAGGTGGACGACGCTGCACGGGAAAGCCGTTTTTTCGATCTTCTGCGCGAAGCCAAGCCCGACGTGGTGGTTCTCGATTTGAGTCATGCCAATGGCGGCGCCACAGGCATGATCGTAAAGATCCGACGGCAGAGCAGCGTACCGATCCTTGTCGTCTGCGAGCCGGGCGCCGAGTGCGAAAGGGACTACCGTATCGCCGGCGCCGCCGAGTGTATCGCCAGCCCGGTCGACGTCGTGACCCTGAACGAGGTGCTCCAGCAGATCGTCCGCGTCAACGGCCAGACCAGCGCGCCGCCGGCGCGAGAGGCCGCGGCGCTGAACTTCGCCGGCGTCACCTTCAGACCCCACCAGAACCTAATTGCCGCTCCGGGCGGCGCGCAGATCCACCTCACCACGGCGGAAAGCCGGTTGTTGGCCCATTTCGCCGCCAACCCGTGGGAGATACAGACCCGCCTCGCCCTCGCCGAGGCGCTCTACGGGAAACACCGGCCGGCGACAGACCGGGCGATCGACGTCGTGGTCAACCGGCTGCGCACCAAGTTGCGCTCGGTTGGCGAACCGACGCAACATCTGATAAAAACCGAGTTCCGCCAGGGTTACCGCTTTGTCAGCGACGTGGTTGCCGGTTCTTGAGCGGCGGCCTGCCGCTGGACATGGCGGGATGCCGATGGCGGGGTCGGCCGGATTGCGGCCGGTGAACAAGGTGGACATCCGCCGTCGCGGCGGCGATACGTCAACCGGGAGAGCCTGATGGTTTCCGTCGAGCCAAGCCCGACCGAAGCAGCGCCCGGCGATCACGTGGCCGCGTCCGGGCTGTCGCTGCTGGGCTCGCTCGTCATCGTCGCCCGCCATTGCGGGCTGCAGCTGGCCGTCCCGCAACTTGTCCACGACCACCTGCTCGAACCCGGGCAGCCCTCGGTCGCTCAGCTCATCAACATCGCCCATGCCTCGGGGCTGCGCGCGACAAGCGTCAGGCTCACCTGGCCCGAGCTGGCCGGGCTCGGCGAAGGCGCTGCCCGCGATCGTGCTGCTGCGCAACGGCAACGCGATGGTGCTGCGTTACGTCAATGCCGGCGACGCAGCCGCCTTCCGTCGTGCTGCAGGACCCGAACGCACACGAAGATGCTCCGCTCATCCTCGATGAGCAGCGGTTCGCCTCGGCCTGGACCGGCGACGTCCTATTGTTCAAGCGCGACTACAACCTGCGCGACGAGGACCAGCCGTTCGGGATATGGCTGCTGGTCAGCCAGCTATTGCGCGACCGCAAAATCGCCCGCGATATCGGCATCGCCGCGTTGACGCTGAGCCTCCTGGCGATCGCGCCGATCATGTTCTGGCGCCTCCTGATCGACCGGGTGCTCTATTACGGCAGTCTCGACACCTTCGCGGTGCTATGCATCGCGATGCTGGTGCTGGTCGGGTTCGAGACCGCGTTCGGCTATCTGCGCCGCTACCTGGTGCTGCATGTCACCCAGCGGGTCGACGCCAAGCTGTCGACCTACATGTTCGACAAGGTCCTCAACCTGCCGATCGACTTTCTTCGAGCGCATGCCCGTCGGCGAGATCACCCGCGACATGAGCGAGATGCATCGCATCCGCAATTTTCTCACCGGGCAGTTGTTCGGCACCGTGCTCGACGTCGATGGTGCTGGTCGTCTTCCTGCCGATCATGTTCTTCTTCAGCCCGCTGCTGACGTTCTTCGTGCTCGGCTTTGCGCCGCTTGATCTGCGGGTGGATCATCATCCGGCTGCCGGCGGTGCGCGCAACGCAGCGCGGCGGTCTTTGCAGCGGAGGGCGAAAAGGGCGCGTTTCTCGTCGAGACGCTGCATCGGCATCCGCACGGTCAAGTCGCTGGCGCTCGACGCGCGCCGGCGCCACGACTGGGACGTCCAGGTCGCCAAGGCCGCGCGGCTGCGCTTCGACGAAGGGCGAACCGCGAATGTCGTGCAGACCGTCGTCACCCCGCTCGAGCGGATGATGACGAGCGGCGTCTTCGCGCTCGCCGTCTTCATGGCGATCTACACCAAGGAGCAGGTCTATGTCGGCGCGCTGTTCGCCTTCATGATGCTGACGCAGCGCGTCGCCCAGCCGCTGGTCCAGCTGGCGCAGCTGATCACCCAATACGACGAGGTGCGGCTGGCGGTGGCGGTCATCGGCAAGCTCGTCAACCAGCCGCCCGAGGAAGGCCACGCCAGAGCGGCGTCCGCACCCCGGTCGTCGGCCGCGTCGAGTTCTCCGACGTCCGCTTCCGCTATCATCGGCACCTCGAGCCCGGCGCTCGACGACGTGTCGTTCACCATCCCCGAGGGCTCGATCTTCGGCATCATGGGCCGCAGCGGCTCGGGCAAGACCACCGTCACCCGGCTGCTGCAGCTGTTGCATTCCAATTACGAGGGCCTGATCAAGATCGACGGCATCGATCTGCGCGAATACGACGTCGACCATCTGCGCGGCAGCCTCGGCGTGGTCCTGCAGGAGAACTTCCTGTTCAGCGGCACGATCCGCGAGACCATCGCCGCCGGCAAGCCCGACGCGACCTTTGACGAGGTCGTGCGCGCGGCGCGGCTCGCCGGCGCCGAGGAATTCATCGAGCGGCTGCCGCGCGGCTACGACACCTATATCTACGAAGGCTCGCCCAACCTGTCGGGCGGCCAGCGCCAGCGCCTGGCGATCGCCCGCGCGCTGATCACCGATCCGCGCATCCTGATCCTCGACGAGGCGACGAGCGCGCTCGACGCCGAGAGCGAGGCGATCGTCAACGCCAACCTGATGCGCATCGCCGAAGGCCGCACCCTGATCATCATCTCGCACCGGCTGTCGTCGCTGGTCGCCGCCGACTCGATCCTCGTGCTCGAGCGCGGGCGCGGTCTACGACATCGGCACGCACGGCGAGCTGCTCGAGCGCTGCGACATCTACAGCAATCTCTGGCACCAGCAGCACCAGCACCTCCTGCCCAGGCCGACGCATGAAGTCATTTCTTTCCGTCCTGCGAACACCGCCTAGCCTGGACTCCGGCCGCGAAGTCCGGATCTTCCAGTCCGAAACGGCCGAGATCCTCGCGGGGCCGGAGCCGGTGCAGGCCCGCATCACGCTGTTCGTGTTGCTGGGGATGTTCCTCATGCTCGCGCTCATCACGATGACGATGCGGATCGACCGTGTCGTCACCTCGAAGTCTGGCTCGATCGTCACGGTCGAGCCCACCATCGTGCTCGGGGCGCTCGATCAGTCGATCATCAAGTCGCTCGACGTGCATGAGGGCCAGAGTCGTCAAGCAGGGCGAGCTGCTGGCGACCCTCGACCCGACCTTCAGCACCGCCGATGTCGGCGCCCTGAAGGCGCAGGTCGCCAGCCTCAACGCGCAGATCGCCCGCTGCCAGGCCGAACTGGCGCAAAAGCCGTTCGACATGGCGCCGTCGACGGACAAGGTCGCCAACACCTATATCGCGATGCAGCAGCGACTACTACCTGCAGCGCAAAGTCGCAATACGACGCGCAGGTGCGCAGCTATGACGAGCAGATCGCGCAGTACAAGGCGACGATGCAGAAATACCAGGCCGACGCCGCGCGCTACGGCGACCGCGCCAAGATCTCCCAGGAGATCGAAAACATGCGGGCGACGCTCGCCGCCGCCCAGGTCGGCAGCCGGCTCAACCTGTTGACCGCGACCGACCAGAAGCTCGAAATCCAGCGCACCCTCGAATTCGACCGCAACGCGATGCAGGAAGCGCAGCACCAGCTCGATGCGACCACCGCGACCCGCGACGCCTTCATCCAGCAATGGTACGCCCAGGTCAGCCAGGAGCTGGTGAAGGCCCAGGGCGACCGCGACGGCGCGCTCGAGCAGCTCACCAAAGCCACCAAACACATGGACTTGGTTCAGCTCGTGGCGCCCGAGAATGCCATGGTGCTGAAGCTCGCCAAGCTGTCATCGGCCTCGGTGATGAACCAGGGCGAGCCGCTGATCTACCTGGCGCCGCTCAAATCGCCGCTCGAGGCCGAGCTGCACATCGCCGCGCGCGATATCGGCTTCATCCGCGTCGGCGACAAGACCACGGTCAAGCTCGACCCGTTCAACTTCGTCGAGCACGGTACGGCCGACGGCAAGGTCCGGTCGATCAGCGAGGGCACTTTCACCACCGACGATAACGGCCAGCCCGCCGAGCCCTACTACAAGGTCCGCGTCTCCCTCGACCCGGTAGCGCTGCGCAATGTCCCGAAGAGCTTCCGGCTGGTCCCGGGCATGACCCTCATCGGCGACATCCATGTCGGCACCCGCTCGCTATTCGGCTACCTGGTCGGCGGCGTCGTGAGCGGTCTTCGGCGAATCCATGCGCGAGCCTTGATGGCGCAGGAACTCGACGACATCGAGGACCTCGCACGGCGCTTTCTCGCGGTATTGAACGCTCGCTATCAGGCGCAGGCCGAGATGACCGAACCCACTGTCGATGGGGAATACGACGCCGAAAACGGACCGCCGGGCGAACCCCGGCCCGCCGATCCCGCCAATGGCGGCCACGCTGTCTTGGCTGAGCCGGATGGACGCTCCGGGCGGATCGCCGCGCTTGAGCGCACCAGGCCGCCGGCCATTCATGTCGATTTTGTCCAGCCGTCGCCGGACCCGCGCGCCCGTCGCCCGTTCCACCGCGATGTGGCCGGGCTCGGGCGTTCGCGCTTTACCGTGCCGACGCCGCGGGGCGCTAGCCGCGAACCCGCCGTACTGTCGAACTCGCTCACGCCAGCTTCCGCGGCAACGCGAGCAACGGCTCGCCTGTTCGCGAAGCTTCCGGAGCCGCGCCGCATTCCAGTGATCCTGCAGCCCCGCATACTCGCGCCGGACGCGGGAGAAGCACCCACGACGATCGCGCCATCGGCGGAGCAGAAAGTTCTCGAACCCCTCCCAACGGAACCTGCACCGGAACCGCCCGTTGTAGCGGTAGAGGAGGGGCTCGAAGCGGTCACACAGGTGCACGACACCGAACCACCCGTCTCGCTCGCGACGCCGATGGCGGAAGAGGAAGAGCCGGAGTCGGCCGCGCAGGCGCACGACACCGAACCGCCGCCCATCTCACTCGCGACGCCGACGGGTGAGGACGGAGAACCGGCGTCCGTCGCGCACGCGCACGACACCGAACCGCCTGTGTCTCTCGCGACGCCAGCGGCGGAAGCGGAAGAACCGGAGTCCATCGTACCGGCGCGCGCGGCGGAACCAGGTTTCTCGACCGAAATTATCGAGTTCGAAGCGGAAACTCCGGCGCCATTGGCTGCCCCGGCGCTGGCGCATGCGACACCGCCGTCGTCACCGGCGACGCCGCTTGCCGCGGCGGCGGAAGCGTTCGGGCGGCAAGACTATGCCGCCGCGTTCGCGGCCTGGCACCCGGCCGCCAATCAGGGGAACAGCGAGGCCCAATACCGTCTCGGTCAGCTTTACGCGCGCGGGCAGGGCGTCGTCCCCAACATTGCCGACGCGCTCGCGTGGTACCAGCTCGCCGCGGACCAGGGCCACGCCGAGGCACAGCATCAGCTCAGCCTGCTTTACCAATTCGGCCGTGAGGACGCGACTGTCGCGGGCACCAGCGAATGGTATCGAGTGGCGGCAAGCCGCGACAAGGCCGAGACCGAACGCAACCTCGCGCTGTTCTTTCCCAATGGACTCGCCGTTGCCCGCGACGACGACGCGGCGCTGCGCTGGGGCCTTGCCGCCGCCAACCAGGGCCTCCCCGACGCCGAGGCGACCGTCGGCGGATATTATGCGCGCGGCATTGGCTGCCAGATCGACTACGAGGAGGCGCGGCGCTGGTACGAGCGCGCGGCGCGGCAAGGCAACGCCGAGGGCGAATTCGGGCTGGGCGTGCTTTTCGCCAACGGGTTCGGCGTCGACGTCGATCTCACGGCCGCGGCGGAACACTACCGCGCCGCCGCCGACCAAGGCCATGACGGCGCCCAGCTAGCGCTTGGTTTGATGCATCTGACCGGGCAAGGCGTTGCCGCTGATCCCGCCGCGGCCGCGGCGCTATTCGAGAAATCGGGCGACAAGGGCAACTCTCGCGCCTGGTACAACCTGGGCCTGTTGAACTGGCGCGGCGACGGCGTCCCGCAAAATCTGATCGCCGCCGAGAGTTGCTTTCGCCGGTCGGCGCGCGACGGGCACGCCCCGGCGATGATGATGCTTGGCCAGATGTACGGCGCCGGCCAGGGCTCCACCGCCAATCCGCACGAGTCCGGCTTTTGGTATCAGCGGGCGGCCGATGCCGGTGTCGCTGAGGCCCAGTTCGCGGTCGGCACGTTCTATGCCCGAGGCGAGGGCGTCGCACTCAGGCTCAACGACGCGGCCAAGTGGTTCGAGCGCGCCGCCGAGCAGGGGCATGCGTTGGCGCAATTCAATATCGGCACGTTCTACGCCAGCGGCACCGGCGTCCCTCGCGACATCGCGCGCGCGGCCGAGTGGCTGCGCCGCGCCGCCGAGCAGGGCATGAGCAAGGCTCAGGTGCGCCTGGCCCAGCTTTATTTGGCCGGCGATGGCATACCGGCCGATCCGGCTGCCGCGATTGCCTGGCTGAATCGCGCGGTCGCGGCCGACGATCTCGACGCGATGACGGCGCTGGGCGTGCTCTATCTCCAAGGGCAGGGCGTGCCGCGCGACGCGGCGCGCGGCGAGGCGCTATTGTCCCAGGCGGCCGCGCGCAACCACAATCCGGCCCTGCTGAACCTCGGCCATCTGCGGTTGCAGCAAGGCAAGCGCGACGACGCCGTGCGACTCTACGAAAACGCCGCGAAAGCCGGCTATCTCGATGCCCAGCTGGTGCTCGCGGGGCTTTATCAGCGCGGCGACATCATCGCGCGCAGCGACGAGATGGCGGCAGTCTGGTACCGCCAAGCCGCCGAGCAAGGCCATGTCGCAGCGCAATTCCAGCTCGCCGTGCTTTATTGCATGGGGCGCGGCGTCAAGCTCGATCTCGCGGAGGCGGTCAAATGGTACCGCCGCGCCGCCGAGCAGGGCGACCGCGTCGCGCAGTTCAACATGGCGGTCATGCTGGGCAAGGGGGAAGGCTGCGAGCAGAACGACCAGGAGGCGCTCACCTGGTGCCACAAGGCGGCGCAGCAGGGCATGCCCGAGGCCCAGATGATGCTGGGCGACCTGCTCGCCGGCGGTCGCGGCACCGAACCCGACCCGGAGGGTGCGCGGGAATGGTACGAGAAAGCCGCCGCGCAGGGGCTGCAGGCGGCTTCGGCGCGCCTCAAATTGCGCTCGGCGCCGAGGTAGACCCTAGCGCCTCAAATAGACAGTGTCGCCCTCGACCCTGACCTCGTAGACCGGAACGTCGGCGGAATACGGCCCGTCGACGAACTTGCCGGTGCGGATGTCGAACTGGGCGAAATGCAGCGGGCACTCGACGACGCAGCCATCGAGCCGGCCGCGCGACAGCGGCGCGTTGCGGTGGCCGCACACGTCGCGCAGCGCATAGAAGCTGCCCTCGACATTGGCCAGCACGATCCGCTCGCGATCGACCGCGACAAACTTCATCTCGCCCGGCGCGAGATCGCTCACCTGGGCGACGGCGACGAAGCCTTCTTCCATGCGACTTTACCCTCACCCTCCCGCGCCGACGGCGTGGGCCCCTCCCTCTCTTGCGCGCGGAGAGAGGTTTCGACACACCGCGCTCGACACCCTCGCCCGCTTGCGGGAGAGGGTGGTTCCTCGGCTCGAGCCGAGGAACCGGGTGAGGGTCAGGCGACGGCCGCCTGGTCGAACCCGAACATCCTCGCGGCGTTCGACGAGGTGATCTTTTGCAGATCGGTCTCGGGCACGCCCTTGAACATGCGCTGGATGAATTGCTGCGAGCGCGGGAACGTCGCCTCGGCATGCGGGTAGTCGCTGCCCCACAGCATGTTGTCGACGCCGATATGCTCGCGCAGCGCCACGCCGAGATCGTCTTCCATGAATTCGACGAACATGTTCTGCCGCCAGTAGTCGCTCGGCATGAAGCCCTGGCTCGATTTCCAGCCCTTGGTGAAGACCGGACGCTCGACATAGGTGAAGTCCATCTGCTTCAGCCAGTGCGGGATCCACGCCGCCTCGTGCTCGACCGAGCCGATCTTGAGGCCCGGGAAGCGATCGAACACCCCGGCGAACAGCATCGAACCGAGCGAGTAGCGAACCCAGTAATCGGTGGTCGAGCGGCCGGCGCCGGTCAACTCGGTCACATCCATGGTGAATTCATTGGCCGGGACGCCGTTGCGCGGCGTGCCGATATGCATCAGCAGCGGATGCTTCAGCTCCTGTGCGGTCGCCCAGAACTTGTCATAGACCGGGCTGCTGTACGGCCGGTCCGGGTGCGGCGCGACCGGGATGAACGAGCCGACGAGCCCCATCTTCGCGACCCGCTCCAACTCCGCGGCGCCCGCGTCGGGATCGTCGAGGTTGAGCATCGCGATGCCCTTCAGCCGGTCGGGATGCGGCTTGCAGAAATCGGCGATCCAGTCGTTGTAGACGCGGCAGATTTCGTTCAGCAGCTCGGTATCCGGCACGCGGTACCAGAACAGGCCCTGGCTCGGCTGCAGCACCGAACCCCAGATGCCGTCTTCCTCGTTCTCCGCGATCATGGCGTCGGCGGTGTAGGCGCCTTTGCGGACGTCCTCCCAGACCCCAAGAAAATCGATCGCCGAGGGATCCTCAAAACGCTGGCCGGCCTGAATGACCGCGCCGAGCGTGCCGACCTGCTGCCCTTCGAGTATCCAGGCGTCGTATTCGCGCCCGGTCGGGGTCTTGCGGCGCTCCATGTGCGGTGCGCGCTGCCGCAGCTTGGGCGAGAAACGCCCGGTGTACATGTCCGGCGGCTCGACGATGTGGGAGTCCGCCGAAATCAGTTTCCACGCCATGCTGACCTCCCTCTGCTGTGCCGGCTCTTGCCGGGTTCAACGAAGCGATCGCTCCGAGCTCCTTTCCGGAGCGTTATTGGTCTTGTCGCCTTATTTCGCGGCGCCTCCTGTCGCCTGCGGCGGGTCGCCCCGCCCGAGGCTCAAGCCATGACGGTACGGCTCACCCTGGAGACCGTCAAGCAGCCGCGGGCGCTGGCGTTTCCGATTGACCGACCGTTTTGAAGGCGGCCAGGCGTTCGCACACACTGCCCGTTGCGCAATATCAACTACTGCGGGAGAGTCCATGATTTGTGGAGGGGAAATCCGGTCCATTGGCCCACGACGCGTTCATTAGCTACTCGCACCTCGACAAGCCGGCGGCGGACGGCGCCTGCGCCGTGTTGGAAGCTGCCGGTGTGCGCTGCTGGATCGCCCCCCGCGATATCGCGGCGGGAGCGGAATGGGGCGAGGCGATTGTGGATGCGATCGACTCCGCCGCGGTCATGGTTCTGGTCTTTTCAGCCCACGCCAACAACTCGGCGCAGGTTCGCCGTGAAGTGGAGCGCGCGGTGAACGCGGGCGTCACGATCATGCCCGTGCGTATCGAGCCGGTCTCCCCCGCCCGGTCGCTGGCCTATTTCATGGCTGGCGTTCATTGGCTCGACGCGCTGACCCCGCCACTCGAACAGCATTTGCGCCAGCTTGCCGCGACGATCGAGGCCATGCTGAAAGCGGGGGCCGACGATCAGGCTGCTGCTTCACCGGCCGACACGAGACGCATCGTGGAGCCACCTGTGTTTCCACCGGAAACGCGGGGCGGCTTTGCGCAACGCCACGCCGTGCTCGCTGGGTTATCGCTGGCGATTGCTTTGGGTATCGCTGCGGCAGCCGGTTGGAAATTCATCTGGGAGGGCCACGCGTCGCCGGCACAAAAAAGCCTCGGCGAAAGCCTGCAGATCACTCAGGCGGTCCCGCCCGCCGCCCCCGAGCCATCCATCGACGCAGAGCTGCTGTTTTGGCAGACGATCGCGACCAGCAGCAAATCCGACGATTTCGAGGAGTACTTGCGCCGCTATCCCAATGGTCAATTTTCGGGCCTCGCGCGGACAAGGCTCGCGGCTTTGCAGGCCCCCACCGCTCCTAACCCTCCTGCGGAGGGAGAACAAAATTGGACGCTTAACCAGAAGCGGGACATACAGCGGGCCTTACGGGCGCTGGGTCACTACCAAGGCGAGGCAGACGGGGCCTGGGGAGCTGGTACGCGAGCGGCGATACAACAATTCCAGTCTTTCGCCAACGACGCCGAGACTGGTGAGTTGACCGAGTCCGAGCGCAAGCTGCTCCTCGAAATGGCGCAGCGCCTCGCTGCTCTGCTCGATCAGCCATCCAACTCCCCGCAAGGCGTTGCCGCGGCCTCGGTGAAGGGCACCGCCGATCGGTACGCGCGAGGATATAATTTTGACGCGGGCAAGGGAGTGAAGGCCGATCCCGCCGAGGCCGCTTATTGGTATGGGCTCGCCGCGGCGGACGGTGAACCAAAGGCATTCACCAACCTGGCAAAGCTTCTGGCGCGGGGCTTCGCATCGAGCAAGCCCAACCCCACCGACGCAGAGCTCTTGTGGTGGGCCGCGGCGGCGCGCGGCGAGCCGAATGCGATGTATAACCTTGGCGTTCTCTTCGAGCGCGGCATTGGGGTTGCGCCAGACGCCGGACGCGCGCGAGTTTGGTACGAACGCGCGGCCGCCCATAATGACCCGGACGCGCGGGCCGCGCTGAAGCGGCTCGGCTGAGATTGGCGCCGCGAGACGCCCCAGACGGAGGATGCGGTGCACGACTACGCTGTCACCTGGCGCTTAACCGTTACCGCTATGGCGCTCGCGCTTGCCTTGCCAGCGTCCGCGCAATCGCCAGACCCATTCCACTCCGCGCCCGCGCCGTCCGCGCCCATTCGTCCGCGAACACCGGAACCCGCAAATCCAATACCGGCGCCGTCACCCCAACAAAAGCTCGCCGGCCCCTTTGATGGAACTTATCTGGGCACCGTTACCGCCGCCACCGGGCCGGGTGGAACCAAGCATCCAGGCAGGTGCCTGATCGGCGGCCCGGTAAAAATGGTCATTCTCTCGAATGTGGTGGCCGTCGAACAAGGAGGCAGACCCGACGGCGGGGTGGCGACGTATCACGGTACTATCGATAGCGCCGGGACCGTTAAGGCCTCAGCCGCCAGCCTGCTTGGGGAGGCTCATACCGTGTCTGGATCAATAAGCGGGGGCAAGTTTATCGGCCAAATAACTCGGGAAAATTGCTCGTTTTCGATCACGCTCCTAAAGCAATGACCCCTTCGACAGGCGTGCCCCCACACGGATGCGCGGTTTCTGATCGGAACCCAGCGGGCAGAGCCCGCTGCGCCAAGACGACCCCCGCGCCGCCGTCTTGTGGCGCCTATTTCACGGCGCTGCCGTCGTAGGGCTCGACGACTGTCCCGGTCTTGTATTCGCTGGGCTCCAAGATGACCTCGGTCTTGGTGTCCTTGAAGTCGTCGATTGTATTGCCCTTGATCCCCTGCCACTGCACCTCGATGACGCGCGGCTTGGTCCACTCGCCATCCTCGCCGAAGGCGATGTCGCCGACGATCGTCTTGAATGTCGCCTTGTGCATGTACTCGGCGACCTTGGCCTGATCGAGCGAGTTGGTCGCGGTGATCGCATCGCCCAGGACCTGCAGGTAGGCGTAACCGAACGGCGCCAGGTACCAGCCCAGCGGATCGACGCCCTCGGCGGCGGCCTTTGCCTGATACGTCTTCAGGAAGTCGGTGATGCCGGGAAACTGCATCGTCTGCGCCGGGATCCACCAATCGTAATCGACGATGCCGTTGAGCTTGGGCCCGAATTGCAATTTCACCGGGGTGAATTGCAACCCGACCATACCGCCGCCAAAGAAGCGGGTCTTGAGTCCGGCCTCGGTCGCGGCGCGCAGCATGCCGATCGAGCCCGGCGGATAGGAGGCGACAAAGACCATGTCGGGGCTGGTTGCCTGGATCGCGTGGACGATCGGGGTAAAATCGGGCGTCCCTGGCGGGTAGGTCTTGTCGTAGACGATATCGAGCCCTTCCTTCTTGGCGATGTCGTGGATGCCTTCGGAGGCGTTCTTCGGAAACTCCGAATCCTCAGCGAGCAGCGCGAGCTTTTTCGGCTTGGGGTTGGCCGCCAACGCAACCTTGAAGAACGGCTCGGCGAAGGAGTGCTTGGGGTCGGGGCCGCTGGGCAACATCGAGAAGTATTTCGGGTAGTGGAACTCGCTGTTCACCGCGAGGCCGAACAGCCCAAAAAACACCTTGTCGTGCTGCATCGCGATCGGCATCGCCGGGGCGATCTGGTTGGTGCCGTAGCCGGAAACGATGAAGTCGACCTTGTCGACGCTGATCAGCTTCTCATAGAGCGGCGGCACGACGTCCGGCTTGCTCTGGTCGTCGTAGCAGATCAGCTTCACCGGGCGGCCCAACAGCCCGCCCTTGGCGTTGATTTCGTCCTGCCAAATCTGCATGGCAAGCAGCGCCTGCTTTCCGCCGCCGGCCAATCCTCCGGTCAGCGCCATGCCGCAACCGATGGTGATGGGCGGCTTGTCCTCGGCGAGCGCGGCGGTCGACGCCGCCCAGCCGAATGCGAACGCCAGTGCCACAAGCCAGGCCGGCCGCTTCCAGTCCATCGTCTCCCCCCAAGCTGATATTTTAGCGACTTGTCGCCATCCTGGCACGGCGCCGGCGCAATGACTAGCGCGAGAGGCGGGGCCTACTGCCGCAGCAGATGCCGGGCGATGATGACCCGCATGATCTCGTTGGTGCCTTCGAGGATCTGGTGGACCCGCAGGTCGCGCAGATAGCGCTCGATCGGGAAGTCGCGCAGATACCCATAGCCGCCGTGGAGCTGCAGCGCCTCGTTGACAACGTTGAACCCGGCATCGGTGGCGACGCGCTTGGCCATCGCGCAATGCAACGTCGCTTGCGGATCGCCGCTTGTCGAGGCTCGATGCGGCGCGCCACAGTAGCAGCCGCGCCGCATCGAGCTCCGTCGCCATGTCGGCGAGCTTGAACTGCAGCGCCTGGAAATCGGCGAGGCGCTGGTCGAACTGGCGCCGCTCCAGCATGTAGGCGCGCGCCGCGTCGAACGACGCCCGCGCGCCGCCGAGCGAGCAGGCGCCGATATTGAGCCGCCCGCCATCGAGCCCCATCATCGCGATGGAGAACCCGTCGCCCTCCTTGCCGAGGCGGTTGGCGACCGGCACCCGGCAATCCTCGAAAATGACGGCGGCGGTCGGCTGCGAATGCCAGCCGAGCTTTTCCTCGTGTTTGCCGAACGAGAGCCCTCTTGCACCCTTCTCGACGACGAGACAGGAGATACCCTTCGGTCCTTTGTCGCCGGTGCGCACCATCGCGACGTAGATGTCGCTCGACCCGCCGCCCGAGATGAAAGCCTTCGAGCCGTTGAGCACGTAGTCGTCGCCGTCGCGCCGGGCCGATGTCTGCAGCGCCGCCGCGTCCGAGCCGCTGCCCGGCTCGGTCAGGCAATAGCTGGCGAAATGCTCCATCGACATCAGCTTCGGCAGGAAGCGCGCCCGCTGCTCGCCGATCGCCGAACCGGTCGATCATCCATGCCGCCATGTTGTGGATCGAGAGATAGGCGGCGGTCGAGGCGCAGGCCGTCGCCAGTTCCTCGAAGATCAGCGTCGCGTCAAGCCGGGTGAGGCCGCTGCCGCCGAACTCTTCCTTGACGTAGATGCCGGCAAAGCCGAGTGCCGCCGCCGCGCGCAGCGCCGCCACCGGAAACTCCTCGCGCTTGTCCCAGCCCGGCGCCTGCGGCAACCACTCGGTCCGGGCGAATTCGCGCGCGGTTTCCTGAAAAGCGTGCTGCTCATCGGAAAGGGAGAAGTCCATGGCGGGAGCTTAATGCACCGTTCGGCCGGCCCCAATCGACATTCCGGTGCTGGCGGGATTCCGGGACAAATTATCAGTATCTTGTATGCGTTCGCGTTTTGGCCCTACCATTGGTCGCGTTCAGGGGAGTGGTCATGGAAGCCGTCATCGCCTCGCTGATGCTGATCGTGGGTCTCGCCGCCGGGGCCGCCGCCGCGTGGTGGCTGCGCGGCCGCGAGCTGGCCGCCGAGCGCGAACGCGCCGCGATGTTGGCCGCCGCCGAGCGTGAGGCGCATGAGGCGCGCATCGCCGCGCTAACGACACTGCGCGGCGATTTCGAGCAGACCATGAAAAACCTCGCGGCCGATGCGTTGCAGCAGAGCCAGGAATCCTTTCTCGGCCTCGCCAACGAGGTGTTCGACAAGCACCACAAGGGCGCGGCGGCGACCCTCGACCAGCGCCAGAAGGACATTGCCGCGCTTCTCGCGCCGATCGGCAAGACCCTGGACGATTACAAAGCCGGCCTCGCCGAGATCGAAAAGGCGCGTGCGGCGGCCTATGGCGGGTTGTCGGAGGAGATGAAGGCGCTCGTCTCGATGCAGGCCGACGCCAGCGCGCAAACCCGCAAGCTAGTCAACGCGCTGCAGGCCGCGCCGAAGACCCGCGGCCGCTGGGGCGAGCACCAGCTCCATAACGTGATGGAGCTGTCCGGCATGTCGGCCTATGTCGATTTCCTGCCCGAGCAGACCATCGACGGTGAGGACGGCCGGTTGCGCCCCGACGTCATCATCCGCCTGCCCGGCGAGCGGCGCATCGTGGTCGACGCCAAGACCTCGATGGCCGCCTATCTCGACGCGGTCGAGGCCACCGACGACGACACCCGCGAGGCGCACCTCATGCTGCATGCGAGGCAGCTGCGCACCCATATGAAGCTGCTTTCCAGCAAGGCCTACCAGGACGCTCTGCCCTGCACCCCGGACTTCGTCGCGATGTTCATCCCCGGCGAGAATTTCTACGCGGCGGCGATCGAGCGCGACCCGCAACTGTTCGAGAACGCGATCGAGAACAAGGTGCTGATCGTGACACCGACGACGCTGATCGCGCTGGCAAAGGCGATCGCGGTCGGCTGGCGCCAGGAAAAGATCGCCGAGAACGCGCGGCATGTCGGCGAATTGGGCCGCGAACTTTACAAGCGGCTGGCGGTGATGGGCGATCATGTCGGGCGGCTCGGCGCCGGGCTCGACAACGCGGTCAAGCACTACAACAACTTCGTCGGCAGCCTGGAAAGCCGGGTGCTGCCACAGGCCCGCAAGTTCACCGAGCTCGATGTCGACGGCACCCAGGTCGCTCTCGTCGAGCTGAAGCCGGTGGAGACGCAGACCCGCTTGCCGCGCGGCGAAGCCGAAATCGGCTCCCGCGATGCCGAGATCATCGCCCTCGTCCCGGGGGAGCGCGCCCAGCCGGGCGAATAAGGTCTGCAGTCGGGCAAGTAGAGGCTAAGGCGCGAAATTCACCCGCTGTTAACCATTGGAGCGCAGAGTCGCGATACTCGCAAAGGTTGTCAGGCGCGCGATGAGCGACACCACCCTATTTCTCGTGACCGGTGCGCTGATGCTGGCGGCAATTCTGATCCCGGTTCCGCCGCGCGCCCGCACCGCGCTCTGGGTCCTTATGCTCGGCCTGATCGTGATCATGTGGATCGGCGTCAGCGTCCAGGGTTACGGCCCGTTCAACTAGGCTCCGGCGCGTCGATTACGCGCTGCCGCCTTCGACCGGGTAACCCTCCGCGCGCCAGCGCAACATGCCGCCGTTGAGATTGGCGACCTCGGTAAATCCCGCCTGCTGCAAGATGATCGTCGCCTGAGCCGAACGGCTGCCGGCGCGGCAGACCGCGACCACGGGCTGGTCTTTCGCCAATTCCCCGCACCGAGCGGCGAGCTCCCCGAGCGGGATCAGCACCGCCCCCTCGATATGGCCGAGCGGCCCGGTGAACTCGTCGGGCTCGCGCACATCGAGGATCTGCACCGGGCCATGGGGCTCCTCGAGCCCGTGCGGGTCGATCTCCCATACGCCGGCGAAGCTATAGCGCAGATGCGCCCAGCTCGGGTCGGTGGCTGGCCCCGCCTCGCTCTCCGGCCGGCCGCAGCGCAGATTGGCCGGTACCGCGACGTCGAGCAGCTTGGGGTGGGCGAGCCGCAGATTCTTCATGTAGCCGGCAAAATCGCCGAGCGCGATGTCGCCGCCGAGCCGCGGGTTGTAGCGCCGCTCCTCGCCGACGCTGGTCACCGTGAGGCCGCGGTAATCATGCGCCGGATAGAGCAGGCAGTCGTTGGGCAGCGCGAAAATCTGCTCGCGCACCGAGCGATACATCGCCGCCGGGTCGCCCTCCTGAAAATCGGTGCGGCCGCTGCCGCGAATCAGCAGGCAATCGCCGGTGAACGCCATCGAATTGTCGTCGAGCACGTAAGTCAGGCAGCCGCTGGTGTGTCCGGGGGTCGCGCGAACCAGAAGCCGGCGTCCGCCAAACGCGATGACGTCGTCCTGCACCAGATAGCGGTCGGCGCCGTCCGCCCCTGATGCCTTCGCCACCATGATCTTGCTGCCGGTGCGCTGCTTCATCAGCCACGCCCCGGTGACGTGGTCGGCATGGACGTGGGTTTCGAGCGTCGCCAGGAGCTTCAAACCCAATTCGTCGATCAGCGCGGCGTCGCGGCGCACCTGCTCGAAGACCGGGTCGATCAACACCGCCTGGCGGCTGGCGCTGTCGCCGAGCAGATAGGTGTAGGTCGATGATTGCGGGTCGAACAACTGGCGAAAGATCAGCATCGGCTTGCCCCGCACTGTGCCCTCATCCGATATGCTTCGAGTCCGGCGCGGGAGGCAAGAGATGAGCGATATCGTCGTCACCGAATTGCGCGAGACGGACCGGCAACGCTGGGGCGAGCTGTGGCGCGGCTACCTCGATTTCTATGAAACCAGCCTGCCGGAGGCGATCTACGATCTCACCTGGCGGCGGCTGGCGGATGCAAAATCGATTTACGGCTTCGGCGCCCGCCTCGCCGATGCCCAGGCGCCGCTGGTCGGCATCACCCATTATTTGTTCCATGACCACGCCTGGTCGCCGAAGCCGGTCTGCTATCTGCAGGATCTGTTCGTCGACGCCGGCATGCGCGGCGCGGGCGTCGGCCGCGCACTGATCGAGCGGGTCGCGCAGGTCGCGCGCGAGCGCGATTGCCTGCGCCTCTATTGGACGACCAAGGAGGACAACGCCACCGCGCGCCTGCTCTACGACCGCATCGCCAGGTTCAACGGCTTCATCCGCTACGATTACACCGGTTGAGCGCGATTATCTCCCGACGCAGCGGTTCAGGTGCTGATCGAATTGCTGACCCGGCGGGCAGTGATCGTTCGGCGCTCCGCCGACACACCGGTTCAGGCGCGGATCGAATACCTGACCTGGCGGGCAAGGATCGATTGGGCCGGCGCCCACGCAGCGGTTCTCACGCGAGTCGAAATGCTGGCCGGTCGGACAATGATCTTGCGGACCGCCGCCGACGCACCGGTTCTCGCGCGAATCGAAATGCTGGCCGGGCGGACAATGATCTTCCGGACCGCCGCCGACGCACCGGTTCAGGCGCGGATCGAATACCTGACCGGGCGGGCAATGCCCTGCCGGTTCTTGGTTGACGCAGCGGCCTTCGAGCAGAACGAACACCTGGCCGGGTGGGCAAATCGTTTGCGCCGCCGCCGGCTGCGCCGTCAGCACCCCGCCGGCCGTACAAAGACAAAAGCCGATGAAAAACCAAAGTGCTGCAATTTTTCGAGCCATAACTTCCCTCCCCTGAACCGGTTTTAGTGATCACCCCCCCGGTATTGGACAGCCAACGGGAACCGGCTCACACGGCACTACCGGACAACGTGCGCTCGGCAAGTAAAATGCTGCAACACAAAAAAATTTCCGCCATCCGCCGCCTTTCCCGGGACCGGGAACGGCTGAGCCGGGACGCGTCACGGCGGCGCGTTGTTTCGCCGCGCGCGCGACCCTATTTTTACGTGAGCCGCGCCCGAGTGGGGGTAACCCGATCGTGACCCAGTCCTTTCTGCCGCCATTGCCGCCCTATCCGACCTCGCGCCTCAGGCGCAACCGTCGTGATGCGTGGTCGCGCAAGCTGGTGGCCGAGAACACGCTCTCCGCCGCCGACCTGATCTGGCCGGTCTTCGTCCATGACGAGGCGAAGCGCGCGCCGGTCGACACGATGCCCGGCGCGTTCCGCCATTCGCTGTCGTCGCTGGTCGACGCCGCCGGCGAAGCCGCCGCGCTCGGCATTCCCACGATCGCGGTGTTTCCCGCCGTCGATCCGGCGCTCAAGGACCCGGACGGCAGCGAGGCGGTGAACCCCGACAATCTGATTTGCCGCGCGGTGTCGGCGCTAAAGAAGGCGGTGCCAGAGATCGGCGTTTTGTGCGACGTGGCGCTCGATCCATTCACCTCGCACGGCCATGACGGCGTCATTCGCGACGGCTATGTCGCCAACGACGAGACCGTGGCCGTTCTGCAGCGCCAGGCGATCGTCCAGGCCGAGGCCGGCTGCGACATCATCGCGCCCAGCGACATGATGGACGGGCGGGTCGGGGCGGTGCGCCGCGCGCTCGACGAGGCCGGGTTCGAGCGCGTGCGGATCATGTCCTACGCGGCGAAATACGCCTCGTGCTTCTTCGCGCCGTTCCGCGATGCGATCGGCTCGGCGTCGTCGCTCGGCAGCGCCGACAAGCGCACCTACCAGATGGACCCGGCGAACGGGGATGAGGCGCTGCGCGAGGTCGCGCTCGACATCGCCGAGGGCGCGGACATGGTCATGGTCAAGCCCGGCCTGCCCTATCTCGATGTGGTGCGGGCGGTGAAGGACGCATTCCGTATGCCGACCTTCGCCTATCAGGTGTCGGGCGAGTATTCGATGATCCGCGCCGCCGCCGAGCGTGGCTGGCTGGACGGCGAGAGAGCGATGATGGAATCGCTGCTTTGCTTCAAGCGCGCCGGCGCCGACGGGGTGCTGACCTATTTCGCGGTCGAGGCCGCGAAGCGCCTCAAGGCGGGGTAAGCCCGTGGTCGCGACACCAGCACAGTTTTTCGCACAATTCGTCGACCGAGCTTTTGAAGATTTCAGAAAATCGCCAACAGACGAGTACTTGGCGAAGACCGCCGCGCATCACGCCAACGTGCTAGCGGAACGAATGTGGCGCCACTATCGAGGTAGCGAACCTGCAAGGGTTTTTGGGGCCTCAACGCCCTCCGCATTTCGGGAATTATTGGCCGAGCGTGAGTGTCCAGACTTCGCGCTAGTTCGCGACGTCGACGACGGGTTCAAACATCTCGAGCTGGATCGCAAGTCCCGACGTGTAACTTCGGCTGATCAAGTCGGGTTCGAACCAACTGTTTGGGGCCAGTTCTATTGGGGACAAGCGCGCTGGGGCGGACAAATCGTGATCCGGGCAGATGATGGGTCAAGATGGGACTTTCTCGACGCGCTAACGAACGTCGTCACCATGTGGCGTAAACTCATTCAATAACCGCAATCGCTGGCATGCCGGCCGTGACCTCCGTGCATACTGGCTAATCAGTCGCCTTCGTGCCGGCTTTGTCCAGCGCCGCGAACGGACTGTCGGACAGCGGCTCGGGCGGGCCCTCCTCGGCGATCACGCCCGGCGCGCGCGGGAACGGCGGCAGCGACAGGGAGAACTCCTGCGCTACCGCCTCGCCGATATCGATGGTGTCGCCGGTCAGCGGCTCGAACGCCGGTTCATCGTCGCTCTCATTCTCCGGCTCGGCTTCGGGCGGACCGTAGCGCAGCGCGAAACTGGCGCTGACGCTGCCGGTGACGGGTTCGAGCGAAACCACGCATTCCTGCGCGAACTCGGCGGAAAATGCGGCGGTCAGCAAAATGGTTCCGCCGCTTTCATGGGCCAGCTCGACCGCGGCGTCGAGGCTGTCCAGCGCCACCAGCGAGAAACGCTTGGCAAGCGCCGCCCGCTCCGCCTCATTGGCGGCGATCTTCTGGCGGAGCGGTCGCGAGCCGATTTGCGTCAGCGGCACCGGACGGGAAAATTCGGGGACGAGGTCGCTCACGGCGGACCGAACTCGATCGCGCCGGCGATCAGCGCCGCCGCCGGCTCACCGACCAGGCGGGCGACCTCGCGCCGCGTATACGCGACCATCCGGCCGAGGCGCGTGGGATCGGGCGGCGCGGTCCCATAGAGATTGCGCGACAACGCCGCCGCCAGCACCGAGTCGTCGCCGGCAAGCCCATCCTCGTAGGCATGGATTCGCCCGTAAAACGCCTCGGCCATGCGCGTTACCTGGCGGCCGACGGACAAGTCGCCAGTGCCGATCTCCCTCAGCGAACGGTCGAAATCGGCGAACATCGTGTCAAAAAACTCCTGCCTCACCGCGCCTGCGGTGGCTTCGCCCTTCAAGCGGTGCAGATAGAAGAACGCGTGCAGGCACACCAGTTCGAACCGCCCGTCAAGCGTATCGGGCACGCCGTAATCGGTAAAAAACCCGGGCCGCCGCGCCTGTTCGACCACGCCGACATAGGCGCGGGCCGCGGCATCCCGGTGAGTGTTGCGTCGCAGCCGCACGATTCCCTCAACCTGCTCGGCGCGAAGCAGCGTTGACAGCCACCGCGCCGCGACTAAAGTCCGCGCCCAGTAGGGGCTCACTCGGCAGTCGCTTGGACATCGTACCGCCTCGCATGCAAAAAACGCGGCGAAGCCTGTGGCCGTGGCTGTCGCCGCTCGCCGCGGCGCTGCTTCTCGTCGGATGCACGATTAGCGTCGACCAGCGCGGCAATTTACCCGACCCCGACAAGCTTGCCGAGATCAAGCCTGGCAGCACGACCAAGGAGCAAGTGGTCAAAATCCTCGGTACCCCGTCGAGCGCCAGCACATTCAACGACGACACCTGGTACTACATCAGCCGCAGGACCAAGCAGGTCGCATTCCTCTCGCCGACGGTGCTCGACCAACAGGTCTATATCGTCGATTTCAACAATCAGGGCATCGTCAAGGACATCGGCCACCGCACCTTGGCAGATGGCGAGCCCGTTACCCCGGCGCCGGGCGCCACCCCGGCCCCCGGGCGCGAGCTCACCTTCCTCGAGCAGCTCATCGGCAACATGGGCAAGTTCAACGGCTCGAAGTAGCGCCTACCTTCGCCTAGTGCGCCCAGCCGCCGAGGATGGCGAGTAGCAGCAGGGCGACGATGTTGGTGATCTTGATCATCGGGTTGACTGCCGGCCCCGCCGTGTCCTTGTAGGGGTCGCCGACGGTATCGCCCGTCACCGCCGCCTTGTGCGCGTCCGAACCCTTGCCGCCATGATGGCCTTCCTCGATGTACTTCTTGGCGTTGTCCCAGGCGCCGCCGCCCGAGGTCATCGAGATCGCGACGAAAAGCCCGGTGACGATGGTGCCGAGCAGCATCGCGCCCAAGGCGCCGAACGCCGCCGCCTGCCCGGCGACCAGCCGGATGACGATGTAGAGGACGATCGGCGCCAAGACCGGCAGCAGCGACGGGATGATCATCTCGCGGATCGCCGCGCGCGTCAGCATGTCGACCGCGCGGCCGTAATCGGGCTTCGCGGTGCCCTGCATGATGCCCGGGATCTCGCGAAACTGGCGCCGCACCTCGTTGACGATCCCGCCGGCGGCGCGGCCGACGGCGGTCATGCCCATCGAGCCGAAGAGGTAGGGCAGCAACCCGCCGATGAAGAGGCCGATGACGACGTAGGGGTTCTGCAGCGCGAAATCGACCTGGACGTTCGGGAAATAGTGCTTCAGGTCCTCGGTGTAGGCGGCGAACAGCACCAGCGAGGCGAGCCCAGCCGAGCCGATCGCGTAACCCTTGGTGACCGCCTTGGTGGTGTTGCCGACCGCGTCGAGCGCGTCGGTGGTCTTGCGCACCTCCGGCGGCAGATCGGCCATCTCGGCGATACCGCCGGCGTTATCGGTGACGGGTCCGTAGGCGTCGAGCGCTACCACCATGCCGGCCAGCGCCAGCATCGTCGTCGCCGCGAGGGCGATGCCGAAGAGGCCCGCCATCAGGTAGGACACCACGATGCCGACGCAGATGACGAGGACCGGCAAGGCAGTGGCTTCCATCGAGATGGCAAGACCCTGGATCACGTTGGTGCCGTCGCCGGTGGTCGAGCTGTTGGCGATGCTGCGCACCGGCCGGTACTCGGTCGAGGTGTAATATTCGGTGATCCAGACGATGAGGCCGGTGACGACCAAGCCCGACCACCGCGCAACTCAAGACGTCGCAACCGGTGATCGTTCCCGACACCATGGTCAGCTTGTCCTGGAAGCCGATCAGCCAGCCGACTACCGCGGCGATCGCGATGACCGAGAGGATGCCGGTGGCGATCAGCCCCTTGTAGAGCGCCCGCATGATGCCCTGGTCGGGCCCAAGGCGGACGAAAAACGTGCCGATCACCGAGGCGATGATGCAGACGGCGCCGATCAACAGCGGCAGCATCATCATCTGGTCGCGCAACGGCGGCTGGAAGAAGATGTTGGCGAGCAACATCGTCGCGACGATGGTCACCGCATAGGTCTCGAACAGGTCGGCCGCCATCCCGGCGCAATCGCCGACATTGTCGCCGACATTGTCGGCGATGACGGCGGGGTTGCGCGGGTCGTCCTCTGGGATGCCGGCCTCGACCTTGCCGACGATGTCGGCGCCGACATCGGCGCCCTTGGTGAAGATGCCGCCACCGAGACGCGCGAAGATCGAGATCAGCGACGCGCCGAAACCGAGCGCCACCATTGCCTCCAGCACCGGGCGCAGCTCGGTGCTCGGCAGCGTCGCCCGCAGGAAGAAGTAATAGCCGGCGACGCCGAGGATGCCGAGGCCGACGACAAGGAGCCCGGTCACCGCGCCCGCCTTGAAGGCGATGTCAAGCCCGGCGCCAAGCCCGCCGCGCGCCGCCTGGGCGGTGCGCACGTTGGAGCGCACCGAGACGTTCATCCCGATGTAACCCGCCGCGCCCGAAAGAACCGCGCCGATGAAGTAGCCGAGCGCCACGTGCCAACCGAGGGCAACCCAGAGGATGATCAGGATTACCCCGCCGACTAGCGCGATTGTCCGGTACTGGCGGTTGAGATAGGCACTGGCGCCGACTTGCACGGCGCTCGAAATCTCCTGCATGCGCGCCGTTCCGGCGTCGGCGGCCAGCACGCGGCGGCTGGTGACGAGCCCATACAGCAACGCCACGACACCACAAGCGATGACCAGGATAGCGGCCGGAGACATGGTTCTTGTTTCCCCCGATGGCACCGAAAAGAAAACCTGCCCTCAGGCACCGCGCCTGGCGCGGCGGGGGCAGGTCAGGCGCCCGTGAACATGCCAGAAGAGCCGCGCTCTCGCAACTCAACCGGCTGTTTGGAAGGCGATAGCTGACAGTCATTTGCGTTGGGGCTAGCATTTCGGACCGAGGTTGGGGCGTTATCCCCACGGCGCAATCAGGGAGCGAGACGATGAACAGCAGGGGCAAGCCGGTCTGCGTGGTAATCGGCGCCACATCCAAATGGCAGTCGGACGGCCGGATGACCAACGTGCTGCACGGACACAACGTCGACGAGACGATCGTGCCGGTCGGGGTGCGCTGGGGCGTCGGCGGCGCCATCGCCCAGAAGTTTGCGAAAGAGGGCTTCTACACCGTCGTCACGACGCGCACCGCGTCGAACGCCGCCGCGCTCCAGGCGGCCATTCGCGAGCAGGGAGGCGACTGCACGACCGTCGAGCTCGACCTCTCGGTCGACGAGTTCGATCGCGAACGCTTTCAAGACGATCCGCGCCGAGGCCGGCGACCCCGACGTGCTGATCTACAACGCCGGCTATCTCGACGGCCGCGAGCTGCCGGAGGACAAGGAGCTGCTCGAACACGTGCCGGTCAGGATCCTCGACACCGCGATCGATGTCGCCATTCGCGGGCCGTTCCTCGTTGCCCAGGAAGTGCTGCCGGCGATGCGCAAGAAGGGCGAGGGATCGTTCTTCTTCTCCAACAATTCGAGCTCGCTGCGCGGCAGGAAGCGGATGACCGGCCAGTCACTCTACTATCCCCGCGTCATGATGCGGACGCTGTCGCAGGTGCTCACCGAGGAGTATTCGGAACACGGCGTTCACGTCGCCAATGTCGTCATCGACGGCACCATCGACTCGCCCGGCACCCGCGCGCTGCCGCGCAACGCCAACCGCACCGACCAGATCATCAACCCGATGAAGATCGCCGAGGCGTTCTGGTACCTCCACACACAGGACAAGACGTGCTGGAGCCACGAGATCCAGCTGACCCCGCATCCGGTGAAGCCGAGCTACTAGAGGCTGATCCGCGATGGCGCTCGCCGCCGGGCGGGCGCCATCAGAAATGCCGCCATCCAGCGGTCTTGGTCGCGATCGGCTTCCCGCTCGCGTCGAGCAGGCGTACGCCCCCGCCCGCGGCGATCGCGCCGATCTCGGTAATCGGCAGCCCGAGGCTGTGCGCAAGAGCGGCGATCTCCCCACCCGCCTCTGGCGGGGCGGTAAACAGGAGCTCGTAATCGTCGCCGCCGGTGGCGAGCAGCGGATGTAGCGCCGGGTCGGCCTCCAGCGCGGCCTTGGCGGCCGGCGACAAAGGCAGCTTCGGCAGCTCCACCGTCGCCGCGACGCCCGAAACCTCGCAGATATGGCCGAGATCGGCGAGGACCCCATCCGACACATCGATCATCGCATGGGCGATGCCGGCGAGGCGCGGGCCCAATTCGGTGCGCGGGTCGGGCAGCTGAAAGCGCGCGACAAGCGCGGCGCGGTGCTCGGGCGCCAGCTCCTCGTAGCCGCCGCGCAGCACCTTGAGCCCCAGGAACGCGTCGCCGATCGTGCCGCTGACCCAAACACGATCGCCCGGCTTGGCGCCGGCGCGGCGGATTTCAGCGCCCTCGGCGACGTCGCCGATCGCCGTCAACGTGAACACTGCCGGCCCATGCGTTGACGTCGAGTCGCCGCCGAGCAGGAAGACGCCAAACCGGCGCTGATCCTCGCCCAAGCCGTCGGCGAAGCGGCGCACCCACGCGTCGTCGCGCGATTTCGGCAGCGCCGAAGTTACCAGATAGGCGCGCGGCGTCGCTCCCATTGCCGCGAGATCGGAAAGGTTGCGGCGCAGCAGCTTGCGGGCGACCAGCTCCGGCGGGTCGCCCGGCAGGAAATGCACGCCTTCGACCAGTTGGTCGACGGTGACGACAAGCCGGTGGCCCGGCGGGCAACCGATCAGCGCGGCGTCGTCGGTAAGATCGAGTGAGCCCGGCCCGGCGAGCGGCGCGAAGAACTCCCGAATGCGGCCGAACTCGCCCAGCCCCTTCGGTTTCATGGATCGCTACAGCTCGGCGCCGCGCAGCGCCCGGGCCAGGCGATTGAGCACGCCATTGGCCAGAGCCGGCTCCTTGCCGTCGAAAAACGCGTGCGCGATGGTGACGTATTCGTTGAGCGTGACGCGCGGCGGGATATCAGGCCGGTAGGCAAGCTCATAGGCACCGGCCTCGAGGATCAGGCGCAGAATGGTTTGGAGGCGCGGTAGCGGCCATTCCTCGCTGAGCGCGGCCGAAATGCTTTCGTCGAGCCGCTCGCGGTGCCGCACCACCCCCCGCACGAGCTCGGCGAACAGCTTCTCGTCGGCCTCTCCATACACCTCTCCGTCGATCTCGCGGCCGAGCCGGTGATGGATGAACTCGCCAACGACCGACACCGGATCGAGGCCGGGGTTGAGCGCATGCTGATAGAGCGCCTGCACCGCACCCAGACGGGCGACGCTGCGCCGGCGGCCCGAGGCTTGGCCGGCCTCGCTTTCGGCTGCGGCGGAGGTCATGTCGCGCCGCCGGAGAACTGCCGCTTGATCCCGACCATCGCCAGGCAGGCGCGCGCCGCCGCGCCGCCGTGGTCGCGCCCGTTGCCACTGGGATTGGCGCGATGCAGCGCCTGCTGCTCGTTCTCGCAGGTCAGGATGCCGTAGCCGATCGGCAGACCCTCCTCGACCGCCAGCACCTGTAGCCAGTGGGCCGTCTCCTCGCAAATGTGGTCGTAATGCGTGGTCTCGCCGCGGATGACGCAGCCCAACGCGACGAACCCGTCGAACTGGCGATCCGACTTGGCGGCCATGCCGATCGCACCGGGTATCTCGAACGCGCCCGGCACCTGCACGACCTCGAAGGTCGCGCCGCCCGAGGTCAGCATCCGCTCGGCGCCTTCGCGCAACAGCGCCGCGATATGAGTGTAGTACGGCGCCTCGACGATCAGCACATGCGGCTTGCGCGCAGATATCTCCCTTGGCATCACCCGGCTCCCCGTGCCTGCAACAGGCGCTGGACGTAGCGGGCGATCAGGTCGATTTCGAGGTTCATCCGGGCTCCGGAGACGGCGTCGCCAAAGGTCGTGTGGGTCAGCGTGTGCGGGATGATGTTCACCCCGAACACCCGGCCCTCGACCTCATTGACCGTAAGGCTCACGCCATCGAGCGCGACCGAGCCTTTGGGGGCGATGTACGGCGCCAGTTCATCGGGCGCCTCGATCGTGAAGCGCACCGAGTTGCCATCCGGCCGCCGGTCGAGGAGCCGGGCGACGCCGTCGACATGGCCGAGCACGAGATGCCCGCCCATTTCGTCGCCCAGCTTCATCGCCTGCTCGAGATTGATCCGCGCGCCCTCGCGCCAGTCGCCCAAGGTCGAGCAGGACAGCGTCTCGGCCGAGGCGTCGACGGTGAATTCCCCCGGATGCAGCGCGGTCGCGGTGAGGCACACCCCAGCGCAACCAATCGACGCGCCGAGCGCGATCGCGCCGGTGTCGTAGGCGGTGGCGATGGTCAGCGTCGCGCCGCCATTGCCGCGCTCGATCCGGCGCACGGTGCCGATATCGGTGACGATTCCGGTGAACATGATCCGAAGGTAGGAGCCTGCCCGCGCTTTCGCCAGCGCCTTTCGCGGATGAGACCAATTCGGCGTCGCGGGTGTTCACCGGGACGAGTTGCAAGTTCAAAGGTGTGCGACATGAAAAGCGGTTTTTCGCGGGCGGCACGCAAGCTGGCTGCCGCAGCGGCCTTGCTGGCGCTGAGCGCGGCGCCGAGCCTGGCGCAGCGCGATCTCGTGCCGTGCTCGGCCTTCTCGCGCAACGCCTATGGCGGCTGGACCGTGCTGGCCCCGGTGATGCTCGATCTTGCCGGCAGGGTTTACAGCCCGACCGTTGGTACGACCTTCGCCGCCGGCTCGATGCAGAACGGCGTCGAGATGAGCGACGTGCTCGACAGCCAATGCGGGAATCGCTAGCCGCTAATCCCGCCGCTGGTAGGTCTCGATAACGTCGCCGCCGGCCATTTCGCTCGACATCAGTTGGAAGCGCGGCGCGGCGGCAAGCTCGTCGACACCGAGAGCCGCTATGCCTGGAACGCCCTCGCCGCCGAGTACGAGCGGCGCGCGCATCCACACGACGCGATCCACCAGCCCCGCGCGCAGCAGCGCGGCAGCCAGCGTGCCGCCGCCTTCGACCAGCAGCCGGGTCAGCCCCTTGCTGCCGAGCGCGCCCAGCATCGCGCCGAGATCGATGTCACCCGCCGCATCTGGCGCGGCGTCGACGATCTCGACCCGCTGCTGGGCGAGCGCCTCCCGACGCGCCCGGCCGGAGCCGGGAAGCGTCACCAGCCAGGTTGGCGTCTCTCCGGCCTCCGCGAACAGCCGCAGCGTCGCCGGCAGCCGCAGATTGCGGTCGAGCACCACCCGCACCGGCGAGCGGTCTTCCAGCCCCGGAAGCCGGCACGTCAATTGCGGATCGTCGGCGAGCGCCGTGCCGGTGCCGACCAACACCGCGTCATGCGTCGCGCGCAGCAGATGCGCCCGCTCGCGCGCCGCGGGTCCGGTGATCCAGCGGCTCTCGCCGCTGGCGGTGGCGATGCGGCCATCAAGCGAGGTCGCCAGCTTCAGCGTAACGAGCGGACGGCCGTGCGTCACCCTGCTGAAGAAGCCGGCGTTGAGTTCGGCCGCCTCTTCCGCGCATAGCCCGGTTTCGACTGCGACCCCGGCTTCGCGCAGCCGCGCGATACCAGAACCGGAGACGCGCGGGTCGGGGTCTTCGATCGCCGCGACGACGCGAGCGACCCCTGCAGCGATCAGCGCCTCGGCGCAGGGCGGCGTCTTGCCGTGATGGCTGCACGGTTCGAGCGTGACATAGGCGGTGGCGCCTTTGGCGGCCTTGCCGGCGCGGGCCAAGGCCTCGGTCTCGGCGTGCGGGCGGCCGCCCCTCTGGGTCCAGCCGCGACCGACAACGCGACCATCCTTGACGATGACACAGCCCACCGCCGGGTTGGGCCAGACCTGTCCGAGCCCGCGCCGCGCCAGCGCCAGCGCGGCGCGCATATGGGCGAGATCATCCACCTTCAAACGCTTCCCGGCGCTAGCCGGGGCCCATGCTTGCACCCGTGAGGCAACCGATCGGTGGGTCCCGGCTTGCGCCGGGAAGCGGCGCGCGGAAACGTGGCCGTCGCAGCCTCAGCAATCGCCATCGGCGGCGATGCGGCCGACGAACTCGCCGAAATCCTTGGCCTCGCGGAAATTGCGGTAAACCGAGGCGAAACGGATATAGGCGACCTGGTCGAGCGTCGCCAGCGCCTCCATCACCAATTCGCCGATCTGGTCGCTGGGGATATCGGTCTCGCCCGAGCTTTCGAGCTGGCGCACCATCGAGTTGATTATGCGCTCCACCCGCTCGGTGTCGTGTGGCCGCTTGCGCAGCGCGACGTAGATCGAGCGCGCCAGCTTGTCGCGATCGAACGGCTCGCGCTGCCCGTTCTTCTTGACCACGGTCAATTCGCGCAGCTGCACCCGCTCGAAGGTGGTGAAGCGCGCTGCGCAGTTCGGGCAGAAACGCCGGCGGCGGATCGCGCCGCGATCGTCGGTCGGCCGCGAGTCCTTGACCTGGGTATCGTCGGTTCCGCAGAATGGACAGCGCATCTTCCCCCTCCCTTATGCCTGCGGATAGATCGGAAAGCGCTCGCACAGCGCGCCGACCGCGCTGCGCACCCGGCCCTCGACGCCGGAATTGTCGTCCGGGTTCTGGTGCAGCCCGCGCAGCACCTCGCCAATCCAGCGACCGATCTGGCAAAACTCCTCGATGCCGAAGCCGCGCGTCGTCGCCGCCGGCGAGCCGAGCCGGATCCCCGAGGTGACGGTCGGCGGCTTCGGATCGAACGGGATGCCGTTCTTGTTGCAGGTCATGCCGGCGCGTTCCAGCGCCTTCTCGGCGTCGCGGCCGGTGAGATCAAGCGGCCGCAGGTCGACCAGCATCAGATGCGTGTCGGTGCCGCCGGAGACAATCGCCAGCCCCTCGCCAGCCAGCGTCTCGGCGAGCGCCTTGGCGTTGGCGACGACGGCGTGCGCGTAGGCGCTGAAGCTCGGCCGCAAGGCCTCGCCAAAGGCCACTGCCTTGGCCGCGATGACATGCATCAGCGGCCCGCCCTGCAACCCGGGGAAGATCGCCGAGTTGATCTTCTTGGCGATCGCCTCGTCGTTGGTAAGGATCATCCCGCCGCGCGGCCCGCGCAGCGTCTTGTGTGTGGTCGTGGTGACGACATGCGCGTGGGGCAGCGGGCTTGGATGCGCCCCGCCGGCGACGAGCCCGGCGAAATGCGCCATGTCGACCATCAAATAGGCGCCGACACCGTCGGCAATGGCGCGGAAGCGGGCGAAATCGATGATCCGCGGATAGGCGCTACCGCCGGCGATGATGAGCTTTGGCCGGTGCGCCTCGGCCTGGCGCGCCACCTCGTCGAAATCGATGCGGCCGTCCTCGACGCGCACCCCGTAGGTTGCCGCCTTGAACCATTTGCCGGAGATGTTGGGCGGGGCGCCATGGGTCAGGTGCCCGCCGGCCGCCAGCGACATGCCGAGGATCGCATCGCCCGGCTGCAGCAACGCCAGATACACCGCCTCGTTCGCGGGGGCCCCGGCATGCGGCTGGACGTTGGCGAAGCCGCACTTGAACAGCGTCTTCGCCCGTTCGATGGCCAGGCGCTCGGCGACGTCGACAAACTCGCAGCCGCCGTAATAGCGCCGCCCGGGATAGCCCTCGGCGTATTTATTGGTCAGCACCGAGCCCTGGGCCTCGAGCACCGCGCGCGACACGATATTCTCGCTGGCGATCAGCTCTATCTGCGATTGCTGGCGATGCAGCTCGCGAGCGACGGCTTCCGCCAATTCGGGGTCCGCGTCTTGAAGACCGGCGGAAAAGAAACCGGCATCCGGGGAGATATCGGCAACTGAAGCAGCAAGCTGGGTCAGGGAGCACCTATCGGGCAGGAGACACGGCCTATCGGGCGCTGGGGCACCGAAGTCGCGCAGCCTACCATATCTCGGGCGGCGATGTCAGCCGGCTACCAGAATTCGCGTCGGCCAATCGGATCGGTCATGCCGCGAGCCGGTTGTGAAACGACGGCGCTATCCGTGAATTGTCAAAGCACAAGCATTGTGCAACTGCCGGCGAAACGACTCTTAACAGCAGCGCCACCATGCTCTTGACAGCTATATCCAAGTCGCCAATGGAACTCGATTTCGCGTATTACTGTGGATGCTGGGCGTTATCGTTGACACCAAGAAATTCGGCTGCAATTATCACCTTCCTGATAAACCTTTCGACTCGGCGGGGCAGGACATGGCGGAAATAGCGGCGCCCAAGATGGCGGATGACGAACTGCTCAGAATGACGACCGAAGTGGTGGCCGCTTATGTGAGCAACAATACCTTGGCGACGGGCCAACTCGGCGATGTAATTCACGCCGTCTACAACTCGCTGCGCGGGCTTGACGGCGCCGTGGCCGAGCCGCCGCCGGAAGTCCTCAAGCCTGCCGTGCCGCTGCGCAAGTCGATCACCCCCGAATACCTGATCTGCCTCGAAGACGGTAAGAAGCTGAAGATGCTGAAGCGGCATCTGCGCTCGACCTACAACATGACCCCCGACGAGTACCGGGCGAAATGGGGTCTGGGCGCCGATTACCCGATGGTGGCGCCGAAATACGCGCAGCAGCGCTCGGAATTCGCCAAGAAGATCGGGTTGGGCCGCGGCACCGGCCGCCGCTCGGCGCGCGGCAGAAAATAGCGCTCCTCCGGCGTAAAACGACAAGGGGCGCCGCGGCGCCCCTTTTTATTGCGCGTTCGAAAACGCGCTCAGATCGAAGGCAAGCGGCCCGAGACGAGGACCACCGCCAGCAAGGCGGCGCCGATGATCAAGATTCCGGCAAGTGTGTTCGAAGCGTAGGCGGCCATGCGGGCTCTTCCTTCTTTTTGAGGTGCGACTGGCACTCTCAACGCAATTCCGATGCCAACTCGAGGAGCCAAACCGCCGGCGTCCCTGACACGTTGCCACGACGGATACCCGGGTGTCCCGCGGACAGCGGTCGTTGCTAATTTTGCCACATTTTCATGTTATGTAGGCAATATCGCAACGACATCATCTTCGGTCGCGGATGACTGACATCGCCGGCATATTCAATCGGGACTGCGGCCTCGCGCCGAACGCGGCCGGCCGGGCGCGCTGCCGCGCTCGCACCGCACGCTTCAACCGCAACGGGAGGGCGATCCGTTGTTCCACCGCTGTTTTCTCGCTGTTATCGCCGCTGTTATTCGGCTGTTCCCGCGCTGTTTCCGCTGCTGCCATTTTTCGCTTTTGCCGCGGATTTGCGCGGTTTCTCGGCCGCGCGCGCTCGACGCTAACAGCAAACCGCCCCGGCTTTTCAACCGCCGCGCGCGGCTACCGGCGCTTCGGTGTGGGCGATCCTCCGCGGCAACCTCCTCTCCAATCGGCCTTCCCGTGCCGGTCCCGCGACCCGCTATACTCAGTCTCCCACGACCCGAGGCCGTTGATGAGCACACCGAAAACCGAAGCCGCCGAGTTTGCCCCACCGGAATTCGACTGGGCCGACCCGTTGCGGTTCGACGATCTGCTCTCCGAGGACGAGAGGCTGATCCGCGACAGCGCCCGCGCCTATTGCCAGGACAAGTTGATGCCGCGAGTGCTCAAGGCGCACCGTGAGGAGCGCTTCGACCGCGACATCTACGACGAGATGGGCGAATTGGGCTTTCTCGGCGCGACCATCGACGGCTATGGCTGCGCCGGCATCTCCTATACCGCCTATGGCCTGATCGCGCGCGAGGTCGAGCGGGTCGACAGCGCCTATCGCTCGGCGATGGGAGTGCAGTCGAGCCTGGCGATGCATCCGATCCATGCGTTTGGAACCGAAGCGCAGCGCGAGAAGTACCTACCGAAGATGGCGACGGGCGAATGGGTCGGCTGCTTTGGCCTCACCGAGCCCGACCACGGCTCCGACCCCGGCAGCATGGCGAGCCGCGCCAAGGCGACGCCCGGCGGCTACCGGCTCACCGGCAACAAGATCTGGATCACCAACGCGCCGATCGCCGACGTGCTGGTGGTGTGGGCCAAGACCGAGGACGGGCAAATCCGCGGCTTTATCCTCGAACGCGGCATGGAGGGGCTCAAGACGCCAAAAATCGAAGGCAAGTTCAGCATGCGCGCCTCGCCAACCGGGGAAATCGTCATGGACGAGGTGTTCGTGCCGGAGGAGAACCTGCTGCCCAACGTGCGCGGGCTGCGCGGCCCGTTCTCGGCCTTAAACAACGCGCGCTATGGCATCGCCTGGGGCGCGATGGGCGCGGCGGAATTCTGCTGGCACGCGGCGCGCGATTACTCCATGGCGAGGAAGCAATTTGGCCGGCCCTTGGCCGCCAACCAGCTGATCCAGAAGAAGCTTGTCGATATGCAGACCGAGATCACCCTTGGGCTGCACGCCTGTTTGCGGCTCGGCCGGCTCAAGGACGAGCACCGCGACACGCCGGAAATGGTCTCGATCCTCAAGCGCAACAACGCCGGGAAGGCGCTCGATATCGCCCGCGTCGCGCGCGACATGCACGGCGGCAACGGCATCTCCGACGAGTTCCACGTCATCCGCCATGTGATGAATTTGGAGACGGTCAACACCTATGAGGGCACGCACGACATCCACGCGCTGATCCTCGGGCGCGCACAGACCGGCATCCCGGCGTTCTAAGACCGAATTCTCGTTTGAACTCCTACATGATGTTGAGGTATCGGTAGCGAGTAACCCACCATTAGTTGAGATCGAGATGGGCTATCTGCTTTGTAGCCGCCGGCGCGATGGCGCTCCACATTTCAGTCGAGCCGAGCATGTCATAGAGGCATACGAGTTAGGTTATCTGGCCATTGCCGCGGGACATACGTGTCTGAAATTCACTTCGTCCGATGACGAGTGGCCAGAAATCACGGAGGCCAATATTCGCCAGAGTATTACCGCTAGAGCACGTTATCGCGCCGCTTATGCCGAAGCTGGCTTGCCAGACCCTTATCATGGCGCCCCACTATGAGTGGGGGTTCGCTACGCTCATCCAGTCCTTGAACCAACGAGCAACGCCGGCCTGGCTGAGCCTTCCGGCGAAATATTCGAACAATTGCTCCTCGGCGCGTTCGCGATTGGCGCCGAGATCGAGCGTCAAACCATTGGCTTCAAGCAAGGCGACCGCGGCGCGATAGGCAGTACGCTCGTTAGCGGCGGCGAAGGCCTTGGCGCCGGCAACGGCGACGAGTAGGGACATGGCGAGGGTCGCATAATCCTGGTCCATGAAATAGACCCAGACGTTCCATGGCCGCTTGACCGCGATCTCGAGCGCGGCTCGGTCGAGAAGTTCATGCCGTCCCCCGGCCTTCTCAGCCTCTTCCCGGTTGAGCGCGACGATCGCATCGACCGGGACCCAACGCGGCTCGCCGGGCAAGGCGGGGCGGCTAGAGCAGCCGGGCGGCGAGCGCCGGCAGTGCCGAGATGTCGACGCCGTTGCGCGCGCCGAGCGCGACCAGCGCCACCGGGTCGGCGCCCTCGCGCAGCCGGGTCAGCGCCCAGATCATTGTCGAGCGCGTGCCGCTGCGGCAATGCGCGACCAGCGGCCCTGCCGCGTTTTTCAGAGCGGCGGCAAACGCGTCGATATCCGCCCGGGTCAAGGTGGCCGCGACAAATGGGATGTGGTGATAGGCAATGCCATGCGCCGCACAGAGCTGCCGGGCCTCCTCGGCGGTCAGTTGACCCGGATCCTCCCCATCGGGGCGGTTGTTGACGATGACCTTAGTCCCGGCGGCGGCAAGCGCCTCGATATTGTCGCGGGTCAGCGCGCCCGTGGCGGTCACGCCCGGCGCGAGTTCCATCAGCGGCGGCAAGGTCGGCATGTGACGGCTCCCCAAAGCAAAACGGGCCGCAGAGTTGCAGCCCGTCTCGCTTCCGTCACGAGAAAAGTAGGGGGAGGCCCCGATGGAATGTTAGGCGGCGTATTGCCCCGGACGCTGAACGAGATCGCTGGCGCGGATCCAGAAGCGCTCGAGACGGCGCAGCGTCACCGTCGCGGCGTTGATGTCCTCCTCGGTGATCGCGGTCTGCTTCAGCATCTCGGCGTGGCGCTGATGCATCGCCTGCAGGCGGTCGCGCAGCTTCGAGCCCTTGTCGGTCAGCCGGACGTGGATCGAGCGGCGATCGTGCACCGAGCGCTCCTGCGCCAGATAGCCGTTCTCGACCATTTTCTTGACGTTGTACGACACGTTCGAGCCGAGGTAGCAGCCGCGCAGGGTCAGCTCGCCGACCGTCATCTCGGCATCGCCAATATTGAACAGCATCAGGCCTTGAACGTTGTTGATATCGTGAATACCGAGCCCGTCGAGCTCGAGCTTCACGACCTCGAGAAAGTGTCGGTGAAGCCGCTCGACAAGCGAGATCACCTCAAGATAGCCATTGTCCATTGTCGCCCCGTTAGGCCGCCGTCTCGTCGAAAACTTAACGAGGTTTGTGTTAATTTTCCGTTTTCACGCGCCGTTTTCGTTGCGTCGGACCATCTGCATGATGGCCGAGAAATCGAGCCCGCCCTTACCGCCGTCGACAAAGAGCTGGTAGAGGTTGGCGGCGGCCGCCCCCAAGGGAGTCGCCGCCGCCGCGGTGGCAGCCGCTTGCTGCGAAAGCCGCAAATCTTTCAGCATGTTGGCGGCCGTGAACCCGGCGGCATAGCCGCGGTTCGACGGCGCCGCCGGCACCGGTCCCGGCATCGGGCAGTAATTGGTCATCGCCCAGCACTGGCTGGTCGAAGTGCTGCAGATGTCCCACAGCGTTTGCGCCGGAAGCCCGAGTTTTTCAGCGAGCGCGAATCCCTCGCACACCCCGATCATTGTCACGGCGAGCATCATGTTGTTGCAGATTTTCGCGGTCTGCCCAGCCCCCGAAGGCCCGGCGTGGACGATCGTGCGGCCCATCTTTTCGAGAATTGGGCGGGCCTTGGCGAAGGCCGCGTCGACGCCGCCGACCATGAAGGTCAGCGTCGCCGCCGCAGCGCCGATGGTACCGCCCGAGACCGGCGCGTCGAGCATTTCGAGACCCGCCTTCTTGGCCTCCTCGGCGACCAGCTGGGCAGTCTCGACGTCGATGGTCGAGCAGTCGATCAGCAGCGCGCCCTTCTTCGCCTTGGCGATGATCCCATTCGGGCCGAGATAGACCGCGCGCACCTGCGGCCCGGCGGGCAGCATGGTCACGACGATGTCGCCCGCGGCGGCCGCCTCGGCGATGCTCGAAGCTCCCTGTCCGCCCTGCTCGGACAGCGCGGCGACTTGCGCCGCGGCGAGGTCGTAGCCGGTGACCCGGTGCTGCGCCTTGACCAGGTTGGCCGACATCGGGCCGCCCATATTGCCGAGGCCGATAAAGCCGATCGTCGCCATCTTCCCGATCCTCCGTCAGTCGAATGTCAGTTCACCCTCGCCGAGCGGCGCGAAATAGGCTTCCGCCGTGCGCTCGTCGATCTCGGCAAGGCTCGCCGGGCGCCAATGCGGCTGCTGATCCTTGTCGACCAGTGCCGCGCGCACGCCCTCGTAGAAGTCGTGCGCCGCCATGACATGCTGGGTCATTCGATATTCAAGCCGAAGCGCCGCTTCAAGGTCGAGCCCCTGCCCCAGGATCAATTGACGCAACGTGATGCGCAGGCTGGTCGGCGATTTGGTCAGCAGCAAGTCGCGCGTTTCGGCTGCCCATCGCGGGTCGCCCGTTTCGGATTGCAGCGCGTCGAGGATCGCCTCGACGCTGGCGCCAGAAAAGCAGCGATCGATCGCCGCGCGCTTCGCGGCAAGCGGTGGTGGGCCTGGATCCGCGTTGAAGCGATCGAGCACCGCCTCGACCTGCGCCCGCTCCCGCCCGTCCTCCCAGGCAATGCCGGTCAGCGCGGCGCGCAGCTCCGGCACGCGCTCGTGGGGCACGAAATGCGTCGCGAACCCGCAAAACAGCGCATCGGCGGCGCCGAGCCGCACACCGGTGAGGCCGAGATAGCGGCCGATATGCCCTGGACAGAGATTGAGGAAGCGCGTTGCGCCGACATCGGGGAAGAGACCGATCCCGGTCTCCGGCATCGCGAACATCGTCCTCTCGGTCGCTACGCGATAGGCGCCGTTGACCGAGACCCCGGCGCCGCCGCCCATGGTGATGCCATCGATGATCGCGACATAGGGCTTTGGGTACCGGTGAATAAAGCTGATGATCCGGTATTCCTCGGCGAAGAACACGGACGTGAAGCTGGGATCGCCGGAGATGCCCTTACCTGCCTCGTAGACCGCGCGCACATCGCCGCCGGCGCAAAACGCGCGCTCGCCGGCGCCCTCGATCAATACGGCGTGGACTGCCGGATCGGCAGCCCAATTGCGCAAGGCGGGATCGAACTCCCGGTACATGCCAAGAGTAAAGGCGTTCAAGGCCCGCGGCCGGTTCAGCAGCACCGTGCCGACGCCTCCCTCCTGGCCGAACAGGATGTCGTCGTTGTCGCTCAAAGCGGGATGACGAGCAGCGTGTCGATTTTCTGGCTGTCGAGCACGACGAGGCGTTCGATAAAACGATACGGCTCGCGACTGACGTCGATGCGGTCGAGATAGCGGCCGGTGGCGAATAAACTCATGCCGCCGTCATGCATGATCCGCGCGACAAAGAAGTTGGAGCGCGCTTCGGCCACCTTGCCGTCGAGCGACAGAATGCGGATTGGGCCGAGCAAATGGCGGTAGCGATGTTCCTCGAACATCAGCACCCGGCGCAGCGAGGTCACCCGGTCGACCAGCATGCCGCGCGAGGCGCAGTAGATGACGCCGTGCTGGTAGCCCGCCTCGTGGCTCTCGCGGTCGGTGATCAGATAGCGGCAATCGTCGACAAAAAAATCCGGCCATTCCTCGAGCCGGTCGTCGTCTATGCAATCGGCATAGGCCGCCATCAGCTCATGGATGCCGAGCCGCACCTTGTCGTCCACGCTCATCGCCCGCGCACCCGCGGCAGCACCGTCTTGCGTCCTTCGAGACGCGCCCTGGCGAGACGCGCCCTGGCGGGGCGCTCCTCAGGATCGAGGGAAGTTGGTGCATGGCATAGAGAAAGTCCTCATCCTGAGGTGCTCGCACAGCGAGCCTCGAAGGACGCACCTGCGCCGGTCCGAGACGGTTAAACCCCGGTGAGCGCGCGGTACTTCTTCCAGAAACCGCGGATCGCCGCCTCGCTGGCGCGGAAGGTTTGCGACTGCGCTTCGTGCCCGCCCATCATGACGATGCCGTCGCCGTCATCGTTGTATTGCAGCGCGCGCTGCACGAACCCGCCGACGCAGCCGTCCTCCATCGAGATATAGCCCGCGGCGCCGATCAAATTGCCCTGGCGCAGCCGTCGTTCCCGCATTGTGGCGTCGTCGCCGTCGAAGCCGAGATGCACCCAGTCGAGCTCGGTCTTATCGACCCCGCGCGGGCGGATGACCCGCACCGCAATCGTGTTGCGCACCTGCTGCAGCACCATGTTGGGGAAGACGGTCAATATCTGCACCGAGACCTGATCGCCGAATTCGTCGACCGACTCGACGACCGAATTGTCCTCCAGCTTCAGATCCGTGTCGGAGCGAAGCTGCGCCGCCTTGTAGTCGGCGTCCTCGGCGGCGTAATCGAGCTTGGCCTGGCTGAAATGATGCCCGCCATCCTCGCTGATGTTGATGCTGCCCGGCATCGACAGCCGGTTGATGCGAAACGTCGTCAGGAACGAGTGCAGGATCGAGGCGTGATAGGTGTCCTTGACGTTCTCCGCGTAAAGCTTCCAGTTGTTGGGAAGGATCTGGGTCGAGCGGCCGATGATGTGCGTCGACCGGCCCTCCAGCACCCGCTTCAAGCCGCCGACCACGACCGGACCGAGATAGGTCTTCAGGTCGGCGACCGTGTCGCTGAACGTGCCGAAAACGAGGCCGCACAGCTCCTCGACGCGCAAGCGCTGGAGGTGGTGCTCCTCCTTGTGGAACTCAGGTGCCATGCCGCCCTGACGCTTCACCCCCTTCTCGAACGCGACACCGGTCAGCTGGCCGGTGAGATCGTAGCTCCAGCCGTGATAGATGCAGGTGATCTCTCGGTCGTGACCTCTGTTCTTGAGGCACAAGAGATTGCCGCGATGGGCGCAGCGGTTGACGAAGGCGTTGATCGCGCCGGATCGTCGCGGGCGACAATGATGGCGACCTCACCGATCGTGGTGGCGACCCAATCGCCGGGGTTTGGAATTTCGCCCGCGAGGCAAAGGTAACTCCAGGTCTCGCCCTTGAAGATACGCTCCTGCTCGAGCGCGTATTGCTGCGGGTCGGTATAGACCCGAAACGGCACCTCGCTGAGCGCGTTCGAGTGCCATGAAACAGCCCCGTCAAACCTCACATCCTGGACCGACATGGTGTCCTCTTGGCTGAAGCAATCCCTGCCGAAACTATGCGCCCGCGGCGCGGCTCACGTCCACTGCGCTAACGCTTCAGTGCGGTGCGTCAGGCCACGGCTTCACCGGCTTGGTCTCGCCCGGCTGCAGCCCGCCAAGATGCTCCAATATCTGCCGGTAGTCTGGACTGTCGGGCTTGTAGTCGAACTCGCCCTCACCAGCACCGCCGCCCGGCAACGGAGCGCGCAGCCGCATGTGGATCGTGCCGTCGGGCAGCATCGTCGCCACACCGATATCGGGTTCGGCCGCATCAAGCGAACCCATCGCCAGTGTAGCCATGGCCAAAGCCAACAAGCACCGCCGCGTCATCGATGTGAAATCTCTCATACTCGTAAACATGCGAGCGATAAGTGCGCCGCATCCCTTAGCTCGGGCGAAATCTCCCACGAGCATCCACAGGTCTTCTCGGGCAGCGGCAGTCCAAACACTCGCTTAACAAGCTGCGGTGATCGTTCTAGATTATTTGTGGACGGTCTGGGCTCGGTAGCAAATTCGGAGCACCCACAGATGTCAGTCAGCGACGTCACAACATTGGTGGGTTTGGCGGAACAATTCGGCCCGTTTTTATTTGCAATTTTATTCATCCTTGTCGTCACCCGTACGGCGCATCAATGGTACCGCGAGGCGGTTAGCAGGACGCCCCGCGCCAATCCGGCGGAAATTCGCACCCTGCGATTTCTACTTCATCCTCAGCGTCTATTGCGGTATCGGCGCCATGATCCTTTCAGTCGGATGGTGGTTCTACGCGCAAACACGTGGGATGTATTACTATCAATTTTCAATATCCGAGCTGAGCAACGAAGATCAGATAATTTCCCAGTTTTACAGCAAAACGGCGCCCATGCCAGTTGTTGCTGGAGCCGTTCAATTACATGATGAGTATTTTCTGATAGGTCAACCAACACCTTTTAACCAGGGTCAAAAATTCACTATTCAATACTACAGGCTGCCGCAGGGTACCGGCGCCAACACCGGAACCGTCATCACACCCCGGGACATCACCGTCACCTATTCCGGCAACAGTAGCGACGCCTTTCGGTTGGTGGCGCAGACCGGACAACCGCCAGCTCTTCAATTGAGCGCGGCGCAGCCTGACGCATCGCTGCATTTTCTGGCGCTTCGTGACTTGGCCCGATCGGCGCAAGCGGCTGCTCTGACCTCGGCCGACGGGATTGGGGCGACGCATTGATCCGATTTGCCATCGCGGTGAGCAGCCTGGTGCTGCTCCTCTTGACGGCGTCAACGGCGGCGGCGCAATCAACTTGCGTAACCCGATCGGGTTCCTGCCCCATCAGCGGACAGGCTTCACCGGGCAGCACTTGTATATGCATGACCGCCGCAGGGCCGGTGCCCGGCAGCGTACCCGGAACGCGCCCCAATTTCTGCTGTACGCCCGCGGGCCGTCTTGGCCCTTACAACACACTGACCGCACCAGCCGGAGGCGCGTGTTTCGGATTGTTGCCGTCAGGGGCGCGGGTTACCGGACAAGCCTGTTATTAGGTGTTTCGGGGGAGGGGCTTCATCAGGGCAGAAGCACCGTAATACAGGCCAAATTAGAAACGAATATTCGCCGCGCTACGGGCAGACCGATCCTATCTCTCAGCGAGGCAGTCTCTCGTCGAGGGAGGGCATCATGAAGATGTGGTTCATTGTCGGCATGCTCGCCCTCATCGAGCTTTTCATTGTTGCGCGGATCCCACTGGCCCTGTTTGACGGCGCGGTGCCGCTCAACCCCGCAGGCTGGCTCGGTTACGCCGAGTATCTCGACGTCACCGTCGAGCGGCGGAGCTCTCCCGGAACCTATTGGTTCATCCTGTCGCTGGCGACCGCTCTGGCGATGCTCTTTGGCGTCTTCATCTATTTGATCGCGACCCGCGCTGCGACCTAGCCGCGGCTCACTCCATCGCTACCGCCGGTTCCGAGGCCCGTCGGCGCGGCCGACGCAGTAACAGCAGGAACGGCGACGCGATGATAATGATGACCACCATCAGGTGGAAATCGTCGATATAGGCGATCATCTGCGCCTGGCGCGTCACCTGGGCATTGAGCGCGGCGACGCCATGGATATTGGTCAAGCTGTACGGCGCGCCGAGCGTCTGTGCCAGCGGATTGTCGGGCCTTACGTGCTCGGCGAGCCGTGAATGGACGACCTGAGTGTTCTCCACCAGGAGCGCCTCGACGATCGAGATGCCGACGCTGCCCCCGACATTGCGCATCAGGCTGAAAATCGCGGTGCCCTGAGTAATGACGTTGCGGGGCAGGGTCGAGAATGTGACAACCGAAAGCGGTGTGAAGACAAAGCCGAGGCCGAACCCCTGCAGCAGGCCGGTGGTGATAAACGGCCACGTCCCCATCTGGAGCGAAAACCCGGTCATCTGCCATAGCGACACGGCCGTCAACGTGAGCCCGCCGAGGATGATCAACCTGATGTCGATCTTGCCGACCAGGCGAGCGACGACAAACATCGCGACCATCGTGCCCACGCCACGCGGCGCCGTCACGAAGCCCGCGGTGACAACAGGGTAATTCATCAGTGCCTGCATCATCGTCGGCAGTAGGGTCATTGACCCGTAGAGCGGGATGCCGATGAGAAACATCAGCACGATCCCGCCCACGCAATTCGAGTTTTTCAAAAGCGCGCGATTGAGAAACGAGCGGTCGCCCGCTGTCGCGGTATGGACGATGAAGAGATAAAAGCTGAGAGCCGCGACGATCGTCTCAATCCATATCTCGCTCGAGCCGAACCAGTCCTTGAGCTCGCCGCGATCGAGCATCATCTGCAGCGCACCGATGGCGAGGCTCAGGGTCGTAAAGCCAAACCAATCGAAAGCTTCGCGCTGGCCGTGTCGTGTCTCATGGATGAAGACCATGATCCCGGACGCGGCAAGCACGCCGACCGGCACGTTGATGTAAAACACCCACCGCCAAGAGTAGTCGTCGGTTAGCCAGCCGCCGAGCGCCGGCCCGATGATGGGGCCAAGGATCACCCCCATGCCCCATACCGCCATTGCCTTGGCATGGCGCTCGGGCGGGTTGACCTGCAGCAGCACGGACTGCGAGAGCGGCACCAGAGCCGCCCCGCAAATCCCCTGCAACAGCCGGTAAACGACGAGCTGGACAAGGCTTGTGGCGGCGCCGCACAGCGCCGAGGCGATAGTGAAGCCGACCACCGAGATCAGAAACACGTATTTGATCCCAAATCGGCTCGCGAGCCAGCCGGTCAGCGGGGTCATGATCGCCGCCGCGACGATGTAAGACGTCACCACCCAGGCGATCTGGTCCTGCGAGCACGAGAAGCTGCCTTGCATATGCGGCAGCGCGACATTGGCGATGGTCGTATCGACGCCCTGCATAAACGTCGCCAGCATGATCGAGGCAGTGACCGCGGTGCGATTGGTGCGCGGCGCCGCCGCGCCGTCCGGCGGGGCGATCTTGCGGTGAAATGAGCGTAGCCCACGCATCAGCGCCATCCTCGGCGAGACCGCCGCCGCGTGCAACCGCGCCCGATGACGGCAGCAATATCGCGGCCAGGTTACTCGAGTGCGGCAGCCGGGACTTTCGGGGCGCGGTTCGGCCGGCGCAGCAGCAACAGGAACGGCAGCGCCACGAGAATGACGATCACCATGAAATGAAAATCGTCGATATAGGCGATCATCTGCGCCTGGCGAGTAACCTCGGCGTTGAGCGCGGCCACACCGTGCAGCTCGGTAAGGCTGTAGGGGGCACCCAGAGTTTGGACTAGCGGGTTGTCGGGACGAATGTGTTCGGCGAGCCGCGAGTGGACGATCTGGCTGTTCCGCACAAGGAGCGCTTCGACGATCGAGACGCCGACGCTGCCCCCCACATTGCGCATCAGACTGAAGATCGCGGTGCCTTGGGTGAGGTGCTGGCGCGACAGGGTAGAGAAGGTGATGACGGAAAGCGGCGTGAACACAAAGCCAAGCCCAAACCCCTGCAGGATTCCGGAGACGAGAAGCGGGTTCATGTTCATCGCCAGCGAAAAACCCGTCATCTGCCACAGCGAGATCGCGGTCAGCGACAGACCGGTGAGGATGATAAGCCGGGTATCGATCTTGCCGATAAACCGCGCGACCAAGATCATCGCGACCAGGGTACCGATGCCGCGCGGTGCGGTGACGAACCCGGCGGTGACAACGGGGTAGTTCATCAGCGCCTGCATCATCGTCGGCAACAGCACCATCGTGCCGTTGAGGATGATGCCGACGAAGAACATTAGGATAAAACCAGCGGTGAAGTTGGGATCTTTCAGCATCGCGCGGTTGAGAAATGAGCTGGCGCTGGTGGTCGCGGTGTGGACCACGAAGAGGTAGAAGCACAACGCCGCGACGGTCGCCTCGACCCAAATCTCGGTCGAACCGAACCAGTCCTTCAGCTCGCCGCGATCGAGCATCATCTGTACCGCGCCGACCGCCACGCTAAGCGTGCCGAACCCGAAAAAATCGAACCGCTCGCGATGACCGCGTCGGTCGTCATGGATGAAGACGAGGATGCCGAGCGCGCACAGCACACCAACCGGCAGGTTGATGAGGAAGACCCAGCGCCAGGTGAAATTATCGGTGAGCCAGCCGCCGAGCGCCGGCCCGATGATCGGGCCCAGCATCGTGCCGATTCCCCACAGCGCCATTGCCCGGCCGTGGCGCTCCGGCGGATTAGCGCGCAGCAGCACTGATTGCGACAGCGGCACCAGCGCCGCGCCGCAAATTCCCTGAAGCACGCGATAGAGCACGAGCTGGACCAGGTCGTCGCGGCGCCGCACAAGGCCGAGGCGGTCGTGAAGCCGACGACCGAGAAGAAGAACACCCACTTGATCCCAAGCCGGCCCGCGAGCCAGCCAGTGAGCGGCGTCATGATCGCGGCGGCGACGATGTACGACGTCACCACCCAGGCGATCTGATCCTGGGAACAGCTGAAGCTCCCCTGAATATGCGGCAGCGCGACATTGGCGATCGTGGTGTCGACGCCCTGCATGATCGTCGCGCAGGTAATCGAGGCGGTGATCGCGGCCCGGTTGATCCGCGGCTCGCCGATCCCGTCGCCAGTTACGGCGGCGGCGCCGCGAAATGACCCAAAGCTGCGCATTGCTGGCGCATCCTCGGCGACAGCCGTGGAGCTTGCAACCGCCGGCAGCGCGCTCGTGATATGTGCTGTCATGAACTGGTCGAGACTCCGCTGGACGAAGATCGCTCTGCTGGGGTTCGGCGCCGGGGCGCTGCTCGGCCTCGCCGTCGTCTCTGTGCCGCTGGCGCGGTTCGCCCGTACCGCCAGCGCGGCGATGGCGCTGGGCATCGCCTCCCTGCCGGTCGCGCTCATCGCCGATTGGTGGCGCCACAAGCGTCCTGCGGCTCCAGCTCGGGGCCGACGCAGATCAGCCGGGAAGCGGCGCGCCGCGACTCCGCGGCGACGCGTCCCACGCCGGCGTTGATCCCGCCATGCAGGCCGAGCGCTTCCCCCGCCGCACTCGCCCGTACTAGGATCGAATCGGAAGCGCGGGGAGAGCCGTCCCGGCCGAAGCTCTAAGGAGGAAATGCTATGGCGAAGAAGAAGATCGCGATCGTCTGCACCGGCGCGGTCGGCGGCTATGCCGGAGCACATATGGTCAAGGCCGGCGAGGACGTAACCTTCATCGATTTCTGGCCCGAGCATGTCGAGCACATGAAAAAGCACGGGCTGACGATCACCCATCTGCGCGACGTCGAACCGTTCACCGTGCCGGTGCGGGCGCTGCACGTCACCGAGCTGCAGCAGATATCGAAGGAAAAGCCGTTCGACATCGCCTTTGTCTGCACCAAGAGCTACGACACCGCGTGGGCGACGACGATGATCAGGCAGTACGTCGCCGATAACGGCTATTTCGTCTCGCTGCAGAACTGCATGAACGAGGAGACCATCGCCAACATCGTCGGCTGGGGCAAGACGCTGGGCTCTATCGCCAGCTCGATTACGGTGGGGCTCAACGCGCCCGGCCAGATCGCCCGCGCCGCCGGCAAATCGGGCTCCAAGCACACCGTATTCCGCGCCGGCGAAGTCCATGGCCGGGTCACCGAGCGCGCCAAGGAGGTGTGCGCGCTGCTCGCCAACGCCGACAGCGCGATGGTCACCGAGAATCTGTGGGGCGAGCGCTGGTCAAAGCTGGTCACCAACGTGATGGGCAACGGGCTCTCCGCCTGCACCGGGATGATCACCAAGGACATGGTCAAGAACGACGCGATCCGCCATTTCTCGAACCGGCTCGGCAGCGAAGCGATCCGGGTAGGGCAGGCGCTCGGCTACACATTCGACGAGGTCAGCCACATGGACCCGGAGCTAATCGCGCGTTCCGGCGAGGGCGACGCCGACGCGCAGCGGCAGATCGACGAACACCGGCTCGCCGAGGCCAACAGACCCGGCGGCGGCGAGCATCGCCCGTCGATGGGCCAGGACATGGTCAAGGGCCGCCGTACCGAGATCAACTTCCTCAACGGCTTTGTCGTGCAGAAGGGCAAGGAGGTCGGGATCGACGCGCCGACCAACGCGATCCTCACCGACATCGTGCTGCGGGTCGAGCGCGGCGAGCTGAAGCCCGATCCAAAGCACATTACCGATCTACGGCTAAATTAGGTCGAAGACAGCAAACCGCCACCCGCGCTGACGCGCTCCCTCCCCCGCTTGCGGGGGAGGGTAGAGGTGGGGGTGGGAGGCGAGAGATGCTCGCTGTCGTCAACACGCCCGGTGGGCCGGCGCCTGTCGCGATAAAGGATGTGGCCGAGCCACAGCCCAAGGCGAACGAGGCACTGGTCGCGGTGCACGCGTTCTCGTTGAACCGCGGCGAGATGCGCCTGTTCCAGGTGCGGCCCGAGGGCTGGCGTCCCGGCCAGGACATCGCCGGAGTCGTGCTTCGCCAGGCAGCGGACGGCAGCGGCCCCGAAACGGGCACCCGAGTGGTCTGCCTGACCGATTGGGAGGGCTGGGCCGAGCGCGCGGTTGTGCCGAGCCACCGCATGGCGGCCCTGCCGGACAACGTGCCGTCCGCCGCCGCGGCGGCACTGCCGGTTGCCGGGCTAACCGCGTTGCGCACGTTGCGCCACGGCGCGCCGCTGCTTGGCAAGCGGGTGCTGATCACCGGCGCGGCCGGCGGGGTTGGCAATATCGCGGTGCAGATCGCGGCGCGCTCGGGCGCCAGGGTGACCGCCATCGTCGGCAGCGCCGAGCGCGCCAAGGTGCTCGACGGGCTCGGCGCCGCCGAGATCGTCACCGGGATCGACCAGGCGCAGGGACGCTTTGAGCTGATCCTCGAAGCCGCCGGAGGGGCCTCACTGACAGCCGCGATCGCGCGGGTCGAAGCCAAGGGCGTCGTCGTCATCTACGGCAACTCGTCGGGCGAGCCGGCGCCGCTCGATTTCCGGGTGTTCGCCGAGCACCAGAACGCGCGGCTGCAGGGCTTTCACTACTTCACCTCGGAGCCGGAGGAGAAATTCGGCCCCGACCTCGCGCTGTTGGTATCGCTGGTCGCGGACGGCTCGCTGAAACCGCGTATCGCCGAGCATGATTGGCACGACATCCCGACGGTCGGCGCGCGCTTGCTGGCGCGCGGCATTGCCGGCAAGGCGGTCTTCCACATCCCCCAGAGCTGAACGGAGCTGAGCATGACGATCAAAGTCGGTGACCGTATTCCGAGCGTGACCCTGCGTTACTTGACGGCCGATGGCGTGCAGGCGGTGTCATCGGACGACTACTTCAAGGGCAAGCAAGTCGCGGTGTTCGGGCTTCCCGGCGCTTATACGCGCACCTGCTCGTCGCGACACCTGCCGGGTTATGTGACTAATTCGGCGGCGCTGAAGGCCAAAGGTCTCGACGAAATCGCCTGCGTCTCGGTCAACGATGCGTTCGTGATGAACGCCTGGGGTAAGGAGCACGATGCCGGCGGTAAGGTGACGATGCTCGGCGATGGTTCGTGCGAGCTGACCCAGGCGCTGGGCCTCACCGTCGATCGCACCGAGGCCGGGATGGGCATCCGCTCGCAGCGCTACTCGATGGTGGTCGAGGACGGCGTGGTCAAAGAGCTGAACATCGAGCCGTCGGGCGAATACGGCGTCTCCAGCGCCGAGGCGATGCTGGAACGGCGGTAGGCAAAAGAAGAAGCCCCTCCGCGGCAGACCGCGGAGGGGCTTCAGTCTTGGCTCTTAGTGTACCGCAGCGCTGCCGCCGGCACCCGAACTGGGCGCCAGGGCGAAGCCAATCTGCGGGCGCTCGGGGGCCTTGAAGCCCTGCTGCCGGTCGTCCTCGACGATCTCGCCATCGAGCGCCACACGGCCGTCGACGACGCTCAGCGACATGATGCGCCGCTCGCCGTCCTCGGGCTCGTCGAGCAGACGCTCGGAGATCGGGTCTTCGACCAGGCTCTGGATTGCCCGCTTCAGCGGCCGGGCGCCGAAGGCCGGATCCCAACCGAGCTCGGCGAGACGGCGACACGCCGCTTCGTCGGCCACCAGCGAGAGACCGCGATCGGCTAGCCGCTGGTTGACCCGGGCGAGCTGGATGTCGACGATCCGCGCCATCTCGTCACGGCCGAGACGGCCGAAGATCAACACGTCGTCGAGCCGGTTCAAGAACTCCGGCCGGAAGGCGCGGCGCACCGCTTCCATGACCTCCTGGCGGGCGTGGCCGACATCCTCGTCCTCGGCCAAGGCCAGCAAGGCCTCGGCGCCGAGGTTGGAGGTCATGATCAGGATCGCGTGGCGGAAATCCGCGGTGCGGCCCTGGCCGTCGGTGAGGCGGCCGTCCTCCATCGCCTGGAGCAGCACGTTGAGGACGTCCGGGTGCGCCTTCTCGACCTCGTCGAGCAGCACGACCTGGTACGGCCGGCGACGGATTTTCTCCGCCAAGGTGCCGCCATCGTCGTAGCCGACATAGCCCGGCGGCGAGCCGATCATCCGCGACACGGTGTGGCGCTCGCCATATTCGGACATGTCGAGGCGGGTGACCGCATTCTCGTCGTCGAACATGAACTCGGCCAAAGCCTTCGCCAGCTCAGTCTTGCCCACGCCGGTCGGCCCGAGGAACAGGAACGAACCGGTCGGCCGCGCCGGATCCTTAAGACCAGCGCGCGAGCGGCGCACCGCTCGCGACACCGCGCGCACCGCCTCTTTCTGGCCGACAACCCGCTTGGCGAGATTGTCTTCCATATCCTTGAGGCGCTGGCGTTCGGCTTCGAGCATGCGTTCGACCGGGATGCCAGTCCACTTGGTGACCACCGCGGCAACATCGCGGGCGGTGACCTCCTCGCGCTCGGTCGAGGCGCGGGCCTCGGCCTCGGCGAGAAGGCGCTCCAGATCGGGGATGATCGAATAGGTCAGCTCGCCGGCCTTCGACCAATCGCCGTCGCGCTGGGCGCGCTCGAGATTGGTCTTCGCCTGGTCGAGCTCTTCCTTGAGCCGGCGATCCTCATGGCGCCGGGACTGCGAGGTCCGCCATTCCTCGTCGGCCGAGGCTTCCGCCTTCTCGGCGTCGGCGAGCTCGGTTTCGATCTTGGCCAACCGCTCCTGTGAGGCGCGGTCGGGCTCTGCCTTCAAGGCTTCGCGCTCGATCTTGAGCTGCACCACCTTGCGGCTGATCGCATCCAAGGCCTCGGGCTTGCTGTCGACTGCGATGCGCACGCGCGAGGCAGCCTCGTCGACAAGGTCGATCGCCTTGTCGGGCAGGCGGCGTTCGCCGATGTAGCGCGCGCCGAGTTGCACCGCCGCGACGATCGCCGCGTCGGTGATGCGCACGCCGTGATGCACCTCGTAGCGCTCCTTGAGCCCGCGCAGGATCGACACTGCGTCGTCGATCGACGGTTCGTCGATCGTCACGGGCTGGAAGCGCCGCGCCAACGCAGCGTCCTTTTCGATGTAGCGGCGGTATTCGTCGGGCGTGGTCGCGCCGATGCAGCGTAGTTCGCCCCGCGCCAAAGCCGGCTTCAGCATGTTCGACGCGTCGATCGCCCCGTCGATGCGGCCGGCGCCGACCAGCATGTGCAGCTCATCGATAAAGACGATGATCTGGCCAGCCGCGGCCTGGATTTCCGCGAGCACGGCCTTAAGCCGCTCCTCGAATTCGCCACGAAACTTGGCACCGGCGACCAGCTGCGTCAGGTCGAGCGCCAGCACCCGGCGGTTCTTCAAGCCCTCCGGCACGTCGCCGGCGGCCAGCCGCTGGGCCAAGCCCTCGACGACCGCGGTCTTGCCGACACCGGGTTCGCCGATCAGGACGGGATTGTTCTTCGTGCGCCGCGCGAGCACCTGGATGGTGCGGCGGATTTCGTCGTCGCGGCCGATGACCGGGTCGAGCTTGCCGTTCTTCGCTTCCTCGGTGAGGTCGCGCGAGTATTTGGCGAGCGCCTCCCAATTCTGTTCCGCCTGCGCCTCATTGGCCTTGCGGCCGTGACGCCACTGCTCGACCGCCTCGGCCATGGCTTTGGGATCGACCCCAGCGCGCGCAAAGATCGGGCGTAACGCCTTCTGCTGCGCCAGGCTCTCGAGCAGCCGCTCGGCGGTGACGAACTTGTCGCCGGCGGCGCGCGCGGTCTCGACCGCGGCCTGCAGCACCGCCGCCAGCTCGGATGACATGTACACTGGAAACGGGCCGTCGCCCGGCAGCTTCGGCTGGCGCTCCAGCCGCTCCTCGGCGGCGGTCTTCAACTGGTCGGGGTCGCCCCCGGCATCGCGCACGATGCGCGCGGCCAAGCCCTCGCCGTCGTCGAGCAAGGCCTTCAGCAAATGTTCGGGAAGGACGTGCTGGTGGCGCCCGGCGAGCGCCTCCATTTGCGCGCCTTGCAGAATACCCCGGGCGCGCTCGGTGAAATTTCCGAAGTCCAAAATGGCACCTCGTCTATGGCCCGCCCTCAACGAGGCGCGGGAGGCGCTGAATACGGCCCGCCCAATGCGCGACCGCCAACGCCATGACGAAAAGATAGGCCGAGGAACTACAAAATCAAGCTGTGGGAAGAGTATCTCGGACTAATTTTGTCCTCATTGAGCCGCGGCGCGGATCGCGGCCGGTCCGGCCGGCAGGAAGCGGTCGAGCAATTGGCCCGGCCCCTTCTCATGCCGCGCGTAGTCCTTGCCATCGTGGACGCGCGTGCCGTTGACGAAGACCCCGTGGACGCCGACGGGATCGCGCAAGGTGCGCGGGCCGCCGCCGGGCAAATCGTTGACCCGCCGCGCCGGCGAGATGCCGACCGTCGCCGGATCGAACAGCAGGAAATCGGCGCAGGCGCCGACCGCGATCCTGCCGCGGTCGGGGATGCCGTAGAGACCCGCCTGATGACTTGTAAGCCGCCGCACGCCTTCGGGGAGGTCGAAAGCGCCGCGCTCACGCACCCAATGGCCGAGGAAATAGAGCCCGAACCCCGCGTCGCACAGATAGACGAGATGCGCTCCGGCGTCGGACAAGGCGATGACCCCGGCCTTGTGCTTGACCAGCGGCTCGACCCCGTCATCGACCGCATTCATGAACCGCCCGATAAAGCCGGTATCGAGATTCTCCTCGAGCCCGAGATCGAGGAAGGTGTCGAGCGGATCGCGGTTGCCGCCGCTGACAATCTCGGCGATCGAGCGGTTGGCAAGGCCGGCGTTCTCCTTCTTTACCGGCGCGGCGACGATAACCCGGTCCCAATTGCCCTGGAAGATCGTGCCCGGACGCGGGTTGCGCAGATTGTCGCGGAATGCGTCGCGGAAGCTCTGGTCGGCGAACACCTCCTTCAGCTGCTCGCGGTCGTAGGCCTTGATCGGGTCGAAGGCCGGGTGGCTATAGAACGGGTAGGCCGCCGCGAGGGTGAAGTCGAACGATAGCGGCTGGCAGGTGAACTGGAGATAGACCTCCTGCCCGCGCTGCTGCGCCGCGGCGCAGGCTTCAAACATGCCCATGCCGCGCTCGGGGAACTGCTCGTTGTAGAATGACAGGCCGGTGGTCATGAAAATGCGGCGGCCGTGCCGACCGGCAATCCCGGCGATGGTATCGACCGGCACCGTGCCCGAGGCGATCTCGACGACGCCGCGTCCCGGCCCGCCCATCGCGCCGACCAGCGCCTCGAACTCGCCGATATCGCTGATCGTCGACGGCATCGGGATGCCGCCCCAGCCCGAATGGTTCGGCGAGTACGACGCGCCCAGGCCGATCGCACCCAGGTTCATCGCCTCGGCAACGAGACGTTTCATCTCGGCGAGCTCGGCCGGGGTCGCTTCCTTGCGGGTGCCGGAATCTTCGCCCATCACCGCGGTGCGCACCGCCGAATGGCCGACCAGCACCGCGAGGTTAATATAGGGACCGCGCCGGCGCACCATGTCCTGGTACTCGGCGAAGGACTGAAACTGCCAGTCGATGCCCTGGCGCAGCGCCTCGATATCCATGCCCTCGACAACCGCGAGGTTGCGCATGATGAGGTCGCGCAGCGGCGGCGGAGACGGAACGATGCCGAAGCCGCAATTGCCCATCACCGCGGTGGTGACGCCGAGCGATGGCGATGGCGACAGGGTGCGGTCCCAGGTCACCTGCGCGTCGTAATGGGTGTGGATGTCGATGATGCCGGGCATGAGGGCGAGCCCGCCGGCATCGACTATCTCGCGCGCCTCGCCCTTGATGTCGCCGATCGCGGCGATGCGGCCCTTGTCGACCGCGACATCGGCTTGCACAGGATCGTGGCCGAGCCCGTCGATCACCGTCGCGCCGCGGATCAGCAGATCGTGCATCTTCGTCTCCCTCCCGGAACGGGGGAAGCTTAGCCTAGCTTACAATCTGTCAGCCGCGCAGAAATCGCATTGCGCCATCCGCTCGGTGTGGAGAAACCGGTCATGCCGCGCCGATGCGGAAACCGGCGAGCCCGTCCTTCTCGATTTCGCCGGGCAGGTCGAGCTCCCACTGCAGGTAATTCTGCATCGCCCGCCGCGCGCTGTCGCTCGCGTCGTGGCGATCGTGGTTCCAGAAGATGAAGTCGACGCGCGCGCTGTCGGGCGGATCGTCGGGGGTGGCGACGACCGAATAGCCAGCCGCGCGCCAGGCGGCGACGCCGCCCTCGGCGATCGCGATCTCGGCCGATGAGAGCTCGGCAAGGTCGGGGATGGTCAGACGCGCAACATCGACATCGTCGGCGAAGACGACGATGCGGGCGGCGTCGCGCACCTTCACTGGCAACCGGTCGAGCCGAGGCCGGATAGTCCACACCGCGCCCGGCGGATGCGCCTCACGGAACGCCGTGCTCGAGCCGAGCACGATCGCCGCCGCGCCGTCCGACATCAGCGACGCCGCAGCCTCGACCGAGACCACCGCCGCGGCCGGCAGCAGCGGTATCGCCGGCTCGCCCGGCCCGCGCTCAAGCGCGACCCCGTCGAGCGCATGGTCGAGGACGCTGACATCCCAGCCTAGCTGCTTCAGCCAATGCGCGGTCATCACCGCGCGGGTACCGTTGTCGTCGATCAGCACGATGCGGGCGCCGCGGGTCGCCGCCCAGCGGTCGATCGCCTGGACGAGCTGGCCGCCCTGAGCCGAAACCGAGCCGGGCAAATGCCCGGCGGCGAACTCGTCGGGGGTGCGCACGTCGAGCAGATAGGTCGTGCGCGCTGTCTCGCGTTGCCAATTGGCGAGCGTCGCGTGGTCGATGCGTTTGACCCCGTAGCGTTCGGCGACCGCGGCGGCGTACTTGGCCGAGGCGGCCGCTCCGGCAACGCTGACCGGGGCCACGCTCTGCCGCGTGTTGCGTTCCAGCTCGAGCCCAGCGAGCCGCCAGCCCTGGGTCCCGCCTTGCAACGAGACCACCTTGTTCCGCACCCCGGCGTTGATCAGCGATTGCGCGCCGATGATGCTGCGGGTGCGGCCGGCGCAGGAGACGACGACGAGCGTTTCCGGGTCGGGCACCAGATCGGCGAAGCGATAGACCAGCTCGGCGCCGGGACAGGTCTGAGCACCGGGCACGTGAAAGCGGTTGAATTCCTCGACGGTGCGGCTGTCGAGAATCTTGAGGTTTTTGCCGGCGGCCTGCAGCCCGGCGAGCTCGGCGGCGGTGATGTGCGGGGTGTGGCTGTCAATCTCGACGATCTCGGCGAAGGCCTTGCTCGGCACGTTGTTGCTCGGGAACAGCGGATAACCGGCCGCCGACCACGCCGCGACACCACCTGTCAGCACCCGCACACCGGTGTAACCGAGACGAGTGAGCCGGGAAGCGGCTCGCGCAGCGACGCCGTCATTGCCGTCTACGAGTACCGCTCGCGTCGATTTGCGCGGCACCAGACGCAGGATGTCGAGCTCCAGCCGGCTGTAGGGCAGGTTGATCGCAAGCAGCGGATGTCCGTCGGCGTGCGGCCCCTCCTCGCGCACGTCGATGAACGCCACCTCGCCGCCATCGGCGAGCCATTCGCGCACGGTCGCGACATCGATTGTTTTCGCGTCAGCCATTCCTTCCTCCCGATCGTCTAAGGCGTCGCGCCCATGCGGGTTTCGTCGACAAAGCGCTCGGTCGCCGCATCGATGGCGCGCCCGGCGCGCCCACGCGGCGCGTGAACGTAAAGCGAGCGGCCCGACGCCGCCTTTTCCTCGCGTTCCGGCGGCAGCGGGATCTCGTAATTGACCGGTCGCTGGTGATCGGCGAGCAGCAGATCGGTCCGGTAGACGCTGTTCATTTTCGTCATCGCCTTGACGAAGTTGGTTTGGCCGCGCAACAGCAGCCGCGTCGCCAACCCGGCGGCGCCGACGATGCTTTTCCAGCCGATATGCTTGCCGTAGATCGCCCGCTGGGTCGTCACCAACTCGGCATAGAACTCCTCCAGCGGCAGTTTGGTCGGCAGCACCGCGTGCTGAATGTCGAAGAGCCGGTAGTCGCGGCTGGCGAGGCGGCGCTCCTCCGTCAACCAGCTCTCGGTTCCCGGATACGGCGTGTTGACGCTGATGTTGACGATCTCGGGCTGCTCAACGCACCACTCGCGCACCACGCGGAAGCGCTCGTGATCCCAGTCGGGGTCGGCGATCAGGTTGATCGCGATGTGAACGCCGAGCGAGCGCGCGTATTCGAGCGCCTCGAAGTTGCGGCCGAGCGGCACCCGCTTGCGGTATTTCGCCAGCCCCTCCTCGTCGAGCGCTTCGAGCCCGAGGAACATGTACGAGACGCCCAATACCAGTTCGCCTATAAGCATCGGCAGATGCGACTGCGCCCCCAGGAACAGAAGGGAAAGACAGGCGGCCGCGGCCACCAGCATCCCGCCCGTCGTCATTAACCTCGCCCCATGCTTGTCGGAAATATGGCCAGCGAACGGGGCCACGACGGCCATCGCAAGCGGGATGGGAGTGAGCAGGGTGCCCGCCAGCGCCGGGCTGTAATTAAGCACGTTCTCGAAATAAAACGGCATCAGGAACAGTACCGTGAATAAGACGTAATACGACAGCATGCCGGTTAAGTTCCCGAGAGTGAATGTCCAGTCCTTGAAAAGCGACAGGTCAATCAGCGGATCTTCACCTTCAGTTCCGTAAGCACGAACAGGGGCAGGAGGATAGCCGCGGCTATAAAGCAGCCGACGACCATCGTGGAACCCCAGCCAAACTTCTCCACGTTGTTGAACGCAAGCACGAGGGCCGCGAGGCCGGATGCGAAGAGCGCCGTGCCGAGATAGTCGATTTTCTCTCTCGACTGCCGACTTCACGTCCGCGGGCAGGATGAACAGTGCGGCGACGGTGCCCATGATGCCGATCGGAAGGTTGATGTAAAATACGGCGCGCCAGCCGACCGAGGCTATCAAGATGCCGCCGACAAAGGGGCCCACGGCCATTGCTATGGCCTGGACCGCGCCCTGGATGCCTATAGCCCTGCCCCTTTCGTTACCGGGAAACGCCTGCGTAATCAGGGCGACGGAGTTTGCCTGAAGGAGCCCGGCCCCGACAGCCTGAAGGACGCGCGCCGCGATTATAAAGGAAGCGGAGGTCGCCATCCCGCAAAAAAGCGAGCCTATGGTAAAGACCACAAAACCGGTATTGTACAGTTTCGAGCGGCCGAACATATCGGCGAGCCTTCCGAAAAACGGAAGGAATACGGTCAAGGTAAGCATGTAGGCAATCGCAACCCACTCGATGACCGCCATGTTAGTGTTGAATTCGGTTTTGAGAGTCGGCATTGCCACATTTACGATGCTGACGTCCAGGGCCGACATGGTAGCCCCTATGAGGACGTTGATAAGGATGAACCACTTCCATGTGGGACGCGACTTGAAATAAGGATGAGGAAACTGAAAAATCTTACTCATTTTCTTAATGAACCCTTTCCGAGTTAAGTATTTAAAAAAGCGCCTAATTTACGAGCATCAACTCCTCGAATACCCATTCCTTCAGGCCGGTCCTCCTTTCCGCTACTTTACCGTCCTTGATGGAGAGCTTGTCAACCAGGAGGCCGTTCTTCCTGATGTCGGCTTCCACATGGTTTCCGGAAGGCAATAAAACGACCGATACATCCTTGTCATGATGTTGCCGGACGTAGTATCCAAGCGCTAAAGCCTGCAGGCCGGGAGCGGCGACAGGCTTGCATATGGCGGTACCCGCCCCAGCCACGGCCGCGCTTTGTTCGGCGAAGGGGCTCCCGGTACGGGGCCTCGCAAAGGCGAACGCGCCGACGTATCCGGCAAGCAGAAGCACCATTACGAACACGGCCATCCCGGCGGTCTCCTGGTTGAAACCGCTTAAAAAGCCGGACGAGATGACTACCGCGCCCGCGGCTTCATGGTCTATTATCCCCGCCGCCTGGCCCTTTCTCATGGCTGAAAGGAGCGCCGCGAGTACGTTGACCGCCAGCAGGATCATTATGACCACCATAAAACCGTGCATAAAGGCGTCGGACTTAATGGGCAGGGGGATGTTCGTGCTGCTGAATATCCGCGTCGAGTTCGGGAAGCCCTTCTGGGCCAGGTAGCCGTGTTCCATGCTGGTGAATACCATCCCGGTATATGTTGACCCCGAAGATCAGCCCCAGAGAGCGGGTCATGTTGAGTAAGGCCGCCGGCCATCCCAAGCTTCTCGCTCGGCGCGGCGCCCATTATGGCGCTGTTATTGGAGGTGGAAAATAACCCCATGCCGATACCCAGGAAGACCATCGTGCCCATTACGCCCGTAATCTGCGCGGACCCTCCCATGTAGAGAAGCCACAGACAGCCCACCGCCGAGACGAGCATGCCCGCGGTAGTCATAATCCTGGAGCCGTATTTGTCCGATATCCGGCCCGAGAGCGGGGCGGACACCGCCATGGCCAGAAGGAGCGGCGTCAGCAAAAGGCCCGTGAGAGCCGTGCCGTAGCCCTTAACCCTTTCCAGGTAAAAGGGCATCAGGAACATCACGGCGAACAGGACGTAGTAAGAGAGCATCCCGCTTATATTGCCCAGGAGGAAGGTGGAATTCTTGAAAAGACCCAGGTCTATCAGCGGATGCTTGACCTTCAGCTCCGTCAGGATGAAAAGGCTCAAAAGCGCCACGCCGCTTACCGCGTATGCGATTATGTAATCGGAGCCCCAGCCGAGCTTCACGACCTCGTTCAAGGCGAGCAGGAGACCGGCGAGTCCGGACGCGAAAAGCGCGGCCCCAAGGTAGTCAACCTTCTCTTTCGGCTTCCTCTCGCATTTCGGAAGGATCAGCAGGGCGGCCACGGTGCCGACGATACCGATGGGGATATTAAGATAAAAGATGGCGCGCCAGCCGACGGCGGAAATCAGTACACCGCCGAGCACCGGAGCGACGGCCATGGAAATGGCCTGTACCGCCCCCTGGATGCCTATCGCCTTCCCTCTCTCTTTAGCCGGGAACGCATGCGTGATGATTCCTATGGAGTTTGCCTGAAGCAGCCCGGCGCCTATCGCCTGTATCGTGCGGGAAGCGATCAAAAGACCCGCGCTCGTGGACAGGCCGCAAAAAAGCGAGCCGACTGAGAAAATGATAAAACCGACGTTATAGAGCCGGGACCTGCCGTACATGTCGGCAAGCCTTCCGAAAAGCGGCAGGAAAACCGTGAGGGCGAGCATGTAGGCCATCGATACCCATTCGATGGTGGCCATGGACGTTGCAAAAGTGGTCTTGAGGGTGGGCATCGCCACGTTGACGATGCTTAAATCCAGGGCCGACATCGTGGCCCCAAGCAAAACAGTTGCAAGAATTAACCATTTCCGGCTGGGATGAATCGCAATCTGGCCCCGCAGCCTCGGGAAAAACTCGGTCATAATGTCTACACACCTCGTCGGATGTAATTTTAGGCTTGAGCCTCGCTGGTTTATCCGGAAGAGCCCGCCCTAATAGTAATAATATAGCCCCAAAGGGGTACTGATTTCAAGCAAATTGCGAAGAATTACCGATAAAAAAATTAAATAATTGAATAAAAAATGTTGAATTCACGCTCCCGGAGGGGTTATTATCCGGGGAAATTGCACCGATTAGCAAAGGCCCTGTCCAGACATAACTAAGAGAGCCGGATAAATGGATCCACTAGCATTCTGACAGAAAGAGCTTTAAAAAATTAATGACCCCTGATCTTAAAGAACTCTCCGATAAAATCGCCGCCCACTCGCGCATACTGGACGATATCCGGCGCGAGGTGAAGAAGGTCATCGTCGGGCAGGATAAGATGCTGGACAGGCTGCTGGCCGGGCTTCTCACGCGCGGGCATATCCTCCTTGAAGGAGTACCCGGCCTTGCCAAGACGCTCTGCATAAAATCCCTGGCCGCCGCTCTGGACCTCGGCTTCTCGCGCATACAGTTCACCCCGGACCTGCTTCCCGCCGACCTGATCGGCACACGCGTCTATAACCAGGCCACCGGAGAGTTCTCGACAAAAAAGGGACCGATATTTACCAACCTGCTGCTCGCGGACGAGATTAACCGCGCCCCGGCGAAGGTGCAGTCCGCGCTTCTGGAAGTCATGCAGGAGATGCAGGTGACAATCGGCCCGGACACCTTCAGGCTGGAACACCCCTTCCTCGTCATGGCCACCCAGAACCCCATCGAGAGCGAGGGGACGTACCGCCTGCCGGAGGCGCAGGTGGACCGGTTCATGCTGAAGGTGAAGGTGGGCTACCCGACGAAAGACGAGGAATTACAGATAATTAACCGCATGTCCGGCAGGCCGGGAGATCCCTGTCGCCAAGGTCGCCGAGGCGCGCGAGATATTCCTCTGCCGGGAGCTGGTGGACTCCGTGTACGTGGACGACAAGGTGAAACGCTATATAGTGGACCTGGTCTTCGCCACCCGCGACCCGGAGGCGCACGGCCTGGACATAAAGAACTTGATCGAGTACGGCGCGTCGCCCAGGGCGTCCATATATCTCACCCTCGCGGCAAAGGCGGAGGCGATGATGAATGGCCGGGCCTACGCGACACCGGACGACGTGAAAGAGATGGCTAACGACGTGCTAAGGCACCGTATCACCATGACCTACGAAGCCGAGGCCGAAGACGTTACGCCGGAAGAGATAATCGGCAGGATACTGGCCAAAGTTCCGACCCCTTAAGATTACCCCATTATCGTCCTCCTTCTTTCCTTTTGCGGCAAGTGGTAATATTTCTCGATTTGTAAAAGATAATATACTGTGCTATATAGTTATTCAAAGATAAATATTATACTAATGGAACCGAAGGAGGACGGTATGTTGAAAAGGAGGGACGGGAAGGCTGGATTTTTTTTCACAGTGATATCTGTTTTTCTAACAGTGATAATATTTTCTGCCGTGGAAGCCTTCGCGGCTGACTTATTGTTGCAGGCCGCCCCGATGAATCCGAAATTTACCAAGTACTTATCCGATAAAAAGGCCGGAGTCCCGCAGATCATGCAGGCAAAGGACGGCCATGGCCTGGGGCGCCTTCCAGACCGGATAGACCGCTCCTATCTCAGGGCCGCAGCCCAAAAAGAGCGGGCCATGAGGCTCGGCGCGGCTGCTCAGACTCTCCCGTCTAAGTACGACCTGCGCACGAAAGGCAAGATCGGTCCTGTAAAGGACCAGGGCCTGGTCGGCAGCTGCTGGTCCTTCGCGGCGATGGCCTCGCTTGAGTCAACTTTGCCCAAGGGAACCGCCTTTTCCGAAAACGACCTCCTCGATTCGCATGGTTTCGACCAGGGACCAAACGACGGGGGCTGGGATTCACAGTCCATAGCATATCTCGCGAGGTGGAGCGGTCCTTTTTCGGAAAGCCAATACCCCTATCAGTACCAGAAGATATTTGCGCCGGTGGCGGACACAGCCACAAAGACCACGCCGGTCCACGTCCAGGACGTTTACATTATCCCCGCGGACCCAACTGACATAAAACAGGCCATAATCACCTATGGGGGGGCCGCCGGCCTGGCTTTCTACTATGACGACAGTTTTTATCATCAGGACAGCCAGCAAAATCCCACTATCGCCAGCTATTATAATAACTATGGCACTGATGGCGATACCGGAAATGGCGGCGGGCATGAAGTGGCCGTAATCGGCTGGGATGACAACTATCCGGCGGGCAACTTTGTGCAGACGCCCCCGGGAAACGGCGCCTACCTCTGCAGGAACGAGTGGGGGGCATACTGGGGTCTGGGCGGATATTTCTACATATCCTACCACGACGTATCCATTACGGGCGGCAACTTCAACAACATTCCGGTATTAAGCGCGGCATCCTGTTTCTACAAGCCTTCGCCCGCCAACACTTACAGCCGGGTATACCAATACGATCCTCTGGGCGAAACGAATGAAGTCGGCTATGGGACGGCGGGCGCGTGGATGGCCAACATTTTCAAGGCGGACAAGCAGGGACCCAGGATAAAGGCCGTCAGCTTCTACGTAAACGACCTGAGCGCGAATTACGAAATCAAAATCTACGATAAAGTCAGTACCTTTGTGGATAGCAACGGCAACTATGGCGCTAACGTTACGGATGGCACATTGGTGGCGGACCAGTCTGGGACGGCGCCCGCGGGTTACCATACAATCAATCTGAAAAAACCCGTGCCGGTTACGGTCGGCGATGGCGACAACTTTTCGGTAGTGGTCCACCTGACGGATAACGACGGTTATCAATACCCGATTGCGATAGAGGACCGGCAAGCGGGCTATAGCGACCGCGCATGCTCCGTGCCGGGCCAGAGCTATTATTCGCCCGACGGCAACAACTGGTATGACGTTTATTATGCCGATGCCGACCCCAGCAGCGGCTATCCCTGCCGAGGCAACGTTTGCCTCAAGGCGTTTGGAAGCAAATAGGGGTTACCCCATTTTTTCCTTGAAATCATTCAAATAAGAAGATATTGTTTTTTTATTTGTATCATCTTTAAAATGAAGTGCGTCATGAGTGTTAAGATTTTTGCGCTTGCGGCATTTCTGTTTTTTGCGCCCGCGGTTTCTCAGGCCGCTAATATTCACGTTACCGGCACGGTCGCGAGGGTGAATTATCAGGTTAGAAGTGAGAATGGCACTCCCGGCGCGTTTACGTTGACCCCTACTACTAAAACTATAATAAGCGACCCTGCCGCAGGCGCCAACGCCACAATCGATATGGATATAACGGCGGATGCAATGAACCACGGCATCAGCGGCGCCATCAACATTGCCGGGAAAAATAATTCCATAGGTCTTAGTACCGGAGGTCTGTACCTTAATTTCAGCGGGGACCTGCTCCCTGTTAAATACGGGTCAACCAAGGAATTATTGCCAGTGTCAGATTGTACTGGGATATCTGCTTCTTGAATGATGGCTCGGCATACGCTCCCTACGTCCCCTGGGGACTGGCTTCACTGGAACTGATAACGACCAGTGGCCGTATTTTCATGGTACCGTTTCAGCCACGGTCGTCGCCGGCGAAGACAGGTCAGGCAATTCAATCTGGACGGTCAGTTTTACTATCTATCCTAATTCGGCCGAATTACAGTACATAGTTCCGGATCTAGGCTACACTTACGGGCCTGCCTACGGCTACTCCCGCGATACTCACGCTGACCATTCCTCCCGTCAGGTTCACGGCCGTCCCCGCCCCGTAAATCCGACAACAAACATTCAAAAGCCGGGGGATGCCCCGGCTTTTTTTTGCTCCCTTGACTGCGCCCGCGCAAATGGTAAACTTTAGGCTACTGCAAAGGAGGCGCTCATGGGCAAATTCGTGAGACTGGGATTGGGGATACTGGCAGGCGCGGCGGCAGGCATTGCCGTGCTCGCGTTCCTAAGGAAGCGTGAGGTATTGCCTGAAAACAAGCAGTCTTACGCGGAAGCCGCGGAAGCGAGCGAGATTTAAAGAGAGCCAGAAATCACACCAGCGGCACCCGCCCGTGTCCTACCGGCTCCGCGATTTGAATTGCCTTCGATATGAATTTCTTCGCCGCGCGACTGCTTCCTCGTACCGTTAGACCTCTTCGCCAGCCCAGCCGTTACCGCCGCCGAATAGACGCAGCCCGCGCCGTGGATTTCCTTGGCGACGCGCCTGCCCTTAAAGTGAATAAAATTTTTACCGTCGAACAGCACGTCCACGGCTTCGCCCGCGCCGCCTGCCGCCACCGGGCCGCCAACAGGTGTCCGCCCTTGATGAGCACGTTTTTTGGCCCGAGCTTTTTTATACGCGCCGCCGCTTCTTCCGCATCCTTCAGCGACTTTATTTCCATGCCCGCAAGCTTTGCGGCCTCCGCTACGTTCGGCATGACGACAAGCGCGAGCGGGAACAGTTCGCCGATGAGCGCGTCCTCGGCGTCCTTCTTAAGGAGCCTCTTCCCGCTTGAAGAAATCATCACCGGGTCCACCACTAAATTTGTCAGCCTGTAACGGCGCACCGCCTCCGCGACAGCGAGTATTACTCCCGCGGAATACAGCATCCCGGTTTTAAGGGCGTCCGGCCTGATGTCGGAGGTAAGCGCGTCGAGTTCCTCCAGGACGGATGCCGCGGGCCTGGACTTTGACGGATAAAACTTTGACCGTATTCTGAGCGGTAAACGCGGCGGGCACCGCCATGCCGTAAACCCCGAGGAGCGCGAACACCTTCAGGTCCGCCTGTATGCCCGCCCCGCCGGATGGGTCCGAACCCGCTATGGACAGCGCCGCCTTACGCAATTCTTTTTGTCCTCACGCGCCGGAAACAATAAAAGCGGCGGAGGCGGCGACGACAAGCAGGACCGCCGTCCATTGCCAGAATACGACCTTCTCTTTCAGCGCGTGAAAGTTACTCCCGAAGAAGTATCCCAGATATATCATGAGCGGGACGCCTATCATCGCGGACAGAGAGTCGTATAGAATCACCCGGCGAGCGGATAGTTTGAAAATTCCGGCGCACAGGAAAACCTGCGCCCGAACGCCTATTAAATGTCTGCCGAAGAAGACCATCAGGTACCCCCATTTATGGAACCACCTGCCCGCCCGCTTCATACGCGTCTCGTTGATGATCCTGCGGAACCTGTGGTGCTTGACGATCAGGATGCCGTATCGCCTGCCGATATAGTAAAGGATCACGTCGCCCGTGACTACCCCGACATACGAGATGCATAAGGTCGGCATTATCCTGATAATGCCCTGCGAGACGACGGCGCCGGAGAGCAGGAGCACGGCGTCTTCCGGGAACGGGAACCCGAACACCGTCAGCATCAGGAACAGGAATATCCCGGAATAGGTAAAAGTCGTGATATTGTGCAGGACGAAGGCTTCCATGAGGCTCCAGAAAAATGTTATCCCGGCAGGTTATTATATGATATTATTGCCGTGTCAATATAAAAAGCCGGTCCGACCGGCAACGGATACGGCCCAAGACCGCTATCGGGTCGCCGACTTATCGAGCGTATCAGGTTTAAATATGACCGATATTGAACTGATGCAGGTAGCCATAGAGGAGGCGGGGGCGGCGCTATCCGAGGGCGAGGTCCCGGTAGGCGCGGTCGTCGCCGTGGGCGGGGAAATAATCTCCCGGCGCACAACCGGCGCGAGCAGGCAAGCGACCCCACGGCCCATGCCGAGGTGCTTGCGCTCCGTGAGGCGGGCGTGAAACTTAAGAGCTGGCGGATGCCGGACGCCACGGTTTACATCACGAAAGAGCCGTGCGTCATGTGCGCGGGCGCGCTTATGCACGCGAGAGTCGCACGGGTCGTCTACGGCGCGCCGGACCCGAAATACGGCGCGGCCTGGGGCCTGTACAATATCCTGGACGACGAGCGGCTGAACCACCGGGTCTCCGTGAAAGCGGGTGTGCTGGCGGAGGAGTGCCTGGCGCTGCTGAAGGAATTTTTCGGGGAGAAAAGAAAGGCCTAAAGTCGTTACCTTTTTGGAAAAAGGTAACGCCAAAAACTTTTAGGTTTAAACACCCCGGCTTTCTTTTGTGTTACTTTTCTTTCACCCGAAAGAAAAGTAACGGTTTATGAGGTTCTATGGGTCTTAGTTTTCTTGACTGGCTGATTATCGGCACGTTTATGGCGTTCTCTATCGCCGTCGGCGTGATATTTACGAAGCGCGCCTCCAGCTCGCTTTCCGAGTTCTTCCTATCCGGGCGGAGCATGCCCTGGTGGCTCGCGGGCACGTCCATGGTGGCGACTACATTCTCTTCGGACACGCCGCTCTACATCACCTCGCTAATCCGCACCAAGGGCATCTACGAGAACTGGCAGTGGTGGTGCTTCCTGCTGTCGGGGATGCTCTCCGTGTTCTTCTTCGCAAGGCTGTGGCGAAGGGCGGGCGTGGTGACGGACGTGGAGCTGACCGAGATGCGCTACTCAGGGAAGGAGGCCGCCGTCCTTCGAGGGTTCCGCGCGATATATTTCTCAGTCGCCATCCACACCATAATCAAGGCCCAGATAATACTCGCGATGTCGAAGATCATGGGCGTGTTCTTTGGGCTAGGCAAATGGCAGGCCATCTCCATTGCGTTTGTCGTAACCATCTTCTACTCCATGCTCTCCGGTTTCTGGGGAGTGATACTCACCGATTTCTTCCAGTTCATAATGGCCATGGCGGGCGCGGTCGCGCTTGCCGTAATCGCGGTAAACCACGCGGGCGGGCTCTCTGGCCTGGAGGGACGCATCAATTCGCTGTACCCCGCCGCGCACTACACGGACTTCTTCCCGCCCACCGGCGGACAGCTCTTCGGCCCGGCCGCGCTCACGTTCATCGCGTACATGGGGCTTCAGTGGTGGTCTAAATATTCCTCAGACGGCGGGGGCGTGGTGGTGCAGAGGATGTCGTCTTGCAAGAACGAGCGACACGCGCTCATCGGCACGCTATTCTTCAACGTCGCCACATACGCCGTGCGCTCCTGGCCGTGGATACTGGCCGCGCTCGCCTCCCTGATACTCTTCCCCGTGATGGCGGGGCAGGACCCGGACTTAATCTATCCGACGATGGCGAGAGACCTGATGCCGACCGGCCTGAAGGGGCTGATGGTGGCGTCCTTCTTCGCCGCGTTCATGGCGTCTATGAGCACATACCTTAACCTCTCCTCGGCGTATTTCGTGAACGACTTCTATAAGCGGTTCCTGAAGAAAAACGAGACGGACAGGCATTACGTGAACGTGTCGCGGGTGGCGACGGTTGTGCTCTCCCTCATCACGGCTTATGTCGCATACCGCGCGACGTCGATTGTCGGCGTCTTCAAGTTCTTGATCGCGTTCGGGAGCGGGACGGGGCTCGTGTACCTGGTGCGGTGGTACTGGTGGCGGGTGAACGCATGGAGCGAGATATCCGCGATGCTTGCGTCCACCGCCGTATCGATAACGCTTTATCAATCAAAATATGTCGATATGCCGTTCTACGAAAAGCTCTTCCTCATCATCTCCATCTCCACCGTCATCTGGGTGGCCGTCACCTTCCTGACGAAACCGACGGACGAGGCGAAACTCATCGAGTTCTATAAACGCGCCGCACCGGGCGGGCCGGGCTGGAAATATATCGAGAATAAAGTAACCGAGCCTCACATGCGCGGGAAGAGCATAGCCGGCGACGTCATCCACTTCACGCTTGGAACGATAATGGTTTATGGATATACCCTGGGGCTCGGCAAAATACTCCTCGGCCATTCGACCGAAGGCATATTCTGGTGCATATCCGCGGTACTCGCGACGGCGCTTTTATATTCCGGGCTGACGAAGCGCGGCTGGGAAAAAGGTGTACGAGTAGATGTCCGGCAGGATTGAAAGAGAAAAAGACTGCGTCGCGAAGATGGTCGGCATCTACTGCCATGACATGCACGGCACGCGCGGCGATTTGTGCGAAGAGTGCCGCAAGCTCCTGGATTACGCAGATGTGCGCATCGACAAATGCGTCTTCGGCGCAAGGAAGTCCACCTGCGCGAAGTGCGCCATACACTGCTATAAAAAAGACATGCGGGCAAAGATACAAGAGGTGATGCGCCATGCCGGGCCGAAGATGGCGTACAAACATCCGGTGTTGTCCCTGATGCATTTTCTGGACGGGTTTAAAAAGGCGGAGCGGGAGTAATTCGTTACCTTTTTGGAAAAAGGTAACGCCAAAAACTGTTAAACTTGTCCAAAAACCTTTAAATGTTTTCGTCCCGTTTTCTTTGGTTACTTTCTTTTTCGCAAAAGAAAGTAACAAAGGGGTTAATCAAATGAACTTTATCGACCTGCATACCCACGGCCTTGCCGGTTTCGATTCCCGTTCGGATAAGCCGGAGGACTACCTTAAGTGGGCCGCCGCGATGAAGACGCACGGGACGGACGAGTTCCTGCCGACGCTTTTCCCGGGGCCGGTGGACGTGATGCGCGGCCAGCTTGCGGCGATACGGGGGGCGATGGAGATACAGGAACAAGCTGCGCCCTCCCCGGCCCCTCTCATCCAGTAGCGGGCGAGGGGGGCAATTTAAACCCTCGCCCCTCCCTGGGAGAGGGCAGGGAGAGGGGGACTTTGCCGTCATCCTCGGCGCGAACCTTGAAGGGCCGTTCGTGAACCCGCGCAAGAAAGGCGCGCTGGGGCCGGTGGACCGGCTTCAGGTTTTGCTTGACGCCATCCGTTGATAACCTTAAGAGGCTGTTGGACGGTTTCGAGGATATGGTGAAGGTGATTACCGTCGCGCCGGAGCTTCCGGGAGGTCCTCAACTAATAGAATACTGTGTGGACTTAGGCATCGTAGTAAGCATGGGCCACTCCGAAGCGACGTTCGAGCAGGCGCGCGAAGGAGCCGCCGCCGGGGCGAAGGGAGTCACACATCTGTTCAACGCGATGTCCGGGCTGCATCACCGCGAACCCGGCCTGGCGGGATACGCCCTCATGGACGATGATTTATATGTCGAGCTGATAGCGGACGGGGTCCATGTCCACCCGGAGATGGTTAAACTGGCCTTGAAGCTGAAACCGGCCGATAAGGTCCTGCTCGTTTCCGATTCCCTGGGGCAGGCAAAGACGCCTGCTCACCCGGAGCCTTCGCCGCTTTACCTGCCGGACGGCATAACCCTGGCGGGCGGCGGGCTGACGCTTGCAGAGTGCGCGCACAGGCTGACGCTCCTCGGTGTCCCGGAGGAGTCGGTTCAGAGATTCGTTTCCGGGAATAACCGAGAAGATTTTTGGGGAATTGAACGTCGACATTCCCGCGCAGATCGTTGTCCCTTCAATAAATAAAAGGGTTACGGAAAAAAACCGTAACCCTTTTTTAATTCAGGTTGACATAAATATAGTTGACGAACCTTACCTCGCCGGAATCCTGGTCACGGTGTTGCTGCCGACGTTCGCCACCCAGATGTTGGCGCCATCGAAGGTCGCGCCTGGGGGTTGGTCCCCACTGTGAAGGTTTTCATGACTACCCCCGGTGGAGCCGTTTATCTCGGACACTTTGCCGGCGCTGTAGTTCGTCACCCACATGTTGATCCCGTCGAAGGCTATGCCGTAGGGTCCGCCCGCGACGGGGAAGGCGCCCATGATGGCCATCGTGCCGGGGTTTATCACAGATAACGTGCCCCCCTGGTTAGCCGTCCAGACGTTCGCGCCGTCGAAGGCGATACCGGCGGGAGAGCCCGCCACGGATATGGTGCTCACGGTCCCGGTTGAGGCGTTTATCCTGGATACCGTGTTCTCGTCAGCATTGGCCGTCCAGACGTTCGTGCCGTCGAAGGTCATTAAATTGACCTCGACATCGGCCGAGTTCCCAGCTTTCGGGGTGCTCACGACGGAGCCGTTGCTGGCGTTTATCTCGGTCACAATGCCGTCGTAATAGTCCCCCACCCAGATGTGCGTGCCGTCGAAGGTCACGCAGTCGGGATTGGTCCCCACTGCTATGGTGTTCACGACGTTCCCCGCGCTGGCGTTTATCTCGGACACCGTGTTGTCGATCCAGTTAGCCACCCACATGTTCGTGCCATCGAAGGCTATGCCGTCGGTATTTTCCCCACGGTGACGGGGCTGAAACTTGTTGGGGCCCCGGTAACGGCGTTCAGCACTTGCACGTAGCCGGGCGTATTGTTTTGACCTTGCGCCACGCTGCCGTCCTCTGTAACCACCCATACATTCGTGCCGTCTAAGGCTATGCTGTTGGGTTTGGTCCCCGCCACGTTGTAGGTTACGGGATACCACTGCATAAGCGCCGCCGTGCCCTTGACCGCCCCCTGCAAGCCGTCGATTTTTGATTTCAAGCCATTCTCGACCCCGCTGGCGCGCGTGGTCTCATCACTGAGTCCGGTCGACAACGTTCCTTCGACCCCGTTGGCGCGGACGATCTCGGTACCGATACTGGCTGCCAAGCCCGTCTCGGCCCCTTCGGCGCGAGTGGTCTCAGCATTGAGACCGGTTGTCAGCGTCGTCACATCAGCCGCCGTCGCCGCGCCGTAAGTGAAATCGAACGTGCCGACTACGCCGAGGCTATTGCCGACTGTTATCTTGTAAGTGCCCGGATCGAGGGCCGGCAACTGCACGGTGATGCTGGTCCGCGTATTCGCGACGACGGGCAAGCTGTTGGCGGCATTAGACAGGGAAGAATAAACTGTCAGGCCGTAAATCTTGACTACCGGATTTTTTAGCGGGAATCCGTTGCCCGTTATGGTCATCTGGCGGGCATTATAATCAATCGAAGAAGAAGTGATGCCCGCGAAAGCGGACGTTACGGCAAGTAGAAAAATAAAAGCGGTTAACGACCAGACTCGCAACAAGGTTTTCATAGACGCGCCTCCTTAAAACTCTATTGTCATCCCCCACGGCAAACAAACGCGAGAATGACAGCAAATAAAATGGACTCCATTCAGTCATAATCGTTAAGTGGAGTCAATAAGAATAATTAAAAAAATTTAATTATTGCAATATAAATGGTAAGCAATCATTTTTTTATTTTTCGCTATTTGGCATTTGAGCTTCCCCCTTAAAAATCCTGAAAATACCTGTTGACGCTGCTTCCGCCGGATGATACGCTTTAACTATATCAGTAATACGATAGGCAAGGAGGGTCAAAAATGGTGGAGCCCTTGCAGAAGATAATAAGCGTCAGGATAGAGGCGGAACGTAATGATATTTTTTCAGTTTCCCGTTCTGCCGCGGCCGAAGCGTTAGAAGAACAGGACATTAACGCCTTCCTCATATCATGGAAAAATAACTTGACCGGAGAGTCTTCTCCCTCGGTCGAGTCGTGCAGATGCGATATCGAAGGGTGGGAATTATACGCCCTTACGCGGGGGGCGACTCTGCGCGTAGAGATAAACGGCGGCCAGATAGTGTTCCTGTTCATGCCGATTGTGGAGGAGGAGTTGACCGCGTTCTAAAGGCCCCAGGAGGTGGATTATGTTCAGGTCCGTTCTGTCCGTTTTGACCCTGCTTGCCTTTATGACGGCCTCGGCCGTCTTTGCGGCCCCGGAAACGGCTGCGCAAAAGACGGATAACGACAAGGCGGAATTCCAGCAGAAGGCTAAGGCGAAGTTCGACGAGTACGACATGAAATTCAAGCAGTGGAGCGAGAAGACGAAGGGGGAAAGCGAAAAAGCTTATCAGGAGCAGAAAAAAGAGCTGGAGAAGCGCAGGATAGAGGCCGCTAAAGATATTCATCGGCTCAACGCCCAGGGCAAGGAATACACTGAGAAGTCCTGGAGGAAATTAAAGGAAGAGACCGACAAGTCGCTTGACAAGTTCGGGAAGGCGCTGGAGCGGGCCGGAGCAAAATTAAGGAACGAGTCGAAAGAGTAACGTGCCGCTTAAAATACCTGCTTTTCGATATCGAAAAAGGCCGCAGATGCGGTTCCCTGCCTTTTTTCCTGTTAAATCGGGATTTCTTGAATTTAATAAAAAACTTTGACAAACTAAAGGCTTCCAATTACAATAACGGCGATTATGAAAATCCATACCCTGGGCAGAGGCAAGATAGAGAAATTCCTCAGGAGGCTGATGAGCCAGGGGCGCCGGATTTCGTCTCCGAAGCTGGACGAAGTCTTGAAGGAAATACTGCTGAAAGCTGACGAATTCCTCCCTTCCGAGGCGGGCTCCATCCTGCTGGACGACCCGTACATCAAGTCCGAATCCATTGGCGACCCGTTCAGGAACCAGCTCCATTTCGTTGCCTGCTTCGGCCCGGCATCCGAAAAAATCCTTGGCAAGACAATAGCCGCGAGCTACGGCGTTGCCGGAAAAACATACATCGCCGGGCGTCCGTACATGGGCGACGGCACCGGGAAGGACAAGGACTTCTACGACGACATAGACAAGAAAATGGCCACGAAGACCCGCTCCATACTCTGCGTCCCCATAGTCCTCGGGCGCTCCGTCTGCGGCGTGATAGAGCTTATAAACAGAAAAGACAAAAAGAGCTACAGCAAGGATGAGATGAAGCTCCTGGAGATATTCGCGGGATATACCTCGACCCTCATCCAGAACGCACTCGATGCGAACAGAAACGAAGAGCTGACCAAGCGGGACGACCTGACCGGGTTATTTAACGACCGTTACTTCCACCGCCAGCTCTCCGAAGAGCTAAGGAAAGCGAAGCGCTCCAGGCGGCATGTATCCCTTCTGTTCCTGGACCTGGACAACTTCAAGCAGGTTAACGACAATTTCGGACACCTGGTCGGAAGCCGCGCGCTCGCGGAAGTAGGGCATTTAATCCGCGACACCCTGGAAGGGGAGAATGCCGGCATCGTGAGATATGGAGGCGACGAGTTCGCCATCATCCTGCCGGGGAAATCCAGGGACGAGGCGTACCTGCTGGCCGAGAGGGTACGGAAAGCCATACAGCACGCGGTTTTCCTGAAGGAAAAGGTCCGGACCGAGCAGGCTTATAATATCAGCGGCGTGATAACGTGCAGCGTCGGCATCGCATCCTTTTTTGAGGACGGGCTGGAGGGCAAGACGCTGGAAGAAGAAAAAATCGCCTTCATCCGTCACGCGGACAAGGCGATGTACAAGGCAAAAGACTGCGGCAAGAACAGTATCTGCTTCGGAGAGAAACAGGACGGCCCTCCCTCCGCTTTTTTTACTTCAGGCGGCGCGTAAGGCCGACTGGTAAGACCGGGGCAGGAATATCACGGGCGTCTTGGAGTGCTTCAGGATCTCTTCGGCCACTCTCCCGATTTCCTCCCTGCCGGTTGCCTGGCCCCTTGAAGGCATAATCACCATGCCCGCCTTCTCCTCCTCCGCAATCTCGACGATACCCGACGCGGGTTCTCCCCTGTGGACATGCACGGTAGTGCTGAAACCCTGCCTCTCAAAATCCTGGGCGTATTCCGCAAGCTTCGCCTCCGCCGCCAGTTCGAAGTCGCGCTGCACCTCATTATCCGTGCCCGCCTCGACGACATGCGCCAGTACGACCTCGCGCACAAGGCCCGCCAGGGTCTTCAAAAATTCCGCCGTCTCAAGGGGCGCTTCGTTTATATCCACCGGGACCAGCACCTTCTTAAGCGGCCAGGCCGGCGTCTTTAACGCTTGTCCCCGCGTGCCCTCCGAGTGTTTCTCCACCAGGACGGGAATGGCGGCCTCACGTACTACGTCCATGGAAGTGCCGTACGGGACGATGTCTTCTATGACGCCCTTGTCCACCCTGCTCATTATGATAATGGTAGCCCCCCACTCGGATGCCTCCTTCACTATCTCGTGGGCGACCACCCCTTCCCGGACGACCGTCTCCGTGGTTATGCCAAGGGTTTCCAGGTCGCCCTTTATCCTCGCGAATTCGCCCTCGGCGTCCTCTTTATCCCCCTGCTTCCGCTCATTTTCCGGGACTACGTAGAGCATCCGCAATTGCTGCACGGCGCCGCTCTCCTGTACCTGGTTTAAGTCCCTGAAGATATCGCTGCAGCCCCAGGAAAGGTCTGTGGCGCAGAGAACTTTATCAAATATGGTATCCACCTTAAGACCTCCTTTAATACCCGTGTATGGCAGTTGCGGGTATTCGAACGTGGGCAGCTCTCCCGTCAGGCTCCTCAAAAAAGCCGCCAACGCGTCTATTTCGTCATGGCCGAGGTTCGTGTTAAGCGCCTCTTTTCCCATCACGGCTACCGCCTCGTCCAATGTATATACGGACCCGTTATTGAAATACGGGGCCGTCAGTTCCACGTTCCGAAGCGTAGGCGTGCGGAAGGCGAACTTATCGCTCTCATCCTTCGTCACGTTGTATCTGCCTTCATCGACCGAGCCCGGCACCTTTATCCTGTGGAAGCCGCTGTCCGTCAGCGCGGGACCGTTGTGGCAGGCGACGCAGCCCTTGGACTGGAACAGCTCGAAGCCTTTGGCGGCCAAAGGAGACAGCGCGGACTTGTCGCCGTTTAGATACCTGTCGTAAGGCGAGTTAGGCGTTATCAGAGTCCTCTCGAACGCGGCTATCGCCTTTGCGATGTTTTCAGCCGTCACGGGGTCGTCGCCGCCGAAGACTTCCTTGAAACGGATAACATATTCCGGCACCTTCTTTATGTTATTCACCATCTGCGGGAGGTTCTGCTTCATCTCGACGCTCGCCTGCACGGGCCCCAGCGCCTGCTCCTCCAGCGTCTTCGCCCGCCCGTCCCAGAACTGCACGTCAATAAACGCGGCGTTAAGGATGGTGGGCGTGTTCCTGGGACCTTCGCTCATGGCATGGCCCAGGGCGCGCGGGAGGCGGTCGGTGTAGCCCATGACTGGGTTATGGCAGGTGGCGCAGCTTATCCAGTTCGAGCCGGAAAGGCGCGGGTCGAAAAAGAGCATCTTCCCAAGCTCAACCTTCTGCCCTGTCATAGAGTTATCGGCCGGGATAGGGGCAAGCGCGGGCAGCGGCAACATCTCCGCGGCAAACGCCGAAGCGGAAGCCGACAAAAGCGAGCACAGGAAGACGCAAAACAGAAGGCGGAGCATAGTTTTTATTCTCCCTTAAAAAAATTACCGCATCTTTCCGACCAGGACGCTGCCGCGCGCGTGTTTTACAACCCGCTGGGATACGTCCCCGATAAGGACGCCCCTCAGGCCGTGCATCCCGGCAGAACCCATCACCGTTAAATCCGAACTCATCTCATCTATTGCCGAGAGTATCTCCGTCTCCGGCACCCCGACCGTCACGTGCTCCCGGACGGTCTTGAAACGGTCCCGGAGCGCCTTCGCGTCCTCGACGACATATCCTTCCGCCATCTGCATCAAGTGCAGCCTCAGCTCCGCCATCATGGTGGAAGTCTCGCCGTACGGAGAATACTTCTCCGGCAGGCTGGTTACCTCCATGTCCACGACGGACAGGACGTCCACCTCGGTATCCGGCGGGAACGGGAGCTTCATGAACAGGTCGCGCGCGAACCTCGCGTGCGTCGAGCCGTCGGTGCAGTAAAGCACCTTCATCGGCCGCCCAGCGGGCGGCGCGTCGCGGACGATCAATACGGAGCGCTTCCCTTGCCGGAGCACGTGCTGTGAGACGCTGCCCAGCAGGAACCTGTGAAAATCGGTATGTCCCTTGTGCCCCATGACCGCCAGCTCCGCGTCGAACTCCTCGAGCGCCTCCACGACCTCCGTTGCCGGGTCCCCTTCGCGGACCGCCTCGGTAACGCCCAAGCCCGCCGCCCTGAATTTATCCGCCACTTCCAGGACCAGCTTCATCGCCCCCGCCTTACCCGCCTTTCGAAATTCCCGGTTGGGGTCTATGGTGTCCGGGAGGACGAACTCCTTAAGGACATGCAGGATTATGAAACGGTCCTCCGGCTCGAACTTCAGCCTGAGCAGAAATTCCATCGCGGCCCGGGATGGTCCGGAACCGTCGGTCGCAAGGATAACGCGCATAGTTTACCTTCAGATATAAGGGCTGATTTTATTTATAAGCGCCTCTTTAGGCATCGCGCCAACGACGCGGGCCAGCTCTTTCCCTCCCCGGAAAAGTATGAAAGCGGGGGTGCCGGTAATCCCGTAATCAAAAGGGACCCTCGAATTTATCGACGTGTCCATTTTCGCCACCTTGACCCGTCCGGTCAGCTCGCGGGCGATCTCGTTTATCACAGGCTCCATCTTCACGCAGTAGCCGCATGTGGGAGCCCAGAACTCTAAAAGCACCGGCTCGCTGGACGCGCCGACGATGGAATCGAAATTTAAATCCGTGACCGCCACCGGCGCCACCGGATTCCGGGGGTGTGGAAAGGATATTTGCATCCCGCACTGGCCGCATTTGCCGGCCATCCCGGCGCGCTCCGCAGGGGCTTTATTCAAAGTCCCGCACGACGGGCATCGGGAAAAAATCCCCTGAGCCATGAATACCTCCGTTACTTAGAAGTATAGCAGAAACGGGCGGGGCCTATAGGAACGCGAGGCCCGCCGCGCCGGAAAGAAGGACCACAATGGTAGGGTCCAGCCTTGTGAAGGCGATAAGGCAGAAAGAAGAAGCGCAGATAATCATCGTGCCCGGGTCCACGAGCGAGCTTTTTCCGAGCATGATAGCCGTGGCAAGCAGAAGCCCGACCACGGCCGGCTTTATCCCGCGCGTAGCGGCGTCCAGCCAATCCGATTCCCGGAACCGCACGTAATATTTAACCACGAGGGTAACGACCGTGAGCGAGGGGAGGTACGTGCCCAGCGCCGCCGCCGCCGCGCCCAGAAAACCCATCAACTTGTAACCGATGAAGACGTTCATCAGCGTGAGCGGCCCCGGGCAGAGCTGCCCCAGGGCCACGGCGTCCAGGAACTCTTTCTGCGTAAGGAGCTGATAGCGCAGGACGAATATGTCGTGCAACATGGGGATCATGACGTACCCGCCCCCGATGGTGAAGAGGTTTACGGCGAAAAATATCGCGAAGAGTTTAAGAAGGCTCATGCTTTTGCCTTCCGGAAGACGAGCCGCCCGACTGAGCCCCGCGGCCAGTATGAGCAGGATGGGGTTTACCTTAAAAAACAGCAGGAGGACAAAAGCGGCACAGGGCGAAGATGACGGTCGCGGCGTTTTTTAAAAGCTCTTCGCCCATCCGGAAGACCACGGAGAGCAAAAGGCCCACCACCGAGGCCCCAAGCCCTTTTAAAACGGGACGGAAGGAGGCGGTGTTCCCGTAGTGCAGATAAAGCCAGCCCAGGCCGAGTATTATGATAAAGCCAGGGAGCACGAGGGCGATTACGGTTACGGCCGCCCCTTTGAGCCCGCGCAGACGATAACCTATATATATGCCGGTATTGACGATTGGCGGGCCCGGCGTTATCTGCCCTACCGCGACCCCCTCCGAGAACTCATCCTCCGTAAGCCAGCGTCTCTTTGTGACCACCTCCCGGTGAAAAAACGAGAGCATGGAATAAACGCCGCCGAAGGCGAAGGTCCCTATCTTAAGGAAGACGAAAAAAATATCCTTAAGCGGCGTCATCATCCCTTTTCGAGCGCCCGGCGAAGGAACCCATCGTTTGCGTGAAGACGCCGCTCCGGCCTCCTTTTTGGATATCCCCCTCGCTATCATCAAGCACGCCACCTTCGGCCGCATCCCCGATTTCACGAGGATTTTTTCAGCCAGTGCCCTGTCGCAGCCGGTAACTTCCGAAATAATATCGACCGCCCGTTTTACGAGCTTTCGGTTCGTGGGCATCACGTCCACCATCAGGTCGCCGTAGACCTTCCCCATCATAATAAACGCCGCGGTGGTTATGCGGTTAAGCGCGAGCTTCGTGGCCGTGCCCGCGGCAAGCCTGGTGCTTCCGCGTATGACCTCCGGGCCGGTATCGAGAAGGATCACCCTCTCCCCAGCGCCGGTTTTCTTCCCTCCCCCCGGTGGGAGAGGGACTGAGGGAGAGGGGCCTGCATTTGATTATCCAGGTTTTTGCGCCCCTCCTTTCTGGCCTCGGAAAGCGCGGAGAGCACGTAAGGGGTCGTACCGGAGGCGGTGATGCCGACGACCATATCTTTCTCATTTACCTTGAGGCGTGATATAGCCCTTTTTCCCGCGTTTCATCGTCTTCCGCGCCTTCCACGGCCTCGGTCAGCGCCTTCCTTCCCCCGGCGATTAACCCGATTACGTGAGAGGGGCTTGGAGGAAAATGTCGGCGGACACTCGGAAGCGTCTAAAACGCCCAGCCTGCCTGAAGTACCCGCGCCGACATAAATCAGCCTGCCGCCTTCTTTTATCGCCCTTGCCGCGTCGCCTGGCGGCCTGAGCTATAGCTTTTCGCGCGCCAGTGACGGCGGATAATGCCCTTTCGTCATTTTTGTCCATCAGGGCGAGGACTTCCGAAGGCCTCATGTTTTCGAGCGTTTTCATAATATTATTAATACATTAGAATGATTTTTTTAACAAGCGAAAAATTATATTAATACCATTTATAGTTGACATCAGCAGTCGCATATGTTAAATTGCTTTAACATTTCAACCTGCAGTAACCGAAAGGCACTTTTTTTGTTGAAGTACCCACTCAGGTCCCCCCTTAAAAATCCTCTGAAGAGTCTTCGGATAAAATCCGTCCTGACGCTGCTCTTTTTTTTCTTTCTCGCGTCGGCGTTCGGGGCGAAGCTCCTAATCGATTTCCAGACGCGCCAGCTTTTAAAGCAGGCGGACAAGGAAGCCGGCTCTCTTGCCGCCATGGTCAGCGACGATATTAAGGACGCGATGATGAAGGGCTCCCTTACCGATACCTGGAAATCGCTCGATAAGGCCGCCCAGGACGGGAAGAACAAGGTATGGCTGACCGATGATTCAGGCGCGATAGTCGCCTCCTCCGTCCCGGAAGACGTCGGCAAGAAGGGCGTGGACCTGTTTGAGATAAGGAACGGCGGGATTTCCGATATACTGAAAAAAGGCCCGATGGCCGGAACCGGCGGGGAGTATATCCTTTCGCGGACGGTGACGATACATAAGAAGCCCGAGTGCGCCGGCTGTCATTATAAGAACCCGAACGTCCTGGGCACCCTCACCGTCGGGATATCCTATAACAAGACGTTGAAGGAACTGAGCGCGCTGAAGCGCGGGCTCGTCCTGGGCGCGACAATCCTGGGCGCCATCCTTGCTTTGACTGTCCTGTTATTTTTAAGCAGGAGCGTCATAAAGCCCGTCAGACGCATGACGAAAGCGTTCCAGGGCGACCTGGACGAAAAGGTGAAAAAACTCACCTCCCTGTCCGACATCAGCCGTTCAATGAACATAATCCACAAGCTGGACGACCTGCTCCGGATGGTAATCCATTCCGCGGTGCGGGAACTGGACGCGGACAGCGGCTCGGTAATGCTCCTGGAAAAAGGGGTCGGCGAACTGCTCATCCACACGGGAAAGGGCCTGTCTTTGGAAGCACACCGGAAGAACAGGTTCAGGCTTGGCGAAGGGGTCGCGGGCTGGGCGGCCCAGAACAGGAGCCCGGTGATGATAGAGGACGTGCAGGAAGACCCGCGTTTCGTCCCGGGCCGCGGCTTCCCGGCGCACGCCTCGATGCTATGCGTCCCGCTCATCGGCGCAAGCTCCGAGCTTCTTGGCGTAATCAACATCGAACGCGGCCCGACCAGGCCCTCCTTCAGGAAGAGCGAAATGGAATACCTGCTCGCAATCTCCGGCCAGGCATCCGTCGCAATCGAGAACGTCGAGCTGATACAGAACCTGGAAAAAAGCTATTACGACACCATATCCGCCCTCGCCCAGGCTGTCGAGGCCAAGGACCCCTATACCCTGGGCCATTCGGACAGGGTTACGCAGTACGCGATAGCCATCGGCGAGGAAATGGGGCTCTCCCGGGAAGATATAGCGGTGCTGCGCTACGGGGCCATGCTCCACGACGTCGGCAAGATAGGCATAGACGAGGCGGTGCTGAACAAGCCCGGGAAGCTGACGCGTGAGGAGTTCCTGCACATGAAGGAGCACCCGGAGATAGGCGAGAACATAGTCCGGGGAGTGGACTTCCTCCAGCAGGTCCGGCCTTTAATACGCCACCACCAGGAGCGCCACGACGGCAAGGGCTATCCGGACGGCCTGCAGGGCGACGAGATACCGTTGATGGTGGCCATAATCTCCGTGGCGGACGTCTTCGACGCTTTGACCTCCGACAGGCCGTACAGGAAGGCGAAATCGGCGCCTGAAGCCCTCCGGATGATAAAAGAGGAGTCAGGCTTCCAACACAACCCCAAGGTCGTCGAATCGTTCCTTAAGATATTCGCGGCGGAGGAGGCGGCGGTTTGCGTGCAGACCGCCTCATAGGTTATTTCAAAGGCTTTAAAGGGGCGGCAGTCGCTTTCTCCGGCGGCGTGGATTCGTCCGTCGTGGCCGCCGCCGCATATAGCGCCCTTGGGGATAATGCCATCGCGGTGACAGTGGCATCGGAGTTCCTGCCTGAATCCGAACTGCGGCAGGCGTCATCCGTGGCGAGCGCTGTGGGCATCCGGCACGAGATTTTGCCAATTAACGCGCTGGAAGACGAGGCAGTAGCCTCAAACCCGCCCGACAGATGCTACCACTGCAAGAGCGCCGATTTCGCCGCGGTATCCAATATTGCAAAAAAATTCGGGATAACCTTCGTCTTCGACGGCACGAACGCGGACGACCTGGGAGGCAGGAGGCCGGGCCTTAAGGCCCTCGTCGAGCTGGGGGTTAAAAGTCCGCTTTTAGAGCTTGGGATCGGCAAGGATGAAGTCCGCGAAATTGCCCGCGAGCTTAATCTCCCGAACGCCGAAAAACCCTCTTCCCCGTGCCTTGCCAGCCGCTTCCCGTACGGGATGCGGATAACAAGGGAGGACCTGGAACGGGTACGGGAAGCGGAAGAATACCTTTTTACGCTTGGCTTTACGGAGCTTCGGGTACGCCACCACGGGCGGTCTTGCCAGGATCGAGCTTACGGCTAAGGAACTGCCGCTTATCATGGCCCCCGGCCGCAAGAGAAAAAGTTGTGGCAAAGCTTACTTCCCTGGGTTATAATTACGTCGCCCTGGACCTCCAGGGCTTCAGAAGCGGGAGTATGGACGAAGCGCTTTAACTTTACAAAGTCCTCCCGCCGGCTTAAAGTTGACCCGGACGGAGGAGCGCTATGTTTTCAAAATGTTTTTCCATTCTGGCCCTGTCTTTTCTCCTCATTTTTACCCTTGCTTCATGCTCAAAAAAAGAAACCGCCGCACCCACCGGGGGCGATAGCGGAGTTATCTAATTTCTCCCAACAGGCCCAGATGATGGAGGCCGCCCTGAAGAAGGACCCCAACAACGTAAACATCGTGGTCCAGCTCGGGAACCTCTATTATGACTGGGGGCAGGACGAGGTAAACAAAAAAGGCGATGCGGCCCAGCCGGTGGACAAGTGGGACCGGGCCGTGGGTTACTACGAGCAGGCGCTGGCGATAGACCCCTCCAACGTGAACGTCCGGGTGGACATGGCAAACCTGATGCGCTATACCGGCCAGCCGGACGAGGCCATCGCGGAGTATCGCAACGCCATAAAGCAGAACCCCCAGCACCCGCAGGCGAGGATAAACCTTATCCTGGCCCTGGGCCAGATCAAGCGGGACTACAAGGGCGCGATAGCCGAGTACGATGACCTTCTGAAGAACATCCCCGCCCAGAAGGACAATACGGACTTAAAGCGGGAAGTAGATGCGTTCAAAGAGTCGATGAAGGAGGCCAGGAAATAATCCGGATAATCCTCATACTGATACTCGCCGCCTCGTTCTACTTCTTCCTTGACAGGCTGCTGAAATACCTTACGGCCCCAACGGGTTCCGTGCCGCCGGGCGGGGTCTCGCCCGCGCGCCGTCCGGAGGGCGACGAGATGGTGCAGGACCCGCAGTGCAAGGTCTACGTGCCCGTCTCCCGCGCGGTAAAAAAGACCTTCGGCGGGAACACCCTGCACTTCTGCAGCGAGGACTGCGCGAAAGTTTTTAAAGAGGATTGAAAAATAATGAACCATCTCTATTTCGGCGACAACCTTCAGGTGCTCAGGAACTCCATTGCCGACAACAGCGTGGACCTGATATACCTCGACCCGCCGTTTAATTCCAAGCGCGATTACAACCTGCTTTTCAAATCCCCGAAAGGGCACGATTCGGACGCCCAGATTATGGCATTCGAGGACTCGTGGCATTGGGGAGAGCAGGCCGAGCGGGAGTTCGCCGAGATCATGCATCAGCCGAATACGGATGTCGCGGAGATGATGCGGGCGCTCCGGGGATTCCTGGGGAACGATGAACGACATGATGGCGTATCTCACCATGATGGCGAACCGCCTTCTGGAACTGCACAAGGTGCTTAAGCCTACCGGAAGCCTTTACCTGCACTGCGACCCGACGGCCAGCCATTATTTAAAAATTGTGCTGGACGGGGTTTTCGGGAAATAGAATTTCAGTAACGAAATTACGTGGCAAAGGTACAAACTGCATAATGATGTAATGGACAGGTTCGCGACAATTCGGAAGAATTCATGACAGTTATATTATTCTATGCGAAATCTAATACTTCTAAATGGAACCAGGTTTTTGTGCCATTATGATCCTGAATATGTTAAAAAAACGTATACTCATATTGAACATGAAACGGGAAGAAAATATTGCACTACGCCATTGACGGGGCCGGGTGGAGCAGAAAAAGGCAATCCAGTTTTTGAATGGAAAGGACATACGCGTGCTTGGCGATATAGCAAGGAAACAATTGAAGCAGACTTGAATAATGAAGGCGAGTTATATTATTCAAGCACTGGATATGCCAGACTAGAAACTATATTTAGATGAAAACAAGGGCGCACCAGTACAAGATATATGGGAGGATATTACCATCATTGCAGGGGCAATGCCGAATTTCTCGGCTATCCCACGCAAAAACCCCTCGCGCTCCTTGAACGCATAATAAAAGCCTCCTCCAACGAGGGCGACATCGTGCTCGACCCGTTCTGCGGATGCGGGACTGCCGTACATGCCGCGCAGAAGCTGAACCGCCGCTGGATTGGAATCGACATCACGCACCTCGCCATATCGCTCATCGAGAAGCGTATGCGCGACGCCTTCAAGGACGCCGTGCCGCCCATACAGTTCGATGTCCACGGAATACCTACATCTTTGGAAGGCGCGCGCGAACTGGCGGCCCGCGATAAATATGAATTCCAATACTGGGCATGTTCGCTTGTCAACGCCCAGCCCTACCAGGGAAAGAAAAAAGGCGCGGACAGCGGCATAGACGGGCTTATCTTCTTCCAGGACGACAAAGGCCAATCGAAGAAAATCATAGTATCCATAAAGGGCGGCGAGAATGTCGGCGTCCCGATGGTGAGAGACCTGGGGCATGTCATCGACCGCGAAAAAGCGCAGATAGGCTTGTTCGTCACCCTTGCAAGCCCTACCAAGCCGATGGACAAGGAAGCCGTCAGCGCGGGATATTATGAATCGCCGCATAACGGGAATTTCCCGAAGATTCAGATTCTGACTGTCGAAGGGTTGATGAACGGGACCGAGAAACCGCGCTACCCGGATTATACAGGCGGCGGCCTGACGTTTAAGCAGCCGAAGAAAGAAATTTATTACAACGAACAAGAGACGTTGTTCGAATAAATACTGTCTTAACCCTTATGACCGTTTCCCGGAAGGGGCCAGGAGGTGAGGGGCTAATGCGGGATAAGGGCTAAGGGCCGACACATGGGTCGGCCCCTACAATATCGAATGGAGGAATTTCATAATGTCCTTTGAACGCGACTTAATCCGCTTCCCGGAGGCGGTGGATACCGAAGACTACGTCATAGCGACGTACTACCTTGAGACCCCGATGGACATCTACCAGGCCGCGAACGCGCTGGCCGCCGAGCAGTCAACCGGCACATGGCAGAGGGTGGGATACGAGACGGACGAGGTGCGGGAGAAGCACGGGATAAAAGTCCTGGGCATCTATCCGCTCCCGTACGAGCCGGCTGGCCCGAACCTCCCGACCGGCACGAAGATGACCGAGTTCGGCGCGGGCTCAGGTAAGATTAACGCGGCCGTTCTCCGCATGGCCTTCCCGCACATAAACTTCGGGCCGAAGATACCGAACCTGCTGACCGCGGTCGCCGGGAATTTATACGAGATGGGCGCGTTCACGGCCATAAAACTGATGGACCTGGAGTTCCCGAAATCATACCTGAAGGAGTTCACCGGCCCGCGCTTCGGGATAAAGGGGACGCGGGAAATTGTCGGGGTCTTTGACCGGCCATTAGTCGGCGCCATCATAAAGCCCTGCGTGGGGATAAGCGCGGCGCAGATGGCGGAGCTTGCGTATCAGGGGGCCAAAGGGGGCCTGGACTTCATAAAGGACGACGAGCTTATCGCCGACACCACGTACAACTCACTCAAAGACCGGGTGAAGGCGGTAACGGAGGCCCTGAAACGCGCGGAAGAAGAGACGGGCGAGAAGACCATGTACGCCTTCAACATCACCGACCGCATGGACAGGATACGCGAACTGCACGACATCGTCGTGGAGGGCGGCGGGAACTGCGTGATGATAAACGCGGCGACCGCGGGCCTTGAGGCCATGCGCGAGCTTGCGGAATATACGAAGGTGCCAATCCATTGCCACCGAGACTTCGCGCCGATGTGGGCGCGCTCACCGTACCTGGGCATCAGCTTCTCCTGCCTGACAAAGCTCTTCCGGCTCTGCGGCGCGGACCAGACGCACTGCGGCGCGATATCCGGGAAGCTCTTCGAGACGGACGAGGAAGTGCTGGGCAATATACGCGCCTGCGTCCACGGCTTCGATAATATCGGCGATTCCATGCCGGTATCCTCCGGCGGGCAGTGGGCGGGGAAGGTCCCCATCAACAAGCGCAAGATCGGCCATCTGGACTTCATACACCTCTCCGGCGGCGGCATATACGCGCATCCGGACGGGGCGGAAGCCGGGGCAAGGAGCGTGCGCGACGCCTGGGACGCGACACTCAAGGATATCCCCCTGGAAGAGTACGCGGGCGACCACCCGGCCCTGAAGGCCGCGATGGAACATTTCGGCAGGCCGGTATATTAGGAAAAACTATTAAAAAAATAAAAAGCCGCCCGCCAAGGGCGGCTTTTCCGTTGCAATCTTTCCTAAAAGAGTATAAAATCAACTGATTAACCTCCCAATAAGTTAGGCCAATAACTCAGATGGTCCGCAGGGAATCCGTTGGTAAAAGACCTTGAAAAAGAGATAGCCGCGCTCCTTACGCCCGGGGAAGTTGTATCGGGCCAGGAAGCGCTTATCTGCTACGGAGGGGACTCCACCCGGTTAACCGGAACCGCCGACGCCGTGGTGCGCCCATGTTCGGCTGAGTCTATCCGGCTGGTCATGGAGTACGCGGCAAAGGAAAAAATCCCTGTTACGCCGCGCGGCGCGGGCACGGGGCTTTCCGGCGGATGCGTGCCGGTAAACGGCGGCATCGTGGTGTCCACGGAGCGGCTTAACAAGATAATCGAAATAGACCCGGTGGATTTGGTAGCCGTTGTCGAGCCGGGGGTGATTACCGCATCGCTTCATTCGGCCGTGGAGGCGCGCCGCCTTTTCTATCCGCCGGACCCGGGCAGCCACGCTTTCTGCACCCTTGGCGGCAATATCGCGGAAAACGCGGGCGGCCTTCGTGGGCTTAAATACGGCGTGACGCGCGATTACGTGATGGCGTCTTGATATCGCGCTCCCGGACGGGCGTACGTTCAAGGCGGGAAGCCGCACACGGAAGAACGTCACCGGGTACGACATGGTCCGGCTGTTCACCGGCTCGGAAGGCACGCTCGGTTTCATCACCGGCGCGACGTTAAAACTTATCCCGCTGCCGGAGGCGAAGGCGGGCTTCCTGGCGAGCTTCGATACGCTGGAGGAAGCGTCCGAGGCGGTGGTCCTGATTATAAAATCCGGCATTACGCCCTCGACGCTGGAAATAATGGACTCGGTCACGCTAAAGGCTGTGGCGGCATACCGAGGGGGCAAAGGAAAGCCGGGACTACCCTGCGCGCCCCTCGCCCTTTAATGGCGGAGAGGGCGGCTACGGCGCGCTCCTGCTGATAGAGGTGGACGGCTCGAAACCGGACGTTGTGCGCCAGTCGAGTAAACTTCTGGACACGCTGAAATTGGCGGGCGTGAAAGAGCTTCGGCAGGCGAAAGACCCGCTGGAGCAGGAGGAAATCTGGACGGCGAGGCGCTCGGCCTTGACGGCGCTCGCGCGGATATCCCCATCCGTTATCTTAGAGGACGCTACCGTGCCCCGCGGCGAGATTCCGGCGATGGTCCGGGCGATACGCGCGGTGGCGGATAAGTACGGGCTGGTAATCGGCACCTTCGGCCATGCCGGGGACGGGAACCTGCACCCGACGATAATCACCGACCTACGGGTTGAGGAGAACAGAGGCAAGGTAACACGCCGCCGTGGGCGAGATTTTTGCCGCGGCGTTAAAACTCGGCGGGACGCTCTCCGGCGAGCACGGCATCGGCCTTATGAAGTCGTCCTATATGGAGTCGGAATTAGGCGCGGCGGGCCTGTCCGCGATGCGGGCCGTCAAGGACGCGCTGGACCCGCAGGGGATAATGAACCCGGGGAAGATATTTATATAACCCTCACCCCCTGCCCCTCTCCCAGAGGCGGGCGAGGGGTTAAGGAGTGTATGTCCAAATTAACAAACTATACCGAAGAAATCTTCAAATGCATCCGCTGCGGGGCGTGCAGGGCGGTATGCCCGACGTTCGGCGAGGAGTTAAGCGAAATTGCCGTCGCCAGGGGCAGGATGGCCCTTGTCGAGGCCGTGATGGAAGGCGACTTATCGCTGACGGACGCCTTCGAGAAGGCCGTCTTCCACTGCGCCATGTGCGGCGCGTGCAAGGCCGGATGCCCTTCGGGAGTTGACGTCCCCGCCATAATGGAGGCGGCGCGCGCGGAACTGGTGGAGAAAAAAAGAAGCGAGCCGCTGGTGCGTTTCCTGGCCCGGAAATCCCTGAAGGACAAGAAAGCGCTGGACCGCGCTTTTTCCCTGATGGCTCTGGGAAGGGCGGCATACGGCCCGCTCGCGGCGACCCCTCTGGCGAGATACCTCCCGTATCAGTACGAAGAATTCAAAAGGAACTTCCCGAAGATACCGAAAGAAGCCGTTGGCTGCCCGCATCCCGCCAATCTCCCGCATCCGTAACGCCAAAGGGACGGTGCTTTTCTATGCAGGGTGCGTTATAAACTACATAAACCCTGAAATAGGCGAGGCGGCGGTTAAAGTCTTGAACCACGCGGGCTATGACGTGGCGTTCGTGAAGGAAGAACTGTGCTGCGGAAAACCGCTGAAGTCGTTAGGCGAGACGGAGGCGTTCCGTTCGGTCGCGAGACGGAACGTGGCCCTGTTAACCGACGTCAAGGCGGATTTCATCATATCGGCCTGCCCAACTTGCTCCTTGACATTAAAAGACGAGTACCCTAAAATTCTGGCGGAATCGCCGGAATCAGATCGCCGCGGCGGGGCTTGGGGCGAAAGTGCGCGACGTTAACGAGTTCCTGATGCATGAGACCGATTTCATCACAAAGCTGAGTGCCGCGGAAATGGTGATTACCTATCACGACCCGTGCCACCTCTCGTTCGGGATGGGAGTGAAGAAGGAACCAAGAGAACTCCTGGACGCGGCCACGCTTGGCGGACTTATAGAGATGGAAGAGGCCTCGCGCTGCTGCGGCTTCGGCGGGACTTTCAGTTTCTTAAACTATGAACTGTCCGGCAAGATTGCGAACCGGAAGGTGAAAAATATCATAAAGACCGGCGCGCCCGCCGTCGTTACCGCGTGTCCCGGATGCATGATGCACTTAAAGGATGCGCTCGGCCAGTCGGGCTCCGACACGGCGACGTTCCATACCTTGCAGATATACGAGAAGGCTATTAAAAAATAGGGGGTAATTCAAAATGAAATTTTTTATCGACACGGCAAATGTGGAAGAGATTCGCGAGGCGGTGAGCCTTGGGGTGATAGACGGCGTGACGACGAACCCGTCGCTTGTGGCGAGGGAGAAGCGTGATTTCCGCGAGCTTATCTCGGAGATCTGTTCCATAGTGGACGGGCCGATTTCCGCCGAGGCGGTGAGCCTTGACGCACCTGGCATGGTCGCCGAAGGCCTGGAGCTGGCGGGTATAGACCGTGATAAAATCGTGGTGAAACTCCCCATGACAAGGGAAGGCCTCAAGGCCTGCAAGCAGTTGACCGGCATGGGGATCAAGACCAACGTCACGCTGATATTCTCCCCTTCCCAGGCGCTTCTCGCCGCGAAGGCCGGCGCGACTTACGTCTCGCCCTTCGTGGGAAGGCTGGACGATATCTCCACCATCGGCATGGACTTAGTCGAGCAGATAGTGACCATCTTCGCGAACTACGATTACGCCTCGGAGGTCATCGTGGCGTCCATAAGGAACCCCCTGCACGTCGTCGAAGCGGCGATGATGGGCGCGCACGTGGCGACCATACCCTTCAGCGTTATCGACGCGCTTGTCAAGCACCCGCTGACGGATATCGGGATACAGAAATTTTTGAAGGACTGGGAGAAAGTGCCGAAAGGCGTGGAGGTATAAAGCCGACGCGGCTGAATAATTAAAGAATGCCAATCTACGAATACCACTGTCCCCGGTGCGGGGAAGACTTTGAGAAGCTGGTGTACGGGGCGCGGAAGTAGTCTGCCCCAAGTGCGGCTGCGCCAAGCCGGACAAGAAGATGTCCATGTTCGGCATGGCGGGCGCGAGCGAAAAAGGCGGCTCGCTTGCCGCCTCCGGCTCGTCCTGCTCCGGGTGCAGCTCGTCGTCCTGCTCAACCTGCAAGTAAAATCCAAATTCGTTACCTTTTTGGAAAAAGGTAACGCCAAAAACTTTTAAATTTGCTAAACTTATTTAGTCCCGCTTTTCTTTGTGTTACTTTTCTTTTCACGTGCGAAAAGAGAAAGTAACGACATTTACCAATTCAACTTCGGAGGCTAAATAAATGGACTGGCGCGACGAGAAGTGGCGTGAGGGCATGAAAATCACCCTCGACTATAACTCTATGGTGTCCGACTTCATCGGAGAGAACGGCATTTCACGCGAGGAGATAGACGCGCTGCTCCCGAAGGCGGGGCAGGCGCACGAATCGCTCGCCAAGGGGCGAAAGGACGGGGCCTACCCCTTCTTCGACCTGCCGTACCAGGACACTTCCGCCATAAAGCTGCTCGCGGACGACATCGCCAAAAGGACGGAGAACTTCGTACTGCTGGGCATCGGCGGCTCCGCCCTGGGGCCCGCCGCACTGCACACCGCGCTTAACCACCCGCACCATAACTTGCTTAAGCGCACGGAGCGCGGCAGGCGGCCCCGGATGTTCTTCATGGATAATGTTGACCCGGACGCGTTCGGGAGCCTGCTGGAGCACTTGAACCCCGCGAAGACCGTGTTCGCCGTAATCACCAAGTCCGGCGGGACGGCAGAGACGATGGCCCAGTTCATGATCGTGCGCTCCCTTATGCAGAAGGCCTTGGGCAAGCGCGAGCTTAAGGATCACTTCGTCTGCATAACCGACCCGAAAGAGGGAAACCTCCGAAAAATCGTGAAGTCTGAAAAGTACGCCTCGCTTGAAGTCCCGCCGGGAGTGGGCGGGCGGTTCTCGGTGTTCACCGCGGTCGGGCTCCTGCCCGCGGCGGTTTCCGGGATAGACATAGACGAGCTGCTTGCGGGCGCGGCGGACATGGACAAGCGCACATCCCTGCAAAATCCCCTTGAAAATCCGGCATATATGTCGGCGATGCTACAGTATTTCGCGGATACGAGGAGGGGAAAGCATATCGCCGTGATGATGCCTTACTCAAGCCGGCTTAAAGACGTTGCGGACTGGTTCAGGCAGATATGGGCGGAGTCGCTGGGGAAAAGACTTGATTTAAAAGGAGATGTCGTGCATACCGGACAGACTCCCGTGAAGGCGCTCGGCGCGACGGACCAGCACTCGCAGGTCCAGCTTTACATGGAAGGGCCGAACGATAAAACCTTTACTTTCCTGAGGGTTGAGAAGTTCAGCCGCGAGCTTGCCATACCGAAGCTGTATAAGGACATCGAGGGCATCGCGTACCTGGGCGGGCAGACGATGGCGGAGCTTATAAAGGCGGAGCAGGCGGCGACCGAGGCCGCGCTGACGAAGGCCGGGCGTCCGTCCATGACAATCCGGATCCCGGAGGTGCGGCCGTTTACGGTTGGCCAGGTACTTTATATGCTTGAGGTTTCTACCGCCTTCGCCGGAGGTCTGTACGGCATAAACCCGTTCGACCAGCCGGGCGTGGAGGAAGGGAAACTCCTGACATACGCGATGATGGGCCGGCCAGGTTTCGAGAAAAAGAAGAAGGAACTCGAAAAGACGAAAAAGAAGCCGGAATACGTAATTTAGGTTACTTGTTCCGCGTGGATAAATGGTGTCGATTTTGTGCCCATAAAATTTATTGAAGACTCATATGTCAACTACACAGCGTATTTGCTATTATTCCAAGCTCTATGACTGCAATTTCGTATTGTGTCTGCGTTGCGGATGGCTTACTTCTTAAATAACCAGTGGGCGTTTTTTCAATAGGCAAGAGCAGGAAGTGATTAATCATATCTTGAAATTTCTTGTGAGCGCTTAGGCTCTTGTGCGCGATTGCATTCCTTATGATGTGATAATCATTTAAATTTGACATTTGTTGTTCGGTTAATGAACTAAATGGTTGGCCCTGGTCAAAAAAAAGTTTGGCGCGTTTTAATGTGCGGTCTTTGTAAGGCAACCAATCAAGATACGGTTTGCCAGCATATACTACGTCTACTGCCATTGTCGCTGGCGTAAATTTGACGTTGCGATTTATAGCGGCCAAAGCTATGCCACCGGTAAGATATCCAAAAAACAAATCTTCTATTAATGTTTCAAGTTCGGTGAAAACATCTAAAAAAAAACCTGCGTATACGTGCTCTACATCAGTAATGTCAAGATGACCGGCTTGGAGAACATCTTCCATCTTAGCGCGTGTTATTTCGAGTTCATGTGTTCTTTTTATAAATTTATTTGCGAGAGTAATTGCTTTACTTGGCATGTTCCACGCTTTTTACAAGATAGTCGAAAAGAGATTTTCGTTCTTTCGGATTGGTCGTCCTTCTATCGGTTGCCTCTAGAACATTTGCAGGAGCGGTCCTGTCATTTATCCTCTCACTGACTAATTTTATTTTGGAAATACCATCAGTTGATAATAACTTAGGTTTTATGATTTTTGTTAATGGCATATTTAATCCAAAAAGCATTTCGTACATAAATGCGAAGAATGTATAGAGCAGTGTTTTCTTGAAGAACACAAAATCTGTGGTGTAGCTACTGAAATGTTTGTCTATGGCATCCATTACATCTCTGAAGCGGCGCTCTACTTCTTCTCTATGTGGATATGTTTCGTCGTAATCTTTGAACGCTTTATCTATTTTAGAAGCTGATTTGCCGGTCACTATTTTGTTTAGTATCACCAAAAGGCATTCGGCTGTATGTTCTACCTCAGACATTCTGGCGATATCATCTTCAGTAAAAGTTTTCCAGGTTCTCCAGCGTGTGAGCTGTTCTGCCGCAAGTTGATACACTGAAGTCTTGAATTCACCAAACCATTGTGCGTTTCTGTGCTCTTGTTTGGTTAATGTATAATTAGTAGAGTTCATTCTGCGAAATATTTGAATTATTTCTCTGTCATCGATCCTTGATGGTAGAACGTGGACGATAAATTCATAATCCAATATTGCGCTTTTTGAATCTGCATCTAAATCCTCAAACCTTTTGCCCGCTAATTCTTTGTTATGGGTAGTTTTAACAGTGAAATCGTCTCTTTGAGGTGTAACCATCCCCTATAATAGTGCCATTCATAACTGTAGTTTCCCGGTATAATGTGGCATCTAATTATGGAGGGTGCGATGAGGGGTAGCCGGTTTAACGAGACGCAGATTGTCCGCATCTTAAAAGAGATCGAGGGCGGGCGCGTGGTGAAGGATGTCTGCCGAGAACACGGTATTTCAGAGACGACGTATTACAACTGGAAGGCCCGGTATGGCGGCATGGAGGTGTCCGATGTCAGGCGCCTCAAGGAGCTTGATCAGGAGAACCAGCGTCTGAAGCACATGTTTGCCGAGCTGAGCCTTGAGAACCGGGCGTTAAAGGACGTTATTGAAAAAAAGCTCTAAGTCCGGCTGATAAGCGCGAGATGGTGGATTACGTCACGCAGTCGCACGGGATGAGCATCCGTGCCGCCTGCAGGGCCATCGGCCTCAGCCGGACAGTTTACCAGTACAAGCCAGATACGCAGCGGGATCAGCCTGTGATAGACGCCTTGCAGGGATTGGCCGGTCGTTATCCTCGCTATGGGTTTGGAAAGATGTTTCCGATTCTTTGTCGGCAGGGCCACAGCTGGAACCATAAGCGTGTCCACAGAGTTTACATAGCCTTGGGGCTTAACATACGCCGTAAGTGCAAGAAGCGTTTACCGGGCCGCGACCCTGAGCCCCTGCACGTCCCTGGCGGCGTCAACCGCTGCTGGTCTATTGATTTTATGAGCGACGCACTGTGGTGCGGGAGGAAGTTCCGCACCTTCAATATTCTCGATGACTTTAACCGCGAGGGCCTTGCCATTGAAGTCGATCTAGGGTTGCCCGCCCAGAGGATTGTTCGCGTACTTGACGCTGTGGCCGCATGGCGCGGTTATCCGGAGAAGCTCAGAATGGATAACGGCCCCGAACTTACCTCGGTGAAGCTCGCTGAGTGGGCAGAGGAGCACGGGGTGGAGCTTGAATTTATCCAGCCGGGCAAACCGATGCAGAACGGGTTTATAGAACGCTTCAACCGGACGTACCGGGAAGAAGTGCTGAACATGTACGTTTTCAGGAAGCTTTCAGAGGTCAGGGCAGTAACTGGAAAATGGCTCGTCGAATACAACGAGGAGCGGCCTCATGAGTCGCTGGGGAACCTGACGCCGATACAGTACGCGGCGTCGTTCAAAAACCCGGAAAACCTCAACTAATGAGTGGCACTAAAAAAGGGTGGTTTACAGAGGGTCAAAATCTTTTAGCAGCTTAGGAGAAACGTAGCTTAATACAGTTCTTAATCTCTGTTGGCCGTCAATGACTTCACGGAAGGCTTCAAAGTCATTAATATTAGTTCTTCTGTCTCGTAGGAATATTATGGGGATGGGAAATCCTCTTACTATTGTGTCTATTAAATATGATTTTGCTCCGGGTTTCCAAACAGATCGTCTTTGAAATGCGAGAGCAAGAATTAAATAGTCGGATTTTTGCCATGATATAAAATCAGAAACTTTATAAAATGTTTTCTGAATCGGGTTTGTTGTCATATTATTTTTCCTCTCACGTTGGCTTTAATTAAGTTATTGTTTTTAATAACATGATTTTGTGGGAATTGCAATGATTCTAATTTGATATTTTAGGGATATAACCAGCTTTCTTCTTGCGCTCAATTCCTCATTAAAACCCGCACCAGCTTCAACTCCTCATAGGAATATTCCTCGCCGAGATATTCGAAAGCAGGTTTCAGCCGCTCGGCGCCGCACTGCTCGAAGGCGGTCTTCATGGCGGCGTACCTGTCGCCGGGTATTTTCAGGTAATCCAGGTCTATCTTCTCTCCGGCCTGGATTATGTCCTCGATATGTCCTACGACAGTGCCGGGCTTTATGCCCTGGCTTTCCGCGATTTTATCCAGAGGCGTCATCGTGAGGAGAAGTTCTCTTGTCTTAAGATGGGCCGCAGGCTTTTTCGCCGTAACTGGTTTCGGACGCGCGTTTTCTGTCTTCCGGCCCGGAATATCCCTGCCGGAAATATTGTTTTCCAAGGCGAATTTATTGATGGCCCGGAGGAAAACGTCTCCGTACTGCTCAAGCTTCTTCGCGCCCACGCCGCTAATGCCAGAGAAGCCTTCTTCGTCCCCGGGAAGATAATAGGCCATCTCCTGAAGGGACGTATCGCCGAAGATGACAAAGGGCGGGACGTTGGCCTTATTCGCGAGTTCTTTTCTTACGGCCCTTAAGTTCTCGAACAGCTCCGGGTTGTAATCGAGCGAGCCCTTTTTCGCCTTGTCTTTGGCCGCCGGTTTTGCGCCTGGCGCTTCCTTTTCACCCAGGCAGTTGTCGCACCCGCCGCAGTTGCCGCCTTCCAGCCTCTCCCCGAAATAGCCCAGAAGATATTTCTTGCGGCATGTCGTCAGCTTGCAGAACCTGGACACTTCGTCCAGTTTCCTGCGCGCCCGCTCCCGCAGTATGTCGTCTTCTATCTTGTCCATGAAGTACTCGTGCTTCCTCGTGTCGGCGTACGTGTAAAACAACACGCAATCGCTCGGCAGCCCGTCGCGCCCGGCACGGCCGATCTCCTGGTAATATCCCTCTAACGTCTTGGGGTATGTGTAATGCGCTACCAGCCTGACGTCCGGCTTGTCTATGCCCATGCCGAAGGCTATCGTGGCCACGATGATATTTACCTTGTCCCTGATGAAGAGGTCCTGGACCTGCTTCCTCTTCTCCGCATCCATTCCGGCATGGTAGGCGCTGGCGCTATACCCGTTAAGTTTCAGTTTTTCGGCGAGTTCTTCGGTCTCGTTCCGGGAAAAACAGTAGATGATGGCGGATTCGTTTTTGTGCCTGGAAAGCAGCGATAGCAGCTTTGCGAAGGCCTGCTTCTTCTCGATGACGCTTATCTTCAGGTTTTCCCGGTTGAAACTGGAGATAAAAGTACGCGGTTTTTCGGGGAAAAGCTGGGTTAATATATCTTCGCGCACCTTTTCGGTCGCCGTCGCCGTAAGCGCGATTACCGGCACGTCCGGGAAAAGTTCTTTCAGCAGGCTCAGGTTTCGGTAGTCGGGCCGGAAGTCATGGCCCCACTCCGAAATGCAGTGCGCCTCATCGACCGCAATCAGGGCCACTTTCAGGGACTTCAAAAAATCCTGGAAAGCCTTCAGGGCGAACCTTTCCGGGGCGATATACAGGATTTTGACTTCGTTGTTCTTTGCGCGAGCGCGGATATCGGATATCTGCGCCGCCGAAATGGAGGAATTGATAAACTCGGCCCTACGCCGCAGGCCTGCAAGGAATCGACCTGGTCTTTCATCAATGCTATCAACGGGGAAACGACCAGGGTAATGCCGTCCAGCATCAACGCGGGCAACTGGTAGCAGAGCGACTTTCCTCCGCCGGTCGGCATTAAAACAAAACTGTCTCTCCCGCCGATTACGTTATTTATAACCTCTTCCTGAAGAGGCCGAAAGCTGTCATAGCCGAAATATCTTTTCAATAAAGCTTCAAATCCGTGCCCTCGCGTTTACAGTCATTCTCCTGCCTCATACAAACTCACCGCGGTATCGCCGTATAAATAATCCTTCTTTTTCGTAAGCCG
>CAVZCJ010000015.1:0-407527 GCA_963773625.1 uncultured Alphaproteobacteria bacterium | reverse complement strand
GCCCTCGCCGATCGTGGTGCCCGTCTCCTCATTGAAAGAGGGGCGGCGTTCTCGAATGTCGAGTGGAGCCGGAAGAACCGCGGGGCAGGGCGCCCGTTTATCGAGCACCAGATCGAGATCGTGGATTTCGAGGTAGCCTTGCAGCACGCGGTGGCGAGCGGAGCGATCTTCGTATTGTCGCTCCCGAGGATATGAATACGGGGGCCTCGCGGCGGCCAATGCCCGCCGGCCGCGCCCCTTTCCGTTGCGGGCGAAGCTGTCCCATCGGGGCCAGGTGCGGGAAATCAACGTCATCCCCGACCTGGTGTTTGGCCTGCAGCTCGCGAATGGCGACGGCGCGACTTTATTGTCGAGATCGATCGCGGCACGATGCCGATCAAACGTTCAGACCCCGCTCAGACCAGCTTCGAGGGGAAGATGCGCGTCTACCTCGCCGCCCATGCCGCAAAGGAACATCAGCGACAATTCGGCTGGAAGAATTTTCGCGTGCTTGTCGTCACCACCATGACGGCACGTGTCGGCGCCATGCTAGAGGCGCTGCGGCGACTACGGGTATCTCACGCGACCTCCGCGCCGCTCTTCCTGTTCACCACGTTCAACGACCTCCGCGCAAGGACGCCGCTGACCGTCGACTGGCTGGACGCGACCCGAGGAGGGGTAAGCCTCATCAACCGGCTCTGCCGGGCGTTGCTTGACGCCGTCCTGCGGCGGTGTACCGTTCAGTTAGTCCGCCATCCATCGAGCTACGATCCCTCGCTGGCAGGCGCCAGGAAACCCTTGGCGCCTGCTCACGCAGGACATCGCAACCACTCGAATGGAGATCATAATGGCGGACAGCAGACAGCCCAGCGCGCCGACGCATCGCGCCTATTCGGTCATTAACCGCCAAGGCCAGGACGATTATTGGCTCAATCTCGGCCTTGTGTTTCCCCACAAGGACGGCAGCGGCTTCAACATCATCCTTCAAGCCTACCGCTCGACGGCAAAATCGTCTGCCGCGAATCACGGAAGACGACCGGGGTGAGGGCGAGCCGACACGCGGACGGCGGGAGCAGTCTCGCGGCCAAGGAGCCCGGCGCCGATGACGCCGGAGATGCGCCAGGCAAAGCTCCGCAAGCTCTGCGACATCGAAGGATACGACGGTGAGACGGAGCTGTTCGCAGCCGCGGTCAACGACAGCGTTTGTCCGGCCATCTGCTGCATTGAGGAGAAGGAGCCGGATAGCCGGAATGGCTGGTGCGAGGAGTGCGGACGCGGGACGATGGTTTCTGCGCTCGTGCTTGGCGGGCTCATCTGATGGCCGCCGAAGAATACGGGCGCTCAACGACGCGTTCCGGACGACGATGACCGGCGGCAAAGTGTTGCTCACCGCCGGCGTCGATGCCGTTCCCCCGACGTGCAAGCGATCGTATCCGCCGAGTGGCGACCTTCTCCGACTTCACCGAGGAGAACGACCCTCATGGCGAACACGACTTCGGCAGCTTCGAGGTGGCGGGTCGGAAGTTCTTTTGGAAGATCGACTACTACGACGCGGCGATGGAGTTCGGCTCGGAAGACCCTCCGACCGATCCAAAACCGCTCGCGTCCTCACGATCATGCTCGCGAGCGAGTATTGATCGACTCGCCCCGTCCAATGCACGGGGCGCCTCTGCGGCGGCACTGCCACGTAAACGTTTGAGCGTGCGTTACTCGGCCTTGGGGCACATTAACGGTAGGCATCGACCGTATTCTCCGCTTCAGCCCAGGCCGCATCTGCCACAGGTCATCGCTCAGCTGCATCGTCCGCATGGCCTTAATCTGCGGGCAAACCGTGGTGCGTCACCGCCAGTCTCGACGCTCGGCGTCCTCGTCGTGCTGCACGCCTTCGCGTTCATAGCTCTCTGCGATTTGCGCCAGCGCTGCCGATGTCCGCGGCCATTCAAGGGCTGTCTCCTCGGCGCACTGACGATAGTATTGAGCGAGAGCACGCTCTTGAGCACCCCCGTCGTTCGTCGCGCGCGACGTGACGCCCCTGCTGTTGTGGACACCAATATATAGGCCACGTTCAAGGTCCGGGCTGCGCGTGATCTCGATCAATTCACGCACGGCCACGACCGGCCAAATGCCTTCGGGGTCTCGAGCGGCGTGAGCCAACACCTGCCCAATCTGGTAGTCGGCTATCGTGCCACGCCCCACGGCAGCAGCTCGGATACGGACGTCTTTCACCCAAGCCTCAAGGGCGGCCGGATCCAGAACGCCATCGTCTGTCGTGCCCGGAACGCGGTGCCACGTGCGAAGCAGGTCGTAGGCTTGTCTGACAATAGCCTGCTCGCGCTCTATGTCGCTGGGTGGCGGTTCTTCGATGCCGCTTTCCTTGCTCGGCTTATAGACCTTGCTCAGAACCTCAATGAAAAAACCAGGCTCCGTGGCGAGCGCCTTTTCCAGCTTGCGCGGCGGGCGATCACGGAACCGGGAACAGTGGGAGATAGGTCCATTCCAACGTCGCTATCTGCGCGTCGGTTACCTCTTCCGTCTTGTCGAGGACCTTGAATATCTCCACGACATGATGCCGGAACACTGTCGCAGCGTTTCTATCACCATCTGTCCAGGGTTCCTGCAATGGCCTGGCTAGCACACGGATAATCACAAGACTGATTCCGCAAACACCTCCCGGAGGTGGTGACCAATAAGATGAATGGCGTCTTTGGCGCGCCCGGCTTTAAGCAGCCGCTCGACGGCGTACACAACATCACCCTGAGCGGGATCAATCCAACAGAACACCGCGGCGCCCCCAATATAGGTTGTCAACTTGTTCTCCTGCTGCCACGGCACGGTCCCAGGTCGCCTGAGCCTCGGGCAGTGCGCGGAGTATCCGATACGTCGCCTCGTCACCCCAGGCTTCCCGCTTCGCGCGGACGAGAACGTCATCAACCCATTCATCGCCACCCCCGATGAGACGCCCCACGACCATCCCATGGGCAAGCGCCTCGTCGGATTTTCCCGCTCCGGTCAGCGCCTGGATGAAGATCGAATCCTGTCCAGGATCCCGTTCGGGCAATGGAGCCAAGGCTCGGCCGACCAACTCCGGAAGCTCGGCGAATTGAGCCAGCAAAAGCACTCCGTCGGTTCCGCGCGCTTCCAGTATTTCTCCTATCGCCACCCGCCGTTGTCTGGCGGCTTCGCGCTCATCACTCTGTCGACCAGCGGTCGATGTGCTCACCGGCGACAATTCTTACTGCCGGGAGCAGCAGACGGACTCCCGACGCAAACAACCATGCGGAACGCTTAAGCAGGTCTTCGGGCTGCAGCAGATTGTAGACCGTCTCAATTGGCTCAAGCTGCGCCTCTGGCAGCGCCCACTCCGCGTCCGGAAATCCACGGTGATGGCTGAGCAATGACCGCATCGCCCCGCAGATTTCGACCCGGTCGTCGTCATCGGTGATCGTCGCCGCCGCAGCGGTCAATTGCTTCAAAGCCAGCTGCCGATGTTCAGGCAGGAGGTTCGCAAATGCCCCGATCAGGCTCCGCCAACGATTGGCTTTAGATGCTGGCATCCGCCAGTAACCGCTCGGCAATCTCTTGACCGCCCTTTGCCATCAGGGGGTAAGTCACCTGCTCCTGTTGATCGACGGAGAGGTCACGCCAGCGCGTGTGCGATGCAAGGCTAATGCCGTGTCGTGCCCGCTTGGAAGGATCCCAAGCATCAAATTCCAAGCGACATCCGGCTCTTGTTTTCGGACCTGATCGAGCACACGAAGCCGCGCCGTGAGGGGCGCGTAGGTCTGCGGGAACCACAGCAAGAAGATGCTGCGCAAACTGTTCCCCGGCCGGTTACCGTACCGTCCGCCAGGATCGCGCGCAGTGAGTTTCGCCAAAATCGCCACGATTCGGCCCACGTATTGCGGGCTCCACGCCAAGGATCTCAACGCCCAAAGAAGTTCAGCGAGGTATGTCCCGCCCGAGAGCCCTTCATCCTCTTTGAACAGCACATCGATGTGCTTACCCTGATGTAGGGCCTCATCGAGCACTGACAGAAATGTTCCTGGAGCCGCCTCGGCCAGCAGCTGAAACTCGCCGTTCAAGGACCACCAACGCTGCTCGTCCGCATCGTGGAGCAGCTTGCGCACGAGAATTCTTCAACGCCCGCAGCAGCGCCCGTGACGCTGGGGACGTGGTTCGGGTAGAGCGAGAAAAGGATCAGCGTTTCGCCCAACCCGCGGCGCAGGTGTCCTGAATATTCCGGTTTTATCCCTTTGAGCCCAGCCAGCCAGCGCTCGTCTGGGGCCATTTCAAAGCGTGGGTCACGTGACGCAAGGACGTCATGCGCCACGACCTCAAATCGCGTGAAATCTGCCGGGCTGATTTTGGTCCGCCAACCGGAACCAGGCATCGCGCGGTGATGCGACTTTCCCCACTGGGCCAGCCTTTCTCAACGGCCGTTCCAGGTAACCCACGAGCGGTGCCAGCTCGGCGATGATCGTGTCGTATTTCTCGCCCGCAAGCCGCTCCAGCACGGCCTTATCGCCCTCACTGTCTTCGGACCAAGCGCCCGCCAGTAATGCCGCTATAAGACACCGAGACGGATTTTCCCTTGCCCATAGGGGCACGCGAGCCGGCGCCGAGGGCATTAATCGCCGCAGCACCGCCAGGCTGCGAGCGGCATCCCGAGCGAGATTGTGAGCCGGCTCTCGCTCAAACCCCATGTTCATCAGGGCCTGCTCGATGAGATCCCTGGGCGGTCGCGCTAACCGCAACACTTCGTCAGCGTCCCCGCCGGGACCCTGTGCGACAAAGACGTGGTGTCCACGTTCTGCCAGACGTCGAGCCAGGCCGGGATCTGGATCCTCCACCACCAAGATAAGAGGCGAAATGCTGTCGCCAAGCATACGCGCAGTGTCGGAAGTATGGGCTATCAGGATCCGTGCGTAGTATTCGGCTCGATAAGCCCCGGGCAGTTGCCCGATGGCGCATGAAGGAACGCTGTTGCCTCATCGGGCGCTTCAGCCTGCACTGCCAGCACTGCGGGATCATTTCGGAGCCACCTCAAAATCCGCGCGGCATCTTCATCGCGCCCACTAAGGATTAATTCCGCGGTCAGCGGTTCCTGCGTTGACAGCGACCACTCTTCCCACGTTTCCTCGAGTTGCTGCACACCTCCCGGACGTTTTCCGATAGCGGCAGCCAGCCACTGGCCTACGCGGGATAGAGTTCGATCCAGTGAACCAGATCGTCCGCGTCGTACGCCCGCACATCGCCCCATTTTTTCTCGGCGCGTTTTGCTGCCGCCCACTGACGCTTTTTCGTCCAGCGACGCGGAGTAACAAAGACAAAGGTGGCCTCGCGCGGAATGAGGCCAGCGGCTCGGTAGTTCTCTTGGCGTAGTCGTCATCCGCTTTTTCAGCAATCCTTGTGCGCTGCGTGCCGATCTCCCAGGCGGAACTGCCGCTCGGGATTCGCACCGTACCCGATGGAATTTCGCAATTCCATCCATCCCGGGAACTGCACACTCTCGTCGGAAGGAAAATTGATCTGCGCCGCGGCGCCCGTCGCTGCCCGTATCAAACGCGTCAGCAGTTCAGGCATTGACCCCTGCCCTGCTCGCCGTTCGGCCCATTGCGCCAGGTCCGTGGCATCCACCCAGCGAACGGGGCTCCCACCCTGCTTCGTAGACAGGTTCCGTTTTGGCGCGGGTCCGATCACGGCGCCGCCGGGCGGGAATGAAATGCCGGCGCTCTCAAGTGCGATACGCATCGCATCGGCGTTGTTCGTGACCGGCGTACGGTGACCACGCTCGAAATCCGCGACCGTCGATGCTGCGACGTGTGCTTGTCGGGCAAGGTCCTGTTGAGACCAGGCGAGCAGTGCACGTGCAGCCCGGATTTGGGCCGGGTTAAGTGGCTCGGGCTCGATCATTCCACTGGAGCGCATCATAGAAATAATATGACATAGCTTAAAAAATGCGAGGTATCTCGACAAGCGCAACCTGCTAAAGACACGCTCGCGTCTCGGATTGCCGTATGTCGTTGAAGTCTGACCGGTAGCTCAGAAGCAAATTCCCCAACTATGCGGGAACTGCCTGGGTAATCAGGGGCGATACGTCAGGGCACCACGCTCAGCGAGTTTATCACGATGCGGACAGCGCCTTGTGCCGCCATAGCCTCGCCACTGCCCAGCGGGGCCGCCCATGACCGATCGCCAATCCGCTGAACTCGCAGACGCAAATCAACCAAGCCTTCGACGCCCAGCGCTTCGTCAGTAGCGTCTTAGTCGTCGGTCGTGGACGATCCGCCGGTTGCCAGTGAAGAGGCCATGCCCGGGATTGCGCCGATATCGCCGAACGAGGTCCCCCGGTTTTGCAGCGGCATGGGTTCTGCGGCAGACAGCGTCCGGCTCACCACGGGTAGGCAAGGATCCGTCTTGGCTCGGCTTCCCGGGTAAGCAACTCCCACTCCAGCGCGTATGCCTTGTGCCCGCGCGGCTCGACGTATGCCATACCGTGTTGGACGATGGTACCGGTCGCCATCGCGATGTAACACGGTCTGTATCCTTGCCCCTGCGGCCCGAAATTGGCGCGCACAAACGCGCCTTCTTCGGTAAGCACCATGCAATGCGTCTCCGGCGCAGGCGCCGTAATGCTCCAGCCCTCCGGACGCGTCGGCAGCTGCAGCGTGTATTCCTTGCCATAGCTCAGCACGGTCGCTGCCGGCTCGCCTATCAGGCTCGGACAGTTTAGCCCGTCCGGAAAGAACGGGCCAAGCGGCACCACCAGCATGTCGCCGTCCGGCTCCCGCACCTTGAGCGCGACAAAACCCTCTACGTCGGCCGGAAAGATGCTCAGATCCCCGCCTCCACTTGGGCGAACCGAGTCACGGTAAGCTGCGGGGCTATCATAATCGACTTCACTCCAGCCGCCACAGAAAGCGGTGCCAGAGATATTCCGCGCCCTGTTCCGGGGTCATCCGGTCCGGGTCGATTTCGGGCGGCAGGCGCCCCGCACCGAGCCCCATATTCATCAGCGCCCTCAACGCGAGACCCTCGCGCTCGTCGCCGATCGACAGCGACTCATTCATAGAGTTGCCGGCGTCGTAATCGCCCTCGTAGTAGGCGATCTCATTGCTGCCGCCCATCATGCCGCCCAGCCAGATCCGGCATCCGTGCAGCCCGCTTGCCGGTCGTATAGACCTCGGCGACGAACTCCGTGTCGCCGCGCCGCGTCAAATCCGTGTCGATACCGGACCGCCCTGCCAGCGCCTCAAGCCCCCGCTCGAAATGGTCCCTCACTGTCTCAAAGGCCTGCCGGATGAACCGCCTCCGATCGAGGTCCGAAACCGCGCCGCGAAGATTGGGTATGTACGGAGCGTTCCGGGTGGCTCCGGCGGTGGCCGTTCCGCGGTTTGCAGCTCCTGGAAAGGGCTTCGCGGCAGGCGCCGCGGTCATGCCGGGAAACGGCGGCGCCTGGTCCGGCTTGCCTCGCTTGGCGGCGAGCCCGCCAATCAGTGCCTTGCAGGCCGACGCCTCATCCAGCCCTACCAGGTCGATGTAGACAATCGTCCGCAGCATGCCCTCCAGCGTACAATCGCGCACCCGCACCGGCACCAGCCGCCGCTGCAGCCCTTCGGGGTCTTGCGCGAATGCAGCCGCCGATTCGGGCGCTGCGAAATGCGATGCCAGATAATCGGGAGAGAGGACGGCGATCGTCCGCTTCGCCGCCGCGGCAGCGCGCTGCATCTCAAGCGCAAAATTGCTGCCCGGCCTAAAATCCCAGGCCTGCAGGGCGACGCTCGCGCCTTCCTCTTCGAGTGCCCAGCCGATCCATTCGGCCCAGACCCTGTCGGGCGTGGCGTAGCTAATCAAATAATCCGCAGTCATCGCAGGGGATGATTTAGGTGATAGCCACGCATTGTCCACCTGCAACGTCCGGTAGGTCGAGTCGACGACACTTTAGGTTATGAAGCTCATAAAGGGGATTCCCCCGGCGCGGGAGATGTAATTTAAGCTTCCCAACTGGGGGAGCCAGGATCATGCGAGGCTACGAACTGAGCATTTCGAGTGGGACGTGATCGCGCCGCTGCTGCCAAACAAGCCGCGCGGGGTGCCGCGAGTGGACGACCGGCGGGTTCTGAACGGGATCTTCTGGGTCTTGCGGACGGGCGCGCCGTGGCGGGCGCTGCCGAAGGAGTTCGGCCCGCGAACGACTTGCTACAACCGCTTCGTGCGATGGCGCAAAGCCGGGGTGTGGGACCGCGTTCTGGCCGCCGTCACGACCGCTTACGACGGCAACGCGCAAAATGATCGACAGCACCTCGGTGCGCGTGCATCAGCATGCCGCGAACTCAAAAAAAGCCACCCGGATCGCTGTATGGGCCGCTCGCGCGGCGGGCTGACGACCAAGGTCCACGCGCTCACCGACGCCAACGGTCTGCCGCTTGAATTGGTCCTGACGCCGGGCCAAGCGGGCGATTGCCCGGTCGCCGCGCGCCTGCTCGGACACCTGCACGAAGGCACCATCGTACTGGCCGACAAGGCCTACGATGCCGATTGGCTGCGCCGCCAGATCGAAGCCGCCCGCGCCGCACCCAACATCCCGCCGATGGTCCATCGCCGCTGGAGACCCTGCTTCAAGCCCGGTGCTCTACCGGGCGCGTAATCGCATCGAGCGGTTCTTCAATCGCATCAAACACTTCCGGCGCCTCGCCACGCGCTACGAAAAGCACGCCGCAAACTTCCTCGCCATGCTCAAACTCGCTGCCACCCAACTCTGGCTGCGCCATAATGAGTTGCTGACCTAGAGTGATACCGGTTCCCGCTCCGGACGGACAACGAGATCATCTAGCAAGCACCTCATGCTCGCCGATTAGCGCTGACTCAGTTTGAAATCGTCCTTCCCGACGGCGCCGTCGCGGCACGACCTCCTTGAACCCGAAGCGCTTTAGTGCCAAATCGGTGCCAGCGCGGTCTGGAAAATCGGCTAAGTGATTGGAGCGGGTGAAGGGAATCGAACCCTCGTCGTAAGCTTGGGAAGCTTCTGCTCTACCATTGAGCTACACCCGCGCCCGTCGCGGATGATAGGCCATCGCCGGGCCGATGCAAGGTGCTGCCGCAGCCACGGAGGGCGCATAAGTCACATCAGAGAACGCCGGTCAACCACACCGCGAACCATAGGCAAAACCGCGATACGGCGCTCAACCTTACATGGAACTTAAAGAAACGCCCGAAATAGCCAGAAACTACCGGCAGGCATGGCGACTCGCTGTTGCCGCGCTAGCGCGGCGCAAGTTTTTTACGCTACAGTTTTATGGCCCCGCGCCCGCCGCATTCAATCTGACGTTTTGAGGACGTTGATGTACGATCGCCGTATGGGCTCCGCTCCCGAGGACGCCCCGCCGACCCGCACCGTCGAGGCCAAGGTCAAGTGGTTCAACGCCAGCAAGGGCTTCGGTTTCATCACGATGGCGGACGGCTCGCCCGACGCCTTCCTGCCGATGGCGATCCTACGCCGTGCGGGTTACGAAGATGTCCAGGAAGGCGCCTCGATAACCTGCGAGGTTGGCGCCGGCGCCAAGGGCCCGCTGGTCACCAGTGTCATCAACATCGATCTGAGCACGGTCGTCGCGCCGGGGATGGGCGACCGGCAGGCGCGGCCAGTGAGCACGCTGGAGGGTGCGGTAAAGTGGTTCGAACCCGACAAGGGTTACGGTTTCGTCGCGCCCGATAATGGCGGCAAGGATGTCTTCATCCACATAACCGCGCTACGCCGAAGCGGCATTGAGGCTCTGGGTCCGGGTCAGCGTGTTCGGGTCGACGTCATTGACGGCCGCAAGGGGCTTGAAGCCGACCACATCACCTTGATCTGAATCACCTTGCTCTGAGCTTTAGCTGCATCATCGAGGACGACGGCGCAACCGCTGCTGAACGCTGGTTTGTAGTCCTGTTGCCACAAATGCGCTCTTGGTGCCCCAGACCCGTTCAGCGAGAGGTTTACAAAGGGACCAACCAAGGGCACTTTCGATAGTGACGGCGGCAGCGCTTGCGTCGACCGCGACGAGGGCGACCTCATGGACCTGCGCGACACGATTCGCACCTACCGGTGGGTTTCCGGTTCTTACGACTTTGTCTTCGGCCCGGTGTTTCATCCCGGCCGCAAGGAAGCCGTGCGTATTGCCAATGATCGGCCGGGGCAGCGCATCCTCGAGGTCGGGGTTGGAACCGGTTTGTCGCTACCGCATTTCCGGCGCGATTCGCACGTGACCGGCATCGACGTATCGGCCGAGATGCTGGCGAAGGCCGAAGCGCGGGTAGCCCGCGAAAACCTCACCCATGTCGAGGGGCTCCATCTGATGGACGCCGAGCACATGGAGTTCGCCGACAACTCGTTCGACGCGGTGCTGGCGCTTTACGTCGCGCCGGTGGTGCCGAACCCGGCGCAGTTCGCCGCCGAGATGCGCCGCGTCTGCATTCCCGGCGGCACGATCGTGCTGGTCAACCATTTCATGAGCGAGAACTGGGCGGTGCGCTTTTTCGAGAAGCGCCTGGCGCATCTCGCGCGCCATATCGGCTTTCACCCGGACTTCGAATTCGACACCTTCATGCGCGACAGCAAGCTCACGGTGCGCGAAATCCGCCCGAGCAACTTGTTCGGTTATTGGAAGCTCTTGCGCTGCATCAACAAAAAAGACGCCTCGACGCTGAATTGACGCGAAACCTCATTCCAGCAAGAGCAGGAATCTCGAAATAACCTGCGTCCTTAGCCCCTCGCGCCTTTCCACAACGCGATCTCCTTGAGCAGGGCCTCCACCGCGCCCGAGGCGAATCCCAGCGAGGTCTCGTCAACCAGACGCCCGTCCTTGATCTTGGTTTCGGCTGCGGTAACGATGACCTCGCGCGCCAGGGTCACCCGAGATAAACACGAATCGAGCGCAACCTTCATGTGTTCGAGACACCGCGCCCCACCCAATGGTCCGCGCGAGGTCGCCATGATCGCCACCGGCTTGTAAGCGAGCACCGAGGCGAAGGCCGGCCGCGAGGCCCAGTCGATCGCATTCTTCAACACGCCCGGGATCGAGTGGTTGAACTCGGGCGCACAGAACACCAGCCCGTCCGCCGCCTCGATATCGGCGAGCATTTGCTTCACTACTGGCGGACGTTTCTCGCCCTCGAAATCCTGGTTGTAGGGCGGGATGGGCGCCAGGTCGTAGAGCCGCAGATCGGCGCGCTCGGCAAAGCGCTCGCGCAGCGTCGCGATAATCGCGTTCGAATAGGAGCCGGCGCGCAAACTCCCTGACATGCCGATCAGACTGACCTTGGCCATCTTTATTCTGTCCCCCGAAAGAACCGGCGCCCGTCATAACGAATGGCGCTCGCCAATGGCAACCTTTCCCCTCACATTGGCGGCATGACACTAAAGCCTTCCCGCCGCGGGCTAGTTCCGCCCTTTATAGCGATGGACGTGCTGCGCGCCGCAAACGCGCGCGAGGCGGCGGGCGAGCGGGTCATTCATCTCGAGGTCGGCCAGCCTGGCACTGCGGCGCCGCTGCCCGTGCTCGACGCGGCGCGCCAGGCGCTCGCCGACGACAAGATCGGCTACACCGACGCCGAGGGCATCGCCCCGCTGCGCCAGGCGATCGCGGGGCATTACCTCGCTCAATATGAGATTGTGGTCGATCCCGCCGAGATCGTCATCACCACCGGCTCGTCGGCGGCGTTTCAGCTCGCCTTTCTCGCCGCGTTCGAAGCGGGCGACCGGATCGCGCTCGCAGCCCCCGGCTACCCGGCCTACCGCAACATCCTCTCCGCGCTGGGGCTCGAGACCGTGTTGATCGAAGTCGGCGAGAACGCGCATTACCAACCGAACCCGGAATTGCTCGCCGACATCCGCGATCTCGCCGGACTGATCGTCGCCAGCCCAGCCAACCCGACCGGCACGATGATCGCGCCAGCCGAGCTGCAACGGCTTTCCGCCTATTGCCGAGAACGCGGGATCCGCCTCATCTCCGACGAGATTTATCACGGCATCGTCTACGAGGGCGTCGCCCAGACTGCTCGCGCCTTCGGGCGCGAGGCGATCGTCGTCAACTCCTTCTCGAAATACTACAGCATGACCGGCTGGCGGCTCGGCTGGATGCTGGTGCCGCCCGACCTCGCCCGCTCGGTCGAATGCCTGGCACAGAATTTCTACATCTCGCCCCCGGCACTGTCGCAGCTCGCGGGGGCCGCGGCGTTCCAATGCCGCGCCGAGCTCGACGGGCATGTCGCGCGCTACCGCGCCAACCGCGACTTGCTGATCGCGACGATGCGGCAGGCGGGGCTCACCCGCTTCGCCCCGGCCGATGGCGCGTTCTATCTTTATGTCGATGTCTCGTCGCTGACCCGCGACAGCGACGCCTTCTGCCGCAAGATGCTGGCAGAGACCGGCGTCGCGGCAACCCCCGGGCTCGATTTCGACCCTATCCATGGCGGCGACTGGGTGCGCTTCAGCTTCGCCGGCTCGAACGAGGACATCGAAGAAGCTGCACGTCGGCTCGCGGTTTGGCTGCCAAGGCAGCGGTGATTACCGCGCCGCGGCGGCGCGTGGAGCGGGCCAGTTCTCGGGGTCTTCGAGGAAGTTTTTGATCTTGTCGTATTGCCCGGGCTCGAAGCGCCCGAGTTTTTCCGCCACCTCGGCCACATCCCACCAGGTGGCGAGCGCGTGCAAGGTGATGCCCTCGGCGGCGAGGCTCGATTCGGTATGCGGGAAGATGCCGTAGTTGAAGATCACGAAGGTGTGGTTGATCTCGCCGCCGGCCTGGCGGATCGCGCGGACGAAATTGAGCTTGGAGGTGCCTTCGCTGGCCAGATCCTCGACCAGCAGCACCCGCGCGTCATCCTTCAGTTCGCCCTCGATCTGGGCGTTGCGGCCAAAGCCTTTCGCCTGCTTGCGTACATAGAGCATCGGCAGCGACAGCCGGTCGGCGATCCAGGCGGCGAACGGGATGCCGGCGGTCTCGCCGCCGGCGATCGCGTCCAGCGATTCGAACCCGACCCGGTTCTCGATCAGCTTGGCGCCCATATCCATCAACTTGCGCCGGGCGCGCGGGAACGAGATCAGCCGCCGGCAATCGACATAGACCGGCGATAGCCGTCCCGAAGTGAAGGTGAACGGGTTGTCGGGGCTGAACAGCACGGCCTCGGTTTCGAGGAGGATGCGGGCGGTGGTTTCCGCCGCGTCGATCTCGCTGGGCGTGCGGTCGGGGTGCGGGGCTTGGGCCATGACCTATCTTAACGGCAAAGCGAGCGGGGTTGACAACCGAAGATGATGTGAACAAATAGGGAACATTAAAACAAGTGTGACGCTTCAATGTCATCCGCCACCCTCATCGCCCTGCAAGACCGCATCCGCCGGATCGAACGGCCGGGCGCCTTGCGCCATGGGGTATTGCCGTTTCATGTCGCTGCGATCGACCGCGCCCTGCCGGGCGGCGGGCTGGCATTGGGGGCGGTGCACGAAGTTCTCGGCAGCGGCGCCGATGAGGAAGATTGCGCCGCCGCGGCGGGCTTTGCCGCCGGGATCGCTGGACGAATCGGCCCAGGTCTCGTGCTGTGGGCCTCGAAGCGTGGCGATCTGTACGGGCCGGGGCTGGCCGAGCATGGGCTCGACCCGGCACGGATCGTGCGGGTCACGGCGCCGCGCGACGACGACATTCTGTGGACCTTGGAAGAGGGGCTGCGCGCGCCTGGCTCCCGTGGCGGCGTCGCCGCGGTGATTGGCGAAGTCGGCCGGCTGCCGATGGTCGCGGGACGGCGGCTGCAGCTCGCCGCCGAGCGCTCCGGCGTCACCGCGCTGTTGCTGCGGCGCTGGCGCAATGCCGCCGAGGCCGCCGCCGAACGCGAGCGGCCGAGCGCGGCGATGACACGCTGGCGGATCGCGGCGATCCCATCGCTGCCTCGTGATGAACCGGGGATCGGAACGCCGCGCTGGCGGGTCGAATTGCTGCGCTGCCGCGGCGCGGAGGCGGCTCAAATGACTTGGGATGTAGAGGTGGCCGATGCATCGGGTCTTGTATCTGTTCCTGCCGAGCTGGGCGATCGACCGGCTGCGCCGCGCCGGCTTGCTGCCGAACCCGAGCCCCGGCGCGCAGCCGGCTGAGGAAGCGCCGTTCGCCACGGTGATCGCCGCGGCCGGGCGGCAGATGCTCGCCGCGGTCAACCCGGCGGCCGCCGCCAAGAGCATCACCGCGGCAATGCCACTCGCCGACGCGCTGTCGTTCCTGCCCGGCCTCCTGACCCGCCCGGCCGAGCTCGCCGCGGATGCCGCCGCCTTGCGCCGCCTCGCCGAGTGGTGCGGCCGCTACAGCCCGTGGACCGCGCCCGATGGTGACAATGGGATCAAGGTCGAGATCACCGGCTCGGCGCATCTATGGGGCGGCGAGACACAGCTGGCGGCCGATCTGTCGCAGCGGCTCGCGCGCCAGGGCATTTCGCATCGCCTGGCGATCGCCGATACGCTGGGCGCCGCCTGGGCTATCGCCCGCTTTGCAAGCAGGGGGGAGGAGAGTCCCTCCCGCTGCAGATTAGCTGTTTTAGCAGCAAAAATTGTCGTCCCGCCGGGCGAAACCCGCACCGCGCTGGCGCCGCTGCCGGTCGCCGCGCTGCGGCTCGATCCGTCCATCGTCGAAGGCTTGCACCGGGTCGGCCTCAGGCGGGTCGGCGAGGTCGTGGCGATGCCGCGCGACGCGCTCGCCCGCCGCTTTGGCGAGACCGTGGCGCGGCGGCTCGACCAGGCGCTGGGCGAATTGCCCGAGCCGCTGTCGCCACTGGGCGAGGTGCCGAGCCGACGGGTGCGCCTCAGCCTGCCCGAGCCGATTTCCGATCCTGCCGATCTCGCCCGCGCCGCCGAGCGGTTGACGCTCGACCTCGTGTCTCGCCTCGCGCATGAGGGCATGGGCGCGCGCCGGCTCGATCTCGGCTTCCACCGCGTCGACGGCCGGGTCGAGCACATCCGTATCGGCACCGCGCGGCCGAGCCGCGACCCCACGCATCTCGCCAAGCTGCTCGTCGGCAAGCTCGACACCGTCGATCCCGGGCTCGGTATCGAGGACGTGATCCTTGCCGCCTTCGCCGTCGAAAAACTGCCGCCCGAGCAGATCGATATGACCGGCGCCGCGGGCGCCTCCGGCAACACCGCCCCGCTCTTCGACCGGCTCGGCGCCAGGCTCGGCCTCGACGCCATCGCCCGCCTCGAACCGCGCGAAAGCCATCTCCCCGAGCGGGCCTCGGTCGCGGTGCCGATCGGCGCCAAGCCGGATAAGCAAGCCTCCACGTCGCAAAAGCCACCGCGCCCCGTCCGGCTGTTCGCACCGCCCGAGCCGGTCGAGGCGTTCTGGGTGCTGCCCGACGACCCGCCGTTTCGCTTCACCTGGCGCCATCGCACCCATCGCGTCGCCCAAGCCGACGGGCCTGAGCGCATCGCCGAGGAATGGTGGCGGCCTGACGGGCAATTGGTTGATGCCAATGGCTCCCGGGACGCGATCCGCGACTATTACCGGGTCGAGGATGCCTCCGGCCGGCGGTTCTGGCTGTTCCGCGCCGGGCTGCCCGGCGATCCCCCGCCGCGCTGGTTTGTCCACGGCGTCTTTGCCTGATCGCCGATGCCCGAGCTATCCCCCAAGAAGTCCGAGGCTCTTGCCGGGTTTGGCCGGCAGTCCCGTACGATCGGTGACGGCGGTCCGCGCTTCCCCGCCCGGAAGCGCGCGAAAGCAACTGGGGGTGGGCGTGATGCCCCGATACCTGTCGGCGATTACGCCGAGCTGCAAGCCACCAGCAATTTCACCTTTCTGCGCGGCGGGTCGCATCCGGACGAACTGGTGCGGCAGGCGGCGCGGCTCGGGCTCTCGGCGATCGCGATCGCCGACCGCAATAGCCTCGCCGGCATCGTGCGCGCGCATCAGGCGGCGAAAGACGCCGGCATCCGCCTTGTCGTCGGGGTGCGGCTCGATCTATGCGACGGCACCAGCCTCCTCGCCTACCCCGAAGATCGCGCCGCCTATGGCAGGCTGACCACCCTGCTCACCCTCGGCAAGCGCCGCGCGCCGAAAGGCGAGTGCCATCTCGATTACGCCGATGTCGCTGCCCACGGCGAGGGGCTGGTCGTCGCGCTGCTGCCGCCCGACAACATCGACCGGGTCAGCCTTGCCGCGCACCGCGCGCTCGCCGCCAGGGTCGCGGCGGATTTCCCTGGCCGCGCCTATCTCGCCGCGCACCATCTTTATCGCGGCGACGATGCGCGCCGTCTCGCCCGCCTCGCGGCGATCGCTCGCGACACCGGACTCAAGCTGCTCGCCACCGGCGACGTGCTCTACCATGCGCCCGAGCGGCGGCCGCTGCAGGACGTGCTGACCTGCATCCGCGAGCATTGCACGATCCACGAGGCCGGGTTCCGCCTCGCCGCCAATGCCGAGCGCCATCTGAAGCCGGCCGCACGAGATGGCGCGGCTGTTCCGCGGCCACGAAGACGCGCTGGCCTCAAGCATCGAGATCGTCCGGCGCTGCCGCTTCAGCCTCGACGAATTGCGCTACGAATACCCGGAAGAGCCGGTGCCGGAGGGCATGACGCCGCAATCGCGCCTCGCGCAACTGGCCTGGGACGGCGCGGCCGAGAAGTTTCCCGGCGGTGTTCCCGATAACGTCCGCAAGCTGATCGCGCACGAACTGGAGCTGATCGAGCAGCTCGATTTCGCGCGCTATTTCCTCACCGTCCACGACATCGTCCGCTTCGCCCGCTCGCGCGCGATCCTCTGCCAGGGCCGCGGTTCGGCGGCCAATTCGGTGGTGTGCTATTGCCTCGGCATCACCGCGGTCGATCCCGCCCGCATCGACGTCCTCTTCGAGCGCTTCATCAGCGCGGCGCGCGGCGAGCCGCCCGATATCGACGTCGATTTCGAGCACGAGCGGCGCGAGGAGGTGATCCAGTACATCTACGAGAAATACGGCCGCGACCGCGCCGGGCTCGCCGCCACGCTGATCACCTACCGCTCGCGCAGCGCGATCCGCGAGGTCGGCAAGGCGATGGGCCTATCGGGCGACATCGTCGCCGCGCTCGGCGGCATGGTGTGGGGCTGGTCGAGCGAGGGCATCGCCGACGAGCGCGTGCGCGAGGCCGGGCTCGATCCCACCGACCGCAATTTGCGCATGGCGCTCGACCTCGCCGGCGCGCTGATCGGCTTTCCGCGCCACCTGTCGCAGCATGTCGGCGGCTTCGTCATCACCCGCGGGCCCTTGTCCGAGCTGGTGCCGATCGAGAACGCGGCGATGGAGGACCGCACCGTCATCGAATGGGACAAGGACGATCTCGATGCGCTGGGCATCCTGAAGATCGACATCCTCGCGCTCGGCATGCTGACCTGCATCCGCAAGAGCGTTCGACCTGATCGAGCGCCATTACGGCAAGCCATACGAGCTGGCGACGATCCCGCCGGAGCAGCCAGCGGTCTACGACATGCTGTCGAAGGCCGACTCGCTGGGCGTGTTCCAGGTCGAGAGCCGCGCCCAGATGACGATGCTACCGCGCCTCAAGCCGAAAAAATTCTACGATTTGGTGATCGAGGTCGCGATCGTCCGGCCGGGGCCGATCCAGGGCGACATGGTGCATCCCTATCTGCGCCGGCGCGGCGGCAAGGAGCCGGTCGACTACCCCTCCGACGCGCTGCGCCAGGTGTTGGAAAAGACCCTCGGCGTGCCGCTCTTCCAGGAGCAGGCGATGAAGATCGCCATCGTCGGCGCCGGCTTTCCGCCCGAGGAGGCCGACCGGCTGCGCCGGGCGATGGCCACCTTCAAGCGCAACGGCGAGATCCATCTGTTCCGCGAGAAATTCATCGAGGGCATGGTCGCCAACAAGTACGAACGCGATTTCGCCGAACGCTGCTTCAGCCAGATCGAGGGGTTCGGCACCTACGGCTTCCCCGAAAGCCACGCCGCGAGCTTCGCGCTGCTGGTCTATGTCTCGGCCTGGATCAAATGCGTCCATCCCGAAGTGTTCGCCTGCGCGCTCTTGAATTCGCAGCCGATGGGGTTCTACGCCCCGGCGCAGATCGTCCGCGATGCGCGCGAGCATGGGGTCGCGGTGCTGCCGGTCGATGTCAACCGCAGCGAGTGGGATTGCACGCTGGAGCCTTCCCCTATCGTTACCTCCGCGCAAGAAGAGGCGCATTCAGACGATTTATTTCTCCATCCCGGCGAAGGCCGGGACCCATCGGGCAGCCTCTCGACCGTGTCAGGCATAGGCCCCGGCCTACGCCGGGGTGGTGACGCTACTCTCGCGTTGCGCCTCGGCTTTCGCCAGATCAAGGGGTTCAACGAAGAGGATGCGAAACGCCTGGTCGAGCAGCGCAACGGCGGCTACCCGGACGCCGCAGCGCTATGGCGCCGCAGCGGACTCGGCCGTCTCGCGCTGGAACGCCTCGCCACGGCCGACGCGCTGCGCTCGATGGAACTAGACCGCCGCCAGGGTCTATGGGCGCTGAAGGCATTGGGCGAAGCGCCTCTACCGCTGTTTGCGACACTTCAAACGCCATTGCCGGCCCCTCACCCTCCCAGGCCTGCGGCTCATGTCGCCCAAAGCGAAACCCGCGCCGCTTCGCTCTTGCCGGCGATGGGGCTCGGCGAGCATGTCGTCGAGGATTACCGCAGCTTGAGCCTCAGCCTGAAGCGCCACCCGCTCGCCTTCCTGCGCGGCGAACTGGAGCAGGACGGCATCGTCACCGCCGCCGAGCTCGCCACCCTGCCGGTCGAGCGCCGCGTCGCGATTGCCGGGCTCGTGCTCATCCGCCAGCGCCCGGGCAGCGCCAAGGGCGTCATCTTCATCACCATCGAGGACGAGACCGGGATCGCCAATCTGATCGTGTGGCCGCCGATCCTCGAGCGCTTCCGCCGCACCGTGCTCGGCGCGACCCTGCTCTATTGCAAGGGCCGCTTGCAGCGCGAGGAAAGCGTCATCCATGTCGTCGCCGAGGATTTGCACGACCTGACCCCGCGCCTGCAGACCTTGCGCGCGCGAACCGGCATCGACAAATCGGGCCGTAAATCCATCTTCGCGCTACCAGAACGCGTCCCCGGTCACGACCCGCGCGATGTCTACATCCCGGACATCGACATCCGCAGCCGCGATTTCCGCTAGCCGCCATCAAGCGGTATCTTCGCGGCATGGACCTCGTCTTCGCCGCCCCGCCGTCGCCGGAGACCAGGCTGCGCGCGGCCATCGGGGCAGCTAACCGCCGCGACGAGGAGGCCGCCGACGCGCTGATCCTCGCCGCCGCCAAGCTCCCGCCCGCCGCCAACCGCCGCATCCAAGCGACCGCGCGACGCCTCGTCGCCGCAGTGCGCGACAAGGGCCCGGCGCATGGCGGGATCGACGCCTTCCTCCACGAATACGCGCTGTCCTCGCCCGAGGGCGTGGCGCTGATGTGCCTCGCCGAGGCGCTACTCGCGCATCCCCGACAGCGACACGATCGATCGCCTGATCCGCGACAAGATCGCCGCCGCCGATTGGCAAAGCCATCTCGGCCATTCCGGCTCGGTCTTCGTCAACGCCTCGACCTGGGCGCTGATGCTGACCGGCCGGATGCTGCGCGACACGCCGAACGAGGGCGATTTCGCGCATATCCTGCATCGCTTTGTCGCCCGCTCGGGCGAGCCGGTGGTGCGCCAGGCGGTGCTAGGCGGCGATGCGCATCCTGGGCCGCCAGTTCGTCATGGGCCGCACCATCGGCGAGGCGCTCGACCGCGCCGCGGCCGCCGAGCGCGAGGGCTATCGCCATTCCTACGACATGCTCGGCGAGGCGGCGAAAACCGCCGCCGACGCCCAGCGCTATCACGACGCCTACAGCCAGGCGATCGCGGCGATCGGCCGGTCGGCGGACGGAAAGCCGGTCGAGGCGGCGCCCGGCATCTCGGTCAAGCTCTCGGCGCTGCACCCGCGTTACGAGATGGCGCAGCGCGAGCGGGTCATGCGCGAACTGTTGCCGCGCCTCGCCGACCTCGCCGCACAGGCACGCCAAGCTAGCATTGGCCTCACCGTCGACGCCGAGGAGGCCGACCGGCTTGAACTCTCGCTCGATCTATTCGAGGCGCTGGCCGGAATGCCGACGCTCGCCGGCTGGGAGGGGCTCGGCCTCGCGGTGCAGGCTTATCAGAAGCGCGCGCCGGCGGTGATCGGCTGGCTCGCCGAGCTGGCGGCTAACGACCAAGCGCCGGCTGATGGTGCGGCTGGTCAAGGGCGCCTATTGGGACAGCGAAGTGAAGCGCGCGCAGGAGCGCGGGCTCGCTACCTATCCGGTCTACACCCGCAAGGTCGCCACCGACGTCTCCTACCTCGCCTGCGCCAAGCAGCTGTTCGCCGCGGGCGCGACGGCGTTCTATCCGCAATTCGCCACCCATAACGCACACACGATCGCGGCGGTGGTGGAACTGGCAGGGAAGCGAAAGGACTGGGAGTTTCAGCGCCTGCACGGGATGGGCGAGGCGCTCTACGAGGAGATCGTCGGACCGGAAAAGCTGAACCTGCCGTGCCGGGTCTACGCACCGGTCGGCGGTCACGAGGACCTGCTCGCCTATCTGGTGCGGCGGCTGCTGGAGAACGGCGCCAACGCCTCGTTCGTCAACCGCATCGTCGACGAACGCCAGCCGATCGCCGCGATCGTCGCCGACCCGGTCGCCGCGCTGGCGCGGCTCAAGCAAAAGCCGCATCCCAACATTCCGTTGCCGCGCGACCTCTACCGGCCCGAGCGGGCGAACTCGGCCGGGATCGACCTCGCCGACCGCCACGCGCTCGCCGAATTGCGCGATCGGCCTGGCGGCAAGCCTTGGCCCAGCCCGGCGCATGCGGCGCCAAACGTCGGCGGCAAGGAAGTTGCCGGACGCGGCGAACCGGTCTTCGACCCCAGCGACCGGAGGCGGCAGATCGGCACGGTGGTCTCCGCCGACGCCGCGGCGGTCGAGGCCGCGCTCGCCGCGGCCCCGCGCGCGGCGCCGGGCTGGGAGCGCACCCCGGCCGGCGGAGCGCGCCGCGATCCTCGAACGCGCCGCCGATCTCTACGAGCGCGACCGCTATGCCCTGATGGCGCTGATCATCCGCGAGGGCGGGCGGACGATCCCGGCGGCGCTGTCGGAAGTGCGCGAGGCGGCCGATTATCTGCGCTATTACGCCGCCCGCGCCCGCGCCGATTTCGCCGAGCCGCTGGCGCTGCCCGGCCCGACCGGCGAGCGCAACCGCCTCTTTCTGCATGGCCGCGGCGTCTTCGCCTGCATCTCGCCGTGGAATTTTCCGCTGGCGATCTTCACCGGCCAGATCGCCGCGGCGCTCGCCGCCGGCAACGCGGTCATCGCCAAGCCGGCCGAGCAGACCCCGCTGACCGCCGCCGCCGCGATCCGCCATTTGCTGGCTGCCGGCATCCCCGGCGATGCGCTGCACCTGCTGCCCGGCAGCGGCGAGACGGTCGGCGCGGCGCTGACCGCCGACCCGCGCATCGCCGGCATCGCCTTCACCGGCTCGACCGACACGGCGCGCGCGATCAACCTCGCGCTCGCCGAACGGCCCGGGCCGATCGTGCCGCTTATCGCCGAGACCGGCGGGCAGAACGCGATGATCGTCGACTTCTCGGCGCTGCCCGAACAGGTGGTGACCGATGCGCTGACCTCGGCCTTCGACAGCGCCGGCCAGCGCTGCTCGTGCCTGCGGCTGCTCTACGTCCAGGACGACATCGCGCCGCGCCTGCTGCCGCTGCTCGCCGGGGCGATGGCCGAGCTGTCGATCGGCGACCCGGCGCTGCTATCGACCGATGTCGGCCCGGTGATCGACGAGGACGCCCGCGCAGCGCTGGAAAAACATGCCGAGCGCATGAGCCGCGAGGGCAAGCTGCTCTACCAATGCGCGCTGCCTGCCGGCAGCTGAGCACGGCACTTTCTTCGCGCCGCGCGCCTTCGAGATCGACAGCGCCCGACGCCTTACCGGCGAGGTGTTCGGCCCGATCCTCCATGTCGTGCGCTGGCGCGCCGACCGGCTCGACCAAATCGATCGACGAGATCGCCGCGACCGGGTTCGCGCTGACCCTCGGCATCCACAGCCGCATCGACGAGACCGTGCGGTACGTGCTCGATCGGCTCGGCGTCGGCAACAACTACGTCAACCGCAACATGATCGGCGCAGTGGTCGGGGTGCAGCCGTTTGGCGGCGAGCGGCTTTCGGGCACCGGACCGAAAGCCGGCGGCCCGCGCTACCTCTACCGCTTCGCCACCGAGCGCACGGTCTCGACCGACACGACCGCCTCGGGCGGCAATACGAGCCTGCTGTCGCTCGACGACGGGCGTTGACCGCGGCGCACGGCAGCGCCTCAATGTCGCGAAGACCTGACCAGGACAACGATCGATGCCCGAACCGAAAATGCCGCTCGCCCGCTTCAAGGTGCTCGACCTCACTCGGGTGCGCGCCGGCCCGACCGCGGTGCGCCAGCTCGCCGATTGGGGCGCGCAGGTCATCAAGATCGAGGCGCCGCCCTCGCCCGGCGAAGGTCTCGGCGGGCCGCGTCTCGGCCCCGATTTCCAGAACCTCCACCGCAACAAGCGCAGCCTGACGCTCGACCTCAAGTCGCCGGACGGAATCGAGATTTTCAGGAAGCTGGTGCGCGACGCCGACGTGGTGGTCGAGAATTTCCGCCCTGACGTCAAGGAGCGGCTCGGCATCGATTACGACGCGCTGAAGCAGATCAACCCGCGGCTCGTCTATGCCAGCATCTCCGGCTTCGGGCAGAGCGGCCCCTATCGCGATCGGCCGGGCTTCGACCAGATCGCCCAAGGCATGGGCGGGTTGATGTCGATCACCGGGCTGCCCGGCCAAGGGCCGGTGCGGGTCGGCATCCCGGTCGCCGATCTCTCGGCCGGCATCTTCACCGCGATGGGCATCCTCGATCGCGCTCCTTGAGCGCGAGGTCTCGGGCGAGGGGCAGTGGGTCGAAAGCTCGCTGCTCGGCCGCGCAAATCGCGATGCTCGATTTCCAGGGCGCGCGCTGGACGATCGCGCACGAGGTGCCCGAGCAGGCCGGCAACGATCACCCGACCAGCATTCCCACCGGCGTGTTCCAGACTAGCGACGGCTATATCAACATCGCCTCGGCCGGCGACGAGATCTTCGGCCGGTTCTGCCGCGCGATCGAGCGGCCCGACCTCGCCGAGCATCCCGACTACAAGACCGGCCGCGCGCGATCGGACAACCGCAAGGCGCTCAACGCGGCGATCGAGGCGATCACCAGGACGCGCACCAGCGCCGACTGGATCGACCGGCTCAACAAGGCCGGCGTGCCGTCCGGCCCGATCTACAAGATGGACGAGGTGTTCGCCGACCCGCAGGTCAAGCATCTCGGCATCGCGCAGAAGGTCCACCATCCGAAGCTCGGCGATATCGAGCTGATCGGCCAGGCGGTGACGCTTGAGCCGCACGCCGAGCCGGCTCAAGACCGCGAGCCCCGATGCCGGCGAACACACCGACGCAATCCTCGGCGAACTCGGCTACAGCGCTGGCGACATCGCCCAGGCTGCGCGAAAAGAGCGTGGTCTAGGCCCGCGCCGGGTCGCGCGGGTCGAAGCGGGCGAGGAGCGCGTCGCCCAGAAGGTTGCAGGCGATCACGGTGAGGAAAATCATCGCGCCCGGGTAAATCGCCAGCATCGGCGACGAGGTGATCAGCTCCTGGGCGTTGCTCAGCATGCTGCCCCAGCTGGCGAGCGGCGGCTGCACCCCGAGCCCGAGGAAGCTCAGCACCGACTTCAAGCAGGATGATGTCGCCGACCGACAAGCGTCGTCGCCACCACCAGCGGCGCCATCACATTGGGCAGGATGTGACGCCAGAGGATATGCGGGACGCTGGCGCCGAGGCTCTGCGCCGCGCGTACGAAATCGCGCTGCCGGGTGACGAGGGTCGCGCCGCGCACCAGCCGCGCCGCGGTGGTCCAGCCGATCAGCACCGCGAGCGTGATGATTCGCAACAGGCTGATCGCCGGCGAATCGGCGAGCCACTGCGACACGCCGAGCTTCTGCAGGTCGAGTGCGGCGAGGACGATCAGCAGCGGCAGCAGCGGCAGCGCGATGACCCCGTCGGCGAGGCGCATCAAGACTCGGTCGGTCCAGCCGCCGAGATACCCCGCCGCGAGGCCGATCGCGGTTCCGATCGCCGCCGCCGTCAGCGCCGCAGCGATGCCGATCGCCAGCGACACCCGGCCGCCCTCCAGCAGCCGCAGCAGCATGTCGCGGCCCAATTCATCGGTGCCGAGTGGATGCGCCAGCGAGGGATCGGCGATAGCGCGAAAGCAAATCGACCGAGCTCGGATCGGCGTGCAAGGCCATGCGCCACCAGCGGCATCGCCAAGGCGGCGGCCGCGATGATACCCAAAATGAGAGCGGCAACCTCACCGCAAGGTCACCCGGGGGTCGAGCCAGGCATAGGCGAGATCGGCGGCGAGGTTGGCCGCCAGCGTCACCGCCGTCGCCAGGAGCAGCGCGGCGAGGGCGAGGTTGTAGTCGTTGCCCATCACCGCGTCGAAGATCAACTTGCCCATCCCGGGATAGGCGAACATCTCCTCGGTCACGAGCGCGCCCGACACCAGCGAGCCGAAGGACAGCGCGAGGATCGTCGCGATCGGCACTAGCGCGCCGCGCAGCGCGTGGTGCCAAACGACCCGCGCCTCGCTCGCGCCCTTGGCGCGAGCGGTACGGATATGATCTTGGCCCAGCGCTTCGCGCATCGCGGCGCGGACATAGCGGGTATAGCCGCCGATGCTGGCGATGGTGAGCGTCGCGACTGGCAGCACCAGATGGCGCAGCCGATCGGCGACGTCGCCGTTCCGTCGCCGGCGATCCCGCCAGCCGGCAACCATTGCAGCCCCTCGCAAAGACCAGGATGAGGATCAGCGCCAGCCAAAAGGTCGGCAGCGACACGCCGGCAAAGGCAGTGAAATTGATCGCGGCGTCGAAGCGGCTGCGCGGCCGCCGCGCCGCCGCAATGCCGAGCGCCAAGGACGAGGATGAAGGCGAGGACAAAGCTCGACCCCATCAGCACCAGCGAATTGGCCAGCCGCGGCAGCAGGGTCGCCGTCACCGGCGCGGCGAACAGCCGCGAATAGCCGAGATTGCCGTGGAGAGCGGCCATGGCCCAGGCCCCGTATCGGGTGAGGAGCGGCTGGCCGACGCCGTAGAGCGCCTTCAACCGCGCCAGATCCGCCGAGGTCAAATGCGGGTCGGCCGCCATCATCAGATCGATCGGATCGCCCGGCATCAAACCGATGAGGCCATAGATCACAAACGACATCAGGACCAGCATCGCCGCGATCTCGATGAGGCGGATGGCGGTGAAGCGGATCATGCGGCTATGGCTTCACGCCCCAATCGGTGACCCACAGGCTCGACGGATACTGGTTGCCGGTCGGACGCAGTCCGGTCAGCCATTTCGGCAGCACGAACGCGTCCGAGCGGAAGTACAGCGGCAGCGACGGCAGGTCGGTCGCGTACAGCACCTGCGCCTTGGCCCATAATTCTTTGCGCTTGGCCGGATCGAGCTCGATCTCAAGCGCGTCGATGATGCGGTCCATCTCAGGGTTGTTGTAGCCGACGGCGTTCTGGCCCGAATACCCGTTGTCCGCGCTCGGAATTTCCTTCGAATGGAAGATCGAGCGCGGCTCGTTGTCCGGCGCGCTCGTCCACGCATACATCGCCAACTCGAAGCGGCGGTGCGGGCATGGTTTCGCCGAACAGCACCCGCGCCGGCTCGTTGTGGATGCGGATGCCGACGCCGATCTTTGCCCACTGGCTCTGCAGCACCTGCTCGACGAGCTCGCGCGAATGGTTGCCCGCGGTTGTCGCCAATTCGAACGACAGAGTTTTGCCATCGGTATTCTTGCGGCTGCCGTCCGCCTGCTTATGCCAGCCCGCGTCTTCGAGCAGCTGCTGCGCCTTCGCCGGGTCATATGGGTAACGCGGCACGTCGTCGGTGAAGCCCTTGTCGAGCGGATTTACGAAACTGTTGGCGACCGCCTGACGACCGGCGAAGAGCGTTTGACGATCGCCTCGCGGTCGATGCCCAGCAGCAGCGCCTCGCGCACCCGCTTGTCGGCGAGCGCCGGCACCGCGAGGTTGCAGTCGACATGCTCGAAGGTAAGTCCCGGCTTGTAGAGGATCGTGAAGTCGCCGCCGTGCCGCTTGTCGAAGGCGAGCGCCTCGTCGAGCGGCAGCCCGATTTCCCCGGCCACCATATCGATCGTGCCAGAAAGCAGATTGGCTTCCAGCGCGGCGCTGTTCTCGATGGCGCGGATGATGATGCGGCGAAAAGGCGGCTTCGGCCCCGCCCAATGCGGGTTCGGCTCGAGCACGATGTGAGACCCCTGCGCCAGCTCGCTGACCCGGTAGGGACCGTTATAGAGACCAGGATTGGTCGGGTCGGTTCCGTAAAGCGTGCGCAGCCGGTATTGCGCCGGATCGGCGAAAGCGGCGCGCTCCAGATGCGCCGGCAGCAGCACGAAATCGTCGATCGCCGCGTAATCGTAGGTCAGCCGGTCGAAATGCAGGGTGAAGGTCTTGTCGTCCTTGACATCGACCGAAAGGATGCGGCGATAGAGTTCCGCGTTGCTGATCGCGCTGTCCTTGTTACGCCCGACCTCATAGGTGAACTTGACGTCGTCGGTTGTCACCGGGACACCATCGCCCCAAGTGGCATCGGCGCGAATCGTATAGGTGAGGTCGACGCCGGTCTTGCCGTCCGGCAGCTGCGTCTTGACCGCACGCCCGTTCTCGAAGCTCGGCAATTCGGTGCAGAGCAGGCAGACGAGCTTCCAATCGGCATCAAACACGGTAAACGGCCTGGTCGTGAAGCCCAGGACGTAGCTCTTCGCCGCCACCGCATCGATGTTGGGATTGAGCATCACGGGAAACTGGACGATGCCGATGCTCAGCTCATCGTGATCGGCCGCGCCGGCGGGGAGCAACCCCGCGACCCATAGCAAGAGCGCCAGCAATAAAACCGCGCGGCGCGGGCCGGACGCACCGCGCCGGCGTTCGCTCGAAACGCGAGTCAGCTGCATCGTAACCGCCTCAACAGCTTGAAACTTGGATGCCCCAAAGGATATTATCCGGCGCCGGCGGGGTCGGATACGCGACGCGACTGTTGCGTGTTCGTCGGAACGAAACAACAAACCCGTTGTTTCCGACCGGAGGCCCGTAAGGGCCACCCTCGGGTTGAGCACGCTGTTGCCGCGTAATGACAAATCCGGAACTGCCACAGAGGACAACAATCATGAAACAGCTCTTGAATGGCGTCGCGATCGCAGCTGTGTTCGCGCTCGCCACGCCGGTGTTCGCGCAGAATGCCCCGATGACCCCGCCAAAGCCCGCTCCCGCCGCGCCCGCGCCAAAGGCGTCGCGCCGGCGCCGAAGACGACGGCGACCAAGCCAATGATGCATCATGCGATGAAGCATCACATGATGAGCAAGGACGACCAGATGACCGAGCAGCTCAACCAGCAAGAGCTGGCGCGCATCATGGGCGGCGGCACGCCGCCTGCGGCAGCGCCGGCCCCCGGAACGCGCCGCTCCGCCACCGCCGGCAAAGTAACCCAGACCGTTATCGCCTTGACGCAAGGGGGCCTTTGGCCCCCTTGCTGATTCTCGGCTCCTGCCATCATGCAAATGAGGCCAACAGATCAACCGATCAGCCCGCTGGCCTTTAAATAAAATGTAAGGAAACTTACCGTTTCCATAAGGAAATCGATTGATCAGGCGCGTGTTTAATTAATTATCAAACATCATTTTATCGATTTTGCGATTAATCATATGCCGCGCTTTCGCGCTATTCAGGAACCTTTAATTCGCGGGCAATAACCTCCACGTCATCGTGCAACGCTCTCGATGGCCATGGTGACAAAGACCAGCCCGGAATCGGAGATCTCTCTGCCGGAATGGATGGCGCGGTTTGTGGCCGACATCCCGTCCGCCGTCGCGGTTTTCGACCGCGACCACCGTTATGTCGTGGCGAATAATCGTTGGCTGAATGCGTTCGGTATCGTTACCGACGGGCTAACCGGCCAAACCCACGACCAATTCGACCCGCACGGCGCGCCAACTCTCGCCGAGCTGCATCGCCGCGCGATGTCCGGCGAGGCGGCCGAGACCAGCCTTGGCCATGAGGATCCGCTCGTCGACGGCGGCAGTCACCGCGTCGTCAGCGCGCGCCCGCATCGCGATCAGGAAGGCGGCATCCTCGGCGTCGTGGCGACACTCCACGAAACCGCCGCCGTCGCCACCGAGAAGTCGCCTGCAACATTTGACCGACGCCCTCACTGGCCTTGCCGGCCGCCACTGCTTTATGGCGCGGGTGCGCGGCGCGGTCGCACCCGAAGCGGGACCGCGCCGGCCCGCCGCGATCTTCCTGCTCGACATCGACAATTTCAAAGGGGTCAACGATCTCTACGGCGCCAGCGCGGGGGACGCGGTGCTGCGGGTGATCGCCAATCGGCATTCTCGCCGGGACCCGGTCGCGCAACGCGACGCCGACACAACCGGGCCGCCATGCGATGATGCAGCGCACCGACATGGTGGCGCGGCTTGGCGCCGACGAGTTCGCCATCATCCTCGGCAACCCGGCCCCCAACCTCGCCGACGCCGAAGCCTTCGCCCGCCGGCTCCTGCAGCTCGCGGTCAGCCCGGTGATGGTCGGCGAGCAGCGCATCCGACTCTCGGCCAATATCGGCTACATCGTCACCACCGAGACGCATAAGAGCGAAGACGAAGCCATGCGCGACGTCGATGTCGCGCTGCAGGAGGCCAAGGCGCGCGGCCCCAACAATGCCAAGGCGTGGGAGCCAGCGCTGACCAGCACGGTCGGCCGCCGCCTCGAGCTGCTCGACCAATTGCGCGCGGCGCTCGACGAGAACCAGTTTGTCTTGCACTACCAGCCGATCCTCGAGCTCGCCACCGGGCGTGTCGTCGGAGCCGAGGCGCTGCTGCGCTGGAACCACCCGCGCGAGGGGCTGGTCGCCCCCGCGGCCTTCCTGCCGGTGCTTGAGGAGAGCGGCCTCATCGTGCCGGTCGGCTGCTGGGTTCTGCGCGAAGCGGTGCGGCAAATGCAGGTCTGGCAGATGCTTTACGGCCGCGACTTGCTGGACTGGGTCAGCGTCAATGTGTCGGCGCGACAGTTCAACGACCCATCGGTTTTATTGGCGACGCTCGCCGAGATCCGCGACAGCGGCTTTCCGCTCGAGCGGCTCAAGATCGAAATCACCGAATCGGCGGTGATGCGCAATCCGGCGGTGACCCGCTCGGTGCTGAGCGAGTTGCAAGAGCTTGGCATCCGCGTCGCCATCGACGATTTCGGCACCGGCTATTCGGCATTGGGCGCGCTGCGCGATTACCAGGTCGACATGATCAAGATCGATCGCGGTTTCACCGCCCGCGTCGACACCGAAGACGGCAAGGAACTGGTGCTGGCGATGCTCAAGATCGCCCGCATCTATGGCGCCGACGTCGTCGCCGAAGGGGTCGAGACCGCAAACGAGCGCGACATCCTGCTGCAGCACGGCTGCATCTACGGCCAGGGCTACCTGTTCGCCAAGCCGATGGACGGAAGTTTCTTCGGCGCCTATGCCCTGACCCATCTGGTCGAGACAGGCGACGCCGCGGAATAGGCCGGGTCAGGCGCCCGCGTCGGTCGTCCGGCGGCGCGCGAGCCGGTTCATCTCGTCCAGCAGATCGTGCAGCGCCTGATCGGCGGAATAGGCCATCTTGGCGAAGGCGCGCAGGAAATTGTCGGTCCGCGGCAACTGGAACAGCGTCTCGTCGCCATCCTTGCGGCTGGTCGCGGCGATCGTGGCGACCGATTCGTAAGGCTGGATCACCAGCTCCTTCAGCGCCTTGCCGGGGCCGGTGACATATTCGACGACACGGCAGCGCCCGCCTTCGGGCGCATCCGGGAGGATGGTCATGCGATAGGCCGCGCGCGTCGTCGCCGCCTCGATCAGCGCCCGGGTGAACGGGCGCAGAAACGTCTCGTCGAACCCCAGCAGCGCCATCGGCCGCTCGCCATTGACCCCCGAGCGGATTTCCAGCGTCGTCCACAGCGAGGCGCGGCCCTGGAAATAATCGGCCGAGGCGAGGTCGAGATTGATCGCGTCGATCGGCAATGGCGCCGCCGCCGACTGCGCCGAGAGAAACGCGAAGCAGGCGGGCTCCCGCTTGAGCGAGATGTGAGTCGTCGCCTCGAGGTTGCGGTCACTGAGCGCCGGGGTATCGGTCATGACGGCCCTTGTGGCTGACAGAGCGACAGAAAGCCGCTCCTGGGGAACCATTCTTGCGGCGCGTCGTGCCGCTGTCAAAAGCGGCGATATTGGCCGGCAGACGCTGCGGCCTTTGGCCGCGTGACAGGACGATGAACGCACCATTATCGACAACGGATTCGCGGTTGCCCTTATGCCCCCTGGTTATGTCCCATTGGCGCGCTCGATCGCCTCTTCCGCCGCAAGCCATTGCGCCTCGGCCTCGGCGATGCGGCGCACGAGATCGGCGCGGCGTTTCAATGCGTCGGCGAGCGCCGAGCCGCCGCCGAAACCCTCCGGCGCAGCCAGCTCCTGGTCGAGCGCGCGCTGCTCGGCGGCGAGGCGGGCGGCCGCTTCCGCGGCGCGGCGCGACTCCCGGCGCAGCGGCTCCAGCGCCAGCCGCTGCTGCGCCGCGTCGCGGCGGGAGGCGCGGCGGGCGTCGCCGTTGCGCGGCGCGCTCCGCTCCTCGGCGCTATCCTCCCCCTCTTCGAGCCGGCGGCGATAGGCGTCGAGATCGCCGTCAAACGATCGCACCGTGCCGTTTTCCACCAGCCACAGCCGGTCGGCGACCAGCTCGACCAGATGCCAATCGTGGCTGACCAGCACCACCGCGCCGGCGTAGTCGCCGAGCGCCTCGACGAGGCTTTCGCGGGTTTCCATGTCGAGATGGTTGGTCGGCTCGTCGAGGATCAGCAGCGCCGGCGCGTCGTGGGTTACCAGCGCCAGGTTGAGCCGCGCCCGCTCGCCGCCCGACAGCGAGGACACCGGCACGAACGCCTTGTCCTGGCCGAAGCCGAAACTGCCAAGCCGGGTGCGGATCGCCTCCTCGTTGAGGTCCGGCAGCAGCGCCGCGAGGTGGTCGTAAGCGGAGTCGCCGGGCCGTAGTTCCTCGATCTGGTGCTGGGCGAAGAACCCGGTGACCAGCTTTGACGGCCGGGTCACCGTCCCGGCCATCGCCGGCATCCTGCCGGCGAGCAGGCGCGCGAAGGTGGTCTTGCCGTTGCCGTTGGCGCCCAGCAAGGCGATCCGGTCGTCGGGATCGAGGCGCAGATCGAGTCCCGACAGCACCGGGCTCCCCTCGACATAACCCACGCTGGCCTTTTCGAGGGTGATCAGCGGCGGCCGCAAATGCGCCGGCTCCGGCAGGTGCAGCTCGATCGGCGGCGTGTCTTCGATCATCGCGACGGGCTCCAACTTGGCGAGCGCCTTCAACCGGCTCTGCGCCTGGCGCGCCTTCGAGGCCTTGTAGCGGAACCGGTCGACGAATTCCTGCATGTGCCGGCGCTGCGCATCCTGGCGCTTCGCCACCGCCTGCTGCCGTGCCCTGGCCGCGCCGCGCGCCGCGACAAAGGCGTCGAAATTGCCCGAATAAAGCGTCAGCTTGCCGGCATCGAGGTGCAGGATCGAGCGCGCCACCGCGTTGAGCAGATAGCGGTCGTGGCTGACCAGGATGAAGCTGTGGCGATAGCGGCGCAGATAGCGCTCGAGCCACAGCGAGGCCTCCATATCGAGGTGGTTGGTCGGCTCGTCGAGCAGCAGCAGATCGGGTTCGGCGAACAGCACCGCGGCCAGCGCGACGCGCATCCGCCAGCCGCCCGACAGCGCGTCGAGCGGGGTCTCCTGCATCGCCGGGTCGAAGCCGAGCCCGGCGAGAATGCGCGCCGCCCGCGCCGGGGCCGAGCGCGCGCCGATCGTGTCGAGCCGGGCCTCGATCTCGGCGATGCGGGCCGGCGCGGCGCCCGCGTCGAGCTCGGCCAAGAGCCTGGCGCGCTCGCGGTCGGCGGCCAGCACGGTGGCGAGCGGCGTCCCGTCGCCGCTCGGCGCCTCCTGCGCGAGGAAGCCGATGCGGATGCCGCGCGGCAGGACGATGTCGCCATCGTCCGGCAGGAGCCGGCCGCGGATCAGGTCGAGCAGCGTCGACTTGCCGATGCCGTTGCGCCCGACGAGGCCGAGCTTGCAGCCCTCGGGGATATGCACGCTGGCGTCGTTCAACAGCGCGCGGCCGCGCTTCCCGCCGACGCGGTAGGTGACACCGGAAATGGTCAGCATGGCGTGGTTTTAGCATGACACCGGCAACGGGTCATTTTCGGTTCGCGGTTTGGGCCGGTGCGGCGCGGAGGGCCAAGCGATCGGGGATCGACCTCCAAGATGCTGATATTGTTTCGATTTCCTTGTTTTACCGCCGCTTCGAAACAGCAAAATAACAGCGAGAAAACAGCGGGTTATCAGCGGTGGAACAGCGGGAAAATAGCGGCCGATTTGCTGTTGTCCCCCTCACCCTTCCCATCGCTTTGCGATGAGCCCCCTTCCCCCGGATCAGGTCGGGGCAGGCTCTCCCCCGCACGCGGGAAGGGTGGCGAGCAGCGGCGGCGCCGGTGCGAGGCGGGTGAGGGCAGCGCCGACCCGCACCTCGCCTGTCGTTCGCCGAGGCCATTTTCGGTGGGCGCCTTCATAATCTTATTCACTGCCTAGTCCCGGTTTGCCGGGGAGCCGAAGAGCATTTGCGCGGGTGAGTGGAATTTTCGAGGGGTCAGACCCCGCTAGCACGTGGTTTTTGTTGTGCCTTTCCGCGCCCTGTTTTCTCCGCCTTCCCGTCAAGCTCCGGTTTCGGACTGTCAATCAGCGAGCCGCCTCGAAAGGCGGCGATGCCGACCCATGCATGAACCGGCACTGCCGCAAGAGATGGTACAAAGCAGGAACGTTCTCAATTCACGCTAGCGCAATTCAGATTCGCAATAATTGCGTATATCGTGATCAGGCGCGCCGGATCACGCCGCGCCGCCGCTGCGCAGTACGCGCTGGGCGATCGACCAGCGATGCACTTCGCTGGGGCCGTCGTAGATGCGGAACGGGCGCACCTCGCGGAAGATGCGGGCGACGATGGTGTCGTCGGTGATGCCGAGCCCGCCGAGAACCTGCATCGAGCGGTCGACGATGCGCCAGATCGCCTCCGAGCAGATGACCTTGGCCATGCTCGAATTCGTGGCGGCCGCGCTCGCCTTGGTCGAGCACCCAGGCGCAGTGCCAGATCGCCAGCCGGGAGGTGTGGATGTCCATCTCGTTGTCGGCGAGCATAAAGCCGACACCTTCGTGCTCGCCGAGCGGCTTGCCGAAGGCGTGCCGGCGGCGCGCGTAGTCGGTGGCGATGTCGTGGCAGCGCCGCGCCGCGCCGAGCCAGCGCATGCAATGCGTCAGCCGCGCCGGGGCGAGCCGCGCCTGGGCGTAGCGGAAGCCTTGCCCGACCTTGCCGAGCACCGCTGTTTCGGGCACCCGCAACCCGTCGAGGCGGATCACCGCATGGCCGCCGGCCATGAAGCCGTCGAGCGTGTCGAGCACGCGCTCGATATGGATGCCGGGCGCGTCCATCGGGGCGAGGAACATCGTCGCGCCGGCGGGGCCGAGCTCGTCGCTGTCGTTGCGCGCCATGACGATCGCGAACTTGGCGCCGACCGCGCCGGTGATCAGCCATTTCTCGCCGTCGATGACGAAATCGCCGCGATTGCCGCCGGTATCGCGCCGCGCGGTGGTCAGCAGCATCGCCGGGTCGGCGCCGGCGCCGGGCGCCGGCTCGGTCATCATGAAGCACGAGCGGATGTCGCCGGCGGCGAGCGGGCGCAGGTATTCCTCCTTCTGCGCCTCCTCGGCGACCTGCTCCAGCAGGTGCATGTTGGCTTCGTCGGGCGCGAAGCAATTCATCGCGATCGGCCCCAAGGGCGAATACCCTGCCGCCTCGAACACCACCGCCTTGCCACGATGGTCGAGGCCGAGCCCGCCCCATTCCTTGCCGACATGCGGCGAGAGGAGGCCGGCGCGCCGGCCCGAGCGCCACCAGCTCGTCGCGGAACTCCTCCGAGGGCCCGTGCGCGTGCAGCCGCGCGTCGTTTTCGAGCGGGATGATCTGCTCGCGGACGAAGGATTCGGTGCGCTCGCGCCATTCGACGAGCTCGTCGGGTATGGTGAAGTCCATCAGCGAATCCCCGCCCGTTTGCGCTCGCGCGTCGCGATGTAGAGGCCCGAGGCGATGATGATGACCGCGCCAACCCAGGTCAACGCGTCGGGGAAATTGGCGAAGATCAGATAGCCGAGCGTCGCGGTGCCGAGCAGCTCGACATAGCCGAGCGGCGCGATGACCGAGGCCGGGGCCGCCTGAAACGCCTTGATCACCAGGAAATGGCCGAGCCCGCCGAGGCAGCCGAGGCTCATCAGCATCGCCAGGTCGAAGAGGGTCTTCGGCATGACAAAGACGAACGGCAACACCGCCGTCGTCGCCAGCGAGCCGAGCAGCGCGGCGAAGATGATGCCGGTCGCCGGGCTGTCATGCGCCATCACCCAGCGCGTCGCGATCTGATAGAGCGCATAAGCGAGCGCCGAAGCGAGCAAGAGCAACACCGCCGGGTTGTGCAGCCCGGTACCCGGTTTGATGATCAGGAGCGCACCGCAGAACCCGACCATTACTGCGCTCCAGCGGCGCCACCCGACCTGTTCGCGCAACAGCGGCACCGACAGCGCGGTGACGATCAAGCGGCGAGGTGAACCCGATGGCCGACGCGGTGGCGAGCGGCACCTTGCCGATCGCCAGGACAAAGACGCTGTTGCTCGCCAGCATCAGCGCCGAGCGGCCGACCTGCACCCAGGGCCGCCGCGTCGCGATCAGCCGCCGTCCGTATTGCGGCAGGAACACCACCAGCATCACGATCAGATGGCCGGTGAAGCGCGCCCAGACGATCTCCGGCACCGGGTAGCGCGCGGTCAACAGCTTCATCATCGCGTTCATCAGCGGGAACAGCGAGACGCCCGCGCACATCAGCAGGATGCCGCGCAGCGCCTCCGGCTGGGCCCGCGTGGATTTGGCGGCGTCCTCGTCCGCGCGATCGCTCAGCGGAAGCTGCGCATCGTCGCCGCGCGCTCGGCCGCCGCCATCTGCAGGAAGGAGAAGTCGCTGCCGGGCAGCACCACCCGCACACCCATCTGGATGTAGCGGCGGAGCAGCGCGTCATCCGAAATGCCACCGACCCCGGCGTATTTGCCGTGCTTGCGGCAGGCGTCGACGACCGCCTGGTACGCGGCGACGATGCGCTCGTCGCCGAAGTTTCCCGGCGTGCCCAATTCCATCGCCAGATCGTTGGTGCCGATCAGCAGGGCGTCGATCCCCGGCACCGCCGCGATAGCCTCGGCGTTGGCGATCGCCTGCGGGGTTTCCAGCATGACGATGACCATCGTGGCGGCGTTGATCGCGGCGCAAGTCTCGGCCAGCGCCTTCTTCTCGTAGCCGAAATGCGGCAGCCCGCCGGCGACCGAGCGATGCCCGAGCGGCGGATAGCGCAGCGCCGCCGCGATCGCCTTCGCCTCCTCGGGCGTGTCGACATGCGGCATGACGATGCCGAGCCCGCCGCCGTCGAGGACCCGCGTCGCCAGCCACAATTGCCGGGCCGGCACGCGCGCGACCGGCGCGATCCCGGCACCGAGCGCGGCGACCGAAATCTGCACCGCGGTGTCGAGGTCCATCGAATTGTGCTCGAGGTCGAGGAACAGCCAGTCATACCCGGCCGCCTTCATCGCCGGCGCGATATCGACCGTGCGCGCCGAGCGCAAGATGATGCCGACCGCTAGCTCACCGGCCTTCAATCGATCGATCGCCGCGTTACGCAGATTCCCCGCCATGTCCGCTCCTTGTCTTCGGTGCGCGGCGAGCTTAGTGCATTTCCGCCGCGCGGCGCATGCTCAGAACCGCACCGGCAAGGTTGCGCACCGCCGCGCCAAAGGCGGCCTGGGGCTGCGACGGGACTTCGCCCAGCTGATGTTCGCGCCGCGAGACGCAATCCCGGGTCTCGGCGAACACCGCCTGCCAGTTCGTCGCATGCGCCAGGCTGCCGAGCAGGCACGCGTCGTAGTCGGTGTAGGTGCGGTCGGCGGCGCAGCCGAACGAGGAGCGGTCGGCGCGCGCCGCGGTAAGCACGACCCGATTGGGCGCCGCCATCGGCGGCTGCGCGAACGAGCCGCTGTAACAGCCGGAGACGATGACCACGGTCGGCACGCCCGCGCAGCCTTGCCCCAGGGCGCGCGCCAACGCCTGCGGGCTCAACATCTCATCCTGGCGTGACAGGTAGATGCCAAGCCCACGGCCGCCATGCGAGGTGATGAAGACAAAACAGCCATCGCCCGGACCGCTCTGCAACGCGGCGATCTGGCCGAGCACCCGGCGCAGCGTGGCGGGCGCCGACCGTACGGTTGCGCGGACCAGCGCTCGCCGCCAAACGATGAATGTCCGCCTCGGCCACACCGTGCTCGACCAGCCATGCGGCGACGGCCCGCATGGCGTTGTCGAAGACCGGCTGCGCGGTATCGCCGGCAACCAAGACCGCGCGCCAATGCTCGGCCTCGGCGGCGCGCGGCATGGCGATCGCCAGCAGGATGAGGACGGCACCGAACACGGTGATCAGGCGTTGTCGCATCAGGGCACTTTCGCACGCCGAAGCGCCGGCATCACGATGCCGCGCACCAGGGCATGGCGTTACAAAGCGCGCTTAATGTGGCACTGTTTTGGCGGCTGCGTCCAATGCGGTGCGGATCGACGCCCCAAGACGAGGAGCCGGAAATGAAGTCACCGCTTGCCGAAAAGACCTGTGTTCCGTGCCGCGGCGGCATCCCGCCGCTGAGCTTCGACGAAGCCGAGGAGCTACGCCGACAGGCGCCGGATTGGGAGCTGCTCGACCGCGCGACGCGAATCGAGCGAACCTACCGGTTCAAGAATTTTCGCGAGGCCTTTGCCTTTGTCGAGCGCGCCGCCGCCCTCGCCGAAATCGAGGGCCACCACCCCGATATCAGCTTTGGCTGGGGCTATGCGACGGTGTCGCTGCGCACCAAGAAAATCAAAGGGCTGCACGAGAACGATTTCATCATGGCGGCGAAACTCGATCGGATCGCCGCCGAGAACACGATGCCGGCCTAGAGCGGCGAAGGGGGATTACATGTTCGATGCCGAAGTCCGTCAGGAAGCTCACCGCGTCCGAACGGGCTGCCGTTTCACATCGGCAAGATCGGCCACATCGTCATCAATGTGCGCGACGTCAAGAAATCGGCCGAGTTCTACACGCAGATCCTCGGTTTCCAGATTTCCGACGTGTACCCGGACGAGATGGTGCCGGGCGGCATGGTGTTCATGCGCTGCAATACCGACCACCACGGCATCGCGCTGGTCGGCTCGATGGAGGAGGCGGCGCCGAATATCGAGCTCAACCACATCGCCTTCGAAGTGCCGAGCCTCGACGACGTGATCCGCGCCCGCGACCACCTGCGGCGCCACCAGGTGCCGATCGATTTCGCCGGGCGGCGCCGCGCCGGTTGTCAGATCGCGGTGGAATTCCGCGACCCGGACAACCACCGGCTCGAAATCTATTGGGGCATCGACCAGATCGGCAGCGACGGCAGGGCGCGCCCGGGCGCCGAATGGAATGGCAAGCCAAGCATCGAAGCGGCGCTCGCCGAGCCCGTACCGGGCCAGGATTTGAGCTTGCGCGACCCTGTCGCTACTCGCGCGCTGATGTAGGCTTCGCCGGCGCGGACGTTTCCTTCAACAGGTCGCGAATTTCGGTCAGCAGCGCCTCGGTCTTGGTCGCCGCGGGCTCAGTCGGAGCGAAATCGATCTTCAGCCGGTTGATCTGCTTGACCAGCAGGAACACGGCGAAAGCGACGATCACGAACTTGATGATCGCGTTGATGAAGAGGCCGTAATTGAGCGTCACCGCGCCGGCCGCCTTGGCGGCGGCGATGGTCGGGTACGACTGCGCCCTTAATCGTGATGAAGAACTCACTGAAATCGATGCCGCCGAGCAGCAGGCCGATCGGCGGCATCAGGAGATCGTTGACCAGCGAATTGACGATCGTCGTGAACTGCCGCGCCGAGGATGAGGCCGACGGCCAGATCGACGACATTGCCGCGCACCGCAAAATCGCGAAATTCCCGCCACATCTTCCGTTCTCCTTGCGGTTGCGCCGGCGCTGGCGAACCCGGCACGAAGCGATCCTACCATGATCCGGTCCGGTTTGACCGGTTGCGAGACGGGGGCCGGCTCGGGCATGGTGACCGGCGATGAAGAGCCTGTTGCCCGCCCAGCGCTACACCGTCACCGTGCGCAATCTCGTCGTGATGTGCAGCATCGGCATCCGTCCCGAGGAGCAGGACCGGCCGCAACGCGTGCGGATCTCGGTCGAGCTGAGCGCGGCCGAGGACGCGCCCTATCCCGGCGACAATCGCCGCCGCGTCATCAATTACGAGAAGGTGGTGGCGGCGATCCGCGCCATCGCCGGCGCCGAGCACATCGATTTGTGCGAAGGCCTGGCCGAGCGCATCGCCACTGCCTGCTTCGCGCGATCCGCGAGTTGCGCATGTCCGGTCGCGGTCGAGAAGCTCGACGTCTTCCCCGACGCCGAGGGGGTCGGCGCCGATCCTCGAGCGCCGCCGACCCGGATGAGGGTTTGATGCCGCGGCCGACCCTGTTCGGCATCGTCAACATCACCGAGGATTCGTTCTCGGACGGCGGCCGTCATCTCGACCCCGGCGCCGCGATCGCCGAAGCGCTGCGGCTCGCGGCCGAGGGCGCCGATGTCGTCGATCTGGGCGCCGCGGCCAGCAACGTCGCCGCCAAGGCGGTGCCTCCCGCGGAGGAAATCCGCCGGCTCGATCCAGTGATCGCGGCGCTCAAGGCCGCCGGCATCCCGGTCTCGGTCGACAGCTTCTCGACCGAGACGCAGCGCTTCGCGATCCTGCGAGAGGCGTCGATTTCCTCAACGACATCGAAGGGTTTTCCCACCCCGAGCTCTACCCCGACCTGGCGGACGGCCGGCTGCCGGCTCATCGTCATGCACGCGGTGCACGGCCGCGGGCGCGCCCAGCGCGTCGCCGTCTCGCCCGACGCGATCTGGCAGCGGATCGTCGAGTTCTTCACCGTGCGGGTCGCGGCCCTGGAAGCGGCCGGGATCGCCCGGGAGCGGCTGATCCTCGACCCAGGCATGGGCTTTTTCCTCAGCAGCGACGCCAGGGCTTCGCTTCGCGTGCTCGCGGGGCTCGACACGGCTGAAACGGGAATTCGGCCTGCCGGTGCTAGTCTCGGTGTCGCGCAAGTCGTTTCTCGCGGCAGTCACCGGCCGGGAGGCGCCGGAGGCTCGCGGGCCCGCGAGCCTGGCGGCTGAACTCTATGCCGCCGCCAACGGCGCCGACTTTATCCGCACTCACGATCCGGGCGCGCTCAGAGGACGGACTTGCGGTGATGGCGGCGCTCGCCGCCGAGCAGGAGCTTGCGGACTAATTACCTGTAGGCGTCGCAGGCCGGCGCGTTGCGGCCGTTGATCAGCTCGCAGCGCTCGTAGAGGCTGCGCATGAACGAGGCCGGATCGCCGCTCCAATTCTGGAACGCCGCCCGATCCTGCGGATCGAGCCGGCGGGCAACTTCGTAGCGATGATAGGCATCGCGGGCGAACGGATAAGCCAACACGACGATCAGCGCCAGGGCGGCACAGGTACCCAGGATTCTGACCATTGCCAAATGCGTCCTTATCGCAACAGGCGCGCAACACCGCGCCAAACTCAACGTTCCCAGCATTAAAAAATAATCTCTGAGACCCAACTTGCAAGAGGCGTGCGGGAATCGGTGGGTGGGCGAGGCGGAATGTCGCGCAACCTTAGGTCGGGCGGCGCGCAATTGATTGAAGGCGATGCGGACGCCTGATGGACCGACGATGCGCTAGCCGGCGCCTGAAGCTTAGACGGCGATGTCCAGCCACCCGTGCTCGGTGACGGTGGCGCTGTCGCCTGGGCGGAGCAGGACCGTCGTCGTCGCCGAACTCGACAATCGCCGGACCGACGATGAGTTGCACCGGCCGCGAGCGCCTCGAAATCGTAGACCGCGGCGCCCACCGAGCCTGCGTCCAAATAAATCTGCCGCGTCGTCAGCGGCGGCGCCGATGACGTCCCGCCGAGGCGAGGCTCCTGGGGCAATTCCTCCAGCACGCCCGACACCGTGACGCGAGCATTGACCAGCACGCTCTCCTGCTCGGGCATCGCATAGGTGTAGAGCGCCTCGTGACGGCGATGAAAGCGCTCGACGATCTGCGGCAGCGGGTCGGCGACCGACCAATCGACGCCATCGAGCGGCACGGCGATCTTCGAAGACCTGCTCGCCATAGCGCATATCGACCGACCGGCTGGCGCACGCCGGGCCGGCAAACGAGGCGCGCAGCCGCGCCATGCCCTCGGCCTCCATCTGCGTCGAACAGCCGCATCACCGCGCCGCCGTCGAGCGCGCTGGTGTCGCCGACATGGCTGTTCGACACCTCGAAGCGCAGATCGGTCGCCAGCATCCCCCAGGCCGACAGCACCGCGGCGACGCGCGGCACGATCACCCGCTTGAGGCCGAGCTGGCGGGCGATGTCGGTCGCGTGCAGCCCGGCCGCGCCGCCGAACGAGAACAGCGCGAAGCGGCGCGGATCGACCCCGCGCCGCACCGAGACCAGCCGCACGCCCTCGGCCATGTTGGTATTGACGATGCGGTGGATGCCGTGCGCGGCCGCGAGGCGCGCGATGCCGAGCCGGGCGGCAATGCGGTCGACCGCCGCCTCGGCGGCCGCCTTGTCGAGGCGGCGCGCGCCGCCGAGAAACCGCTCGGGATCGAGATAGCCGAGCACCAAATTGGCGTCGGTCACGGTGGCCGCGTTGCCGCCCTGGCCATAGCAGGCGGGCCCGGGAACCGCGCCGGCGCTTTCCGGCCCGACATGGAGAATGCCGCCGGCATCGACCCGCGCGATCGAGCCGCCGCCCGCGCCGATGCTGGCGATATCGAGGCTGTTGAGAGCGATCTTGTGGCCGCCGATCTTGCGGTCGGCGACCAGCGCCGCCTCGCCGTCGACCACCAGGCAGATATCGGTGCTGGTGCCGCCCATGTCGAACGGGATCAGGTTCTTCTGGCCGGTGAGCCGCGCCGCGTGGACGCTGCCGGCAACGCCGCCGGCGGGGCCGGACAGCACCCCGCCGGCCGCGAGCCGGCCGGCCTCGGCGATCGGCGCGACCCCGCCATGCGACTGGATCACCAGGGTCGGGCCGCGATACCCGGCCTCGCCGAGCCGCGCCTCCAGCCGCGCCAAATAGCGCGACAGCACCGGCCCGACATAGGCGTTGACGATCGTCGTCGAGACCCGCTCGAACTCCTTGATCTGCGGCAGCACCGTCGGACGACAGCGAGACATAGGCATCGGGCAGTGCGCGGGCCAGCGCCTCGGCGGTAGCCCGCTCATGCTTGGGGTCGCGCCAGGCGTGGAAATAACACACCGCGACCGACTCGACCCGGGCCCGCTTCAACTCATCGATGGCCTCGGAAAGAGACACGGGATCGAGCGGCACCTCGATCCGACCGTCGGCGCGCAGCCGCTCGCGCACCCCGAGGCGCAGATGGCGGGGCACCAGCTGCTCGGGCGGCGGCACGCGCAGATTGTAGCGGTCGTCCTTGAGCCCCTCGCGCATCTCGACGACGTCGCGGTGGCCCTCGGTGGTGAGCAGGCCGGTGCGCGCGCCCTTCAGTTCGAGCAGCGCGTTGGTCGCGACCGTGGTGCCGTGGACGATGCGCTCGGTATCGCCGAGCAGCGCGGCACGATCGCGGCCGAGCTTCGCCGCCAGCGCGGCGAGGCCGTCGAGCACGCCGAGCGATGGGTCATCCGGCGTCGACGGCACCTTGGCCAGCGTCGCCTCGCCGCCCGCGTCGACCGCGACGAGATCGGTAAAGGTGCCGCCGACATCGATGCCGATGCGGTACATCAGCGCACGAAGCCAGATTTCGACGTCGCGAGCCTTGTCCTCATCGCGGCGCAGCGCCGGGTCGCCGTAGCCGCCGCCGCCGCCGGATTCGAGCACCAGCCGGTCGCCGGGATTGATCACCAGCCCGGTCTCCTTGGTCTTGATCGGGCGCGGCTCGCGATTGCCGGAATAGAGCATGTAGCGGTGCGGCGCGCCGTCCTCGCCGCCGAGGATGCCGCAGGCGCCGTGAACCACGCCGTCGCCGGCGGTGTTGGCGAGCGCCGGCTCCACGGTCTCGACGACCATCTCGACGATGCCGCCCGGACCGCCGCGATACTGCCCGTCGCCGCCCGGAATCGGGCCGGAATTCGTGGCGCTTGAAGAACAGCGGAAAACGCACCTCGGTGACTTCGAGGCTGCCGAACTTGATGCCGCCCGCCGCCTGCCATTCGCCGCCGCCGGGCCAGCCGTCGCCGGCAGAGGATGCGCCGCCGCCCGGCCGCGCCTGGAAGAAGTGCCAGATGAACGGGCGGTTGTTGCGCGGGTCCTTGCCCTGGATCGCGATGCGGAAGCGGCGGCCCCAGCCGGCCATCGCGCGCTCGGGGCAGGCCGGCGCCAGCGCCTTGACGATCGCCTCGATGATCTCCTGCGCGCAATGATTGGTGGCAAGCGTCACCGGCGCGCCGGGCCTGGCCCACACCACGGTGCCCTGCTGGGCGATGATCCTGATCGGGCGGAAGGTGCCGTCGTTCTTCGGCGTGTGCGGGTCGATCAGGTAGCTGAGCGCGACGACCACCGCCGAATACATGTTCGGGTAGGAGGAGTTGACGAAGCTCGCGACCTGCGTCGTGCGAGTCCGACAGGTCGATCGTGAGGTCGCTGCCCTCCTTGGTGACGGTGGCGCGGATGTGGATGTCGTTGTTGCCGCGACCGTCATCATCGAGCAGCGCCTCGCCGAAATAGACCCCGTCCTTCCACTCGGCGATCACCGCGCGGGTCTGCCGTTCGGCGCCGTCGAGCACCGCCTCGATCGCCGCGTCGGTCACCTCCCAGCCGAACTCGTCGGCGAGCGCCAGCACCCGCCGCTCGCCGACATGGGCCGAGCCGATCATCGCCGCGAGATCGCCGCGAAAATCGCGCGGATGGCGCACGTTGGTCGCGATCATCTCCATGACGTCGCGGCGCATCTCGCCGCGGTCGTAGAGCTTCAAGGGCGTGATGCGGATGCCCTCCTGCCAGATATCGGTGGCGCTGGCGTTGTAGGCGCCATGCGTCGCGCCGCCGATATCGCTTTGATGCGCGCGGTTGATCGACCAGAAGCGCGGCTTGTCGCCGGCGAAGACCGGCACGAACGCGGTCAGATCGGGCAGGTGGTTGCCGCCGTGATAGGGATCGTTGAGCAGGAACACATCGCCCGGATGGATGTCGTCGCCGAAGAACTCGGTCACCGCGCGGGCGGCGAAGGGCAGCGCGCCGACATGGATCGGCACGTGCTCGGCCTGGGCGATCAGCCGGCCGCCCAGGTCGCAGATCGCGGTCGAAAAATCGCGGCTCGAATTGAGGATCTGCGAATAGGCGGTGCGCAGCATCGCCTCGCCCATCTCCTCGACGATCGCCAGCAGGCGATGCTGGATCACCGAGACGACGATCGGGTCGACGCGGTTGGCCACTGTTCGCTCCGGGGTTGGAGATGCCGAGACGGCAGTGTGGCGCAGCGGGAGCTTGAAGTGAAGGCGCTCAGGCGCGGCCGCTATCGCTCTACTGAGGCTCTACCGAGTTGGGAAAGTGCAGGTGGAAGGTGAATTCCGCGCTGCGGCCCCGGAACCCAGGCCGGCAACGGCGGAAACCGGCCGACCGCCCAGACCATCTGCACGACCTTTTCATCGATATCCTCATAGTTCGAACCGCGCAGCACCCTGACGCTGTTGATCGACCCGTCGGAGCGCAGAACGATCGCCACGGCGGTATCGCCATGGCGCGCGGCCACCAGCGAACGCGGCAGCAGATCCATGTGCTTCAGGGTCAAGGTCAGGGCATAGGCGCAATATTCGTCGCGGGTGGCATCGGGCCCGGGAACCTTCCCCGAACGCGTGGCCGCCGTGTGCTGGTTCGGGTAGATCGGAAGCGGCAGCGACAAACCGTCCGGCTTTGGCAAGCGCATCGCCGCCTCCTTCTTCGGCGGCGCCGGCTTGGGCGGCGCCGGCGGAGGCGGCGGCAACGCCGCCGCGACCTGGGTGGGCGCGGGCGGTGGCTCGGGCGACGCATCGGCGGGCTTGGTCTCTGGAGCCGGGGCGGCCGGCGGCGGCGGGGCGCCCTGGGCCGGCGGCTCGGTTTCGGTACCCTTTTCGGGCTTGGGCGGCCCGACCTCGCCCATGTCTTCCGAGGCGCGCAGACCCGGCGGCGGCTTCGGTTCGGCCTTGGGCTTAGGCGGCGCCGGCGTCGGCGCAGGTGGTGGGGGCGGCGGTTGCTCCACCACCAGCTGGATCGGTATCGGCGGCGGGATTTCGAGCGGAGGCCGCAGCCAGGTCACCAGGGCCAGCAGCGGCAAGAGATGGAGCAGCAGCGAGCCGACCGGCCCGCCCAACACCCGGCGCCGGGGCGGCTCAGGGGCGGGAATGAAGTTCGCGCGTTCCGGGTCCAGGTGCGCGACCTCGGCGACATCGATGCGGCGCGCGGTCGACGCCGCCGGCGGCTCGTGCCGCCCGTCATCGGGAAGCTCCCGCGCCTCGAAGCCGAGATTGATCGTTTCGAGAACGTCGGTCAGCCGCGCGGTGATGCGGTCGCTGATCGTGGGCTCGGTGCGGACGAGCAAGGTCGGCGCCGACATCACGGTCAGTTTTCCCGCTCGATCGCGTCGGGGAAGCGCATCCGCAGCTGCAGTTCGAGCGTGTTACCCTGGAACCATTGCGGCACGGGCGGGAATTTCTGCACCGCGGCGACCATCGCCGCAATCCGCTTATCGATGTCTGGATAGGCGGAGGGGCGGGCGATGCTGATGTGCGAGATCGTCCCATCCAATTGCACGGCAACCGAGATCATCGTCTCGCCGCGCCTGGTCCCGACCACCGACATCGGCAGCAAATCGAGATGCTGCCTCGTCAAGGTCACCAGATAGGCGAGGTATTCATCGCGGCTCGCCGTGGGGCCCGAATACTTGGCCGCGCGCGCAGCCTCCTGCGGATCGGGCGGCTTGACAGGTGCGGCGGTGCTTGCCTTGGGCAACTGCACCGCCGGGCGCTCCTTGGGCGGCACCGGCTTTGGCGGTGGAGGCGGCGGAACGGGTGCGGGGATCGCCGCAGCGGCGGTTTGCGCCTCGGTCGGCTCCGGCGGTTTCGGCGCGGAAGCCGGCTGTGCAGGATCGGCGGCCTTGCCAACCATCTTTGGGTTGATATCGCCCATGTCTTCCGAGGCAAGCTTTCCCGGATCGGGCGGCTTGGACGGCTGGGGCGCCTCAGGCGCCGGTGCCGGCGGCGGAGGCGGCGGCTCCTGGATCACCAGCTGTATCGGGACCAGCGCCGGCCCCTCATTGGCCGTGGTCGGCCAGGTGACGAGCAGCAGAAACGGCAGCAGATGTAGCAGCAACGCGCCGACCGGGGAGAGCGGCCGCAATCCCTTGCGAACCGGCGCCGGTATTTCCCAGGTGAGCCCGATACGTTTGGGGTCGAGCCGGGCCGGCTCGTCGAATTCGACTAAAACCGGCGCCAATGAGAACGCCGGCTCGGGAAGGTCGGCGGCGATCTTCGGGTTACGGTCGATGACGATCCTGACCGAATCAAAGCGGTCGTCTTCGACCGGTCGAATATCGCCGATCGAAATACCGAGCAGATCAAATGCCTCGGTGACCGCCACGCTGCGTTATCCCCTCGCTTCCCTGGCCGAGCTCAATGCACGGCCTCGCCGAGCCCGGCGAGCTTTAGCCATTCCGCCTCGTCGAGCGTCGTCACGCCGAGCGCGGCGGCCTTGGCCGCTTTCGATCCGGCGTCGGCGCCGATAACGACGAAATTCGGTCTTGGCCGAGACCGAGCTCGCGACATTCGCGCCCAGCGCCTCGGCGCGAGCCTTCGCCTCCGACCGGCTCATCGATTCGAGCCCGCCGGTGAAGACGATCGTCTTGCCGGCGAGCGGCGAGGCCGCGGCGCGCGCCGGCGCCTCGTAATCGAGCACCGTGACCTGTCCGGCCAGATCGTCGAGCAGGTCGCGGTTATGCGGCTCGGCGAAGAAGCCGAGGATGTCGGCCGCCATGTCGCCGCCGATCCCGTGCACGTCGAGCAGGCTCGCATGGGCGGCCTCCTGGTCCGGCTGCTGCATCTCGCGCCGCAAATTGTCGAGCGAGCGGTAGTGCCGCGCCAAGAGCCGCGCCGTCGCCTGGCCGACCTGGGGGATGCCGAGCGCGTTGATAAAGCGGTCGAGCGATATCCGCCGCCGCTCGCCGATCGCCGCGATCAGCTTGTTGGCGCTGACCTCGCCCCAGCCCTCGCGCCCGATGATCTTGTCCGCAGTCAGCCGGAAGATGTCGCCCGGTCCGCGGATCAGCCCGTCTTCCCAGAACTCGGCGATGTGCTTGGCGCCCATGCCCTCGATGTCGAAGCAGTCGCGCGACACGAAATGCCGCAGCCGCTCGACCGCCTGCGCGGCGCAGATAAGGCCGCCGGTGCAGCGCCGCGCGACGATGCCGGGCTCGCGCACCGCGAGGCTGCCGCAAATCGGGCAGTGATCCGGGAATTCGTAGGGTTTGGCGCCTTTTGGCCGGCGCTCGGGGACAACTGCCGACGATCTGCGGGATGACGTCGCCGGCGCGCTGAACGATGACGGTATCGCCGATGCGCACATCCTTGCGCGCGATCTCGTCCTCGTTGTGCAGCGTGGCGCGCTGCACCACGACGCCGCCGACGGTGATCGGCTCCAGCACCGCGACCGGGGTCAGCGACCCCTGGCGGCCGACCTGGATGATGATGTCGTTGAGCACGGTCTGCGCCTGCTGCGCCGGGAATTTATGCGCGAGCGCCCAGCGCGGCGCGCGGCTGACCATGCCGAGCCGCTGCTGCAGATCCGAGATCGTTGACCTTGTAGACGACGCCGTCGATGTCGTAGGGCAGCTCGGCGCGGTCGGCGGCGATCTCATGGTAGGCCGCCAGTACCTCGTCGACCCCGTGGCACAGCCGCGAGCGCGGGTTGACCGTGAAACCCCAGTCACGGAAATGCGCCGAGCGCCTCGGCGTGGGTGCGGGCAAACGGCGCGCTCGCCTCGCCCCAGGCATAGGCGAAGAATTTGAGCGGCCGGCGCGCGGTGATCGCCGGGTCGAGCTGGCGCAGCGAGCCCGCCGCGACGTTGCGCGGATTGGCGAAAACCGGCTCGCCGGCGGCCTCGCGCTCGGCGTTGACGGCGAAGAACCCCTCGCGCTCCATGTAGACCTCGCCGCGCACCTCGATAATGTCGGGCCACCCCTTGCCGGCGAGCTGCTTCGGCACGCTGTGTAATGTACGGATGTTGGCGGTCACATCCTCCCCGGTGATCGCCGTCGCCGCGGGTCGCGCCGAGCACCAGCCGGCCGTGTTCGTAGCGCAGCGCCGCCGACAACCCGTCGATCTTCGGCTCGGCCATGACCTCGATCGCGTCCTCGGCGACCCGCGCGACATCCTCGGGCCGGCGGAAGAAATTGCGGATGCCGGCGAAGAAGTCGCGCACGTCCTGCTCGTCGAAGGCGTTTTCCAGCGACAGCATCGGCACCGCATGCGTCACCTTGGCGAAGCCGGTCGACGGCGCGGCGCCGATCCGGCGCGACGGGCTGTCGGCGCGGATCAGCTCGGGAAAGCGCGCCTCGATCGCTGCGTTGCGGCGGCGCAGCTCGTCGTATTCGGCGTCGCTGATCTCGGGCGCGTCGCTGGTGTAGTAGAGCCGGTCGTGATGCAGGATCTCGGCGGCGAGCTGTTCGAGCTCGGCGCGCGGCTTCCTCTTCGGTGAGCTTCTCGACGGCGATCATGCGGCCGCGTGCTCCGGCGATCAGGCTCGCCGCGGCGGCGCGCGCCTCGGCGGTGATCGTCGAGCCGGACAGCATGCGGGCGATCTCCTCCTGCCGCGTGTCGGGGTCGAGCTCCTCGACGCGGGTGATCGCGCTCTTCTGCGCTTCGAGCTTGGCCACCCGCCAGTGATGCGCGCCGCGCGCCGCGACCTGCGGCGAATGGGTGACGACCAGGACCTGCAGACTGGCGCCGAGGCGCTGCAGCCGCTCGCCGACCGCCGCGGCGACCGCGCCGCCGATGCCGCTATCGACCTCGTCGAAGATCAGCGTCGGCACCGACGACACGCCCGCCAGCACCAGCTTCAGCGCCAGCATGAAGCGCGACAGCTCGCCGCCCGAGGCGATGCGCGCCAAGCGGCCCGAACGGCGCGCCGGGATTGGTCGCGACCTCGAAATGGACGCGCTCGCAGCCGTGCTCGCCCCATTCCGCCTCGCGCGAGCGGGGTCAGAACGGTGCGGAAGCGCGCCTTGTCGAGGCGCAGCGGCTTCAGCTCGGCGGCGACGGCGGCGTCGAGCTTCTTGGCGGCGCGCTCGCGCGCCTTGGTGACGCCAGCGGCGGCGGCGATGAACGCCTCGCGCCGCGCGGCGGCCTGGCGCTCCCAGCGACCGGCATCCTCGGCGCCGGCGTCGATCGCGGCGAGCCGCTCGGCGAGCCGGTCGCGCAGCAGCGGCAGATCGGCGACGCGCGATCGATTGTGCTTGCGGGCGAGCGCGCGCAGCGCGAACAGCCGCTCCTCGACCCGCTCGAGCTCACCGGGATCGAGCTCCAGCGCGCGCGCGGCGCCGGTGAGCGCGGCCAGCGCCTCCTCGGTTTCCGCGGCGGCGCGCTCGGCGGCGGCGACCGCGCCGTCGAGCAGACCCTGGGCGCGGTCGGCGGCGCGGGTCAGCCGGCGCAGGGCGCGGGCCAGCGCCGCCAGCGCACCGCCCTCGCCATCGATCTCGCCGATCGCCTCGCCGATCGTTTCGCCGAGCCGCTCGGCGTTCTGCAACAGCACGCGGCGGGCGACCAGGCGGTCTTCCTCATCCGCCTCGGGCGACAGCGCGTCGAGCTCGGCGTGCTCGTGGCGCAGCAAATCTTCCTCGGCGCGCCCGGCGGCGAGCAGCCGCGCCGCCTCGGCCGCCCGCTCGCGCGCCTCGCGCCAGGCCCGCCAGGCATCCGACAAGCCCGCCGTGTCGCCGCCCGACAAGCGCGTCGAGCAGCTGCGCGATGGGTCGCCGGGATCGAACAGCCCGTGCTGCTCGCCCTGACCCTGGATCTCGACGAGGCTGTCGCCGAGCTCGCGCAGCAGCGAAATGCTTGCCGGCTCGTCATTGACGAAGGCGCGGCTGCGCCCGTCGGCGCCGAGGATGCGGCGCAGGATCACCGCGCCGCCAAGATCGGGGGCGATCCCCGCCGCGGCGAGAATCGCCGCGGCCGGGATGCGCGCGGATCGACGACGAACTCGGCGCTGACCACGGCCTGCTCGGCGCCGGGCCGCACCAGCGCCGCGTCGGCGCGGCGGCCGAGCGCCAGGCCCAGCGCATCGAGCAGGATCGACTTTCCGGCGCCGGTCTCGCCGGTCAGCACGCACAGCCCCGGCCGAAAGGCCAGGGCGAGACGGTCGATCAGCACGACGTCCCGGATGGTCAGCGCCGAGCAGCATTGACGACAGTTTACCAGATAGCCCCAGTCGCGATTGCGATGCCGCGCGCGCTAGCGCGCATGCGGCGAAAAGAGCGCGGGCCGTTACGCCCGAATCTCCTGCCGCTGGAAAAAGATATAGGCAATAGCGAAAATCACGATCATGCCGGCGAACAGCCCGGTGAGCTGCGGCCAAATCAGGACGAAGCTCTGGCGTCACCGGCAAGGGCGCGCCAAGCAATTGCGCCCTGCAGCTGGCTGATCAGCACCGGGCCCAGCGCGCGCGTCGCCGGCTGCAACAAGGCGAGCGCGATCTCGGCGTAAAGCGTGTTGGGCGATAGCCGGTCGATGATCTGCTCGGTGTGGAGATAAGCGAGGCGGGGCCCCAGAACTCCTTCGGGCGGGCCCGAGATCAGCGATGCCAGAATATCGGTGATGAAGGACGACCAGAACAGCGCAAACACCAGCCAGGTGCCGAGCGCGATGAGCACCGCCGTCGCCGGGGAGCGGAAGAGCACCGAAAACAGCAGCGCCAGCGCCAGCCAAACCCCGCCATAGGCGATGGTCGCGACGAGGAAGCCGATCATCCGCACCATCTCCTCGGTGCTCGGCGGCAGCCCAAGCAGCAGCAATCCCAGGCCGAGCATCAACAGCCACAGCGAGATCAACCCGATCGTCAACGCCAGCAGCCCGGCGAGAAATTTGCCGAGCAGCAGCGCGTCGCGATAGATCGGCTGCGCCAGAATGCGGCTCAGGGTGCGGCGGTTGAACTCGCCGTTGATCATGTCGAAGGCGAGGCCGATCGCGACCAGCGGGATCAGAAAGCCGAGCAGCGCGATGAACGACGGCAGCGTGGTCTCGCTGTTCTGGCTGAGCGGCGGCGACATGGTCATCAGGCGCAGAAACAGGAACGGGCTTTCGCCGATCGTCGTCGCGGATCGTGCGGATCGCGAAAAAAGCCGTGCCGAGCGCGGTGAGGAAAACCAGCACCTCGATCACGATCATGCGGACGCTGCCCAGGTGATCGGCCGTTTCCTTGGCGATCACCGCGCCAAGGCCGGTCCACGGCGAGCCGTGCCGACGGCTACTGAGCGGCATCGCGCACCCCCTCGAAGAAGCGGTAATAGACCTCGGTCAGGCTGGGCGCCGCCACGCTGATCCCCAGCAGCTCGCCCGACCGGGCCAATTCGCGCGAAATCTCCGCGCGCATGTCGCGCTCGCAATCGAGGCGATAGCAATCCGGCCCGATCGGCCGAACCCGCACGATCCCCGGCATCGCCGCGAGCTTGTCCCTGATGCCCGCGCCGCGCGCCTCGACATCGAAGACGTGACCGCCGCCGAGGACCTGCGCGGTCAATTCGGTGACCGTCCCCGACAAGACGATGCGGCCGCGATTGAACAACGCCACCCGGTCGCACACGCTCTGCACCTGGTCGAGGTGGTGCGACGACAGCAGGACCGCGGTGCCGTCGGCCTTCAACCCGCGGATCATGTCGAGGAATTCCTGGGTCGAATGCGGGTCGAGCGCGGTGGTCGGCTCGTCGAGCACGGCGACGCTCGGCCGCTTCATCAAGATCTCGGCGAGGCCGAGCCGCTGGCGCATGCCCTGGGAAAAGGTCCTGACGCGGGCATTGGCCGTATCGGCCAAGCCCGACCCGCTCAATGGCGGCGCCGAAGCGCTCGTCGATCTCCTGCCGCGACAGGCCGGCGAGGCGCGCGGTATAGGCGAGGTTGTCGCGCGCCGACATGCGCTCGTAAAAGCCGATCTGGTCCGGCAGATAGCCGACCCGGCGCTTGACTTCGAGCGGGTCGCGCAACGGATCGAACCCGGCGACCGTCGCCCGCCCGCTGGTCGGCTCGGTGAGGCCCGAGCAGCATCAGGATCGTCGTCGTCTTGCCCGAGCCGTTGGGGCCGAGGATGCCGACGATCTCGCCGGCGCCGACCTCGAAATCGATGTGGTCGACCGCGAGGTTGCCGCCGTAGCGCTTGGTCAGCGCCTCGGCGCGGATGACGATATCGCCCGGCATCGAGCCCTCGCTGCTAGCGGCGGCCGAAACGGGCGACGATGAAGACCACGACGAGCAGCGCGACGGCGATGATCGCGATGCCGATCGCGCCCCACAGGGTCGAGGTCAGCACGGTGATGCGGAAATTCGCCGATTCCGAGATGCCGCCCGGGGCGCTGACGCGGAACGTCGTCTGATAGTCGCCGGCGATCGCGCGCGGCGACGGGGTCAGGGTGACCTTGACCTCCTGCTCGGCGCCGGCGGCGAGCTGCTGCACGGTCTTTGGATCGAAGACCGCCTTCCATTGGTCGGGGGTCGTCGCCGACAGCTCGACGTCGTGCGCCGCCTCGCTGCCGTCATTGCGCAGGACTATGGTCAGCTCGCTTTCCTGTCCGGCATAGGCATTGCCCGAGAGCCGGCCGTTGACCCCCGACAAGGTCAGTTTCGGCTGACCGATGATGGTGAGGGTCAGCGGCAGATCGGCGCTGGCCTGCTCGGTCTTGGCATGGACCGCCAGCTTGTAAGGCGCCGGCCGTGGTTTCGCGCGGGATCGTCAACGCGACGTCGATGTCCTTCGACTTGCCGGCCTCGATCGGGATGCTGGTCAGCTGCTGCGAGCCGAATGCCTCGGTGAACGTCACCTGGAAATTCTTGGGGGCATCGGCCGAGAGGTTGAGCGTCGTGTCGCGGCCGCTGTCGTTGGTCACGCTGACCTTGTACTTGAACGCGGTCGTCACGGTGCCGCGCAGATCGGGAAAGCTGGTGGTGAGCTTCAGCTTGGCCGGCACCTCTTGGCCGACCGTCACGGTGATCGGCAGCTTCTGATCGAAGTTGTTCGGGCCCTTGGCGTCGACGGTGAAATGGTAGTCGCCGGGGCCAGCGCCGGTAGGCGGTTCGAGCCGCAACTGCAGGCGCTCGTCCGAATCCGGGGCGACCTCGACCGCCGCGACGGGCTGGCCGCCGCCAAGGATCGTCGCCTTCCAGCCCGGCGCGACGTCCGGCACCGAAACCGAAAGCTCCTGCGGCGGCATTTTGTAGTTGTGCAGCGAGAGATCGATCGTCGCGGTCTCGCCCGCCTTCACGGTCAGCGCCGGATAGCGCGTCGTCAGATAGAGGCCGGTGACCGCCGGCTGATCCGCTGCAAACGCCGCGGCGGCTAAAAATCCCGCTGTCGCGAAGACGAGCGCTGTGGCAACGAGCCGCCTCAACATCCCAAACTCCTCCCCTGTTGCGTCCCCGCTCCTCGTTGCAGTGCGTCCCGGCGAGAACGGCGCAGCCGGGCGCCAAACCGACAACGTCAAGCCGTCGAGGGGGCACGCGCGCTGACATAGATCACCGTGGCGTCGTGCGACACTTAAGTTTTTGTAATGTCTCGCCGGTTCAGAAGACGCTCCCGACGAGGCTGCTGAACCAACTCTTTGGGGGTTGTCCCGGAGCCAGGTTGCCACCGACCAGCGCATAGGCATCCTCATACCAATGGCTGCCGGGATAGTTGTAGCCGAGCACTGCCGCGTTCTGCTTCGCTTCGTCGATAAGGCCCAGCGCGAGATCGCACTCGACGAGACGCTCCAGCGCCTCGGGCACGTGCGTCGTCGTCTGATAATTGTCGATCACCCGCTTGAACCTGTTCATCGCCGCCAGGTATTCGCCCCGCTTCAGGTAATACCGGCCGATCTCCATCTCCTTGCCGGCAAGGTGGTCGTGCGTGAAGTCGAGCTTCAGCTTGGCGTCGCGGGCATATTTGCTGTCGGGAAACCGGCGCACCACATCGTCCAGCGCCCTCACCGCGAGCTCGGTGGTCTTCTGATCCCGGCCGACGTCGGTGATCTGGATGTAATAGCAAATCGCCTTGACGTAAAAGGCGTAGGCGATGTCGGGATTGCCGGGATGCAGCTGAATGAAGCGGTCGGCGGCGATGATCGCATCGTCGTACTTGCCGTTCTGGTAGTCGGCGTAGATCTCCATGACCTGGCTTTTGGTCGCCCACACCGAGTAGGGATGCTCGCTCTCGACCAGCGTGAAGGTGTTGGCCGCCTTGGCGTAGTCGTCGTCGGCGAGCTGGTCCATCGCGTTGTTGTAAAGCTCGTCGACCGGCTTTTCGATATAGGTTTGGTTCTTGGTCGCGCCGCCGCAAGCAGCAAGCGCCAGCAGCAACAACCCGGCGCCGAGCCGGGACGGCGAAGTCATGAGCGGTGCCATGGTCTCGATTATAGGCGCTCGGTTCCGACCCGGTTTATAGCACGGATCGTCGCGCCGCCCAGCCGCTGTCGGAATTCCTCAGGCGACCGCGCGCGCCGCTACTGGCGGCCAGGCCATCGCCGGCACCGTGTCCACCGGCGTGATCGTCGTCGCGCACCACGCGTCGGGATCGGCGAATAGCGTCGCGAGCAGCCGTCGGGTAAGAGCGTGACCCGAGCGCGAGCCGTGGAAAAAGCCGATGATATGGCCGCCGGCCAGGTACAGGTCGCCATAAGCGTCGAGCAGCTTGTGCCGAACGAACTCGTCGGCGAAGCGCAATCCGCCTTCGTTGAGAATCCGATTGCCGCTGATCACCACGGCGTTGTCAAGCGATCCGCCACGCGCGAGGCCAGCCGCCTGCAGCCGCGCGACATCCTCGAATAGCCCGAAGGTCCGGGCGCGGCTCAGCTCGCTCTTGAAGGTGTCGGGCTCGAACGACATCGTCATGTTCTGACGATGGATTATCGGATTGTCGAAATCGATTTCGAAGCTCATCGAAAAATCGTGATCGGGAAGCAGGGCCACGCTGGCGCCATTGCTGCGGACGCGCACCGGCTTCAGCACCTTGATCGCCCGGCGCGGCCGTTCCTGGACGACCGTCCCGGCACGCTCGATCATCGCGACAAAGGGCGCGGCGCTGCCATCCATCGCCGGCACTTCCGGCCCATCCACTTCGACGATCGCATTGTCGATGCCGCAACCCCTCAGCGCGGCCATCAAATGCTCGACCGTCCTGACCTCGATGCCCTCACCGTTCGTCAGCACCGAGCACAGGGCCGCTTCGATGGTGTTGCCCCAGACCGCGCGGATCGACACCCCGACGTCGGTGCGGCGGAAGACAATCCCGGCGTCGGGCGCCGCCGGCAGCAGCGCCATCGCAATCCGGTCCCCACCGTGCAAGCCAATGCCGCGACACGCGACCTCGCGCGCCAGCGTCCGCTGTCTGATGTAACCCTTATCCCCCACCACAGCCTCGTTTTTAATGCTACGTCCCCGGTGCACAAAGCTTGCCGGGGCGGCCCTCTCCCTACAAATCACTCTTTATTGCAGTTTGTTTCACGTTCTCTGTCGCATTACGTAAATAAAATCAATAACTTATGCGAAAGCCGGCGATTCATTAAACGCCGAGCTCGAATGGTTCATCCAAGCCTATTTGCCGATGAAGGAAAACGAGTCGCGGAAGTGGATCGCTTCCGGGCTGGTCTCATGGCCTTTGGGGCCGGCCGAAACGACGATGTAAACCTTGCCCTGGGCAATCACGATATCGATCAGATGATGCATGTTGTTCTTGTCGTCGTCGCTGATCGCCTCGATCCCCGGCTCACCGGCGATGATCCGCGGATACTTAGTGCGCAAGGTTGAATTGCTACCGTTGGCGTAACCCTCAACCAGCTTGCCGTAAATCTCCTCGCTGGCCGACGGCGCCGTGTAACCCGCGCCAAACTCAAGCACCGCGACCTCGTACGCATTTTCGGTGCCGATGGCGGCTTGAAACTCGTATTGCACCATCTTGTCCTTACCCGGCGTGCCGCTGGTGGTCAGCTTCGGGGCAATGAGAAAATCGGCCTTGAAACCATGCTCCGGAGAGCTGAACGGGCTCCATTGCGATTCGACGGCCAACGCCGGCGCGGCAAACCACACCAGCACGGCCACCGCCCAGCCGGCGAGCCTGGGCGCCCAGCGCTTCATGCCATTACCCCGGCGATCGATCGCCAGCCGGGTCAGTTGGCTTGGCGGCGCAGAAAAGCCGGAATGTCGAGCAAGTCGTCTTCCTTGCTGTTGCCGGTGCGCTCCTCGGGGTCGAGCGGCGCCAGCCGAGGCTGCTGCACCGCCGGGCGCGCTGGCTGGGCGGGCGGGGTCGCCGGGCGCGGCGCGGCGATCGGAGTGGCGACCGGTGCCGGCGCGGCGGCCGGCGGCGTCGCGCGGCGGCCGACGCCGGTAACCCGCTCGATGAGGCTGGGGCCCCGACCACGCTGTCGTGCCGGATCCGCCGCCGGCGCCTGCACCGCCGGATGGGTGAGCGGCACCTGGCGCGGCGTTCCGGGCTCCACCGGCCGAGGCGCGATAAACGCGCCACCGCGCACGGCGGCGCTTTCGGCGGCCTCGGCGGCTGGCGGCGCTGCCTCGGCGAACGGCTCGGCGCGCGCCTCGCTACGCGGCGGGGCCGCCGCGTTCTGCGTCAGTATCGGCTGCGTGTAGCCGGGGGCAGCGCCGCGCATCGTCGTATCGGTCACGCTGCGCGCGCCGAGCGTCGGCTGGCGTTCACCCTGCGGCGCATCGCCGTCGATGCCCGTGGCGACGACCGAAATGCGCATCCGCCCGGAGAGCTTCTCGTCAAAGGTCGAGCCGAAGATGATATTGGCGTTGGGATCGACCTCTTCGCGCACGCGATTGGCCGCCTCGTCGACCTCGAACAGGGTCATGTCGAGACCGCCGGTGATGTTGATGAGCACGCCGCGCGCACCCTTCATCGACACGTCTTCGAGCAGCGGGTTGGAGATCGCCGCCTCGGCCGCATCGACCGCGCGGCGCTCGCCCTCGGCCTCGCCGGTGCCCATCATCGCCTTGCCCATTTCGCTCATCACCGTGCGAATGTCGGCGAAGTCGAGGTTGATCAGGCCCGGCATCACCATCAGGTCGGTGACCCCGCGCACGCCGGCATGGAGCACGTCATCAGCCATCTTGAACGCGTCGGCGAAGGTGGTGCGCTCGTTGGCGACGCGGAACAGGTTCTGATTGGGAATGATGATCAGCGTGTCGACGAATTTCTGCAGCTCCTCGATCCCCGCCTCGGCGGTGCGCATCCGGTGGACGCCTTCGAAGTGAAACGGCTTGGTGACGACGCCGACGGTAAGAATGCCCGACTCACGCGCGATCCGGGCGATGACCGGAGCCGCGCCGGTGCCGGTGCCGCCACCCATGCCGCCGGTGATGAACACCATGTTCGAGCCTTGCAGCGATTCAAGGATGTCGTCGATCGCCTCCTCGGCCGCCGCGCGTCCGACATCGGGCCGCGAGCCGGCGCCAAGGCCGCGGGTAACGCCGATCCCGAGCTGGATCTTGCGCGGCGCGGTCGATAATTGCAGCGACTGCGCATCGGTATTACAGGCGATAAACTCGCAGCCGACGAGATTGGCGCGGATCATGTTGTTGACCGCGTTTCCACCGGCGCCACCGACCCCGACGACGGTAATGCGGGGCTTAAGCTCCTGCTCGTCTCTCGGGATGCTCAAATTGATCATCGTGCTGCCCTCCACGCACCGCGCGGCTGCGACTTCCTTCCGGCCAGGTGCCGGATCCCTCTAGCTGCGATCACGGCGGACCGGCCCAACCGTAACCCCCGGCACGATTCCGCCTGATTCCCAACAACTCTACGCGATTTGCGCCAATCGCCATACCTGGGGCCAGGCAAAAAATCAAACACGGCCTCAAAAAGTCTCCCTGACCCATCGCGACACCCGACCGAAGATGCCGCCCCCGGCGCGGTGGGCCGCCCGCGGCTTCTCGGCACGTTCGGACATCGCGAAATGGAGCAGCCCGGCGGCGGTCGAAAACGCCGGCCCATGCGTCGAATTCGGCGAGACCCTTGATCCGCAACGGCCGGCCGATGCGCACCTGCTTGTCGAGAATGAGCCCGGCAAGCTCGCGCACCCCGTGGAGCTGACAGGCGCCGCCGGTCAGGACCACGCGACGCCCGGCGATCTTGTCGGAGCCGCCGGCCTCGAGGCGGTTGCGCACCATCTCGAAGGTCTCCTCAACGCGCGGCGCGATGACACTGACGAGCATCGATTTCGGCACGTGCCTGGCGTGCCCGTCTTCTTCTTCGCCGATCTGCGGCACCGCGATCATCTCGCGTTCGTCGAGGGTCGACGCAATGGCGCTGCCGAACAGCGCCTTCATGCGCTCGGCGTGGGCCAGTGGGGTCGACAGGCCGCGGGCGATGTCGTTGGTGACATGCACGCCGCCAACCGGCACAACGTCGGTAAACACCAAATTACCGCCGACAAAAACGCCAATCGTCGTCGTGCCGCCGCCCATATCGATGACCGTGACGCCGAGGTTCATTTCGTCCTCGACCAGGCAGGCGAGACCGGAGGCGTAAGGGCTGACCACGAAGGTATCGACATCGAGCATCGCCCGCGACATCGCGGCGCTGTGATTGCGCACCGCCGCCGAGGCGGCGGCGACGACGTGCATGTTGACCCCCAGCCGCGTCCCGATCATCCCGCGCGGGTCCCGGATGCCACGGCTGTCGTCGACCGAAAACCCGACCGGAAAGGAGTGAATCACCTGCCCGTCGCCGGTGTCGCGCATCGCGTAACCGCGCTCCAGCACGTGGCGCAGATCGCTGTCGCTGATCTCGCGTCCGCCGACGCCGATCTCGGCCTTGACCATGCGCGAGGCGCCAAATCCCGCGGACAGGCTGACGACCGCCTGGTCGATCGTCTCGCCGGCCATCTCCTCGGCGGCGTGCACGGCGGTGCGGATTGAATCGCTAGCCTCGTCGAGATTGACGATCCTTCCGCCTTTCATGCCGCGCGAGACCTGGTGGCCAATCCCCAGGATACGCGGCTCGGAGCCATCGACCCGGGCAATGAAACAGCAGATTTTTGTCGAGCCGATATCGACGCCGGCGATGAGGCTGCCGCGGGGGCGCACCGGCTGCGGACGCGGGCGCGGCGCCGGACCATTTCCCGAACCACCCTTGTTCGCGCCCCCTGGGCGTCGTTTCGCGGCAGCGGTCGGCGCGCTCATGTGCTCTTCCCCGGAGGGTGGGTCTTTTTCGCCGGAACCGGCTCTTTCGCCAGGTCATTGACACGCATGACCAGGCGGTCGGGCAGGCGCATGTCGACGGTCTGCACATCGCGCTGCAACAGGCGGTTGTCGCGTTCGAGCTTGGCGAGCCTGGCCCAAGCGCCGGCCGCATCGTCCTCGGGGAGCATGACATCGATGGCGTTGTCGATGCGCAGGTTCCAGCGCCGGTCGCCGACCAGGATCGCGGCGGTGACACGCGCCGCCAGATCGGGCTCGCTCGCCAGCAAATCCAATAAGGCAGCGGCGCCATGCCGCGCCTGGTCGCCGCCGACCACGGTCGGGAGCTTGGCGAAGCGCGACAGATCGCCGACCGGGATGACCGTTCCGTCGCGGTCGATCAGCTCGAACTTGTTGTCGTGCTGCCATACCGCGAGCGGGATGCGTTCGACGAGATGGACGAAAATCGTTCCCGGCAGACGGCGCTCGATCGACGCCGAGTGTACCCAAGGCAAAGCTTCCAGCTGTTCCTTGGCGTGCGCAGGGTTAATCGCGAGGATCGGCGTGCCGGCATGGGCGCCGAGCGCGGCGAGGATTGTCGCGGTGTCGGTGGTCGCGCGCCCCTCGACCTCGATGTCGTCGACAGTGAGGCCCAGCGCAGCCGTCGCGGACATGAATGCCGAGTTGAGGTCGTGCGCGGAGCCCCGCCCCGGCGACCAGCCGCTCAGTACCGCGCCCGCGCCGATCCCGGCGATGAGCGCCACCGGCGCCACCCATACCACCAGGCGCCGCAGATCGCGCGGCGTCCGCCGGCGGCGCGGCCGAGCAACCTTGGGTCGGCTCAGCTTGCGCATGACCCCTCCTCCGCGCGCCATCCCGGGAGCGGGCGACCGACACGGCGAATTTCCCACTCGAGCACGATGCCGAATTGGGCATGGACCCGCCGCCGCACCTCCTCGCCCAAACCCTCGATGTCGGCGGCGCTGGCCGTCCCGGTGTTGATGAGGAAATTGGTATGCTTCTCGGAGACCATCGCGCCGCCGCGCGCGAGGCCCCGGCAGCCGGCGGCGTCGATCAGCTGCCAGGCCTGATGACCCGGAGGATTGGCGAAGGTCGAGCCGCCGGTGCGCGAGCGGATCGGCTGCGAAGCTTCGCGCGCCGCCTGAATCTCGGCCATGCGCCGAGCTATTTCGCGCTTGTCGCCGCGCCTGCCGCGAAGGAGGGTGCTAAGAAAAATCCAACCGTCTGGCGCCGTCGAATGGCGATAGGAGAGGCCCAGCTCGGCCGCCTGCACGCGATGGATCATACCATTGCGGTCAACCGCCGCCGCCTCGACCAAGACATCCTTGATCTCGCTGCCGTAAGCGCCCGCGTTCATCCGCAGGCCGCCACCAATGGTGCCGGGCACGCCGGAGAGAAACTCGAGCCCGGCGATCCCGACCTCGGCGGCGGTCAACGCGACATTGAGGTCGAGTGCGCCCGCCCCAGCGCGAACCGTTTCACCCGCGGTGGCGATCTCGGCAAAGCCGCGGCCAAGCCGGATCGTTACTCCCGAAATGCCACCGTCGCGCACTAGCAGGTTCGAGCCGACGCCGATCACCGTTACCGGAACATCTTCCGGCAGGTCGCGAAGAAAATCCGCGAGGTCATATTCGTCCACCGGACGGAACAGCACCTCGGCCGGGCCGCCGATGCGGAACCAGGTCATCGGACCGATCGGCGCGTTGGCGGCGAGGCGGCCGCGCACCTTGGGCAGGCGCTCGATCAGCGCCGGCATCGTGGAAGCGGCAGGCGCCATCATGCGACCCGGCTCCGCGACACAGCATCGAGCGCGGCGAGTTCGGCCGGCAACGCATTCGCCCAGTTGGTGATCGAGCCAGCGCCGAGGCAGACAACCAAATCTCCGGGCTTCGCCAATTCGCGCACCGCTGGCGCCAACGCGGCAGGGGTCTCGAGCGCCTCGACATGGCGGTGGCCGTGCGCTGCGAGCCCAGCGATCAGCGCAGCGCGGTCGATGCCGGCAATCGGCGCCTCGCCGGCGGCGTAGACATCGGCGACGAGCACCGTGTCGGCATTGTTGAAGCAGGTACAGAACCCCTCGAACAAATCCGCCAGGCGCGTATAGCGATGCGGCTGCACCACCGCGATGACCTTGCCCGTGGTAATCGCTCGCGATGCCTTCAGCACCGCGGCGATCTCGACCGGGTGATGGCCGTAATCGTCGATGATCGCGACGCCGTTCCACTCGCCCGCCTTGGTGAAGCGGCGGCGCACCCCCTTGAAGTGTCTGAGGCTCGCGCGGACCACCGCGTCGCCCAGTTTCAGCTCCGCGGCGACCGCGATCGCCGCCAACGAGTTCTGCACGTTGTGCTCGCCATACATCGCCAGGAACAGATCGCGGATGGTCCGCGTCTTTCCGGTCGTCCGGTCGGCGATGATGACGTCGTAGCGCGTGCCGTCGGCGTCGAGCCGGATATTGATGGCGCGGATATCGGCTTGCGGGCTGAACCCGTAAGTGATGATGCGGCGCTCGGTTACCCGCGCAACCATCCCCTGCACCACGGGATGATCGATGCATAACACCGCGAAACCGTAGAACGGGATGTTGGCGACAAAGCTGTCGAACGCCTGCTGCAGCGCGCCGAACTCGCCGTAATGGTCGAGATGCTCGGGATCGATGTTGGTGACGACCGCGATCGCCGCCGGCAGGCGGGTGAAGGTGCCGTCGCTCTCGTCGGCCTCGACGACCATCCAGTCGCTGGCGCCGAGCCGGGTGTTGGTGCCATACGCGTTGACGATCCCGCCATTGATCACGGTCGGGTCGAGCTGCGCGGTTTCGAGGAGCGCGCCGATCAGCGAGGTGGTCGTGGTCTTGCCGTGCGTGCCGGCGACCGCGATCGCCCATTTCAATCGCATCAGCTCGCCGAGCATCTCGGCGCGGCGGACGATGGGAATGCGGTGGGCGCGGGCGGCGGCGATCTCCGGGTTGTCGGTCTTGATCGCCGACGACACGACCACGACCTCGGCGGCGCCGAGGTTCTTCTCGTTGTGGCCGATCATGATGGGAACGCCGAGCGCGGCGAGGCGATGGGTGTTACCACCCTCGGCGACGTCGCTGCCCTGCACCTTGTAGCCGAGATTGTGCAACACCTCGGCGATCCCGCTCATGCCGATGCCGCCGATGCCGACGAAGTGGATGAGGCCCAGCCCCTGCGGCAGCGATCTCATGCCGCGCGCTCCAGCTTGCGGCTGCCCAAGACGCCGCCGTTGTGCCCTGGGGCAAGGCTTTGCGCCAAACCGGCGAGGTGCTCGGCGGCATCGTCGCGGGCGAACCGGCGGGCAGCCGCCGCGGCCGCAGCGAGCTGCGCCGGTTCGGCCAGCAGCGCGGCAAGCAGCTCGGCGAGACCGGCCGGCGTCAGCTCGCTCTGCGCGGCCGACCAGCCGGCCTTCGCCGCGGCAAAGGCGCCGGCATTGGCGCTTTGATGATCGTCCATGGCGTAGGGGTAGGGCACTAGCAGCGCCGGGCGGCCGGCGGCGGCCAGCTCGGCGATGGTCGAGGCGCCGGCGCGGCAGATCACCAGATGCGCGCGCTGCAACCGCGCCGGCATGTCGTCGAAGAAGGTCCTGACCTCGGCCGAGATGCCGAGCGCAAGCAGCGCGCCGCCGACATCGACATTGTCGTCCGCGCGCGACTGCTGCGCGACCCGTAGGCGCGACCGTAACTCTGACGGCAGCGCCGCCAAGGCGGCGGGGACGACCTCGCCAAAGAACCGCGCGCCCTGGCTGCCGCCGACCACCAGCAACTCGATCGGCCCGTCCTCGGCCGGCGCGGCATAAGATGCGGCGCCGATCGCGCGGATCGCCGGACGCACCGGGTTGCCAGTGTGTATGGCGCGCGCGCGGTCGACCGGACGCAACCCCAACGTCTCGGCGAAGCCGGTGGCGATGCGGCGGGCGCGCGGCGCGAGCAACCGGTTGGCGCGGCCAAACACCGCGTTCTGCTCGTGGATCAGCGTTGGCAGACCAAGCTGTGCGGCGGCGAGCATCGTCGGCACCGACGGGTAGCCGCCGAAGCCAACTACCGCCGAAGGCTTCAGCCGGCGCAGCAGGCGCCGCGCCTGCACGATGCCGAGCGCGATTTCGGCCAACCCGTAGGCCGTGTTGAACGGGCCGCCTCCCAACCTGCCGGCCCGCACCCGGTCGATTGTCACTCCGGGCACCCTGTCGGCAAACGCCTCGACACGGCCATCGCTCAGGAGATGAATCTCGGCCCCGCTCTCGACGAGGATGCGCGCCACCGCCTCGGCGGGGAACAGATGCCCGCCGGTGCCGCCCGCGGCGAGGACATAGACCGGCTTCACAATTCGTCTCCGCCCAATCGTCTTCGGGTCAACGCCAGCAGCATCCCCATGCCAAGCGCCAGGGCGAGCATCGAGGACACGCCGTAGCTCAGGAATGGCAGCGTCATCCCCTTGGTCGGGATCAGACGCAAGGCCGAGGCCATGTTGACCGCCGCCTGCAAACCGAACTGGATCAACAGCCCGGTCGCGGCCAGCAAGACGAACTGATCCTGCTCCTGCAGCAGCCGGGAGAACCCGCGCAGCACGATGAACGCGAACAGCCCGACGATCAGAATGCAGGCGAGGAGCCCAAACTCCTCGCCGGCGACGGCGAAGACAAAATCGGCATGCGCGTCGGGCAGCACGTCCTTGACCGTGCCCTCGCCCGGGCCCTTGCCCCACAAGCCGCCGCTCATGAAGGCCTCGAGCGAACGGCGCACCTGGTAAGAATCGCCGGCGCTGGGATCGAGAAAGCGGTTGATCCGGTCGGTGACGTGCGGCAGCCACTCATAGGCGGCGAAGAGCATCGATAGGCCGCCGACAAGCCCGACCCCAAGCCAATAAAACCGAAGCCCGGCCATGAAAAATTGGGCAAACCACACCGTGGCGACAACCATCGCCATACCGAAATCGGGCTGCTTGACGAGGATCGCCAGGATCATCACGAAAAGACCGGCCGAAATCCAGTTGCCGTAAAAGTTCGGATTGCGCCGCTGCTCGGCGAAGAGCCAAGCAGCGACGATGGCGAAAGTCGGTTTGACCAGTTCGGAAGGTTGCATCGGCATGCCGGCGATGCCGATCCAGCGCCGAGCGCCCTTGACCTCGATGCCGATCACCAAGGTTGCGATCAGCATCACCAGCGACACGCCGAACAGCGCGAACGCGGCGCGGCGAACCCGGCGCGGCGGCAACAGCGACACGAGGAACATGATCGCCAGCGAGATCGGCACCGCCGCCAGGTGACGCTTGACGAAATGCAACGGGTCGTAGCCGATCCGCACGGCCACCGCCGGGCTCGCCGCCATGCTCAACACGGCGCCGATCGCGATCAACGCCATCAACGCGCCGACGCTCCAGCGGTCGACGGTCCACCACCACCGCGCCACCGGGCTTTGGTCGATGCGCGCGAACCTCATCGATGCGCTCCCGGCAGCTCGCCGACGAGGCTCCGGAAGGTATCGCCGCGCACCTCGAAATTGGGGAACTGGTCGTAGGAGGCGCAAGCGGGCGACAGCAGCACCACGGCATCGGGCACGTGCTCCCCTCGCGCCTGTTCGGACGCGGTCTTTAGCGCCGTCGCGAGGTCACCGCAGCGCGTGTATGGGACCTTGCCGTCGAGCGTCGCCGCAAACTCCCCCGTGGCGTTGCCGATCAGGAAGGCGTGCCGCAAGCGCGTGAAGTACGGCGCGAGCGATGTGATCCCTCCTGCCTTGGGAAGGCCGCCGGCGATCCAGTAAATCGCCGGGTAACAGGCGAGCGCCTTTTCGGTGGCATCGGCGTTCGTGGCCTTCGAAATCATTGATATAGCGTATGCCCTCAATCGTATCTACCAGTTCTTGACGATGCGCGAGGCCGGGGAAGCTGCGGATGCCGGCAATCGCGGCTTCCGCGTCGAGCCCCGCGCGGCGCGCCACGGCATAAGCGGCGGCAGCGTTCTGCGCGTTGTGCTTGCCGGGCAGCCGCGTGGCTTCGGCCAGATTGAAAATCCGCCGCGGCAAACCGTCGAGCGCATCAACCAGCCAGCCATCTTCGACATAAACGCCGCCTAGCGCCTCGCGCTGTACCGAGATCGGCACGACGCGCGCTTTGCCGTCGCGCCGCAGCGCCTCGGTGATATCGCGGCAGATCGGGTCGTCGATGCCGACGACGGCGGTGCTGCCTTCGCGCTGCCGCGCGAAGATGCGCTTTTTGGCGGCGATGTAGCCGTCCATGTCGCCGTGCCGGTCAAGATGGTCGGGCGTTACGTTGAGCAACACGGCGATGTCGAAGGCGAGCGAGATCACGAGTTCAAGCTGGAACGAGCTCAGCTCGAGGATATAAGTCCCGTCCTTGCCGAGCGGCGCGAGGCCGAGCGCGGGCGGGCCGAGATTGCCGCCGATTTCGACCCGCTTTCCGGCCTCTCCGAGGATGTGCCCAATCAGCGCCGTCGTGGTCGATTTGCCGTTGGTGCCGGTGATCCCGATAAAGCGCGCCTGGTGCCGAGCCCGACCGAGCAACTCGATATCGCCGAGGACGGCGACCCCGGCCTTGCGGGCGGCCTCGACGGCGAGGTGCGGCTTCGGGAAGCTGTGCGGGATGCCCGGTGACGGCATCAGCACCGCAACCTCGCGCCAATCGATCGCGGTCGGGTCGGCGAGCGCGACCTCGCCCGCGACCGCGGCGCGGGTCTTTTCGCTGTCGTCCCAGGCCAGCACCTCGGCCCCCCCAGCCTTGAGCGCCGCCACCGCCGCGCGTCCCGAGCGGGCGAGGCCGAGAACCGCGACCTTGCGACCTTCAAAGCCGGGGACGACGATCATCGCCGCCTACCGCAATTTGAGCGTCGCCAATCCGGCGAGCGCCAGAATCGAGGCGATGATCCAGAAACGGATCACCACGGTAGGCTCTTCCCACCCCTTCTGCTCGAAATGATGGTGCAGCGGTGCCATCCGAAAAACACGGCGACCGGTCATCTTGAAGCTAACGACCTGGACGATGACCGATACCGCTTCGAGCACAAACAGCCCGCCGACGATCGCCAGCACCAGCTCGTGCTTGGTGATGACGCTGATCGCACCGAGGGCGCCACCCAAGGACAGCGACCCGGTATCACCCATGAAGACCATCGCCGGCGGCGCATTGAACCACAGGAAGCCCAGGCTAGCGCCGATCATCGCGCCGCAGAAGACCGCCAGCTCGTCGGTGCGCGGGATATGGTGGAGTTGCAGGTAGGTGGCGAAGGTCAGATTGCCGACCAGATAGGCGATGAACGCGAAACACCCGGCCGCGATCATCGTCGGCACGATCGCCAGTCCGTCGAGCCCATCGGTCAAGTTGACCGCGTTCGACGCGCCAACAATGACGAAGACGCCGAACGGGATGAAGAACCAGCCGAGGTTGAGCAACGCGTTCTTGAAGAACGGCACCGCCACTTGGTTGGCGAAAGGCTGGTGGATGTAGACAGCCAGCACGACGCACGCCGCGGCAGCGATGACGATTTCGAGCAACAGCTTAACCTTGCCGGGCACACCGCGATGCGACCGGCGTGTAAGCTTGCGGTAGTCGTCGAGAAAGCCGATCAGCCCGAAGCCCACCGTCACGGCCAGCGCCGTCCAGACATAGGCGTTCACCAGATCCGTCCACAGCAACGTCGAGATCGTCACCGCCGAAAGGATGAGGAACCCACCCATCGTCGGCGTGCCCTTTTTGCGGACGATGTGACTTTGGGGCCCGTCGTCGCGGATGGGCTGGCCCTCGCCCTGCTTCGACTTGAGCCAGGCGATCATCGGCGGCCCGAAGACGAAGCTGATCAACAGCGAAGTGACCACGGCGCCACCCGACCGAAAGGTGATGTAGCGAAACAGATTGAACGCGTGAAATTCGTCGGCAAGCGGGTAGAGCAGCAGATAAAGCATGCGCTTCTTTATCGTTGGAGGCTGGCGGAAGCCGCGCGCGCGGCGCTGGCGGCGCTACGCATAACCGTAACGTTGTAACGCCACAACCGGTGATGCGTCTGGGACATCAAAGGCCTCGCTCACCGATCGCTTCGCACGCGACCACGACATCGTCGAAGGGCAGGGTTTTGCATCCAACGATCTGGCCGCTCTCGTGTCCCTTGCCGGCGATGACCAGAACGTCGCCCGGTTCCAGCGCCGCGATCGCGGCGCCGATTGCCTCGCGCCGATCCCCGATCTCGATGGCCCCTGGTGCGGCCGCGAGGATCGATCGGCGAATCGCGGCGGCGACTTCGGTGCGGGGATTGTCATCGGTGACATAGGCGAGATCGGCGTTTTCGGCCGCGACCTGACCCATCAAGGGCCGCTTGCCGGCATCGCGGTCACCGCCGGCGCCAAACACCACGACGAGCCGCCGCTCGGCATGCGGGCGGGCCGCCCGCAGCACCGTGGCGAGCGCGTCCGGGGTATGCGCGTAATCGACAAACACGGCGGCGCGATTGATCTCGCCGACAAATTGCATCCGGCCCGGCACGGTGGTCAGCCCCGGTAGCGCCGCGACAGCGGCGGACAACTCGCTTCCCGCCGCCAGCGTCAGACCGAGCGCGGCGAGCACATTCAGTGCCTGGAAATCGCCGATGAGCTTCAGCTCGATGTCATGCGCCTCGCCGTAGAGGGACAGGCCAACCCGCTGTCCATCAGGGCGCGGCATGCGCGAGACGAGGCGGAGATCGGCCGAGCCGCTCGTACCGTAGGCGATGATGTTGTGACCCCGACCGCGGACGAGCGCGGAGAGGCGCGCGTATTCCGGGCTGTCGGCATTGAGCACCGCGGTTCCGCCCGGCGCCAGCAGCGTCGTGAAGAGCCGGTCCTTGGCGGCGCGGTAGGAGTCCATGTCGCCGTGATAGTCGAGGTGATCGCGGGTGAGGTTGGTGAAGGCGGCGGCGGCGAACGACAGGCCGTCGAGGCGGTACTGGACCAGGCCATGGCTCGACGCCTCGATCACGGCGCAATCCACCCCGCGCATCGCCAGCTCGCCCAAGGTGCGGTGCAGGGCCACGGGGTCCGGCGTCGTCAGCGCGCCGGCATGGCGCTCGCCGCCGACGACCCAGCCGAGCGTGCCGAGGCTGGCCGATTTGCGGCCCAGCGCCTGCCAGATTTCGCGAGCAAAGTGCGCGACGGAGGTCTTGCCGTTGGTGCCGGTGACCGCGGCAAGCGTCTTGGGCCGCGCCGAGTAGAAGCGGGACGCCGCCAGCGCCAGCAGGCGCTGCGGGTTGGGGTCGGTCACCACCGCGATCCGCGCCCGCTGCGTTGGACCGAGATCGAGCGCCGCGGGATCGTCGGTCAGGATCGCCGCCGCGCCCTTCGCCGCCGCCTCGGCGGCGAAACGGCGACCGTCGGTCCGCACACCCTTCAGCGCCGCGAACAGGAAACCTGGCCGCACCTCTCGGGAATCGGCAGTAATTCCGGCGATCTCCAGATTTTTGAGCGGCGCGGCCCCGGGGGAGGCCAAAGGGGTTGCCGAAACCGGGGCGGCGTCGAGACCGAGCAGCTCAGTAATCTTCAAGCTTCTTGCCCGCGAGGCTCTCTATCTGCAGGGCTTTGACGATAGCGGGTGATTTCTCATCGACCGGCGCCACCCCCAGGAGCGGCGCGATGCGCTGAATGATCCGGCTCGTCGCCGGCGCGACGGTCCAGCCGGCCGTGGCATAGCCGTGGCTTTCCTTGTTGCCGTGCGGCTCGTCGACCAGGGTCAGGATCACATATTGCGGGTCGTTCATCGGGAATGCGCCGATAAACGACGATAGCAGCCTTTTTTCCTCGTAGTGGCCATGGAGGTTCTTTTCCGCGGTGCCGGTCTTGCCGCCAACGACATAGCCCGGCGCCGCCGCCAGTTTGGCGGTGCCGTATTCGACGACGAGCCGCATCAGCTTGCGGATTTGATCGGATGTCTTGGCCGAGATCACCCGAACGCCCGGCACCTTCGCTCCGGCCGGCACTTTGAGCATCGTCGGCGGATGCAAGATGCCGCCGTTGATCATCGCCGCGGTCGCCGTGATCATGTGCAGCGGGGTCACCGCGATGCCGTGGCCGAAGGCGATGGTCATCACGTTGACCTCGTGCCATGCCGACGGCGCCGGGAAATGCGGTCGTCCGACGTCCGCCTTATCGAACTCGATCGGCACCGGCTCCAACAGGCCGAGCTTCGCCAGAAAATCGCGCTGCAATTTGGGTCCGGCCGCCACCGCCATCCGCGCCGATCCGATATTCGACGAGTAGGCGAAAATCTCCGGCACGGTCAAAACGCGATGCTTGCCGTGATAATCCTCGATCGTGAAACGCCCGATCTTGATCGGGTTTCGCGCGTCGAAGGACGAGTTCATCGTAGCGACGTTATTGTCGAGCGCCATCGCGGTGTTGAAGATCTTGAAGACCGAGCCGAGCTCGTATTCACCCGAGGTAATCTTGTTGAAAATGCGGTCCTTGTCGTCGGCCGTCTCGCGTTTCGGGTCGGTAGACGGCGGATGGTTGGGATCGAAGTCCGGCAGCGACGCCATCGCGACGATCTCGCCGGTATGCACATTCATGATGATGCCGGCGGCGCCTTTGGCGTTGAATTGGGTGATGACCTGCTGCAGCTCGTCCTTGAGCACGAACTGGACGCGGGCGTCGAGCGCCAGCGTCACCGGCTTCCCGCCGCCCTTGATCGCCGGGTTGAGGCCGCGCTCGAGCCCGGCCTGGCCGATATTGTCGACATTGCAGTAGCCGACCGCGTGGGCGAATAGATCGCCGAGCGGATAGCGCCGCTTCTCCCCGCGCTCGAACTCGACCCCCGGAATGCCGAGATTGTTGATGGCGTATTCCTGGCGCGGGGTCAGCGACCGGGTCAGATACGCAAAGGTCTTGCCCGAAGCGAGCTTGGCCCGAATAGCGGCCGGCGATAGGTCGGGTAAGGCCGCGGTGATCGCCCGCACCGCCGCCTCCGGATCCTCGCCCGCCTGCAGCATGATCTTGGAATCGACGTAGAGCGCAGGGCTGTCAAGATTGGTCGCCAGGAGGGTGCCGTTGCGGTCGACGATATCAGCGCGCACCGGCGGCGGCGGGACGACGAGGCGGCTGCGCGCAGTCCGCACGTCGTTGCCGGCACCGGCTAGCGCGACGACGTCGACCAGCCTTCCGGCGATGACAACAAAGATCAAGGTGAAGAGCGCCGCCGCGAGCAGCAGACGGGTCCGCGTGTTGTCGAGAAACTCGGCAGCCGCGCCGTCGGCGATGACCGGGGCGCAAGGCGGCGGCTTGAAATGCCGCGGCCGGCAGGGATTGTCGTCGAGCCGCTGCGCCGACAACATCAGCGGTCCCTCGCGACCTGGTCGAACAGCGCATCGAGCGAGTCTCGGCTTCGCCTTGCCAGCGGCCGAGGGCGAGACACCGGCCACCGCCGCAGGCTCGGGCGCGGGTACGGAAACCGCCGCCGGCAGGATCGCCGCAGCCATTTTGGTCAGCGGCGGCACCGCCGCGGCGACCGCTGTCTGCATCTCCGTGATACCGGGCTGCGGCGCGGGAGCCGGCCGCATGGCGATCTCGTCAAGACCGACCCGTTCCTGTTTCGGCGCGATCGGCACGAGGCCGAGATAGCGCCGGTTGAGATCGGCGAGCAGCTCGGGCTGGTTTAGATAGGTCCACTCGGCGGTCAAGTCGTGGATCTGTTTCTGCTCGGCGACGATCTTCTTGCGCACATTGGTGAGGTCGTCGTCGAGCCGCTGCACGGTCTGCTTGACCACGTAATTGCCGATCCCCGCGGCAAAGGCGACGGCGATCCAGAAGGCTCCCCCCGGCCACCTCATCGCCGCGACTCCGCCGAAGCGGGGGTGCCGAAGGGCGGAGCCGCCGTGCGCTCGGCGGCGCGCAGCCGCGCCGACCGGGCGCGCGGATTACGCGCGATCTCCGCGGCGCTGGGCCGGACCGGGCGGCGCGACAGCAAGGTGAAGCTGGGCGCCGGCCCGCCGGGGCGTGGCGGCAGATGCCGCGAGCCGCGCGCGGCTTCGCTGCACCGGCGCAGGAACGACTTTACTCGGCCGTCCTCGAGTGAATGGAACGAGACGACCGCGAGCCGGCCCCCCGGCATCAGCAGCCGCTCCGCCGCGGCGAGGCCCCGATCCAGCTCGCCCAGTTCATCGTTGACCGCGATGCGCAGCGCCTGGAACGTGCGGGTCGCCGGATCGAGGCCGGGCTCGCGCTTCGGAATGGCGGCGCGGACGATCTCGGCCAATTCCCCGGTGTTGGTAAGCGGCCGGCGGCGCTGCGCTGCAACGATGGCGCGGGCGACGCGTCCGGCAAAGCGCTCTTCCCCGAGGGCGCGGATCAGGCTTTCCAATTCGCGCTCGGAGAGGCGCGCGATCAGCTCGGCGGCTGTTTCGCCGGCGCGGCTCATGCGCATATCGAGCGGACCGTCCCGGCGGAACGAAAAGCCGCGCGCGGCCTCGTCCAGTTGCATCGACGAAACGCCGAGATCAAAGGCGACGCCGGCGATGGGGCCGGGCGAGAATGGGTCGAGCAATCGCTCCATGTCGCCGAATGGGCCGGCGATCAGGGTCAGCCGGCCGCCGTAGCGCCCGGCGAGCGCTTCGCCCCGCGCCACCGTCTCGGGGTCACGGTCGATGCCGAAGACGCGGCAGCGGGCGGCCCCGAGCAGCGCTTCGCTATAGCCGCCGGCGCCGAAGGTGGCGTCGACGTAGACCGCGTCGTCGCGCGGCGCCAGCGCGGCCAGCACCGCCTCGACGAGTACCGGGATATGCCCTGGGATTCGGGCTGGCGCGACAGTCATCGCGGGCTAGCGGGCGGCGCCGGGCGGCAAGGTGGCGCGCTCGCGGCGCGACCGGTCGCGCGCCTCGGCCCGATGCGCCTTGAAGCGCTCGGGCTCCCACATCTGGAATATCGTGCCGAGACCGACAAAGGCGACCTCGTCGGTGATGTGGGCGTGATCCTTCAACTCCTCGGGGAGGACGATTCGCCCTTCGCCATCGATCTGCAGCGGTGTCGAGTCGGCGAACATCAAGGCCAAATCGTCGCGGCGATCGGAATACTGGTCGAGAGTATTCAAACCTTCCATCATCTCGGCGAGATGATCGCTGCCAGTACCGTCGAGCGCCGGATACTTGAAAGAGGGCATAAGCACCACCTGATTGGGATGGCGGTGCGTCGCCAGTGTGGAGCGAAAGGTCGCCGGCACAGAAACACGCCCCTTGCGGTCGACCCTGTTCACGAAAGTGGACAGAAACAGTTCCACTCACTTCCCCCAACGCTCACCCAAACGACGCCCGACAAGGGGTTGGCCCGGTTGCGCCGATGAGTTCCCCCCAACATCGGCGCGCGTCCTTGGGTAATGATGGGATAACATGGGATTGAATGGGACGTCAATACTAGAAACCAATAATACCGCGCGATTCAAAATGTTCGATTGGAATCGACCTTTGACACACAGCATGTAGTCTATAAGACGATTTGGGCAGTACTATCCGAATGGGTGTTCTGTATTTGTTCACCAGAGGTTGAACGCCAGACGGTCTGTAAGCCGGGTTCTGTCCCATCTCGCGATGGGGATGGCCATTCATCTGGGACGTTCGTCGCCGAACGCCTCGCGCGACCGACCCGAGCGGCGGCGCGAAGACCCGCCCGGCACGGTGTTTGACGCCGTGCCTGCCGCTCCTACTTGGTCTTGCTCCCGGTGGGGTTTTCCCTGCCGCCGCCATTACTGGCGGCGCGGTGCGCTCTTACCGCACCATTTCACCCTTGCCGCGCCTGCGAGCAGGCGGTTGGCGGTATGTTTTCTGTGGCACTTTCCCTGGGGTCGCCCCCGCCGGCCGTTAACCGGCACCGTATCTCCGTGGAGCCCGGACTTTCCTCTCTCTGCATTACTGCAAACAGCGGCCATCCGACCGTCTGGCGTGGGATGATATGGGCCGATCGGACACGGCTGTCAAAATTACGGCTCGAACCGTCCCCCGATCAGCGGCCGGCTGACGCCGAGCCCAGGCAATTCCCACACTCCGGCGCCGCCGGGGTTGAGGTCGGCGCCGATATTGGCGTCGATCAGATAGGGTTTGCCGCTGGCGACCGCGGTCTTGACCGCATCGCCGAGATCGCCGGCGCGGTCGATGCGTACCCCTTCGACCCCGCACGAGCGCGCCAAAGCGGCGAAATCAGGGTTATAGAGCTCGCCGGTCTCCGGATGACGGAACTCCGTCGCCAGCTCGCGGCCCTCCAAGATAGCCGCGCTGCAATCCACGGATCGAGGCGTAGGAGTAATTGTTCCACACCACCCACACCGCCGGAATGCCGTACTCGACCGCGGTGCGCGAGCACGTTGGCATGCATGAAAAACGCGCCGTCGCCGCAGACCGAGACGCAAGGCCGATCGGGCGCGGCGAGTTTGGCGCCGAGGACGCCGGCGACGCCGAACCCCATCGGGCCAAACCCCATGCAGCCGATCAGCGAGGTGGGGCCACGCGGCTTGCAGAACTGAAGGAGCCAGTTGTGATGCACGCCGATGTCGCTGACGAGGATCGCGTCCTCGGGCAGCGCCCGGTCGATCTCGTGCGCGGCGCGCTGCGGGTTGATCGGGGTGGCGTCGTCGACGTAGCCGGGCGCGACTTCGGCCTCCCATTCGCGCCGCCAGCCGTCGATCGCGGCGAGCCAGGATTGCCGCGCCGCCGTGATGCGCGGCGCGTCGCGCGCCTCGATCTCGGCGAGAAGCTGGCGCAGGAAGGTGCGCACATCGGCCATCAGGCCGAGCGCGACCGGGTAGTTGCGGGCGATCTCGTCGGGATCGATATCGACGTGGATCAGCTTGGTCGGCGGGATGGTGAACGAGTAGCCCGGGAATCCACGACGACGAGGTGCGGTCGTCGAACCGCACGCCGAGCGCCAGCAACACGTCGGCTTGGCGCATCGCCGCGTTGGCCTGGTAAAGCCCGCCGCGCGACACGAGGCCCAGCGACAGCTTGTGATTGGTGTCGAGCGCGCCCAGTCCGCTGGCCGAGGCGCCGACTGGAATTTGCAGCCGCTCGGCGAGGCGCAAGCAGTTCTTCAGCGGCGCCGCCGTAGCGGACGCCTTGGCCGACCAGGATGGCCGGGCGCTCGGCCTGCGATCAGCATCTCGGCGGCCTTGGCGACGCCCTCGGGATCGGCGCCGCAGCGGCAGGAAATGTTGGCGCTCCACTCGCGCGGATCGGGGGTTTCCGTCGGCGGCGTCTTCCTTGAAGATGTCGAACGGCACGTCGAGCACGACCGGGCCGGGCCGTCCCGTCACCATCGTCTTCCACGCCTGGCGCACCATCAGCGGCACCTGCTCGCCGCGGGTCGGCTGGAACACGTGCTTGCACATCGCGCGCACGGTCGACGGAAAATCGGCCTGGTACTGGCGGTAGAGCTCCTGAAACGCGCCGCGTCCGAACTGCGTGGTCGGGATGTTGCCGGTCACCGCGAGGAACGGCACCGAATCGAGATAGGCGTTGGCGAGCGCGATCGGCAGGTTGACGGAGCCCGGCCCGCACGAGGTGAAGGTCGCGGTCGGCTGGCCCGAGACCCGGTAATAGACATCGGCCATGAAGCCGGACACGGTCTCGTGCCGCGACGAGATCGTCTTGATCTCGTCGGCGCGTTCATAGAGCGCGTCGATAAAACCGATGTTACCGTGGCCACAAAGCCCGAACGCGTAAGGCACGTTCTCGCGGATCAGGTAATCGACGATCACCTGTCCGCCGTTCAGCATCTGGTTGCCGCGCGCCATGCTTGTCTCCGTCATTGTCCGAGCCTGACGCGGCGCTGCGCTCAACCAGGGAAACAAACCGGCGCACCGCGGCGTCGCTCTCGCCGCGTCGGTAGGCCAGGTTCAGCGGTGCGGTCAACTGCGCCGATCGGTCGAGTCGCGCGATAGACTACCCCCTCGGCCTCGAGCCGGCTCATCGATTGCGGCACCAGGGTCACGCCGAGCCCGGCGGCGACAAGGCTCAGGGTCGACAGCATGCGCGGCGCCTCCTGGCCGATCTGCGGGCTGAAACCGGCGCGGTCGCAGGCGGCGATGATCGCGTCGTGCAGCCCGGGTCCGACCGGGCGGCGGTAAAGGATGAACGTCTCGCCGGCGAGCGCGGCGAGCGGCAGGGGTTCGGTTTCGCCGCCCAGCGGATGACCGCTCGGCAATGCCGCGACCATCGCCTCGTCAAGCAGCGGCCGGATGGTGAGATCTGGGCTTTCGCCGACCGGCGAGCGGACAAAGGCGATATCGAGTGCCCGCGACCGCAGCGCGGCAACCAGCTCTGTGGTGCCGCTCTCCTCAAGCGTTAGCGCGACAAGAGGATGCGCTTCGCGGAAGGCGCGGATCGCGCGCGGCACGAAGGGGTGAAACGACGCCGAGCTGGTAAAGCCGAGGCCGATGCGTCCCGTCTCGCCGCGCGCCGCCCGCTGGGCTGTCGCCACAGCGTCGGCGACGCGCGCGAGAATCGCCTTCGCCTCGTCGAAAAAGGCGCGGCCCGCCGGAGTCAGCTCGACGCCGCGCGGCTTGCGGTCGAAGAGCCGTGCGTCGAGCTCGGTTTCGAGCGCGCGGATTTGCTGCGACAGCGGCGGCTGCTGGATGCCGAGCCGCTCGGCAGCGCGGGTGACATGACCCTCCTCGGCGACCGCGACGAAGTATCGGAGGTGGCGAAGTTCCATATAAGAAACATATCATAATTCTTCTATCAATATATTAGACAAGGCGCATCCCGGCCTCCAACATGACTGCATCCGTTTGCGGAAGGGCGACGACATGGCCAGCGAAGCCAGATTCCTGATGGTGCAATTTCTCGCCTGGCTCGACGCGAAACCGCGCTCCCTTGGCGAGGTGCGGGCTGCGTGGGCCAGCACCTGCCCCCTCAATTGCGCCTGGGAAGACGCGCTCGCTGACGATCTGGTGGAATACCGGGCCGATGGGACGGTAGGCTTGTCGGCCCACGGCAGGACGCGATTGGAGCACGCATGAGCGACGTCACCCACCAGGACCTGATCCGCGACCAATTCACCCGCCAGGCGAGCGTGTTCAACGCCGCGGCGCCGATCGCCGCCGAGGACGCGTTGGCGATGATCGTGGCGGCCGCAAGCCCCGGCCCTGGCGACACAGTACTCGATGTCGCCTGCGGCGGCGGGCTCGTCGCCCGCGCCTTCGCACCGCATGTGCGCCACGCCACCGGGATCGACGTGACCCCGGCGATGCTCGACACCGCGCGCAAGGCGGCGGCGGAAAAGCGCCTGACCAACACCACCTGGGACCAGGGCGACGTGACGACGCTGCCCTACGCCGACGCCGCCTTCGACATCGTCGCGACCCGGTTCTCGTTTCACCATTTCCTCGAGCCGCTCGCGGTGCTCAGGGAGATGACGCGGGTCTGCAAGCCCGGCGGACGCATCGTTGTCGTCGATAGCTGCCCGTCCGAGGACAAAGCGAAAGCCGCCGCCTTCAACCGCCTCGAGTTGTTGCGCGACCCGTCGCATACGCGAGCCTTACCGCTCAACGAGATGAAGAGCCTCTTCGCCGCAGCCGGTCTCGGCGAGCCCAAAGTCAGCTTCACCGAATTGCGCGACGTGGTGAGCAATCTGCTGGCGCGCTCCTACCCGAACCCGGGCGACGAGAAGAAAATCATCGACATGTTCAAGGCCTCCGCCTCTGACGACAGCCTCGGCATCCCGGTGCGGCTCGACGGCGAAGCGATCCATTACGCCTATCCCGTCGCTATCGTCGCGGCGACCCGTCCTTAGTTCCCTTGGCTTGATCATGCGGTGCAGCACGCTATCGTAGCCGCCAACCCCTCAGCCTCTGGAGACCGCCCGTGAGCGTCACCGGTAACGACACCCTGAAGACCCGCCGCACTCTTACTGTCGACGGCAAGAGCTACGATTATTTCAGCCTCGACGCGGCGGCCAAGGCGGCGGGGCTCGGCGACGTATCGCGCCTGCCGTTTTCGCTGAAAGTGCTGCTGGAAAACCTGGTGCGCCTGGAAAATGGCCGCACAGTGACCATCGATGACATCAAGTCCCTCGGCGCTTGGCTCGACAACAAGACTTCCGACCGCGAGATCGCGTTCCGCCCGGCGCGCGTCCTGATGCAGGATCTAACCGGCGTGCCGGCAGTGGTCGATCTCGCGGCGATGCGCCAAGCGATGGTCGATCTCGGCGGCGACCCCCGCAAGATCAACCCGCTATCGCCGGTCGATCTGGTGATCGACCATTCGGTGCAGATCGACAATTTCGGCACCCAGGCTGCCTTCGACCAGAACGTCAAGATCGAGTTCGAGCGTAACGGCGAGCGCTACCGCTTCCTCTCCTGGGGCCAGCAGGCCTTCGAGAATTTCCGGCTGGTGCCGCCCGGCACCGGCATCTGCCACCAGGTCAACCTCGAATACCTCTCGCAGGTAGTTTGGACCACCGAAGAGGACGGCAAGACCATCGCCTACCCAGACACCTTGGTCGGCACCGATAGCCACACGACGATGGTCAACGGGCTTTCGGTGCTGGGTTGGGGCGTCGGCGGCATCGAGGCCGAGGCGGCGATGCTCGGCCAGCCGATCTCGATGCTGATCCCCGAGGTGGTCGGCATGAAGCTAACCGGCAAGCTGCGCGAGGGCGCGACCGCTACCGACCTGGTGCTGACCGTGACGCAGATGCTACGGCGGCGCGGGGTCGTCGGCCGCTTTGTCGAGTTCTACGGCCCCGGTATCGCTGGCCTGGCGCTTGCCGACCGCGCGACGATCGGCAACATGGCGCCCGAATACGGCGCCACCTGCGGCTTCTTCCCGATCGACGCCGAGACCATCCGCTATCTGACCTTGAGCGCGCGCGACCCGCAGCGGGTGAAACTGGTCGAAGCCTACGCGAAGGCGCAGGGCCTGTGGCATGACGAGTCGGTTTCCGACCCGGTGTTCACCGACACGCTCGAGCTTGATCTCGGCACCGTCGAGCCGTCGCTGGCCGGGCCGCGCCGCCCGCAGGACCGGGTGGCGCTCGGCGACACCGGCAAGGCCTTCGACACCGAGCTGCCGCGCCTCGCGCCCGGGGTCACCGCGGCGCGTTCGCAAACAGTCGCCGGCGCCAATTACGATCTGCATGACGGCGACGTGGTAATCGCCGCGATCACCTCGTGCACCAACACCTCGAACCCGAGCGTGATGCTGGCCGCGGGGCTGCTCGCCAAGAAGGCGGCCGAGAAGGGTCTGAAGCCCAAGCCCTGGGTCAAGACCAGCCTCGCGCCGGGCAGCCAGGTGGTCAGCGACTACTACGCCGCCGCCGGGCTGCAGCAATATCTCGACCAGCTCGGCTTCAACCTCGTCGGCTATGGCTGCACGACCTGCATCGGCAATTCGGGGCCGCTACCCGAGCCGGTCGCCGACGCGATCGAGGCGGGCGATCTCGCGGTTGCCGCCGTCCTGTCCGGCAATCGCAACTTCGAAGGCCGCATCCATGCGCTGGTGCGCGCCAACTACCTCGCCTCGCCGCCGCTCGTCGTCGCCTATGCGCTCGCGGGCACTGTGCGCATCAATCTCGCGACCGACCCGCTGGGCGAGGGCAGCGACGGCAAGCCGGTCTATCTGCGCGACATCTGGCCCTCCAACCAGGAGGTCGCCGACACGGTGCGGGAGGCGGTGCACCGCCAGAGCTTCCAGCAGCGCTACGGCAACGTGTTCGAGGGGCCGCCGCAATGGCGGGCGGTGACCGCGCCGGGCGGCCTGACCTACGATTTCCAGGATGCTTCGACCTATCTCGCGCGCGCGCCCTATTTCGAGAATATGCCGAAGGAGCCGGGGCCGCTTTCGGACGTGACCGGGGCGCGCGAGCTGGCGATTTTCGGCGACAGCATCACCACCGACCACATCAGCCCCGCCGGCTCGATCAAGGTCGAAAGCCCGGCCGGCGAGTTCCTGATCAGCTATCAGGTGCGGCCAACCGACTTCAACACCTATGGCGCGCGGCGCGGCAACCACAACGTGATGATGCGCGGCACCTTCGCCAATATCCGCATCAAGAACGAGATGGTGCCAGGGGTCGAGGGCGGCATGACCAAGCTGCAGCCCGACGGCACGGTGATGCCGATCTACGACGCGGCGATGGAATACAAGAAGCGCGGCGTGCCGCTGGTGATCTTCGGCGGCAAGGAATACGGCACCGGATCGTCGCGCGACTGGGCGGCCAAGGGCACGCTGCTCCTCGGGGTCAAGGCGGTGATCGTCGAGAGCTTCGAGCGCATCCACCGCTCCAACCTCGTCGGCATGGGCGTGCTTGCCGCTGACCTTCAAGGACGGCGCCAGCCGCCAGACCTTGGGCCTCAACGGCACCGAGACGCTCGACATCACCGGAGTCAAGGACGGCATCAAGCCGCGCATGGACGTGACTCTGACGATCCATCGCGCCGGTGGCAAGACCGACACCGTGCCGCTCACCTGCCGCATCGACACGCTCGACGAGGTCGAATACTTCCGCCATGGCGGCATCCTGCAATACGTGCTGCGCGGGTTGCTGAAGGCGGCGTAGCGCTACTCGCCACCCCGCTGTGGCGACGGGCGAAGGCAGCGGCTCGTCGTCGCCGAGACCCGGCGCGGCCTCGCGCCGCGGCAGCAACCCGTAACCGACGATCCCAGCCACGATGAGCACTGCGCCGGCGGCGCGCTCCGGACTGACCGGCTCGCCGAGCAGGGTCACGCCGACCGCGACGACCGTGACCAATTCGAGATTGGCGATGATCGCGTAACTCGATGGGCCGAGCAGCGGTACGCTGTAGGAAAACAGCGTGATCACCAACGCGCCGGGACCGAGCGCCGCCGCCAGCACCAAGAGCCAGGTCGCCGGCTCGCGGGGTACGTCGAGCCCTTGCGCGACGCACGCAGCGCCGAAGGTCAGCGCCATGCCGAGATAGATCGCCACCGCGCCCGCGAGCGGCTTCTGGCGGCGCAACAGCACCGAATTGGCGGCGAGATAGAGCACGTAGATCAGCGGCGAGGGGATGATCCAGGCGAGACCGCGCGGGTCGATCGTGCCGCCCCTGAGCCCAGGCAGCGTGACAAGCGCCGCGCCGACCAGGATGACCGCGACACAGGCCAGCGCGGCGGCGCGGATCGGCCGGCCGAAGAGGATCCTGTCGAGCAACATGGTCAGCGCCGGGTAGGTGTAGAACAGCAGCACGGCGATGCTGGTGTCGATCGTCTTGATGCTCTCCCAGAAGCAGATCGTCTGCCCGGCGCCGAGCGTCGCGCCGACCAACACGATGCGCCAGGCGCCGCGACGCCATGCCGCGACCCAATCGAGCCGCGTCGCCGCCGCGGCGGCAAGCAGAGCCGGCAGCGCGATCGAATAGCGCCACAGCAGCATCGACGGCGGATCGATGCCGTCGGCATAAAGGTGGCGCGCCAGGATCGGCATGAAGCCGACCAGGATGCTGCCCGAAGTCGCGGCGAGAGCGGCCGGCCATAGCCTCGCCGAGTTTTCTATCATGCGGTCAACTGGTGCGGAACCGTCCCTCGCCGAGGGCCGTTAACCAACGCGGATCGGGAGGCTCTCTCGATGTCGATCACGCTGCAAATCCTCGGCGCCATCGCGGTGGTGGTTTTGTTTGCAACCGTCCTCCTGCGGCCCGACGGCGTTCTGCTGCCTATCTTGGCGATTGGCTTCGTGACCGCCGCCATCGTGACCTGCTGGCACGACGTCGAGCAATACCGCATGAAGAAAGCCGCCGCGCACCAGGTAACCACGGCGTTCGTGCCGTCGCCGCCTCGAGAATATCCCCACTCCGGCTCTTGAGTTGCTACTCCGCCGGGCGCTCGTAACACACGCGGCCGTCGCGCAGCGTGAGGTGGGCGAGAAGGCGGCGCTTGGCGGTGACGGTGCTGCCCTCGCTGTCGGTCAGCTCGAAATTGCCGTCGCGCAGCTCGAGCACCGCGATGTCGGCGTTGGCGCCGGGCTTCAGCGTGCCGACGGTGCCCTCGTAACCCATGATCTTCGCCGGCGCCGCGGTGGCGCGGGCCACGACATCGTCGAGCGACATGCCGAAATGCAGCAGCTTCGATATCGTCGTCAGCATGTCCCAAACCGGCCCGCGGGTGGCACTGGTGGTGGTCAGGTCGGTCGAAATGGTGTCGGGCAGAAAGCCTTGGTCGAGCGCCTTCTCGATCATGCGGAAGCTGAAATGATTTCGCCCATGAGCGCAGTCGAAAATGATGCCGTGGCGCTGGGCCTCGACGACCTCCTTCAGCACGAACTCTTTTTCCTGGCCCATGATGCCGTTGGCGCGGCCGTGATAGCAGTGGGTGACGATGTCGCCTGGCTTCATCGGCTCGATCAGCTCGGGCAGCGGGAGCGGCGAATCGGTGATGTGCATCATCATCGGCACGCCGCCAGCCATGTCGGCGGTCTTGCGCGCCAGCTTGACCGGCTCGTTGCTGTATTCCCAGACGAGGCCGGGGCCGAAGCGCAGCTTGACGCCGATCGCGAGGTCCGGGTTCTCGCTGATCGTGCGGGCGCAGCCTTCCGGGTCGGCATAGGGGAAATGATGCAGCTCGCCGGTGCCGCGGGCGCCGCCGATGATGCCGATCGCCGACAGGTTGACGAAGGCGCGGACGCGGGTGCGGACGTCGCGGTCGAGCACCTGGCGCAGTCCGGCAAAGCCGGCGGAACCGGCGCTGCCGGCGTCGCACAGCGTGGTGACGCCGCTGCGCGTGCAGAAATGGTCGGTGTGCCCGCCCATGTCGTGGGCGTTGACAAAGACATGGGCGTGGATGTCGACGAGGCCTGGGGTCACCAGCCTGCCCTTGGCGCTGATCGTCCGCCGCGCTTCGTTGCGCGGCAGGTTCGGGGCGACCGCGACGATCTTGCCGCCGGCGATACCGACATCCATCAGACCCTTGAGGCCCCCCGCCGGGTCGAGCACATCGCCGTCGGTCAGCATGAGATCGTATTTCATCGGCATCCCCTCCCCTCGGCCTTGTCGCGGCGAGCGTAGCGAAAGCAAAAACGAATGTCATTCGGGGGTGCCACCTGAATCCTCCAGGGGGCGCCCAGCGCGGAACGACTAGCGGGCCGGGCCAGCGCAGAGCAGCTTCCTGTTCAATGCTCGCCTCGCTCGATTGTCGGACGGCCCGGTTCGCCATAGTCTCCGCGCCTTGCCCAAATCGCGGGCAACGGGAGGGAATCGCTTGGACGACGCCGTCGCCCAGCACTCGCGGCCGGCCGTGGTCGTGCCGCACCGCACGGTGGTCTTGGTCGCCGCGCTGATCGCGACTTTCATTCCGGCGGTCGAAAGCAGCATCGTCGCGACGGCGATGCCAACCATCGTCGGCAGCCTGGACGGGTTTCACCTGTTCAGCTGGGTCTTCGCGGTGCCGCTGCTGACGATGGCGGTGACGATCCCGGTCTATGGGCGGCTCGCGGACATCTACGGCCGCAAGCGCATCTTCTTTTTCGGCACGACGGTGTTCCTCGTCGGCACGACGCTCTGCGGGTTCGCCCGTTCGGTCGAGGTGCTGATCTGCTTTCGCGCGATCCAGGGTCTCGGCTCCGGCGCGATCCAGCCGATCGCGATGACGATCATCGGCGACATTTATACCCCGGCCGAGCGGGCGCGGGTGCAGGGCTGGACATCGAGCGTGTTCGGGCTGGCGGCCGTGGTTGGGCCAGCGCTGGGCGCCTATCTCGTCCAGCATGTCCACTGGTCTGTGGTGTTCTGGGTCAACCTGCCGATTGGCTGTCTCGCTATGGCGATGTTCGCGATCTTTCTGCCCGAACCGCCCGAGCGACGCGCGCACCGCATCGATTACCTCGGTGGAGCGCTGCTGGTCGTCGGCGTCGGGTCGCTGATGCTGGCGCTGGTGCAAGCGAAGAGCCTTGGGCCGGGCATCGCCGGTCTCCTCGCGCTCGGCATCGCCGCGCTCTCCGCGCTCTACTGGCATGAGCGGCGCGCGCCGGAGCCGATGCTGCCGTTGGAGATGTGGCGGCGACGGGTCGTGCTGCTGTGCAATATCGCCGGGTTTGGCGCCTCGGCGACGATGATGGCGGTGTCGGCGCTGCTTCCGACCTATGTCCAAGGCGTGATGGGCAAGAGCCCGGCGATCGCCGGCATGATCATCAGCGCGCAGTCGGTGAGCTGGATGTTCGCCGCCTTCGCCGCCGGGAGGGTGATGATCCGTAGCTCCTACCGCATCTCGGCGGGGATCGGCGGAGCCTCGCTCGTGCTCGGTGCGCTGATGCTGGCGCTGCTCGAACCCGAGAGCTCGTGGCTGTGGCCCGCCGCCGCCGGGTTCGTGATGGGCATCGGCATGGGGTTTTGCAACACGACCTTCCTGGTCGCGATCCAAGCCAATGTCGGATTTCACGAGCGCGGCATCGGCACCAGCTCGCAGATGTTCATGCGCATGATCGGCATGTCGGTTGGCGCCGCCGCCTATGGCGCGATCATCAATTTCGGCGTCGACCGGCTGCTGCCGGGCTCGACGGATCTCGTCAATCGCATGCTCGAGCCGGCGGCCCGCACCAGCCTCGGCGCCGAGATGCTGGCCAAGCTCGCCGACGCGGTGGGGCGCGCCGCGCACGACGCCTTCCTTCTAGCGCTGGCGATCGCGGTCGTGACCTTGGTGGCGACGATATCGCTGCCAGCGCGGCTGAGCCCGATCCGCGCCGCCTTCAAACGGCAACCGGCCGAGTAGCCGTCGGTTAACCGGGGTGAAGGGCCGCCTTGTAGGCTTTTACCGCAGCGGCAAACCCCATCTTCAGCGCGTCGGCGGTCAGCTCGTGGCCGATCGAGGCTTCCGCCAATGCCGGCATCGCGGCAACCAGCGGCGCCAAGTTTTCAAGGTTGAGGTCGTGCCCGGCATTGACCACGAGCCCGCGTTCGGCGGCCCGCTTGGCGGTCGCGGCGCAGGCGGCGAGCGCCGCCTGCGGGTCGCCCTTGCGGAAGGCATCGGCATAGCTCCCGGTATAGATCTCGATCCCATCGGCGCCAGTGCCCGGCACCCGGTCGATGACTGTGGGATCGGGATCGATGAAAAGGATCACCCGCGCGCCCGAACGCTTCAGCCGCGCCACCGAGGCGTTGACCAGCGGGGTATCCTTGTTGTCGAGCTTCCAGCCCTCTTCCGAGGTCAGCACCCCCGGCCCATCCGGCACCAAGGTGCATTGCTCCGGCCGCACCTTGTCGCAGATCGCGAACAGGCGTTCGTCGGGATAGCCTTCGATGTTGAGCTCGCAGGCAGGACGCCAGTCGCGCATCAGCTCGGCAATCGCGGTCACGTCGCTGCCGCGGATGTGGCGCTCGTCGGGGCGCGGGTGGATGGTGATCCCCTGCGCCCCGGCCTCATGGGCGAGCCGGGCGAACTCCAGCACGTCCGGCACGCCGGTGCGGCGCGAATTGCGCAAGAGGGCGATCTTGTTGAGGTTGACGCTGAGCCTTGCCATGCCCCTATCCTACGGAAACCCTTTCAAGGAGGAAACGCCATGGCGGTCGTGCTCGGCACCGACGGGTATCGCTACGAGGTCAACGACGGCTGGGCGAAGCTGCCTCCGGGCATGGAATTCAACGCCGATGTTGCCGCGGTCGGCGTCGACAAGGACGACAATGTCTATGCCTTCAACCGCGGCAAGCACCCGATGTGCGTGTTCGACCGCGACGGCAATCTGCTGCGCACCTGGGGCGAAGGAGTCTTCCAGCGCCCGCACGGCGTGTTCATGGCGCCCGACGGCACGATCTGGCTGACCGACGACGGCGACCACACAGTTCGCCAGTGCACGCTGGACGGCAAGGTGCTGCTTACGATCGGCATCCCCGGCAAGCCCGCGCCCTATATGTCGGGCGAGCCGTTCCATCGCTGCACCCACACGGCGATGTCGCCCGACGGCGACAGCATCTATGTGTCGGACGGCTACGGTAACTCGCGGGTCCATAAATTCACCCCTGACGGCAAGCTGCAAATGTCGTGGGGCGAGCCCGGCACCGATCCCGGCCAGTTCAACATCGCGCATAATGTGTGCTGCGACCCGGACGGGTTTGTCTTTGTCGCCGACCGAGAAAATCACCGCGTCCAGGTGTTCGACGGCAACGGCAAGTACGAGGGCCAGTGGAACAACATGCACCGGCCCTCCGGCCTCTATCTCGAACCGGGCAAGCAGGGTCGCATGTATATTGGCGAGATCGGTCCCGACATGGCGGTCAACGTCGATATCCCGGGCTGCGGGCCGCGGGTCAGCATCTATACCCATGACGGCAGGCTCCTGGCGCGGCTCGGCCACGAGCATGCCGGGCTCGCTACCGGCCAGTTCATCTCGCCGCACGGGATCAGCGTCGACAGCCGCGGCGACATCTATGTCGGCGAGGTCAGCTACACCAATTGGGGCCGCCGGGTGCGCGCCAAGGGCGAACAGATCCCGCCGGGCCTCAGGAGTCTTCAGAAACTCGTCAAGGTGGGTTGACGGTCATGCGTCGCAATCCCTTGGCCGGCGCGATCTTCGGCGCTATCGCGATTGTTCTCGCGGTCTACAGCCTCGCGACGCAGACCGAGACCCCGCCCGCCGGCTACAATCTGATCAATTACGGGCTGATCATCGCCGGCATAGCGGGCATCGTCGGATCGCTTGTCGCGTACGCGAAAAAGAAGGGCTCGTCCTAGGCGGAGAGGCGCAAATGCCGGGAAATCCGATCGTCCAACTCCTCATCTTCGCGGTGGTCATTATCTGGAGCCTCTATCAGCTTTTCGCGCCGGGCGAGGCGCAAAGCTCTGCCGTCGTTTTCATGGAATGGTTCGCGGTGGTCGGCGCCTCGCTCGGTGCGATCGGTGCAATCTACAAACTCGCCACGGGAAAGCAGCTCGGCGCGAAGGAGACGAAGTCATGACCGACAATCCGCGCTGGAAACGCCGCCCGCCCGGCTCGACCTGGGGCGATTGGGGACCCGACGACCAGCTCGGCCGGCTCAATCTGCTGACCCCCGAGAAGGTCAAACAAGGGGTCGCCGAGGTGAAGGAAGGCAAGACGTTCTGCCTCAGCCTGCCGCTCGACTATCCCGGCGGCACCGTCGTCAACCCGCGCCGCCACCCGCCACGGCTCATCGCCAACAAACGCGAGGGCATGCCCTACATCGCCTACCCGCTGGCGCGCGAGAACCCACAATTGGTCGACGTGATCTGCGACGACGTGGTCGAGATGACGCTGCAATATTCGACGCAATGGGACAGCCTTGCCCATGTCGGGCAGTTGTTCGACGCCGACGGCGACGGCAAGCCGGAGATCGTTTTTTACAACGGCTATCGCGCCGGTGAGCACATTATCGGTCCGGTCGATTACCGCGATGGCGGCGCCGTCGAGCTAGGCGAGCACGTCGGCGCCTTGGCTCTCTCCATCGATAACCTCGCGGCGCATCCGGTGCAGGGGCGCGGCGTGATGATCGACCTCGAGCACCATTGCGGCCGCGGCGAAGAGTTCGTCGGCTACGACCGGCTGATGCGGATCATGGAGGCCGACAAGGTCGAGGTCGAGGCGGGCGACCTCGTCTGCTTTCGCACCGGCTATGACCGCGTCATCCTCGGCATGAACAAGCACCCCGACGCCGCGACCCTCGCCGCCAATCCCGGCGCCGGGCTCGACGGCCGCGACGAGCGGCTGCTCAACTGGATCACCCGCTCCGGGGTCGTCGCGCTCGTTTCCGACAACCGCGCGGTCGAGCAGATGCCGTCGCGGCCGTGCGAGGGCGAGGATGTGTGCGCCTCGCTGCCGCTGCACGCGCACTGCCTGTTCAAGCTCGGCGTCTATCTCGGTGAAATCTGGTACTTGTCGGAACTGGCCGACTGGCTGCGGGCTCACAACCGCTCGCGGTTCCTGCTGACGGCTCCGCCCTTGCGCCTGCCCGGCGCGGTCGGCTCGCCGGCCAATGCGGTCGCGACGGTTTAACGGGAGAGGAACAGAACCATGTTCGATCTCGACCAGTTTATCGCCGATTGCCGCGCCGCCGTCGCTGGCGGACGCGAGCCACAAGCTGCGTGCGCGAAGTCGTCGCGCGCGCGGTCGCCGAGCCCGATCGGTGCTGAAGGCGCTCGGCGAACCGCACCTCGGCAGCGTCGAGGCGATTTATCGCGGCGGAACTGACCATCCTCAACGTCGTCTGGCCGCCGCTGATGACGATCATGCCGCACGAGCACCGGATGTGGGCGGTGATCGGTGTCTATACCGGCGGCGAGGACAACATGTTCTGGCGCCGCATCGGCGAGCCGGGCAGCAGCAAGGTCGAGGCGGCGGGCGCCGCGCCTTACGGGTCGGCGATGCCGAGCCGCTGGGCCGCGACATCGTCCATTCGGTGACCAACCCGATCCCGCGGCTGACCGGGGCGATCCACGTCTACGGCGGCGATTTCTTCGCCGTGAAGCGCAGCGAGTGGGATCCGGAGACGCTGGTCGAGCGGGCCTACGACGTGGACAAGAACATGCGGCTTTTCGCCGAGGCGAACGCCCGGCTTTCCGCAGCCTAAGCGCGGGCTGGGGATCGGCCCGACCGTCTGTCAGCGCGCGATCGGGATCACGCTCGGGGCAGGCAAGTCCTTTGCCGAATTATTCTGGGCGAGCAACTCCGTCACCAGCTCCATGACCTGCGACGAGCGGTCCTTGCCGCTCGGGTCCACTGCGATGTGGTAGGTCTTTCCCTCGTAGGCGGCGGCGATCGCGTTTCGATCGCCCGGACCCGCGGCGATATGAAAAATCGGCCGGTCGGGAAGCGGTTGAGCCGGCGGCACGAGGCCGAGCTCGTATCGCGAAATCTCGCCCAGGTAGTAGATCATCGCCTCGGTTGAGCGGAAGCGGAAGTTGAGCACCTGCGAATTGTCCGCCTCCGCGGGTTTCGCGACCAATGGAGAGGCGCCGAGCCGGTGGATGCCGGCGTCGCGGCGGCCCGGCGACGCCGCCGGTTGTGCATTGGCCGCGCCGCACAGCTCGCTCGCCTCGATCGCCGCGCCGGTCTGGTCAATGGGTACGCCGGCCGCGGCCTTGTTGCCACCAATTGCGTAGCTTGGGTCGAAGCAGAAGCGGGAGTCGGTGCTTGTCTTTTCCAGCCGGTAATAGTGGCCTGCCGCGCGAAACCGCGCCTTTTGCTCCGACGTCAGCGACGATCCAGGCTCATCGAGATTATGCCGCACCACCTGAATGCCCTTGGCGTCGAGATCGGCGATGACCTTGGGCTCCGGATACTCCTTGTCGCCAAACGCGTCGCCGAGCACGTCAGTCGAGTTCGGTTTCCTCGACGTTCAAACCGAGGGCGATCAGCGTGTCCAGCAGTTTCGAAAATTCCGGATTAGTCGGAACATTATCCACTTTCCGCGTGTGACCGGCACGGCCGTATTCGATTTCGGAAATCGCCAGCTGAAGAAGCACCGATTTGGGAAAGCCGGTGTGAATGTAGTAGGCGATGGTCTGCATCTGGATCGGCGCCAGGATGCCCCGGTAGAACTCCTTGGTGTTGAGCACCGCGACCGTGTAGCTCGGCGAATTGGTGGCCTGGATGCTGGGGTTGAAGACGTAAAGGCGCGTCGGGTCCGCCGCTACCGGGCCGGCGAGGGGGATCTGGAATCCGCCGGTCGCTTGTACCGAGGTCTGACCGGTGATCGTCGTCAGATCGGTGAACTGAAGCGGCTTCCGGTAAGCCGCGCGGACGATGTTGACCAGCAGGCTCTGATTTTTGATCCGCTCGGCCTGCACGTTGTATTCGAGCGAGTGGCCGGCGAACTGATCGGCCGCGCCGCAGGCCGACAACGCCGCCGCGGCAAATGCCGCGGCCAGCCGCACCACCGGCCGAAAGCCCCGCGGCGGCAATTTTTTATTCCCCGGCGGCCGGCCTTACCCCATCGTCGAGTTGAAGGCGCCGCCGTCCAAGAGCAGGTTCTGCCCGACGATAAAGCCCGACGACGCGGCGCACAGGAAGGCGCAGGCATCGCCGAACTCGGCCGGGTCGCCAACCCGGCCGGCCGGGTTTGTCGAGCCGCGTTTTGCCAGGATCTCCTCGAACGGCACGTTCTGCCGCCGCGCCTCGTACTCCATGCCCGAGCGCAGCCGGTCGGTGAGGAACGGGCCGGGCAAGAGGCCATTGATCGTGACGTTGTACTTGGCCACCTGGCGGGCGAGACCCGCGGAGAACGCGGTCAACCCGGCGCGGGCGCCGTTCGACATGCCGAGATTGGGGATCGGCGACTTCACCGAGCCGGAGGTGATGTTAACGATGCGGCCGAAGCGGCGCTCGCACATGCCGTCGACCACGGCCTTCATCAGCATGATCGGGGTCAGCATGTTGTTGTTGACCGCCTTCTGCCAGTCCTCGACCGACCACTCGCGGAAATCGCCGTGTGGCGGCCCGCCGCAATTGTTGACCAGGATGTCGGGTTGCGGGCAGGCGGCGAGCGTGGCCTGGCGCCCCGCCTCGGTGCCGATGTCGCCGGCGACGGCCGTCACCTTGGCGCCGGTCTCCTTGCGGATTTCCTCGGCCGTCTGTTCCAAGGTTTCCTTGGTGCGCGCGGTGATCACGAGATCGACGCCGGCGCGGCCCAGGGACATCGCGCAGGCGCGGCCCAATCCTTTGCTCGCCGCGCAGACGATCGCCTTGCGGCCCTTGATTTTCAGATCGAGCATTTTGTCCCTCCCGTCGACGGCATTAACCAGTGGATACAGCCGTTATAGCGCAGGCGTGGCAATTGCCGAGAGCACCGTGCGCAATGCTCCTGCGAAAACGCACGTAGGCTATGCAGCAATTTGCGCTTGCGAACTCACTCACAACGCCGATTATGTTGAGAACGATTATCACTTGCGTAGAACCGTCTTACGATGCGCCGCCTCGTCTTCTGTCTTTCGCTGCTCCTCTTGGCTGCCTTGCCGGCTTTCGCCGCCGAGCCGGCCATCATCATCACCCTCAAAGACCACCAATTCGTGCCGAGCGAGGTTCCCGTTCCGGCGGGGGTGAAGGTCCAGCTCCTGATCAAGAACGAGCAGCAGGAGCCGGCGGAATTCGAGAGCCAGAGCCTGCATCGCGAAAAGATCGTCACCGCCGGCGGGCAGATCACTGTCTACGTTGGACCACTTGATCCGGGCAGCTATGAGTTTTTCGACGATTTCCACAGCAGCACCCGCGGCCATTTGATAGCGAAATAGGACGGCCCGGCGATGCTCCCCACCGCGATTATCGTCTTCCGCGAGGTACTCGAAGCGGCGCTGATCGTCGGCATCGTCCTGGCGGCGAGCCGCGGTGCGCTGCGGCGTGGACTGTGGGTGTCGGGCGGCATCGCCGCCGGAGTAATCGGAGCGATCCTGGTGGCGATCTTCGCGGCGGCGATCGCCGCCGCGGCCGAGGGCATTGGCCAGGAGCTGTTCGACGCCGGCATTCTCTTCGCTGCCGTCGGCATGCTCGGCTGGCACAATGTCTGGATGAGCCGGCATGGGCGCGAACTTGCCGGCAGCGCCAACCGACTCGGCAAGGACGTGCGAAGCGGCGCGCGGCCGCTTTGGGCGCTCGCCTTTGCCGTCGGACTGGCGGTGCTGCGCGAAGGGTCGGAGATCGTGCTCTTCCTTTACGGCATCGCGCTCGCTGGCCAGGGTGGACCGATGGCGATGCTGGCGCGGCGGCTTCATCGGGCTCGCACTCGGCGTCACGGCCGGGACGGCGATCTATTGGGGCCTCGTGAGCATCCCGATGAAGCATCTGTTCACGGTAACCAGCTGGCTGGTGCTGCTGCTGGCGGCCGGGCTGGCCTCGCAAGGCGCGGCATTCTTGATGCAGGCCAACTTGTTGCCGCCGCTTGGCAGCAATCTCTGGGACACCTCTTTCTTGTTGAGCGACCAGAGTCTGGCTGGCCGCGTCCTCCACACGCTGATCGGCTATACCGCGCAGCCGGCGGGTATCCAGCTGGTCTTTTATGGCCTGACGCTGCTGACGATCGGCGGGTTGATGCGGCTTGTCGCGTCGGCCGATCGCGCAGCGCAAGCCAAATCACAGATCGGATCGGCAGTGAATCCGGCCGAATAGCCAAAAAATTTTGGGGGAGTAGTGCAGATGCGACGCATCCGCAAGGGACAGTTCGGTGTGACAGGCTGTGCGATCTTAGCGTTCGTTGTGATGCCAGTTGCCGCGCGCGCCGACTTCAAGGTTCATCTGCCCGACGCCGAAACCGGCGAATTCGAGATCGAAGAGGTCGGGTCCTGGGGGAGCAGCGGCAATCCCGCCACCGATAACGAGCAGAGCTTTGTCCACGAGCTCGGCTACGGCGTCACCAATTGGTGGCACACGGAGCTCGAATTTGAAACCAACCGGGATTTCGGCCCCGGCAATCATCTGCGGTTCGATCAGTTGACCACCGAGAACCAGTTCGTCTTCGGTGAGCCTGGGCAGTACTGGCTCGATCCCGGGTTCTTTTGGGAATACGGCCAGGCGATGGTCGGCGGCAATCCGAACGAGACCACATTCGGACCCACCCTGCGCAAGGAGTTCTTCCACACCATCAACACGGTGAACCTGTTCTTCGAGAAGGACATCGGCATCCATGCCGACCCACACGTCAATTTTCTCTACGCCTGGGAGACGCGGGTGGCTCTCGGGACACCGGTCGAGCCCGGGTTCCAGGCCTATGGCTTCGTCGGCCCCGTCGGCCATGCTTTGCCGGCTAGCCAGCAGGATCACCGCATCGGACCGCAACTCTTCACCGAAATCCATGATCTCGGCCCCGGCACGCTCAAGGCCAATGGCGGCATTCTATTTGGGTTGACCCCGGCGGCGCCACGCAAGACCTTGCGTTGGCAGCTCGAGTATGAAGTCCACTTCTGAGCCGGATCGCGCCGCCGCCGTTAACCATGAAATCACACCGCATTTACCCGGTATTTTCGCTATCGTCGACGCAACGGCCATTCAAGGCTGAGCGGGAGGGTAGGTTGCGGGGATTGCGCGTCGCGTATCTCTTGGCCGCGGTCTTGTTGCTGACGGCATTGCCGGTGAGCGAATCCTCGGTGCTGTTGGCCCTGTTCGTCGCGATCGACCTCGCCGCCGCCGCGCTGTTCCTGGCGGAGGTGACGCCGGAGCCAATCCGTGTCGTTGCCATCGGGGGCAATACCAGCGTACCGCTGCTGCGCCGCACCGTCCCCGAGCTGCGAAGCCGGAGGCCGGCGGCGATCATCGAGGTACAGGTGCAATGGCGACAGGCGGCAGAATTCCGCCGCCGCCGTTCCCTTCTGCAGCGATCCGCTCGCTAGCTTTTCGACAAAAGCGTCCAGACGCCGAGAGCGACGGACAGCAGGGCGGCACCCCAGCGCAACGCCCGCAGCGACACCCAGCGGGCGAGCTGCCGGCCAAGCAGCACTGCCGGCAAGTTTGCCGCCATCATTGCCGCCGTGGTGCCGGCGACGACTGGCAGCAGCACTTCGAACCGCGCCGCCAGCGCGGCCGTCGCTACCTCGGTCTTGTCGCCGAGCTCGGCCAGGAAGAACGCGATCACCGTAGCGCCGAAGATTCCGAACCTGCCCGCGCGCACGGTTTCGCCGTCCTGCTTTTCCGGCAGCACGGCCCAGATCGCGACCGCGAAAAACGACGCGGCGATGATCCATTTGAGCCACGGGCCGTCGAGCTTCATGCCGACAAAATAGCCAAGCGCCGCGGAGAGGAGATGATTGACGACCACCGCGACGAAGATGCCAGCGATGATCGGCACCGGCCGGTGAAACCGCGTGGCCAGCATCAGCGCCAAGAGTTGCGTCTTGTCGCCGAGCTCGGCGAGGACAACGAGCCCGAACGAAACCAAGAAAGCTTTCATACTGGGTAGGCTCTTACAGCACTATCCCGGCATCTTGAAATGAGATCGCGTCAGCCTTGCGCCGCCAGGGCTGCGTCAAAAAGCGGCAAGAGGGTCGGAAAGGTCGGGTATTTGCCGGCCAGGATGTCGTCGCGGCTGACCCAGGCGCAGGCGGCGGCATCGTCGGCCGCAACCCCCTCACCCGATTTCCACACGCCGCGCATCGCGATCAGCGTGTAGTGAAACTGCACGCGGCCCTCGTCGTCGCGGCTGATCGCGTCATGGATGTTGAGCCAGCCGGCGGGCTCGGCAACGATCCCGGTCTCTTCGAGGAGCTCGCGCATCGCCCCTTCGGCAACGGTCTCGCCGAGTTCCAGAACCCCGCCCGGGAACCCCCAACGCCCGGCATTGGGCTGCTGCGCGCGCTGGACGATGAGGGCGCGGGTTTCTTCTCCCATTGGGCGCAGCACGACCGCGAGCACCGCGACGATCGGCCGCTCGGGGTAGCGCCGCGCCGCGCGCCGTGCTTCGAGATCGGCGGTGGTCGGCTCTGAAGTTCGCTCCTCACTCATCGCGTCATTCCGGGAAAATAAACCCTCTCCCGCACTGCGGAGAGAGGGAGGGACCCGTCGCGTAGCGATAGGAGGGTGAGGGCTCGCCTGCCGGGCTCGTTCCCATTCCCTCACCCGCCTCGCGCTGGGGCGCTCGGCACCCTCTCCCGCATGCGGGAGAGGGGTTGACCGGCGCGGCTACTCCGCCGCAGCGCGCGGCTGGCCGTGCTCGTCGGTGTAGATCTCGCCGCCCTGCTTGAGGAACTCCTGCGACTTCTCGGCCATGCCCGACTGCGCATAGTCGCGGATCTCCTGGGTGATCTGCATCGAGCAGAATTTCGGTCCGCACATCGAGCAGAAATGCGCGAGCTTGGCGCCGTCAGCCGGGAGGGTCTGATCGTGGAACTTCTCGGCCGTCTCGGGGTCGAGCGACAGGTTGAACTGGTCGCGCCAGCGGAACTCGAAACGCGCCCGCGACAGCGCGTCGTCGCGCTCGCGCGCGCCCGGGTGGCCCTTGGCGAGATCGGCGGCGTGCGCGGCGATCTTGTAGGTGATGACCCCGGTCTTGACGTCGTCGCGGTCGGGGAGGCCGAGATGCTCTTTCGGCGTCACGTAGCAGAGCAGCGCCGTGCCGAACCAGCCGATCATCGCCGCGCCGATGCCGCTGGTGATGTGGTCGTAGCCCGGCGCCACATCGGTGACCAGCGGGCCAAGCGTGTAGAACGGCGCCTCGCCGCATTCCTCGAGTTGCTTGTCCATGTTGATCTTGATCTTGTGCATCGGCACGTGGCCGGGGCCCTCGATCATGACCTGGACGTCGTCTTCCCAGGCCATTTTGGTCAGTTCGCCGAGGGTTTCGAGCTCGGCGAACTGGGCGCGGTCGTTGGCGTCGGCGTTCGAGCCCGGGCGCAGCCCGTCGCCCAGCGAGTACGACACGTCATAGGCCCGCATGATCTCGTTGATCTCGCGGAAATGAGTGTAGAGGAAGCTCTCCTGGTGATGCGCCAGGCACCATTTCGCCATGATCGAGCCGCCGCGCGAAACGATGCCGGTGACCCGGCTGGCGGTGAGCGGGATATAGGCGAGCCGCACGCCGGCATGGATGGTGAAGTAATCGACCCCCTGCTCGGCCTGTTCGATGAGGGTGTCGCGGAACAACTCCCAGGTCAGCTCCTCGGCCGCGCCGCCGACCTTCTCCAGCGCCTGGTAGATCGGTACCGTGCCGATCGGCACCGGCGAATTGCGCACGATCCATTCGCGGATGGTGTGGATGTTGCGCCCGGTCGAAAGGTCCATGACCGTGTCGGCGCCCCAGCGCGTCGCCCAGACCAGCTTGTCGACTTCCTCGGCGACCGATGAGGTGACGATCGAATTGCCGATATTGGCGTTGACCTTCACCAGGAAATTGCGGCCGATGATCATCGGCTCGGTTTCGAGGTGGTTGATGTTGTTGGGGATGATCGCGCGGCCGCGGGCGATCTCGTCGCGCACGAATTCCGGGGTCACGTAGTCCGGTATCGCGGCGCCGAACGAATTGCCGGCGTCGACGCGCTGCGCAGCGGCCTCGCGGCCGAGATTCTCGCGGATCGCGACGTATTCCATCTCCTCGGTGATGATGCCGCGGCGGGCGTAGTACATCTGGGTTGGCGCGGCACCGGGTTTGGCGCGCAGCACCTTGCGCGCCCCGCGGTCGAACACCGGGACATTCGACTCCTCGCCGCGCTTGAGGCCGTTGTCCTCGGGCTTGACGCCGCGCCCGTCGATCTCCTCGACATCGCCGCGGCCCAAGACCCATTGCCGCCGCAGAGCCGCGAGGCCGCGGGCGATGTCGGTCTGGGTGGCGCCGTCGGAATAGGGGCCCGAGGTGTCGTAGACCCGCACTGGCGGCTCCTTGGCGCTTTCCTCGAGGTCGATCTCGCGCATCGCGACACGCAGATCGCCGAACCGCCTGCTGGCGACGAAGACCTTGCGCGAGGCGGGGAAGCCGCCCGTGGTGACCTGAAGCTCCGAGACCTTCTTGGCCGGGAGTGGAGCGGAATCGGGCATATGCGTCTCCGTTGCGCCGGTTGAACGACGATCCAGAGTTCCGTGCGGGGATGCTTGGCGCGACGCCCGTTCCCTACGCCGGCACGACCCGGATCAGGTTCAAAGGGTTTTCGCGCCCCGCCGAGCCCCGATGAAGGGTTGGACGGGCCAGCATCTCTCAGCCCCTTCGCCGGGGCGCCCCTTGGACTGCCGTAATTAAGGGCAGGTTGTCGCAGAACCGTCAAGCAACCTTGCGACGCGCGGCGGCCGGTTTGCTGTTTCTGCCGTAAATTCGCCCGTACGCGGGACGGGTTTACGAGTTTTTCCAATGAGTTATGAAACAACATCAGCCGATTTATCAGCGAGATAACAGCGGCGGTAGCAGCGGAAAAACAGCGGCATAACAGCGGACGAATCAGCGGGACACCAGCCGCAGCATACGGACGATCTATGCGTGCCAAGGTGGACATATCGCATATGTACTCGGTTTGTTCTCATTGTCAAGAAGCAAATCGGGTGCCGTCAGGTTTGATTTTCGGCTTTGGGTGGAAAGCGGCCGTTGGCTCATGCGCGCGCCAATGACGATGATGCGCCGTAAGCGGTCATGTCAAAACCGCGGCCCCCGAAAGCCTCCTGCGCCGAATTTCGGTCGGCGGCCTGCCGTAGACTTCGGCAAAGATCGGAGTTGAACCGTCGCAGGCTCCCGAAGCCCGCCCGCATCGCGATCTCGGTCATTGGCAGGCTGGTCTCGTCGAGGAGGCGTTTGGCTCGCTGCACGCGCGCGGTCCTGTGCCACTTTTGAAGGACTTGCTTGGAGATGACGCGCGAATAGTCGCGTCAGCTGCCTTGACCCCTAGCCGAGGCGCTGGGCCAGGCGCTCCACAGTGGCTCCCTCCTGATCGAGTGCCCCCTCCTCGGCGATGAGCCGCAGCGCCCGCTCGACGGTCGCCCGGCTGCCGATCCAGGCGCTGGAAAAGGGAGCGGTTTCGGGCCGGCAGCGCAGGCATGGGCGGAAGCCGGCCGCCTCCGCCGCGGCGGCCGACGGGAAGAACGAAACGTTGGCCGACCGGGCGGGGCGCACCGGACAGACCGGACGGCAGTAGATGCCGGTGGTGTGGACGCCGGTATAGAACCGCCCGTCATAGGCCGCGTCTCGCGCCAAGCGCGCCGATCGCATTCCGCAAAGTCGAGCGACATGCGCACGATCATACTCGCTGCCGCCCCTCGGACCAGACGCCCTTTTGGGGATGGAGTCCGGTTTTGGCCAGCAACCGCGGCTTGGTTCCACTACCTCTGATCGCGAGCGCTCAGGACGGTGATCCGCCCGCCACGAGACGCTTCAGGCACCTAACGTCAGCCGACTCGCGGGAGAGTGAGATTGCAGCAGCACCGAAACATCGAAGTCAGCGGCGCGACGCTCGAATGCACCCTCTACGGTTCGGGCACTCCGGTTGTGTTGCTCGCGAATGCCGGCTGCAGCAGCGGTTATTTTGACGATCTGGCGCGCGTGCTCGCTGCCGGAGGGTTGCAAGCCATCTGTGTCAACATGCGCGGTACTGGAGAGAGCCGCGGCTCGCTCGACGGCATAACTGTGCACGATTTGGCCGCCGATGTGGCTGGGGTCCTTGAAGCTTTGGATTGCGGTCCGGCGCACCTCGTCGGCCATGCCTTCGGCAATCGGGTCGCTCGCTGCCTGGCGGTCGACCGGCCCTCGCTGGTGCGCAGCGTGACTCTGCTTGCTGCGGGCGGTCTCATCGGACCCGCAACGCCACTCGGCACGTCCTTTCGCAACGCTACGGAAGTCAAGATGAACGGCAGCGATTGCGTCACCGTGCTGGGGGCGCGCTGGCTGTCGCCGGCGTCGGATCCGAAAATACTTGCGCAGGTCGAATGCTGGCCGGCGGTGCATCTCGCCCACCTCGCGACCAGCCGGGGTATGGCGCTCGAAGATTGGTGGGGCGCCGGAACAGCCCCGCTTCTCGTGATCCAGGGGCTCGATGATGAAGCGGCTCCGCCGGGCAATGGCCACGCGCTCCGCGAGCAATTCGGCGAGCGCGTCCGGGTTATCGACCTGCCTCGTGCGGGACACTTTCTGCTGTTGGAGCAGCCCGAAGCCGTTACCCGCGCCGTTGCCGAGTTTGTCGGCGCTGGCCCGGCAGGCGAATTGGACTGATTACCGGCGCTTCCCGCCGTTCTAAAGGGCGGACATTGGCGGCTCGCTTCATCTTTCCGGCGCGCGCCACGGCGACGAACTGCGATACCCGCACTTGATATCCAGGGTACGCATCATCTCAAAAGGAGGCCATCTCGATGACCGATATCATCCTGCACCACTACGAGGTCTCTCCCTATTCGGAGAAAGTTCGGCTTGGTCTTGGTCTCAAGGGCCTGGCCTGGGGATCGGTGGAGATCCCCATGATTATGCCAAAACCCGACCTGACGGCGCTGACAGGAGGCTACCGTAAAACGCCGGTGCTGCAGATCGGCGCGGACATCTATTGCGATAGCCAGTTGATCATGCGCGAACTCGAGCGCCGACACCCCACCCCGAGCTTTTATCCAGCCGGCCGCGGCGCGGCCGACGCGCTTGCCTGGTGGGCCGAGAAGACAACGTTCAGCCCAGCAGCCAGCATCCTATTTGCGAAGAAGCCCGACGCGTTGCCCGAGGGATTTCTTGAGGACCGAGCCAAATTCTCCGGCAGAAATATAGACCCCGCCGCAATGATGGCGGCAGTGCCGAACATGCTCGATCAGCTGCGCGCGCATTTCGATTGGCTGGACCAGAGCCTGGCCGACAGTCGATCATTTTTGCAGGGCTCCGCCGCTAGCCTTGCCGACCTTGCCGCCTACCATCCGATTTGGTTCTTGAGGCAAAATTTCGGACTAACAGCCGCGCCGCTCGATGGCTTTCCAAGGCTGCTGAGCTGGGCCGAGCGGGTTGCCGCAATCGGCCACGGCAGACGGAGCCCAATGACCTCCAAACAAGCGCTCGATGTGGCCAGAACCGCTACCTCAATCGCTAAAGCATCCACTGACGCGAAAGATCCCATCGGCCGGAAGCCTGGCCAAGTCGTCAGCGTTACTCCGGACGATACCGGACGCGATCCTGTCATCGGCGAATTGGTTACGTCCGGCATACATGAGATCGTCATCCGGCGCATCGATCCCGCGATCGGCGAGGTCTGTGTCCATTTTCCGCGCGCCGGCTTCGTGGTCACATCGCCCTAGCGCAATCCCCGCACTTGCGCGACCGGTATCAGCAAGGGTCCGGTCTGGGACATTTTGAGACCTCAGACTGGATGTCGTCCGAGGGCTGCAAAGCGCGGAAAGCGGAAATTCAAACTGAGGCACTACGGCAAATCGAGCGCGCGCTCGGATTGCCGCTGCTTTCGCCGCAGAGCCATGTAAAATCGCCTTACATGGCCTGGAGCAGACAAGACCAAGGGAGCCGGCGGGGCTATCACCACGGCAATCTGCGCGAGGCGCTGATCGACGCCGCGCTCAACCTGATCGCGCAGAAGGGGCCGGCGGGGTTCACCTTCGCCGACGCGGCGCGCTGGGCCGGGGTGAGTTCGGCGGCGCCCTACCGACATTACCGCGACCGCGACGCGCTGATGGCCGATGTCGCGCGCCGCGGCTTCGAGCTCTTCGAGACGCATCTGGAGCGCGCCTGGGATGATGGCAAGCCGGAGCCGTTCGCGGCCTTCGAACGACTGGGCCGCGCCTATCTCGCCTTCGCGCGCGACGAGCCGGCCTATTACTCGGCGATGTTCGAGGCCGGGGTCGCGGTCGACAGCGACAGCGGGCTGCGCCAGGCGTCCGATCGCGCCTTCCAGGTGCTGCGCCGCGCCGCCGAAGCCTTGTGCGCGCGAGCGCCGGGAAAGCCGCCGCCGGCGCTGATGGTCAGCCTGCATGTCTGGGCGCTGTCGCACGGCATCGCCTCGCTGTTCGGGCGCGGCGATCCCGGTCGCCGGACCCTGCCGATGTCGCCCGAGGAACTGCTCGAAGCGGCGGTGCTGATCTATCTGCGCGGGCTGGGGCTGATCGCGCCCTGACGACGTCTTGACTCCGCCCGGCGGCGGGATTATGTGAATGTAAGATACATTTACATAGGTGCGGCGATGACCCTCGTTGACCGTATCGACGATTTCGGCCGGGTCGGCTGGATCGCCATCACCGTCCTCAGTTTCGTCTTCTTCTGGCCGCTTGGTTTTGTCGTTCTGGGCTTTCTGTTAGGGAGCGGGCGCATGGGATGCTGGCATCGCAATTATGACGACAATTGGCGCCGCGACCGGTGGCAGCGCAAGATGGACCGGATGCAGCGCGGTTTCGACCGCATGCAGGACGGCATCAACCGGGCGCAGGCCGCGGCGGAACGGTTCCGCAATTATTTTCAACAGCAGAACCGCGACGCTCGTCCGGGCTATCGCTCCGGCCCGAGCGGCAACCACGCCTTCGACGAATACCGCGAGGAGACGCTGCGCCGGCTCGAGGAGGAGCAGCGCGAGTTCATGGAGTTCCTCGAGCGGCTGCGTCACGCCAAGGACAAGGCCGAATTCGACCAGTTCATGGCCGAACGCCGCGCCTATCGCGATGTGACGCCGCCGCCCAATCCGCAGCCGTAACCGCGGCGGGCACAAAAGAGAAGGGGCGGCTCCCGGACCGCCCCTTTTTCGTGCCGTGCCGCGGATCGGCGCTAGGCGTGTTGCGCCTGATAGTAGGAGTTGCGCAGCACCCGGCCCGGCAAATTGCCGCTGTGCTTGCCGTCTTCCATCAGCACCTGGCCGTTGACGATGGTCATGTGGATGCCCTGCGCCGGCTCCTTGATCCGCTTGGCGCCGGTCGGGAAGTCGTGCAGCACTTCGAGCGGCAGCGGCTTCACCGTGTCGGGGTCGAAGATCACGATGTCGGCGACCATGCCGGGGCGCAGCAGCCCGCGATCGTAGAGGCCGAAGATCGAGGCCGATTCGAAAGTCAGCCGGCGCACCGCCTGCTCCAGGCTCATCACCTTCTTTTCCCGCACCCACTCCGAGAGCAGCCGGGTCGAAAAGCCGAAGCCGCTCTGGAACTGCACATGCGCGCCGCCGTCCGACAAGCCAATGACGGCGTTGGGATAGGTGAGAATCTTGGCAACGGCCGCGTCGTCGACGTTGTTCTCGCCGTGCAGCCATTCGGTGTTGAGGTTTTCCTCGATCGCGAGGTCGAGGAAGCAGTCGATGATGCCCTTGCCCTGCGCCTTGGCGATCTGCCCGAGAGTCATGTTCTCGTACTGCTTGTTCTTCGGCAGCACCGCTGTCTGCAGCACCATATAGTCCCACCAGGTCGAGCAGATGCCGATTGCCGGGCCGTTCTTGAACTCGATCGCCTCCTCGTGCAGCGCCTTTCGTACCGCCGGATCGGCATACGACTTCAGCTGCTCCTCCGGGCTCGACAGGCAGATCGGGTGCCACACCGCCATGCCGCGGAAGGTCTGGGTGTTGCGCATCTGGAAATAGTCGGTGATGCGGTTCGGCGTGCACATCGGGAAGGCGCGGATGCCCTTCGCGGTGGTCGCGTCGACCTGCTCCATCTGCTTCTGCCACTGGCCGGGCCGGCGCATCGTCTGGCCCAGATTGTTGTAGACGACGGTGCGGCCGGTCGCTTCCGAGAGCCGGCTCATCAGCGCATCCTTCATCTCGGCGCCGTTGCCGCCGCCCGACTGGATGAGGCCGGTGCCCAATTCGCTTGAGCACGTCGCCGAGCGCGAAAATCTCCTTCTCGTCGGCCCAGATCGCCGGGATGTGGACGCCCTGCGGATCGAAATGGCCCTGGTTGCGCGACACCGAGAGGCCGAGCGCCCCGGCCTTCATGCCGTCGCGCACCAGGCCCTGCATCTGCTTGATCTCGTCATCGGTCGCGGTGCGCTTCTGACAGTCCTCGCCCATCACATAATGGCGCACCGCGGTGTGGCCAATCAGATTGCCGATATTGACGCCGAGGTTGCGGTCCATCTCGTCGAGATATTCGGGGAAGGTCTCCCAGGTGAACTCGAGCGTGTCGAGCACCTCCATTGGGATCGCCTCGACATAGGAGAGGAACTCGTTGAGCCGACGCTGCTGTTTGCGGTCCTTTTTCACCGGGGCCAGGGACAGCGAGCAATTGCCGAAAATGACCGATGTCGCGCCGTGGTCGCAGGAGAACGAGCACAGCGGGTCCCAAGTGACCTGCGCGTCGTAATGGCAATGGTTGTCGATAAAGCCGGGCGCGACGACGAGGCCTTGGGCATCGACCGTGCGCGTCGCCGGACCCGACAATTTGCCGATCTCGACGATCTTGCCGTCCTTGATGCCGACATCGCCCTTAAAGCTGGGCCCGCCCGAGCCATCGACGATGCGGCCGTTCTTGATCAGCAGGTCGTAGGTCATTGGCGCGAATTTCCTTTCTTCATCGTCATGGCCGGGCGAGGTCTCGGCCAGCCACGTGGATGCCCGGAACAAGTCCGGGCATGACGGGTTTAGGGAGACGTCAGTTGATCAGCCCGTAAAACTTGGCGGCGTTCTCGCAGGTGATCTTGTGGATCTGATCGGCGGTGAGGCCGGCGAATTGTTCTTCGATATATTTCGAAACTCAGGCCACACGCCATCGGGATGCGGATAGTCCGAACCCCACATCAGGGTTTCGAGGCCGATCTCGTCGATCAGCTTCGGCCCGATGCGGTCGAACTGGAACGTCGCCTTGCACTGGCGGCGCCAGTATTCCGACGGCTTCAGCTTCATCAGGTCGCGGAAACGGTCCTCGAACTCGAAATCCATGCGGTCGAGCGCATAGGGCAGCCAACCGATGCCGCTCTCGCCAAAGCCGATGCGAACGTTCGGGTAACGCTCCAAGACCCCGGCGCCGATGATCGCGGCGATGATCTGAATGAGGTTCATCTGGAACCCGGCGACCGTGGTGAACTGCGCCTGGCGCCGCATGCTCGGCGGCAGCTGGTTGCGCACCCGCTGTGGCATCTGCGGGAAGGTGTGGAAGTGCAACGGCAGCTGCACATCGTTGACCGCCTTCCATAGCGGCTCCCAGCACGGGTGCCACATCGGGTCCATGTCCCACGAGCACGAGAGTTCGAGCCCGCTTAAGCCCATCTTGGCGACGCGGTAGACTTCCTTCGCCGCCGCCTCGATATCGCCATAGGGCAGGCAGGCGAGACCGATCTGCCGGTCGGGGTAAAAGCTGCAGAAATGCTTGAGGAAATCGTTGTAGATGCGCAGGCACTCGTTGGCCGCCTCGTGGTCTTCGAGGCGCGAGACGACGCCGAGGATGCCGAAGATGATCTCGGCGTCGACGCCGTCCTTCTCCATCTCCTTGATGCGCAGATGCGGGTCGCCGGGGCGGCGCTCGCCGCGCTTGCCGGCCTCGTAGAGCCCGGTCTCGGCCATCTTGTCGACCCGGTAGTTCTGGCCGGGGACAAACGGCGCGCCGACCGAGCCGACCGCGCCGGGAATGCCCATAAAGACGCCCTTCTTGGTCACCCAGCGCGGGACCCTCGGCGCCGTCCTCGACATAGGGCATGCGGTCCTTGAACTCGCGCGTCGCCTGCGAGGTGAACAAATCCGGCGGCAGCCAGGGCAGATCGAGATGGCAATCGGCGGAAATGCGGCGATATTGCATGAGGCGCCTCCCGAATCACGTTGCTGTGAGCACTCTACGCCGATTATCCGGGGTGAGCACCCCCATCGGCGCATGGGGAGAGGCCGAGCTATGCACCGCGCGCGTCCTCGAGGATCATTGCGGCGCATTTCTCGCCGATCATGATCGACGGCGCGTTGGTGTTGCCGCCGGGGACTTGCGGCATGATCGAGGCGTCGGCGACGCGCAGATGCTCGATGCCATGGACCCGCAGGCGCGGGTCGACCACCGCGTCGACCTCCTTCCCCATGCGGCAGGTGCCGACCGGGTGCAGATTGGAGACGCCGCGGACGCGGATTTCCTCCTTGATCTGCTCGTCGCTCTGGCATGCCTCGCCGGGGATCACCTCCTCGACGACAAACGGCTTCAGCGCCGGCTGCTCGACGATCTTGCGGCTGAACCGCGTGCCGTAGATCAGCGCCTGGAAATCATAATCGCTGGCGAGGAAGTTGAAGCGGATCGCCGGCGCGGCGAGCGGGTCGGCGCTCTTGATCTTGACCGTGCCGCGGCCTTCGGGGCGCAGATGCACCGGCGACAGGGTGAAGGCCGAGAACGGGTGCGGCTTGATGCCGGTGCGCAGCCGCTCGAACGCACTCCAGCCGAACATGTTGATCTGCAGATCGGGCTGTTCGAGGCGCGGGTCGCTCTTGACGAAGGCGCCGGCATAGATGCCCGCGTTCGACAGATGTCCGGAGCGGGTGAAGACGTATTGGATGCCCGAGGTGAGCTTCATCAGCGGGCTGGCCGCGAGATCGTTGAGCGTCACCTTCTGCGAGCAGCGCCAAACCAGATAGGTGTTGAAATGGTCGTGCAGGTGCTTGCCAACCCCCTCCATGTCGCGCACCACGGGCACGCCGAATTCCCGCAGCAGATCGCCCGGCCCGACCCCGGATAATTGCATCAGCTGCGGCGAGCCGTAGACTCCGCCCGAGACGACGATCTCGCCCTTGGCGTAGGCGGTCTGTCTGCCGCTCGGGGTCTGGTACTCGACCCCCACCGCCTTTTGCCCCTCGAAGAGGATGCGGGTGGCGTGCGACTGGGTCGAGATCGTCAGGTTGGCGCGGCCCTTGGCGGGGCCGAGATAGGCCCGCGCGGACGACCAGCGCCGGCGGTTGGTGGTCGTCGTCTGGTAATAGCCGACGCCTTCCTGGGTCGCGCCGTTGAAGTCCTCGTTGGCCGGCACCCCAGCTTCGATCGCCGCCTTGACCATCGCGTCGCCGAGCACCGAGCGCACCGGGTTGGACACGTGCAGCGGGCCGCCGGCGCCGTGAAACTCATCGGGGCCGCGCTCCTGGTCCTCGGCCTTCTTGAAGAACGGCAGCACGTCGTCATAGCCCCAGCCTTCGCAGCCTTTCTGGCGCCAGCCTTCGTAATCGGTCGGGGTGCCGCGCATGTAGACCATGCCGTTGATCGAGCTGGTGCCGCCGAGCACCTTGCCGCGCGGCTGATAGAGGGTGCGGCCGTTCAGCTCCTTTTCCGGCTCGCTGTCGAACATCCAGTTCACCCGCGGGTCGGTATAGGTCTTGGTGTAGCCGAGCGGGATGTGGATCCACGGGTTGGTGTCCTTGGTGCCGGCCTCGAGCAGCAGCACCCGGTACTTGCCGCTTTCCGACAGCCGCCCGGCCACCGCGCACCCCGCCGACCCCGCGCCGGTGACGATGAAATCGTAGGTGTTGTTCTCGGGCATGTGCGTCTCCCCCGCGTGCGGCAGCCGTTCAGGGGACGATAGCTAAACCCCTTCCGGTCAGAAAGGCCCACATCCACCCTCTGGTGAGTTCTCTTGCCGGCTAGCCGCTCCTTACCATATGGAGCTAGCGCGTGTCCCTTCGCGGGTGGGGATAGTCTGATGAAGCTTTTCTGCCATATAAATGAGTATGCGCCGGAACGATTGGGCGTCTTAACGTCCATGTTGATAGCCGGGGATAGTGTTGTTCTTCATTCCCCGTCAGCCGCTTTCCTACAGGACGCTAAAAAGAGCGGATTTCCTTTGATCTCGCCCAAATACGGGACCTCATAGAACGCGGCAATATTGAATCTCAGGCCGCGCTGAATGGTTTAATAAGAAATGGCGTCAGGAAATCGCTGGCTGTTTGCCCGTAGGTGGATCGACGGTTTTGACGATGAGTTGGCGTTGTTAGCAGCGGAAGATCGTGACAAAAACCATAATGACGCGAGAGTGGTTACCCTGCCTCCGGAGGAAGGTTATAATTGGGCCGCTGAACAATTTAGAAGGCAGAACCGATAAATACTAAAAAAGCAAAGCTTCTTCAATATCAAGGACACCTACCTACGGGAACGCGAGAGCGCACAGAACAATTAAAATCGAAAGCTGACAAGATAAAAACGATATAGCGAGAATGCTTGGAATCACGAGCAAATTCGGATTGGTCTCAACTGCGGTCTTGAAATTTATCCGGAGATAGACGCCGGCGGACTGGCCAAGATTTGTCATCAGCTGGGAGCATTTCCGGTAAATTTAGTGTGTCACCTTCCGTTGATAAGATAAAGGATCTGTTTTGCGTTATCGAAAACCTAAGAGTTTGAACTCGAAAAGGTGTCCACGATTTCAGGTTCGTACGATACGTCTTGTGAGCAGCCTGATATGGGCGACCAGGACCCATGCCGCAGCGCTGACCAGGGTGGCCTCGAAGTCTTTGGCGAGCCTTCGGCACCGACCGAGCCAGGCGAAAGTGCGCTCGACGACCCAGCGGCGTGGCAGCACTTCGAACCCGCTGAGCTTATCGGAGCGCTTGATCACCTCGATCGTCCAGCGGCCGATCTGCGCCAGTTCCAGCCGCAACTTGTCGCCGGCATAGCCGCCATCGGCGAAGATATGGCGCAGCCAGGGATAGAGATATCGGATCGAGGCAAAGACGCCGACGGCACCATCGCGATCCTGAATGTCGGCGGGGTGGACCTGCAACCCCACCAGGTGCCCGAGCGTGTCGACGACGATATGGCGCTTGCGGCCCTTGATCTTCTTGCCAGCATCATAGCCTCGTGGACCGCCGCTTTCCGTCGTCCTGACCGACTGGCTATCGATCACGCCAGCGTCCGGGCTGGCTTCGCGCCCGACCTTCTCGCGCGCGGCCATGACCAGCACGTGGTTGATCTGAGCCAGCGTGCCATCTCGCGACCAGCGGTAGAAATAACCTTGGATCGTCGAATAAGGGGGAAACTCCTTCGGAACCTGCCGCCACTGGCAACCCGTTGCGGCCATATAGAGCAGCGCCTCCACGACCGCGCGCAGGTCGGTTTCGCGTGGTCTCCCGATCACGCATCGCACCGGCATCAATGGCGCGATCAAGGCCCACTCGGCATCGGTCATGTCGCTTGCGTAGCGCAACCCCTCGCGCCGATATTGTCGGCGAGTGATCTCACTCCAGGCCATCGTGAACCCCACCGTTTGTGTCGCAACAACGATGGAATCACAAGCCGTTGAGATCACTCAGCTCTTTTTCAGTCAGGCTCTAAGAAAAGTGCATAATTACGGTGATCTGTTAAAAATAATGGAAGACGTTCGTCCATATCGGGGCGAAATTAGAAAATATTTATTTTCTCCAGACCCCGTGGCAGCCTCTATGATTAGAGGGATAGAAAGACCGGGTCGATAATGAGAAAACTTCATCTTTTGATGAAACTATTTATGCTGCGGGAAAAATTTCCTCTGCGGTAGGAGTTTCCCTTGCCTCCACTGACTTGATTCTCGGTCGGCGAAAATTCTTCAATTGGCTCTCAGCATTTGCGGCTGTGACCGGCGAGGGTTCCGCGTCGTTCACGGCTGGGCCCACGCTTCGAGCGTGGAATATCCTACCGACACGATACAGAGTACGGCCGACCGCATTTCCTTTGCCTTAGCGACTGGTCGCCCTGAGCGAACTGAAGATGAAAACAAAAAGATTTTCTCACAGCTTGAAGTCTAGCGCTAAGACAATTGGGAGCCTGACGGGTATCAGCTATCCGCCGTCTTCAGCGCGGCGATGAAGGCGGATTGCGGGATGTCGACCTAGCCGAACTGGAGCGTCCGCTTTTTGCCTTCCTTCTGCTTTTGGGAGAGCTTGCGCTTCTGGGTTACGTCGCCGCCATAGCATTTGGCAGTCACGTCCCTCCTGAGCGCCTTGACCGCCTCCCCGGCGACGATCGCCAAAGAAAGGCCCCGCTTCAAGGAGCCGCCCGCGCCGGCTTGCGTGCCGAGGCCAGCACATAGGCCTTGCAGGTCGCGCCGAAATACCAGGCGATCCCCCGCGCCATCGTCGCGCGCAGCAGCGCAGTGTGGAAGGTGAGCCGCCCGGCCCTGTGCTGGGTCATCGGCCAGCGGGAGAGGTTCTTGCGAAAGCGGCCGAGGCAGGCGGCGGTCGCATCCTGCACATCGACGGGATCGAAGCCGACCTGCTCCAACAGGCGGCGGTAGCTGGCGACGTTGGGCACGAAATTGGCGCGCGGGACATGGGTCGGCGCGACCAGCGGCGTCGCCAGCCTGCGGTAGAGGATGTCGGACAGCACCAGCGACCCGCCCGGCTTCAAGACGCGCAGCGCCTCCTTGAGGAATTCCTCGCGGGTGTCGAAGTGAAACGCCGCCTCGACGCACATCACCGCGTCGAAATGATCATCGGGGAAGTCGAGCCTTGTGGCGTCCATCTGGAGGAAGGTGCATTCGGGGACGAGCTTCTTCGCCTCGGCGATTTGCGCCTCGGAGATGTTGATCGCGGTGATCGTCTCGGGGGCGTAGCTCTGCATCAGCCGCCGGGTCGAGGCGCCGACGCCGCAGGCGACGTCGAGAATTCGCCCGCCCTTGACCGCGATCCTCGCGACCAACTCATCGACCAGGGCCGCGCTCGCCTCGGGCTGGGTTTGCGCGCCCGCGCCCCAATAGCCGAAATTGAAGAAGCCGCTATTGTCGTAGTAGCCGCGCCGGTGCCGCACCAGCGCGCTGTCGTAGACGCGGACCATCCGCTCCAAGGGGCTCTCGCGGCCGCGCGCCTCGCCCTGCATCAGCTTCGTTCTACGTCAGTGGATCACCGGACGGTCCGGCTCCGGGGTAAACAGATCGTAGATGGAGCCGGAATGCGAACCGGTGGGGGCGATGGGGACATTCTGGTCGCGCGGCCGCAAATCGAGCCGCACGCCGTTTTTCGGCATGGTGACGACGGCGTACATGCGGTCGATGCGCGCCCCGGCGGGAACGCTCGGCCGGTAGCGGCTCAGCATCATCGCCAGCGCCAGCTTCAGATTGGTCTCCGCCAGCCAGGCGCCGGGGCAGCGCCGCTGTCCCGCGCCGAACGGCAGATATTCGTACGGGGTCGGCTTGATCGAAAACCACCGGCCGGGGCGAAACCGGTTGGGCGCGGCATAGAGCTCGGGCAGCCGGTGGGTCAATTGCGGGACCACATAGAAGCGCGAGCCGCGGGCCAGCGATTGGCCGGCGATCTCGGTGTCGCTGACGGTGCGGAAACCCATGAACGGAACCGGCGGGATCAACCGCATCGCCTCCTTGACGACGGCATCGAGCAGCGGCAGCGCCATCAACGTGTCGGCGTCGATATCCTCGATCGGCAGGTGCGCGGCGATCTCGTCGAGGAGATCGGCGAGCACCGCCGGATGTTCCGCCAGCAGCAGCGTCGCCCAGCTCAGCGCGGTCGCCGTGGTCTCGTAGGAGAGCCAGCTCAGCATCGCGATCGCCGCGGTGATGGAGCCTTGCGAGAACGGGCAGCCGTCATGCCCCTTGCCCTGGACAAGGCTCTGCACCAGCGAGCGGCCCTCCGGCGTCGCGGCGGCGGATTTGATCCAGTCGTGGATATAGGATTGCAGCGTCTTCGCGCCGTCGAGGACATGGCGGTAGGCGGTGCCGGCCCAATCCACCGGAAACAGCCGGGCGGCCGCCGCCCAGTTGGCGCGGTGGTATTCATGGAGCAAATCGCCAAACGCGGAGAACCGGCCGCTCTCGTGCGAGCCGAACAGCAGGGTGAAGGCGACGCGCTCGGTGCAGCGGCGCGCCAGCGTGTAGAAATCGTGCACCCCCGGCTTCCAGCCGGTGACTTCGGCCAGGACGCTGGCCCGAATATCCTCGAACTGCCGGCCGATGGCGCCGCGGCTCAAATACGGATCGGTGATCCGGGTAAAGGCCGCTTGCTGGGGGCCGTGATTCTTCAGCGGCTGGGTGCGCAGCTCGCGCTGCGCGGCGCTGTGGCGCGGCGCTGCCGGCCACAGCTGAGAGATCTGCGTATTTCTTGTATTCAGCAAGAACTGCCGATTGTAATCCGGGTCGTACATAAAGATTTGCCGGACGCGGCCGCGTCTCAATGCGGTAATTTCGATGGCTCGGCCCGCAGGCATAAAATGACGCTCAAGGGCGCCAACGGGATCACGAATAAAGGCGGCGACCAACAGGCCGCTCTTGACCTTGCTCAGCACCGTCGGAGCGGGGAGATGCTTCTGTAAACCGCTGCTCTGCATCGCAGGTTGACAAAGGCCGCGAAAATTGACGGAAACGGCAGTATCACGGCTCTTCCGCGGGTGGGCAATCGATTTTCGCCGGGAGACGAATGGCCCGTGACCGACGGTCGACTCGCATCGGCGAGCACCGCCAAATCGGGTTGGAAAGGCCTAGCGGATCGCTCAGTATTGCTCCAATGAACCGCCAGGAACGCCGAGCCGCAGCGAAAATGGGCAGACGTTCCGGCGGGCCGGCGCCGACCGTCCCCGACCCGCGCTTCGCCGAGGCGCTTCGCCACCATCAGGCCGGGCGGGTCAAGGAAGCCAACGACATCTGCCAGCAGATCCTCGCCGGCAACCCGCGCGACCTCAACGCGCTGCACCTGACGGGGCTGATGGCCTTGCAGGTCGGCGTCTACGAGGTCGCGGTCAATGTCCTGCGCAGCGCGATCGCGGTGGATGACCGATTGGCGCCGTTGCACAACGCGCTTGGCGAAGCCTTGCATCGGCTCGGTAACCGCGATGACGCCATTCGGCATTACCGCCGGGCGATCGGGCTCGCGCCGGACAATCCCGCTCCGTACAACGCGCTCGGCATCGCGCTGACCGAGCTCGGCCATTTCGATGAGGCGATCGCATCGTACCAGCACGCCTTGAAACTCCACCCTGCCTTCGTCGAGGCGCACAACAACCTTGGCAACGCGATGCGGGCGAAGGGGGATTTGGCGGCGGCAACGGAATGTTACCGCAAGGCGCTGGCGCTGAAACGCGATTACGCCGCGGCGCACAACAATCTCGGCATCGTTCTGTTGGACCAGGACCGGTTCGACGAGGCAAGCGCCTCGTTCAACCGCGCGATCGCGATCAACGTCAACTATGCCGCCGCGCATTACAATTTGGGCAACGCGGCGCGCGCGCAGGGCGACCTGGCTCAAGCGGCGGCATGCTACCGGCAGGCGCTGTCCCTCGATCCCGAGTATGTCGAAGCCCACAATAGCCTTGGCATCGTGCTGCGCGAGCGCGGGGAAGTCGAAGCAGCAATCGCCGCGTACCGGCGGGCGCTCGCGCTCAGTCCGAACCTCCCGGAGGCGCTGGCGAATTTGGGAGGAGCGCTGCGCGGTCTGGGCGATTTGGCGGGCGCGATCGATGCGGAGCGCGCCGCGCTCGCCCAGCGGCCGCAAATGCCGTTGGCGGAAGCAGAGCTCATCTATGCGCAATCGCTGGCCTGCGATTGGACCGGTTTCGAGACGTGGAGAGAGCGGCTGTTGGCGGCAGCGCGGCAGCCCCGGACGGTGTCGCCGTTCATCATGCTGATCCAGGCATCGACGCTGGCCGACAGGTTGCTTTGCGCCAAACAGTGGATCGGCGCGACCCTGCCTCGATCGCCGCGGCCGCAAGGGCGACAATCCGGCGCCCCCAGCGGCAAAATCCGCCTCGGCTATCTGTCGGGCACGTTCCGCGACGACGTTGTCGGCATGCTGATCCCGGAGTTGATCGAGCGCCACGACAAGTCAATTTTCGAGATGTCGGCCTTTTGTTACGGCAGCGATGATCGCGGCGTCACCCGCCGCCGGCTGCGCGCCGCCGTTGACCATTTCCACGACATCGTCTCGGTCAGCCCCGCCGAGGCAGCGCGGAAAATTCAAGAGGCTGGAATCGACATCCTCGTCGACCTTACGGGCTATACCGAATTTGGACGGTCGGCGATCGTGGCGCGGCGGCCGGCGCCGATCCAGGTCAGCTATCTTGGCTATCCCGCGACGATGGGAGCGGATTCCATCGACTACTTGATCGCCGATCTCTGGATCGCACCGCCCGCGGACCAGCCGTTCTACACCGAGCAGCTGGTTCATCTGCCCGAGTGCTACCAGCCGAGCGACACGCATCGGACGATTGCGCCGGCGCCAACGCGCGCGGAATGCGGCTTACCGCCGGACGGTTTCGTCTTTTGCTGCTTCAACAATAGCTACAAGTTCACACCGGCTTTCTTCGACATCTGGTGCCGCTTGCTGCGGCAGGTGCCGGGCAGTGTCCTGTGGCTGGTCAAACCCCACCCGATAGTCGAGCAGAACCTGCGGCGCGAGGCGACGGCCCGCGCGGTCGAACCGGAGCGCCTGGTGTTTTCCGACCGCGTGCCGATGGCCGAGTACCTCGCCCGCCTGCAGGCTGCCGATCTGTTTCTCGACACGCTCCCCTATAACGCGGGCGCGACCGCGAACGATGCGTTGTGGGCGGGGTTGCCGGTGCTCAGCTGCTCCGGCGCGACCTATACCGGGCGGATGGCGGGCAGCCTGTTGCGGGCGGTCGGCTTGCCCGACCTCGTCGCCGACTCGCCCGACGCGTATGAGGCGCTGGCGCTGCGGCTGGCCACCGAGCCGGGATTACTGGCCGACGTGCGCCAACGTCTCGCGCGCAACCGCGCGACAATGCCGCTCTTCGACATGGCACGCTATACACGCCACCTCGAAGCCGCGTATCGCCGGATGTGGGAGACTTACCAGCGCGGCGAGCCGCCGGAACCCTTCGCGGTCGAGGCGCTGCCGAGCGGCGCTCACGCAACCTAGCTGTCGCTCATCCTGAGTGCTGCGATGAAGGCCGATTGAGGAATGTCGACCTGGCCGAACTGGCGCATCCGCTTTTTGCCTTCCTTCTGCTTTTCGAGCAGCTTGCGTTTGCGTGTCACGTCGCCGCCATAGCATTTGGCGAGCACGTCCTTGCGCAAGGCCTTGACCGTCTCGCGAGCGATGATGCGGCCGCCGATCGCCGCCTGGATGGCGATCTGAAACAGTTGCCGCGGGATGAGGTCCTTCAAGCGTTCGCACAGCGCGCGGCCGCGACGCTCCGCCTGGCTGCGATGCACGATCAGCGACAGCGCGTCGACCGGCTCGCCGTTGACCAGAATGTTCAAGAGCACCAGATCGCTCTCGGCATAGCCGTCGAGCTGGTAGTCGAAGCTCGCGTAACCGCGGCTCACCGACTTTAGGCGGTCGTAGAAGTCGAACACGACCTCGTTGAGCGGCAGCCGGTAGACCACCATCGCCCGGTTGCCGGCATAGGTGAGGTCAAGCTGGGTCCCGCGCCGCTCCTCGCAGAGCGCCAGGATCTGGCCGAGATAATCGTCCGGGACCATCACCGTCGCCTTGATCCATGGCTCCTCGATGTGATCGATCCGCACCGGATCGGGCATGTCGGCGGGGTTGTGCAGGGTCAGCACCCGGCCGTTCGTCTGGTGCACGCGATAGACGACCGATGGCGCGGTGGTGATCAGGTCGAGGTCGAACTCGCGCTGCAGCCGCTCCTGAACGATTTCGAGATGCAGGAGCCCCAGAAAGCCGCAGCGAAAGCCGAAGCCGAGCGCGGCGGAGGTCTCCGGCTCGTATTCGAAGCTGGCGTCGTTGAGGCGCAGCTTGGCGAGGCTTTCGCGCAGCTTTTCGTAATCGGCCGAATCGACCGGGAAGAGGCCGCAGAACACCACCGGCTGCACCGGTTGGAAGCCCGGAAGCGGCTCGGCGGCGGGCTTGCGGTCGTCGGTGATGGTGTCGCCAACGCGGCAATCGGCGACGGTCTTGATCCCGGCGGTGATAAAGCCGATCTCGCCGGGCCCCAATGACGGCGCCGCGACCCCCTTTGGGGTGAAGACGCCAACCCGCTCGATATTGTGCGCGGCGCCGGTCGCCATCAGCCGAATCTTCTGACCGGGGGTCAGCACCCCATCCTTGACCCGGACCAGGATGACGACGCCGAGATAGGCATCGTACCAGCTGTCGACGAGCAGCGCCTTCAGCGGCGCGGCGGGATCGCCTTGCGGCGGCGGCAGGCGCGTCACCAGCGCCTCGAGCACCCCCTCGATGTTGAACCCGGTCTTGGCCGAGATCAGCACCGAGTCGGAGGCATCGAGGCCGATCACATCCTCGATCTGCTGTTTGACCCGCTCCGGCTCGGCGGCGGGCAGGTCGATCTTATTGAGCACCGGCACGATCTCGTGCCCAGCGGCGACCGCCTGGTAGACATTGGCCAGGGTCTGCGCCTCGACCCCCTGGCTGGCGTCGACCACCAGGAGCGACCCCTCGCACGCGGCTAGCGACCGGCTGACCTCGTAGGCGAAGTCGACATGGCCGGGCGTGTCCATGAGGTTGAGGGTGTAGGTCTCACCGTCCTTGGCCTTGTATTCGAGGCGCACGGTCTGCGCCTTGATGGTGATGCCGCGTTCGCGCTCGAGTTCCATGGTGTCGAGCACCTGCTCGCGCATCTCACGCGCGTCGAGCCCGCCGCAGGTCTGAATCAGTCGGTCGGCGAGGGTCGACTTGCCGTGGTCGATATGCGCGATGATCGCGAAATTGCGGATGTGGCTGAGCGCGGTCGTCATAAGGTCCCTTGGGCTGGCCCGGAACATAGGGACGAGGCCACGCCGGATCAACGAAAGGCCGCACGCCGCCAAGCGGTGATCTAGCATCCCGGGATCGGCGAGCTTCCCTACCCGTATCCAAACCGCCGCGTTGTCGCGTATCTTGCCGCAACGAGAACCTTGCGGCTAAGGCGGCGATGGCGACGCCTCACACCAAGCGAATCAAGAGCCTCGAAGAGGAAAACGCCGAGCTGCGCCGGCAGCTCGAAGAATTGCTCGCCCAGCAGGCCGCGGCCGGCGACGTTTTGAGCGTTATCAATTCTTCGCCCGGCGAGCTCGCGCCGGTGTTCGACGCAATCCTGGAAAAGCCCGCGCCCTGTGCGGCGCGGCGCATGGCGATCTCTGGTATCTATGACGGCAAGGTTCTGATCCTTGCCGCGACTTCACGGCGAACCCGGGTTCGTCCGCTTGGCTGCGCCGTCAAGGGCCGGTGCCGGTTTGGCCGGGCTCGCCAACCGAGCTCCTGCTGCACGGCGCGGATCATCCAGTTCGAGGATCCGGTACGGGACGGCCTGTTCGATGCGGTCCCGGAATTTCTGGCTCAGGTCCAGCTCGCCGGCGTTCGTTCGACCCTGTTCGTCCCGATGCGGAAAGACGCCGGCCTGCTCGGGGTCATCATCGTCTACCGTCGTGAGGTGCGGCGCTTTGCCGACAAGCAGATCGCGCTGTTGCAGAATTTCGCCGCGCAGGCGGTGATCGCGATGGAGAACGCGCGGCTCTTGACCGAAACGCGGGAAGCCCTGGAGCAGCAGACCGCGACCGCCGAGGTGCTGGGGGTGATCAATTCGTCGCCCGGCGATCTCGCGCCGGTGTTCGATGCGATGCTGGAAAAGGCCATGCGGCTGTGCGACGCGGCCTTCGGCTTCATGATGAGCTACGACGGCAAACGGTTCAGACCGGTAGCGCAGGTCGGGGTACCCGCGGCGTTGCAAGCCTATTTCGCGGCCGGACCAGACCGACCGGGGCCAGGCGAAGCGCACACACGTGTGCTGGCCGGCGACGATCTGATCCACTCTCTCGACTACAAGACCGAGGAACCATATCGACGAGGCGCGCCGCTGCGCCGTGCGGTGGTCGATCTCGGCGGTGCCCGGACGGCGCTGGTGATTGCGTTGCGCAAGGAGAGGGCGCTGCTCGGCACCTTCACGATCTACCGGCAAGAGGTCCGACCCTTCACCGACAAGCAAATCGCCCTGCTCGAAAATTTTGCCGCGCAGGCGGTGATCGCGATGGAGAACGCGCGGCTCATCACCGAGACGCGCGAGGCGCTCGAACAGCAGACCGCGACCGCCGAGGTGTTGGGGGTCATCAATTCCTCACCCGGCGACCTCGCTCCGGTGTTCGACGCGATGCTCGACAAGGCTGCAAGCCTGTGTGAAGCCGACATCGGAATTCTATTTACCCACGACAGCGGCTCTTTCATCGCGGCCGCCTGGCACGGCACGCCGGAGCCGTTCCGAGAATTCCTGACCCGTGAGCCGCTTCGGCCGAGCCCCGATACCGGCCTGGGACGCATGGTTCTTGAACGCCGGCTGATCCACCTCACGGATGTTTTGGAGCGGGACAGCTATAGGCGAGGCGACCCGTTGAGCGTTGCCTCCGTCGAACTTGGCAGAATTTCGGACGTTCGCCGCGGTTCCGCTGGTAAAGGACGAGGCGCTGGTTGGCGCATTTGTGGCCTATCGCCAAGAGGTCCGGCCCTTCTCCGACAAGCAAATCGCCCTGCTCGAAAACTTCGCCGCGCAGGCGGTGATCGCGATGGAGAACGCGCGGCTCATCACCGAGACGCGCGAGGCGCTGGAGCAGCAGACCGCGACCGCCGAGGTGCTGGGGGTCATCAATTCGTCGCCCGGCAACCTCGCGCCGGTGTTCGACGCGATGCTGGAAAAAGCGACGCGTCTTTGCGATGCAGCGTCCGGAATTTTCTGGACCTATGACGGCGTGCGCTTCCGGGCGGCCGCGACGCATGGCGTTCCGGCCGTCTATGTCGAGTTCCTGCGCGATATTTCCGATCCGGTGCCGTCCGCGTCGCTCGCGCGGCTCGTCGCCGGCGAGACCGTGGTGCGGAACGATGATTTCACGAACACCGCGACACACGCCGGTTACGCAAAGATTTCCGGAATGCGCACCGGCTTCCTGGTCGCGCTACGCAAGGGCGCCGCGCTTGTCGGCGCAATCCGCATCTTCCGCGAGGAAGCGCGTCCGTTCACCAACCAGCAAATCAGTCTGGTCGAAACTTTTGCCGCGCAGGCCGTCATCGCCATGGAGAACGCGCGGCTACTCCTGAATTACGCGCGCGTACCGACGACGAGAGGCGCTGGAATACCAAACCGCTACCAGCGAGGTGCTGCAGGTTATCAGCCGCTCCACTTTCGATCTCGACACGATCCTGCAGACCGTTGTGTCGAGCGCCCACCGCCTTTGCCGCGCCGATCAAGCCGTGATTTTCCGCAACGAGGGTGGGGAATATCGCTGGGCGGCGGGACATGCGATGGCGGCCGGTTCTGCGGAGAGCGAGCGAAACGCTGTGATCCTCCCCGGCCGCGGGACGCTGATCGGACGGGCGGCGCTCGAGGGCCGTCCGGTACAGATCGAGGATGCCTTGGCCGATCCGGATTATCAAATGCAGGACGATGCCCGGGCGGCGGGAACGCGCGCGATGCTCGGTGTGCCGCTGATGCGCGACGGCATGCCGATCGGCGCGATCGGGCTGGCGCGAAACCGGGTCGAGCCATTTTCGGAGCGCGAGACCCAGCTGGTCGCCACCTTCGCCGACCAGGCGGCAATCGCGATAGAGAACGCCAGACTCATCGCCGAGACGCGCGAAGCTTTAGAACAGCAGACCGCGACCGCCGAGGTGCTGCGCGTGATCTCGGGCTCCGCGACGGACATCCAGCCGGTCTTCGAGGCGATCGTCGAGCGCGCCTCGAAACTGTGCGATGCGGAGTTCAGCGCTGTGGCGCGGATCGAGGATGGGCTGTTGCGCCTGGTGGCCGTTACCAATCTGTCGGACGGCGAGGCGGCGGCCTTTCACAGTCTGTTCCCGCGCGAGCCGCATCGCGGCTTCGTGATGGGGCGCGCCTTCGTCGACGCCCAACCGGTCCACGTCGAGGACGTTCTCGCCGATCCGGATTACGAGGCGCGGACTCGCGAAATCCTCCAATCGCAGACCGGGTACCGCACGTTTCTCGGCATCCCCATCCTGCGCGACGGCCGGCCGATCGGCGTCATCGGCTGCGGCCGGCGCGAGGTAAAGGCCTTCACCGACGCTCAAATCGAGCTGGTCAGCACGTTCGCCGATCAGGCCGTGATCGCGATCGAGAACGCACGGCTGTTCAACGATCTGCGCGAGCGCACCGACGATCTGACCGAGTTGCTCGAATACCAGACCGCGACCAGCGACGTGCTCAAGGTGATCAGCCGCTCGACCTTCGACCTCCAGCCGGTGCTCGACACCGTGGTCGAGACCGCGCGGCGTCTTTGCGAAGCCGAAGGCGCGGGGATCACGATCCGCGACGGCGAGGTTTACCGCTATGTCGCGGTGTCCTCTCTCCACGACGACTTCTACGACGTGCTGCGCTCCCGCCCCTTTGTCCCCGGGCGCGACACCATGGCCGGACGCGTCGCGCTTGAGGGTAAAGTCGTGCACATCGCCGATATCACCGCCGACCCGGAATACGCGCTTCCGGAAGCGGTGACGGTGGGCAAGATTTGCACGCTGCTCGGCGTCCCGCTGCTGCGTGACGGGATCGTCGTCGGCACGCTTGGGCTGACCCGCCAGCGCGTCGAGCCGTTCACCGAACGGCAGATCGAGCTCGTGCAGACCTTTGCCGATCAGGCGGTGATCGCGATCGAGAACGCCCGGCTCCTCACCGAAACGAGCGAGGCGCGGGACGCGGCGGAGGGGTCGCTGCGCGAGCTGAAAGCGGCGCAAGCCAATCTGATCCAGGCCGAGAAAATGGCCTCGCTCGGTCAACTGACCGCCGGCATCGCCCACGAGATCAAAAACCCGCTCAACTTCGTCAACAACTTCGCCACGCTGTCCAACGAACTGCTCGACGAGCTGAAGGAGATCGCCGCGCCGGCGATCGAGACCCTGCCCAAGGACAAGCGAGACGAACTCGACGAGACCATGGAGCTGTTGACCGGCAATCTCGAGAAGATCGCCGAGCACGGCCGCCGCGCCGACGGCATCGTCAAGAGCATGCTGGCGCATTCGCGCGGCGGCAGCGGCGAGCGCCAGACGGTCGATCTCAACGCGCTGCTCGACGAGTCCCTGAACCTCGCCTATCACGGCGCGCGCGCTCAGGATCAGAGCTTCAACATCACCCTGGAGCGCGACTTCGACACGGCGATGAAGCCGGTCGAGCTGGTGCCGCAGGACATCACCCGCGTCTTCCTCAACCTCTTCGGCAACGGCTTCTACGCCGCCAACAAGCGCGCCCACGCGAATGGCGACGCATCGTTCCGCCCGGTGCTGCACGTGGCGACGCACGATCTCGGCGGCGCGGTCGAGATCACGGTGCGCGACAACGGCACCGGCATCCCGCCGGCGATCCGCGACAGACTGTTCCAGCCGTTCTTCACCACCAAACCGACCGGCGAGGGCACCGGCTTGGGGCTGTCGATCAGCTATGACATCGTCACGCAACAGCACGGCGGCACGATCGCCGTCGACAGCCAAGAGGGCGCCTTTACCGAATTCACCATCCGCCTGCCGCGTGGCGGCCGGGCGGCAACCACCGGGGCCTCCGCATGAGTGTCAGCATCTTGGTCGTCGATGACGAGCCCGACGTGCCCGACCTGTTTCGCCAGCGGTTTCGCCGCGAGGCACGCCAGGGCACCTATGTGCTGCATTTCGCCGCCTCGGGCGAGGAGGCGCTCGACCAGCTCTCCGGCGACATCGAGCCCGAGCTGATCGTCATCCTCTCCGATATCAACATGCCGGGGATGGACGGGCTCGAATTGCTGCGCGAAGTGAAGCAGCGCCGGCCCGAATTGCCCGTGATGATGGTCACCGCCTATGGCGACGAGGAACGCCGACGCCGCGCCGCCGAATATGGCGCCTTCGAGTTCGTCACCAAGCCCGTCGACTTCGAGTTGCTGAAGACCCAGCTGCAGGAATTATCGGGCGGCGGCGCTTGATGAGCACCGCCAAAATCCTCGCGGTCGACGACGAGCCCGATTTCGAGCTGCTGATCACCCAGCGCTTCCGCCGGCAGATCCGCGAGAAGGAATTCGAGTTCCGCTTCGCCCATCACGGCGAGGAGGCGCTGGAAGCGCTGACCGCCGAGCCGGACATCGACCTGATGTTGCTCGACATCAACATGCCGGTGATGGACGGGCTGACCCTTCTAGCGCGGCTGCGCGAGCAGCGCGCCGAGGTGCGCACGATCATCGTCTCCGCCTATGGCGACATGCAGAATTTGCGCACGGCGATGAACCGCGGCGCCTTCGATTTCGTCACCAAACCGGTCGATCTCAACGATCTCGAGATCACCGTGCGCAAGACCATCGACGACATCTCGAAGCTGCGCGACATCGACCGCCGGCGCGAGGCGGCGGAGCGAGCCCGCGGCAATCTCGCGCGCTATTTCTCGCCGAATTTCGCGGCGATGCTGGCCGAGCGCGACGAAGCGCTTGCCGCGGTGCGGCGGCAGACCGTCGCCGTGCTGTTCGCCGATATCGTCGGCTTCACCCGGATGTCGGAGAACATGGCGCCCGAGGCGGTGGTAACGATGCTGCGCCAGCTCCACGAGCGGATGACAGCGCAGATCTTCGCCTGCGGCGGGTCGATCGAAAAATATGCCGGCGACGAGATTTTCGCGGTGTTCGGCATACCCGAGTCCGGCGCCGACGATGCCGCCAACGCGCTCAACTGCGCCGTGCTGATGTTGAGTGCCTTGGCCGAGTGGAACGAAGAGCGCACGGCCGCCGGCGAGACCTTCCTAGCGATGGGCATCGGCATCAATTACGGCCCGGCGGTGTTCGGCGATATCGGCAGCGAGCAGAGCCTAGCGTTCAGCGTGATCGGCGATACGGTCAACACCGCGAGCCGGCTGCAGGGGCTGACCCGCACGCTCGAAACTCCGCTGGTGGTTGCCGACGCGGTTGTCCAGGCGATCGATGAGGTGGCGAGCGAGGCTCCCGCCGCCGTGCTCGCCCAGTTACGCGACCGCGGCGAGCAGGCGCTGCGCGGCCGCAGCGGCGCGGTGCGCATCTGGACCTGGGATGGGCCGGTGTAGTTCAACTGCCGCCGAGCTTATAGATCTCGGGAAAGAACAGCTGCTGCCACGAATCCGGGCTATGGTTCAGCCGCCCGATCTGATGCAGAAAGCCGGTGAGGCGGATGAGTCCCTCCGGTCCGGGCGCGTAGAGCAAATCGGGATCGCCCAGCATGTCGCTCAGCACCTCGACCGGAATGTCCTCGCCCTTGACACTCGAGTTGTAGATTTCCGCCGCAGCCCCGCGATTATGGGTGATGAAATCGTCGGCTTCGGCGATGGCGGCGGCGATCGCCGCGCAAAGCGGCGGGTTGGTGTCTCTGAACGGGGACAGCGTTGCCAGCACCGCGACGCTGTGCGGCCCCGCGATGTCGAACGAATCCATCACCCGGTGTATCGCCGGGTCGCCGCGCTCGTCGTCGGACAGCGGCAGCCGCACGAAATGGGTGTCGATGTCGGTCTTGCCGCTGTGCAGCGCATCGTCTGCCGCATCGTCGGTACGAGCGACGGTCAGCCCGTCGAGGCGATCGAAATGCGCGACTCCCCATTCCTGCGCCGCCGCCATTTCAAGCAGCACCGCCGGCAACGAGGCCTTTAGCACCGGGACAGCGATGCGGTCCTTGGCGGTGAAGTCGCGGATCGTCGCGATCGCCGGATTGCGGCTTAAGAGCAGATAGGGCATCCGCGCCAGCGAGGTCAGCGCGCGCAACTCCTGCGGCGTGCCGCTGCGCTGGTCCCAGGCAGCGGCGAAGCCGGCGAGATCGAGAATCGCGACGAAATCGGTCTTGCCGCCGTAGAGCGCATCGAGCGGGCTGCCAGGAATTGGGTTTTGCCATTCGATAGTCACCGCGCCGAGACCGCGCGCCTGCGCGTGCTTCTCGATCAGGTGGTTGTGCTCGGCGACAATCAGCGGCAGCGCCGCGAGGTCGGTCGAGCGCATGATCCGCACGCTCGGCGGGTCGGCCGCTGCCGCGTGCGCCAGCCCCAGCAGCACCGCCACGATCACCGCTATCCGACGACCCATCGACAACCTGTCCCGCCCCAACTCGCCCTCAGTATATGCTGGCGCGTCTCGTATGATCCGCTTTCGCGGATGCGGCACCAGCCCGCTCCCCCACCCGGCCACCCAACGAGAGTATGCTGATTGGGTGGCCGGGTGGGGGAGCGGGCCGGAGCCGAAGGCGGCGCGGATGCGACGCTGCACTTGGAAGTTATCTAAGGGAGGACATCATGTCCGGGCTGCTCGACGGCAAGACAGCGCTCGTTACCGGCGGAGGCGGCGGGATCGGCCGTGCTACCGCCCTGGCGATGGCGCGCGAGGGAGCGCGCGTCGCCGTTGCCGATTACATGGCCGACGGCGCGGCGGGAACCGTCGCGCAGATCAACGCCGGCGGCGGCCAGGCGATCACCCTGACCGGCGACGTCACCAGCGAGAAAACGGTCAAGACGATGCTTGACGACACGCTCGTGGCCTTCGGGCGGCTCGACTGCGCCTTCAACAACGCCGGCATCGCGCCTTATCAGGTCGATGCCAGCGGCAAGAAGACTCACGAGTGGTCGGAGGAGTCGTTCGACCGGATGATCGCGGTCAACCTCAAGAGCGTGTGGCTGTGCATGCGAGCGGAGATCAACCAGTTTCTGGCCCAGGGCGCCAATGGCCGCGGAGGCGGCGCGATCGTCAACACCGGTTCGATTGCCGGACTGATCGGGCTGCAAACCTCTTCAGCCTATGTCGCGGCCAAGCACGGCGTCCTTGGACTCACCAAGACCGCCGCGCTCGAATACGCCGAACAGAACATCCGCGTGAACGCGGTCTGCCCGGGTTTCATCAAGACGCGGATGACCGAGGACTCGATGCGCCGGCGCGGCGACAAGATCATGGCGCAGATCCCGGCCGGGCGGATGGGCAACCCCGAGGAGATCGCCGAGATGGTGGTGTGGCTCTGCTCGGATCGCGCCAGCTACGTCACCGGCGCCTGCTACAACGTCGATGGCGGCTGGATGGCGGTGTGATCATTCGACAAGCGACGCGCCGAGCGCATCGAGCAGATGCCCGGTGCCTTGCTTGCGCGAGCCGGCATCGTCGTAGCCATCGAGAAAAGCGCCCTGCTCGGTGATTTTCAGCGTCGTTTTTCGGTCGGCGGCGGTTAGCTGGATCGTCGCCAGCGATACCGAAATCTTTCTGTCGTCGAGGTGCATCTCGTAGCTGTAGATCAGCCGTTCGCGGGGGATCACGTCGTGATAGATCGCGTCGAAGGTCGAGACGACGCCGCCCTCCCAGCGACCTCTCAAATATTCCCGTCCACCGGGGCGCACATCCATCCGCCGTTCGAGCAATTCCCACTTGCCCGGCGTGCCGCAGAACCATTTGGATTTGGCCGCCTCGTCGGTGAGCGCCTGCCACACCCGCGCGGCCGGCGCATCGTAGGTGCGGGTGAGATCGAAGCTGGCGTGGGCGACAGAGTGAGCCCCGGTCTCGCCGCCGCCCTGCATGCGCACGACTTCCTTCTCCAGCTTGTCGAGCGTCGAGGCCCAGCCTTGCGGCGCACCGGCCACCATCCACGCTTTCGAGAGATCGATAAGGGTATAGGTCTGCACCACATCCATCCGCGTCCCGCCCAACGTCTCGGCGAAGCTCACCTCGGTATAGGCGCGGAACAGCGGCGAGCCGGCGCTGTCGTCGACGCGCATGTCGATCACCAGCCGGGTGTTGGGAACGATCTCGACAAAGATGCCCTGCAGCCGATGCTCCTCGCCGGCGGGCGAGCGCATAGTGAGCTCGAACGGACCGCCAACGCGCAGCTCGACGCGCGCCTCCGGCACGGTGAAGGTCTCCGGTGCGAACCAGCGTTTGATGTGGTCCGCCGAACTCCATGCCTTGAACACGGTTTCGGGTCGGGCGTGGAGAACGCGGGAGAGCCTCAGCGGAGGCGATTGCGTTGCATTTCCCGCCGTATCAGTTGCCTGAGCCATCGCCGTCTCCTTCGCTTTCCAGGGTTTTCAGGTAATCGCCCAGCCGATCGAGGCGATGCTCCCACTCGACCCGCCGCGCGTGGATCCATTGCTCGACCTGGCCAAGGGCTTGCGGGTCGATCGAGCAGATGCGGACGCGCCCCGTCTTCTCCGAACGCACCAGCCCCGCCGCTTCCAGGACGCCAAGGTGCTGCATCGCTGCCGGGAGCGACATCGGCAGTGGCCGCGCCAACTCGCTGACCGCCGCTGGCCCTCGGCTCAGCCGCTCCACCATGGCGCGCCGCGCCGGATCGGCAAGCGCCTGAAACATTCGATCCAGGTCGGCAATTTGGTTAAGCATATGCTTAAGTAACATGCGCGCAATAGTTAGGCAAGCGCTTTAGTATTGGTTCACAACCCGATGACAATGTCGTGCGGTCCGGCTAGAACGGGAGCGCCGTTTGGGGGAGGAAATCGTGGCAGGACGTTCGGAAGGGCGGGTAGCGCTGGTCACCGGCGGAGCCCGCGGCATTGGCGCGGCGACCGCGGAGCGGCTGGCCGAGGATGGCGCCGCCGTAGCGCTGTGCGATCTCGACATCGCCGCCGCCGAGGCGACCGCCGCCGGGATCGCCGCGCGCACCGGCGTCAAGGCGATCGGCATCAAGGCCAATGTCGCGGTGACCGAAGAGGTCGAACGCATGGTCGAGGAAGTGGCGTTGCGCCTCGGCTCGCTCGACATTCTCGTCAACAACGCCGGGATCACGCGCGACAACCTGATCCACAAGATGACCGACGACGATTGGGACGCGGTCGCAGGGGTGCATCTGCGCGGCGCGTTTCTGTGCTCGCGCGCGGCGCAACGCGAGATGGTCAAGCGCAATTGGGGGCGGATCGTGAATTTGTCTTCTGTCTCCGCGCTCGGCAATCGGGGGCAGACCAACTATTCGGCCGCCAAAGCCGGGTTGCAAGGCATGGCCAAGACGCTGGCGATCGAACTTGGCCGTTACGGCATCACCGCCAATGCGGTCGCGCCCGGCTTTATCGACAGCGAGATGACGCGCGCGACCGCGATCCGCCTCGGCCGCGACCCCGAGGAATGGAAGGAGGAGCGCGCTCGCGAAATCCCGGTGCGCCGCGCCGGCGTGCCACGCGACGTCGCCAATTTGATCGCGTTCCTGTGCAGCGACGAGGCGTCGTTCGTCTCGGGCCAGGTGATCTATATCGCCGGCGGTCCCCGGGCGTGACCGCGTGGCCGACGCGCTTCGCTACGACTTTCTGACCCTCGGCGAGACGCTGATCCGGCTGTCGCCGCCCGGGACGCAACGGCTCGACCAGGCGCGGGACTTCGAGGTCGGGGTCGGCGGCAGCGAGCTGAACGTCGCCTGTCTGTTGGCCCGGCTCGGCCGGCGCACCGCGTGGGTGTCGCGGCTGCCCGAGGGTCCGCTCGGCCGCATCGTCGACGGCGAGGCTCGACGACACGGCGTCGATGTAAGCTACGTGAAACGGGCCGAGGCGAGGCAGGGGCTGATGTTCTTCGAGGCCGGCCCGCAGCCGCGCAACGCGCGGGTCATATACGACCGCAAGAACTCCGCGGCGGCCGGGATGGCACTTGAGGACGCCGATTGGCCGTCGTTGATCGCGGCGAGCGAACGTGTCCATCTCTCCGGCATCACCCCGGCCCTCAGCGAGACCTGCAAAGCGCTTGTCTTGGGGGTGGCGGCGCTCGCCGGCCGCGCCAGGAAGCCGCTCTCCTACGATCTCAACTTCCGCTCGACCTTGACGACGCCAAAGGAAGCCGAAGCAGTGCTGGCGGCGTTAGCGCCCCAACTCGAGCTGCTCGTGCTGGCCGAACGCGATGCGCAGCATGTGCTCGGCTTCACCGAAGCCGGGGAGCGCCTGGCCGAGGCCGTCGCGGCCCGCTACGGCGTGCCGCTGGTGGCGCTGACCCGACCGCCCGACGCCGACACCGGCGATCTTTTCCTTGCCAACGGTACTCTCCGTTGCGCGCCGCGCTATCCGGTCGAGATCGTCGACCGGATCGGCGCGGGAGACTCCTTTGTCGGCGGCCTGATCCACGGGTTGCTCGACGGCGACCCCGACAAGGCGATCCGGCTCGCCGCCTATGCCGGCGCGGTGGCACTCGCGACGCCCGGCGACATCAACTATTTCGGCCCCGAGGATTTGGCCGCCTTCGAAGCCGACGCAACAGGCCGGCTGGTGCGCTGAACGCCCTGCTCACCCGGCGTGGTCGAGGGCGTAGCCGACCGAGCGAACGGTGCGCACCAAGTCGCGGCAGCCATCGGTGTTGAGCGCCTTGCGCAGCCGGCGAATATGCACGTCGACCGTGCGCATCTCGACCTCGGCATGCGGTCCCCAAACCCGGTCGAGCAAATGCTCGCGCGAGAAAACCCGGCCTGGATAGAGCATGAAATGGTGCAACAAACGGAATTCGGTCGGACCGAGATGAACCGCCTTGCCAGCGCGCGACACGCGATGCGCCGCGAGGTCCATCGCCACGTCGGCATAGCGCAGCGTCTCTTCGGCGGCGCTCGGCTGGGCCCGGCGGATGACCGCGCGCAGCCGCGCCACCAGTTCGCTAGGGCTGAAGGGTTTGACGATGTAGTCATCGGCACCGCTGTCGAGGCCGCGCACACGGTCGGCTTCCTCGCCGCGCGCGGTCAGCAGGATGATCGGCAGCGACCGGCTCTGCGGCGCGCGGCGGAGCTGGCGGCAAACTTCCAGCCCCGATACCAGCGGCAGCATCCAATCGAGCAGCACTGCATCGGGCTTGTTTTCGGCGATCTGCAGCAGCGCTTCCTCGCCGTCGCCCGCCGAGCAGACCGCAAAACCCTCTTTTTCCAGGTTGTAGCGCAACAGCGTCACGAGCGGCGCCTCGTCCTCGACGATCAGCACCATGGGCTTCATCGCGCCACCTCTAACGCGTGGCCGCCCGGTCGGGGGCGACGACTTCGAGGCTCGACTTGTCGCCCTTAGGCCGGATTTCGGTCAGCGGCGTGCCGTGCACCAGGTAATAGAGGTTCTCGGCGATGTTGGTCGCGTGGTCGCCAATCCGCTCGATGTTCTTGGCCATGAACAACAGATGCGTGCACGGCCCAATGTTGCGCGGGTCCTCCATCATGTAAGTGAGGAACTCGCGAAACAGGCTCGAGTACATCTCGTCGAGCTCTTCGTCGCCGCGCCAGACCGCGAGCGCCTTGTCGGCGTCGCGCTCGACATAGGCATCGATGACATCCTTGACGAGACGCAACGCCAACGCGCCCATGCGGGGCAGGGCGTATACCGGCTGGATCGGTGGGGTTTGCGCCAGCGCGATCGAGCGCTTGGCGACGTTGGCGGCGTAATCGCAAATCCGCTCGAGATCGCTGCCGATCTTCAACGCCGCGAAAATTTCGCGCAGATCGCGCGCCATCGGCTGGCGCAGCGCGAGCAGGCGTACTGCCAGGTTGTCGGCCTCGCGCTCCAGTTCGTCGACCTTGGCGTCGCCCTCGACGACCGCCGCCGCCAGTACGCTGTCGCGCTTCGCGACGGCGTCGATTGCCGCGGCCAGCTGGCTTTCGGCGAGTCCGCCCATCTCGACAATCGTCTTGTTGAGCCGGCCGAGCTCCTCGTCGTAGCTCTTCATGATGTGATCGGCAGCCATTCTTGCCTGTCCTCTCATCCAAAGCGGCCGGTGATGTAATCTTCGGTGCGCTTCTCCCGGGGGTGGGTGAAGATCTTTTCGGTCTCGTCGAACTCGATCAATTCGCCGAGATACATGAAGGCGGTGTAGTCGGAGCTGCGCGCCGCCTGCTGCATGTTGTGCGTGACGATGGCGATGCAATAGTCGCTCTTCAGCTCGGCGATCAGCTCCTCGATCCGCTGAGTCGAGATCGGGTCAAGCGCCGAAGCCGGCTCGTCGAGCAGCAGGATTTCCGGCTGCACGGCAATCGCGCGGGCGATGCATAACCGCTGCTGCTGTCCACCTGACAGGCCGAGCCCGCTCTGCCGCAACTTGTCCTTGACCTCGTCCCACAATGCCGCGCGCCGCAAGGCGTGCTCGATGCGGTCGTCCAGCTCCGATTTCGGCAGGCGCTCGTAAAGCCTGATGCCGAAAGCAACGTTGTCGTGGATCGACATCGGGAACGGTGTCGGCTTCTGAAACACCATGCCGATCTTCGCCCGCACCAGGTTGAGGTCGAGTCCCGGTGAGAGGATGTTCACGCCGTCGACCAGAACCTCACCGCTTGCCGTCTGATTGGGATAAAGCTCGTAGATCCGGTTGAGGATGCGCAGCAGGGTGGATTTCCCGCATCCCGACGGGCCGATGAAGGCGGTGACCCGCCGGTCGTAGAGCGGCAGGCTGACGTTCTTCAGCGCGTGAAACTTGCCGTAATGGAAGCCGACATTCTTGATCTGGCATTTCACCGGAAGCGGGCTCGCCAAAGCGCTCGCGCCTGGTTGTATCGCCATTTCGGGCAGCGGGGGATTTGATGTCGCCAAGGATACACTCATTTCTGGAGGCCGCTCCACGACGCGAACAGGCGCGCGCCGATGTTGAGAAGAAGGATCGCCGCCGTGATCAGCAAGGCACCGGCCCAGGCCAGCACCTGCCAATCGGCGTAGGGGCTCATCGCAAATTGGAAGATGACAACCGGCAGATTAGCCATGGGCCGGTTGAGGTCCGCGCTCCAGAACTGGTTGTTGAGCGCGGTAAAGAGCAGGGGAGCGGTCTCGCCCGAAATTCGCGCGACCGCGAGCAGAACACCGGTCAGCATCCCCTGCACGGCCGAGCGGTATGTCACGGTGACGATGATCTTCCATTTCGGCGCGCCAAGCGCCGCCGCCGCTTCGCGCAGCGTGCTGGGCACGAGGTTCAACATGTCCTCGGTGGTCCGCACGATGACCGGGATCATGATGATCGCCAGCGCCACCGAACCGGCCCACGCCGAGAAATGGCCCATCGGCACGACGAGGATGGCATAGACGAAGAGGCCGATGATGATCGAGGGCGCGCTCAGAAGAATGTCATTGATGAAGCGCACGACTTCGCCGAGCCGGCTGCCATGCGCGTACTCGGCCAGAAAGGTGCCAGCGAGGATGCCCGTCGGCGTCCCGACCAGGGTCGCGATCGCGGTCATCGCCAGGCTGCCGAAAATCGCGTTCATCAGACCGCCGGCACTGCCGGGCGGCGGTGTCGCCTGAGTGAGCAGGGTGAGGCTCAGGGCGCCGACGCCATTGGTCAAGAGCGTTCCCAGCACGAGAACCAGGAACAACAGGCCGAACGCGGTTGCCCCGAGCGACAGCCCGACGACCAGATAATTGGCGGCGCGGCGGCGGGTATAGAGCTGCATCATGCTGACGCTCCGGCGCCTTTTTGCAGACGGATGAGCAGCAGCTTCGCGGCCGCCAGCACGATGAAGGTGATGACAAAGAGGATGAAGCCCAGGGCGATCAGCGACGACAGGTAAAGGTCGCCCACCGCCTCGGTAAATTCGTTGGCGAGCGCGGCCGAGATCGTCGTGCCCGGCTGCAAGATCGACGGGTTGACGTGGTGCGAGTTGCCGATGACAAAGGTCACCGCCATCGTCTCGCCGAGAACCCGGCCCAATCCCAACAGGACCGCGCCGACGACGCCAACCCGGGTAAACGGCAGGACCACCCGCCAGACCACTTCGGTCGTGGTCGCACCGATCCCGTAGGCGCTTTCCTTCAGCATTGGCGGCACGGTCTCGAAAACATCGCGCATGATCGACGAAGTGATCGGCAGCACCATGATCGCCAAGATGAACCCGGCGGTGAGCACGCCGATCCCCAGCGGCGGACCCGCGAACAGAACGCCCAATCCCGGAATGTTACCGAGCGTCGCGATCAGCGCCGGCTCGACATGTTCCTGGATAAACGGCGCGAGGACGAAGAGGCCCCAGATGCCATAGATGATGCTGGGGATCGCGGCCAGAAGTTCGATCATCGTGCCGAGCGTCCGCTTCAGCCATTTCGGGCACAACTCGGTGATGAACAGGGCCACGCCGAAGGCGATCGGAACGCCGATCAGCATCGCGATCAGCGAGGTGACCAGGGTGCCGTAAATCGGCGCCAGCGCCCCGAAATTCTCGGTGACCGGGTTCCACGCGCCATTGACGATGAAGCCGAACCCGAATTTGTGGAACGCCGGCCAAGCGCCATAAACCAGTGAAGCGATGACCCCGCCGAGGATCATCAGCACCAGCAGGGCGAAAAAGACGGCCAATCCGTAGAACACGGCATCGCCCGCGTGGCCGGCAGGCCGCCGCTGCGCCGCCGCCTGTGATATCGCGACCATTTCCGCCTCAGCCGCCACGCTCAACTCTCCCGCATGCGAACGAAGAACTGGCGGGGACGTCAACCGTCCCCGCCACCTGCTCTGTGCTGTGGGTTACGAGGCCTTGCCCGGCCACACCGGTTTGCCGTCCGGCCCGACAATCGTCTTCCAGCTCCCCTCCACCGCGCTGATAACGGCGGCCGGCATCGGCACGTAGTCGAGCTGTTCGGCCAGCTGCCCACCATTGTGATAGGCCCAGTCGAAGAAGTTCAGCACCTCGCGCGCGGTGTCGGGCTTGTCCTGCTTGTGATGCATCAGGATGAACGTGGCGCCGGTAATCGGCCAGCTATCCTTGCCCGGTTGATCGGTCAGGAGCAGATAGAAGCCCGGCGCCTTTGACCAATCCGCATTCGCCGCCGCCGCCTGGAAAGTGCTCGAATTCGGCGACACGAAGTTGCCGTCGCGGTTCTTCAGCAGCGCGTAGGTCATCTTGTTCTGCAGCGCGTAGGCGTATTCGACATAGCCGATCGCGCCGTCGGTGCGGCTGGTGAGCGCGGCAACGCCCTCGTTGCCCTTGCCGCCGAGCCCGCCCGGGAACTCGACCGACGTGTTCTCGCCGACCTTCGCCTTGAAGTCGGCGTCGACGCCCGACAGGTAATGGGTGAAGATGAAGTTGGTGCCCGACCCGTCGGAACGGTGCACCGTCGCGATCGCCTTGTCGGGCAAGGTGAGGTCGGGGTTTAGCGCCTTGATCGCTGGATCATTCCATTTGGTGATCGTGCCCATATACATGCCAGCCAGCACCTTGCCGTCGAGCTTGAGCTGCCCCGGCTGGATGCCCGCCAAATTGACCACGGGCACGACGCCGCCCATCACCATCGGAAACTGCTGCAAATCGTCCTTGGCGAGATCCTCGGGCTTCAGCGGCATGTCGGAAGCGCCGAAATCGACGGTCTTGGCCTGGATCTGCTTGATCCCGCCACCAGAGCCAATCGATTGGTAGTTCATGCTGGTCCCGGTCTTGCCTTTGTAGGCCTCGGCCCATTTCGCGTAGATCGGGTAGGGGAAGGTCGCGCCCGCGCCGGATATCTCGGCGGCGCCGGCCGGGATCGCTGGCAGCAGAAGGGCGCCAACGGCGATTGACAATAAGGTACGGCGAAGGAGCACGGCACTCTCCCATGATGCTTAGAGGGATGGCCGGGGAATGCGGCCGCCCGCTTTCTACGCGGATGCCGCGACGGTTCTATGTCAGTCGTGTTACCGTTATATGACAGCTTCGGAGCGCTCGAAACCTGACTTCTGAAGCCACACGGTAAAGGTAGAACCCACGCCGATTGTGCTCGAGATCTCGAGCCGGCCGCGGTGCCGGTTGAGGATGTGCTTGACGATCGCCAAGCCAAGCCCGGTACCGCCAAGCTCGCGCGAACGGGCGTTGTCGACACGGTAGAAGCGCTCGGTCAGCCGCGGCAGGTGCTCGCTCGGAATGCCTTCGCCGTGATCGGTCACCGCGATCCGCACAAACCCACCGCCCGGTGTGCCGGCGGGACAATCCGCGGCAACCTTCACGGCGCTGTTCGGGCGCGCGTATTTGATCGCGTTGTCGATCAGGTTCTGAAACACTTGTGCGAGCTCGTCCTCGTCACCCACCACGTGCGGCAGGTCGTCCGGCAGGTCCAGTTCGAGATCGATCCCCCGCTCGGAGGCGCGCAACTCCAGTACCTCGGTGACCTGCTCGACCAGCAGACCCACCGCCACCCGGCTGGTCGGCGGAACGTGCTCGTTCAACTCGATGCGCGACAGCGACAAAAGATCGTCGACGAGACGCGACATGCGCCCGGCCTCGCCGCGCATGATGTTCAGGAAACGCTCGCGGGCCGCGGGGTCGTCGCGCGCCGCGCCGAGCAGCGTTTCAATGAACCCGACGAGTGTCGCCAGCGGCGTTTTCAGCTCGTGCCCGGCATTGGCGACAAAATCGGCGCGCATTTGCTCGGCTGCCTTCAACGCGGTGATGTCGTGCAGGGTGAGGATCGCGGCCGCGCCGCTGCGCAAGGCTCCCTCAACCCGCGCGATACGCGCCCGCATGACCCGCTCGACCGGCACCGACAGCACGAAATCGACGACCCTCGCCTGCTCGCCGGCGAGCACCGCGTCGGCCGCCGCCAACACCACGGGATTGCGCAGCGAGGCGGCGAGATCGCTCGCCTCGGGCACGACGCCAACAAACTCGGTTGCCGCCGGATTGGCGCGAACGATCCGGCGTTGTTTGTCGATGACGATGAGCGGGTCGGGGATCGCGCCAAACACCGCCTCGGCGGCGGCAAGCCCGGTCTCGGCGCGCTGGCTCCGCTCACGCCAACCGCGATTGACCCGCAGCGCCGCCTGCCACAGCAAATCGGCGCTGTAGCCGAGATGACCGAGCCGCCGGGCCGCCGCCGCTTCGGCGCCGGACCCCCCGGCTGGGCCGATCATCTCGACGGCCTCTGGCAGCACCGCCAGGGAGCGGGCGAACGGCGCCACGCCGATCGCCAGCACCGCGAGAATGACGGCGATGGCGATCATGGTCGCGGCCAGATCGATAGTACCCGCCGCGCAAAGCCAGGCGAGCACGACCGCGCTCGGCAGCGCCAGGCAGAGCGCGAAGACCGGCACCCGGCGTAGATTGCGCCAATTCATCTGCCGTGTTTGCGGCGCGCGCGAAAGCGTGCCGGCACCATCCATGCGAAGGTCGGCGTCAGCGGATCGCATCGTGCGCCGCGAGCGCGGCGAGGTTGACGAGATCCGATACGGTCGCGCCGATATTGACGATCTGCACCGGGTGGGCGAGCCCCATCGTCAGCGGACCGATCGCGGTGCCGCCGCCCAAATGGGCAAGCAGCTTGGTCGCAATGTTGCCGCTGTGCAAATCCGGCATAATCAGGATATTGGCGGGCCCCGACAGCCGGCAGAACGGATAGAGCCGCCGCATCAGTCCGCCGTCGAGCGCGACATCGGCGCTCATTTCGCCATCATATTCGAAATCGACCTTGCGGGCGTCGAGCAGCGCCACGGCTTCTCGCGCCCGTGCGCCGCCATCGGCCATCGGGTTGCCGAAGTTCGAATACGACAGCAGGGCGACGCGCGGCGCGAGTCCCAACTCGCGCGCCTTCGCCGCCGCTTCAACGGCGAAGTCGGCGAGTTGCACCGGGGTTGGGTTCTCATGCACCAGCGTATCGGCGAGCAGCACTGTCTGTGCCCGTGCCATCAGCACGGTCAGGCCGAACATCTCGCTGCCCGGTTTCATTTCGATGACACGCGAAACCTCGTCGAGCACATCGAACGTGTTGCGGGTGACGCCGGTGACCATCGCGTCGGCATCGCCGCAGACCACCATGCAGGCGGCGAAAACGTTGCGGTCCTGATTCACCTGGCGCTGGCAGTCGCGATAGAGCATGCCGCGACGCTGCTGGCGCCTGTAAAGGAACTCGGTATAGCGCTGGTTGCTGGTCGACAGCCGCGCGTTGTGGATTTCGATCGGGGCCGCGGAACTCAACCCCATCGCCGCCATGGTCGCGCGGATGCGGTCCTCGCGGCCGACCAGGATCGGCGTGCCGTAGCCGCTGTCGGCGTAGATCAGCGCGGCGCGAATCGTCATCTCCTCTTCGCCCTCAGCAAAGACGACGCGTTTCGGCTGGCGCTGCACCTTGTCAAAGATCAGCTCCAGCCGATCCGCGGTCGGGTCGAGCCGGGCCCGTAGCGCACGCCGGTAATGGTTGATGTCGCGCAAGGGCTTGCGCGCGACGCCCGAGTCCATCGCCGCCTGCGCCACCGCCGATGGCACTGCCCAAATGAGCCGCGGGTCGAACGGCGCCGGGATGATGTAGTCCGGCCCATAGCGCAGCCGCTGCCCGGCATAGGCGGCGGCGACTTCGTCGGGCACGTCCTCGCGCGCCAGCCGGGCGAGCGCCTCGGCCGCGGCGATTTTCATCGCGTCGTTGATCTGCGACGCGCGCACGTCGAGCGCACCGCGGAAGATGTAGGGGAAACCGAGGACGTTGTTGACCTGGTTCGGATAGTCCGAACGCCCGGTGGCGATGATTGCGTCCGAGCGCACCGCGCGCACCTCCTCGGGGGTAATTTCCGGGTCGGGATTGGCCATCGCGAAGATGATCGGCCGACCAGCCATGGCGCGGACCATGTCCTGGGTCACCGCGCCCTTGGCGGAGAGGCCGAAGAACACGTCGGCGCCCTCCATCGCCTCGGTGAGGGTTCGCGCCGAAGTTTCGACCGCATGAGCGGATTTCCACTGGTTCATGCCATCCGTGCGGCCGCGATAAATGACACCCCGGGTATCGCAGAGCGTGACGTTGGCGCCCGGCAGCCCCATCGATTTAAGCAACTCGACGCAGGCGATCGACGCCGCGCCGGCGCCGTTAACGACCATCTTGATGTCCCTCAACTCGCGCTCGGTCAGGTGCAGCGCGTTGATCAGGCCGGCGGTGGCGATAATCGCGGTGCCGTGCTGGTCGTCGTGGAAGACGGGGATGTCGAGCAGCTCGCGCAGCCGCTCCTCGATCACGAAGCATTCTGGAGCGCGAATGTCCTCGAGGTTGATGCCGCCGAACGCGGGGTGCAGGAAGCGCACGCAGTTGACGAATTCATCGACGTCCTTGGTGTCGATCTCGAGGTCGATCGAGTCGATATCGGCGAAGCGCTTGAAGAGCGCCGCCTTGCCCTCCATCACCGGCTTCGCCGCTAGCGCGCCGAGATCGCCGAGACCCAGCACCGCGGTGCCGTTCGAGACCACCGCGACGAAATTGCCCTTCGAGGTGTAGTCGAAGGCGGCGGACGGGTCCTTTTGGATGCGCAGGCACGGATAGGCGACCCCGGGTGAATAGGCGAGCGACAGGTCGAGCTGCGTCACCAGCGGCTTGTGCGGCGCGATCGACAGCTTTCCGGGCCGCCCGTCGGCGTGAAATTGCAGGGCCTCGTCTTCGGTGGCGCTGATCTTGCCGGTGTCCATGCGCCTCTGCGCTCCTCACAGGATTTATCGTTTATGGCGAGCGGCAAGTGTAGGCGCGGCCGAAGCTCGCCGTCAAAGCAGCCGGCGCGGCGACTCAGTCCGCGACCAGCGCCGCGTACATATTGTCGCTGGTTGGCAGCCGGCCGGTCGCGCCGAAGCGGGCCCTATAACCGCACTCGGCAGCCATCCGCGCGAGGCTCGCGGGGGTGAAATAGTTGAGGTGGTCGGGATAGCGAAACCCGCACCATTTGCGGCCGGTGACCCGCCGGTTGAGCGAGGCGTAATTCGGCACCTTGACGAGCGCGACGCCGTCCGGCGCCAGGGTGCGGCGCAGCTCGGTGAGCACGGCGCGCGGCTGAAGTTCGTGTTCGAGATAGGAGCGCAGCACCGCGGCGGTGAAAACCCCGTCGGCAAAGGTCTTGAGGCCGTCGAGCGAGGGAGCGTTGACCGCGTGTCCGCCGCGATCGGCAAAGCGCTGGTTGGCAGCCGCGGCGGCCTCGCGCGAAATCTCCACCCCGAACGGTACATAGCCTTCGGCGAGCTCGGAGAGCTGGGTTCCCGTCCCGCAGCCGAGATCGACGACATTACCCGGCCGCGCGTGGCGGGCGACCAGCTCGGTCATCTTCTTGCGCGGCAACAGCCGCATCCGCGCCCGGGTTAATTTACTGACGCGATAGGAAGCGGGGCGCAGCACGGCGCGACGCTCGCCCTCGGCCTCCCAGGTTTTCTCCCAAGCCATCGCAGAGAACAGCGCCTCGTAATCGGGCGCGCGGTCGAGATAAGCGAAGCCGCAGGCGCGGCACTCGACCAGCCGCCAGATGCCCTCGCCGTAGCCCGACCGCGCCGCCGCATCGCTACTGCCACAGAGCGGGCAGGCGCGCGCCACCACCCGCACCACACCGAAGCGGCCGGTGTCATAACTCCCATCCGACAGCGGCGCGGCGTCGTTCATCGCGGCAAAGCCCCAGGGCTTTCTATTGACACATAAAGGCGCGCCATTATATTCCCCGCTTCCGGACGGGCGCGGCCCGTCCGCGCTGTTTCGGCGCCGGAAATCGAGGCGCGACAACACCTGGCGGCAACAATGTTCGCAGTGATCCGCACCGGCGGCAAGCAGTACAAGGTCGCGCCCGACGACGTGATCGCGGTCGAAAAACTCGCCGGCGAGCCGGGCGCGATGATCGAGCTCTCCGAAGTGCTGATGATCGGCGACGGCGCCACCGTGTCGGCCGGCGTGCCGCTCGTCGCCGGCGCCTCGGTCAGCGCCGAACTGGTCGAGCATCGTCGCGCCGATAAGATCATCATCTTCAAGAAGAAACGGCGGCACAACTACCGGCGTAAGAACGGCCACCGCCAACACGAGACGGTGCTGCGGATCACCGGGATCAATGCCGCCTCGGGTGACGGCGGCTCGGCGCCGCGCCGGGCGAGGAGAGCAGCAGATGGCGCATAAGAAAGCGGGCGGCTCGTCCCGCAACGGGCGCGACAGCCGCGGACGGCGGCTAGGCGTTAAGAAGTTCGGCGGCGAGATCGTCGTCCCCGGCAATATCATTGTGCGCCAGCGTGGCACCAAGTTCCATCCCGGCGACGAGGTCGGCATGGGGCGCGACCACACGTTGTTCGCGCTGATCGACGGATCGGTGAAATTCCACAAGGGATTGGGCGGGCGTACCTATATCTCTGTGGTGCCGCCGGCGGAAGCCGCCGAGTAGCCGTTCCCCACAGAGGAAACAAGGATCGGGGAGCGGCTTGCCGCTCCCTTTTTTGTTCATCAAGTGCGGCGGCACATCCGTGCCGCCTACGGCACCAGCCCGCTCCCCCTCCCGGCCACCCAATCAGCATACTCTCGTTGGGTGGCCGGGAGGGGGAGCGGGCCGGTGCCGGAGCCGCGAAAGCGGATCATGTTATAAACCGAGCTACCGATGAAATTTCTCGACCAATGTAAGATCTACCTGAAGAGCGGCGATGGCGGAGCTGGCTCGATGAGTTTCCGGCGCGAGAAATTCATCGAATTCGGCGGGCCCGACGGCGGCGATGGCGGCAAGGGCGGCGACATCATCTTTGTCGCGCAGGACAACCTCAACACACTGATCGATTACCGCTACCAGCAGCATTTTCGCGCGCAGAACGGACGCGGCGGCGCTGGGCGCGACCGCACCGGCGCCGGCGGGCGCGACCTCGAATTGAAGGTGCCGATCGGCACGCAAATCCTCGCCGAGGACGGCGAGACCGTGATCGCCGATATGATGCGCCCCGGCCAGCGAAGGGTGCTGCTGCGCGGCGGCGATGGCGGTTTCGGCAACGCCCACTATAAGAGCTCGACCAACCAGGCGCCGCGCCGCGCCGATCCCGGCTGGCCGGGCGCCGAGACCTGGGTCTGGCTAAGGTTAAAGCTGATCGCCGACGCAGGGCTCGTCGGCCTGCCCAACGCCGGCAAATCGACGCTGCTGGCGCGGCTGTCGCATGCCAGGCCGAAGATCGCCGACTACCCGTTCACCACCTTGCGGCCGCAGCTCGGGGTGGTGCGGCTCGACGACCGCGAGTTCGTTCTCGCCGACCTGCCGGGCCTCATCGAAGGCGCCAGCGAGGGCGCCGGGCTGGGCACCCGCTTTCTCGGGCATGTCGAGCGCTGCGCGGTGATCCTCCACCTCATCGACGGCACGCAGGAAAACGTTGCTGGCGCCTACCGGACGATCCGCGCCGAGCTGGCCGGCTACGGCCACGGCCTCGCCGGCAAGCAAGAGGTGATCGGGCTCAACAAGATCGATGCGATCGACCCCGACGAGGTGAAGGGCAAATGCCGCGCGCTCGCCCGCGCCGCCGGACGGGGAGCGATCGTGTTGCCCTTGTCTGGTGTCAGCGGCGCCGGGGTTCCGGAGGTGGTCGGCGCACTATTCACCGCGATCGACGCCGCGCGCGAAGACGCGCTGGCCGAGGCGTGATGGACGCCGTGACGATGGACCTGACCCCCGCGGCTGCGCTCGCCGCGGCCAAGCGGCTCGTCGTCAAGATCGGCTCGGCCCTTTTGGTTAACGACGACGGCGAAATCCACCGCGCCTGGCTCGACGCGCTGTGCGCCGATGTCGCGCGCTGCCGCAAACGAGGCCAGGAGATCATCCTGGTGTCGTCGGGCGCGATCGCGGTCGGGCGGCAGCATCTCGGCCTTCTGGGGCGGGTGCTTAAGCTCGAGGAAAAGCAGGCCGCCGCTGCAACCGGACAGATCCGGCTGGCGCATGCCTATCAGGAGGCGCTCGCCCGCCACGGCATCACCGTCGCGCAAATCCTCCTGACTCCCGACGACACCGAAGCGCGACAGCGCCACCTCAATGCCCGCGCCACCTTCGCCCAGCTGCTGGCGCTGGGTGCGGTGCCGGTGGTCAATGAGAACGACACCGTCGCCACCGCCGAAATCCGCTTTGGCGACAACGATCGTCTGGCCGCGCGCGTGGCGCAGATGGTCAGCGCCGACATGCTGGTGCTTTTGAGCGATATCGACGGCCTGTACACCGCCGATCCGCGCCACGACAAAGCGGCGCGGCACATCCCACTCATCCGCGAGATCGGCCCCGAGATCGAGGCGATGGCCGGCACCGCGCCACCGGGCTACAGCTCGGGCGGGATGGTGACCAAGCTCGCCGCTGCGCGGATCGCGATGGGCGCGGGCTGTAACATGTTGATCGCCCAAGGCAGCACCGAGGCGCCGCTCGCCGCGATCGAGGCCGGCGTCCGCGCCAGCCTGTTCTTGCCGCGCGCCGAGCCGCGTTCGGCGCGCAAGGCATGGATCGCCGGAGCGGTGAACCCCGCCGGCGCGGTTGTCGTCGACGACGGCGCGGCGAATGCTTTGCGGCAGGGGAAGAGTCTGTTGCCCGCCGGGGTCGTTTCGGTCGAGGGCGGGTTCGAGCGCGGCGATTGCGTCATCGTCCGCACCAAGGCCGGAATCGAGGCCGGACGCGGGCTTTCGGCCTATGCCAGCGGCGACATCGAGCGCATCGCCGGGCATAAGAGCGGTGAAATCGAGGCGATCCTCGGCTATCGTGGCCGCAATGAGATCATTCACCGCGACGATCTGGTTTTGACCGAGACGCCATTGAGCGCTGACACGCTGACAGCGGAGAAGCCTGTTGCGCAAAGCCTTGGCGCGACAATGGTCGAGCTTGGCCGCAGGGCGCGCGAGGCAGCCGCAGAGCTTGCGCTCGCCTCGCCCGAGGCAAAAGTGACGGCGCTGCGCGCAGCGGCGAATTCGGTGCGCAACCGGCAGAACGAAATCCTCGCCGCCAATGCCGAGGATGTGAGCCTGGCCAAATCTGTCGGTATCGGGACGGCGTTGCTCGACCGGCTGGCGCTCGACCCCAAGCGGCTTGAAGGCATTGCCAAGGGACTCGAGGACATTGCCGCGCAACCCGACCCGGTCGGCAAGGTGCTGGCGCATTGGACGCGGCCCAACGGGCTTGATATCTCGCGCGTATCGGTTCCGCTCGGAGTAATAGGTATTATATATGAGAGTCGGCCCAACGTGACCGCGGACGCCGGTGCGATCGCGCTCAAATCGGGCAACGCCGCGATCCTACGCGGCGGGTCGGAAAGCTTCCACTCCTCGCGCGCGCTGGTTGCTGCGCTGCAAGACGGGTTGCGCGCCGCCGGCCTGCCCGAGGCGGCGATCCAACTGGTGCCGACCCGCGACCGCGACGCGGTCGGTTACATGCTGGGGATGAGCGGGATTATCGACATCATCGTCCCGCGCGGCGGCGCTTCGCTGATCGAGCGGGTGCAGCGCGAGAGCCGCATTCCGGTCATCGCCCATCTCGAAGGCCTCTGCCACACCTATATCGACGGCGCCGCCGACCCGGAGAAGGCGCGCGCGATCGTGCTCAACGCCAAGATGCGCCGGGTCTCGATCTGTGGCGCGACCGAGACCCTGTTGGTCGACCGCAAGGCGAAATCGATGCTGCCGCCGATCCTCGCCGACCTGCGTAAGGCAGGATGCGAGCTGCGCGGCGACCCGGAAGTGGTGGCGCTCGATCCCGCCGCACATCCGGCGAGCGAACAGGATTGGCGCACCGAATATCTCGACGCGATCCTCGCAGTGAGGATGGTCGATGGCGTCGATGGCGCGATCGACCACATCGAGCGTTACGGTTCGCACCACACCGACGCAATCGTCACCGAGGACCAAGCCACCGCCGAGCGTTTCCTGCGCGAAGTCGACAGCGCGATCGTTCTGGTCAACGCCTCGACCCAATTCGCCGATGGCGGCGAGTTCGGCATGGGCGCCGAGATCGGCATCTCGACCCAGCGCTTGCCGCCGCGCGGGCCGGTCGGCGCCGCCGAGCTGACCACGTACAAGTATTTGGTGCGCGGCAACGGTCAGGTGCGCCCCTGAGCGACATTTACGGCCGGCCGCGTCGTCGCATCGGGCTCCTCGGCGGCTCGTTCAACCCGGCTCATCGCGGTCACCTGCATATCAGCCTATTGGCTCTGCAGCGCCTCGATCTCGATGAGGTGTGGTGGCTGGTTTCGCCGCAGAACCCGCTAAAGCCGGTCAAGGGCATGGCCCCGTTCGCCAAGCGCATGGCGGGCGCGCAGGCGCTGGCCAAGGGCCGTCCCCGGATCAAGGTCAGCGCCGTTGAGTCGGCGCTCGGCACCACCTTCACCGCCGACACAATCCGGGCGCTGCGCCGGCGTTTTCCGCACACGAGCTTTGTCTGGCTGATGGGCGGCGACAACCTCGCGCAGCTGCCGCGTTGGCAGCGCTGGGAGGAGATCGTCGAGAGCGTGCCGATCGCGGTGTTCGATCGCCCGGAAACGGCACGCGGCGCGCTCGCCGGCAAGGCGGCCAAGCGCTATGCACAGGCGCGGGTGCCGGCGCGGGCTATGCGCCGGCTCGCCGGAATGGACCCGCCTGCTTGGGCGTTCATCCATGCAAGGCTTGACCCGAGCTCGGCGACCGCGATCCGCGCTAAGCGCGTGAGCCGACCGACAAAACCGAAGGAGACCGCCACGCTCGCTGCCCTGCCTGCCCGCCGCCGCCGCAAGACCCACGCCGAAGCGCCGCCCGCGCCCGAACTCTTGGGCCGGATCATCGCCAGCCTTGAAGACGGCAAGGCCGAGAACATCGTCACCATCGACCTCGCTGGCAAGACGCTGATCGCCGATTACATGGTGGTGGCGAGCGGCCGCTCGGCGCGGCAAGTGACCTCGCTCGCCGAGCACCTGATCGAGGTTCTGCCGAAGAAATGGCGCGCCTCGGTCGAGGGCAAGGCGCAAGGCGATTGGGTGCTGATCGATGCCGGCGACGTCATCGTCCACATCTTCCGGCCGGAAATTCGCGCGCATTACAATCTCGAGAAGATGTGGGGCGCCGATCAGCCCGGCGCCGAAGCCGCCGGGCAGTAGGTCAGCCCGATCCGAACTCTCATCCTCGCCATCGGCAAGCAACGCCGCGGCCCGCTCCGTGAGCTCGAGGCCGAATACCTGAAGCGCCTGACGCCGCCGCCGGCCATCGTCGAGCTTGAGGAAAAACGTAAGCTGCCGCCGGCACAGCTGAAGGCACGCGAGGCCGAGCTGATCGCCGCGGCCCTGCCACCTGGAGCGCTATTGGCGGCTCTGGACGAGCGCGGCCAGCAATGGTCGAGCCGTGAGCTGGCGGAGCGGTTGGCTGCCTGGCGCGACCGCGGAGCCGCCGTGCTCGCCTTCGCCATTGGCGGCGCCGACGGGCTCAGCCCCGCGATCATCGAGCGCGCCGCCGCCGTCGTGTCATTGGGCGGGATGACCTGGCCGCACCTCATGGTGCGCAGCCTGCTCCTGGAACAGCTCTACCGCGCCCAACAAATTCTCGCCGGTCATCCCTATCATCGCGACTAAGTGGGATATTTCGCGGCGCGGCTTGTTTCGCGTATATATCCCCGGCTTCCCAACCGCTCAGGTCGCGCGCCTATGCCTCTTCGTCCACGCCCGGTCGTGCTGTGCATCCTCGACGGCTGGGGCGAGCGGAAGGCCGCCGCGGACAACGCGATTACGCAGGCCAAGACGCCGGTCTGGCAACGGCTGATGGCGCGCTGGCCGCATGCTCATCTCCAAGCCAGCGAGCATTTTGTCGGGTTGCCCGACGGGCAGATGGGCAATTCCGAAGTGGGGCACACCAATCTCGGCGCCGGACGGGTAGTGATGCAGGATCTGCCGCGCATCGACGACGCGATCGCCGCGGGCAAGATCGCCGAGATGCCGGCGCTCAATGACTTCATTGCCAAGGTCAAGGCCAAGAACGGCGCCGCGCATGTGTTCGGGCTGATGTCGCCGGGCGGGGTGCACTCGCACCAGGGCCAGATCGCCGCGCTGTGCCGCATCCTCGCCAAAGCCGGGCTCAAGGTCGCGGTCCATGCGGCGCTCGACGGGCGCGACACGCCGCCGCAATCGGCGATCGGCTATCTGAAGCAGTTCACAGCCGATACCGGAGGTGCCGGCGACATCCGAATTGCCACGGTCAGCGGCCGTTATTACGCGATGGATCGCGACAAGCGTTGGGATCGGGTCGAAAAGGCCTATGCGATGCTGACCGAGGCGGTCGGCCGCAAGGCGCCCGACCCGATCGCGGCGGTCGAAACCGCCTACGCGCAGGGCGAGACCGACGAGTTCGTGCTGCCCACCGCGATCGGCGACTGGGCCGGCATGAACAGCGGCGACGGTCTGCTGCTGGCCAATTTCCGCGCCGACCGCATCCGCGAGATCGCCGCGGCGTTGGTCGATCCCAGCTTCTCCGGCTTTGCCCGCGACAAACTCGTCGAGTTCTCCGCTGCGCTCGGTCTCGTGGAGTATTCCGAGGACCTCAACCGCTTCCTCGCGACGCTGTTTCCGCCGGAAAATCTCGACGACACGTTCGGCGAAGTCATCTCGCGCGCCGGGCTGACCCAACTGCGCATAGCCGAAACCGAGAAATACGCGCACGTCACCTTTTTCTTCAACGGCGGGCGCGAGACCGTGTTCCCCGGCGAGGAACGCATCCTGGTGCCGTCGCCCAAAGTCGCGACCTACGACAAGCAGCCGCAAATGTCGGCGCCAGAGGTGACCGACAAGGTGGTGGCGGCGATTCAATCCGGAAAATTCGACGTCATCGTGCTCAATTACGCCAACACCGACATGGTCGGGCATACCGGGATCGAGGCCGCCGCCGAGCACGCCGTCGAGGCGGTCGATGCCTGCCTCGGCCGGCTGGCGCAGGCGGTCGAAGCGGCAGGCGGGGTTCTGGTCATCACCGCGGACCACGGCAATGCAGAGATGATGCGCGACCCCGAAACCGGCGCGCCGCACACCGCGCATACGACGAACCCGGTGCCGTTCATCGTCGTCAATGCGCCGCCCTCGATCCGCCAGGTGCAGAACGGTCGGCTCGCGGATGTCGCGCCGACCCTGCTGGCGTTGCTGGCCCTGCCGCGGCCTTCGGCGATGACCGGCCACTCGTTGCTGGGCGCCGGCGACGCGCGGCAGCGCGCCGTGGGGTGAGCCCCGAGTGATCCAGCCGTGGCGGCGGCTACTTCCGGCGGCGGTCATCGCCGGTGGCGTGTTGCTGCCGGCTCTCCTACCGGCCGCACCGCCTGAAAAGCTCGCTGTGGACCCGGCCGTCGCCGAGCTTGGCGCCATCCGCGCGCAATCGATCGCCGCCGCGCAGCGCGTCCAGCAAGACGAGCACACCGCCGCAGCGCTCGACCTCGCCGTCGGCTCGATGGAACGCGGCGCCGCCGCCAAGCAGCAAGAATTCGACCAAAACGCCAAGGAAGAGGAGCAGTTGCTCGCCGCGCTCGAACGGCTAGCGCGAGCGTCGCCCTTAGCGCTCGCTTTCGCGACCGACCGGCCCATCGACCGCGTACGCAGCGGCATCCTGCTGCGCGCCGCTCTGCCGGCGCTCGAAGCGCAGGCCAAGAATTTGTCGGCCGAGCTTGCTTCCCTGAGCGCCGAACAGGCGCAGATTACCGCCGGCCGTCCCGAACTCGAGGCCGCCATTGCAGCGCTCGCGGCGTCCCGGGACGCGCTTGCTGAACTGGTTGGTAAGCGGCAGGACCTTATCGCCAAGCTGTTGCCGCCTGATGGCAAGGCCCAATCTCTCGCCACGCTCGATGAGCTTATCGGCAAGATCCAACCGCCGGCCACTCTCGACGAACTCATTGGCAAGATCGAGACGCCCACCGATCTCGCCGAACATGCGAGCGATCTTCTTGACCTCATCAAGCGCGCGGACATCGAAACCGATAGGCGCGACAAACAGCTGCTTGCGCGCTTGCGCGCGGCGCCGGCCAAGGGCGCGCCCCCGACCGATCCGACCCGGCCCCCAAATCTGCGCGCTTTCGACGCGCCCCACGCGACGATGGTTTGGCCAATCATCGGCGGCCTGCGGCGCCGCTTCGGCGAGGCCGACCCCGCCGGCCGAGCCAGCCAGGGTCTGACGCTGGACGCGTCGCCCTCCGCGGTCGTGGTCGCCCCGTTTGACGGCCAGGCCGCATACGCGGGAAATTTCCGCGGCTACGGGCTGATCTTGATCATTCGCCATGGCGGCGGATATCATTCGCTGTTGGCGCGTCTAGGCCGGGTCGATGTGACGGTCGGCCAATGGCTTCTGGCGGGCGAGCCGGTCGGTGCCATGCCGGGCGCCGATGACGGGAATGCCGCCGCGACGTTTTATTTTGAATTACGCCGGGACGGCCGCCCGGTTGATCCGCAAACGCGGCTTGCCGGCCGCGACTAGCAGTCCGGGGAAAGCAAGGTGGGTAAATGAGACGATTAGGGCTGGTCGCGGCGCTTGCCGTCGCGTTGATGATTGCGCCGATCCGGCACGATCTCGATGCGGCATCGACCAAATCGGCACCGACGAATACCGCCGAGACCTACAAAGACCTGAACCTGTTCGGCGACGTCTTCGAGAAGGTACGCGGCGAATATGTCGACGACGTCAGCGACGACACGCTGATCGAGGGCGCGATCAACGGCATGCTGACCTCGCTCGATCCTCACTCGAACTATCTCAACGCCAAGAACTTCAACGACATGAAGGTCCAGACCCGCGGCGAGTTCGGCGGGCTCGGGATCGAGGTGTCGATGGAGAACGGGCTCATCAAGGTGGTCTCGCCAATCGACGACACGCCCGCGGCGCGCGCGGGCCTGAAGCCGGGCGACCTCATAACTCATCTCGACGGCAACCCCGTGCAGGGAATGACCCTGCCCGAGGCGGTCGAGAAGATGCGCGGGCCAGAGAACAGCGAGGTGACGCTGCGCATCCGCCGCGCCGGCAAGGACCCGTTCGACGTCAAGCTGATCCGCGCCAAGATCAAAATCCAGTCGGTCCGCTCGCATATGGAGGGCGACACCATCGGCTATATCCGCATCACCAGCTTTACCGAGCAGACCGATGTCGGTCTCAACAATGCGATGAAGAATTTGAAACAGCAGGCCGGCAACAAGCTCGCGGGGATTGTTCTCGACCTACGCAACAACCCCGGCGGATTGCTCGACCAGGCGGTGGCGGTGTCCGACGCCTTCATCGAAAAGGGCGAGATCGTGTCGACCCGCGGAAGACGGTCCGATGATGCGCAACGGTACAACGCGCATCCAGGCGACATCACCGGCGGGCTGCCGATGGTTGTGCTGATCAACGGCGGCTCGGCTTCGGCGAGCGAGATCGTCGCCGGGGCATTGCAGGACCATCACCGCGCCATCCTGCTCGGCACTCGCTCGTTCGGCAAAGGCTCGGTGCAGACGATCATTCCGCTGCCCGGACATGGTGCGATGCGGTTGACGACGGCGCGTTATTACACGCCGTCGGGCCGTTCGATCCAGGCCAAGGGGATCGACCCCGATATCTTCGTCGATGCGGCAAAGATCGACCACCCCGCCAACGACACCGACAAGAAGCAGGTGTCGGACAAGACCGACGCCGACAATCCCGGCGACCAGGGTTCGGTAGATCCGTCGATTATCGGCACCGCCGACGACTATCAACTGGCCCGCGCGGTCGACATGCTGCGCGGCATCTCTCTGTTCAACGGCCGGGCGGTGAACAACTGAGCGCCCCCGACGATTTCCCCGACTACCGTCCCGGCGTCGGCATCGTCCTCATCAACCGCGACCGGCTGGTTTTCGCGGGCCGCCGCATCGACATGCCGGCGGGATTGCCGGCCTGGCAGATGCCGCAAGGAGGCATCGACCCGGGCGAAGCACCGCGCGAGGCGGCGCTGCGTGAGCTCAGCGAGGAAGTCGGCACCGACAAGGCGGAGATCATCGCCGAGAGCCGGGTTCTGCACCGATACGATCTGCCGACTGAGATTGCCGGCCAGATGTGGGGCGGCCGTTTTCGCGGCCAGAAACAAATCTGGTTTGCGATGCGCTTCATTGGCAAAGATAGCGATATCAACATTGCGTCCGAGCATCCCGAATTCGATGCCTGGAAATGGGTCGCCGCCGGCGAATTGCCGGAGCTGATCGTGCCGTTCAAACGCACGATCTATGTCGCGATTCTGGAGGAATTTCGCGAGCACTTCGCTTAACCAGCGGGTAATCGCTTGACGCCCGCGTCGATCGCCACGTGGCTCGGCATTGCCTCTTGCGCGCCGAGCGCGAGGCATGACAGCGCAGCCGCAGCGCTGGCGCGGCGCAGGGCGAGTTCAAGCTCCAGCCCGGCATCGAGGCCGGCGGCGAGCACCCCAGCAAAGGTATCGCCGGCGCCGGTCGTGTCGACAGGTTCCACTGCCAGCGGCGGTACGTCGATGGTGGTGCCGTCAGCGAGAAACGCTCTTGCACCCTCGGGACCGCGGGTCACCACAAGCGCCTGTCGCAGGTGGCGGGTGATCGATCCTGGCTCGCCGAGCGTCGCTGCCTCGCCATCATTCGCGATTATGATATCGATATCTTTTAAGCTCGCTGGCTCGATCGTCCCCGCCGGGGCAAGGCTCAAGAGAATGCTGGCACCCCTCGCGCGGGCCCGTGCGATCAACGCGGCGTTTTCGTCGCCGGAGACCTCGCGCTGCAGCACCAGAACCGTCTCCGGCTTAAGCAGATGGTCGGGCACTTGCGCCTCGCGCGCCAGAAGATTGGCGCCCGACGCGACGGCGATCTGATTTTCGCCATTGGGATCGACGGTGATCACGGCGCAGCCGGTCGGGCGATCCACCGTCGCGACGAGGCTAAGGTCGACCCCGTCGCGGCGCAACAGATCGAGCCCAATCGTGGCAAAAGCATCGTCGCCCACAGCGCCCGCCATAAACACATCGGCGCCGGCGCGGCGCGCCGCCAGCGCCTGATTGGCCCCCTTGCCGCCCGGCGCGATCCGGTAGTTGCCGCCGAGCACGGTTTCGCCGCGCGCCGGCAGATGCGGCACCGGCACCAGCACATCGACATTGATCGAGCCGAACACGACGATCATGGCGAGGCCGTTCGGCGATGATAGATTGGCTGCGGATTTGAGAGGCTTCGCCGCATGCTGGACAGCGCCAAACTGAAGAAATTCGCCGGTCAATGCTGGGGCGACGAGATCGTCCCGACGCTGGTCGAATACATCAAGATCCCGAACAAGTCGCCGATGTTCGATCCCGACTGGGCGGCGCATGGCTACATGGATGCGGCGGTGACGATGTTCGAGACCTGGGCGCGCGGCAAGATCGCTGGCTTTCCCGGCGCAACGCTCGATGTCGTCCGCCTGCCGGGCCGCACCCCGGTCATTGTTATCGAGGTTCCCGGCGCAAGCACCGACACGGTGTTGCTCTACGGCCATCTCGACAAGCAGCCCGAGATGGTCGGCTGGGAAGAGGGTTACGGCCCGTGGCTGCCGCGCATCGACGGTGACAAGCTCTACGGCCGCGGCGGCGCCGACGACGGCTACGCGATGTTCGGCGCGCTGACCGCGCTCGGCGCGCTCAAGGAGCAGGGCATGCCGCATGCCCGCGCCATCGTGCTGATCGAGGCGTGTGAGGAATCGGGAAGCTACGATCTGCCGTTCTATGTCGACTACCTCGCCGACAGGATCGGTAATCCGTCGCTGGTCGTCTGCCTCGATTCCGGTTGCGGCAATTACGACCAGCTGTGGCTGACGACCTCGCTGCGCGGGGTCATCGCCGGCACGCTTACCGTTTCGGTGCTCGACGAGGGCGTGCATTCCGGTGCCGCGTCGGGCATCGTCCCGTCGAGCTTCCGGATTTTCCGCAATTTGTTGAGCCGCCTCGAAAACGAGGAAACGGGCGAAATCCGCCCCGAGGCGCTCTATGCCCAAATCCCCGCCGAGCGCGTGGCACAGGCGCGGGTCGCCGCCGCCGGGCTCGGCGAGCGGGTCTATAGCGAATTCCCGTTTGTGCCGGGCATGAAGCCGGCGGCCGACGATCTGACCGAGCTGGTGCTCAACCGCACTTGGCGGCCGCAGCTCGCGGTCACCGGGATCGAGGGGTTGCCGGCGCCGGAGAATGCCGGCAACGTCCTACTCCCGTACACCACCGCGAAACTGAGCCTGCGCCTGCCGCCAACGCTCGACCCGGCGGAAGCCACAAGCACGATGCGGCGAGTGCTGCAAGCCGACCCACCCTATGGTGCCAAGGTCGAATTCGAGTCCGCGACCGCTTCGGCGGGATGGAACGCGCCGGCGCTGGCACCGTGGCTCGAAGCCTCGCTGGCGCGGGCGTCGCAGAGCGCGTTCGGCGCGCCACCCGCCTATATGGGCGAGGGAGGCAGCATTCCCTTTATGGCCATGCTCGGCGCGAAATTCCCAGCGGCGCAATTTGTCGTCACCGGCGTGCTTGGGCCACATTCGAACGCCCATGGGCCCAACGAATTCCTGCACATCCCGACCGGCAGGAAGATTACCGAGGTCATCGCGCAAGTGCTTGCCGACCACGGCTCCCGTGCGGCCTAGGCAGCGGTGGCAAATGCGAACCATCCTGCTGCTGCTCGGCTCGAATGTCTTCATGACCATCGCCTGGTATGGGCATCTCAAGTTCCGCGATTACCCGCTATGGAAAGTGGTGCTTGCGGCCTGGGCCATCGCATTCTTCGAGTACTGCTTGCAGGTCCCGGCGAACCGCATCGGCTATGGCGAGTTCTCCGCCGGCCAGCTCAAGATCATCCAGGAGATCATCACCCTGACCGTGTTTGCGATCTTTTCGTTCCTTTATCTCGGCGAAGCGGTGACGTGGCGCTATGCCGGCGCCTTTGTCTGTTTGCTCGGCGCCGTCGCGTTCATGTTCGTCGGCAAGCCGGAATAGGCTCAGGCTGCCGCCCTTGTCAGGGTTTCAACGCGCCAGCGCAACGCCCGCCAGGCGATGCGGCCGAGGGTAGCACCAAGTCTTCCGTTCGGCGTTAGACCAACCGCCTTCAGCACCATCGCCACCATACGTTTGACATGGTGCGGCCGGTAGAGCGCGAACGCGCGCGCGGCATAGGCGCGCGAACAGCGGCGGCGGTCATAGGGCCGTGCGCTCTCATTGGCGGCGTAGTAGGCATAGGCGAGTTCGTCGTCCTCGCTCTCGGCGAGGCGGCCGAGCGCGATCTTCAGTCGCGCCCAGCGCCCGAGCCGCTCGCGCGCCTGATAGGCGCATAGCGTCTTGTAGAAGAGCCGGTAATGACGCAATTCGTCGGCGGCGATGCGGCGGCAGATTTCCTGGAGCACCGGTTCGCGGGCCGCCTCGTGCAGCGCGGTGTAGTAGGAGCTGGTGCCGGTTTCGACGATGCAGCGCGCGATCATCTCGCCGGTGCGCGAGCCGCGGCGCGAGCGCGCGCTGTCGAAATCGATGCGATAGCCGTCCTCGAACCGCGCGAACGCCGAATCGAAGTCGAAACCCGGATCGGCGAGCGCAGCCCAGCGCGCCAGCGCGGCGCCGTGCTGCACCTCTTCCGCGCCCCAGTTCCGCGCGCATTCCTGGAAGGCGGGGTCATCGGCGAAGACGCGGCACAGATGATAGGCATAGGCCGCGCCATTGTATTCGACAAGGCTCGCCGCCTTGACGATCGCGACGATCGCGGAATCGAGCCGCGACGCATCGAAGCGGTGCCAGGGAATATCATCGAGCGTCCACGAGCCCATGCGGTCTCCGAAGGCCGTGTACTCGATTTATTATACACGAAGATGTGGGAGGTTCCCGCTGCGCCTCAGTGCGCGGTTGGTGCGGCGAGAGCCTGCAGCTTGGCGCGGGCGATCGCCTGCTGGTGCTCGAGCCCGCGCAATTCGACGGCGAGCCGGTCGCGGTCGGCGCCGATCGCGCGGCCGACCTGATCGCGCAGGCTCGGCAGATTGCCTTCGACCACCTGCAATTCCGCCTCGACCGCAGCGCGGTCGAGGGTCGCCGGGTCCAATGCCTCCTCGGCGAGGACCGTGCAGCGCTCGGGCGTCACCTCAGCAATGCCGCTCACGACAAAAATCCGCCCGGAGACAGTCGGACGCGTGTCGTAAATCTCGATCATTCCCGGGCAAATCGTCGAGATCAGGGGCGAATGCCCCGGCAGCACGCCGAAATTACCCTCGGTGCCCGGGACCACCACCATCTCGACATCGGTCGAGAGGACGAGGCGCTCCGGCGTCACCAGTTCGAACTGGACACGATCGGCCATTACGCTGCCTCGGCCGCCATCTTTTGGGCTTTTTCGACCGCCTGCTCGATCGTGCCCACCATGTAGAACGACGCTTCCGGCATCTCGTCATATTCGCCGGCGACAATGCCCTTGAACCCCTTGATCGTGTCTTCGAGGTTGACGAAGACACCGGGTGAGCCGGTGAACACTTCCGCGACATGGAAGGGTTGTGACAGGAAGCGCTGAATCTTGCGTGCTCGCGCGACGGTCAACCGATCCTCTTCCGACAGCTCGTCCATGCCGAGAATGGCGATGATGTCCTGCAGCGATTTGTAGGTCTGCAGCACACGCTGCACGTCGCGCGCGACCGTATAGTGCTCGTCGCCGACGACGCGCGGGTCGAGCATGCGCGAGGTTGAAGTCGAGCGGATCGACCGCCGGATAGATGCCGAGTTCGGCGATCTGCCGCGACAACACGGTAGTGGCGTCGAGATGGGCGAACGAGGTCGCCGGCGCCGGGTCGGTCAAATCGTCGGCCGGCACGTAGATCGCCTGCACCGAGGTGATCGAGCCTTTCTTGGTGGTGGTGATGCGCTCCTGCAGCGCGCCCATGTCGGTGGCGAGGGTCGGCTGATAGCCGACCGCCGACGGGATGCGGCCCAACAGCGCCGACACTTCCGAGCCCGCCTGGGTAAAGCGGAAGATGTTGTCGACAAAGAACAGCACGTCCTGGCCTTCCTCGTCGCGGAAGTATTCGGCGAGGGTGAGCCCCGATAGGCCGACCCGGGCGCGCGCGCCCGGCGGCTCGTTCATCTGACCGTAGACCAGCGCCGCCTTGGAGCCCGGCCCGTCCGGCACGATGACCCCCAATTCCATCATCTCGTGATAGAGGTCGTTGCCCTCGCGGGTGCGCTCGCCGACCCCGGCGAACACCGAGTAGCCGCCGTGCGCCTTGGCGATGTTGTTGATCAGCTCCATGATGATGACGGTCTTGCCGACCCCGGCGCCACCGAATAGGCCAACCTTGCCGCCTTTGGCGTAGGGCGCCAAGAGATCGACGACCTTGATTCCGGTGATGAGAATTTCCGCCTCGGTCGATTGCTCGACGAATTCGGGCGCCTGCCGGTGGATCGGCATGCGCAGTTTGGTCGTGACCGGGCCGCGCTCGTCGACCGGCTCACCGATAACGTTGAGGATGCGGCCCAGGGTCTCGGGGCCGACCGGCACGCTGATCGGCGCACCGGTATCGACGACCTGAGCGCCGCGCACCAGCCCATCGGTGGTGTCCATCGCGATCGTGCGCACGGTGTTCTCGCCGAGATGCTGCGCCACTTCGAGCACCAGGTTGCGGCCGTCATTATCGGTGTGCAGCGCGTTGAGGATCGAGGGCAGCTCGCCATCGAAATGGACATCGACGACCGCGCCGATGACTTGGGTGATGGTGCCGACGATATTGGTGGCCATGTCCGTTGATCCCTGGAGTTAGAGCGCCTCGGCCCCGGAGATGATCTCGATCAGCTCCTTGGTGATGGCGGCCTGGCGTGAGCGGTTGTAGACGGTGTTGAGCCGGTTGATCATGTCCCCGGCGTTACGAGTGGCATTGTCCATCGCGGTCATCCGGGCACCTTGCTCGCTCGCCGCGTTTTCGAGCAGCGCGGTGTAGACCTGCACCGCCAGATTGCGCGGCAGCAGCTCGGCGAGGATTTCCTCCTCGTCGGGTTCGAACTCGTAGATCGCTCCACCTTCCGGCGCCGGCGCGGCGGCCGCCTCGGCCCCGGGACTTGGCTGGGCGAACGGGATCAGCTGCTGCACGGTGACGATCTGCGTCATCGCCGAGCGGAAGCGGTTGAAGACGATCGAGCAGGCATCGAATTCGCCGACCTCGAACATCGTCAGGATGCGCTGTGAGATGTCGCGCGCCTCGTCGAACGAGAGCCGGCGGCGGCCGATATCGGTGAGGCTATCGACGATGAGCCGCGCATGGTCGCGGCGCAACCCATCGCGCCCCTTGCGGCCAATGGTGAGGATTTTGACGTCCTTTCCGGCACCGGTCAGCGCGCGGATTTGCCGGCGCGCCTCGCGCAGGATCGAGCCGTTAAACCCGCCGGCAAGCCCGCGATCCGAAGTCGCGACGACCAGCAGATGCACCTGATCCTTACCGGTGCCGGCGAGCAATTTCGGCCCGCCCGAAAGCCCCGACATGCGCGATGCCAGCGACGCCAGCACCCGTTCCATGCGCACGGCGTAAGGGCGCGCCGCCTCGGCCTGCTCCTGGGCGCGGCGCAGCCGTGAGGCCGCGACCATTTTCATCGCCGAGGTGATCTTCTGGGTCGACCTGACGCTGCGGATACGGACGCGCAGGTCTCTGAGGCTGGGCATGAAGGCCTACGCGAAGGTCTTGGCGAAACTGTCGAGAAACCCGGCGAGCGCCTTTTCCGAGGTCGTCCGAGATCGCGCCGGAGTCACGGATCGCCGCGAGCAGCTCTGGCTTGCTCGAGCGCAATTCGCCGAGCATCGACGCCTCGAAGCGGCCGATATCGCCGACCCCGACATTGTCGAGATAGCCGCGCGTGCCGGCGAAAATCGACACCACCTGCTCCTCGACCGGAACCGGACTGAACTGGGCCTGCTTCAGCAGCTCGGTCAGCCGCGAGCCGCGCGCCAACAGCCGTTGCGTCGCCGCGTCCAAATCAGACGCGAATTGCGAGAATGCCGCCATCTCGCGGTATTGCGCCAGCTCAAGCTTGATGCGTCCGGCGACTTGTTTCATCGCGCGGATTTGCGCCGCCGAGCCAACGCGGCTGACCGACAGGCCGACATTGATGGCCGGACGGATGCCGCGGTAAAACAGCTCGGTCTCGAGGAAGATCTGGCCGTCGGTGATCGAGATGACGTTGGTCGGGATGTAGGCCGACACGTCGCCGGCCTGCGTCTCGATCACCGGCAGCGCGGTCAGCGACCCGGCGCCGTGCTCGTCGTTCATCTTGGCGGCGCGCTCGAGCAACCGCGAGTGCACGATAGAACACGTCACCGGGATAGGCTTCCCGGCCCGGCGGGCGGCGCAGCAGCAGCGACATCTGGCGGTAGGCGACCGCCTGCTTCGACAGATCGTCGTAGACGATCAGCGCGTGCATGCCGTTGTCGCGGAAATACTCGCCCATCGTGCAGCCGGTATAGGGCGCGAGGAATTGCAGCGGCGCCGGCTCCGACGCGGTGGCGGCGACGACGATCGAATATTCGAGCGCGCCATAATCCTGCAGCGTCTTGACGATCTGGGCGACGGTCGAGCGCTTCTGGCCGATGGCGACATAAACGCAATAAAGCTTCTTCGACTCGTCGGTGCCGGCGTTGGCCGCTTTCTGATTGAGGATGGTGTCGATCGCCACCGCGGTCTTGCCGGTCTGGCGGTCGCCGATGATCAGCTCGCGCTGACCGCGGCCGATTGGCACCAGCGAGTCGATCGCCTTCAACCCAGTCTGCACCGGCTCGTGCACCGATTTGCGCGGAATGATCCCGGGCGCCTTGACCTCGACGCGGCTGCGGGTGACATCGGTCAGCGGCCCCTTGCCGTCGATCGGGTTGCCGAGGCCGTCGACCACCCGGCCCAATAGGCCGCGTCCGACCGGCACATCGACGATGGAGCCGGTGCGCTTGACGGTGTCGCCCTCGCGGATACCGCTGTCGTCGCCGAAGATGACGACGCCGACATTATCGGTCTCGAGGTTGAGCGCCATGCCGCGCATGCCGTTGGGGAATTCGAGCATCTCGCCGGCCTGGACCTTGTCGAGGCCATAGACCCGGGCGATGCCGTCGCCGACCGACAAGACCTGGCCGATCTCGGCGACATCGGCTTCGCTGCCGAAATTGGCGATTTGCTGTTTGAGGATGGCGGAGATTTCCGCCGCGCGGATTTCCATGTTCTTCCCTCTACCCAATTCCTCGCATGCTCAGCTGCAGGCGCTGCAGCTGGCCCTTCAACGATCCGTCGACCATGCGCGAGCCGATCTTGACGATCATACCGCCGAGGAGGCTCGGATCGACGCGCACATCCATAGTTACCCGGCCGCCGACGACCCGCCGCAACTGCTCGCCCAGGGCATCCTCCTGAGCCTTCGTCAGCTGTTGAGCGGCGACGATCTCGGCGGTGACCTCGCCGCGGCGCGCGGCGAGCTTCGACAGATAGGCCTCGATCATCGCCGGAACCGCGAAGAGCCGCCGGTTGCGCGCGACAATGGCGATGAAATCGGCGCTGAGTTTCGACAGTTTAGCGTCTGTCGGCCAGCGCCGCCATCGCCTTGCCCTGTTCGGCGCGCGACAGCACCGGGCTGCGCACCAGGCGCATCAGATCGCCGCTCGCGTGCAGCATCGCGCGCAGCTCGCGCATGTCGCCGGCCACCGCGTCGAGCGCGTGGCGCTCATCGGCGAGCTCGAACAGCGCCGCCGCGTAACGTTCTGCCAGGCCCGAAATGCCTGTCGATTCAGCAGCCAATGGGAAACGTTCCTCGATCTGCGCGCCGGGGAGCGGTGAGTCGCGGCATGGTGTGCGTAAGGACCTCGGCAAAAGACGACCTCGGGGCCACGCCGCATGCCGTGAGCCCCGCGAGATCCGCGCGGTTCCTAGCATTTTTCTCTCCCCCGCGCAACCGCGGGAGGGTTGCAGAATTTCAAGGGCTTAGGTGCTTTGGGCGCGCTCCTCAGCCGACGCGAGCGCAGCGATCGCCGCAATCGCGGCCCGGGCAAGCGCGGGCGCACGCGGCAACAGCGGTCCGGTCAGACGGCCATAGATATGGAACAGCGCGGTCTGCAGCACGATGCCCATAATTGCGGCAGCCCCTTCCGCCGGAGAAATCGCAGCGATCTCGCCAGCCGAGACCCCGTCGGCGACAGTCGCCTCGATCACGGCGACTGGGGTCGGTCCGGTATCGTTCACGCGCGGCAACACATCGTGCTGAGCAATCAGCATGAAGCGAAAGAGCGCCGCATCGCGATCGTAGAGCGCGCAGAAATGGGCAACCATCGCTTGGATCCGCGACGCGAAACGGGGTTGGGCGGCGCGAATGGCAGCGAGGTCCGTCCCAGTGCGGAGATAAGCGTTGCTGAAGAGTTGGGTCGCCAGTTCGTCCTTGCCGCGGTAATGGCGATAGAGCGCGCCCTGCGCCACCCCGGCCGCGGCGGCGATGTCGGCGATCGAGACGCCATCGACCCCCCGCGTTGCGAACAGTTCGATGGCGGCTCGCTCCACCCGCTTCTTAACACCGGTCGCCCGCACGTTGAATTTTACTCTTGTGAGTGAACATTCACTCATTATATGATGCGCCGGCTGGATAACGCAAGCGGCGTTCCGCCGCGGCGGGTATCCAGGTGAAGCGATAGGTTTGCGCATGGACTGGGATGACGCGCTCCCTTGGGCCTTTCTCCTCTTCATTGCTCCGTTCGCGATGGCGATCCGCTCGATGGTCGTCCAGCATCGCCTTAAGGCGCAGGTCGACGCCCTCGTCGGCAAGGTTGCGATGCTCGATCACCGCATCTTCCGTCTCGACGAACGGCTAACGGCGCTCGGCGGTGGCGCACCGACCGCGCCCCCGCCGGAAACGTCTGCCGCGCCCGCGGCGCCGGCGCCGCCCGTCTTGGCAAGAAGCGCCGACCCAGCCAACCACCGCCGAAGCGCCCGAACCGGCGACGGCGGCCGCCCCACCGCTGCCGGCTCCCACGACCCCTCGCCGCAGCTTCGAGCAGCGTTTCGCCGAGCGCTGGCTGGTCTGGCTCGGCGGCGTGACCCTGGCTCTCGGCGGCGCCTTTCTGGTCAAGCTGTCGATCGATTATGGGCTGCTGACCCCGCCGGTTCGGGTAATTCTCGCGGTGCTGCTCGGGATCGGATTATGCGCCGGCGCCGACTGGGTGGCGCGCCGCGAACCGCAAGGTGAAACGCCCGCGGCCAGGCCGTCTCCTGTTCCCCAAGCCCTCGCGGCGGCGGGTTCCGCAATGATTTTCGCCGCCTTCTATGCGCGCGTACCAGCTTTACGGGCTGATTTCGGGAACCCTGGCGTTTCCGCTGCTCGCCGCCACCGCAATCGCCACCGTGGCGCTGTCGTTGCGGCATGGGGTGTTCGTCGCCGTGCTCGGTCTCGTCGGTGCCTATGCCGTGCCGGCGCTGGTCGCGAGCGACGCGCCGCACGCCTTGCCGCTCTTCGCTTATCTCGCCTTCGTCACCGCTGGCCTGCTCGCGGTGCTGCGGCATCGCGGCTGGTGGATTCTGGCATGGCCGTCGCTCGCCGCCGCTTATGGCTGGACAATGGTGTGGCTGGGTTCCGAGCCTGCCCATCCCGAGACACCGGTCGTCGGCGTTTACATCCTCGCGCAACTCGGGCTGTTCGCGGCGCTCCGGCGCGGCGTTCCCCGGGTCGGGTTCCTCACCGGCATCGCTGAGTCGCCGCAAGTTCAGCCGCTGGTACGGGTCGCGTACGGTCTCTTCGCGATCGCGGCCTTTGTTCTTGTGCATGTCGCCGATTTCGACACCCCGAGCGTCCTCACCGTCTATGCGGCATCCGTCGTCATGCTCGCGCTTGCCTATCGCGATCGCGCGCTCGACGATTTGATGGTCACGGCATCGGCGCTGGTTTTGGCGGTGCTGGCGAGCTGGCACCTGCCGCTGCTCGCCGCACAGGATGTGTTCCTCGCCCGTCTGCGCCTGCCGGTGCCGTTCAGCGAATTCACGACCGCTTGCATCGCGGCCGCCGCATTGCTGGGCGGCGGCGGTTTCATCGCGCAGATGAGCGCGCCGCGCCCCGGCCGCTGGGCCGGGATGTCGGTGATCGCCTCGGCGCTGATCCTCGTCATCGCCTATTGGCGGCTGCACGCCTATGGGCTCGACCTCGGCTGGAGCACGCTGGCGCTGGCGCTCGCGGGGCTCAACCTCGCGGCGGCCGCGAGCGTGGCGCGGCGCCGCAATGGCGAACTCGAGATCGAAATCGCCCTTGGCGCCTATGCGGTCGGCGTCCTCGGCGGCACGATCCTCGCGGCCACGTTCGCGCTGTCGACTGCGTGGCTGACCGTCGCGATCGCGCTCCACCTGCCGGCTCTCGGTTGGGTCGAGGGGCGGCTCGACCTCAAGGTGCTGCGCTGGGTCGCCGCCGTGATCGCGGGGATCGTGCTGGTCAGGCTCGCGCTCAACCCCTACGCCCTCAACTATCCGATGGCGGCGCCGATCTTCAATTGGCTGCTCTATGGCTATGGAGTTCCGGCGGCCGCGTTCATCGTCGCGACACGCCAGTTCGGCAGCCGCGCCGACGACCTGCTGGTGCGGATGCTTGAAGCCGGCAGCCTGCTGCTCGTCACGATGCTGCTGACTTTCGAGCTGCGCCACGCGACCTATGGTCGGATCGACGCGCCGCTGAGCGATCTCGGCAAGGACGCGCTATCGGCGCTGCTGTGGCTGGTGCTCGCCGCCGCCAGTCTGCGGCTCGGGGAGGCGCGCGACCGGGCGGTGCTGCGGGTCGGGGGCATGATCCTCTTTGGCCTTGCCGGCGCGCAGATCGTCTTCTGGCACGTCCTCGCGGGCAACCCGCTGTTTCACAGCAGCTCGGTCGGGCGCACCATGATCTTCGACGTGTTGAGCCTGGCCTACCTCCTGCCAGCGGTGCTCTACGTGGCGTTCGCGGTGCTGCGGATCGGCCCGGCCGCGCTGCGCCTGAGCGCGCGTATCTTCGCCGCCGGACTGGTCTTTGTCTGGCTGACCCTGGAGGTGCGCCACGCCTTCCACGGCGAGGACATCTCGCTCAGCATTTTCAGCAGCAATTTCACCGATGCGGAGTGGTACACCTATTCCGCCGCGTGGCTCCTATTCGCCGGGATCGGGCTGGCCGCCGGGCTCTATCGTCGTGACGAATGGCTGCGCCGCGTGTCGCTCGCGGGCGTGACCCTGGTCATCGCCAAGGTCTTCCTCTCCGACATGTCCGAGCTCGAAGGCATTTACCGCGCGCTGTCGTTCCTCGGCCTTGGCGGTACGCTGATCGGCATCGGCTACGCCTATCGTCGAATGCGTCCGGCGCAGGAGTCTATAAAAAGCTGTACGGATCGATATCGACCTGGAGTCGGACCGAGCCGCCGAATTTCACCTTCGTGAGCCACTCGCGGAGCACCGCCTGGACATTAACCGAGCGCTCGGCCTGTACGAGTAGGCGGCGGCGGTGCCGGCCGCGCAACACCGCGAGCGGCGCCGGCGCCGGCCCCAGCACCGTCACCCCTGGCAGGTGCGGCGCTGCGCGAGCCAGTGCGCGGGCGGCGAAATCGGCGCTCTCGGCGTCGTTCGCGCTGACGATCAGCGCTGCCAAACGACCGAACGGCGGCAGATGCTCCGCCCGCCGCTGCGCCGCCTCGGCTTCGAGAAAGCGGTCGCGGTCATGGGCGGCGAGCGCCCGCATCACCGGCTGCTCGGGCATATAGGTCTGGATAAGCACGCGGCCGGGCCGCTCCTCGCGGCCGGCGCGGCCGGCGACCTGATGCAATAGCTGATAGGTGCGCTCGGCGGCACGCAGATCCCCGCCGCCCAGCCCGATATCGGCATCGACAATGCCGACCAACGTGAGCATCGGAAAATGATGTCCTTTTGCGACGATTTGGGTTCCGATCATCACGTCGTAGCGGTGCGCCGCCATCGCATCGGCGAGGTCGGCGGCGGCGCGCGGCCCGGGAAGCGCGTCGCTGACCATCAGCGCGGTGCGCGCGGCGGGAAACCGCTCGGCGACCTCCTCGCTCAACCGCTCGACCCCCGGCCCGCACGGCACCAGCGTTCCAGCGGCGAGGCATTCCGGGCAGAATGCCGGCACCGGCACCGAATAGCCGCAATGATGACAAAGCAGGCGTCCGGTGAAGCGATGCTCGACCAGCCAGGCGGTGCAGCTCGGACACTGGAAGCGATGCCCGCAAGAGCGGCACAGGGTCAGCGGCGCATAGCCCCGGCGATTGAGAAACAGCAGCACCTGCTCGTTTCCCGCCAGTGTTTCCTCCATGGCGTCGACCAGCGGCGGCGACAGGAAGCGGCCGGGCGCCAATTTTTGTGTGCGCATGTCGATGAGGGCGACTGACGGCAGGTCGGCCGCGCCATGGCGCTCCGGGAGGTGGACGCTGTCGTAGCGGCCGCGCGAGACGTTGATCACGGTTTCAAGCGACGGGGTCGCAGACACGAGCACGATCGGGATCTGAGCCAGCGAGGCGCGCAGCACCGCCATGTCCCGCGCCTGATAGCAGACGCCGTCCTCCTGCTTGTAAGAGAGGTCATGCTCCTCATCGACGACAATGAGGCCCAGCTCGGAAAACGGCAGAAACAACGCCGAGCGCGCGCCGACGACGACGCGCGCCCTGCCTGACGCTACCGCGCGCCAGGCATCGCGCCGCTGGGTCTGGCCGATATCGGAATGCCACTCGACCGGGCTCGCCCCGAACCTTCGGCGAAACCGCTCAAGCCACTGCGCCGATAGCGCGATCTCGGGCAGCAGCACCAAGACCTGCTTCCCGCCGGCGAGCGCCGCCGCAATCGCGGCGAAGTAGGTCTCGGTCTTGCCAGACCCGGTGACCCCATCGAGCACGGTGACGCGAAACCCGCCGCTTTCGACGCAGGCGACAAGCTTCCCCGCCGCCCTTTCCTGGGCTGGCGACAGTTTCAGGCCCGGCGACTGCCAATCGGGGAGCTCGACGCGGGGCGGCATCGCCGGCGCCAGATGCTCAGCCGCGAGGCCAGCGGCAATCAGGCCGCGCACCACGGCGGCGCCGACCCCCGCCTGGCGTGCAGTCTCCGCGATCGACATGGCCGGACTGTCGCGCAGAATTTCCAAAACCCGGCGGCGCCCTGACGTCAGCCGCCGGGGCGGCGGCGATTCGACGAGAGCCGTCGCCCCCGCTTGGGTGATGCCGCAAACACGGCGTGGGGTTGGCGGCAGCAGCGCCGCCTCGCTGCGCATCGCCATGCTTAGCACCATGCCCGGCGGAGCCAGCGTGTAGGCGGCGACCCGATCGATGAAGCGGCGCAGTTCCGCCGGCAGTGGCGGAGACGGTAACACCTCCATGATCGGTTTCAGCCGTTCCGCCGGCACGTCGTCGCATTCGCCTTCCCAAACCACACCGATCAGCCGGCGGGATCCCAGGGAGACGCGTACGAAGCGCCCCGGTTCCACTCGCGGTTCGCCACCGGGCAAGCGATAGTCGAGCGCCGCGGGCAATGGCAGCGGCAGCAATACCCGCACCCGGTCGTGCTCTGGCGCCGGCGCGTCGTCGAGGGCGACGCAGTTGGCAGGATAATCGGCCATCGGCTACACTCGCGCGCGTGCCGGCCGCTCGCAAGAGGAGCTATCGAGCGCCGCCGTTAAGGGACCAACTTGGTGTCGAATGGTTGACCGTCCTCGCGACCAAACCAAAGCCACCCGCGCCGCTGCGTCCGCGGACGACTCGGGTGAGCTAAGCAGCCGCGCGGTGATCGCTTACCTGCATCGGCACCCCGAATTTCTCGACGAGCACCCAGAGGCCCTCCACCTGCTGCGCCCGCCTGGCCGCGACGTCAGCGACGGGGTGGTCGACTTCCAGCGCTTTCTCTTCGATCGCCAGCGCCAGGAGGTGGCGCGGCTCAACGCCGAATACCGCAACCTGCTCGCGGTCTGCCGCGGCAACCTCGCGAGCCAGACCCGGGTGCACAAGGCGGCGCTGGCCATACTCGCTGCACCGAGCTTTGGACAACTCCTGCAGATCGTCACCACCGATCTCGCCGTCGTCCTCGATGTCGATGTCGTGACCATGGCGGTCGAGAACGTCGCCGGCATCACCCCGCGCTTCCCGGTGCAGGGCATCCACTTGTTGAAGGCTGGCACGGTCGAGGAATTGCTCGGCGAGGAACGCGCGGTGGTATACGACGCCGATGTGTCCGGCGATCCGGCGCTATTCGGCGGCGCGGCCGGACTGGTGCGTTCCCAGGCGTTGCTGCGGCTAAGCTTCGGGCGTGAATCGCCGATGGGGCTCTTGTGCATCGGCACGCGCAAGCCCGGCCGGTTTCATCCCGGGCTCGGCACCGAACTTTTGGGCTTCCTCGCCCGCGTGGTCGGCATTGCCGTCGGCCTCTGGCTCAGTCCGGTGCGGTGACCGCGCCGCAACCGGCTCCCCCCAAGCCCTTCCCCACTCTTCCCGAACCGCTGCCGCTAGCCCGCTTTCAGGTCGGACCAGATTTGCGAGACGCCATCGGCGCTTGGCTCGATTGGCTTACCGCCGAACGCCGAGCCTCGGCCCACACAATTTCCGCTTATGGCCGCGACCTCGCGGCGTTCTTCGATTTCCTCGGGGCGCATCGCGGCGAGGTGCCGAGCCTGATGGATATGTCGGCGCTCTCCCCGGCCGACTTTCGCGCCTACATGGCGCATCGCGCGATGGATGGTCGCGAACGGACGACGATCGCCCGCGGTCTCTCGGTGCTGCGCGGCTTCGTCCGGTTTCTCGAACGGCGCAAGCTCGCTTCAGCACCGGGCCTGGCTGTGCTCCGCGCGCCAAAGCTGCCGGCGAGCGTGCCGAAGCCATTGACGGTCGACGATGCCGCCGCCGCGGTCGCCGCCGCCGGCGATCTGTCACTGAGCGTCTGGCAGCAGAAGCGCGACATCGCGATCCTGACGCTGCTCTATGGCTGCGGCCTGCGGATTTCCGAGGCGCTGGGCCTGAGCTTGGCCGAAGCGCCGCGCGGCGAAATCCTGGTCGTCACCGGCAAGGGTCGCAAGCAGCGCCATGTGCCGGTGCTGCCGGCGGTGCGTGAGGCGGTCGCCGATTATATTGCCGCCTGTCCCTATCCGCTGAAAAGGACGGGGCCGCTCTTTGTCGGGGCGCGCGGCGGGCCGCTCAACGCGCGGCTTGTGCAGCGCCAGATGCAGACACTGCGCGGCATGCTCGGCCTGCCCGACACCGCGACACCGCATGCGCTGCGCCACAGTTTCGCGACGCATCTTTTGGGGGGTGGCGGCGATTTGCGGGCAATCCAGGAACTGCTCGGTCACGCCAGCCTGTCGACGACGCAGCGTTACACCAAGGTCGAGCCGGAACAGCTATTGGCGATCTACGACGCCGCCCACCCGAGGGCGCGGAGCTAGCCCAGCACCGCCTTCGCGGTCGAACCGATCGCGGCGGGCGAGTCGACCACGGTGATCCCGGCGCTCTTGAGCGCCTCGATCTTGTCGGCGGCGCTGCCCTTGCCGCCGGCGATAATCGCGCCGGCATGGCCCATGCGGCGGCCCGGCGGCGCCGCGGTTCCGGCGATAAAGCCGATTACCGGCTTCTTTCGCTTCGCCGATTTGATCAGCGCCGCGGCATCTTCCTCGCCGCGGCCGCCGATTTCGCCGATCAGCACGATGCCGTCGGTTTCCTTGTCGGCGAGGAACATCTCGATGACGTCGGTGAAGTCGAGCCCGTGGACGGGGTCGCCGCCGATGCCGACGCAGCTCGATTGGCCAAGGCCGGCAGCAGTCGTCTGCGCCACCGCCTCGTAAGTGAGCGTGCCGGAACGCGAGACGATGCCGACCCGGCCGCGGCGGTGGATATGTCCCGGCATGATGCCGATCTTGCATTCGTCGGGGGTGATGACGCCGGGGCAATTCGGCCCGATGAGCGTCGTCTTGGCGCCGCTAAGCGCGCGTTTCACCCGCACCATGTCCTGCACCGGGATGCCGTCGGTGATGCAGACGACGAGCGGGATTTCCGCGTCGATTGCCTCGAGGATCGCGTCGGCCGCGGCCGGCGGCGGGACATAGATTACGCTGGCGCTGCAGCCGGTCGCCGCCTTGGCTTCGTGCACGGTGTCCCACACCGGCAGATCGAGGTGACGGCTACCACCCTTTCCCGGCGTCACCCCGCCGACCATCTTGGTGCCGTAGGCGATCGCCTGCTCGGAATGAAACGTGCCCTGCGCCCCGGTGAAGCCCTGGCAGATGACGGTGGTCGAGGCGTCGACGATGATCGCCATCACGCGGCTTCCGAGATCGATTTGACGACCTTCTGCGCCGCGTCGGCGAAATCGTCAGCGGTGATGATCGGGAGCCCGGACTGGCTCAATATCTTGCGGCCGAGTTCGACATTGGTGCCTTCCAGGCGCACCACCAGCGGCACATGCAGATTGACTTCGCGCGCCGCGGCGACGACCCCTTCGGCGATCACGTCGCACCGGGCGATGCCGCCGAAAATATTGACGAGGATCGCCTCGACGTTGGGATCGGAGAGGATCAGCTTGAATGCGGCGGTGACCCGCTCGCGTGTCGCGCCGCCGCCGACGTCGAGAAAATTCGCCGGGCTGCCGCCGTAGAGTTTGATGATATCCATCGTCGCCATGGCGAGGCCCGCGCCGTTGACCATGCAGCCGATATTGCCGTCGAGCTTGACGTAGCTCAGGGAATGCCTGGCGCCTTCGCGCTCGATCGGGTCTTCTTCGTCCTCGTCGCGCAGCGCTTCGATCTCGGGGTGGCGGAACAAGGCGTTGTCGTCAAAACCCATCTTGGCGTCGAGCGCGACGAGACTGCCCGCGCCGGTCACGACGAGCGGGTTGATCTCCGCCAGCGAGGCGTCGAGCTCGAAAAAGGCGCGGTAGAGTCCGTTGACCAACGCCGTCATCGCCTTGACCTCGGCGGCGCCGAGCCCGAGCTCGAAGGCCAGGCGGCGGGCATGAAACGGCTCGATCCCGGTCGCCGGATCGATCGCCATGTGCATAATTTTTTCGGGTGCGCGCGCCGCCAGCTCTTCGATCTCGACCCCGCCCTCGGCGGCCGCGATCAGGGTCGTGCGCCCGCTGGCGCGGTCGACCGAAAGCGCCAGATACAGCTCGCGGGCAATATCCGAGGCCGCTTCGACGTAGACCCGCTTGACGTCGCGGCCCTGGGGTCCGGTCTGGTGGGTGACGAGGCGCTTGCCGAGCATCGCCCCCGCCGCCGCGCCCGCTTCCTCGGGCGATTTGACGAGCTTGACCCCGCCCGCCTTGCCGCGCCCGCCGGCATGGATTTGCGCCTTGACCGCCCAAAGCTGGCCGCCGAGCCGTTTCGCGACCACCTCGGCCTCGGCCGCGGTGTAGGCGACCCCGCCGGGCTGCACCGGCACCCCGTATTTCGCCAGCAGCTCCTTTGCCTGGTATTCGTGGATGTTCATCGCCCAAACGGGAGTTAGCTGCGCTAGGCTTGCAGCTTCTTTGCCACATCGATGAGTTCGCGGACCGCGGCGCAGGATTTGTCGAACGCCGCCTTCTCGTCGGGATTGAGCGAGATTTCGACGATCTTCTCGACGCCGCCCGCGCCGATCACCACCGGGACGCCGACATAGAGGTCCTTCACCCCGTACTGGCCATTGAGCAGCGCCGCACAGGGCAGCACCCGCTTCTTGTCGAGAAGATAGGCCTCGGCCATTGAGATCGCCGCGCTCGCCGGCGCATAAAAGGCCGAGCCGGTCTTGAGCAGGTTGACGATCTCGGCGCCGCCGTCGCGGGTGCGCTGGACGATCTGATCGATTTTGGCCTGGGTGGTCCAGCCCATCTTGATGATGTCGGGCAGGGGGATGCCGGCGACCGTCGTGTAGCGCACCAGCGGCACCATCGTGTCGCCGTGGCCGCCGAGCACGAAGGCGGTCACGTCCTCAACCGAAACGCCCAATTCCTCGGCGATAAAATAGCGGAAGCGCGCGCTGTCGAGGACCCCGGCCATGCCGACGACCCGGTTCGCCGGCAGCCCGCACGCTTGGCGCATGACCCACACCATCACGTCGAGCGGGTTGGTGATGGTAATGACGAAGGCGCCCGGGCAGTGTTCCTTGATCGCCGCGCCGACCTGACCCATGACCTTGGTATTGATCCCGATAAGGTCATCGCGGCTCATGCCGGGCTTGCGCGGGATGCCGGCGGTGACAATCACGACATCGGCGCCCTTTATCGCCGAATAGTCGCTGCTTCCAGTGATATTGGCGTCGTAACCCTCGATCGAGGAGCCCTGGATAATGTCGAGCGCCTTGCCCTGGGGCACACCGTCGACGATGTCGAACAGCACGACATCGCCCAATTCCTTGATCCCCGCCAGCAAAGCGAGCGTGCCGCCGATCTGGCCGGCGCCGATCAGCGCGATCTTCTTGCGTGCCATGTCATTCCTCGTCGGTGGATGGGCGGGTCTTAGCGCGATTTCCGGGGCCGGGCAAGGCGGGCAGAGGGATCTCACACCGGCCCGCGATTGGCGATGTAGTCCTCGCTCTGCATCTCCATCAGACGTGAGACGGTGCGCTGGAATTCGAAGCTGCCGTCGCCATCGACATAGATTTCCTGCGGCGGCACGGCGGCGGAGGCGACGAGCAGCGTGCGGGCTTCGTAGAGCGCGTCGATCAAAATGTGGAAGCGTTGGGCCTCGTTACGCTGGCGCGGGCCGAGCCGCGGGATGCCCTCGATGACGATCGCCGCGAAGCGCTCGGCAAGCGCGAGGTAATCGACTGCAGCAAGCGGCCGCGCGCATAATTCGTCGAAGGTGAACCAGGCGACATTGCCCGCGATGCGCGGCACCGCGAGCGATCTCGCCATCACGGTCAGAGTCTCGCGAGTGGCCGGCATGCCATCGCTGAGATCGGCGAAGGCGGCGGCGATGGCGCGATGCGCCTTGTCGCCCAGGGGCTGGAAATAGACCGGCTTTCCGATCATCCGCGCCAGCCGGTAATCGCGACCGCTGTCGAGGGCGACAACATCGAGCCGCTGCTGCAACAGCGCGATAAACGGCAGAAACCGGTCGCGCTGCAGCCCGTTCTCGTAGAGCTGATCGGGATGGCGGTTCGAGGTCGCGACAACCACCGTTCCAGCATCGAACAGCGCCCGGAACAGCCGCTCCAGGATCATTGCGTCGGCGATGTCGTTGACCTGGAACTCGTCGAAGCACAGGAGCTGGGCTTCCTCGGCGAGGGCCGCGGCGACACGCAGAATCGGCTGACGCGACCGGGCGCGGCGCTCGCGTTCGATGCGGTTATGGACATCGAGCATGAAGGCATGGAAATGCACCCGCCGCTTGCGCGTGACTGGCGCCGCCGCGAAAAACAAATCCATCAGCATCGACTTGCCCCGCCCGACCGGCCCCCAGAGGTAAAGTCCTTTCGGGGCGGCAATGCTGCCGCCGACCAGCCGGCTCAGCCAACCCCGCGGCGCCGGCGCATGATCCGCCAAGGCCCGATGCAGCGCCTCCAGGCGCTCCACGGCATGCGCCTGCGCCGGGTCGGGCCTGATCGCCCCGGTAGCGCAGCGCTCGCGGTAAAGCGCATGCGGCCCGGAAGCGCCGCCCGGTTCGAGGGTCGCGGTATCGGCAGGCATCAGATGTGAAACGATTATCCGAGGATCACCGCGACATCGCCCTCGGCGATCGCCTCGCCCTCGGCGACGAGAATCTCGATCACCGTCCCAGCGCGCGGCGCGAGCAGCGGAATCTCCATCTTCATCGATTCGAGGACAATGAGCGTGTCCTCCTCGGCGACCTTATCGCCCACCGTGACCTCGATCTTCCACACCGAGCCGGCTATCTCGCTTTTCACCCGCAACTCGGCCATGTCCCCTCGCCTGCCTCGGGCGGAAGAATTCCGCCGCTGCTGAAATTACTCTAAGGTTGGCCCGATTTCACAGCGACGCTACGCCAAGGAGGCAGCCATGCCCGATGGTCAGGAGAAGATGCCGCGCAGCACGACCGAAGACGACATCACCGCATCGGTGCTGGCGCGCTTCGCCGCGACCCCCGACCCGCGGCTGCGGCGGATCATGCTCGCGCTCATCAAGCATCTGCACGAATTCGTCAAAGAGGTCGAGCTCACCGAGACCGAGTGGTTCCAGGCGATCGAGATCCTGACCGAAGCCGGCAAGATGTGCAGCGACAAGCGGCAGGAATTCATCTTGTTCTCGGATACGCTTGGGGTGTCGATGGTGGTCGACCTAATCGGCCACCGGAAGCCCGAGGGCGCGACGAAATCGACTGTCTTCGGCCCGTTCCATCGCCTCGGCGCGCCGGAGATGCCGCCCGGCGGCAACATCGCCCACCGCGACACCGTGGGCGTTCCGACCCTGGTCAGCGGCCGGGTGCTCGATCTCGAGGGCAAGCCGATCGCCAATGCCGAGCTCGATGTCTGGCAAACTCAGAGCAACGGTCTTTATGACGCGCAAGACAGCAACCCGAACGAGTTGCATATGCGCGGCAAGTTCCACAGCGACGGCGAAGGACGCTATCTCATTCGCACCGTGCTGCCGGTCAACTACCCGATCCCCTCGGACGGGCCGGTTGGCGCAATGCTCAAGGCGACCGGGCGGCATCCCTGGCGGCCGGCGCACATTCATTTCGTGCTCACCGCCGACGGCTACGATCCGGTGACAACGCATATCTTCGACCGCACCGACCCGTACCTCGAAAGCGACGCGGTGTTCGCGGTCAAAGATTCGCTGATCTGCGACTTCACCCGGCACGAAACGCCAACCCCCGAAGCGGCGAAACTCGGCATCGCCGGACCGGTCTATACAACCGAATTCGATTTCGTGCTGAAGCCGGCGGGCGCCAATGCGCAAGCCAATGTGCATGACGCACAGCGCCGCCTTGCCGCGCTCGGCGCTCGCTGACGTTAACCATGATCGTGCGGCCTTAACTCGCGCCCGCACTGCGGATTTGCCAGATATTCATCTAAAATTAAGCAAGCTGGGTTAACCAAGTGGCGAAGATTCGAATGGTTGGGGGACCAGATGCCGATTACCGAGGCGCCGGTTGTGTCGTTGGACCAGGCACGCGAAGCCAATAGCGAGGGTGAGCCGCAATTGACGGGGCGCGAGCGACGCGAATCCGAACGTGCCATCGCCTACTGGGAAAAGAAGATCGAGAAGCTCGGCAAGAGCGCGACCGTCGCCGCCCTCGACCTCGCCGAGATGAACACGCCCGACTGGTCGCACCGTTTTGTCATCGCGGTCGACCCGGTCGTCGAGAATTCCTCGCTGCTGCTCTACGGCACCGATTTCGCCAAGCTGCTCGACCTGCCGCCCAAAGGCACGCCGCATGTGCCGATGGTGCGTCAGTTGCCGCGCCATCTGTCGCGCGTCTTCATGCAAGGCTGCGGCGACGCGCATAGCCAGCGTTCGCCGGTGCGGATGGAAGGCGAAGTGCCGCGCGAAGATGGCAAGGTGGAACTATACCGCGCGGCGTTCATCCCGGTTGGGGTCAAGGAAAATTCCCTCACCCACCTAGCCTTCGGCGCGTTCAACAGCTGCGTCGTCGACCGGCTCGCGGCCTAGCCTTCGCGCGCTGAACAACCGCATTCAGCGCACGGCACAAAAAGTTCTCTTTTTGTTCTTGAACTGCGTCGGCGGGTGCCTATCTAACCGCCAGACCGCCATTTCGGCTCCCGCGAATTGCTGGCAACGCCAGACCTGTCTTGGGGGCCGGGCGCGGGAGTGACCGCCTGTTAATTTTCAGCAGAAGCAGGCGGAGCGCTCTGGTGGAGGCTTCGTTGTTTCAGGTCGTTCGCTCGTGGCTTCGCCGGCTGTTCCGCCGACGCCGCGGCACTTTAGTCATCCCCGATCAGCCGTCGGCCCTTATCGGCGAGGCCGATGACTCTCGCCGCGTAGCTCGCGAACCGCTTGTCCTGCGTTTGGCCTCGCACGTAGCGAATGTAGATCTGTTGGATGATGACCGCGAGCTTGAACGCGGCAAAGACCTGGTACCACAGGATGTCGCCGACATCGCTAGCGGTGCGTTCGGCATAACGGGCGATTGCCTCGGCTCGGCTGGGGAAGCCGGGGCGCCAGGTTGGCATCGAAGCGATCGCGCGCCACGCCGGATCGTCGCCGGGTTCGACCCAGTAATTGAGCAGATAGCCGAGATCGGCCAGCGGATCGCCCCGGGTGCACATATCCCAGTCAAGCACCGCGACAATGCGCGCCGGGTCGGCGGTATCGAGCAGGCAGTTGTCGAGCCGGTAGTCGTTGTGGAGCAGCGCGCCGCCGCGTTCTTTCGGCAATTTGCGGGCGAGCCAATCGAGCGCCGGCGCCATTGCGGCACGGGACTCGGCCTCCTCCGGCCCGCCAAGCGAGGCCTCCCAGCGCCGCGTCCAGCCCGAAAGCTGGCGTTCGAGAAAACCTTCCACCCGGCCGAGCCCGTCGAGTCCGATTTCGGCGGCGCCAACCGTGTGCAGATCGGCGAGCGCATCGATCAGCGCGAAGCCGATGCGGCGGTTGAGTTCCGGCCGGCCGGCGAATTCCGCCGGAATGTCGTCTCGAATTACAAAACCGCACCGCCGCTCCTCAACGAGGAATACGGCGCCGATGACGCTCTCGTCCTCGCACAGCAACAGGCTTCGCGGGGCGAGCGGGTAGCGGGTGTGGAGCACCGACAGCACGCGGTGTTCGCGCCGCATGTCGTGCGCCCCGGGCGGGATCGGCCCCAGCGGCGGCCGGCGCAGCACGAACTCGCGCGCCGCCGCGCCCTCGCCGAAACGCAATAGGTAGGTGAGGTTTGCCTTGCCGCCGTGGAACTGGGCGACCGACAGCGGAGCCTCGGCGCCCGGCAAATGCGTGCGCAACCAGGGTTCGAGCCTTGTTATGTCGAGGCGTTCGTCCGGCCGCTCGGCGATCAGCTCGGCCGCAGCAAGGCCTGTCACCGATCATTTCCTCAGCTCGACACGGGCGACCGCGCGCTTATGAACCTCGTCCGGCCCATCGACGATGCGCATTACCCGCGACCGAGCCCAGGCATAGGCAAGGCCGAAATCCTGGCTGACCCCGCCGCCGCCATGCGCCTGGATCGCGCGGTCGATGACCGCGAGCAGCATCTTGGGCGCCACCACCTTGATCATCGCGATCTCGGCTTGGGCGACCTTGTTGCCCACCGTGTCCATCATGTGCGCGGCCTTGAGGGTCAGCAGACGCGCCTGCTCGATCTCCATCCGCGAGTCGGCGATCCATTCGCGGATGACCCCTTGATCGGCGAGCGGCCGCCCGAAAGCGACGCGGCTCTTAACCCGCGCGACCATTGCCTCGAGCGAGCGCTCGGCCAGACCGATCATCCGCATGCAATGGTGGATACGGCCCGGCCCGAGACGGCCCTGGGCAATCTCGAACCCGCGCCCCTCGCCCAACAGGATGTTCTCCGCCGGCACGCGGACATCCTTGAACTCGACCTCGGCGTGGCCGTGCGGCGCGTCGTCGTAGCCGAAGACGGTGAGCGCGCGGACGACGTTGACCCCAGGCGTGTCGCGTGGCACCAGGATCATCGATTGCTGTTGGTGGCGCGGCGCGTTGGGGTCGGTCTTGCCCATCAGGATGAAAATCTTGCAGCGCGGGTCCATCGCGCCGCTGGTCCACCATTTGCGCGCGTTGATCACGTAACCCTGGTTGCCATCGCGCTCGATGCGCGCTTCGATGTTGGTGGCGTCCGAGGAGGCAACCGCCGGCTCGGTCATCGCGAAGGACGAGCGGATTTCGCCGGCGAGCAGCGGCTTCAGCCATTGTTCCTGCTGCGCCGGCGTGGCGTAGCGCACCAGCGTTTCCATGTTGCCGGTGTCAGGGGCCGAGCAGTTGAACACCTCGGGCGCGATCGGCGAGCGCCCCATGATCTCGCAGAGCGGCGCGTATTCGAGGTTGGTGAGCCCCGCGCCGAGCTCCGATTCGGGCAGAAACAGGTTCCAGAGCCCCTCGGCCCGCGCCTTCCGCTTCAGCTCCTCCATGACGGGCGGAATTTGCCAGCGCGTCGGCGCCTCGTTGAGTTGCCGCTCGAAGACCGCCTCGGCGGGGTAGACCTCGCGAATCATAAACGCGAGGAGCTGCCCGCGCAGCCGCTCAACCTTTGGCGAAAAGTCGAAATCCATCTGCGTTTCCCCGTATCAGCGCGCGGCTTCTTCGCCAGATTTCTGCAACAAGGTCAATATCTTGTCTAATTTCTCCAGTTCCAGCCGGGCGAGCTCTTTTAAAATCGTCTCGATCTCTTCCTTGGCGGCGACATTCGTGTCGTAGTCGTGCTGTGCCTGAATGCGATCGCGCTCGGTCTGGCGGTTTTGGCTCATCAGGATCAACGGCGAGCTGTAGGCTGCTTCCGCCGACATGAACAGGTTGAACAGGATAAAGGGATAGGGGTCGAACTGATAACGCTCAAGCAACCAGATCGTATTGACCACGACCCAGACAAAGAAGATCGCGCTTTGTATGATGATAAAACGCCACGACCCGATGAAGTTGGCGACGTTGTCGGCGACGCGAGCGCCTAAAGGCATCGATTCACGGTGAGCGTCGTGCCAATTCCGATGAAGAGCGCGCATGTCCCCCGATGCTCCTGCGGTAGCCGTAATGCGCCCATTGTCGCAGGCTCTTCACAAATTTGCGATTGCCCGGTGCGCGCCGGCAAACATCAACCTTGGGCTAACCATTTTGCGATAAACTGACCGGCGTAATGCAGCGCTCGTGGAAATCTTCTGGAAATCTCGCCGGCCGGTTGCCGGTTGGCGCCGATTACGGCGTGTGGACCGGCCACGAGGTCCCGTCGGACCCGGCCGACTGGTACCCTCCGGTACGGCAGTTCTACGACTACTGGCTCGGTGTCGCTCCTCCGGGACGGCTGCCGGGCCGTCAGCACATTGCACCTGAGGACATCCGGTCGCTGTTGCCTCGGCTATGGATGTGCGACGTGTTCCGCGACCCGCTGCGCTTTCGCTACCGGCTGGTGGGCACCGAGATTGTCCGCTCGGTGCAACGCGAGTTGACCGGGCAGTGGCTCGACGAGGCCCAGCCTCAGAGCGTCACCAACCCGACGCTAAGCAACCGCTATCGCTTCATTGTCGAAACCGGTCGGCCGACCTGGCGCCGCGGCCCAACCTTGTGGAGCCGCGATCCACAGCATCGCAGCGTTGAGAATTGCCTGCTGCCGCTCGCCACCGATGGCGAAACGGTCGACAAAATCATCGCCATGACCGCGCTATTCGACGGCAATGGCCGCCCGATGTAGCGGTCAGTTGAGGTAGGGTGGCTTCTCGCCGCGGCAAACCACCCAACGCGCCTCGCTTTCGCACAATTGCTTGAGGGCGCAGTGGGGGCAACGCTCGCCATCTTCATCGAGCCCCGATTCGCGGCATGCTTCGCCAAGCGAACACGGGCGATACCCGGAACCTGCAGGGTAGCGCGGCGGCATCCGCGACACCTCATCGATCATCAATCGCAGTCGCGATCGTACTCGAGTGCTCGCTTCGCGGCTAAGTGAATTTCCGCAGGGTCGTATGGCATTTCCGCCGCGCCCCAATAGGTAATTCCGCGGCTGGGCCCAGCCGCGGAATCGCCTGAGCCGGGCTACTTCGCAAGCTGCGCGCGGAGCTCACCGCCGCCATGTGCCTCCGTGTGGATGTTGACGTAACACTTGCCGGCTTCGAGATCGGCGATTTGAGCGTCGGTCAAAGTCGCCGAACCAGTGATCGGGCTGGCAGTGCTCTTGAATGGCACCGAGACCCCAGCATTTGCGCCCGCAGCGGCGCCGCAATGGATGTGCGCTGCCTTGGCCGGTCCACTGAGACCCGAATACGTGACGGTGTACGTGATCTCCTTGGTTGCCGGATCGAAATTGACCACCGCCGCGCCGGTGCCGGTACCTGCTATCGGCGGGACCTCTGCGCCGCTGCTGAGGGTACCCTTGAAAACTTCGGTCGCTGCCTGGCTGTAGCCCCAAGCAAGTACGGTGGCCGCGAAGCCGAGCGCGGCGAGTGTCGTCTTGTGCATCTGATCCTCCCGTTCGGATAACCCGACGGGAGACAAGCTATCCAATCGATTGGGTGACCAGAAGCTGAAAATCCCCTTCCAGGGCACCATCTTGTTCAAACCCGCGTGACCACCGCGCCGCAGAGCGTGATTCCGCCGGTCGCCGCTGGGGGCGGTTTGGCTTATGCTGACGGAACTTCAATCTCCGGCGATCTGGCGATAATGAGCGACACGGTAGTGGATAGCTCCCAACCTGCTGTCCACACCCCCACGCCGGCTTATGGCACCTGGACCCTAACGACGGTGGCCGCGATCACCGTGTTGCGGTTGCTGTGGCTGTTGGTTCAAAGCGCCGAGCTCTATCCCGACGAAGCTCAATACTGGTTTTGGGCGCAGCATCTTGCCCTGGGCTATTACTCGAAGCCGCCCCTTATCGCATGGTTGATCGCGCTGACGACTGCCATGTTTGGTGACAGCGAGTTCGCGGTGCGCATGTCGGCACCGCTGCTTCACGGTATCGCCGCCGGCCTTGTCTACGCCATCGGCTCGCGGCTCTGCGACCGCCGCATCGGTTTCTGGTCCGCGCTCGCCTATGCCAGCCTGCCAGCCGTCTCGCTATCGGCTTTCTTGATCTCGACCGACGCGGTGTTGATGCCGTGCTGGGCGGCCGCGCTCTATGGCTTCATCCGGGCGCGCGAGAGTCGGGGTTGGTACTGGTGGGCGGCCACCGGCGCCGCCATCGGATTTGGTCTCCTTGCCAAATACGCGATGGCCTATTGGCTGATCTCAGCCTTCGGGTTTGTCTTGTTGGTGAAGGACGAGCGCCGCCATCTGCAGGGGCTCTTCCTCGCCCTGGCGGTCGGATTGGTCATTGTCGCGCCGAATCTTTGGTGGAACGCCAATCATGGTTTTGTCAGCATCCTGCATGTCCGCGACAACGCGCAGCTTGGCGGCAGCCTCTTTCACCCGATCGCGCTCCTTAGGTTCGTGATCTCGCAATTCGCCGTATTCGGCCCGATTATGCTGACCGGGCTTATCCTGTTGTGCGTTCGCCCGACCGGCCTTTCGGGAGCGCAGTCGCGGCTTCTTGCCTCATTTACCTGGCCCACCCTGCTGGTCGCGCTGGTTATCAGCCTGTTGTCGCGGGCAGAGCCAAACTGGGCGGCGCCGGCCTATATCTCGGCGACTGTGCTCGTGATCAACGCCGCATTGGCTGGGGGCTGGCGCCGGACAGTGGTTGCATCCATTGTCTTGCACTTGGCCCTTGCGGTTGCGGTCTTCGGCGGCAGTGAAGCGGTCTTCGCATCGGGGTTTGTTGTGCCGGCGAAGTACGACCCGCTGCACCGGCTACGCGGTTGGCGCAGCCTGGGCCGCCAGGTAAGCGAGGCGCTTGGCTCGCATCCCGGGCTGAAGCTGATGGCGGACGACCGGGAACTCCTCGCGGCGCTGGTCTACTACGTCCGTCCGCATCCGTTTTCCGCCGTCGAATGGGAACCGGTTCCCGGCATCACCGACCAATGGCGCCTTGAAAACAACGAGCGTATTCATCGCGGCGAAGATTTTCTCGCCGTGACCGATCATGGGCTTTACAGCCAGATGGCGACTCAGTTCGCGGAGCTGACATTGCTGAAAACGATTTCGATCCCCACCGGACCCGGCGGCGGCATGACCTATACGCTTTATATCGCCCGCGGGTATCGCGGTCCGGAACGGCCCTAAAGGCTGGCGGAGAATGCCGGTTATTGCTCGTCTCGCCGCGCTCTACGAACAGCGTGGCATCCGCATCGCCACCGGACTCAATCCCAGCCATTTCGACGATTTCCCGCACGCTGCCTTCACTTGGTTCTTCAAAGACGGCGAGAGTCTCACCAACGGGCTGGGTATCGCGTTGCAGGAGATCTATTTCTTCGAATGCCTGTTCGCGCGGTTTCGCCCAAAAGCCGTCTTCGCAATCGGCAACTCGCTAGGCTGGAGCACGCTGGCGCTCGCCCTGGCCAACCCGGATGCACGGGTGCTAGCAATCGATGCCGCTACCGACCGCCAAGCCGAAGAAGGCATCCACTTCACCAACCGCATCGCCAAAGAAGAAGGCTTGCCGGTGACCGTCGTAGCCGGATCGTCGCCCGGCGACGTCGCGCAAATCCTACGTGACCAGAAGATGCCGCCGATCGAATTCGCCTTTATCGACGGCTATCACTCTGTGGATCAGGTCGTGCTCGACTTCGGCGCCGTCAGCAAAGCGGCAGCGCCCGGTTGCATCTACCTGTTCCACGATGCCGAGAATTTCGCGCTCACGCCAGGAATTGAGCGTATTGCAGCTGAAACAGGCATGCACTGGCAATTGCTGCTCGGGACGACGTCAGGCATGGCAATCGTTTATGACGACCGATCGCCCTTGGTTTTCGACGACATCGCTCCATTCGTCGTCTCGGCGGAAGCTGTTGCCGCGATACGCGACGCGGCCTGGGGGCACCGCCACCGCCACTTGGCGCGCTGGCGGAAGAGCCTCGGAAAGCGGCTAGGCAACAGGCCGCCCACTTTGCCGCGCAGCGACCTCGAATAACGCTAATTGTGCTCAGAACGTCCGGCAGCTCGAAGCCCAGGCGGCCCTACCACAGCGGATAAAGGTTTTTGACCTCGGCCGCGGTGCGCCGGCGACCGTTGCGCAGACGCAAGAGGATAGCTGCGGCAAGGCCGCCCACCACGACGGCCAGTAATATCCACAATTCGAGCGCCATATCGCGACCTTGCCTAAACGTCACCCGGCCGCGTCCAGCAATGCGGCGAGGCTCGGCACCATCGCCTCGGCGACGGCGAGATTGCCCGCCTCGGATAGGTGCACCATATCAATGTAGACAGGCGATGCGACCTCGTCAAAAAGCGCCGACAAATCGACTGTATCGGTCAGGCCGTCGATGCCGATCCGGCGCCGATATTCCGCGATCGCCGCCTCATTGAGCACCCGGCGGGCTAGGACATCCCTGGTGTGATCGGCCTCAAAACGCTGCTCATCGACCGATTTGACCCGCTTCGTCGTGATCACCGGTTGCCAATAGAAGATCGTCCGAAATCCGCAATCGGCCGCAAGGAGCCGCACCATCCGCTGATTCGCGAAGTAGATATCGAGCACCTCGCCAGCGAGTTGTTGTAAGTGAACTCCCGATAAATCGGCCTCGGGCTCAGGCAACGGGCCGCGCAAGGGCGCACCTGTCAATCGCCGCAGCCGCCGCAGGCTTCGCGGTAGGGCGGAAAGCAACGCCGCGACGAAGAGGTCACGGCGGCGCTCATTAAGCAGCAAGTTGAATTCGGCGCGACGCCGCTGTTCGTTCAGCAGCCCGCCGGCCCGGCCGGTCTGCTCAGCTGCTGCCAGGTCATTCGCACCATCGTAGAACAACGCAATATCGAACTTTGCCTCGGCACGAAGCAGCTGTTGCAAGGTGAACAGCTCCTGCGTGCTGTTGTGGCCGAGCTGGCCGTAATTGGTCACCGCAACACGATGCCCGAGCTCGCCAAGGCGCGCGGCGAGGATCGCTGGAATGGTGCGATCATCGCGCGCGCCCATCCCCATCATCGTCGAGCCGCCGAAACAAAGGATGCGGACCGTCCCGGGCTCTGTCCGCTCTTCGCCCGGCGTCGGGCGCAAGCCGCGGCGGTCTAGCGTCACATAGGTTCCGCGAAACGGCCGCTGCCACCACCCGACATAGGGTCGCCAATCGACCCGCACAGCGCGGCCGAACTCGTCGAAATAGCCGATCGCCCAATCGGCCCCGGCCTGCGCATCGGCGATAGCGGCGCTGTCAGGCCGATTGCTCCGCCGGTAACGCATCAGTCGACTCAAACGCTGCCAGGCGTTTGGGACGAGTTCGATAAACAGCACCAAGACCAGCAGCAGACCGATGACGTGCCACAGCGCAACCACAAACCGCCCAGCCGGCTCCAGCATTTTACGCCGTGACCGGCTTCCGGGTGCGCAAGTCGAGGCTTCCGCTGTAGCGCAGCGAGGTCTCGACTGTCCCGCCATCGAGCCGGTCGAGGCGATGGATGCCGATCTTTTGGTCGGGGCCGGCAAGGTGCATCACGCCGATGACCTCGTGCGGCGCGTAGGGCTCGACAAACAGCCCGCGCGCCGCGTCGAAAGCGGGCAGTGCGTCACCGACCGCCCAGTTGCAATAAGCAGGCAAGAAATTGGCCGGCAGGCCTTCGGCAAAGATCGCGTAGTTGAGCGCGATCTGCTCGGCGAAGAAAAAGCGCGTGCGCTTCAGCACTTGCGTCAAAAGCCGAGCCCATTCCTTCCAATGCGAAGCATCGTGGTGGAGCGCGAAGACGCCGCAATTGGCGGTCGGGTTGCGGCCGAGGCGTTCGGCGGCGCGCCAGCCGAATGCCTCACGATAAGTCTTCCACGCAAGGTTCATTCCGAGCAATTTCGGTCGCTTGTAATGCCGCTTGTACGCGCGGTCGAGTTCGAGCGCGATGGCGATCTTGTCGGCGCCCGCGGCGGCACAATACAGCTCGACAACGCGCCATTCCTGCAGCCAGGCGTCGGCATCGAGCCAAAAATACATCTCGTAGCCTGGAAAATGCCGCGGCAGAAATGGCCGTGCTACCTGGGCCTTGAAGGTTTCCGGCATTCGCTCGCGACCGGGAAATTCAACGTCCCAGTCGGGACGCACCACATGCGCCTGGATTTCGCCAAGCCAAGCGAGCTGCTCCGAGGCCAACCCCAGATCTAGCACCCCGATGGGCACGCATGCGTTGAGCGCGCGTACCGACATGACGGCGTCGCGCAGCAGCGGGAAATACCCGCTATCCGCGGCGCTGACGACGATAAGCTCTGAAGATCGGGGCGTCGCGCCCCGGCTCACGGTAGCAGCCGGTACCCGCCCGGCTCGGTCACGAGAATCTCGGCATTCGCGGGATCGCGCTCGATTTTCTGCCGCAGGCGGTAGACATGGGTTTCCAGCGTATGGGTTGTCACGCCGGCATTGTAGCCCCAGACCTCGTCGAGCAAGGTAGCGCGGCCGATAGCGCGGTCGCCCGCATGATAGAGATAGCGAAGGATGGCCGTTTCCTTTTCGGTCAACCGCACCTTTTTGCGGCCGCTTGAATTGGTCATCAGCTTCGCGCCCGGCCGAAACGTATACGGGCCGATGGCGAAAACGGCGTCATCGCGACGCTCGCTCTGCCGCAGATGGGCGCGCAAGCGGGCCAGCAACACGTTGAGGCGAAAGGGCTTGGTCACGTAATCGTTGGCGCCCGCGTCGAGGCCCTGAACAGTATCGCCGTCGCTATCGGCCGCGGTGAGCATGACGATCGGCACACCCACGGCCTCGCTACGCAGCCGGCGGCAGAGGTCGCGGCCATCCATGTCGGGAAGACCAATGTCGAGGAGGATGGCGTCAAAGCGTTCTCGCCCGATCGTCTCGAGCGCTTCTGCGGCGCAGCCGCATTCAGTGCTAACGAACTCACCGTCGCGGTTAAGCTGCTCCGCCAAGGTCTGGCGCAACGCCGCGTCGTCGTCGACGATCAGAACCTTTCGAGCCGCCTGCATGTCCCCGAACCCGTTTATCGCAACTGACGGGGCTTTATTCGCAACCGACAGATTTGTCATCCCCGGTCGGAACATCGCTCAATTTAGCCGATGGACGCAGCGATGTCTTGTCAGGCGCCATTCTGGCGCCAATTTGCAGAAGACATCGCCACCCGTGGGCGCGCGGCAGCCATACCGGTCGGCGGTTTTGCTTGCGCACGCGGGTGCGGCTTGTTCATGTTGCCGCGTCGCACCGGTGCGACGGAAGAGGTATTGGTGTCCCATCGCCCTGATTCATCGCCAAATTCGACGCCGCCCCGGCCCGCTGTCGGCCGCGTGCTCGACGAGGCGATCATCGCCTTTCGCCGCGGCGACCCGGTGTTGCTCGACGGCGAGAACGGAGCGGTTCTGGCGGTCGCCGCTGAGCTGGTGACCGACGAGAGCCTCAATCGGCTGCGTAACATGTCTAGTCGGCGACTGAATGTGGTTCTGACGCGCCGGCGGGCGGTCGCGCTGGGCCTTGCGCCGCGCAGCGCGCTCGCCGGCGTCGTCAGGGTGACCGTCGCCGCACAGCTTTCGGCCGCGGTGATCCGCAAGCTCGCCGATCCGTCGGCCTCCCTGGGCGCCGAGCCGCCTGGGTTAGGGCCCGAGCCGGCGACAGCCGAACCGGGAGCGCTTGCGGCAGTCACCTTGGCGAAACTCGCCGACCTGTTGCCTGCGGCGCTTGTCTTGTGGTTGGTGCCGACCGAGGCGGCGCTGGCGCGGCGACGCGCCGATTTTTCCGTGGTCGACATGACCGCTGTGCTCAACCGGCGGGCGGCGATCGCCGAGCTCGAGCGGGTCGCCGAGGCGCGCGTGCCGCTGACCAACGCCGAGGACGCGCGCCTCGTCGCTTTCCGCCCGAGGGATGGCGGCACCGAGCATCTGGCGATCTTGATCGGGGCGCCCGACCCGGCGAACGGCGTGTTGGCGCGGCTTCACTCGGAATGCTTCACCGGCGACGTGCTGGCGAGCTTGCGGTGTGATTGCGGCGAGCAGCTTCAGGGTGCCATTGCCACGATCGCCGCAGCCGGCGGCGGCGTGCTGCTCTACCTCGCGCAGGAGGGCCGCGGCATCGGTCTCGTCAACAAGTTGCGCGCCTACCAGCTCCAGGACGCCGGTTTCGACACAATCGACGCCAATGAGCAATTAGGCTTCGATGCCGACGAGCGGGTCTATCTGCCGGCGGCCGAGATGCTCAAGCAGCTCGGCTACACTTCGGTGCGGCTGCTGACTAACAACCCAGACAAAGTCGCCGCGCTGCAGCGCTACGGCATCAACGTTGTCGAGCGGGTACCGCACGTGTTCCCCGCGAACGGGCACAACGAGCGTTACCTCAACACCAAGGCTACACGCAGCGGCCACATCCTCTAACGTCGCTATTTCGCCGCCGCCGGATACGGCTGCCGCACGCCAAAGATCGCGGTGCCGACGCGCACGTGCGTGGCGCCGAAGCGAATTGCGGTCTCATAATCGGCGCTCATCCCCATGCTGAGGCCGGCGAGGTCGTTTCGGCGCGCGATCTCACGCAGAAGCGCAAAATGCGGTGACGGTTCCTCGTCATGCGGCGGGACGCACATTAGCCCGACAATCGGCAGACCGAGCCGATCGCGGCAGTCGGCGATAAAGCCATCAGCGGCGTCCGGAAACACGCCGGATTTCTGCGCTTCCTCGCCGGTGTTAACCTCGATGAAGCAGGGCAGGCGCCGGCCAGTGCGCGCCATCTCCCGGGCAAGAGCCTCGGCCAGCCGCAGCCGATCCACAGTCTCGATCACATCGAAATGGGCAACCGCGTCCTTGACCTTGTTGGTCTGCAGCGGGCCGATCAAATGCAGCGTGACGTCAGGAAATTCGCCGCGCAGCGCCGGGAACTTCGCCAGCGCCTCCTGTATCCGGTTTTCGCCGAAGACGCGCTGGCCGGCAAGGAGCCCTGCGCGAATCGCATCCGCACCATGGGTCTTGCCGACAGCGACCAGGGTCACCGAGTCGGAAGCCCGTCCGGCGGCCCGCGCCGCTGCTTCGATGCGGCCCCGTACCACGGCCAAATTCGCGGCGATCACCTCTTCCATAAGGGCTCCATTCCTGGCAAAACCTCACCGCCGCACCCGGCCTGCGGCGATGTCCCACAGGATGTGAAATGCCGGTTTGTTATTACCGCCTGCCCACCATCCTCGCCGCAAGCCTTTTGCTGCTTACCGGCTGCACAGCAACACGTGTTACCCAGGCTGACGCGACCGCAGCCCAACTGCCGCAGGCCAATCAACAAGCCTCCGCCGACGACGATGGCATGGATACCGAGGGCACAATCTGGACATTGCTCGGCATCGCCAAGAAACCGCCGCATGACTTTGGCATCCGTACCGGTCCCGGTGTCAGCCCAGAATTGTGGCAAGCGACGATCGACACCTTGAGCTTTACATCGATGGATTCGCTCGACCCGCGAACCGGCTTGGCGGTAACCGACTGGTACAGCCCGAAAGGCAAGCCCGACGAGCGGTTGCGCATCACCGCCTTTGTCAAAGCCCGCGCGCTGCGCTCAGATTCGATCGTCGTTACAGTCGACCGCCAGATTCGAAGCGGCGCGCAGTGGCAGGATGCGCCGGTGGCGCAGAAGCTCGTGGAAGATCTCGAAAATGCCATTCTCCAGCGCGCGCGCGAGGTACACATTGCGCGCTTGCGGGAGGACCAACAGTAGCCTTGCCGCCGCCGGCTCGGCCGCAGGAACGGGTGATGTCACGCTATAATTTTCGGGAAAGCGAAGCGAAGTGGCAGCAGCGTTGGAACGAGCGCGCCTGCTTCTCCGCGAAACACGACCCGGCTCGGCCGAAATACTATGTGCTGGAGATGTTTCCCTACCCCTCCGGCAAGCTGCATGTCGGCCACGTCCGAAACTACACAATGGGCGATCTCGTCGCCCGCTATCGCCGCGCACAAGGCTACAACGTACTGCACCCGATGGGCTGGGATGCGTTCGGCCTTCCGGCGGAGAACGCAGCGATTGCGGGCGGTATCCACCCCGCCGTGTGGACCGCGGAAAATATTGCCACCATGCGCGCCCAGCTTCAGCGCATGGGCTTTGCCTATGACTGGTCGCGCGAGATCGCGACCTGTCATCCGCAATACTACCGGCACGAACAGAAGATGTTTCTCGACTTCCTGGCCAAGGACCTCGCCTATCGCCGGGAATCCTGGGTCAATTGGGATCCCGTCGAAAACACCGTGCTCGCCAACGAGCAGGTGATCGAGGGTCGCGGGTGGCGCTCCGGCGCCTTGGTCGAGAAACGTCTGTTGTCGCAGTGGAACCTGCGCATCACCCGTTACAGCGACGAATTACTCGAAGCACTTAAGGGGCTCGATCGGTGGCCCGAGCGAGTGCGGTTGATGCAGGAGAACTGGATCGGCCGGTCGGAAGGCGCACGGGTGAAATGGGATTTGGCCGGGCGCGACGGGAACATCGAAGTCTTCACGACACGCCCAGACACGCTTTACGGCGCGGCCTTCCTCGCTTTGTCACCGCATCACCCGTTCGCGCAGGAGTTGGCGAAAGGGGAACCCGCGCTCACCGAATTCATCGCTGAATGCGACCGCGTCGGCACCAGCGAGGAAGCGATTGAGACCGCCGAGAAGCGCGGGTATCTAACAGGCATCGAAGCGATTCACCCGCTCGACAAGACGCGACGCGTACCCGTCTACGTCGCGAATTTCGTGCTGATGGAGTACGGCACCGGGGCGATCTTTGGCTGCCCGGCGCACGATCAGCGCGACCTCGACTTTGCCCGAAAGTACAAGCTGCCGGTGGTTCCCGTGGTGCTACCCCCGAACGAGCACCCGGACACGTTCTCGATCGTCGACATCGCCTATGTCGACGATGGCTCGATCTTTAACTCAAATTTCCTCAATGGTTTCTCGGTCGCGGAGGCGAAGCGCGTGGTCGGCGAGCGGCTGGAGGCGACCGGCGCCGGCGAGCGGACAGTCGCCTACCGGCTCAGGGATTGGGGCGTTTCCCGCCAGCGCTATTGGGGCTGCCCCATACCCGTCATCCACTGTCCGGATTGCGGCATAGTCCCGGTGCCGGAGGATGACCTGCCGGTCGAGCTGCCGATGGACGTCAAGTTCGATGAGCCGGGCAACCCGCTTGACCGTCATCCGACCTGGAAGCACGTCGCCTGCCCCAAATGCGGCCGCCCGGCGCAGCGCGAGACCGACACGCTCGATACATTCTTCGAATCATCGTGGTACTTCCTGCGCTTCTGCTCGGCTCGCGCACCGGTCGCGTTCGAGCGCGACGCAGCGCAGTATTGGATGCCGGTCGATCAATATGTCGGTGGGGTCGAGCACGCTGTGCTGCACCTACTCTATTCGCGCTTTTTCATGCGCGCGCTCAAGGAATGCGGCTATCTCGATCTCGACGAGCCGTTCGCCGGGCTGTTCACCCAGGGCATGGTCTGCCACCAGACTTATCAGAACGCCGAGGGCGAGTGGCTCTTCCCCGAGGAAGTCAGCACGGACGCCGCCGGCCGCCTCAGCGACGCATCAGGCCGTCCGGTTATTGCCGGCCGCAACGAAAAGATGAGCAAGTCAAAGAAGAACGTGGTGGGCCTGGACGACATTGTCGACACTTACGGCGCCGACACCGCGCGATTTTATTTGATGTCCAACAGCCCGCCCGACCGCGATCTCGAATGGACCGAGACCGGGATCGAAGGCGCGTGGCGTCAAGTTAACCGGCTGTGGCGGATGGTATCCGAGCCGTCTGTTCCCTTGCCCCCGACGGGAGCTGCCGTTCCGGCCACGCTGCCGCCGGCGCTCGCCGCGATCCGCCGAGTGACCCACAAGACCATCGCCGCGGTCACCGACGACATCGACAAGTTCCACTTTAATAATGCAGTGGCGCGGATATACGAGCTAACGAACGCGCTCGAAGGTGTCCCAAAAGAAACGCCCGCCGCCGGGGCCGTATTGCGCGAGGGTCTTGAGACTCTCACCCTGTTGCTCGGCCCAATGATGCCGCACCTCGCCGAGGAAATGTGGCGGCAGCTCGGACACCAGACGCTGGTCGTCGAGAGCGCCTGGCCGCGTGGAGACGCGCACCTCGCGCGCGACGCGCAGGTGACAATCGCCGTGCAAGTCAACGGCAAACTGCGGGCCACGTTGGATTTCCCGCGCGACGCCGCGGCCAAAGAGGTCGAGGAGGCGGCACTCGCCCTGCCCCAGATAACGCGCCTGCTTGACGGCAAGCCGCCGAGAAAAGTCGTGATCGTTCCCAACCGCATCGTTAGTGTCGTCGCGTGACAATGACGCGTCGCCATCTACTGATGCTGGGGCCAGCGCTGGCGCTCCCGATGGTTCTCGGCGGTTGCGGTGGCTGGGAGCCACTCTACGCCAGTCGCGACACGGGCCCTGCGGACGCGGCCCTGCGAGCGATCAAGGTGACGCCGATCCCCGAGCGGATGGGCCAGAACCTTGAGTTCGCGCTGCGCGATTCGTTCAACCCCAATAATCTGCCTGGGCCACAACTCTATACGCTGAACGTCACCCTCGGCACCTCTCTCCAGAATCTCGGCATCCAGTCGCAAGGCATCGGCACGCGCGGCGAGGTGCAGCTCCTTGCGACGTACCGGCTGATCGATAACAGAACCGGCAAATTGCTGCAGACGGCCACCGTCCATACCAACGATTCGTTTGACATTCAGGCGAATGGTTACAGCACGGTTGTCGCCCAGAACGACGCCTACACGCGCTGCGTCGAGCAAACCCGCCGCGAGATCGTCGCGCGCCTCACCCTATTTTTGCAGGATCTCAAGGCGACGGGGGCTTCGTGAAGCTGCCGGCGGCGCGCGCCGAAGCGTTTCTACGGCGCCCCGACCCTGATACCCGCGCGGTTCTCCTGTTCGGCCCGGATTCGGGATTGGTGCGCGAACGCGCCAATGTTCTTGCCCACAGCGTAACCGATGATCCGAGCGATCCATTTCGTGTGGCGGACCTTACGGGCGCGATTCTCGCCGCCGACCCAGCGCGACTATTTGACGAAGCGGCGCAAATTAGCCTGATGGGTGGCCGGCGGCTGGTGCGCATTCGCGATGTTGGCGACGCCCACAGCACTCTGTTCGCGCGCTTCCTCGCCGACTCCCCGGGCGAGGCGCTTGTGGTCGTCGAAGCCGGCGATTTGCCGGCGCGAAGCGGGCTGCGCCGCGCCTTCGACGATGCGCCACGCGCCATTGCGATCGGCTGCTATCCCGACACTGCCCGCGATCTTGCCGGGGTGATCAGCGAAAGTCTTGCGGCGCACCACGTCACCGCCGGCCGCGACGCGATGGAGTTCCTCGTTGCCCATCTCGGCAGCGACCGGCTGTTGACCCGCGCCGAATTGGAAAAACTCACCCTTTACGTTGGCGATGGCGCTCGGATTGAACTCGATGACGCGATGTTGTCGATCGCCGATAGCGCCGCGTTGTCGCTAGACGACGCTGTGCTTACCGCCGCCGAGGGCGACATCGTGAGGCTCGATCGAGCGCTCAACCGGGTTTTTCAGGAGGGCGAGTTGCCGGTCGCGGTGGCGCGCGCGGCGCTTCGCCACTTGCAACGGCTGCATGCGCTCGCCGCGCGGATTGCCAGTGGGGAATCAACCGATACCGTAATACGTGCCGCGCGTCCGCCGATCTTCTTCAAGCAACAAGACAGCTTCCGGCGCCAATTGCGGCGCTGGAGCGAGCCGGCACTGCGGCACCAGCTTGACAAGCTAACCGACGCCGAGGTGCAAATCAAAACCACGGGCATGCCCGCCGAGACGGTCTGTCGCGCAGCGCTTCTTGCGCTGGCCCGAAATGCGGCGGAATCAACCCGCGCGTAACAACGCCAACAGCCGGTCGAGCTGATCAAGATCACGGTAATAGAGCGTCAGCGCGCCGCCGCGCGGCTTGGCGGCGATCGTCACGCGCAGCCCCAAAGCGCTGGATAGATCGTGTTCAAGCGCCGTGATATCGGCGTCGCGGGCTTGACGCATACTCGGCTTTCGCTTTGCGGCCCGGTGCTGGACCAGCCGCTCGGTCATCCGTACATTGAGCCCGCGGCGAATGATTTCCGCCGCTAGCTCTGCTGGATCGCCGGCGGCCAGAAGGGCGCGGGCATGACCGGCGCTCAGTGCACCCTCCTCCAATCGTCGCCGAACGGTCTCTGGTAAACCTAACAATCTCATCGTATTAGAAACGTGGCTGCGGCTTTTGCCGACCGCCTCCGCGAGGCTCGCCTGCGTTCGACCGAACTCCTGCATCAGCCGTCGATAGGCCTCGGCTTCTTCGAGCGCCGACAAATCCTCGCGTTGCAAATTCTCGATAAGCGCGATCTCCATTGCCTCGGCGTCACCCAGCACGCGGACCAGCACCGGCACCCGATGCAGCCCGGCACGCTGCGCCGCGCGCCAGCGCCGTTCGCCGGCGATCAGCTCAAACGCTGCGCCTTCCTCCTCCACTGGTCGCACCAGCAACGGCTGCAGAACACCCTTTTCGCGCACCGACCGAGCCAGCGCCTCCAGTTCGGCTTCGTCAAACCGACGGCGCGGCTGAAAAGCCCCCGGCCGGATCAGCTCAATCGCCACCTCGCGCACCGCGCCACCTTCGCCATGACGCGCCGCGCCTTCGCCAAACAACGCGCTAAGGCCGCGCCCCAATGGCTGGCGCCGCATCCCGGCGCTCATGCCGCTTCGGCCCGCCGCAGCATCTCCGCTGCCAGCTTCACATAGGCTTGAGCGCCTGGGCAGCGGCGGTCATAGACCAACACTGGCAGACCATGCGACGGCGCCTCGGAAACACGCACATTGCGCGGAATTACGGTGTCGTAAACCTTGCCAACGAAATGCTGCCGCACATCGCCGGCAACCTGTTCGCAAAGATTGTTCCGCCGGTCGTGCATCGTCAGCACGATCCCTTGCAACTCCAGCCGCGGGTTCAATGCCTGCTGTACCCGCTCGATCGTATCGACCAGCTGTGCCAGACCGGCAAGCGCGTAAAACTCGCATTGCAGCGGGACGAGCACCCGGTCTGATGCAACCAATGCATTGATTGTCAGAAGATTTAGCGATGGCGGGCAATCGATCAGCACATCGTCGTATGCGCCGACATGGCGTCGGAGGGCATCGGCGAGCAAAAACTCCCGGCGCGATGTCGTCCCCAGTTCAATCTCCGCGCCAGCCAGATCTGGCGTCGCCGGCACCACCTCCAGCCCTGGAACCGCGCTCGCCACCACAACATCCGCCAAAGCGGCCTCCCCGAGCAGCAGCTCGTAGCTGGTCGCCACCCGCTCATCGCCAACGCCGAGCCCGGTCGTTGCGTTTGCCTGCGGGTCGAGGTCAATTACCAGCACCCGTCGTCCACGCGCGGCGAACGCTGTCGCGAGGTTCACTGCGGTTGTTGTTTTGCCGACCCCGCCCTTTTGGTTGGTGACGGCGATGATACGCGCCTGACGCCCGCGGGGAGCGGTGCGTGGCGCGACCTCAGTCTCGGCGAGGCTCACGAACCACCTGCTGCAAAGAAAGTATGGTCCCGTCCGGGTCTGAGCGACTCGAATGACGCGAGACGCTCATTGTCCAGGCTTTACCAGCGATGGTCAATTCTTCCTCAGCCCGCGCGCCTTTTAGAAAAAGACATGTCGTCCGCGGCCCAATAAACCGCTCGGCTAACGGCAAAAGCCGGTCAAGAGGAGCACAGGCGCGGGCGGTGACAACATCAGCCGGATGCGATGCGACGGCCTCGATTCGGCACGCCCGTACCGTAACCCCAACATCGGCGATTTGCGCTACCTCGCGTAGAAACGTAGCCTTGCGTCTGTCGGCCTCGATCAGCTCGACCTCGGGCACGCCGAGGATCGCCAGAACCAATCCTGGGAACCCCGCCCCGCTGCCCATATCAACGAGGCTACGCACGCCAGACGGGAGCAGCGGCAGGAGCTGCGCGGAATCGAGAAAGTGCCGCCGCCACGGATCGCCAAGAGTGCTGCGTCCGACCAGATTGAGGCGCGCCGACCACGCGGCGAGCACTCCGGCATAGGCCTCGAGCCGCTCCAGTGTTTCACGTGAAACGGCAGTCTGTGCTGCAAACTCAGCCGGACTGAGTGGCGGCGCGCTCACGCCGCTTCCGGCCGCCGCTTTACATGCTGCAGCAGCGCGACCAGGGCCGCCGGGGTCACCCCAGGAATGCGCGACGCCGCGCCAAGCGTCGCCGGCTGTGCAGCAGCGAGCTTGCCGCGAACCTCCGACGAAAGACCGCCAATCTCCGCATAGTCCAGAGCCGCCGGGAGCAACAGCGACTCATCTCGCCGAAAGGCGGCTATGTCGCGCGCCTGCCGATCGAGATAGCCGGCATAGCGGGCATCGATCTCCAACTGCTCCGCCACCACCTGGGGAATTTTTGCCAATTGAGGCCAAATCTTCGATAAGGCTCGAATATCAAAATTTGGGTGCCCCAGCAGTTCGACGGCTGATCGCGAAACACCATCCGCGTTCACGGTGAGCCCATGCCGAGCCAAGACGGTCGGCGTCGCCCGCAGCGAAGCCGCCAGCTCGCGCGCGTTCCGCAGCGCGATCATCTTCTTGCCGAACGCCACCGATCGCTCGTTCCCGACCGCACCTAACCGCTCGCCGATTGCGGTCAGGCGCTGATCGGCGTTATCGGCTCGCAAAGTGAGCCGGTATTCGGCGCGCGAGGTGAACATCCGGTAAGGTTCGCTGGTGCCACGGGTCACGAGGTCGTCGATCAGCACGCCGATATAGGCGTCCGCCCGGTCGAGCACGAGCTGGCCTGCTCCGGATGCCGCGAGTGCGGCGTTGATTCCGGCAACAATCCCCTGGGCTGCCGCTTCCTCGTACCCGGTTGTCCCATTGATCTGGCCGGCGAGGAATAGCCCGGGAAGCCGCCGCGTCTCCAAGGTGGGGTGAAGCTCGCGGGGATCGACATAGTCGTATTCGATGGCATAGCCCGGCCGCAGCATCGCCGCTCGCTCGAGCCCCGGGATTGTCGCGATGAATTGTGCTTGGACTTCCCGCGGCAACGATGTCGAGACCCCATTCGGGTAGATCGTGTCGTCGTCGAGGCCTTCAGGTTCAAGAAAAATTTGATGCCGCTCGCGGGCGGCAAACCGCATCACCTTGTCCTCGATCGACGGGCAATAGCGGGGCCCGACGCCGACGATCGCCCCGCTAAAAAGTGGTGACTTGTCCAGATTGGCTCTGATGAGCTCGTGCGTCGCCGTGTTGGTCTCCGTGATGTGGCAAACCGTTTGCGGCGTGGTGATCCGCGCGGTCAGAAACGAGAACGGCAGCGGTGGATCGTCGCCATGTTGCACCTCGAGCCCCGCCCAATCGATGGTCTTGCCGTCGAGCCGCGGCGGTGTTCCGGTCTTGAGCCGTCCCAAAGCAAAACCTGCCCGGCGCAGCGTGCCGGACAGCCCAAAGGATGGCGCCTCGCCCACCCGCCCGGCGGGAATCTGCTGCGTGCCGATATGAATGAGCCCGCCTAGAAATGTACCAGTGGTTAGCACCACCCGGCCCGCGGCGATCTCGCGCCCGTCACCGAAAACCACACCCGCGACGTGGCCGTTTCGACCGATGAGCAGATCCTCGACGGCGCCCTCGACGATGTCGAGGCCAGGGGTTTCGGCCAGCAACTCCCCCATTGCGCGTCGGTAAAGCTTGCGGTCGGCCTGCGCGCGCGGGCCGCGCACCGCCGGCCCCTTGCTTCGGTTGAGCAAGCGAAACTGAATGCCGGCGCGATCGATCGCGCGGCCCATTACGCCATCGAGGGCGTCAATCTCGCGCACCAGATGACCCTTGGCGAGCCCCCCGATCGCCGGGTTGCACGACATCTCGCCGATCGTCTCCCGGCGATGCGTGACGAGTGCGGTCTTGGCGCCGATGCGGGCCGCCACGGCCGCCGCCTCGCAGCCGGCGTGCCCACCGCCGACCACGACGACATCATATTTCGCCACGATTTCGCTCACGCGGCAGAATGTATGAGGGCCGTTGCAGTGTGTCGAGGTTTCACGTGAAACATCACTTGCCGATGCAGAATTCGCCGAAAATCACATCGAGCAGATCCTCAACATCGGTCTGCCCGGTGATCCTGCCGAGACTTCGCCACGCCATTCGCAGGTCTTCTGCGCGAAGTTCCGGTAGGCTGGTGTTAAGCGATCGGCACAGCGCGCCGTGCGCGACCTCAAGCGCCTCGCGATGGCGCGCCCGGGTCAGCAGCGGGGCCGCAACGTCGTAGTCGCTGGCGACCCGCCGCGCGAGCGCGTCGGTCAGGGCGGAGATGCCCTCGCCCGTAAGGGCCGAAACCGCCAGCACGTTCGGCGGCAACACCGCACCCGGCGCGACGTCGATCTTGTTGGCGACGATCAGTGTGTCGGCGCCAGACCAAACCGAGGCTCCCGTAGCCTTTTGTGGTTCGCGGGCATCGAAGACAAAGAGCCGCAGCTCTGCCGTTTCGGCCCGAGCCAACGCGCGGCGCAAACCCTCCTGTTCTATTTCGTCGGCAGTATCGCGCAAACCCGCGGTATCGGCGAGCACGACTGGGTAGCCGCCGAGGTCAATCGCCACCTCGATCACGTCCCGCGTGGTGCCCGCAACAGGCGACGTTATCGCTGCCTCGCGTTGCGCCAACCGATTTAACAAACTCGATTTCCCAACATTCGGAGGGCCGACGATAGCGACGGCGATACCATCGCGCAGCCGTTCGCCACGGCGGTGATCGGCAAGGTGCGTGTCGATCTCAGCGGCGAGCAGGGTGCTCTCAGCCACGACCTCGCGCTCGATCTCCGGCGGCAGATCCTCATCCGGAAAATCGATTGCCGCCTCAAGACGCGCGAGCAACCGCAACAGGCGCGCGCTCCAGCCCCGATAGAGGTCGCCGAGCCCGCCATCGAGTTGATGCAGGGCCTGGCGCCGTTGTGTCTCGGTTTCCGCCGCGATGAGATCCGCGATCGCCTCGGCCTGGGTTAGGTCGAGCTTGGCGTTGAGAAAGGCGCGGCGAGTGAACTCCCCGGGATCGGCCAGGCGCAGCCCCATCCGCCCGAGTGCCGCGAGCAGAGCCGAGAGCACAGCTCGACTCCCATGCGCTTGAAATTCTGCAATATCCTCGCCGGTAGCGCTGTGCGGGCCCGGAAACCACAACACGATGCCGTCATCGATATCGCCACCGCTTTCGGGATCGCGCAGCCGCGCGCGGCGCGCACGGCGCGGTGGCGGCAGGTTCCCGGACAACGCCCGAAGCGCTTCCCCAGCGCGCGGACCACTGACGCGAACAACGGCAACCGCCGCCCTTCCGGGCGCGGTCGCCGGGGCGAAGATGGTGTCGGGGGTGGCGGGCGGCGCCAGCGCCGGTTTCAGTGCTTCGGTGGCAGCTGATCCGGCTGCAGCATCAGTCGCTCGACCCGGCCCCCGTTTTTGAGGTGAGTTCTCGAGGATTTCGTCGATGTCCGACTGCGATTCGAAGCGGTACCAGATACCCTCTGGATAGATCACCATGTTCGGCCCGAACTCGCAGCGGTCGAGGCACCCGGCGGCGTTGAAACGCACGTTTTGAATACCAAGCTGCCGCGCCTTCTCGCGTGCGTAGCCGCGCAACTTGTCGAAACCGCCGGCCGCTTCCGCGCGCGCCATGCAGCACCCGCGCGGATGCCCGTCGGGGCGCACGTTGTTGCACATGAAAATGTGGCGGTCATAAAAGAGGCGCGGATCATCAGCCATTCGAGTCTCCGGATTTCCCATGCGGGAGTTGGCCAAGCGGGAATCGGCGGAGGCGATCCGCCAAACTCGGTCTAAGATACGAGGTCCAGCCTACTCCGTCGAGAGACACTCGGGCAACGCTGCCTCGCAAAGGAGCCCTTATGGACCGCAATCGCCTCGGCGAGGAAACCAGCCCCTATCTGCTGCAGCACAAAGACAACCCGGTGCATTGGCAAGCCTGGGGTGAGGCGGCGCTTGCCGCGGCGAAGGCCGCAGACAAACCAATCCTTTTATCGGTCGGCTATGCGGCCTGCCATTGGTGCCATGTGATGGCGCACGAAAGCTTTGAAAACCCGGCGATCGCAGCGCTAATGAATGCCCTATATATCAATATCAAAGTGGATCGCGAGGAACGCCCCGATCTCGACGCGATCTATCAGCACGCGCTGGCGCTGCTCGGCGAGCACGGCGGCTGGCCACTGACCATGTTCCTCTCCCCGGACGGCGAGCCATTCTGGGGCGGCACCTATTTTCCGCCCGAGCCGCGCTGGGGGCGGCCGGGGTTTGCCCAGGTGCTGCAAGGCGTCGCCCACACCTATCGCAGCGAGCGCGATAAGGTGACGAAAAACGTCACCATCCTGCGTGAAGCGCTCGGCAAGCTTGGTCAGCCCGAGCCCGGCGAGGGGATTGAGGCTGGCCTATTCGACCGCGTCGCCGAGCGGCTATTGCGCGAGGTCGATCCCCTCAACGGCGGCATCGGGACCGCGCCCAAATTCCCGCAATGCGGCATTTTCGAGCTGTTGTGGCGCGCCTGGAAGCGCACGCGCCAACCGCCCTACCGTGAGGCTGTCACGCGCACGCTGATGGCGATCTGCCAGGGCGGGCATTTACGATCATCTCGGCGGCGGCTTCGCGCGCTATTCGGTCGACGCGCGCTGGCTGGCGCCGCATTTCGAGAAGATGCTCTATGACAATGCCGAGCTCGTCGATTTGCTGACCCTGGTTTGGCAGGAAACCCGCGATCCGCTTTTTGCCCAGCGCGTCGCCGAAACCATCGCGTGGCTCGAGCGCGAGATGGTGGCCGGCGAGGGCGGCTTTGCCTCGAGCCTCGACGCCGACAGCGAGCACGAAGAGGGAAAATTCTACGTCTGGACCGAGGCCGAGATCGATGCCGCGCTCGGGGCGGATGCCTCGACCTTCAAAGAGTTCTACGACGTCACGCCCGAGGGTAACTGGGAAGGTCACACGATACTCAACCGGCTACACCATCCGACGCCGGCTGACGCGGCAACCGAGGCGTTGCTGGCGCGTTGCCGCGAAAAACTCTTCGCCCTCCGCGCACCGCGAGTGCGGCCGGGCCTCGACGACAAGGTGCTCGCCGATTGGAACGGGCTGATGATTGCCGCGCTCGCCCATGCCGGCCTGGCGTTCGAGCGGCCGGAATGGATCGCTCTTGCCGCGCGTGCCTTTGCCTTTATCCAGCAGCGCCTGGCAGCGCCTGATGGCCGGTTGTTCCACGGCTGGCGCGACGGCAAGGCGCGTCATCCGGCCAGCATCGATGACTACGCCAATCTGTGCCGCGCCGCGCTGGCGCTGCATGAGGCGACGCAGGAAGAGCGCTATCTTGCGCAGGTGCGAAATTGGGTCGCTGTCCTCGACCGGCATTATTGGGATGGTGCAGGCGGCGGCTATTTCTTTGCCGCCGACGACACGCCGGGCCTGATCGCACGGGCCAAGACCGCGGCCGACGCCGCCGTCCCGGCGGGCAACGGCACGCTAGTCGGCGCGTTGACACATCTCGCGGTCCTTACCGGCGATGATTCGTATCGGCGGCGCGCGGAAGGCATCATTCGCGCTTTCGGCGGGGAGGTGCGAAAGAATTTCTTCCCGCTCGCGACCCTGATTAACAACGCTGAATTCGCAGCAAATCCGGTGCAGATCGTGCTCGTCGGAGAAACTGGCGATCCCAGCTTCGACGTGTTGCGCGCGACGATCCGCAAGACCTCGCTGCCGAAGCACGTCCTCCAAATCGTGGCGCCGGGCGAGGAACTCCCGGCCGGCCATCCGGCCCACGGCAAGGGTCTGGTCGAGGGCAAGCCCGCTGTCTACATCTGCCAGGGACCGGTTTGTTCGTTGCCGATCGTAGCGTTGCAACAACTGGTCGACGCGCTCGCCGAACTGCGCTAGCGTTCCCTGAATGTTCGCGGCAGGAGGTCGCTGGTGCCATCACTATCGATATCGAGCCCTATCGGTAACCTTGTCATCAACGAAGAGGACGGCGCGGTCACGGCCATTCATTGGGCCGATAAGTGCGAGTCCAACGGCAGTCCGCTGCTTGTCGAGGCGGCGCGCCAGCTCGACGCTTATTTCGCCGGTAAGCTCGCCAATTTCGACCTACCGCTGCGTCCCGCCGGTTCGAGTTTTGAGCGCCAGGTGTGGTCGGCGATGCAGAAAATCCCTTATGGCAAGACCCAGTACTATGGCGATCTGGCCGCCGCGATCGGCTCGGCGCCGCGCGCGGTCGGCGGCGCCTGCGGCAAGAATCCGATCCCGATCGTGATCCCGTGCCATCGCGTCCTAGTCGAAATCCGGACTCGGCGGCTATAGCGGCTCGGGCGGGCTCAAGACCAAGCAGGCCTTGCTCACCTTGGAAGGCGCGCTCTAAAACCTCCTATCGGTTCTGGGAGGCAAGACGATGGTTCAAGCGATCCGTTTCGAAAAGACCGGCGGCCCCGAAGTTTTGATCTGGCAGCAGATCAGCGTCGACAAGCCGGGACCGGGTCAGGTGCGGCTCAAGCACAAGGCTGTCGGCCTCAATTACATCGACACCTACCAACGCAGCGGGCTTTACGCGGTGCCGCTGCCGAGCGGGCTCGGCGGCGAGGGTTGCGGCATCGTCGAGGAGGTTGGCCCGGGCGTCATGGGCCTCAAGCCGGGCGACCGTGTCGCCTATGCCGGTGGGCCGCTGGGTGCCTACAGCGAGGAGCGGGTGATGCCGGCCGAGCGGCTGGTGCCGGTGCCCGATGGCATCAGCGACGAAGAGGCCGCGGCGATGATGCTGAAGGGTATGACCGCTTGGTACCTCATCCGCCGCACCCATGTGGTGAAGCCGGGCGAGACCATCCTCATCCACGCCGCGGCTGGCGGCGTCGGACTCATCGCCTGCCAGTGGGCGAAGCATCTCGGTGCCACCGTCATCGGCACCGTCGGCAGTGAGGACAAGGCGGCGCTCGTCAAGGCTCATGGCTGCGACTACCCAATCCTCTATCGCAGCGAGGATTTTGTCGCCCGCGTCAACGAGATCACCGGCGGCAAGAAGCTTCCCGTGGTCTACGATTCGGTCGGCAAGGACACGTTCTTCAAATCGCTGGACTGCCTGGCGCCGTTGGGGCTCATGGCCCTTTTCGGGCAATCGTCGGGCGCGGTGCCGCCGGTTGATCTCGGCATCCTCGCCGGCAAGGGTTCGCTGTTCGTGACCCGTCCGACGCTCAACAACTACACCGCGACGCGCGAGGATCTGCTGACCGCGGCGGGCGACCTGTTCTCGGTCGTCAAGAGCGGCGCGGTGAAGATCATGGTCAACCAGACTTATGCGCTCCGCGACGCGGCACAGGCGCACCGCGATCTGGAAAGCCGTAAGACGACCGGGCAAACGGTGTTCACCGTATAGCCTTGCTTTGAAGGCATCTTCGGGATTTCGGGGGTGTCCCTAACGAAATGGCCGGGTCTGTGACCCGGCCATAACGCGTCCGCGGCTGACCCGGGACTTAGGTGTTCATGGCGTCGAAGAACTCGGAATTGTTCTTCGAATCCTTGAGCTTGTTGATTAAAAACTCGAGCCCATCGACCGTGCCCATCGGCATGAGCACGCGGCGCAGCACCCACATTTTCGACAAGACACCGCGGTCGACCAGCAACTCTTCCTTGCGGGTCCCGGACTTGGTGATGTCGATCGACGGGAAGGTGCGCTTGTCGGCGACCTTGCGGTCGAGCACGATTTCCGAATTACCGGTGCCTTTGAACTCTTCGAAGATTACTTCGTCCATGCGCGAACCGGTGTCGATCAGCGCCGTCGAGATGATCGTCAGCGAGCCGCCTTCCTCGATATTGCGGGCAGCGCCGAAGAAGCGCTTCGGCCGCTGCAGCGCATTCGCGTCGACGCCGCCGGTCAAGACCTTGCCCGATGACGGCACGACCGTATTGTAGGCGCGCGCCAAACGAGTGATCGAGTCGAGCAGGATCACCACGTCGCGCTTGTGTTCGACCAGGCGCTTCGCCTTCTCGATCACCATCTCGGCGACCTGGACGTGGCGGACCGCCGGTTCGTCGAAGGTCGAGCTCACGACCTCGCCGCGCACCGAGCGGGCCATGTCCGTGACTTCCTCCGGCCGCTCATCGATGAGCAGGACAATCAGGTAAATCTCTGGATGGTTGGCCGCGATCGCGTGGGCGATATTTTGCAGCATCACCGTTTTGCCGGCGCGCGGCGGCGACACGATGATCGCACGCTGCCCCTTGCCGAGCGGGGTGATGAGATCGATCACCCGGGTGGTCAGATCCTTGCGAGTGGGATCATCGATCTCGAGATTGATTTTTTCGTCAGGATAAAGTGGCGTCAGATTGTCGAAATTGATCCGGTGCCGCAGCCGGTCCGGTTCCTCGAAATTGATCCGCGTCACTTTGATCAACGCGAAATAGCGCTCGCCATCGCGTGGGCTTCGAATCTCGCCTTCGACGGTATCGCCGGTGCGCAGACCAAAGCGCCGCACCTGGTTAGGGCTGACATAAATGTCGTCTGGCCCCGCCAGGTAATTCGATTCGGGCGAGCGCAGGAAGCCGAACCCGTCGACCAGCACTTCGAGCACGCCATCGCCCGAAATGGTTACGTCGTTTTCGGCTAGCTGTTTGAGGATCGCAAACATCATGTCCTGCTTGCGCAGGGACGAGGCGTTTTCGATTTGCAGCTCTTCGGCAAAGGCCAAGAGTTCGGCGGGCGCTTTCCGCTTAAGTTCGTCGAGGTTCATGGAAGCTTTCGCGTGCTGAGGACAGGGTTCGCCCGTCTGCTGGAAGCCCGGCCCGGTCGAAATCCGGTGGGCGGGAAGAGATGAAGGAGTTTGGCGGGAAGGTATGAAGAAGGGCCGGTGACCGGCTCGGTTATTCCCTTACCCAAAGGAGATATGCAAGTCAAACGCCTTTGCAAGAGCACTGTCTCGCTATTGCTGCGGTTTATTTGCTTAGAACGGCTTAACCACGACAAGAATGACGATCGCGATCAGCGCGACAGTGGGGATTTCGTTGATGAGGCGGAAGAACCGGGCGCCGTGGGGAACCGCGCCCGCAGCAAATTCACGCCGCCATCGCGCAAGCAGGTGGTGGAAGACGGCTAGGCCGGCTACCAGCGCCAGCTTCACCCAGATCCAGCCTTGTTGCCAATCAACAAGACCTGGCGTTGCCGCAAGCGCCACGCCGAAACCGATTGTTAGCACCAGTGCAGGGCTCATGATACCGCGCAGCAGACGCCGCTCCATCACCGCTAGCGTCTGCGCGATCTCGGAGCCGGGCGATGCCTCGGCGTGATAGACGAATAGCCGCGGCAGATAAAGCAAACCCGCCATCCAAGCGACGACGGCGACAATGTGAAACGCCTTGATCCATGGATAGGCGCCCGCGAGCCAGGCGGTCATCTGGCTTCCTTCACCAGTCCGGCAAGCGCACCGATAAAATACGGGTCAGTGCCGACCGTGGCGACGCGGTAGTAACCAGGCACGCCGCTTTCCTTGGCAATGCGGCGGTAATCACGGTCGAGTTCGACCAGTGTTTCCGAATGCTCCGAGACAAACGAGATCGGCGCGATGACGACCGCGACTCGGTCTTCCCCGGCGCGGCGGATTTCTTCATCTGCCAACGGACCGAGCCATTTCAGCGGCCCGACCCGGCTCTGATAGCACACGGTCCAGTCCAGCCCCGTCCGCCCCAGGGCTTCGATCACCGCCGCAGCTGTTTGCGCGACTTGATCTGGGTAGGGATCGCCGGCGCGGACGATCCTCAGCGGCAGGCCGTGCGCGCTCAGCAACAGCCGCACCTTCGCATTCTTCGCCGCGGCCTCGTCGAGCACCGGCGCGATCACTCCGGCGAGCGCGGTGATGAAACCCGGCGCCACCGGGTAGGATTCGATTGTGCGGACCGGACAGTTGAGACCTATTTTGCCAGCGGCTCGGTGCCACGCCGCCAGCGACGATCCCGTCGTCGTAGTTGAGAATTGCGGGTAAAGCGGCAAACAGACGATCTCATCCGGCCCCCATGCCTTGACCGACGCTGCAGTTTCCTCCGTCAACGGGTGCCAATATCGCATCGCGACAAAGCAGCGGCTGCCGTCGCTGAGCTCGGCTTCGAGAGCACGAGCTTGTGCCTCGGTGTTCTCTCGCAAGGGCGACCCACCGCCGAGATAGCTATAGATATCTAATGCAATCTTGGCCCGGCGCCGCGCGATCAGTCGAGCCAATGGCCAGCGTAATGGCGCTGGCAACGCGATGATCGCTGGGTCGCTGAACAGATTGGTGAGAAAGGGTCTCACCGCTTCGGGCCGATCGGGGGCACCGAGGCTCATCAACACGATCGCACGGCGCATCTCAGCCGTTCAACAACCGCGCCAACTCGGCAACGTGCTCAGGCGGCGTATCTGGCAGCACGCCATGTCCAAGATTGAAGATGTAGGGTCCACCCCCCAATGTTTTGAGCAATTCCAGTACCGCTTGGCGCATCGGCTCGCCGCCGACCCGCAGTAAGACAGGGTCGAGATTGCCCTGTACCGGCAGCATTGGCTGCAAGGTCGTCCGTGCATAGACAGCCGGGACCGCGGTATCGATCGCTATAGCATCAATGTTGGTTCCCGCCGCGTAACGTTCATAGTTCAGCCCTGCGCCTCGCGGAAAGCCAATGACCGGAACCTGGGGAAACCGCCGCTTCAGTTCAGCTACTAAGCGCTTCGTCGGAGCAATAACCCAGCGCTCAAAACCTTCTGCCGATAGGGCGCTCGCCCAACTGTCAAACAATTGTACCGCCTCGACGCCGGCTTCGATTTGCGCCGCCAAAAATACCAATGTCGCATCCGTGATTGCCTCAATCAACGCATCGAACCTGTATGGGTCACGATAGGAAAGGGCTTTAACCTGATGAAAATCGCGGCTGGTGCCACCCTCGACCATATACGTCGCCACCGTCCACGGCGCTCCGGCAAACCCGATGAGCGCTATGTCCTCATTTGATAATGCCACGCGCACACGCCTCGCGGCCTCTGCGACTGGCTCCAGCATTGCAAGATTTACCGGGCCTACCGTGGCGGTTTCCGGAAGGGGCGTCAGCTTCGGACCGCTTTCCTCAAAGGACAGATCTTGCCCCAAGGCTTTTGGTACCAGGAGAATATCGGAAAACAGAATCGCTGCATCCATCCCAAACCGACGCACCGGCTGCAACGTGACCTCGGCAGCAAGCTTTGGGGTAAGACACAGGGTTAGAAAGTCGCTGGCTTTCGCACGCAGAGCCCGATATTCCGGCAAATACCTCCCCGCCTGACGCATCAACCACCATGGCGGGCGCTTCTGAACGTCGCCGTTGAGAACCCGCAACAGTTTTTTTGGCGTCGGCTCCGCGGCTTTTACCGGCATCCAGCCGTGCTCCTTCTTCCTCATACAAGAAGAGTCTCTTATGAGGAGGGTAGTAGGCGATAGGTAAAGCGGGGATAAGTCGATATTCGGCGGATGTCCACAGATGCCGCTGACCCGTCGCGTTTTCATCGGATCGGTGGGAAGTTTCGCGAAAAGGAAGAGACTGCCCCGACGGCAGCTCGCGGTGTATGACGTTAATGACCTGGATAACTAGGCGCGGTTTTGGTTTTTCCCCTTTATCGTGGGATTTCGGGTTGTCTCCTCCCGAGCAAGAAACGGTAGGGACAAATCGACTGGCAGCGGGGATTATTGGTCGTTTTGGGCGTCAGCGGTGGAAATGGCGGGGTTTTGAGGAGGATCGTACACAGGCACATGAGCTAAATCGGTGCTGACGCGATTTCACCTTCATCTTGTTTCCGACTCGACCGGCGACACGGTCCATTCGGTGGCGCGCGCGTGTCTCGTGCAGTTCGACGAGGCCCAGGCGATCGAGCACGTTTGGAGCATGGTTCGAACGCAAAGCCAACTGGACCGCGTCATCGCCGGGGTCGAGGCCAATCCTGGCATCGTTCTCTACACGCTGGTCAACGACGCGCTGCGGCAAGCACTTCAAGAGGGTTGCCGCCGGATTTTGGTAACGACGATACCGATTCTCGATCCTGTTCTCGCGTCAATGGCATCGTATCTCGGTCGCGAGAGCCGGGGGCTACCCGGCAAGCAGCACCTTCTCGATAGCGAGTACTTTGCTCGCATCGATGCGATGACATTCGCGATCAACCACGATGATGGCCAGTCGAGTTGGGGCATCGAGGACTCGGATGTATGCCTCGTGGGCGTCTCACGGACCTCGAAGACACCGACCAGCCTTTATTTGGCTAACCGCGGTATCAAGACAGCAAATGTGCCATTTGTCCCGGGCGTGCCGCTGCCTTCTGAGTTGCTAGCGGCGAAAAAACCGCTGATTGTCGGGCTTACCAATGACCCGGAGCGGCTCATCCAGCTGCGCCGGAACCGATTGTCGATGCTCGATCATAATGGCGAAACCGATTACACGGATCTTGAAGCAGTGAAGAGCGAGCTGCGCGAGGCGCGGCGCGTTTTTGCCGAACAACATTGGCCGGTCATCGACGTGACCCGGCGTTCGATCGAGGAAACTGCGGCGGCGATCTACAAGCTGCTGGCGCGCCGACATGGTCTCGACGCGTAGAAGGAGTGGTTCGCGGTTGATCTTAGCTTCGGGCAGCGCCGCGCGAGCGGCGATGCTGCGCGCTGCTGGGGTCGAATTCACTGCGATCCCCGCGTCGATCGATGAAGCCGCGATCAAGCGGCAGTGCCGCAACACTGGTAAAGACGCACTTGCCTGCACAAGGGCGCTGGCTCTAGCGAAAGCGCGGGCGGTCGCGGCGCAACATCCTGATGCCATCATCATTGGCGCTGATCAAATCTTGGTCGCAAGCGACGAATGGTTCGATAAACCGGCTGATCTCACCGAGGCGGCAGCACAACTCCGCTCGCTTTCTGGCCGCGGCCACGTCCTGGCCACAGCCGCCGTCGCGGTGGCGGGCGATTCTTGCTTATGGACCGCGACGGCGGCGCCCGAATTGACGATGCGGCGCATTGGGGAAAGCTTCCTTGCCGAGTATATTGAGGCGGAAGGGGAAGCCGTGCTTGGCTCGGTTGGCGCGTACCGAATTGAGGGGCGGGGGGCGCAGCTTTTTTCGCGGATCGAGGGTGATTACTTTTCGATCCTCGGGCTACCGCTCATCGAGCTGCTCGGCTTTCTGCGCGGGTGCGGTTTGTTGGGGGAGTGAAGGCAAGGTATGCCGATCACCGGAGCGGCGCGCTTGGCCGGTATTATGGGATGGCCGGTCGCTCACTCGCGCTCGCCAGCGCTGCACGGGTTCTGGCTCGCCGAGCACGGCATAGATGGCGCTTATGTGCCGCTGGCGGTTGAGCCGAACCGCCTTGAGCAAGCGCTGCGAGCCTTGCCCGCACTGGGCTTCCGCGGCTGCAACCTGACGATCCCGCACAAACAGGCGGCGCTCGCGGTGATGGACCGGGTAGATCCCTTCGCGCGCCGGATCGGGGCGATGAACACGGTGATCGTGGCCGCCGATGGCAGCCTCGAAGGCAGCAACACCGACGTTTTCGGTTTTCGCGAGAATCTCCGCGAGCAGGCGCCGAATTGGAACGCTAAGGCCGGGCCCGCGGTGGTGCTCGGCGGGGGCGGTAGCGCCCGGTCGGTGGTCGCGGCGCTGATCGCCGCCGGAGCGCCCGAGATCCGTCTCGTCAACCGCACCGCCGCCCATGCCGAAGCATTGGCGCGGGACTTGGCGCAGGCGGAAGCCCGCATCACCATCCATGCGTGGGAAACGCGGAACGCAGTGCTGCACGAGGCCGGCATCCTCGTCAACACCACCAGCCTGGGGATGGACAAGGAGCCGCCTCTCGATATCGATATTGTCGCCTTGCCGTTACCGGCGGTGGTCGTCGATATCGTCTATGTGCCGCTCGAGACGGGACTGCTCGCGGCGGCGCGGCGGCGTGGCCATCCAGTGGTCGATGGGCTGGGTATGTTGCTGCATCAAGGCCGCCCGGGATTCGAGGCGTGGTTTGGCACGGCGGTTAGCGTTACGCCTGCCCTTCGCGCCGCGATGCTCGCGACGTTCGCGTTGTAATGATCATCCTCGGGCTCACCGGCTCGATCGGCATGGGTAAGAGCACCGCCGCCGCAGTCCTGCGCCGGCTGGGCGTGCCGCTCTACGATGCCGACGCCGAGATCCACAAGATGCTCGGCCCGCGCGGCGCGGCCGCAGCGCGAGTTGAGGCGGCATTTCCGGGTGTCCGCGGTGAAAATGGCGGGATCGACCGAGCGCGGCTCGGGCAACGTGTCTTCGGTAAGCCGGCCGAATTGCGCCGTCTCGAAAAAATCCTGCATCCAATGGTGCGCGCGGTCGAACGCCACTGGCTAGCGCGGCGGCGCGGCCAAAGAGCCAAGTTGGTTGTGCTGGATATCCCGCTCCTGTTCGAGACCGACCGCATTGACCGGGTAGACGGTGTCATCGTGGTCTCGGCCCCAGCCCGCCTGCAGCGCGAGCGCGTAATGCGTCGCAAGGGAATGAGCGCCGAGCGCCTGGCCGCGATCCTCGAATTCGCAGTTGGCCGATCGCGAGAAGCGGCGCCGGGCGGATTTTGTCGTGAGTACCGCGTTAAGCCGGAGCGCCGCCGCGCGCCAGCTAGCGGGGATCGTCAGACGGGTCCGTCAGGGGGAATGGCGGCGCAGCGCGCGGTTGCGGCGGCTGAGGGGAAGGGATGCATGCGCGAAGTTGTAATCGATACCGAGACCACCGGCCTCGATCCGAATTCAGGTCATCGGATCGTCGAAATAGCCGCGATTGAGCTTTTTCATCATGTCCCCACGGGGCGGAAATACCACTGCTACGTTAACCCCGAGCGCGATATGCCGGACGACGCGTATGCGGTGCACGGCCTTACCGCGGAATTTCTTGCCGGCCATCGATCGTTCGCGGTGGTGGCCGACGAATTTCTGGAGTTCGTCGCCGGCGACCAGCTGGTCATTCACAACGCCGAATTCGACCTTGCGTTCCTCAACGCGGAGCTCGCCCGAGTTGGTCGTTCGGCCCTGGCATCGCCCGCGATCGATACTTTGTCGCTGGCGCGCCGTCGTTTTCCGGGGTCTCCGGCGAACCTCGACGCACTATGCAAGCGCTTTTCGATTGATCTATCCGCCCGCGACAAACATGGCGCGGAAATCGATTGCGCTCTGCTGGCCGAGGTCTATGTGGAGTTGCTGGGCGGCCGTCAGCCGGGCCTCGACTTCGCGGCCGCCCCGGTCGCGGGGACGGCGTTCGATGGCGGGGTTGGGAGCCGGACGATGCGAGAGCCCCGGCCGCACGCCGCCACCGCCGCGGAATTGATCGCGCACGAGGCGCTGCTGCGGACGATCGCCAACCCACTTTGGATGAGCGAGGCGTAGGAATCAGGCCGGTGCGCTGGCGGGCGGCGTGGGCTCGGCCTGATTGCGGCGCAGCAGCTCGGTGAAATCGATAGGGTTAATCATTAGCGGCGGATAGCCACCGTCGCGGGTGGCGTCGGCAATGATGTTGCGGGCGAACGGGAACATCAGCCGCGGTATTTCGACGAGCAATGCCGCGGCCAGCATTTCCTGCGGGAGGTTGCGCACGGTCACCACGGCACCATAAGCGAGCTCGACGATGAACAGTGAGTTGTCGCCGATTTTGGCGTTCGCGTTCACGGTCAGCACGACCTCATAGGTTTCTGGGTTGAGGTTTTGCGCCTTGACGTCGACATTGATCTCGACGGCCGGTGCCGTCGCTTGCTGCGTCAGGCTGTGCGGTGCGCGCGGGTTCTCGAAGGATAGATCCTTGATGTATTGCGCGTTGACGAAAAGCTGCTGCCCACCTGGTGGCGGGGCTCCGGGCGGCGGGCTTTGCTGGCCGTTACCATTCGTCGTCTGTGCCATGATTTGCCCTGCCGATCGCCGTTGCGGCACCCGGCTTACACGGATCGCGGCTCGGCTTCAACGGTAGGTTCGGCCATCGCATTGGCGGGCAAGCTTGTCCGCGGGCCGCCGATCTCCTATCTAGTCTAGGTGGGCGATGCTGCTTGGCGTCGGCGCACGTGGAAGACGGCGGAGACGATGGGCGATTTGCCGCATTATTTCGATATCATCCTGTTCGCGATGGTCGCGGCATTTCTCGTGCTGCGGCTGCGCAGCGTCCTTGGGCGCCGCACCGGGAACGAGCGGCGGCGCGAAATACTGCCCGGGCCGGCGACCACGGGCGACAAGGTGGTGACGCTTGGCCAGCGCCCGAGTTTGGCGGCGGTAGCTCCGGCTGCCGGCGCGGCTCCCGCCGGCACCGTCGCCGGCGGACTCGCGCAAATCGCCGCCGCCGATCCGGGGTTCGACGCAAAGCAATTCCTCGATGGGGCCCGCGCCGCGTTCGAGTGGATTCTCGGGGCCTTCGCCGCCGGCGATAAGACAAAGCTTCGCGCGCTGTTGAGCGACGACGTCTACAAACCTTTTGCCGAGGCAATCGACGAGCGGGAGGCGGCCGGCGAGACGCTGGAAACCCGGATCGACAAGCTGGGCGACATCGATATTGTCGAGGTTGGCGTCGATGGCGGCATGGCGCGGGTCACGGTCAAACTGGTGTCCGAACAGATCCATGTGCTGCGAGCGCATGACGGCAGTGTGGTCGACGGCGACCCGCAGAAGCCGGTCGAGAAGACCGATTTTTGGACGTTCTCGCGCGATACCAGGTCATCCGACCCTAATTGGCTGCTGGTCGCGACCGGCAGCGGCTGAGCGGTTCCCGCGCCGATGGCTGAACAGGTGCGGGTCGCGCTGTTGGTGACCTGCCTCGTCGATCTATTTCAGGCCGAGCATCGGCTTTGCCGCCGTGAAGCTGCTGGAAGAGGCTGGTTGCGCTGTGACGGTGCCGCGCGCCCAGACCTGCTGTGGCCAGCCGGCTTACAATTCGGGCGATAAGGATGATGCCAAGGCGATAGCCCGTCAGGTGATCGAGGTTTTCACCGGCTATGATTATGTGGTTGCGCCGTCAGGCTCCTGCGCCGGCATGGTAAAGGTGCACTACCCCGAACTTTTCAGCGACGAACCGGCGATGCTCGCGAGGGCGGAAGAACTCGCGGCGAGGACCTGGGAGCTGGTGTCGTTTCTGGTCGATGTGCGCGGCGTCAAAAGCGTGACGGCGGCATTCGCGAAGTCGGTGACCTATCACGATTCTTGCTCGGGATTGCGCGAACTGGGGGTTAAGGGCCAGCCGCGCCAATTGCTTGCTTCCGTTGATGGTCTGGTTCTCAAAGAATTACCCGGAGCCGAAATCTGTTGCGGCTTTGGCGGCACTTTCGCGGTCAAATACCCGGAAATCTCCGGCAAGATGGCGAGCGATAAGATCGCCGACATCGTCGCGACCGGCGCGGATTGCGTGCTCGCCGGAGACCTTGGCTGCCTGCTCCAGATCGCTGGTAAATTATCGCGCTCGGGCAATACCGTCGAAACTCGCCACGTTGCCGAGGTGCTTGCGGGCATGACCGAAAGCGTGCCCCCGATCGGCATGCCGTCCAAAGACTGATGGACCCGACGAGCCGCGCCTTCATCGAAAATGCTCACGCCGGCCTCGCCAACCCGGTGCTGCGGCGGGCGCTTGGCATCGCCGGAACCGGCTTTCCGGCGCGACGCGCCGAGGCGATCCAGCGCCTGCCTGAGTTCGAGGCGCTGCGCGACGAGGGCAAGGCGATCAAGGACCACACTATCGCCCACCTCGATTACTACCTGGAGCTCTACGAGAAGAACGTCACCGCGTCGGGCGGGGTTGTGCATTGGGCGCGCGACGCCGCGGAGGCGCGCGCGGCGGTGCTCGAAATCTGCCGCTCGGTCGATGCGAAGATCGTCACCAAGGGCAAATCGATGGTCGCCGAGGAGATCGCGCTCAACGATCACCTGGAGAAAAACGGCATCACCCCGGTCGAGACCGATCTCGGCGAATACATCATTCAGCTCCGCCACGAGCCGCCGAGCCACATCATCGCGCCGGCCATCCATTTGATGAAGGAACAGGTCGAGGAAGCCTTCCGCGCCGCGCACACCGCTCTCGATCCCGGGCGGGTTATCGCCGAGGCGCCGCAGCTTTGCGCTGAGGCGCGCGCGATCCTGCGGCCGCAATTCCTCGCCGCCGATGTCGGTATTACCGGCGCGAACTTTCTCATCGCCGAGACCGGCTCCAGCATCATCGTCACCAATGAGGGAAATGGCGATCTCACCCAGACCTTGCCCAAGGTCCATATCGTCGTCGCCAGCTTGGAAAAAATCGTGCCGACGCTCGAGGACGCTGCGACCCTGCTGCGACTGTTGGCGCGCTCGGCGACGGGGCAGGAATTTTCCTCGTATACGACAATGTCGACTGGCCCGCGCCGGGCGGGCGATCTCGACGGACCCGAGCAGTACCACGTCGTGCTCGTGGATAACGGCCGCAGCGCGATGATTGGCGGTGAGTTCCAGGAGATGCTGCGCTGCCTGCGCTGCGCCGCCTGCCTGAACCACTGTCCGGTCTATACCGCGATCGGCGGCCACGCCTACGGATGGGTCTATCCGGGCCCGATGGGCGCCGTGCTGACCCCGGCGCTGATCGGCGTCGCCGAGGCGGGCCATCTGCCGAACGCGTCGACCTTCTGCGGGCGCTGCGAGAGCGTCTGTCCCGTCAAGATCCCGTTGCCGAAAATGATGCGGCATTGGCGCGAGCGGCAATTCGCTCAGCACCAGGTCGCGCCGGCTTACCGTGAGGGTCTCAAGATGTGGGCGTGGGTCGCGCGGCGGCCGGAGCTTTATCACACGCTTGTCGAGATTAAGGCGCGGGTGCTCGGCTGGCTCGGCAAGAGCCGGGGCCGGTTTCGCGCGCTGCCGCTGGCCGGTGGCTGGACGGTAGCCCGCGACATGCCGGCGCCCGAGGGCCGCAGTTTTCACGCGCTCTGGGCCGAGCGGCAGCGGGCGAACCGATGAGCGCCCGTGACGATATCCTCGGCCGCATCCGAAGCGGGCTGGGGCGGAGCGCGGTGCGGGACGATGCGGCGGCCGAACTGGCGGCGCGGGTGGCGACGCATCGTCGTAATTTGATCCCAGCGCGGGCCGCCTCGCTTGATCCAGGAGGCCGGGTCGACCTGTTTGTCGCCATGGCCGAGGCGGTGCAGACCACGGTCACGCGCGTTTCAAAAGATATCGATATCCCGGCCGAGATTGCACGTTATCTCGCTGCGGAAAACCTACCGGCCGAGCTCAAAATGGCACCCGATCCCAGCCTCGATTCGATCCCCTGGAGCGAACGGCCGCTGCTGAGTATTCGCCGCGGCAAAGCCGAGCCGGGAGATGCGGTGTCACTGACGCCGTGCCTTGCGGCGATCGCCGAAACCGGAACGCTGATGCTGGTTTCGGGAGAGGCGACGCCGACAACGCTCAATTTCCTGCCCGACACGCATATTGTGGTGCTGCGCGCGGATCAGGTGGTTGCCGGCTACGAGGATGGCTGGGATTTGTTGCGGCAACGCCAGGGCGATGGGCCGCAGGCGCTGCCGCGCGCAGTCAATTTTATCACCGGGCCGTCGCGCACTGGGGATATCGAGCAGAAAATCGAATTGGGCGCGCATGGGCCGCGCCGGCTTCATGTAATTTTGGTCGACGATGCCAAAGCGCGCCGGCGCAAGTAGTGACGCGACGCTGTGGCAGCGGGTGACGCGGGACGTCAAGCCGCTTGCAAGCCGTAAGCAGTCTACGGCGATGCCGATCTCTCAGGAACGGCCACCCATTCCGCGCGCGGCGCTTCCGGGAGCAGCGCCATCGCCTCCGATCCCGCTCGACCGGTTTGCCGGCATCGACCGCGCCAATGCCGAGCGCCTGAAGCGCGGTCGGCACAAAGTCGAGGCGCGGCTTGACCTGCACGGTATGACCCAGGACGAAGCGTACCGCGCGCTGCTTGGCTTCCTCCGAACGGCACGGGCTGCGGGGAAGCGTTGCGTTCTGGTCATCACCGGCCGCGGTCGCATTGGCGGCGGGGTGCTCAAGACGGCGGTCCCGCGTTGGCTCGACGAGGCGCAGTTCCGCCCCCATCTGCTGGCCATCGCCACGGCGCGGCCGCGGGATGGCGGCGCCGGTGCGCTTTACGTTATGCTGCGGCGCAACGCGACAAATCCGGACCGGTAATGTCTGTACACGGCAACTTGCTCGCCTCGATTGACCGGTTGCGCGGCGCGCGAGTGCTGTGCATCGGCGATGTGATGCTCGACCATTACGTTTACGGTCAATCCGACCGGCTGTCGCCCGAGGCGCCGGTACCGGTGCTGGCGATCGATAGCGAGACCCATAGCCTTGGCGGCGCGGGTAATGTGTTGCGCAATCTGGCCGCGCTTGGCGCGGCAGCGTCGTTCGTCTCGGTTGTTGGCAACGATCTCGCGGGACGCGAGGTGGAGAGTCTGCTTGCGGAACTCGATGGCGCGGAAATCCACGTGCTGGTCCAGCCGCAACGGGTGACGACGGTCAAAACTCGGTTCATCGCGGTGAACCAGCACCTGTTGCGTGCCGACCGGGAGAGCGCGGCGCCGCTCGGCCCCTATATTCGCGACGATCTGATCCGCCTGGTTCGCGAGCTCGTCACCAGTCATGACGTCGTTGCCGTCTCTGACTACGCCAAGGGCCTGCTGGCTGACGGGATCGCGCTCGAAATCATCAAGACCGCGCAAGAAGCCGGCGCGAAAGTTGTCGTCGAGCCGAAGGGCGGCGATCATATCCGTTATCGTGGCGCCGACGTGCTGATGCCGAGCCGGCGCGAGCTGGCGCAGGCCACGGGACTGCCGGTGGCGACCGCTGGCGAGGTCGCTGCCGCCGCCCGGTCGCTGATCGAGCGCTGTGGGTTTCGCGCGGTGTTCGTGTTGCTCGGCCGCGACGGGGCGGTGCTGGTCGAGCCGCGGCAAGTCACGGCGATCGACGCCGGCGTGGTGGCCGATGTATACGATCCGGGCGGGGTTGAAGACGCCGCGCTCGCGGTGCTCGCCGCTGGTCTCGGTGCCGGATTGCCGCTCGCTGCGGCGGCGAGTCTAGCGGGGCTCGCGGCGGGTATCGCCGGAACAAAGAGCGGCATGGCGGTCGCCTCCGCCAGCGAATTTTCCACCGTGCTCGCGAGCGCGGTGCGTTCAGAAAGGGCCGGTGCCGCCTTGCGGGTCGAGATGACGCCGCAGGCGCGTCGCGGCCGCTAGAGCAAAACGTAAGATGAGCGCTTTCCGCCTAGCGGGCGCCAGCGCGCCCGTCGCGCCGTTGCGGATCAGCGCTGCGGCAAACGCATCTGCCACTATGAGGCCACATTCCTCGGGGATGAGCGTCGTGGGAAAACCGCTTGGCACGGCAAAATAGAAACGATCGGCGAATTCGCGATAATCGGGCCACTTGCGATCGGTGCGGAAATCGGCGACCGAGCTCTTGATCTCGACGATAATCAAATCGCCGCCGCGTCCGAGTGCCAGAATGTCCGCGCGGCGTCCGTTGGCGAGTGGGAATTCAAGCAGGCTGGCGTAACCAAGCTGCTGGAGCGTGCGGCAGATGCCGCGGGCAAGAAGCGGGGCGGCAAGAGTTTCGTTCAATGGGATGGTTTCGGCGATGCCGTCGGGATCGTCAGTCATGGTGCGGCTAGAGAATGAGGCAAGACAGCATGAGGCGAGCGTTGGCGAAAGCAGGTTTTCTGCGAGAGGCGTGGAGGCTTGCCTGGCCATATTGGCGGTCGGAGGAAAAGTGGGCCGCGACGGGGCTGCTTGTTGGGGTTATCGCGCTCAATCTTTCCACGGTTTGGCTGAACGTGCGCTTCAATCTATGGAACCGGGCCTTCTACGATGCGCTGCAAGAGTACGATTGGAACGCGTTCTGGTGGCAATTCGGCGTGTTTTGCTTTCTTGCCGCTCTTTGGGTGTCGGCCGGAGTGTACCAGCTTTATCTGAGCCAAATCTTGCATATCCGATGGCGTCGGTGGCTGACTGAGCGCGCACTGAAGGGCTGGCTCAGCAACCAAGCGTACTACCGTATCCAGATCCACCAGTCGACGACCGATAACCCTGACCAGCGTATCGCCGACGATCTCGACAGCTTCGCGTCATTGAGCCTGTCGCTATCCATGGGGTTACTCAATTCGGTCGTCACACTGTTCTCCTTTCTCCTCATCCTGTGGACCCTGTCCGGACCGTTGACAATTCCGCTTTGGGGCGAGAGCTCGATCACGATCCCTGGCTATCTGGTATTCTGCGCCCTCATCTACTCGATCGCGGGCACATGGTTCGCCCATTGGATCGGCAATCCGCTGGTGGGGCTGATGTTCAATCAACAGCGCCTCGAAGCGGATTTCCGCTTCAGTCTGGTGCGATTGCGAGAGCATGCCGAAAGCGTGGCGTTTTACGGTGGCGAGGATCGCGAATACGGGGTTTTCAACCGGCGGTTCAGCCGGGTGGTGGGAAACTGGTGGGACCTCATCCGTCGGCGCAAGCGGTTGAACTGGTTCACCACCGGCTATGCTCAAGTGGCGATTATTTTCCCGTTCATGGTCGCGGCGCCTTCGTTCTTCGCCAAGCGAATCCAGCTTGGCGGGCTCATGCAGGTGACCTCAGCCTTCGGTCAGGTTCAAGAAGCGCTGTCCTTTATCGTCAGGAGTTACACCAACATTGCCGAATACCAGGCAGTGGTCGGACGCTTGGCTGGATTCCACGACCGGCTCACCGGGCTCGCCGCGATGCAACAGGCCGAGCAGCCGATCGCGATCGATCGCGTTGGCGCGGGAATCGAAGTCGGCTCGCTCGATCTCGATCTTCCCGGCGGCGCGCCCCTACAACGCGACATCTCATTGCGCGGCGGCTCCGGCAAGCCGGTGCTGATCACCGGGCCAACCGGCTCTGGCAAGAGCACCTTATTGCGCGCGATCGCCGGGCTCTGGCCCTTTGGCCGCGGCCGCATCCGCCTCGCCGAGGGTTCGGTACTGTTCCTGCCGCAGCGGCCCTATCTGCCGCTCGGCACATTGGCCGACGCGCTCGACTATCCCGGCACCGGCACGCGACCCAGCTACGAGGAAATGACGCAGGCGCTGCGCGCGGTCGGGTTGTCGCACCTTGTCGATCAACTCGATGTCGACGGCAATTGGGCGCAACGCCTGTCGGGCGGCGAGCAGCAGCGACTCGGTTTCGCGCGTGTGCTGCTTGAACGCCCCGACATAGTCTTTCTCGACGAGGCGACTTCGGCGCTCGACGAAGCGGCGGAATTGATGCTCTATCGCATGCTGCGCGACGCCGATTGGCATCCGACCATCGTCAGCGTCGGCCACCACCGCTCGTTGGAGCAATTCCACGAAGCGGTGGTCGATCTCACCCCAAAGGTGGCGGCAGCGGCAAAATAGGCGGCGGTTTGGCATGAACGACGAAGGCGACGATCCGCTGCGCAGCGTCCGCTTGGCAAAGCTCGACGCGCTACGCGAGCTCGGCGTCGAGCCCTACCCGGCTGCTTTTGACCGTAGCGACCAGGCGGCGGCGCTGGAAGCCCGCTACGCCGAGCTGCCGGCTGGCGGCGAGACCGGTGACGTCGTTCGGGTCGCGGGTCGCGTCCGCGCCGTCCGCAACAGCGGGATGTTCATCGACCTGCACGACGCCAGCGGCAAGATCCAGATCTTCAGCCACAAGGACTATCTCGACGAGCCGGGGCTGGCGACGGTTAAGCTCCTCGACATCGGCGATCTGATCGGTGTCGCGGGCACGGTGCGGCGGACTCCGCGCGGCGAACTAACGGTCAACGCCGCGACGGTTACCGTGCTCGCCAAGGCATTGCGGCCGCTGCCCGAGAAGTTTCACGGGCTGTCCGACATCGAGCTGCGCTACCGCCAGCGCTATGTCGACCTGATTATGAATCCGCAAAGCCGCGAGACGCTGCGGCGCCGCAGCCGGGTGGTCAGCGAGATGCGGGCCTATCTGCTCGATCAGGGCTATCTCGAGGTCGAGACGCCGATGCTGCACACGATCCAAGGGGGCGCTTCGGCCAAGCCGTTCGTGACACACCATAACGCACTCGACATGGAGCTTTATCTGCGCATAGCGCCGGAGCTGCACCTGAAACGGTTGCTTGTGGGGGGACTCGCCGATGGTGTTTTTGAGATCAACCGCTGTTTCCGCAACGAAGGCCTGTCGCCGCGGCACAATCCCGAATTTACCACCCTCGAGATCTATGTCGCCTATGTCGATTACACGGCGATGATGAGCCTGACGGAAACATTGATTAGTCGTGTCGCTGAGCGGGTCTGCGGCGGTACCAAGATTAGCTACGGCGGGACCGAGATCGACCTGTCACCGCCCTGGCCACGGCGGAGCATGGCCGAGCTGGTGCGCGAGGCGACCGGCATCGATTTTCTCGCGCTCGACGTCGATGCCGCGAAGGCGGCGGCCAACAAGCTCGCCGCCCACGAGGCGGCGCAATTGAGCGACGAGGCCGGCTGGGGCCACGCCCTTGAGCTCGCCTTCGCGCTCAAGGTCGAGGACACGCTAATCCAGCCGACTCATGTCACCGGCTTCCCGCGGGATATCTCCCCCCTCGCCAAGGCCGACCGCAACGATCCGCGCCTGGTCGAGCGGTTCGAGACCTATATCTATGGTTGGGAGATCGCCAACGCCTTTTCCGAGCTCAACGACCCGATCGATCAGCGTCGGCGTTTCGAGGCGCAGATGCGGGCGCGCGCCGCCGGCGACGAAGAGGCACAGCCGCTCGACGAAGACTTTGTCACCGCGCTCGAGTACGGGTTGCCGCCCTGCGGGGGCCTCGGGGTTGGCATCGACCGCCTGGTCATGTTGCTCACAGACAGCCCGTCGATCCGCGACGTCATCGCTTTTCCGACGATGCGCCCGCGATAGGCGCGCTCCGCAAGCCTAGATGCAGCGAACGACCCAAATGGTCGTAATGTTGGGATCGTCATAGATAGCTCGGTCTGGGCCGCCCTTGTGGGCTTCCTGATTGAGCAGACGATAACCGTTCGGGCACAGTTGCTGCGCCAGGCGGCGGTTCGGAGCCGTCGATCCGCCGGGAACATCTGGTCCCTCAATCTTAAAGGTGCGGGCATCGATTCGGGTCATCTGGGCCTCGTTGCCGGCGCAGGCGACCAAGGCAAGTGTGGCAAGGAGCAACAGATAACGCATCCACGATCTCGATCGAAGCCGACGCTGCGGCCGAGTTTATAACAGCCGCTAAATTGGTTCAGAAATTTTCGAGGCTGAGGACCTCGTCGTCGTAGTCGTAAGCAAAGATCTCGGCGTGCCGGCCCCAATTGATCAGCGTGTCGAGCACGCGCTCGGCTTCCTCCTCGGAGAGATGATCCTCGAGCTCGCGCAAGAACCGGGCCGCCGGCGCCCGGTGCCCCGGCCGCTCGTCGAGGACCCGACGGATATGCGCGGCCAGCGGGATGTGCTTCAGCACCGCGTCGGCGAAGATCGTCTTGCGACTCAGCATGTCGGCGTCGGCGTAATGCCGGCCGGCGGCGGTGAGGTCGATGTCGCCGCCGCTGACATGCGCGAAGCCGAGAAGCTGCAGTGCTTCAAGGAGCGGAAACAGCTCGTCGTCGCTGAGCGTCAGCTCGTCCGCGAGGTGCGGGAGGTCGGCATGGCCATGAAACGGTGCCTCGGTCAGCGTATCGACGAGACCGGTGAGCTGCTGCACTGCCGCGTCGGGTAGACGGTGGCCGACCCCGATCGGCTCGGACTTTGCGCCACGCCGGCCACCGCCGGGCACCGTCGTCAGCAGCGTGTAGACCTGGTCAACGATCTGGCGGAATTGCGGACCGTCCCAGGCGCGCGGGCGCGCCATCGGAACCGCGATCTCGGCATTGATCCGGCCGGGGTCGCTGCCGAAGATCAGGATGCGGTCGGCGATCTCCACTGCCTCCTCGATGTTGTGCGAAACCATCAATATCCCTTTGGTCGGAATGCGGCTCTCGCTCCACAAATCCATCAGGTCGTTGCGCAGCGTCTCGGCGGTCAGCACGTCAAGCGCGGAAAACGGTTCGTCGAGTAGCAGGATATCGGGGTTGACGACCAGAGCCCGTGCGAAGCCGACGCGCTGCCGCATGCCGCCCGACAGTTCCTTGGGATAGGCGTTCTCAAAGCCGTCGAGTCCGATGACGTCGATCGCCTCGACCGCGCGCTTACGCCGCTCGGCGGCCCCTATGCCCTGCGCCTCTAGTCCCAGTTCGACATTGCCGAGAACGGTCAGCCAGGGAAACAGCGCGAAGCTCTGAAACACCATCGCGACGCCGTGCGCGGGGCCCGTGACTGGCGTGCCGCGATACTCGACCGAACCGTCAGAGGCTGGGATCAGTCCGGCGAGAATGCGCAGGAAGGTCGATTTGCCCGAGCCCGACTTGCCGAGCACCGCGACGATCTCGCCCTCGCGCAGCGTGAAGTTCAGATGGTCAAGTACCAACCTCCCTATATGGTCGGGGGTTTGATAGGTCTTGCACACCGATGCGGCGCGCAGCAAGGGAGCGGTCTCGGTCATCGTCGGCGCACCTTGCCGCAAGCTGTCATTGTCATCAATCCAGGCGCAGCCGCTCGGCGGCCAGATTGTAGAGCCGCCGCCACAAAAGCCGGTTGAAAGCGAGCACATAGAGGCACAACACCCCAATCCCCAGGGTGATATGCGCCGCCTCGCCCTTTGCGGTCCACTCGGCGATGTAGGCGCCGAGCCCGGTCGCGGTCAACGTCGTGTCGCCCCATTGCACGACCTCTGAGACGATGCTGGCGTTCCACGATCCGCCGGCGGCGGTGACGGCGCCGGTCACATAGGCCGGGAAGATCGCCGGCAGCATTACCCGCCGCCACCACAGCCAGCGCCGCACACCGAGATTGCTTGCCGCCAAGCGGAGCTCCGCTGGCAGTGAGATCGTTCCGCCGATCACGTTGAATAGGATGTACCACTGCGTTCCGAGGATCATCAGCGGGCTCAGCCAAATCTGCGGGTTGAGCCTGAAGGTGAGGATCAGCACAACCGCCCCGGGGAAGAACAGATTGGCCGGGAAGGCCGCGAGGAATTGCACGATTGGCTGCGCGCGATCTGCGATGTGCGGCCGCAACCCGATCCACACCCCGATGGGAACCCAGATCACCGACGCGACAGCGATCAGCACCAGCACGCGGACAGCGGTGATCGCACCCAGCACGAAAGTCCAGCCGATCTCGGCGAGCGGCACCGTCTCGCGGATGAAATGCACCATCCAGGCGAGCGCCCCAAGGGTCGCCACCAAAAGCGTGAGATCGAAGCTGCGGTCAAACCACCCGGACGGTACCGCCTCGCGGCCGTGCGCTCCGCCCCAGTTGCGTGGGTTCCAGCGCCGCAGCGCTGCCGTCAACAGATTGTCGACCCCACGGTTCAGCATCAATCCGGCCGATTGCACGAGATCGAAGAACTGCGCTCGCTGCATGACGATGAGGAACCACGGCCGGACATTGTCGGTATCGCCGGGATCGCCCTTGAATTTCTGCGACCAAGCGAGCAATGGGCGGAACAGCAGTTGGTCGTAGAGAATGATGACGATGAACATCACGAGCACCGCGTAGCCGATTGCCCCAAGGTTGCGCTCAGCGATCGCAGTCGCGATGTAGGAACCGATGCCAGGCAGCAGGATCGACTGGCCCGAGACGGTGATTGCTTCTGAGGCGACGACGAAGAACCAGCCACCCGACACCGACATCATCATGTTCCAGACGAGGGCCGGAATGCCGTGGGGTACCTCGAGCCGCCAGAACCGTTGCCAGGACGACAAGTGATACATCCGCGCCGCCTCGGTCAATTCGCCCGGCACGGTTCGCAGCGACTGATACAGGCTGAACGTCATGTTCCAGGCCTGCGAGGTGAAGATCGCGAAAATCGCGGCGCATTCGACGCCGAGGAGGCGCCCAGGAAACAGCGCGATGAACCCGGTGACAGTAATCGAGAGGAAGCCAAGGATCGGCACCGACTGCAGGATGTCGAGCACCGGGATGAGGATTTTTTCCGCGGTGCGGCTCTTTGCCGCCAGCGCGGCGTAAGCGAGGCTGAACGCTAGCGAAGCGATCAAGGCCGCACCCATGCGCAGTACCGTGCGCAGCGCATATTCGGGCAGCCGCCAGGGGTCGAGGCTGATGGGCAGGGTTTCGCCGATTTGATAATGGGCGCCCATCGCCATGCCACCCCAGGCAATCAGCGCGAGCAGTCCTAACACCAGCGGCAGCGCCACCAGGTCCCAAAAATTCGGGCGCAGCCGCGATGGCCAGGCGACGAGGGGCAGGCCCCAGCGCTGTTCCATGTCCTCTCATCGATGCGGTTGCGGTGGCGGCGCTACCTCTAGCCCAGAGCAGCACCGGCGGCGAGCGGCGATTTGCTCATGGGGTCGCTGCCGCGCGACGGGATTGCGTCGAGGCGCAAAACCCCGATGATAGTTGCCCATGACGTTTCTCGATCTTGCGCGGCTCCGGGAGAATCCCCTCCAGCGCGACCCGTTCGAGTTTGTCGTTGTCGAGAACTTTTTGCGTGACGACGCGCTGCCGGCTCTTGTCGAGGCGTTTCCGCAGGTCGCCGGGCACGGCAGCTACCCGCTGACGACCGTGCCGTCCAACCCGCTGTTCGAACGCTTAGTGGCGGAACTCGAGGGCGAGGCGATGCGCAAAGCTGTCGAGGAGAAGTTCGCCGTCAACCTCGATGGGCGGCCAACGATGATCACTCTACGTGGTTATAGCGACGGCAAGGATGGCGCCATTCACACGGACTCGGCGACGAAGATTATCACCGTACTTATTTATATGAACGCGGGATGGGACGATGCCGCTGGGCGGCTGCGGTTGCTGCGGGGACCGAACGACCTCGCGGATTATGTCGCCGAAGTTCCGCCGCTTGCCGGCACCATGGTGGCGTTTCGCCGCAGTGCTCGGTCCTTTCACGGGCACCATGCCCACATAGGCCAGCGCCGATCGATCCAGCTCAATTGGGTGATGGATTCCCGTGTTGTGCGCCGTGAGATCAGCCGCCATCGCTGGTCTGCGAGGTTCAAGGCTTTGAATCCGTTGCGCCGTTGCTCATAGCGGTTGGCAAAGGGCGTGACGATCTATAACTTCAAGAGCGACTTGGTGCGGCGATAAGAACGGCATGAGCGAGCGAAATCCACGGTTGAGGCGAAGGGGTGCGTTTGTTGCTGCCGCATTCACGGCGGCCTTCTCATGCCTGGTCTCCGGTCGCGGGTTGGCGCAATCGGGGCCGGCTTTTGGCTTCGCCCCGCTGCCGCGGACTGCCGCGCCCGGTCAGATTTTCGATGAATTCAAGATCGGTGTCCTCGGTCACGATGTCGGCTTTCTGGGTCACAACACCGAGCACGGTCCCGACGTCAACGTCGAGCTGCTGTTTACCTCGCCCGATCTCTTGGCGATCATCGGCTCGCCGCGCCCGCATCTTGGCGCCGACATTAATACGTCGGGCGAGACCAGCGACGGCTATGGCGGGCTGACCTGGGGGATTTCGGTCATCCAGAACCTGTTCCGGCCAGGCGACTACATTTTCGCCCAAGGCAGCTTGGGTCTGGCCTACCAAGATGGCTATATCGACAATGCCCCAGCGGGGCGGAAACGGCTGGGCTCGCCAATCCTTTTTCGCGAAAGCGCGGAGATTGGCTATCAGGTGACTCCGATGATCAGCGTTTCGGCGATCCTCGATCACATCTCGAACGCCAATCTCGGCCGTCACAATGCCGGCATTACCAGTGCCGGCGGGCGGGTTGGCTTCAAGTTTTGAGCGGTTTCGCGTAACGCGATAGGCTGCCCCTTGGCACCGCCGGGCTGGGCCGGCGCGCGAGTTCGAGCTGATTTCTCACCGATAAATGCGGCGATTTCAGCCGCTTAAGGTGGATTGTTGCAGCAAAGCCACGCTGCGGTGAAAACGCCACTTTTCGCGTAGACCGCGCTTAAATCTGCTGGTGCGCAACATCATTGCACAATATCATAGCGCAAGAGGGATCGGTGCCCTCGCTGTGGTACGCGGCAACTTGAAATTGGGGGAGCAATGAGCATCAAGCGGAAGATCGGCACCATCGCGGCGCTGGGGACGAGCACGGCTGCGTTGGCGATGTTGACCGGATTGGCTGGCGCCCGCGCCGACGAGCTGTCGGACCTGCGGCTCAACCAGCAGCTCCTCTCCCAGCGGATCGACCAGCTCGCCGCGGTCGGGTTGCAGCCCGGCGCCGGCGCGGTGTTCTCGGTCGACACCAACCCGGCGGCGAGCGCCCCGGCGACGGCGGGCAGCTTCCCGCGCTCGATCCTCATCCCCGGCACCGACACCTCGCTGAAGGTCTACGGCGCATATCACGAAGTGCTCGACTACTGGATGTCGGGCGGCAACCCGAACGCCAGCCCGCAGAACACCACGGTCGGCGACAACGGCCAGGTGCAGTCGGTACCGCTCAATAGTGCTGGCCCGGCCAAGGCGCGCAGCAACGGCATCTTCTTGCAGAGCCCGCGTGAATTGAAGGTCGGCTTCGAGACCCGCACCCCGACCCCGCTGGGCGAGGTGCGCACGGTCTTCGAGTTCGACTGGGCCGGGTCGACCGGCTTCTCGCCGGGCGGCGGCAACCCGACCTCGGTCTCCGACAACCTGGCTCCGCGCCTCCGCTATGCCTATGGCACGTTGGGCGGGTTCCTCGCCGGCCAGGCGACCTCGAACTTCTCCGACCCGGACGCCAACTCCGAGACGCTCGACTTCGGCGGCAATGTCGGCGAGCCGGGCCATGTCCGTATCCCGCAGGTCCGCTACACCATTCCGCTCACGATCGGCTCGTTCTCGGTATCGGCGGAAACCCCGGCGACCGATATCGGCACACCTGCGGGCATCGAGGCCTCGGATGCCGGCGTCACCTCAAGTGTGACCACGACCTGTACGGTCGCGGCGCTGGCGACGGCGACGACCTGCACCTCGGCGCTGCTGGGCAGCGGTCAGTTGCCGCTCAATATCGCCAAGGCGACCGCGCCCGACTTCACCGCGGCGTGGTACATCCCGCAGCCCTGGGGCCATCTCGACATCTCGGCGGTGATCCGGCCCGGCCTCGACGTCACCGACGGCAAGTTCTTCGCCCGCGACTTCATCGGCTATGGCGGCCATTTCGGCATGAGCTTCCAGCCGGGCTGGTTCGGCTGGGCCAAGGACAACTTCAATGCGCACTTCACCCTCGGCGAGGCGCTCGGCAGCTTCCTGAACAGCAGCGGCAACTTCGCCCTGGCGACCAATTACGGTGCGGCCGGCAAGTATGGTGCGTTCGGCGGCCCAACCACGGCGGCGGCGGCGGGAAGTGTCCTCGTCAGCCCGACCTTCGAGTGGGGCTCCGAACTTGGCTACCAGCATTGGTGGACGCCGAATTTGCGCAGCAACGTCAGCTTCGGCTTCAATTCACACACGATCCCCACTGCTCTGGTTGCCAGCGCGGGTAACTTCAGCGGCATGAACAAGTCCGTGGAGACTTTCCATGCCAACCTGATCTGGAACCCGGTGGCACCGGTCACAGTCGGCCTCGAATACATGTGGGGCGAGCGGACGACCATCAACAACGGCCACGGCACCGAAAACGTGCTGATCAGCAAGTTCGCGTTTGCCTTCTAGTCGCGATCGGCCGATTTAGACAGCGAGAACCCGCCGGCATATGCCGGCGGGTTTTTGCTTGCCCGACAGGCAAGGCGACAGGCCTTCCGCCGCGCGTTTGCCGCCAAGCGGTTCACCATGGAGGAAAGTGGAAGAGGACGGGGCGTGTCTCCGGCCACCATATTCATTTTATAGCGATACATTACGGGGTCGGCGCGGACTCGGCGGTGCGGTCGGCCGTAAAGTAGGTTCTAGAGCTTCATTTCCGCCGCCTTCCAAACGGATTCCTGTTCGATGATGGATTTGCCACTCGATACCGCACCGCCGAAGCCGACGCTGCTTTCGGAATACCGGCCGCCCGATTTTGTGATCGATCAGGTCGAGCTCAGCTTTGTTCTCGACGAGGACAAAACGATCGTGCGCTCGCATCTCGCGGTGCGGCGCAACCCCGCCGTCGGCGGGTCAAAGACGCCGCTGCGCCTCGACGGCGAAGAGTTGGAACTGCTTGCGATCACGCTCGATAAAGCTGCGCTCGGAACTGACCGCTACCGCGTCGAACCGGATGGCGCGCTGATCGTACCCGACGTGCCTGACGCCTTCCGCCTCGAAATAACGGTGCGAATAAGGCCGCAGCTCAACACCGCACTGAGCGGCCTCTACACCTCCGGCGGCAATTTCTGCACCCAATGCGAGGCCGAGGGGTTCCGCCGCATCACCTGGTTTCTCGACCGGCCGGACGTCTCGGCGCGCTATCGCGTCGTCATAGAGGCGGACAAGGCGCGCTACCCGGTCCTGTTGTCGAACGGCAACCCGGGCAAGCACGGCGATCTGCCCGACGGCAAGCATTTCGCCACCTGGGACGATCCGCATCCGAAGCCCTCATACCTGTTCGCGCTGGTGGCGGGCGACCTCGTCGCCCATCGCGACGAGTTCATCACCCGCTCCGGCAGGCGCATCCCGCTTGCCATCTGGGTGCGGCGCGGCGACGAGGACAAGTGCGCGCATGCGATGGCCTCGCTTAAGGCGTCGATGAAATGGGACGAGGACACCTACGGTCTCGAATACGACCTCGACGTCTTCAACATCGTCGCGGTCAGCGATTTCAACATGGGGGCGATGGAGAACAAGGGCCTCAACATCTTCAACACGCGCTATGTGCTGGCCAAGCCCGACACCGCGACCGACAGCGATTACGAGGCGATCGAGAGCGTCATCGCGCACGAATACTTCCACAATTGGACCGGCGACCGCGTTACCTGCCGCGACTGGTTCCAGCTGTCGTTGAAGGAAGGCCTGACGGTTTTCCGCGACCAGCAATTTTCCGCCGATATGGGCAGCGAAGCGATGTCCCGGATCAGCGACATCCGGGCGCTGCGCGCCGCGCAATTCCCCGAGGACGCCGGCCCGCTCGCCCATCCGGTGCAGCCGCAAAGCTATCTGCGGATCGACAATTTCTACACCGCCACGGTCTACAACAAGGGCGCCGAGCTGATCCGCATGATGCACACGCTCTTGGGGCGCGACGGCTTCCGCAAGGGCATGGACCTCTATATCGAGCGGCATGACAACTCGGCCGCCACGATCCCCGATTTCGTCGGCGCGATGCAGGATGCGAGCGGCATCGACCTGACCGAGTTCGCCCGCTGGTACCACCAGGCCGGCACGCCCGAGATCACGATCGAGGACCGCTACGATGCCGCGGCCAAAAGTTATGAGCTAACCGTCTCGCAGCGCACTCCGCCGACCCCTGGCCAGCCGGAGAAACAACCGCTGCCGATTCCCGTCGCGATGGGGCTGCTCGGCCCGAACGGCGACGAGCTGCCGACCCGTATTGAGGGCGAAGCCGCCGCGCAAGACGGCACCCGGTTGCTCGTCTGCGGCCAGGCGCGCCAGACCTTCAGGTTTGTCGATGTTCCAGCGCCGCCTATTCCCTCGCTGCTGCGCGGCTTTTCGGCGCCGGTGAAACTTCAAGGAGTCCCGCTCGAGCGGCACAAGTTTCTCGCGATCCACGACACCGATCCCGTCGCGCGCTGGGACGCCGGGCAGCGCGCCGCCACCGCCGTGCTGCTGGAGCGCATCGCACTGTGGCGCAAGGGCAAGCGGTTGTCGCCGCTCGACCCGGACCTCATCGAGGCGGCGCGCCACAATCTCGCAGATTCCGCCCGCGATCGCGCGTTTGCCGCCGAGGCGCTGCTGCTGCCGAGCGAACTGACCCTGGCGGATGAGATGGATGTAGTCGATGTCGAGGCGATCCACGCGGTGCGCGAAGAGGCACGCGCGGGCATCGCTGCCGCGCTCGCGAGCGAATTCGCCGCCGCCTATCGTGAACTCGTCGACCCCGGCCCCTACACGACCGACGGCGCCGCGATCGGCCGGCGCTCCCTGCGTAACGTCTGTCTCGGATACCTCGCCGCCGGCGACAGGCAAGCCGGGGCTCGGCTCGCCAAATCGCAATTCGACGCGCAGCAAAATATGACCGATGTGCTCGCGGCGCTATCGGTGCTGAACGACCTCGATGGCCCCGAACGGGCCGCGGCGCTCGACGCCTTCCATCGGCGCTGGCAGGACGAGCCGCTGGTCATCGACAACTGGTTCTCGATCCAGGCGCGCTCGGCCTTGCCCGGCGCCATCGCGGCCGTCAAGAAGCTGACCCGTCATCCCGCTTTCAACCGCGCCAACCCGAACCGTTGGCGGGCGCTGATCAGCGCCTTCGCAAACGGCAACCGGCTGCATTTCCACGCGGCGAACGGCGAGGGCTACGTGCTGCTTGCCGACGAGGTTCTCGCCATCGATCCGAGCAATCCGCAGCTCGCCGCGCGGGCGGTACAGCCGCTCGGCCAATGGCGGCGCTTTGACCCGGCTCGCCAGGCGCTGATGAAGGCCCAGCTGCAGCGCATCCATGACGCCGCGGGGCTCAGCACCAACACCTTCGAGATGGTCTCGAAGAGCCTTGCGGAGGGCGCATAGGAAAAGAGCGGCCCGGAGGCCGCTCTTTCATCGACTTGCCAGACCTTATGGCGTCACGATCTCCACCCGGCGGTTCTGCGGCTCGCGCACGCCATCTGCCGTCGGCACGCGATTGTCGTTCTCGCCGCGGCCCGAGACGGCCATTTGGTTCTGCGGCACGCCGAGGCGAGCGAGCGCCCTGGCGACATTGTTGGCGCGGCGCTCGGAAAGGCGCTGGTTGTAGCTGGGCGCACCCGACCGGTCGGTGTAGCCGGTGACCTGGATCTGTACCGGCGCCCCCGATTTATAGGCGTCGGCCGCCTGCTGAACCACCTGCATGCCCTCACGCGTGATCGTGTCCTTGTCCCAATCGAAAAACACGATGAACACCTTCGGAGCGGTGGGCGGCGGCGCTGGCGTCGCCGCGGGCATCGGCGGAGGGGGCGGAGGCGGGGCGCCGAAGCGATAGTTGATCTTCAGCAGCGCCACATTGTCGTGCACCCCGACGCGGCCGCTCAGCGGCGCGCTTACCCCTGGCGCGACCGTTGTCGAACCAAGGTTGACGTTCTGGCGACCGTAATCCGTATAGCGGTATTCAGCGGCGAGCGAGATGTTGTTGTTCAGCGCGTATTCGAGACCGGCGCCGATGGTCGGGCCAAAGACGACCGCCGAATTGGACCTGGTGCTGCCCGGACTAAAGGCTGTCGACGCTCGCGTCGCCTTCAGGTTCGCATCGGCGATCGCGACACCGCCGGTGACGTAGAGCAGAAACGGATCGATCGCATAGCCGAGGCGGCCGCGCACCGAGCCGTTGACCGAAGAGGAGGCGGTAAAGCTGCTGCCCGGCCCGACCCCGGGAACACCCGGCGCCCCGATGGAGGTGGTGTTCGACGGGCCGCCGCCCCTGATGTCGCCTTCGACGCCAAATACGAAGTTGTTGAACTGATAATTATAGCCGATCTGCCCGCCGCCGGTGACCGTCGTGTCGCTGTGATGCGTCAGTCCGAACGTGCTGCCGGGCGTCGCCGGGTTGGGTGCGACGCTGATCGACCCCGGCGTGGTGGCCCAATCGGCGCCAAGGTTGAGGCCGCCATACGGCCCGCCCCACACCACCGTCTGCGCGCTTGCCGGGACGATTGATGCGAACAGCGCCGCCGCTGCCGCCGCGTTGATCGAGTAGCGCATTAGATTTTTCACGTTGCTGACCCCAAATTGCGGGAAACCGCGCCGCCGACCGCTTCGGTCGACTTAAGGCGCAATTTCCTTGGCTCGCCGGGATCAACAGGGCGAGAACGCGACGGGTTCCTGATGGCGGCGGGAATTCGCCTCCACTGTCACCGATTTGCCACAGCGGGTGAAGCTACAGATCGAGCTCTAAAATCTCGCTTTTCGCTCGGCTGCAACAGGTCAAAACAAAGCGCTTGCGGTCGGCCGGGTTGAGGATCTGGTCGCGGAAATCGGGCTCGCCTGCGACATAACGCGTCAGGCAGGTGCCGCAATAGCCGAGCTCGCACGAGGTATCGACCCGGACCCCTTGCCGGCGCAGCGCGGTGGCGATCGACTCGTCGGCGCGGACCTCGTATTCGCCGCCGCGCTTTGCGAGCCGCACGCGAAACGGCAGATCCTCGCCGACCATCTCGGGGATCGCCGCCGCCGGCCCCTTGAAGTATTCGGAATGCACCGTCCGCGGCGGCCAGTGGATCGTCGCGCGCGCCACCGCGTCCATCAGCCCGGCCGGCCCGCAATAGTAGAGATGCGTGCCGGGCGGCGGCTCCTTGAGCAGCGACACGACATCGAGCCCCTTTGCCGGGTCGCCGCCGTCGTAATGAAATGTCGCCTGGCCCATCGCCGCGAGCAGCGCCAAGTCCTCGCGGAACGCGGTGCGCTCTGGCGCGCGGCTGCAGTAATGCAAATGAAAATCGGTCCGCCGCCGCTTCAATTCGGCGATCATCGCCATGATCGGGGTGATGCCGATGCCGCCGGCGATCAGCCAGTGCCGCTCGGCCTCCTCGGCCAGCGGGAAAAAATTGCGCGGCCACGAAACCTCCAGCAGGTCGCCGGCCCGCGCCTCAACGTGCAGCCGGTTCGAGCCGTGGCCGTCCTTGTCCTTGAGCACGGCGATGCAATAGCGCCGCCGCTCGGCCGGGTCGTTCCACAGCGAATAGTCGCGCAATAGCCCCGGCGCGACCCGGATCGCGACATGCGCCCCCGCGGTGAACCGCGGCAGGTCGCGCTCGTTGGGATCGACCAACTCGAAGCCGAGCACGTCCTCGGCGAGATAGGTGATCGAGCGGATGCGCAGATGCATGCCGCTTTATCGCGCAGCACCGCCGACCTTGTCACCCGCGCAGTGTCCCGCCGGTCGCCTTTTCCACCGCCGCGACGAGGCGCTGGGAGAACACCTCGATCTCAGCGTCGGTCAACGTCGCTTCCTGCGGCTGCAAGGTGACGGCGATGGCGAGCGACTTCTTGCCCTCCGGAAGCCCCTTGCCCTCGTAGACGTCGAACAGGCGGATATCGCTAACCAGCTTGCGGTCGACGCCGCGTGCCGCACGCAGCAGCGTCTCGGCCGGCACGCCGCGGTCTACGACAAAGGCGAAATCGCGCTCGACCGGCTGGAACACCGAAAGCCTGAGCGGAGGCCTCCGGCCACCGCGCGGCAGCGGCACGGCCTCGATGAAAGTCTCAAACGCCGCCACCGGCCCCTTCAGGTCAAACGCGGCGAGGATTTCGGGGTGCAATTCGCCGAAATGGCCGAGCACGGTCGGCCCGAGGCGCAACACACCGCTGCGCCCGGGATGGAACCAGGCGGGCGGGTCGCCCGAGACCTGGAGGTTGTCCGCCGGCGCCCCCGCGGCCGCGAGCGCGGCGAGCGCATCCGCCTTCGCGGCGAACAGATCGGCGTCGCCCGGTCGGTCATGCCAATCTCGGGGCCCCAGGCGCCCGGCGCGCAACCCCGCTGCCACGGTGACCTGGCCCTCCGGTGTGTCGTCGCGGTAGGCGGGACCCACCTCATAGATCGCGATGTCGGGGATGCCGCGGTCGGCGTTGCGCCGCGCCGCCTCGACAAGGCCCGGCAGCACCGAGGGACGCATTACATCGAGATCGGCGCTGATCGGATTGACCAGGCGCAGCGCCGCCTGGCCGCCGCCAAAGCGCTCGGCCGCCGCCGCCGGGATGAATGAGTAGGTGACCGCCTCGACGAGGCCCCGTGCGGCCAGCGAGCGTCGCACCAGCTCGGTACGGCGGCGCCGCGCATCGATCGCCGGGCGGGCGATAACCGTGTCGCGCGCCAGCGGCACCGGCGCAATCTCGTCATAGCCCTTGACCCGCAACACCTCCTCAACGAGATCGGCCTCGCCGACAATGTCGCCACGCCACGGCGGCGGCGCCACGCGCAGCGTGTCGCGTTCGCCCTCGACGCCAAAACCCAATACTTCGAGTATTATCGTTGATTCCGCTGGAGGTACCGCCAAACCACCCAGCTCCGCGATGCGGTTTTCCCGCAGGATGAATTCCCGCCGCCATTCCGGTACCGCGCCGGCGACCACGACCTCGGATGGCTCGCCGCCGCATAGCTCCAGTACCAGCCGGGTCGCGACCTCCAGCCCCGGCGCGGTGAACTCGGGGTCGATGCCGCGCTCGAAGCGGTAGCGCGCGTCGCTGATGATCTCGAGCCGCCGCCCGGTCGCCGCGGTGCGCACCGGATCGAACAGCGCCGCCTCGATGAACACCTCGGTCGTCGCCTCGGTGCAGCTGGTCGGCTCGCCGCCGATCACCCCGCCGAGGCTCTGCACGCCCCTGTCGTCGGCAATCGCGGTTACCTCGGGGTCGAGCGTGTATTCGCGGCCGTTGAGCGCCAGCAGCTTTTCGCCCGGTTTGGCAAAGCGCACGACGAGATTGCCCTTCACCTTGCCGGCGTCGAAAACGTGGAGCGGCCGGTTGAGGTCGAAGGTGAGAAAATTGGTGATGTCGACCAGCGCTGAGATCGGCCTGAGCCCGATCGACTCCAGCCGCCGCTTGAGCCAGTCCGGGCTCGGCCCGTTCTTCAGCCCGCGGATGTGCCGCCCGAGGAACAGCGGGCAGGCCTTGCGGTCGGTCAACTCGATCCCGATCGGCGATGTGAACCGCCCCGGCACTGGACTTTCGTCGAGCGGAGTCAGCGTGCCGATCCCAGCCGCGGCGAGGTCGCGGGCGATCCCGCGCACGCCGAGGCAATCGGCGCGGTTCGGCGTCACCTTGATGTCGATGACCGGGTCGCCGAGCCCGGCGTAATCGACATAGCCCATGCCGACCGGCGCGTCGTCGGGTAGCTCGACGATACCCTCGTGATCGTCCGACAGCGCCAGCTCGTAAGCCGACATCAGCATGCCCTTCGAGGCGACGCCGCGGATCGTGCTCTCCTCGAGCGTCTTGGCCGTGCGCGGCACAACGATCCCGGCCGGGCCGAACACGCCCTTCATACCGGTTCGCGCGTTGGGCGCGCCGCACACCACCTGCACCTCGCCAGCTCCGGCATCGACGACGCACACCCGCAGGCGGTCGGCGTTTGGGTGCTTCTCGGCCGAGATCACGCGCGCCACCTTGAACCCGGCGAGCGCCGCGGCCGGATCATCTACCCCGTCGACATCGTGGCCGAGCATGACGAGCCGCTCGACGATCTCCCCGACCCCCGCGCCGGTGTCGAGATGCGTCTTGAGCCAGGAGAGCGTGGTCTTCATACCAGCGGTCCCCGCACCGGCGAGGGGATGTCGAGCGGGAGAAACCCGTAATGCCGCAGCCAGCGCAAATCGCTGTCGTACATCGTGCGCAGATCGGGGATGCCGTATTTGAGCATCGCCACCCGCTCGATACCCATCCCGAAGGCAAAGCCCTGGTACTCGTCGGGGTCGATGCCGCAATTGCGCAGCACCTGCGGATGCACCATCCCGCTGCCAAGGATTTCGAGCCAATCGCCGCCAGCGCCGATTTTCAATTCCCCGCCGGCGCGCGAGCAGCCGATATCGACCTCGGCCGACGGCTCGGTGAACGGGAAATAGCTCGGGCGGAACCGCACCGGCAAATCGTCCACGTCGAAAAAGGCGCGGCAGAACTCGATCAGGCAGCCTTTGAGGTGCCCCATATGGGTGGTGCGGTCGATCACCAGCCCCTCGACCTGATGGAACATCGGCGAGTGTGTCGCGTCGTGGTCGCAGCGGAAGGTGCGGCCGGGGACGATGATGCGGAGCGGCGGCTTCTGCTTCTGCATGGTGCGGATCTGCACCGGCGAGGTATGGGTGCGCAGGACCAGCCGCGACCCGTCGGCGCGCTCGGGCAGATAGAACGTATCGTGCTCCTGCCGCGCCGGGTGCTCGGGCGGGATGTTGAGCGCGGTGAAATTGTAGAAATCGTCCTCGATATGCGGGCCCTCGGCGACGGCGAACCCCATCTCGCCGAAGATCGCGACGATCTCGTCGATGGTCTGGCTGATCGGATGGATGCGCCCCACCGCGCCCGGCGACACCGGCAGCGTCGCGTCGGCGCGCTCGGCGGCAAGCCGGCCCGACAGCGCGGCGCGGCCGAGTTCGCCGGCGCGAGAGTCGACCGCCTCGGAAATCGTGTCCTTCAGCGCGTTCAGCCGGGCGCCGGCATCGCGCCGTTGGTCGGCGGGGAGCGCCCCGAGGCCCCGCATCAAGCCCGTCACCACACCCTGGCGGCCCAGATACTTGATGCGCACCTGTTCGAGCGCGTCGGGCGAGGACGCCGCGGCGATCTCGGCGAGCCCGGCTTCGGTTACCTGTTGCGGATCGTCCATGACCGATCTCTTGAACCTTCAGACAGAAATAGAAAAGGGGCCGATTGCGGCCCCTTCGTGACTCGAGCGCAAGCGGCGGGGCCTAGCGACGACACCCGCCGCTAAATCGGCCCGCAAGGCCGCCACGGCTAAGGCCGGGACCCTTTCCCGCCGTACGCCGGATCATTCAGCCGCCGCCTGTGCCGGCAGCGCCGACTTGGCGTTCTCGACGATCGCGGCGAACGCCTCCGGCTCGCGGACCGCGAGGTCGGAGAGCACCTTGCGGTCGAGCTCGACCCCCGCGAGCTTCAGCCCGTGGATGAATTGCGAATAGGTCATGCCGTGCTCGCGCACCCCGGCGTTGATCCGCTGGATCCACAGCCCGCGAAAATCGCGCTTCTTGTTGCGCCGGTCGCGATAGGCGTAGCGCAGCGCCTTCTCGACCTTTTCGAGCGCGATACGGTAGGCCTTGCTGCTGCGTCCGCGATAGCCCTTGGCGAGGTCGAGGACCTTCTTGTGACGGGCGTGCGTCGTCGTTCCGCGTTTGACCCGCGCCATGGCTCAGCCTCGCAGATACGGCATGTAGGTGAGGACGAGCTTGGCGTCGCCCGGCTGCAACGTCACCTTGCCGCGCGCCTTGCGCTTCATCGATTTCGGTTTCGAGATCAGGCGATGCCGCTTGTGCGCGACATTCATCGTGATCTTGCCGGACGCGGTGCGCCCAAAGCGCTTCTTCGCGCCGCTCTTGGTCTTCAGCTTGGGCATTTCGGGTTCCTGTGCGCTGTGGACGGCAAGGCATGCCCTATGTGGCGCTTTCGCGCAGGCCCGCCGCCCGATTGAGCCGCGGGTTATACCGGCGCGACTCTACGAAGGCAAGACGCGCGGAGCCTGCGTTTCAAATGCCTCATGTTGGATACCGGCCCTCAGAACGGCGCACGTGGTGGCGCCGCGCCCTGGGCGGAAGGGGAAGTAAATAGGACATGATATCAGTATTATTTTACAGTTGCATGGGCAAGACGCCTATCATATGCGGATAAAAGCGACCCAAATGACGCTTCTTTTTGCACCGAGGGAACTATGGCCGACGAACCGGCAGCAACCCAAGAAGGTAAGCGCTTAAAAATCCGGACCGTCCTTGATACCGACCCTGATGAACGGAAACTAAAAGGTGACCCGCTGCTGATGGTTGGCCTCAGTGGCGTGGAGGGCTTCTCCATCCCCTATTCTTATACCGTGACGCTTTGGCGAGCCCGAGATAAACCTTATATAGACCCCCGAGACCTGATCAATACCCCAGCGACGATACTCGTAAAAATAGATAAAATAGTTGAAACAGAAGTCTTTAATCCGGGCGACCATTCAACCACATTCCATGCGGATCCCGACGAAGTTGCATACGTCCGCCGGTGCGGCGTTATAGAGACTTTTCAATACGACGGCTTTGCTAAATTGGAGGATCAATCGACTAAGATATCTCTTGTTGACGTACTTTTTGACCAATACACCGCCACAATTGTTCCAGCATTTAAGATGCTGGACCTCGAAACCGCGTATCGTGTTTTTGAAGATAAGGATGTAAAAGAGATAATAGAACAGGTAGTGAACTCTTTTCCAAACCTGGCAGTTAATTATGACCGCCTGAATTCACCCGGATTTCCGTTTCCTAAAATGGAATATTGCGTCCAGTTCGCTGAGACAAGCTTCAATTTTCTATCGCGGCTAATGGCCGAATTCGGCATTTGGTATTTTTTCGAGCATGACAAAAATATCGGAGTTGCCACGATGGCACTTGGCAAGGGCCATCCTAAATTCGATCCGGTCCACCTTACCGATGGGAAAATTTTTCCTGTCGACAAGATGACCATCACTTTGCGAGCGGAAAGCGCGACTACAATTAGCGGTTGGAAGCAGACATACAGCCCGGTATCTCGGTGGGCACGCCGCGGGAATTTCAATCCACTGATTCCAACGTCGCCATTTACCGGTGCATTTGCGGTCCTTGAGCGAAACGACATGATTGAGCCAACACCGCATCGAGGAGGGCCAAAAGGCCCGAGAACCCCGCCGGACGACACCGATCGGTTTCGGAATGAGGGTTTTGGCGCGTATCATTTCGATACCAACGATGACGCGCGGTTAACGGCTGAGCGATATATGCAGGGTAAGGAACCGCTCGTGGAAATGACGCACGGGCAAACAAGAAATTCCGCTTTTATCCCTGGTTATCAATTTGACATAATTGAAACACCACTTTCGGAAGACACTAGACAACAGCAGCTGCTGGATCAGGAAGCTCAATTGACAGCGGGCTCTCCTGACGTCCTTGTATTTCGAAATCGCACACCCACTCCGGCGGGAAAGGTACTCGAGTTCGTATGTAATAACACGCACGGAACTCAAAGCGTTCGAAACTGGATATCATCACGAGGAAAAGAATTTTTTTAAAATATTTTTAGACTTGCTATGGCCAGAGGGCACAACAACGTTCGACGTCGCAGCAACATTTACCAACCAAGGGCTGAATAATTACCTTCAGAATGGGCTTCCTTTAGAGCTCGCAAAAACCCTCGGCACGCCTCGGGGTGGGGACACCCCTTGGTTTGCCCCCTTTTTTCTTGGCGGTGGAGCCGGCGCCCTCACTTCTCTTATTCCCATACTTGTTAAGGCGGCGGTTACTCGCCTTCAGGACGACGAGCCTGTCAATACATTCAGTTGCGCGTTCGTGGCCAGTCCGGTTGGCGGCAACCCGATCTTTCTGCGCTCCATGCCGCTGCCCACTGGTTGGACGGAGCCTCGCACCTCCGGGCCACACCTGGCCGTGGTAATTGGTCGGCACGGAACTGACACGAGTGGTGGAGATGTTTTGGCCGATGCGCTCGGTCGGGTACGGGTCCGTTTTCCCTGGGATAGAGGCCCGGAAAGGAAGCGCGGAGAGCCCGATATTTCTCCCTTTTTGCGGGGAGACAATACGTGTTGGGTTCGAGTATCGGAAGGCTGGGCGGGCCGCCATTACGGTCACCAGTTCCTCCCGCGAATTGGCCAGGAAGTCATCGTCGACTTTCTTGCGGGCGATCCGGACAGACCGATAATAACCGGTCGTGTTTATAACGCAGATTACGATACTCATAGTAACAGACCGTTCGTTGATGACGATTTGGCAAATGAAAATTTGAAAACAATTCAAGATTTACGTAAAAAAGAAAGCACAAAGTGGTTTTTTAGCGGCATCAAGACGCGCAGTATCCCCCTAAAAGATACTGACAAACCCCGATTTCATTTGCTGCGGTTTAACGACAACAAGGACAAGGAGCAGTACCTGATCCGCTCGCAGCGCCGTCTCGATATTACCGCCTTCGAGAAGCGCTACGAGAGCATCGGCTCCGACCGCCACCTCACCGTCGGGAAGGTCGGCGGCACACAGTCAAGTTCTTCCGGCGGCGGTGACGGAGGCAGTTATTTAGCCAAAGTCGTGAATGACTATCATCTAAGCGTCGGTAAAGCCCGTAATACCCTCGTCAAGAAGGATGACAGTCTGCAGGTCAACGGGAGCTCGAGCGAGATGGTGGGCGGTAACTGGAGCGTCACGGTCGGCGGCCCGGCGGCCGCCTCGGCCATCTCGGCCGGAGCGAGCGTAGGCAGCGGGGCCTCGCCTGCGGAGGCGGCGGAAGCCGCGGCGGACGCGGCGGCGGCGGCGGCGGCCCTGGCCATGCCGAGCCAAGCGACGATTGACGTCCCGGGCCCGCTCGGGACCATTGTGCTGAACTCCGGGTTCAACATCAGCCTCAGCGTAGGCACCAGCTCGATCGTCCTTACGCCCGCGGCAATCTTTATTACCGCGATGGCGATTAATCTGAATGGGCCCGTACTCGGTGCGCCGCCGGTACCACCTCCCGTTCCGTTTCCACCTTTGCCGCCGAAAGATGCCGGGGCGGTGAAGCCGAAGGAACCGACCCCGGCCGATCCTGGTGACGATCTCAAGCCGCCCCCCGAGCCAAGTTGATCGTGATGACACGTACCAACCCGATCCCGCCGTCTTACACCGCTCGCCCGGGTGAGGCGGTCTGGGTGACCCGAGACGACGAGGGCAATTTCCTTCTTGGGGTCGGCCGGGTGAAGATTGCCTCGAGCGACCTTCTTTTCGTCAACAACGTCGTTGCCGATCTGAGCCTCATCGTGCATGGCCCGGGAGGCGAGGAAATCCTCCGGCGCGGCGATGCGGTTGGCAAACCGGCCGTGATCAGGAAGGCCGACCCGCCAACTGAGCCGCCAAATGCGTGGATCGTGCCAGACGATCTGGCCGCTGCAACCAATGGAACTGGGTGCGGCAGCACGATTGTTTATGACCCCGTCCAATGGCCGCAGCACGGCGACCCTGCTTCGATTTCGAGCGAAGCGGTATTATTGATGATGTTGCGTCAAGCGAACCTCAACGCCTCGGGAAAGAGCGATCCTTCCCGTCCTGATTGGGGGGACGGATAAGTCAAGCTAGAGGGATAACCCCGCACAATTCCCGTCTTGCGCGAGATCAAGCGGGATAAAAAAGGGCGAGCGCCGCGGTCAATCTGCGGCCTTCACCCCGGGGGTTGAATTTTCAACCTGAGACAATACGAACGCTCTCGATGCGCCGATTGCCGTGCGCCAGTGATATCATTCGCTTGCCATTCGACCGGGAGTATTCCTGTCCGATCTGACCATCTATCTCGGCAACAAGAACTATGCGTCATGGTCGCTGCGCACCTGGCTGGCGCTCAAGGCGACCGGCGAGGCGTTCGAGGAGATGGTGATCCCGCTGTTCCAGCCGGGCAGCAAGGAGACGCTCCTCAAGTATTCGCCATCGGGCAAGGTGCCGATGCCACCCCCGCCTCCCGTACCGTGCCGCCGGTGCCGCCTCTGTCCGCCGTGACTATAATTCCCAACGACCCGACCCCCGCCGATCCTGGCGACGATTTGACCCCGCCAAAGGAGTCCGCCTGATGGCGCTGCGCGTTATTTTCCCCGCAGCCGCGCCAGCGCCTTTTGCCGGAAGACCGGGTAATCGTCGCGCGGGAAGACGAACGCCTCCTCATAGGTGAACCCGCCTTCCCAGAAGAAGCCGAGCCCGCTCTCCGCCTCGGTCAGCTTGCGGCCGATATCGCTCCGCGTCAGGTAGTGCCGGCGGCGCTCGGCGAGCGCGCCCATCTTGGCGGTAAAGCGCAAATGCGAGCCCTCCAGTTCGACAAACCAGCGATGGTGCGACATGCCGATCTCCGGCAGACCGCCGGCCAGCGCGCGCAGCGCGGCGAACCGCGCCTTGGCAAAAATCTCGCGCAGCCGCGATGGGGTCTCGATATAGCCGGCGCGCGCGACACGGTTCAGCTCCGCGCAGACGGCGATCGGGTCGCGCACGTCTTCGAGGATGTGCGAGCACACCGCGAAATCGAAAAATTTGTCGGGATACGGCCAAGGGGCGATGCAAACATCTGCCGCGTGCCAGGTCGCGGCGGAAAACCGCGGCGCATCCTCGGGATCGAGCGGATCGTGCTGGCGCCGCGTGTCGAACGGCAAGAGGTCGATCACATGCGTCGCCAGGTTGAACGGCTGGTACCAGCCGCCGACATCGAGCACCCGCTCGGCGGCGCCGGCCAGTTCGCGCAGTCGCGGCAGGTTGGAGCGCAAAATCATGCCGGGGAGAGTAAAGCAACTCGTGGCGTCGGCGTAGACCGGCCCGCACTCCAGACGCATGATGCAGCCTCGACCCAGCCGGGGAGCGAGCGTGGCGATCCTGTTCAAGACCACCGCGGCGGCGCTGGCGCGCTGGCGCCCGCACCTTCCGGCGGCCTTTCCCGACTATGAGATCAGCTATTGGCCCGAATTCGGCGATCCGGCCGCGATCGACTACGCGCTGGTCTGGCATCCCGAACCGGGGCTGCTCGCCAGCCTGCCCAACCTGAAGCTGATCGTGTCGCTGGGCGCCGGGACCGACCATCTCCTGCGCGACCCGAATTTGCCGGCCGGCGTCCCGATCCTGCGGCTCGTTGATCCGCACATGACGCAGGCGATGTGCGAGTACGTGGCGCTGCAGGTGCTGCGGCTGCATCGTCACGATATCGACTACCGCCTGCAGCAGGCCGCCGGCGAGTGGCGCGAACTGCACCAGAAAAACGCCGCCGAGCGCAAAGTCGGCATTCTCGGTTTCGGCACATTGGGGCAGGCCGCGGGACGCACCTTGCGGTCGCTCGGCTTTACGGTCGCCGGCTGGAGCCGGTCGGCCAAGCACGTGCCGGGCTTTGCCACCCATGCCGGTCCGGCCGGACTGGACGCAATGCTCGCCGCCAGCGACATCCTCGTCTGTCTCTTGCCGATGACCGGCGAGACCGAGAACATCCTCGACGCGCGGCTCTTCTCCCGCCTGCCGCGCGGCGCCGGCCTCGTCAATGCCGGCCGGGGCCGCCATCTCGTCGAGGCCGATCTGCTTGCGGCTCTCGACAGCGGCCAGCTTTCGGCGGCGGTGCTCGATGTCTTTCGCGACGAGCCGCTGCCGCCGGATCATCCGTTCTGGCGCCACCCCCGGATCGTCGTCACCCCGCATGTCGCGGCCGACACCCACCCGCCGACAGCCGCGCGGATCATCGCCGCCGCGATCTGCGATCTCGAAGCCGGACGCCCGGTCGCCAATCTCGTCGACCCGCAACGAGGTTACTGAGCGCGCCTAGCGCAGGCGGGCGAGCAGTTCGCGCAACGATGCTTTGTCGGCCTCACCCGAAACGGGGATCGCGAATTCGAGATGGCTGGCGACGCCGGAAAATCGCGCGGCGAGCTTGTCGGTGATCTCGTCATGCGTCCCGATCACCGCGTAATGATCGAGCATCTCGTCGCTGATAAAGCCCGGCATCTCGTCCCAGCGCTGCGCCCGCGAATAGGATTGCAGGGTGCGGGCGACCTCGCCGTAGCCCTGCGACTCGAAGGCGATCAGATAGGTCGGGGTCGAGGCGTAAAACGCGATGCGGGCCCGCACGTCGCGCACGCGCGCCTCGAGACCGGCCTTGTCGGGTGCCGTGGCGATCAACGGCATCACCGCCATCTCGAACTTGGCGAAGTCGCGGCCGGCCCTTGCGGCCCCCTTACGCGCCGCCGGCAGCATCACCTCCTCGATATAGCGCGGCGTGCAGACCGGGTGGGCGCGGATGCCGTCGGCGACCTCGCCGGCGATCTGGCACATGAATGGGTTGACCGCAGCGAGCTGTACCGGGACGTCGGGATGTTCAATCGGCGGTGGCGCGAAGAGCGGCACCATCAGGCTCAGTCTGTAGTGCTCGCTCTGGTAGTCGAGCTTGGTGCCACCCTCCTGCCAGCAGGCCCAGATCGCGCGCAATGCGCCGACATAATCGCGCATCCAGGGCCCGGGCGGCGTCCACTTCATGCCGAACCGCCGCTCGATATGACCCTTGACCTGGCTGCCGAGGCCGAGCGTGAAGCGGCCCTTCGATAGGCGCTGCAAGGTCCACGCGGCCAGCGCGGTCACCGCCGGGGCGCGCGGAAAAGCAATGGCGACGCCGGTCGCGAGCCCGATCCGCTCGGTCGCCTGCGCCGCCAGCGACTAGCACGATAAACGGGTCGTCCTTGGTCTCCTCGCAGACGATGCCGTCATAGCCGAGCGCCTCGGCCAGCCGCGCCTCTTCGCCCACCCGGTCGAGATCGAGCCGCGTCGCCGCGACGCGCAGCCCTGGATCGAGATTGCCGAGCGGCAGTTGGGTTTCGATTTTCATCGCATGCGGCCCATGGAATTGACACCTGCGGCAGGTTAGCTAAGTTACTTGACTAAGTCAGGAGCTGAACATGAGCGAGCAGATCTCGATACACGCCGCCAAGACCCATCTCTCGCGCCTTATTGCACGCGCCGAGGCCGGCGAGGAGATCGTCATCGCGCGCGGCAACAAGCCGGTTGTCAAGCTCGTGCCGATAACGGCGAAGCCGCGACGCATCCCTGGCCGGCTAAAGGGGCAAGTGTCCATCGGCCCTGAATTCTTTGAGCCTTTGCCGCCGGAAGAACTCGATGCCTGGGACCAATAATGGGATGCGCTTGCTGCTCGATACCCATGCGCTGATCTGGTGGGTCACTGATCACCCGGCGCTTTCAAAAACGGCTTGGGACGCGATCGGCGATCCTGCGAACGATGTTATGGCCAGCGCCGCCTCGGCCTGGGAGATCGCTACCAAACACCGCATCGGTAAATTGCCGCGAGCGGGTCCGTTGGCGCAGGATTTCGTGGGGAGCATCGTAGCCGAAGGTTTCACCGGACTGCCCATTAGCGTGACCGAGGGCGAAGCCGCCGGCCGGCTACCCGGACCGCACCGCGACCCGTTCGACCGCATGCTGATCGCCCAGGCGCTGGCCGGCCCTTTGACGATCGTTTCCAACGAGCAGCTTTTCGATCGCTACGGCGTTGCCCGCCTCTGGTGACTTCACCCGAAGCGCTCGGCGATGTGCGCGTAGACCGCCCGCAGGGTCTGCGCCTCGGCGCCTTCCGGACGCCCGGGCCGCGCGCGCTGGTTCCACGCCATCACGTCGAGATGCGCCCACGGCACCTTGGGATCGACGAATTCGTTGAGATAGAGCGCGGCGGTGATGGCGCCGCCTTGCGGCCCCTCCGACACGTTGTTGAGGTCGGCCACCTTGCTGTCGATCATCCGGCGGTAGGGCTTGTAGAGCGGCAGCCGCCACATCGGATCGTCCTCCGCCTGCCCGGCGGCGATCAGCGCGTTCGCCAGCCGGTCGTCGTTGCAGAACAACGCCGGCAGCTCGGGTCCGAGCGCGACCCGCGCCGCGCCGGTCAGGGTCGCGCAGTCGACGATCATCTCCGGCTTCTCGTCCGAGGCCTCGGCCAGCGCATCGCACAGGATGAGGCGGCCCTCGGCGTCGGTATTGCCGATTTCGACCGTCAGCCCCTTGCGTGTCTTGATGATGTCGCGCGGGCGCATCGCGTTGCCCGAGACCGCGTTCTCGACGCAAGGCAGCAGCACGCGCAGCCGCACCTTGAGCCCGGTCTGCATGATCGCCTGGCCGAGGCCCAGCATGATCGCCGCGCCGGCCATGTCCTTTTTCATGTTGAGCATGCTGGAGGCGGGTTTCAGGTCGAGCCCGCCAGTGTCGAAGCATACCCCCTTGCCGACCAGCGTCACCTTGGGCGCGTCGGCCTCGCCCCAGACGATGTCGACCAGCCGCGGGGCTCGCGTGCTGGCGCGCCCAACCGCGTGGATTGTCGGGTAGTTCTTTTCAAGGAGCTTGTCGCCGACAATCACCTTGCACTTGGCGCCTTCGTTCTTGGCCGCCTTTTGTGCCGCCTCGGCCAGCTCCTCGGGGCCCATGTCGGAGGCGGGCGTTGTCGCCAAATTCCGGGCGAGGAACACACCCTCGGCGAGCCGCTCGACCAGTCCGCGATCCGCGCCTTTCGGCCAGACCAGTCGCGCCTTGCCAGCCGGCTTGTCGTGGTAGCGGGTGAAGCGGTAGGTGCCGAGCGCCCAGCCGAGCGCGATCCTGCTGGCATCGCCGCCCTCGGGCAAGGGATCGAGCCGGTAAACCCCTTCCGGCAAGGTTTCCGAGAGGCCGGCCACCGCCCACATCGCCGCCTCGCTATCGCTGCCGCCGACCAGCACCCGGCCGAGCTTGCCGCGCTCGTCCGGCACCAGCGCGATCTTGCCGGCCTCGCCGGTGAATCCGGCCGCCTGCGCCCAGTCGCGCTCGCGCTCCGGCGCGCTCTCGCGCCATTGCCGCATTTGCGCCTTGCTCAGCACCGTCAGCGGCACCGCGCCGGCGTCCTTGTCGATCAGCGAGAAAGCCATCGCCTCATCCTCATGTCCCGTTCGTCGCAGCATGCCTTCGGCAAGGCGGCAATGCCAAGGTTTCGCTGCGCCGATTGCCGCGCGCCGATGTTATCATTCGGTTGTCTTTCGACCGGGAGTGTTCATGGCCGATCTGACCATCTATCTCGGCAACAAGAACTATGCGTCATGGTCGCTGCGCGCCTGGCTCGCGCTCAAGGCGACCGGCGAGGCGTTCGAGGAAGTGGTGATCCCGCTGTTCCAGCCGGGCAGCAAGGAAACGCTGCTCAAATATTCCCCGTCAGGCAAGGTGCCGGCGCTGCATCACGGCGACACCGTGGTGTGGGACAGCCTGGCGATCTGCGGCTATCTCACCGAGAAATTCCCCGCCGCCGGGCTGTGGCCCGACGACCCGGCGGCCAAGGCGGTGGCGCGCTCGATCAGCGCCGAAATGCATTCGAGTTTCCAGGCGCTGCGCGGCCAGTTTCCGATGAACATCCGCTCCAGCTTCCCGGGGCGCGACATCTCCCCGGAGGCGCAGGCCGACATCAACCGGGTGATGGCGATCTGGCGCCAATGCCGCAGCCGCTTTAGCGCGGGAAACGGTGATTTCCTGTTCGGCCGCTTCACCATTGCCGACGCGATGTACGCGCCCGTTGTGACCCGCTTCCGCACCTACAAGTTCGACCTCGAACGCGAGTCCGAAGCCTATTGCGAGACCATCATGGCGATGCCGGCGATGCAGGAATGGGCCGCGGCGGCAAAGAACGAGCCGATGATCATCGACCAGTACGAGTTCTAAGGTGCGAGTTCGTCCAGCACTCGCGCCAGCCGCGCGAGGTCCTCGTCGCGCGACAGCCGGTGGTCGCCATCCTTAATGAGGGTCAGCGTTACATCGGTGCCTTGCAGCTGCTCGGCGAGCTTGAGGCTTTGCCGCCACGGTACCGACAGGTCCGCCATCCCGTGCAGCAGCCGCACCGGGCAGGCGAGCGGGATCGGTCCGCGCAGCACCAGATTGCGGTCGCCGTCCTCGATCAGCGCGCGCGTGTAAAGATAGCCGGCCGGGTCGAATTCCGAGGGAAGCACGACGCGGCCTTTCTCAGACAGCTCGCGTCGCTGTTCCTCGCTGAACCGCACCGCCATCAGGTCGGTTGTCGCGTCGGGGGCGGCGGCGATCCCGACAAGGCCCGCGATGCGCTCGGGCCGCGCCAAGGCCGCCAGCACCATGATCCAGCCGCCCATGCTCGATCCGACCAGGATCTGCGGCCCTTCGGTCAGCGAATCGATCACCGCGAGCGAATCGTCGCGCCATCGCGACACCGTGCCTTCGGCGAAATCGCCGCTCGATTGACCATGTCCGAAATAGTCGAAGCGCACGTAGGCGCGTCCGCGCCGCCGGCAATAGTCTTGCAGAAACAATGCTTTGTTGCCGGTCATATCGGAGCGGAAGCCGCCGAGGAAGACAACGCCCGGGGCCGCGCCGGACAGCCTGTGGTACGCGATTGTCGCCCCTCGCGGTCGTGCTAAACTCGCGGCGTCGGCGTTGTGCACCGTGTCGGTTGCGGGCGTTGGCATGTAAAAGCGCTACAGCGGCGGCATGGCACGCGACAATAAAATTCACACAGGGCGCCCAGAATCCCGCCCGCCGGCGGTTCTTCAGGTGATCCCGGCCCTGGTATCCGGCGGGGTGGAGCGCGGCACGATCGAGATTGCCACGGCGCTCGCCGCCGCGGGCTGGATCCCCTATGTCGCTTCTGCCGGCGGGCCGATGGAGCGCGAGCTGGCGCGAACCGGAATCGAGCATATCCGCCTGCCGCTCGCCTCGAAGAACCTGCTGACCATTCGCCGCAACGCGGGTGCGCTGGCCCGCGTTATCCGCGAGCGCAAGATCGACATCGTCCACGCGCGCAGCCGCGCGCCGGCGTGGAGCGCCTGGATCGCGGCGCGGAAGACCGGGCGGCGCTTCGTCACGACCTTCCACAACGTCTACGGCGACGGCGCGCCGTTCAAGCACTGGTACAATTCGGTGATGGCGCGCGGCGAGCGGGTCATCGCCATCTCTGACTTCGTCGCCGAGCATGCGGCTGGCGAATACGGCGTCGGCCCCGACCGGCTGCGCATCATCCCGCGCGGCGTCGACCTGAAGCTGTTCGACGCCGACCGCGTCAACGGCGACCGGGTCGCCGACCTGGCCAGTAAGTGGCGCATTCCGGACGAGGCCGTCGTCGTCATGCTGCCGGGCCGCCTCACCCGCTGGAAAGGCGGGCTCGATTTCATCGACGCCATCGCCCGGCTTGGCCGCCGCGACGTCTGCGGCGTGCTGGTTGGCGCCGAGCAACGCGCCGGATTTCGCCGCGAGCTCGAGGCGCGGATCGCGCGGTGCGGGCTTCCGGGCCAGTTTCGCATCGTCGAGGATTGTCGGGACATGCCCGCCGCCTATGTGCTCGCCGATGTCGTGGTCTCCGCCTCGACCGATCCCGAAGGCTTCGGCCGCACCATCGTCGAGGCGCAGGCGATGGGTCGCGCGGTGATCGCCACCGACCACGGCGGCGCCCGCGAAACCGTCATCCCGGGCAATACCGGCTGGCTGGTGCCGCCGGGCGATACGCAAGCGATGGCGGCGGCCATCGCCGAAGCGCTAGAGCTCGACCACCTGTCGCGGACGGCGCTGGGACGACGAGCGCGAGCCCATATCGCCGCCGGGTTCACCCGCGAGGCGATGTGCTCCCATACCATCGACATATATGAGGAGCTGCTGTTCCCCGAGGCGCGCATCCTCGAATTGCCGGCCGCGCCGCTCGCGATCCCGGCCTAAGGCTTGCGCTTCAAGATGTCGAGGCTTATTTCTACCGTATTCGGGTAGAAAGGTAGAGCAACTGACTCTCAACATCAAGAACACCGAAGCCTGCCGCCTCATCGAGGAGCTGGCCGAGGCTACAGGCGAAACTATGACCGGCGCGGTCACGACCGCTGTCCGAGAACGTCTTGAGCGCGTTCGACGGCGAGACAAGGGCCTGGCCGAAAGGCTGCTCGCAATCGGCCGCGATTGCGCGGAGCGGTTCGGCCCCGAGTATCGCGCGCGCGATCACGACGCGCTCCTCTATGACGAAGACGGACTCCCTCGGTGATCATCGACAGCTCGGCCCTGATTGCGATCCTTTTCGCCGAACCGGAAGCGGCAGCTTGCGCCGAGGCTATCGAATTCGCTTTTGATCGCCGTATCTCCGCGGCCAATTTTTTGGAAACAGCGGTTGTTGTCGATGGTCGTCGCGACCCGATAATTGGGCGCCGCTTCGACGATTTCCTTCAGGAAGCCGCAATTGTTATCGAGCCGGTCGATGAGGCGCAGGTGCGCATCGCCCGCGAAGCCTATAGAGACTTCGGTAAGCGCAGCGGCCATCCTGCGAGGCTGAATTTCGGCGACTGTTTTGCCTATGCGTTGGCCCGGCATAAAGCCGAGCCGTTGCTCTTTAAGGGCAACGATTTCACGCACACCGACATCACCTCGGCGCTCGCCTAGGCTGTATTGCCGGCCTCCATTAATATCCTCGTCATCAAGCTCGGCGCGCTCGGCGATTTTGTCCAGGCGATGGGGTCGGCGGCGGCGATCCGCGCCTTTCACCGCGGCGCCGCGATCACCTTGCTCACCACCCGTCCCTATGCCGAGTTTGCCCGGCTCGCGCCCTATTTCGATGAGGTGTGGATCGACGAGCGGCCGAGCTGGGGCAATCCGGCCGGGGTGCTGCGTCTTGCCCGACGCCTGCGCGCCGGCCGTTTCGACCGCGTCTACGACCTGTCGACGCGGACCCGCAGCGCGCTCTATTTCCATCTGATGCGCCGCCCCGGCCTCGAATGGTCGGGCATCGTGCGCGGCGCCTCGCACCGCCAGCCGGACACCCCCGAACGGCGGCGCATGCACACGCTCGACCGCGAGGCCGACCAGCTGCGCTGGGCCGGCATCCCCGGTCCCGATCCCGCCGCCCGACCTGTCGTGGGCGACGGCTGACCTGTCGCGGTTTGCGTTGCCGCCCGATTACGTGCTGCTTGTCCCCGGCGGCGCCCCGCACCGCCCGCAAAAGCGCTGGCCGCTCGCGCATTTCATCGAGCTCGCTGCGCGCATCGCCGCCTCCGGTCTGGTGCCGCTCATCATCGGCGGTCCCGACGAGCGCGATCTTGGCGCCGCCATCGCCGCTTCCGTGCCGCAAGCGCGCGACCTGACCGGCCAGACCTCGTTCGCCGATATCGTCGCTATCGCGCGCGGCGCGAAGCGCGCCATCGGCAACGATACCGGGCCGATGCACCTGGCGGTTGCCGCCGGCGCGCCCGCGACCGTGCTCTACTCCGCCGCTTCCGACCCGGCCCTCACCGCCCCGCGCGGCGAGGATGTTGCCATTCTCCGCAGCCCCAACCTCGGCGATCTCCCGGTAGATGAGGTCGCCCGCGCCTCGGGCCTGGCTTGACGCGGCATGGGTGGATGGCGATATTTCGGGCATGAGAACGAGCGGCCTCACCCGTGTGACCACGACCACGCCGAAGGGCGGGGTGTGAGGTCGCGCGCGCTGATCCAACGGCACAGCTCGAACTCGCAGACCCCGCCGGCTGACGGACGGGGTTTTTTCGTGACCCGCCCCCCGTCCGAGCCGCGCAATTTGACGGAGCAGAGGGCGTTATGAGTGAGCACTCCATCACCGTCACCCTGCCGGACGGCAGCAAGCGCAGCTTCCCGGCGCCGTTGACCGGCGCCGAGTTGGCCGCATCGATCGGCCCTGGCCTCGCCAAGGCCGCCATCGCCTTGAAGCTCGACGGCAAACCACGCGACCTCGCGACGGTGATCGACCAGGACGCCGCCGCCGCGATCATCACTCGCGCCCAGCCCGAAGGCCTCGAAATCCTGCGCCACGACGCCGCCCATGTGATGGCCGAGGCGGTCAAGGAACTCTACCCCGAGACCCAGGTCACCTTCGGCCCGGCGACCGAGACCGGCTTCTACTACGACTTCGCCCGCGACACGCCGTTCACCCCCGAGGACCTCGAAAAGATCGAGGCGCGGATGCGCGACATCGTCGCCCGCGACGAGCCAATCAGCCGCCAAGTCTGGGAACGCGACAATGCAGTCGCGTTTTTTTACGCCATTGGCGAAGACTATAAGGCGGAGTGGATCGCCGAGATCCCAAAGGACGAGGAGATCAGCCTCTACCAGCAGGGGAAATTCGTCGATCTCTGCGTCGGCCCGCATCTGCCGTCGACCGGGCAGCTTGGCCAGGCGTTCAAGCTGATGAGTGTCGCCGGGGCCTATTGGCGGGGCGACGCTAAGAACGCGCAGCTTCAGCGCATCCATGGCACCGCCTGGGCTACTCAGAAGGAGCTCGACCAGTACCTGTTCCGCCTCGCCGAGGCCGAACGGCGCGACCACCGCAAGATCGGCCCGCAGCTCGACCTGTTCCATCTCGGCGAGGAGGCGGTCGGCAGCGTGTTCTGGCATCCCAAGGGCTGGACCGTCTTCCGCGTCATCGAGGACTACATGCGCGGCCGGCTCGAAAAGGTCGGCTATCAGGAGGTGAAGGGGCCGCAGCTGCTCGATCGCTCGCTCTGGGAGGCGACCGGGCATTGGGATAATTTCCGCGACAACATGTTTATTGCCGAGAGCCGCGACGACCGGGTGCTCGCGGTCAAGCCGATGAACTGTCCGGGGCACGTCTTGATGTTCCGCAACCGGTTGCGCAGCTATCGCGAATTGCCGCTGCGCCTGGCGGAATTCGGCAGCTGCACGCGCAACGAGCCGTCGGGCGCGCTGCACGGCATCATGCGGGTGCGCGCCTTCACCCAGGACGACGCGCACATCTTCTGCACCGAGGACCAGATTACCGGCGAGTTGATCGCCTTCTGCAAGTTGCTCCTGTCGATCTACAAGGATTTCGGCTTCGAGGACGTGGCGATCAAGTTCGCCACCCGCCCGGACCAGCGCATCGGCAGCGACGAGACCTGGGATCACGCCGAAAAAAGCCTCGCCGACGCAGTGAAGGCGGCCGGGCTCGACTTCGCCCTGGCCCCCGGCGAAGGCGCGTTCTACGGCCCGAAACTCGAATTCCACCTGCGCGACGCCTTGGGCCGCGAGTGGCAATGCGGCACCTTGCAGCTCGATTTCATGATGCCCGGGCGGCTCGGCGCCTCTTATGTCGGGGAGGATGGTGGGCGTCACGTCCCGGTCATGCTGCATCGGGCAATATTGGGTTCGATGGAGCGCTTTATCGGCATCCTCATCGAGCATTACGCCGGGCGGTTTCCGCTGTGGCTGGCGCCGGTGCAGGCGGTCGTCTGCACGATCACCGACGATGCCGCCGCCTATGCCCGCGAGGCCGCCAAGGTTTGCGGCGACGCTGGGCTGCGGGTCCTCCTCGACACTGGCAGCGACACGATCAACTACAAGGTCCGCGAGCACAGCCTGGCGCTGGTCCCGGTCATCATCGTCGTCGGCAAACGCGAGGCGGAAAGCCGCTCGGTATCGCTCCGGCGGCTAGGCGGCAATGCGCAACAAGCGCTTGCGCTCGCGGAAGCGGTTGATACATTGAAAGTAGAGGCGGCGGTTCCAACCGCGTCTTGACGGTTTGGGCAATCGCCGAACCGCTTTGGATCGATTATTTGAGGAGAATGTAAATAGCCAGACCTCCGTTCAACCCCACCCCCACCCGCGATGGCCCCCGCATCAATGGCGAAATCTCGGTCACGCAACTTCGCCTTGTCGATGAACGCGGCGAGATGGTGGGCATCGTAACGCGCAACGAAGCGCTCGACATGGCCGCCGATGCCGGCCTCGACCTGGTGGAGATCGCCCCGAACGCCGATCCGCCGGTCTGCAAAATCCTCGATTTCGGCAAATACAAATACGAGGAACAGAAGAAAAAGAACGAAGCCAAGAAGAAACAGAAGGTCATCGAGGTCAAGGAAGTCAAATTCCGGCCGTCGATCGATGATCACGATTACGACGTCAAGATGCGCAGCATGCACAAATTTATTGGCGAGGGTGACAAGGTCAAGGTCACCATGCGGTTCCGCGGCCGCGAGCTGGCGCATCAGGAGCTCGGCATGGACGTGCTGATGCGGGTCAAGGGCGATCTTGACGAAATCGCCAAGGTCGAGCAGTTCCCGCGCATGGAGGGCCGCCAGATGACAATGGTGGTCTCGCCGAAGTGACGCCGTCAGGCGTCATCCCGGCGGAGGCCGGGATCCAGAGTTGAAAGTAACGTCGGCTTCGGCGCGCAGCGCCAACGAAATTCGCCATCGAGACGGTGAGGCAGCGAGATTTGCCGCTGGCACCCTCACTGCCTCATTGTCTCTGTGGTTATCCTATCTGCGCGAGCAGTTGCCCGCGGCTTCTTATCATATATGCAATTATCGCGATTCTGAATTGCGATAAAGAATATTCAAATCGTTCATGTTTCATACCACCTCTTGCCGCGGCGCTAGTTCATGCGTGGGCCGGCGTCGCCGCCTTCGGGCGGCTCGTTGACTGACAGTCCGAAACCGGAGCTTGATGGGAAGGCGAAGAAACAGCTGCGCGGCAAGGCACAATAAAAACCATGTGCTAGCGGGGTCTGACCCCTCGAAAATTCCACTCACCCGCGCAAATGCTCCTTGGCTTCCCGGCAAACCGGACTAGGCGGTGAATAAGACTGTTGTGGCGTCCGCCGGAAATCCCCTCGCGGACGACAGGCGGAGCTTGGGCACCTGTTAATTTTCAGCAGATTCAGGCGAAACGCAACCGCGGCGGCGCGTTTATTGCCGCGGACAGAGGCTCGATCAAGACAACTGACGCTACAGCTCCGGCCGCTTATCCGCCCAGGGGCATGCCGCCTCGTAGAGCGCGGCGGCGCGCAACAGCCGCGCGTCGGCCATCTGCGGCCCGACCAATTGCAGCCCGATCGGCAGCCCGTCCGCACCGGACCCGCATGGCAGGGTCACCGCCGGGCTGCCCGACAGGTTGAACGGCAGCGTGTAGGGGTACCAGGCCTGCCGCACCGTCCCCGACAATTCGCCGTCGATCTCGATCGGCGCGAAGAAATCGTGGCCGATCGGCAGCGCGGTGCGCGACAAGGTCGGCGTTGCCACCAGATCGCAGGTCGCGAACCAGCCCTCGATCTGCCGGAACACGCGGGTGCGCTCGAACATCGCCTCCTGCAACGCCACCGCGCTGTGCGCCGCGCCGGTGTCCATCTGGCGGATCAGGGTTTCGCTCATCTGGTTGCCGAATTGCGCCACGTAGCGGCGGAAGCGGGCGTTCCAGAACGATTGCGTCAGCATCAGCCAGATCGGCTCGGTGGTCTGGAATTCGTCCTCGACTGGCTCGACGATCGCGCCCAGCGCCTCCAACGCGTCGAGCGCCTTTTCGCACGCCGCGCGCACCTCGGCGGACAGTTTGTCGTTGCCGAGAAACGGTCGCCAGGCGATGCGAACCCCGGCGAGGTCGCCCTCCGCGCGCGCCGCCGCGACAAAATCGGGCACCGTGAGGCCGAGCGAATGCGGGTCGCACCGGTCGGGCCCGGCCATCGCCGCGAGCATCAGCGCGGTATCCATCACGGTGCGGGTCATCGGGGTGATATGCGATTGGTTGCCGAACCCGTCCGGGGTCAGATCGTGCGGCACCAGACCCAGGGTCTGCTTGAACCCGACAACGCCGCAGCACGCCGCCGGAATGCGGCTCGACCCGCCCCCGTCGGTGCCGATGCCGATCGGCACCAGCCCCGCCGCCACCGAAGCTGCCGCGCCGCCGCTCGACCCGCCGCAGGTGCGCGAGAGGTCCCACGGGTTGGCCGTGCGCCCGAACAGCGGCGCCTCGGTAAAACATTTGTGGCCGAATTCCGGGGTCGTGGTCTTGCCGACGAGGATCGCCCCCGCCGCCTTCAGCCGAGCCACCGACGGCGAATCGGCCGCCGGCACATTGTCGGCCAGCGCCATCGAGCCAAACGTGGTGCGCACCCCGGCGGTGTTGACCAGATCCTTGACCGCGAACGGCACGCCGTGCAGCGGCGGCAGCGGGTCGCCCAGCATTACTGCCGCCTCGGCCTCCCAGGCCGCGGCACGCGCCTCCTCGGCGCACACGGTGATAAAGGCATTGAGCGAAGGCTGCGATGCCTCGATGCGGGCGAGCGCTTCATCGACGAGCTCGACCGGCGATACACCCCGATTGGCGACGAGCGCGGCGAGTTCGCTGGCAGAGGTAAAGGCGTGATCGGCCATCCGGCTCCTTCCGCGCGCTGGCGCCGTGGCGCGGCGCGAAGCTAGAGTGACACAACTAACCGGGGGGCGGAGCAAATTCACGGCGCGGCGGCAGCGCTGGGAGTTGCTTGTCGTCGCGGTCAATGAAACAGCACTAATCACGTTCGCGAAAGGGAGCGCCCATGCGCCGCTTCTTCATCGGCCTTGCTATAACGGTCGGCGTTATCGCCCTGATTGTCGGCGGTCTCACCCTTGTTGTCGCGCATTTCAAGGGCAAGACCGCGCAATTGCCCGAGGACATTGTCCTCACCGCCGATCTGACCGGCGGTCTCGTCGACGGCGCCGAACCCAGCCCACTGTCGCGGGTCCTTTTCGGGCAAAAGACGACGCTGCGCGACTTTATCGATGCGCTGGAACGCGCCGGCGACGATCCGCGGGTCAAGGCGCTCTATCTCCAGATTGGCGACGATTCGCTGGCGCTGCCCAAAATCCAACAGCTGCGCGACGCGATCGCCAAGTTTCGCGCCAAGGGCAAGTTCGCCATCGCCTTCGCCGACACATTCGGGGAGGGCGCCCCGGGCATCCGGCCCTACTATCTCGCCACCGCCTGCGATGAGATCTGGCTGCAGCCGCTGGGCGAGGTCGGCATTACCGGCCTGCGCAGCGAGCAGACGTTTTTCAAGGGCTTCCTCGACAAGCTCGGCATCACCGCGAGTTTTGAGCGGCGCGAGGACTTCAAGACCGCGATGAATAGCCTCACCGAGGCCCAGATGACCGCGGCGCAGCGCGAAGAGCTCGAGGCGCTGCTCACCTCGCTGCAGGATCAGATCAACCGCGGCATCGCCGCCGCGCGCAAGCTGCAGGCCGCCGACGTCGCCGCCCTTGTCGACCGAGCGCCGTTGTCCGCCGACGCGGCTAAGGCGGCGGGCCTTGTCGACCGCGTCGCCTATCGCGACGAGGCGCTGTGGCGCGCCCAGCTGCGCGCCGGCGCCGGCGCCAAGACGATGGCGCTGTCGCGCTACCTCGCCGCCGCGGGGAGGCCGCACCAAAGCGGCGCTCGGATCGCCCTCATCTACGGTACCGGCCTGATCACCCGCACCGGCAGCGGGGCCGGTTCGCTGACCAATGACACCCAGTTCACCGCGCGCGCCCTCGAACGCGCCTTCAACGCGGCGGCGCGCGACAAGAACGTGCGGGCGATCGTCTTCCGCATCGACAGCCCGGGCGGCTCGGCGACCGCGTCGGAGACGATCTGGCGCGACGTGATGCGGGCGCACCAGCGCGGCAAGCCGATCATTGTCTCGATGGGGGACGTCGCCGCCTCGGGCGGGTATTACGTCGCCGCGCCGGCCGACAAGATCGTCGCCGAGCCGGCGACCTTGACCGGGTCGATCGGGGTCCTCGGCGGCAAGATCATCTTTGGCGATCTGTTTGCAAAATTGGGAATCACCACGGATTCGGTGCAGCGCGGCGCCAACGCCGACATGTACAGCCTGACGCGGGATTTCTCGCCCCAGGGGCGTCAGCTTTTCTCCGATCAGCTCGACAACACCTACCGCGGCTTCAAGGATCACGTCGCCGCCGGACGGCATCTCAGCGCCACCGCCGTCGAGGCCGCGGCGAAAGGCCGGGTGTGGACCGGCGAGGATGCCCTGCGGCTGGGGCTCGTCGATGCGCTCGGCGGCTACGACACCGCACTTGCCCTGGCTCGGCGGGCGGCGAACCTGCCGGCCGACGCGCCGATCGACGTCGTCGTCTACCCGCGCGAGCGCGGCCTCGCCGCGCTGCTCTTCGGGCGACTCACCGATAACGATAGCGACGACGATACCGGCGCGCCGGCGGCAACCCTTGAGAAGAGCCTCGCCGCGCTCCGCGTGCTGGCCACCGCGTTCGATGCCGTATCGGGCGAACCTGGGATTTTGCGGATGCTTCCGCTGGGCGACATCCGTTAGTGCTGCGCGGTTCTGTCGGCTGCTCCTGGTCGGCCACGGCGCTATGATGAGATGAGGTGGCTGCGCCGGCTGACGGCCGCGGGAGGGAACCGGTGAGGCAAGCACTTCTGGTCGCTACAGTGGTGATGCTGCCGCTCTGCGGCTGCGGCTGGTTCGGGCACAAGGACGCGGACCAGCCACCGCCCGCGCCCGGCCCGGCCCAGACTTCCGACGAGATTCTGCGGAAGGATTGCAACGACCCGCAGTGGAAGCAGCAAAACCTCGGCCTATGGTACTCGGTCTGCCGCCAGCCGATGCGCTGGTAGCAGCGCCTATCGCCCGAGCGGGATCACCGGCAGCACGAGGTGCGACGGGCGCGCGGCATCGACAAAGATCCGCGTCGTCGCCCGCCGTTTGCGCTCCATCGATCCTTCCGGCTCGCCCGAGTTGGGGTTGATGTCGAAATGCGGAAAGTTGCTGCCGGCGAGGTCGAGGCGCAGCCGGTGGCCGCGCTTGAATAGATTGGCGCAAGGGAACATCGCCACGCTGACGGCATGGATGCGACCGGGCTCGAGCAAAGTCGGCTCCTCCCATGAGTCGCGATAGCGCAGGCGCAAGAGTCCCTCGCACAAATTCATCGCGAACCCGTCGGGGTAATCCTCGCCTGGCGGATAGAGATCGACGAGCTTGGCGTGCACATCGGCGTCCGGCCCGTCGGTCGCGACCCACAGCTTCAGTTCGATCGGCCCGGCGATTTCCAAATCCTCCGGCAGCGGCGGCGTCTGCAGCACCACCACGTCCGGCCGTTCGGCGAGCGGACCGTATGGCGGCTTCGCGCCGAACAGTTTCGGCCCGGTGCGCTGATCGTAAGCACCGCCATACATGACCGGCCCGCCCGAGGAGAGCGCACCGCCGATCGTCGGCACCGGGTTGCCGGGATCGGCGATGAGGCTTAGCGGCATCCCGCCCTCGCCCGGCCTCGCGATCAGCAGCGAGCGGCCGGGATGCAGGTAGAAGCGGGTAAACTCGGTCTGCGGTAGCGGCCAGGACTGGGCGTCGCGCCAGAACCCGCCATGATCGAGCCGGCCTTCGGCGGTCCGCCGGCCAGAGCCGCCGCCCATCACAAAGACCCGAACCGCCGGCTCCTCGGCGACGCCGTTGTCGACACCCTTGGCCCAACGGTCGAACCAGCGCCGCCGCACCACGAAGAAATCCTCGCCGAGATTGCCGTCGAGAGTTGCCTTGGGGCCGAACTCGACATCGCCGGCGAACGACAGCGACCGGTCGCCATGCGTCCACGGTCCCAGCACCAGCCGCACCGGCGCGCGCTTGCGCCCTGCAAGCCCGGCGTAATTCTCCATCGCGGTGCGCGCATAAGGGTCGTACCAGCCCGAGAGATGCACCATGGGCACATCGGCATAGCGGTCGTAATACCCCTCGGCATAAATCCCCGGCTGCTTCCAGAAATCGTCGAACTTCCCGTGCGACCACTGCTCGAACAGATAATCCTCGTACTCGGGAGCCGCCTTCAGCGGCGAATTGCCCTTGCGCCACGGCATCCGCGCCATCCACCGCGCGATGTCCTCGGCCTCGAGCGCGGCTTTCACCTCGGGGTCGCGCGCGTCGGCGAGCGCGTTGCGGTAGGCCCAGGTCGCCTGTTTCAGATCGAACGCGCCGCCATGGCGGATGCCGCTGCGATAGGCGTTGGAGAAGCCGCCGCAATCGAGGTATTGCGCGGCGAGGCCGGGCGGGTCGAGGCAGCCCAGCGCCATCTGCGCATGCGCGGCATAAGACAGCCCCATCGTCGCGATTCGGTCGTTGCACCAGTCCTGCCGCACCAGCCACTCGCAGGTGTCGTAGCCATCCGTCGCTTCGCTCAGATACTTGGTGAAGCTGCCCTCCGACCGATAGCGCCCGCGGCAATCCTGATAGACGACCGCGTACCCGGCCTCGACGAAATAACCGGCCACCGCTTCGCGCGAGCGTGGCCGCGGGTCGGCCGCGGTGATCTCGGAACGGCTCGGCGCCGATTTGTCATAGGGCGTGCGTTCGAGGACGACCGGGAACGGGCCGGCGCCGTCGGGTCGGTAGACATCGGTCGCCAGGCGCACACCGTCGCGCGCCGCGATCATGACATCGCGATCGACGATCATCCCTGCACAGTGTCCATGCCGCGCGCCCTCCGCTTGCCGCCGCCGGGGTTTCGGGTTAAATCCTCGCCCTCGTTCGGCCAAATCCCATAGGCGTGGCGGCGGGCGCGTAGCTCAGCGGGAGAGCACTACGTTGACATCGTAGGGGTCACAGGTTCAATCCCTGTCGCGCCCACCATACCAGATCAATAACTTATGGGTTATCCGGCCCATCCCGGGATGGCTATCGAAAGCACCGGTACCAAGCTCAACCCTGTTACGAGCGGCGACCGTCGGGAAAGCCGGGCCGGCCGGCAAGGTGCCCAATGCCGCGGCGGCGGTGAGCGCTGGTGGTTCGCACGCAGCCCAGCGCCGGATTTCGGTTCCACGTGGAACCGAGGACGAGCCAGGTCGTGAACTCGTAAATGACTATGGGTCGCGTTGGTTGGGGAACCGGCGTTGCCGACGATCTCGTTTCGGTTGAGCTGGCTTTGGGATAGCGTTTTATCGTCTATGCAGGGAGCGCCCGAGGGTAGCCGACGTTCAATGCAAGGTAGCGCTTTCATCCCCTTTTGAACCACGGGGCCGTGATCGCCGGTTTATGCGAGAAAGACCTTTGGCTGAGCGATTGCCGTGAACCTTTCTCTCCTCTTGCGGGCCCCGGTTCTGGCGTGGCGAATTCTCAGCCACGAGAAAGGCCGCGCGGTACTGGCCACCACCGGCGTCTTCATCGCGATCCTCTTGGTCTTCATCGAGCTTGGCTTTTTCATCGCCGTGCCGCAGGGCGGCATGCTGGTTTACGACCATTTGCGGTTTGACCTGCTGCTGTGTTCGAAGAACTACGCATTTCAGGCCGAGCCTTGGCAATTTCCCCGCGCGCGGCTGACTGATGCGGCGAAGGCGCCGGGCGTCGCCCGGGTCACGCCGCTCTATTTCGCCGGCGCCAAATGGCAGGAGCCGCGTGGCGGCGATCGCCTCGATGCGTTCGTCATCGGCTTCGACCCGGCCGCGGATCCCTTTGCCGCCGCCGATATCGAACGGCAAGCGCCGGCCCTGGCGCGGCCCGACACGATGCTGGTCGATAATGCCACCCGCTCGATCTTCGGGCCGATCGGCGCCGGCACCGAAATCTTGCTGGACAACCACAAAGTGACGATCGGCGGCGACTACACGCTCGGCACCGGGTTTCTCGGGATGGCGGTCGCGGTGATGAGCGAGACGAATTTCTTTCGCCTGTTCGCCCCAAGGACGGCCGGGTTCGTCAATCTGGGCCTGATCACCCTGACCCCGGGCACCGACCCGGGAGTAGCGGCGGACGCGCTCGCCAAAGCGCTGCCCAACGACGTGCAGATCTTTACCCGCGACGCGCTGAAGCAGCACGAGGACAAATACTGGACGACGCGAACCTCGGTCGGCCTGATCTTCGGCTCGGGCCTCATCATCTCGTTCGTCGTGGGGATCATGGTGCTGTATCAAACCCTGGCGACGCAGATCGCGCGGCATCTGCCGCAATTCGCGACCTTGAAGGCGATTGGCTACGGCGATCTCTACTTGGCCGCCGTCGTCATGATCGAGTCGGCGATGATCGTGCTCGTCGCGTTCGTGCCGGCCGCGGCGGCGGCTTTGGCGATCTATGCCCAGCTGCGCAGCGCCACCCTGCTGCCGGTGGTTCTTACCCCGACGCGTCTGGTGGCGGTGCTGGTCATCACCCTGCTGATGTCCGCCGCCTCGGCGTTCCTGTCCCTGAGCAATTTGCGGCGCGCCGATCCGGCGGATGTGTTCTAGGCCATGCTCCGATGACCGCGCTCGATGCTTCCCGGCTCCTCCCGCGCTTCCACGGAGTGCCGCTCGCCTGGCGCAACCTTTTCGCCAACAAAAGGCGGCTGCTGCGGTCGAGCGCCGGTATCGCCTTCGCCGCGCTGCTGATGATGGTGCAGCTCGGCTTCGAGCAGGGGTTCTTCGATGCCTCGCTCTCGGCGGTCCGCGCGCTCGACGGCGATCTCTTCGTCTTCAGCGCTTACAAATACCGCTTCGGCACGCGCGACCCGATCGACCACGGCGAACTCGGCAAGGTCCGTGCCGTCGCCGGCGTCGCCAGCGCGGAGCCGCTCTATGCCGACTGGCAGGAATTCTTCTGGACCAGCCCCATCGACGGCAAGCCGTACCTCGTACGCGTTTTCGCCTTCGATCCTGGCGCTCCGGCGGTGTTCTCGTTGTCCGGGATCAAGGATCAGCAGCCCCTCCTCAAAAATGACGATGCCGTGCTGGTCGACCGGCGCGCGCGAGCGTTTCTGGGCATGGATGGGGATGCGAAGGAGACCGAACTCAATGGGGAGCGCGTGCAGATCGCCGGCAGTTTCGCGCTCGGCCCCGATTTCATGAGCGACGGTACGGTCGTGATGAGCGACCGGCTGTTCGCGAAGCTGCTGCCGGGCAATCGCGACAGCGCGGCAAACCTGCCGATCGAGGCCATCGTCATCAAGCTGCGTCCGGGCGAGGCGGCGTCTGCTGTCCAAAACGCGCTGCGCGCCGCGCTCCCCGATACCTCGTCGATCATGACGAAGGCCGAGACCGTCGATTTCGAGCGTAAGTTTCAGGAGGAATTGTCGTCGGCCGGACCGATCTTCTGGCTGGGCGCGATTGTCGGCTTTGTCGTCGGCATGCTGATCTCCTATCAGGTGATCTACACCGATCTGTCCGACCAGCTCCCGCAATATGCGACACTGAAAGCGATCGGCTACAAGACCAGCTATCTGGTGCGCTCGGTGCTTGGCCAGGCGGCCTTGTCGGGGCTTGCCGGCTATGTGCCGGCGTGGCTCCTCTGCATTGCCGCGTATCGAATTATCGGCGCTTTCGCGCTGCTGCCGCTGCACATGACATTGCGGCTGACGATGCTCACCCTTGGCCTCACCCTCGGCATGTGTTTGCTCGCGGCCGCGCTCGCCGTCCGTCGGGTGATCTCGGCCGACCCCGCGGAGATTTTCTGATGGCTTATGCTTTCCCGCCCTCGGCCGCCATCGTGCGGGCGGAGGGCATCAATTTCCATTACGGCCAAGGCGACTCCCGCAACCAGGTACTCTTCGACATCTCGATCGAGATACCGCCCGGGCAATTGGTGGTGATGACGGGCCCGTCAGGGTCGGGAAAGACCACCCTGCTGACCTTGATCGGCGGGTTGCGAACCCTGCAGCAGGGCCGCCTCGAACTGCTCGGCCAGGACGTGACGCAATTGAGCGCGAGCGAACTGGTGCGGGTGCGGCGAGAGATCGGCTTCATCTTCCAGATGCACAACCTGTTCGATTCCCTGAGCGCGATCGAGAACGTCAGAATGGCGCTGCAGCTCGGACCGCTTCCCCCGGCGGAAATGCGCGGCCGGGCGCAGGAAATCCTCGAGCAGCTGGGCCTCGGCCACCGCGTCGACTATAAGCCGCGCTCGCTTTCTGGCGGACAGCGCCAACGGGTGGCGATCGCGCGCGCGCTCGCCAATTATCCGCAGCTCGTCTTGGCGGACGAGCCGACCGCAGCGCTCGACATGCACGCGACGCGCAACGTCGTCAGCCGGCTCAAGGACATGACCGTCGACGCCGGCAGCGCCATTTTGATGGTGACCCACGACCACCGGATCATCGAGCTCGCCGACCGGCTCGTTCACATGGTCGATGGGCGGATCGTCTCAGACGTCGTGCTCAGCGACGCGCTGCGCATTTGCGAGTTCCTGAAGGGCGTCGACTCCTTCAAGTTGCTGACCCCGGCGGAACTCACCAACATCGCCGAAAAGGTGACGCGGCGTCACTACGATACAGGTGATGTCGTCATCCGCGAGGGCGACCAGGGCGATGGATTGTTCCTGATTTCAGAAGGAGAGGTCGAGGTCGAGCGCCATGGACACGAAGTCGCTCGGCTGGGCCCGGCCGAGTTCTTCGGCGAATTGGCCTTGATCAGCGGCGAGCCGCGCAACGCCACGGTGGTGGCGACCAAACCGCTCGACACCTACGTCCTGGGCAAGGCGGACTTCCGCGCCGCAATCGAGCAAAGCGCCAGCTTTCGCGAACAACTGCGCCGGGTTTATTTCCTGAGGCATTAGTCGGCGGTTTGCCGGCTATTTGTTCTAAGTCGCGGACAGGTCCGTTATCGGCGCTAAGGCGTCAGCGGGCGGGCCTCCCGCTTAGGTCCGCTCACGACCTATAAACGGCCATTTTTTGTCGCGCGGTCTTAGCCGGCTGTTCATGCCCCACACTCCGAGGACTTAGCGGGGCGAGCGGTTTTTGATCGCGCTCGATGAGGTCGAGCGAATTGCTATTTGAAGACGGTCAAATTCGGCTGACGGGCGCAGGCCGACGCGTTCCGTATCTGGAGACAGGAGACCTGCGTTCATCAGGCAACAGCATCGCCCGATACGCCGTCTGATTTCGTTCCGTTTCCGGTTAACTTGGCAATACCCGATAACATTATACCCCGAAGTGGGGAACCGAGGAGATGACCTTGAGCGACAACCCGATCGGGGCTTCCTATCTCTATTTGCTGGAGCCCGAGATTCGCTTTCTGGAGGCCGCCGTCGAGCATCTGATTCCCACCGATGAGCTGGGTCCTGGGGCTCGCGATGCGGGTGTGGTGGTCTATATCGACCGCCAATTGGCCGGCACCTGGGGGGTCCACGGCCGTCAATATCGCGGCGGCCCATGGCTGGAGGGGACGCCGCAGCAGGGCTACCAATCGCGCTTTACGCCACAAGAGGTCTATCGCATTGCGATTCGGGAGATTAACCAGCACTGCAAAGCCGAGTTCGATCGGCCTTTCGCGCAGCTTGCGAGCGACAGACAATTGCGCCTACTCGAGCAGTTAGAGAAGGACGAGATCGCGCTGCCTTCACTGTCATCGAAGTTCTTCTTCGATCTGCTGTGGCGCAACACCGAAGAGGGGTACTTCGCCGATCCGCTATACGGCGGCAACCGCGACAAAGTGGGTTGGAAGCTGCTCGGATTCCCCGGCGTGCCCAGCGGCCAATACCGAGAACTGCTCACCAGCAGCGAGCCGTACCACGCCGAACCCGTCAGCGTGCTCGACATCCAGACCGGTCAGGTGCCGGTCGATGCGGAAGGCTTTCCGAAGCATGTCATCATCCCGCGCAACAGCAGCAAGGAACGCTGAGATGTCGGCTACGAAATTGAAACCTGTCGATGTCGTCGTCGTGGGCAGCGGCGTGGTCGGCTCGATCATGTCCATGGAATTGGCCAGCGCCGGGATGAGCGTCGTTTGCCTGGAGCGCGGTAAGCAGTTCGAGATCGACACCGACTTTCAGAAACCCAACGTGTACGACGAGCTGAAGTTCGATCGCCATAGCGACATCTTCCAGAACCTGGCGCGCGACACCATTACGTTTCGCAACAACGACGCGCAGACGGCGCTGCCGATGCGCGAGATGGGCGCGTTCAAGCCAGGCGAGATGGTCGGCGGCACGTCGGCACACTGGGGCGGCAATGCGCGCCGCTTCCTACCGCATGATTTCGAAATGTACTCGCGCATCAAGGAGCGCTACGGCGCATCATTCATTCCCGAGGACTGCAATCTGCAGGATTGGGGCGTCACCTGGGACGAGATCGAACCCTATTACGACCAGTTTGAGGAAATCTTCGGCGTCGGCGGCAAGGCCGGCAACCTGGATGGCGAGATCCAGGCGGGCGGCAATCCTCACGAAGGGCCGCGCTCGCGCGAATATCCAAACCCGCCGACGCGGCGCACGCATGAGGGCGCCCTGTTCGCCGACGCGGTGAGCTCGCTGGGTTACGTGCCGTTCCAGGGTCCAACCGCGGCGATGACCCAGGACTACCGCAACCTGTACCGTGTACAGATGCTCGAATGCTCGCGCGGCGGCTTTTGCTCGAGCCATGTCTGCGCGCAGGGCGCCAAGGCCAATCCCCTCTCAGCGGTGCACCCCGCGCTCACCCGGCAGCCTACGTTCGAGTTGCGCCCACTGTGCAACGTGCTACGCGTCAACACGGATTCCACCGGCAAGAAGGCCACCGGCGTGACCTATATCGACGCACGCGGCAACGAGGTCGAGCAGCCGGCCGACATCGTGGTTCTGGGCGCCTATTGCTTTAGCAACACGCGGCTACTCCTGCTGTCAGGCATCGGCACACCCTACGATCCGCGCACCGGCAAAGGGGTGGTCGGCCGCAACTACGCCTACCAGCAAGGCGGCTCGGTGCAGGTGTTCTTCGACGATCGCGAGTTCAATCCGTTCATCGGCGGCGGCCAGGTCAACACCTCGATCGACGAATTCAACGGCGACCTGATCGACCGCGGCCCGCTCGGCTTTATCGGGGGCGCCTACATCAACACCGCGTCGAGCGGCGCGACGCCGATCAAGGGCAAGCGGGTGCCCCCCGGCACGCCGCGTTGGGGCGGCGAATGGAAGAAAGCCGTCGCCCAGTACTACCGGCGAAACATGTCGATCTCGATTCACGCAACCTGTCTGAGCTATCGGCACAACTACCTCGATCTGGATCCGACCTACAAAGACGCTTACGGGCTGCCGCTGCTGCGCATGACATTCGACTGGAACGACAACGATCTGCGGATGATGAAGTACATGAACGAGCGCTGTCTCGAGATCGGCCGGGCGCTCAACGGTTCGCGCCTTGGCGGCACGAGCAAGGGCACGCATTTCGGCATCACGGGATACCAGAGCACCCACAACGTCGGCGGTGCCGTGATGGGCAGCGATCCGTCGATCAGCGTTGTGAACAAATACCTGCAGTCATGGGACGTTTCGAACCTGTTCGTGGTGGGCGGCAGCGCGTTCCCACAGCAACCCGCGAATGGCCCCACCGAGACGATCGGCATGCTGGCCTGTTGGGCGGCCGATGCGATCAAGGAAAACTACGTTCGCAACCCGGGCGCCTTGGTCTGAACAGCGCCGCGAAACCCTGCGCTAGCCTAGAACCTCCTCGTCTCTATGCGCTTTCCAGATGATAAAGATGGGGTGATTGCGGTCGTCGCGGGCCTCCAAACTGGCGGATCGGCACGATAATCGGGTCCGGCCAAACGTCTAAGGAGGCGTGCCATGAAGTACTTCGTCGGGCTCGATGTCTCACTTCAAGAAACGGCCATCTGCATCGTCGATGAAGACGGGAACGACGTGCTGTGAGGACGAGGTTCGGATGACTGCGCATAACGTCCCGCACACCGGTCTGGCCTGGTAGTGCGCCATAACGATCGTAGCGCTGGCCTTCGTATCCCATCCTCAGGCGGCTCCAGCCGACCTCGTAGAGAAGCAAGAGCCTCATGGTGGCGTCGACGTAAAAGAAGGAATTAGATCTACCACACCCCGCCACCGGTCCCGCCCGCAGATGGTCCGAGAAGCCCCGCGGCCGATCTGTCGCGTCGCTACGCATCGCTTGTCATTCTGGTCAGGCCCGCGCATCCTTTTGTGCCCCATGAATATTTCGCGCCACTGCGATGCCGAGGATCACCTACATCGAGCACGGCGGCCGCGAGCACCAAGTCGAGGTGCCGCTCGGGCTGTCGGTGATGCGCGGCGCGGTAGACAACAACATCCCCGGCATCGACGCCGATTGCGGCGGCGAATGCGCCTGCGCCACCTGCCATGTCTATGTCGACGAAGCCTGGCTCAGCGCGACCGGCACGCCGACCGAGGGCTCGCAGGAAGCGAGCATGCTCAGCTTCGCCGCGCTCGCTCAGCCCAATTCGCGGCTCTCCTGCCAGATCGCGGTCAGCGAGGCACTCGACGGGCTGGTCGTCCGCATGCCGGAGGGCCAGCACTAGACACCAATCGAACGGGAGGTAGATCGATGAGCCCACCCGCTCGAGCGATGCCGGCATTGCCGCTCGACGCCATCGACGTCAGCGATCCCCAAATCTACCAGGACGACACCTGGTACCCGTATTTCGCCCGGCTGCGGCGCGAGGACCCGGTGCATTACTGCCGGGAGAGCCGCTACGGCCCCTATTGGGCGGTGACGCAAGTACAAGGACATCATGCAGGTCGAGGTCAACCACCAGGTCTATTCCTCGTCCTCGGAGCTGGGCGGCATCCAGATCGAGGACCAGCCCAAGGACATGGACCGGCCGAGCTTCATCCGCATGGACCCGCCGAAGCACGACGACCAGCGCAAGGTGGTCAGCCCGGTCGTCGCGCCGGGCAACCTCGCCAACATGGAAGGGCTGATCCGCGAGCGCACGATCACGCGTGCTCGACGGATTGCCGCGCGGCGAGACCTTCGACTGGGTCGAGCAGGTGTCGATCGAGCTGACGACGATGATGCTCGCGACCCTGTTCGATTATCCGTGGGACGACCGCCGCCAGCTGACCTACTGGTCGGATGTCGCGATCGCCAATGTCAACTCGCCCGACGCGCCGGTGCATTCGGAGGAGGAGCGCTTCGCCGAGCTGACCAAGATGGCCGCAGTCGCTCGGCGCGCTGTTCAACGAGCGGGCGCAGCAACCGCCGAAATTCGACCTGCTGTCGATGCTGGCGCATGGCGAGGCGACGCGCGACATGCCGATCCGCGAGTTCATGGGCACGCTCGCGCTCCTGATCGTCGGCGGCAACGACACGACGCGCAATTCGATGACCGGCGGGTTGATGGCGCTGAGCCAGCACCCGGCGGAGTACCAGAAGCTGCGCGACGACCCCTCGCTGATCCCGGGCATGGTGTCGGAGATCATCCGCTATGTGACGCCGGTCATCCATATGCGGCGCACCGCCAAGGAAGATGCCGAGCTTGGCGGCAAGCAGATCAAGAAGGGCGACAAGGTCGTGATCTGGTACGTCTCGGGCAATCGCGACCCCGAGGCGATCGAGGACCCGGACAATTTCATCATCGACCGCGCCGCGGCCGCGCCAGCATCTGTCGTTCGGCTTCGGCATCCATCGCTGCGTCGGCAACCGGCTCGCCGAATTGCAGCTGCAAGATCCTGTGGGAGGAGATCCTGCAGCGCTACCCGGTGATCGAGGTCATGGGCCCGCCGCGCCGCATCTACTCCAACTTCATCCACGGCATCCGCTCGCTGCCGGTGCGCATCCCGGCGTAACGATGGGAGCGACGGGCCTTCGGGCGCTCGCTGTTGGTTGGAGTACCCCATCTGGTCCACACAGCACGCTTTGCCTCGGTCGTCTCGCGTTGTGGATCGCGTCCTTCAGCGGCGGCGCGGATTATCGCCTCGGCGCGTCCACGCGCGTTCTCCACCGTGTACGATCCGTAGGCACCAATCTTGACGCGTCGTTGAAATCGCCCGACCCGCACCTGTGCGAGAATGTCTTCTTCCCCGACGGATAGATTCGAGCGCCGAAACCAGGTAACCTGTCACACCATAGAAAGCATTCCTTCTCGCTCGGCTTTGCCGCATCGAGAGCACGTTTGGTGAGTGGCATCTCGTTCTCCGGGTGGATGGTCGGAAGCGAACAAGCGGAAACGGTCGGAAACGAGATGCTAGGTAGAGAACGCGATTTCAAAGACTTGGGAAACGACCGGCAACATACGGCACTCATCTGACTACGTTGACATCGTAGGGGTCATTGGTTCAATCCCAGTCGCGCCCACCATGCCATAGGGGTTGGACACGCGGCAGGGCCGAAGGGGGACTCAAAGGATGCGGCTCCCATCATTGGGTTTGATAGCAGGCGCGGCCATCCTGTCGGCCTGCGCGGGTCCCCATCTCGTCGACCCGCAGGACGCGGCCGAGCGGATGGTCGCCGGCGAGGTGCTCGGCACCGCGTTGGGCACGGGACTCGGGGCCACCTTCGCCCTCAATCCGGCGATCGGCGCGATTGCCGGCGCCGAGACCGGCGCGGCGCTCGGCGCCTTCACCGGGGTCATCACGGCGGCGCCGAGACCGGCGTACCATCCGGTCGCGGTACCGGCCGAGGCCGTCGTCCCGCATTTCTACGACGGCTGGCCGCCGGGCTATCACAAACCGCCGGGCAATCCCGAGACGCAGCCGCCGCCCGCCGGTTGACGCCAACGTCGCCGCTTGGCGGCGGGTCATGCCCCCGCCTATAAGCTGCGCCGATGCCGCTCTTTGTTATCCCATTTCCGGCGATCGACCCCGTCGCGGTCTCGTTGGGACCATTCGCGATCCGCTGGTACGCGCTCGCCTATATCGTCGGGCTCATCATCGGTTGGCGTTACTGCCTGATGCTTGCCGACCGCTCGCTAAACCTCGTCAACCGCAAGGACATCGACGATTTCCTCGTCTGGGCGACCCTGGGGGTGGTGCTCGGCGGCCGCATCGGTTACGTGCTGTTCTACAATCTGCCGTACTACACCGAGCACCCGGTCCAGGCGTTCTACCTGTGGCACGGCGGGATGTCGTTTCACGGCGGTGCGCTCGGCGTCACCTTGGCGATCGTGCTGTTTGCCCGCCGCCGCCAGCTATCGATCGTCGCGCTTTCGGACATCGTCATCGAGGCGGTGCCGATCGGCCTCTTCTTCGGCCGCATCGCCAATTTCATCAACGGCGAGCTGTTCGGACGCGAGACTGACGTGCCGTGGGCGATGATCTTTCCCAATGGCGGACCGGTGCCGCGTCATCCCAGCCAGCTCTACGAGGCTGCCTGCGAAGGTCTGCTCCTCTTTCTTCTTCTGCTTCTGGCCGAGCATCGCGGCGCGCGGCGGCGGCCAGGGCTCGAGACCGGGATCTTCCTCATTGGCTATGCGGTCGCGCGCATGTCGGGCGAGCTGTTTCGCCAGCCCGATGCGCAACTTGGCTTCTTGTTCTCGATCGGCCAATTCGGCGTCACGATGGGCCAGCTGTTGTCGATCCCGGTGCTGATCGCCGGCGCGATCTTCATCTGGTGCGCCTGGCAGCGGACGCCTGCCCCCTCGCCACCCCGATGAGCGCGCCCCCGCTCACCGAGCGGCTCGTCCGCAACATTCGCGCGCAGGGCCCGATGACGGTCGCCGCCTACATGGCAATAGCGCTGCACGACCCCGATTGTGGCTACTACGCGCGCGGCAACCCGCTTGGCGCTCGCGGCGATTTCATCACGGCTCCGGAGATCAGCCAGATTTTCGGCGAACTGATCGGGCTGTGGTCGGCCGATCTGTGGCAGCGAATGGGCGCGCCAAACCCGGCCGTCCTGGCCGAGCTCGGGCCGGGCCGCGGCACGCTGATGGCGGATTTCCTGCGCGCTGCCAGACGCATTCCCGGCTTCCGCGAGGCGCTGCGCCTCTGTCTGGTCGAGGCCAGCCCGCCGCTTCGCGATTTGCAGCGACAGGCGCTGAGCGACATCGATCCCGTCTGGGCGTCGCGTTTCGACGAGGTGCCGGACGGGCCGCTGCTGCTGGTCGCCAACGAATTCCTCGACGCGCTGCCGATCCGGCAATTGGTGCGCGGCGGCGCGCACTGGGCCGAGCGCATGGTCGCGACAAACGAGGGCGGCGGCCTGGTCTTCGCCGACGGGCCGGAAAGCCCAGCGGTGAGCCTGCTGGTGCCGCCGGGCCAGCGCGACGCCACCCCCGGCGCCATCGTCGAGATTTGCCCCGCGGCGGCGACTTTGGCGGCCGGATTGGCTGAGCGGTTCCGCCGACAGCCCGGAGCGGCGCTGTTCATCGATTACGGCTACGCTGAAGCGCCGCCGGGCGACACCCTGACCGCGATCAGCGCACATCGCGGGACCGATGTGCTCGGCGATCCAGGCGCCGCCGACCTTTCGGCGCATGTCGATTTCGCTGCCTTCGCCACTGCCGCGCGAGACGCCGGGGCCGCTGTGCACGGGCCGGTGACGCAGCGCGACTTTCTTGTCGCGCTTGGCGCCGAGGCGCGGCTCGCCGTGCTGCTGCGGCAAGCCGATCCCGCGTGGCGCGGCGTTCTCGAAAGCGGGCTGCGGCGCTTGATCGATCCGCAAGAGATGGGCACCTTGTTCAAGGTGCTGGCGGTGACCTCGCCCGGTCTACCGGCGCCGGCCGGCTTTGGCGGGGAGTGATGCTGACCCTCGACGTTCTCGACAGCACCGCGATCCGGCACGCGTTCTTCACGCGCGAGGGCGGGGTCAGCGAGGGAATGTTCTCCTCGCTGAATTGTGGCTTCGGCTCGGGCGACGACCCGGAGAACGTCGCGCGCAACCGCGCCATCGCGATGAACCAACTGGGCCTCGCCGAAGACCAGCTCGTCACCTGCTACCAGATTCACAGCGCCAAGGTCCTGAAGGTGGAGACGCCGTGGCGGCGCGAGGAATTGCCACGCGCCGACGGCATGGTAACGACGATCCCCGGCATCGCCCTCGGTGTCTTGGCGGCCGATTGCGCGCCCATTCTTTTCGCGGATGCCGAGGCCGGGGTCATCGGCGCCGCACACGGCGGCTGGCGTGGCGCGCTCGACGGTGTCGCCGAGGCAACCGTCGCCGCGATGGTGGCGGCGGGCGCCCAGGCTGACCGCATCCGAGCCGCGATCGGGCCGTGCATCGGCCAGGCTTCGTACGAGGTCGGGCCTGAGTTTCCACCCCGTTTCGCCGAAGTGGACGCGGAGAGCCCCGCCTTCTTCGCGCCAGCCGCGCGGGCCGGGCATTTCCGGTTCGATCTCGGCGGCTATATCGCCCATCGGCTCGGCCGGCTCGGGCTCGCCGCCGTGGAGCGCGCGCCGCATGACACCGCCGCCGAAGCCGATCGCTTTTTCAGCTATCGCCGGGCCTGTCTCGACGGCGAACGCGACTATGGCCGCGCGCTGGCGGCGATCGCGTTGGCGGGATAGGGGCAATCGATGCCCTACCTGATCATCTTCGCCGCCGCTTGCGTGCTCGGCCTCCTCGTCACTTGCGCGTTGATTTTGTGACACAGCTCACCCGAGCGCTGCGCAAATCCGGGCTTTCCCCTGTCGCCATCGTTGGCCTCGGCGACAAGCCACGGGCCAAGGGGCGGCACCTGCGCTAATGGCGCCTTATCGCCATTCTACCCGAGCCGCAGGCGGCTGGTCCGACCACTAAACGGCACGCCGGCCCGGTCGCGCCATCGGCACGAGCTGCATTGCACGCAGGCCTTGAGGTCAAGAACCCTTCATGCAGTCGCGGATGCCGGCCGCCGCCAGCATGCTCCGCTCAGTCAAGCGCGAGGGCGCAGGCAGCTGCGCTAGGGTAAGATTGTTCGATATAGCGGGAGGGCGTCGAGAAACTCCTGATCACCTTTCAAGTTTGTCAAACTGTCAAATGTGAGTTGGATACCCATGCCCCTTTGACTTTTTGACCACCGCGACTTGAGCGCTTGATCAACCAGCTTAAGGCCATTCTGATTAGCGAAGTTGTTGAGGAATGCGTACCAAACGAGAGGCACTTTGCCCTCTAGTCCCACTACCATGTCGGCGACATTGTAGACGTGGGCTGAAAACCGTTCGACCGCGATGGTCTCCAACACCATGACATCATTGGAGAGGCCAAAATCTCCCCCACTCCCAATGCGCCAGGAGCGTCTGCCCGCGAGGAAATGCTTGCGATTGTAATGGACTGCCGGGCCCACCGAACCAACGCCGCCACCAGCAGCGACGATGGGGCCCACAATCGGCACCGCCAACCCCGCAACCGCTGCAAGCAAAGATCCACCTTCTGCTTCAATATCTTCCGTGGCGTCGAAAAAATCCCGCTTCAACGTATGAACCGTGAAACCGATGTTTGGATCGGACCAAATTCGCGCGACCCAATCGCTATGCGGCGCAGCGGCGTTAAGACCCGCGACTTCTGCTATGCCATGGAACCGGATCGTTGGGTGGCCGTCATCGTCGTTGCGGTCGCCCCATTCGGCCCATGCATAGTCGCTTTTTATGTAGCCCGGGAAGAACGAGAGGAGGTGAGCCACAAGCATGTTTAACGTCATCTGAGGCCGCGAAAAGACTATGCGGAAGCGGTTGAAGTGGTAGTCGCCGACCCCGTCATCGATTTCTTGCACGCTAAAATCGGCCATCTTTTCCTCCCACCCTTGCGTGTGGCTGGACGACCCACTATTCGCGTAAAATGATAATCGTAGTGTATGATTGCACCAAGCGTCACGCGGCAAACGCCAAAACCGATGCACTTGGCGAGCGGTTAGATGTCAGGCTTGGGTTTGCGCGGCCGATTTGTCTGCCCAGCCGCGCCAGCGGTACGACCGACATTTCCGCCTCGCCGCTCCATGTCCCGGTTTGCTCGACACAAGTGCTCTTTGCGTCGGACCACGCCGTCGGCATCCAACGTCGGTGGCGACAGTGGTTACCGGCGATAGCTCAACGCGCATTTCAACACGCCGGCGCTGGGAGATCACGATTGACCGACCCCGCGTCAGTATCTCGGCCTTGTGCGCGGCCTAGAAGCCGGTAAAACCATAACAGTGGGGCTGGCTCAGCGGGGGATAGTTTCAGAGATGGTGCAGCCCCGAATTTTCTCGAAATCCATCAGAAAATTTAGTGTTTGGCGGGAGCGGTGATCCTGTGAGGGGAGTGCGCCGGAGCACCCGGCTGGCCGGGTTAGCTCTCGCTGCCGCTCTCGCCGCCTGCCAGCCGCTGCCGCACCCTTTCGCCGACGACCGTCCGCCGGCGGCGCTGCTGCAGGTGCCCGGCAGCATGGACATAGCGGTGGGCAATTTCGACGGCGAGCCGCGGGCGACCGCGGTCAAGCTCAGCGCGGCGGCCGCCGACCAGCTTCTGAAGCACGAGATCACCGCCAGCGCGACCGCCGCCAGCCGTTCGGGCTACATGCTCGACGGTCGCATCGAGGAGGGCGCGCCGCGGGCGGGCAAAGCCACCGTTACCGTTATCTGGCGGCTGCACGACCCAACCGGCAAAACCGTCGTCGAGCACCGCACGCAACTTTCCGGGTCGGTCCAAGATTGGCAACAAGGCGCGGATGCGCAAGTTGCCCAGCTGGCCGCGGCCGGGGCTGACGTGCTCGCTTCGCTCATCACCGAGACGACGCCGAAGGAGCAACCGCAGGCAGGCGGGCGGGTGCGCGTCGCGGTCCGCAAGATCGCCGGCGCGCCCGGCGACGGTAACGATTCACTGGCCGCGTCGATAACCGCGGTGCTGAAACACGCGGATATCGAGCTCGTCGATGCAACGCAGGGAAAGCCCGATCTCGACGTCGATGCCATGGTGTCCATCGTGCCGAAAGGCGACAGGCAGCACGTCAAGATCGTCTGGCGGGTATCGCGCGCCGCCGGCGCCGAGATCGGAACCGTGGTTCAGGAAAACGACGTGCCGCGCGGCCAGCTCGACGGGGCGTGGGGCGACCTCGCCTATACGGTCGCGATCGCCGCGGGCGGCGGGATCATGCAACTCGTTGATCGCGGCGCTCTGCCGGTAAAGCTCGGCGCCGCCGCGACCCCGCCGCCGCCCCCCGCTACCGTAGCGCCCGTCGCGACGCAGACTTTGCCACCACCGCCACCGAACTCGCCGCCGGCACCCGGTAACATCGCCTCGCCGGCGGTCAATCTGCCGCCGGTCAATGTCGGCCCCGATACGCCGCCGGCGCCGCCGCTGAAACGCGGCGTGCCGCTGCCACAATGAGCTAGGATGATCGTGCAACCGCGCGAGGAGAAACCGCGATGGCGCATCTGACCACCGATGACGGCGTCAAGCTCTACTACGAGGAGGCCGGCAGCGGCACGCCGGTCGTCTTTGTCCACGAATTCGCCGGCGATTTGCGCAGCTACGAGCCGCAGCTCCGCTATTTCTCGCGGCGCTACCGCTGCGTCGTCTACAACGCGCGCGGCTACCCACCGTCCGACGTGCCCGACACTTTCGAGCGCTACTCGCAGGAGCGGGCCCGCGACGACATCCGCGCGGTGCTCGATGCGCTGAAAATCGCGAAGGCGCACGTCGTCGGCATCTCGATGGGCGGGTTCGCGACCCTGCATTTCGGCTTTCAGTATCCCGACCGGGCGCTGTCGCTGGTCGTCGCCGGCTGCGGCTACGGCGCCTCGCCCGACAAGCGTCAGCAATTCCACGACGAGACCGCGCGCACCGCCGCGCAAATCGCCGAAAAAGGCATGTCGGAGGTCGCCAAGACCTATGGCGCCGGCCCGACGCGGGTGCAATACGCCAACAAGGACCCGCGCGGCTATGCCGAATTTATGGCGCAGCTGGCAGAGCACTCGACCTTGGGCTCAGCCAACACCATGCGCGGCGTGCAGGCGCGGCGGCCGTCGCTCTGGGACCTTGTCGACAAGATGAAGGCGCTCGACGTCCCGACCTTGGTCGCCACCGGCGACGAGGACGATCCTTGCCTCGAACCTGGCCTCCTGATGAAACGGCACATCAAGAGCGCGGCACTGGTCGTCTTCCCCAATACCGGCCACGCGCTCAATCTCGAGGAGCCCGATCTCTTCAATCGCGCGTGCGACGATTTCTTCCACCAGGTCGAGAGCGGCCGCTGGCCGCGGCGCGACCCGAGGGCCGTGACCGGATCGATTTTGGGGATGTGAGGAGCTACTCCACCGGCACGAAGATGCAATTGCGGATCTTGCCCTCGACCGCCTGCGACAAATGCCCCTTCCCGCTGGTGTCCTCGACGAGGATCACCTCGCCCGCCTTGATGATCCGCGCTTCGCCGTCGCTCGCGGTGATCTTTACCCCGGCGTCGAGATTGATGATGTACTGGCGGCGCGGCGCGGGGTGCCAATCGAGATCGTAATCGGGCTGCACCTCACGGAAGATGATGCCGGTCGCGGGCAGCCGCTTCGACAATTTGCCGGCGTTGGTGGTTTCGGCCCACTCGATCTCGATGTCGCGGAAATGCGTCTCGCCTTGGGCGTCGACGTAAAGATTATGGACCCGCATCGCGGCGCTCCTCTCTCGGTATTGTTCGCTGCGATACTAGCGAGCGAAGAGAGGAGCGCGCTAGCGCCGATCAGCGGCCGTAGTAATAACCCGGGTAGTAGCCCGGCGGAGGCGCGTAATAGGCGGGCGGATAATAGCCGGGTATACGCCGGCGGTGGGGCCAGCGCGCGGAGCGGAGCGGTGGCGATCGCTGCCGCGGTACCGACCACGGCGGCGGCAGCGGCGAACGGCCAGAAGATCGGTCCAGGTCCGCATCGCCAGCAGCGGGCCGATGCATCGGATAGCGGCATCGCCGACGCGCTTGCGACAAGCAGGGCCAAGGCCGCGCCACGCGTATAAGTCATCGCCAAGTCTCCTCGGAGGGGATAGCGGAGCGCCCAGATAACGTGAATCGCGACACGATAATCCCACGCAAGACGCAACGCAACAGTATCGTATAGTTATAAGCAGGCGATATACTTGCGCCTCCCCGGCGCTCGTGCTGAGGTTAGAAAAGCGCGATGAAATGCCGGCGAACGCGAGCCGGCGCGGGAGAAAAGACGCATGGAATTCGGTACCTTTATGGAGTTTCCGCCGATCGGCAACGCCGGGGAAGGGGTGGCCTTCGACCAGGCCTTGGGTGAGGTCGCGGCGGCCGACAAATGGGGCCTCGACGCGGTCTGGCTCGCCGAGCTGCACGGCGCGCCCGAGCGTTCGGTACTGTCGGCGCCGATGATGGTGGCAAGCGCCATCGCGGCCTCGACCGAGCGGGTGCGGATCGGCCTCGCGGTGCAGGTGCTGCCGCTGTCGCACCCGTTGCGCCTGGCCGAGGAGGCGGCGACCGTCGACCAGGTCAGCCACGGCCGGCTCATCTACGGCATCGGCCGCAGCGGCGTGGTACGCACCTACGAGGAATACGGCATCTCCTACGATGAGAGCCGCGAGCGCTTCGCCGAAACGCTGAACATCCTCAAGCTGGCTTGGACCCAGGACCGCTTCTCGTACCACGGCAAGTATCACAGTTTCGACAATGTCGCGCTGTCGCCCAAGCCGTACCAAAAGCCCTGGCCGGAGATGCGGATGGCCGGCGCGACCCCGGAGACCTTCCCGGCCATCGGCAAGCTTGGTTTCCCGGTTTTCGTCGCCGTGCGGCAAGGGCCGTTCAAGCAGCTGGTTCCCTATATCCAGAGCTACCGCGAGGCCTACAAGGACGCCGGCCATCCCGGCGAGGGCCAGGTCTATTTGCGTGTTCCCGCCTATCTCGCCGAGACCGAGGAGCGCGCCCGCGCCGAGCTCAAGGACAGCCTGATGAGCTTCTTTGCCTATCAGGCCGAATTGGGCCGCGACTCGGCGCGTCGCGCCGGCGGCGAGGTCGCGCTGCAACGGTTGAAGCGAGTCGAGCGGCTGGAGGCGCTGACCTTTGACGAGGCGCTGGCGACGCAGGTGATCTGCGGCACCCCAGACAGCTTCGCCGCGCAACTCCGCGAGGTGCAGGAGGAAATCGGCCTCGACGGCATTCTCGCCGAACTGAACTGTGGCGGCAAAATCCCGCATGATGGCGTGATACGCGCCCTCCAGCTGCTCTGCGAAGAGGTCAAGCCGCGCTTCCATTGAGCGCTTCCGATGCTACATAAGAGGGCGAGTATTGGAGGATCCTCTATGGACCAGAACATCGACGACAAAACCCGCACCGAACTCGAGGCCGCGGCCTTCCGCACCCTTGTCGCGCATCTGCGCGAGCGCACCGACGTGCAGAACATCGACCTGATGAACCTGGCCGGGTTCTGCCGCAATTGCCTGTCGCGATGGTACCGCGAGGCGGCCGAGGGGAAGGGCGTCGAGCTGTCCGACCCGCAGGCGCGCGAAATCGTCTACGGCATGCCCTATGACGAGTGGCGCAAGAAGTACCAGAAGGAGGCGAGCGCCGAGCAGAAGGCGGCTTTCGCCTCGCAGCAGCACAAACACTAAAGGACCGTTATGCCCGACATTGGGGGGATTGCTGGCGACCGGCTCAAGAGCTTTATCGAGCGCATCGAACGCTTGGAAGAGGAACGCCGCGCGCTCGGCGCCGACATCAAGGAAGTCTACGCCGAGGCCAAGGGCACCGGCTTCGACACCAAAATCATGCGCCAGGTGATTCGCCTGCGCCGCATGGACAAGGATGACCTCGACGAGCAGGAAAGCCTGCTCGACGTCTACAAGCGCGCCCTCGGCATGCTGCCGCCGGAGAGCGAAGCGGCGGAGTAGACGCAAGGCCGCCCTACTGCGCCCTCCCTTAGGGTGGGCGCAGACGCGTCGCTTCGCGCATGCTACGGAGCTCAAATGCGTGGCGATGGTTCAGCCATCATGTCGTCTCCTGGACTCCTCCACGCAAAGGCATGGGCCGAGGCGTACGAGTTAGTCGACCTGCAGCTTTCTCCCTTGGGGCTGAAGGCCATCGACGCCCTCGCTCTGCGTCCGGAAGACACTGTTCTCGATATCGGATGCGGGGCTGGGCAGACCCTTCTCCAACTCGCCGATCGGGTTGGCACCAAGGGTCAGGTCATTGGGGTGGACGTGGCCCCGTTGCTCCTTGAAATCTCTAAACGGAGGACCAGTCGGCTCACCCAAGTAAGGTTGATCGAGGCAGACGCTCAGTCCCTGGAATTATCGTCTGAGAGTGCGGACGCCGTGTTTTCTCAATTCGGCGTGATGACCTTCAACGATCCGGTTGCGGCTTTCTCCAACTTCCGCAGAATTCTACGGCCGTCGGGTGCGCTGGCCTTTAGTTGCTGGCGTTCACTGCAAGAGAACGAATTGGATCGCTTTCCACTTTCCGCGGCGGGCATCCAGTCGATTGTCGACGAGAGTCCTTTCAGCTTCGCCGATCCCGAACACATACGCCGCACACTTGAGGCAGCTGGATTCGGCGAGATCAGCATCCAACCTCATGATGAAATGGTGTCGAGTGGCGATCTCGACGCGATGAGTTGGGTGCTGTTGAAGGTGGGAGCGCTAGGAAAGATCGTTCGCGAGAACCCCGCGCTGCGAAGGACTGCCGAGCCTGCATTGCGTGTGGCACTGGCCGCCTTAGGCGACCCCTCTAGGGTGCAGCTCATGGCTTCCTTTTGGCTCGTGACTGCGCGTGCTGGAGCTGCGGCTGGGTAGCGGTCATCCCGGCTGGGTATCGATAGGGGAACCTTGATCCGCACGCGCCGTGAGCCATCTTTGTGGAGGCCTCGGGGATGTCCCTGCCCGGCGACAAGGCGCCTTCCATGGATCAAGACATCCTCGCGAAACTGGAAGACCGGCTCGGCCGGGTGCACGCGCGCCTGCGCCTTGGTATCGAAACGGATCATGAGGCTCAGGTTTTCGGCCAAGGAATCAATTTCTTCCATATCGAGAACTTGGATTCGGCGCGTTCGCTGATCCGTGCCGCACTGATGCTGAGCGGTCTCTATTGGCGCGGCCGCCGCAATGCCGCACGCGTCCGGGTGGTGCACAACGAGATCGCCTTCGCGGGACTGCCGCGCGCGTTCGACGGGTTCACCATCCTCCATATTAGCGACATGCACGCGGATATCAGCGCCGGCGCCATGCGGCGCTTGATCGAAGTGGCCGGCGATCTTGACTACGACCTTTGTGTCCTGACCGGCGACTATCGCGGCAGGACTTACGGCCCCTTCGCGCCAAGCCTTGACGCCGTCGCCGAGGTGCACGGCCACCTGAAGTCTCCGGTCTACGCGGTGCTTGGCAACCACGACACGATCCAAATGGTCCCGGCGCTCGAGGCGATGGGAATACGGATGCTGCTCAATGAGTGCGAGCCGCTGGTGCGCTCCGGCGAGCACATCTATCTCGCGGGGATCGACGATGCCCACTACTTCAGGGCCGACAATATCGAAAAGGCGGCCGCCGACATCCCCGACGGCGCGTTCTCGATCCTCCTATCGCACACGCCGGAAATCTACCGCCAGGCAGCGCACGCCGATTTCAACCTGATGCTCAGCGGCCACACACATGGCGGGCAGATCTGCCTGCCCGGCTCGATCCCGCTAACTCTCGACTCCGTGTTGCCCCGCCGCCTCGGCGCCGGCGGGTGGCAGTACCATCGAATGACGGGCTATACGTCGGTCGGCGTCGGCTCGTGCATCGTCCCGGTGCGTCTCAACTGTCCGCCGGAAATCACTCTGCATCACCTGCGGCGGGGCTAAGGCGGAACTGGCGGCGGCTGTGTTTCGCGGGCGCTAGTAAGGCTGGTCGCGGAGGTGAACCCGGTACAGCAGACGCGACAGCACCAGTTCGCCGATAAGGAAGATCGCCACCGCCAGTACGATATCGATCGCGCCGAGCCCGAGCGGCCCCTGGCACACCAGCAATGGCACCAGCAATTCCGGCACTTGGTCCAGGCCAAGCGCCCGGCTGCTCGGCGGTCGACCCAAGCGGCGCTTCACGAAGCTGGAGAAGAGATCGCCGGCCATCGCGCCAACCGCCAACAGCGCGCCGGTCTGCGGCGTGACGCCCACGAGGAGCGCGCCCGCCGCCGTGACCAGGATCGAGAGCGCGATGCCGCGAATGGTTTTCGACGGACCCAGAAGCGGTCGTCGATCGAGAAAGGTCACGCCGTGATCGAGCGGATAGGCAAGCCGGCTGCCAAAAATCTTTTTGCCGATAACCGGAGCGCCGTTCGCCAGAGCCAGGAGCGCGAGGGATCGTACGATCCCGAGAAAATGCATCGCCCGCGGTGTTACTCCGCCGCCTTGGCCGGCGAAACGCAGTGGCGTTTCAGCGAAGCGACCAGAGCGTCGGCCTCCGCATCGGTCACGTCAAAGCGGCAGACAAAGCGCGCGAGCGTCGCGCTGCGCCGATAAAACTGGAAACCGTCGTCCTCGAGCGCGTCCATGACGCCGTTCGGCAGTTCGAGAAAGATCTCGTTAGCCTCGACCGGCGCCACCAGCTTCAGCCCGGGCGTACCCTCGATCCCGCCGGCGATCCTCGCCGCCGCGCGGTTCGACGCGGTCGCCAGGCGCAGCCACAACCCGTTTTCGATGTAAGCCATCAGCTGGGCGGAGGCGAAACGCATCTTCGACCAGACCTGGCCGGCGCGGCGGAGCTGCACCGCCAGCCCGTCGGTGATCTCGGGTTTGAACACCACGATCGCGTCGCACAACGCCCCGCCGTTCTTGGTCGCGCCAAACGACAGGATGTCCACGCCCGAGCGCCACGATAAGTCGGCCGGGGGGCATTGCAGCCGCGCCAGCGCGTTGGCGAAGCGGGCGCCATCCATGTGTGTATAGAGACCGCGCGCCTTGGCGACTTCGGCCACGGCGCGCACCTCGTCGAGCCGGTACACCGCGCCGAGATCGCTCGCCTGGGTCAGGCTGACCGCGGCAGGCTGGCCGCGATGCAGCTGGCCCAGCGGGAAACCGGCTAGCGCCTCCGCCAACGCCGTGGCGTCGACCTTGCCGTGCTCGCCAGCGACCGGTGCGAGCTTGAGCCCGCCGCCAAAGAACCCGGCGGCATTGGCCTCCGCCGTGTTGATGTGCGCGGCCGCGCTACAGAAGACGAGTCCCCAGGACGGCGAAATCGACGCCAGAGAGAGCGCGTTCGCGGCCGTGCCGGTCGCCACCGGAAACACCCGGACCTTGGTCTCGAACAGCTCGGAATACCGGTCCTGGAGCTGCGCCGTCCATTCGTCGGCGCCATAGCCGAGCGCGGTGCCGCTATTGGCGCGGACCAGCGAATCGAGGATTTCGGGAGCGGCGCGACCGGTATTGTCGCTGCGGAAGTCGATCATCGCGGCACTCGCCAGTTAGCGGATCTGCACCCCTCCACGGGCAGCGGCGAGGCGTCGGTGATTATGCGTCGAAGCTGTCGCGGTCGTCGATGGTGCGAGACGCGGCCGGGCTGGCGCGGCCTCGGCGGCGCGCCAATGATGCGATGCCGACACTGCCGCGCGCGGCACCTTCTTGTTTGCGGCACGCCTTAGAATGTCGTGAATGCGCACCATCTGCGTCCGCTTGGCCCGCGCCTGCGGCGCAGGCTGGAGTGCTGGCTTCTCCACCGGCGTCACCACGGCAACATGATCCACCACCACCGGTGGCGGGTCGGCCTCGGCGATAAACGCGGTCCCGCCGCTGCCGACCGGCGGAATGTTCAGCGCGCCGAGAACCACCGGTGCGTCGTCGAGGCGCCGCTCGGGAAGTTCCAGCAGCGCCGTCTGGACCATCTTGCCGCCGGCGAAAACTGATCGCGGCACGACGCTGGCGGCACGACGGTTGCGGTAGTGCTCGTCAGGATCGTTTGCTGTCTCTCCCGGCGCGAGCGGAAACCACGCGACGGCGGCGCCGTCGTTACCGGGACGGCTCAAGCCAATTCCCGGAGTGCCGAGAAAACCAACGACCGCCGGGCTGAAGGCGGGTTCGCTTTTTGACGACCCCGGCGACCAAGCCCAGCGTCCGTCAAGCCGGACCCAGGCGCCATAATGGGACGGCGCAAATCCCCACGCCGCGGCGTCGATCCAAGTCCAGCCCCACGGCGGCAGGTAGCGCCACGACCCATAACGGTACGGCATCCAATCGACCGGCAAATCTTTCGGGTACCAAATGTCACCGTAGCTCGAGTTGTGATCCCAGTCGCCGGCCGTGGCGAGAGCCTCGCCGCCGGTGACACCGCGCGGCAGATGCGCGGCATCGTCGTTGGCATCGTTGGCGTTGCGCCACGCGCTGACGTCGAAAGGATCGGGCGGGGTCGCGGCGATGACGCTGTCATCGAGCCCTCCGCCTAGCGCGGCGTGGCCGGCAAAGACTTTGACACGCGCCGCCTCCTGGGTGTCGCCCGCGACGATGTCGTAGTCGCCGGGCGCGGTCAGCCACACTCCGCCGCCAGGAAGATCGATCTCAACCGATTTTGCTAGGCTTCCCGCGGCAATATGCAGGTATATCCGGCCCTGTGGCAGGCCAATCTGCACCGCGTCCGTGTCGAGCTGCAGAAAAGACAACTCGCTCGCCGAATCGAGCGCCAACAGGCTGTCGCCGATGCGGATCTCGCTCGCGGCGCCCCGCGCGTTGCGCACTCCAACTCCGGTGCCGACTGGCTCGTTGACCAGCGCCGACAGCCAGGTCCCGGCCGGGGAATGATATTGCACCCCGCCCGACACCGCGCTCAGCCGGCCGATCCGCACCGGGCCCCCATCATCAGCCAATCCGGTTGATGCAATCAGGCCCAGGCCGCAAAGAACCCCTAGTAGTACCCGCCCCAGGATCATTGGTTGATGATAGCACATCCCGCCGAAATCGGTGAATTTTCATAAAGATTAATAAAAAATTCAATCATTGGACGCGGTGTGATGCAGATTAAACAACTCATCGTCGCCAAGTTCTTCACGATGCCGCGCTTCCAATTCCCGATAATAGCGGCGCAATGCGAAGGCTTCGCTGAGATACCCTTGGATATGACGGTCGCGGGGGTTGTCAACGACTGCCAGAGTCTCCGCCGCGGAGACGATGAAATGGTCGAGCAACTCGCGCACCGGCTGACCCGGCGTGAGGAAATGCTCGGCCCCATGCGCGACGTCGCGGGCGACCTGAGTCGTTTCGGGGTCACGGTTGGCTATCGCATGCGCCTCGATCGGATCGACCACGCCTCGGTAGGCCGCCTGGGCGTCGATGACGAAAATAGGTGTCGACGCGTCCATCGGAAATTGCCGGCACAGTTCGACAAGTGGCAGGTCGAAGGGGACAACGGCAAAGTCGCGACGCATCAGATTGGCAACCTGCAGTTCGTGCAGCCAGCCAATGTCATGCGGGCTGTGCAGCGTCACGCCACGCAAATGAAAACGCCACGTCGCGAACGAATAGCCAAAGCCGTGGCGCACCACCAGGATTGAAATGATCACCGATACCGTGACCCCAAGCGTCGCCGAAAAATCGGAGGTGAACTCGAGCACCAAAATAATCATCGTTACCGGCGCGCCGACCACGCCCGCGGCGACGGCGCCCATCCCAGCGAGGATGTAGATCGTCGCGTTGATTGCCACCCCCGGCGTCAATTCATGCAGGATCAGCGCGGCCGCGGCGCCGTACAACGCGCCGAGGAACAGCGATGAGCTGAACATGCCGCCGCGAAACCCGCTGCCGATCGACACCGCCGAGCCAACCGTTTTGGCGAAGATCAGCAGCAGAAGCATCGGAAGTGCATAGGCGTCCGGGCCGGTCGCGATGGTGGTTTCGATGCCGCCATGGCCGCTGCCCAGAACTTGCGGGAAAAACCAGGCGAAATTGCCGAGAATCAGTCCGCCCAATGCCGGCCGGGCCCACGTCGGCAGCGACGCCCGCTTCGACCACTGCTCGACGAAGGTGACGCCCACCATTGCCCCGATCGCCAGAAGCCCGGCGACGAGGCCCAAGACGGCGAGGATCAAGTAGTTGGCCGCGGACAAATCGACATGCGCGTAAGCGACAAAGATCGGCTGCTCGCCGAAAAGTGTGCGCGTCACCAGGGTGGCGAAAATCGCCGCGACAACCACCGGCACCAGAGTCATCAGCGTGTACGAGCCGATGATAAGCTCGAAGGCGTAGAAGGCACCGGCCAGAGGCGCGTTGAAGGCGGCCGCGATCGCCGCGGCGGCGCCGCATCCGACATAGGTCCGCAAATCGCCGCGGCGCAAATGCAGCTGCCGTCCAATTCGTGAGGCGATGCCGGCGCCAAGCTGAGTATAGGCCGCCTCGAGGCCGACCGAGGCGCCTATCCCGGCTGACAGCACCGTAAGCCCCGTTAGACGCAAACTGTCGCTGAGCGACATGTGGCCGCCATGCAGCGCGTTGGCCTCGATCGCGTCGACGATGTCGCGCGGCTTCCATCGCCACAGCGCATAGGCGACCAACCCATAAACGAGGCCGCCGAGACATGGGATCAGGAGCAGCCGCCATCGCTCGATCTCGACAACGCCGCTCAACCGCTGCTCGAGCCGCACGCCGTAGAGCAGATGGTGAAATTCGGCGACGGCGAGACTGGTCAGCGCCACTCCCAACGCGATCACCGAGCCGAGCGCGGCGGCGACAATGGTCATGCCGACATCGCTGTTGCGGATATTGTGGCGGGTGAACAGCCGCACCCTGGTTTTCAGATTGGAAGCGAAACCGCGGCGATGATGGAGTTCTTGATCTTCTGTAAGGATCAACGCCGGGCCCTCGACCGCCAGCAACGCCCACCGCGCAAAATGCGCACCGCCGTCCCCGCTGGGGTTAACCCCCGGCGAGGCCGCTGCCGATTTACAAGATGGGCCTAAGTCTTACCGGCGCAAGCGTTAATTCGGCTCTAATTGTCGCATTCGCGCGTCAGCCGTCGTAGCCAACGCACCCGGTCGCCTACCGCATCGTCGGCATCACGTATTCTGCGCCGGCGCGGATGCCGGTCGGCCAGCGCGCGGTCACCGTCTTGAGGCGGGTGTAGAACCGCACCCCCTCCGTGCCGTAGACCGCCATGTCGCCGAACAGCGAGCGCTTCCAGCCGCCAAAGCTGTGAAACGCCATCGGCACCGGGATCGGCACGTTGACCCCGATCATGCCGATCTGCACCCGGTTGGAGAACTCGCGCGCGGCGTCGCCGTCGCGGGTAAAGATCGCGGCGCCGTTGCCGTATTCGTGGTCGCTGACGAGCTTTGTCGCCTCGTCGAAACTCTCGGCGCGCACCACCGACAGCACCGGCCCGAAGATTTCCTCCTTGTAGATGCGCATCTCCGGCTTGACCTCGTCGAAGACGCAGCCGCCGAGGAAGAACCCGTTCTCGTAGCCCTGTAGCTTCAAGTCGCGCCCGTCGACGACGAGCTTGGCGCCTTCCTTGACCCCGAGATCGACATAGGAGCGCACCTTGTCGTAGTGCTGCTTGGTGACGAGCGGGCCCATCTCGGCCTCGGGGTCGGTGCCGGGGCCGATCTTGAGCGCCCGCACCCGCGGCACCAGTCTGTCCATGAGCTTGTCGCCGACCCCGCCGACCGCGACCGCGACCGACACCGCCATGCAGCGCTCGCCGGCCGCGCCATAGGCCGCGCCCATCAGCGCGTCGGTCGCCTGGTCGAGATCGGCGTCGGGCATCACCACCATGTGGTTCTTGGCGCCGCCCAGCGCCTGCACTCGTTTCCCCGCGGCCGCGGCGTTGGTGTAGATGTACTCGGCGATCGCGGTCGAGCCGACAAAGCTCACCGCCGCGACTTGCGGATGATGCAGGATCGCGTCCACCGCCTCCTTGTCGCCGTTGACGACATTGAAGACGCCCGGCGGCAGCCCGGCTTCGGTCAGCAATTCAGCGATGCGGATACCGGCCGAGGGGTCGCGTTCCGACGGCTTCAGGATGAAGGTGTTGCCGGTGGCGAGCGCCATCGGGAACATCCACATCGGCACCATCGCCGGAAAATTGAACGGGGTGATACCGGCGCAGACCCCCAACGGTTGACGCACCGACCAAGAGTCGATGCCGCGCCCGACCTGCTCGGTAAACTCGCCCTTCAACAGGTGCGGAATGCCGCAGGCGAACTCGACCACCTCGACACCGCGGGTGACCTCGCCCTGCGCGTCGGAGAAGACCTTGCCATGCTCTTCGGAGATGATCCGCGCCAGGTTGTCCTGCTCGCGGTTCATCAGCTCGAGAAACTTGAACAGGACGCGCGCGCGGGTTAGCGGCGGGGTGGCGGCCCAGCCCGGAAAGGCCTTGGCGGCCGACTGCACGGCGGCGTCCACCTCCGCGCCACTGGCGAAGTCGACCTGCCGCACCTTCTCGCCGGTCGCGGGGTTGAACACATCGCCGCGACGGCCGCTTTTGCCGGCCACGCGCTTGCCGTCGATGTAATGGCTGATATCGGTCATGAGCCGCTCGTTTGCTGACGGATGCCGACGCCCATCATAGGCCGTCGGCGTCCGGCCGGCAGCGGTTTTGTTGCCGGGGCGGCGGCGCATCGGCGGCAATTGGCTTCGCGGCGGACGCGGAGTATCATAACGGCCGCGCCCGGGCACCGACAGGAGACGGCATCTTGGAAAACACGACGACCGTCATCGTGATGGCGCTGATCGTGCTCATCTACCTGCTGCCGACGCTGATCGCCTACAGCCGCGAGCACCCGCAGCGCGCGGGAATCGCTGTGCTTAACATCGTCTTCGGCTGGACGTTGATCGGTTGGATCGTGGTGTTTCTCTGGGCGTCGCTCGCGCGGGTCGAGAGTCAGCTGGCCTGACCCTTTAGCGCGTAGAGCGCAATCGCCGCCGCGGTCGAGACGTTGAGGCTAGGCATCGCCGCGCTCGTCGGCAGTCGCGCCAGGTGATCGCAGCGCTCGCGCACCAGCCGCCTGAGGCCGGTTCCCTCCGCGCCCAGCACCAGCGCCACAAACGGTCCGAGATCAAGCGCGGCGAGCTCGGTTGTGGCGTGCTCGTCGAGCCCGCAGCACCAAAAGCCTGCCTCCTTCAGCCGGTCGAGCGCGCGGGCAATGTTGACCTCTTCGATCAGCGGCACCAGATCGAGGGCGCCTGAGGCGGCCTTGGCAAGCGTGCCGGTGGCCGCCGGGGCGCCATGCGCGGCGACGATCACGCCGCACGCCCCGAACGCCGCCGCGGCGCGCAGCGCCGCTCCGACATTCTGCGGGTCGCTGACCTGGTCGAGCACGACGATCACCGCGCGTGGCGTGCCGTGAACCGCGCGCAGCACGTCGTCGAGGTCGGCCGTTTCAAGCGGCTCGACCTCGAGCGCCAGGCCCTGGTGCACCGCGCCGTCGCCGAGCAGCACGACAAATCCGTCGCGATCGAGAAGGCGGATAGCCTCACCGTCGCCGCGACGCTCAGCTCGCGCGCCCGCGACCAACTCGCGTGCCTCTTCTTCCTGCGCCGGAAGCGCGGTCAGCCGACGCCAGCGCCGCTGGGGATTGGCGAGCGCCGCCTCGACCGCGTGACGGCCGTAGAGCCAGTGCCCGCCATGCATTGACGAGCGCCCCGATCCCGCGATGTGTCTTGATCGCGGTCGCTCGGATCCCCGATTGCGTCGCCTCGCCGGCAATGCCACGATCCCCTTCAACCCTTCGAGTAGACCCTAATCTAGCGGGAGAGACGCCGCCATGCTGTGGAGCACCGAGCGCATCCTGACCACCCATACAGGGAGCCTACCGCGACCGCCGGAGCTGACTCGGCTTTATGTCCGCCGAACCCGAGGCGAGGCGATCGACGAGCGGGAGCTCGACCGGCTCGGCAAAGCGGCGCTTGACCAGATCATCGACAAGCAGGTCGCCGCTGGCGTCGATATCGGCAATAACGGCGAGCAGCAGCGCGAGGCGTTCTTCCTCTACGTCCGCCGCCGGATGACCGGGTTCGGTTCGAGCTGGACGCGCTGGCCGCGCGGCGATGTCGAGCGCTATCCGCTGTTAAAAGCCGAGATGCGGCAGATGCTGGCCGGTCGCGAAGCGGTGTCGAACATGGACCCGCCGAAGACGATCGGCCCGATCAGCTATATCGACCCCAACGCCGTGCAGGAGGAATGCCGCGATTTCCGCGCCGCGCTCGACGGCAAGGCAAAAGGCTTTGTCGAGCCGTTCCTTACCGCGCCCTCGCCCGGGATCATCGTCGGCGCGATGAAGAACGAATATTACGACAGCGAGGAAGCCTATCTCGCCGCCGTCGCCGCGGCGCTCAGGATCGAGTACGAGGCGATCGTCGACAACGGTTTCCTGCTGCAGCTTGATTGCCCCGATCTCGCGCTGGAGCGGCATCTCTCATTCAACGAGCGCCCGCTCGGCGATTTCCTCGGCTTTGTCGAGCGCGTCGTCGCCGCGATCAACACCGCCATCGCGAATATCCCGCGCGACCGGGTGCGCCTCCATGTCTGCTGGGGCAATTACGAGGGTCCGCACGACCGCGACGTGCCGTTGGAAGACATCCTGCCGATACTGCTCAAGGCCAATGTCGGCGGCTACGTGCTGCCCTTCGCCAACCCGCGCCACCAGCACGAATACAAGGTGCTGGCGAAGCACCGGCTCGCCGGCGATCAGATCATCGCCGCCGGGGTGATCGACGACCTCACCAATTTCATCGAGCACCCGGAGGTCGTCGCCGACCGGCTGGAGCGCGTGGCGCAGGCGGTCGGCGATCCCCATCGGGTCATGGCCGCGACCGATTGCGGCTTCGACACCTCGGCCGGCATGGGCCGCGTGCCCGAGGACGTGGTCTGGGCCAAGCTGCGGGCGATGGCCGACGGCGCCAAGATCGCCACCGACCGCTTGTTCTAATTCCCCTGGCCGAGGCCGAAGCACTTGCGGAAGGCGCGCAGATCCCCGCGAGCGAAACGCGCGGCGCAATTCGGGTAATGCTCCGGCCAGGCGTGCGCGATGAAGTTGACCTGCGCCGCGGCCGGGACGCAGCCCGTGGTTCCGGCCTCGCGATGCAGGTCGTGGCGCAATCGCTGGGTCAGCCCGAACAATCCGTCGCCCATCGACGATGTGGCGCAAGGGTCGAGTTGTTGGCCCGCCTGGCTGGATGAATAAACGGCGATTGCCTCCGCCTGTGGCGGTGGAAATCCTACCCCAACGAGCAACGCGATCAATGCCGGTGCGGTCATGCACCACCCCTCGAGTTGTTAAAGAAAAGTCAGCACGCAGCAGTGCAACGGTCGGAAGACCGCTGTGTTTAATCTTCGGTAGAATTCATGCTACGAAAAGCCGCGCGAATGGCGACTATTCTTGAGGCCCTTTAAGGTCTCATCGTACAGTCAAAACAAACGTGATTTTCCCCGTGCCCCGCCTGACCCAATCATTATTTGGTAAATAGCAATCATGTCATTTTTCGGGCAATTCTGTCACATCCTGTTTCAGTTATTAATATCGCGTCTTTGTTTCAGCCGACTATCGCGCATTCGCTTTCCCGCTCCGCTCCGGGAGGCACGGCCATAACGGGACAGTAGAGGCAGCCATGCCAGCCATTCATGCTGTGGGGGCCTCCCCGCGGCGGCGCGCAGCGCCTATTTAAGAATCGTCGAGTCACTCGACGAAGGGAGTTTGCGATGAAACATCTGGTGACGGGGGCCGCGCTGGTCGCCGCTCTGGCAATTGCGGCGCCGGCTTGGGCGCAGACGTCCGAAGATCTGAATCGTCTGGAGCTCAACCGGCTCTCGACGGCGGCTCCCGCACAACCGGCGCCGGTTCAGCCTGCGCCCGTGGCCGCCGCGGTGCCGCAGCCCTACCCAGCGCCCGTCTATCCGGCGCCGGTCTACCCCTACTATGGCTACCCGTACTCTGCTTACTCCTATCCTTATGCCTACCCCTATTACAGCTATCCCTACTACCCGGTCGGCGTGTCACTCGGTTGGGGCTGGGGCGGTGGCTGGCGCGGCGGCTGGGGCGGCTGGCACCACGGCTGGGGCGGCGGTTGGCACCATCACTAAAACGGCTTGTAGCACTCGCGCCCCTCGCCGTTCTCTTTGAGCGTCTTGCAATCGACGGCCGCGCCCCGGCCGTCGGGGGCAATCTGGACCATGTAGCTTTGCCCGCCGGCGCACTCGATGCTCCAGTAAGCGTATCCCTTCGCCGGCCCTTCCTTGGTCACGCCCATCAGGAAGGGCTTGGTGCCGATGCACCACAGGCCCAAATGCTCGGCGAGCTTCGCGGCCTGTTCCTGCGGCGACATCTTTAGCAGATCGTCGTTGTAGTGATTTTCGGGGGTCTGCGCCGCCGCGACGTGCCATCCGGCGAGAACATAGAGCGCCGCGGCAAGCGCGGTCGTGGTCGGCCAGGTTGGCGAGATTTTCATTGCCTATGAGCTCCGGCGATCGCCACCGATTGGTGGCGCAACGCCGCGGCAAAGGCAAGCCATCGAAATTCGCGAGAAGCCTTTGACCGGTGACGCCGCGACAAGCTTCGAGATCGCAGTTCCGAGGTACCGCCGCGCGATTGATCCAGATCAATGATGGCCCTTACAGGGCGTAGTCTGCTCTCTCCGGCGTTACTGAAAGGAAGAGCCATGACCGATTTGCCTTCGATCTCAGCCCGTTCCCGACTTTCCGATTGGTGGAGTGACCGCCAATTCACCAGACACGACGGCCGCGTCTACGCCACAACGTTCTCGGCGATCAGCGTGTTCCTCGCAGTTGTGCTGGCCGTCTTTTTGAGTTGCTGATCGGCAAGGTTCTCACCGAGAAACGGCGTGCCTGGCAATGGCCGTCGGGAGGTTGTCGCCTGCGGGGCGCGTTCTATGAGTTTGAGCGGGATGGTGCCCCGAGTTTGATTTGAACAGACGACCTACCGCTTACGAAGCGGGTGCTCTACCGCTGAGCTATCGGGGCGCCAGGGCGAGATGCGCCGCTTATCTATCCGATTGGCCGGCCGTCGCCAAGCGATTGGGGATCGCCGGGAGCGGAGTGGCCGCTTGCGCCTCAGCCGCGGGCAGGCTCGGCGCCGCGGTGGGCGCGGAAGCCGGCGTGCGCCACGATAGCGTATCGAAGCTGTGGCAATGCGGACAAACAGCATGCCACTCACCGTTTTCGCGGCCGCAGCGCGCGCAGACATAGGCTGCGTCGGGCGGCGCGGCGAGCGCGTGGTCCATCCACTCCCGAGCGGCATTTGACTGCGGATGCTCGCTCTCCTCGAGGCGCGCTCGCAGTAAGCAAAGCCGGCGCGACGGTCCGTCCGGCGCGGCCGCGGCGATTGCCAAGCCGAGATGGCGGCGCGCCTCGCCCCAAAGCTGCGCCGCCAGTGCTGCCTCGGCGACAGCGACGTGGCTTTCCGCCGCGTCGGGATTGTGTGCCGCCAATTTCTCGAACCAGGTCACCAGCTCCAGCGCCGGAGCGCCGCCACCGAGCTCGGCCCAGAGCCGAGCCAAGCTGGGATGCGGCGTAACGCTCCAGGCGCGCTCGACCGCTCGCCGCGCCGCGCGGCGTTTGTCTTCGTCGATCAGCAACCGCGCATGACGCACCGCCGCCGGCGCCAGATCGGGAGCCGCCGCCGCGGCGCTTGCTGCCAGCGACAGCGCCCGCCGCCGCTCTCCCGCTACCTCGGCGGCCAGACTTAGCTGGTAGAGGATGACCGCGCGGTGATGCGCCGCGCGAGCTTCAGGCAACAGGTGTCGCCGCGCCGCGCCGTCGAGTATGTCGCGCGCAGCCTCCCAGCGTCCGGCATCGATCTCCAGCGCGAACAGCGTTTCGAACACCCACGCCGCGTTTGGGCGCAGGCCGATGGCGCGGCGGGTCAGCCGCAGCGCCTCCTCGCTGTCGCCCCCCTTGAGGGCTTGGCCGAGCAGCCCGCGCAGTCCCAAAAACTCGCCGTCCTTGTCGTCGAGCATTGCGGTGTAGCGGTTTTGGGCCGCGGCCTCGTCGCCAGCCAGCTGCGCCGCCTGGGCGGCGAGCAACAGCGTCAGCGGCGTGCGTGCGAGCAGCGCTTCCGCGCGGCTGGCGTACCGTTGCGCCCCATCCGCGTCGCCGGCGGCGAGCGCGATCATCCCGCGGGTCAAGGCGATCTCGCCATGGCGGCGGCGGCGCTCGCGGCGGTTGCGGCGAAACCGCCCTGGCAGTCGCACCAGCTTCGCCATCAAGCCGAACAGCAGCCAAAGCGCAAGGACCATAACCGCAAGGACTGCGACCAGCACCGCGACCGAGGTCTCGATCTCCCAGCCCTGCCAGGTGATGTCGACACTGCCGGGGTAATCCGCGACGGTCGCGGCGGCGACCACCGCTGCCGCCAGCGCGGCGAGAATAAGGAGACGGCGCAAGTGCATGCTTTAGCCGGGCTTGACCGGCGCCGGCGGCGCCCCGCCCAGCTCGGCCGTAACCAGCGTCGCGATCTGACGCAGCGCCGCTTCGACCGCGAGCCGTTGCCGCGCCATGCCGAGCCAGGGCTGCGCCGCCGCGAGATTGATGCCGCCAAGCCCCGACAGCGCGTCAACGGCGGCGTTGAGGTCGCCGCCGGCCAGCGCCCGCTCGGCATTGCTGACCGCCGCCTCCGCGGGACTTTGTCCGGCGCCGTCGATGCGTCGTATCGTCACCAGGGAGCGCAGTCGCGCGACCAGTCGCGATCGCCAGGTCGATGTGGCCGGCGCCGCCGCTTCGGCGATTTGCGGCGCGAGCTGGTGCAGCCGTGCGGCAAGCACGCCGCGGCTCGCCACCCCGCTTTCCGCCGGCTCGGCGAGCGGCGCCGCGGCGGCGGCGATATCGGGGTGCGCGCGCGACAGCGCGATCAGTGCCTGGTATTCGGCGGCGAACGGGCGGCCGATGTCGACCGCTTCCCTGATCTGCAGCAGCAGCAGCGCCAGCGCGGTGCCGTCCGCCGGCGCGGCTTGTGCCGCCTTGTCCAGCGTGGCGATCTTCTGCGTCAAGTCGGTTACCGAGGCGGCGAGCGCGGTGAGCTGCTTCTGCAGCGGCGTCAGATCGGGTCCGGGCTTCGCCTCCAGCGCAGCGAGGCGCTGAGCGACCGCCTGTCCCGCCGCGGCAGCGTTCTGATCGTTCTTTACCAGAGCGGCCTCGAGCGCGGCGACCCGCGCCGCGAGCGCCTCGTCATGGGCTGCCGGCGTCGCCACGAGGGGCGGAGCCGGAACGGGAGCCGCGGCAGGTGGGGTTAGGGTTCCCCACGGCAACATCTGCATCACCGGCGGCGCCCAGTAGGGCGTCGCGGCGACCGCGCCGACGACCAGAACCCCGACCAGCAGGACTGTCGCCATCCGCCCGGCCCGGCGGGCCGGTGGTGTGGCTTCCACCGACTCCGCCGGCACCGTGGTGATCGGTTCTGACGGCGGCGGTTCCGCGGACGCTGGCTCCGGCGTCGGGGTTTCGGACGACTTGCCCTTCATGCCGCCCCCCGCGCGGTGTGGCCCACCAACCGCTCGATGCAGGCGACCAGGGCGGCCTGGCTCGGTGCCGCGGCGATGACCCGGTCGCGGAACGGCAGATCGGCCAGCATGGCGTCGGCCGCCGCGCTGATCGATACCGCCACGGTCGGGCGCAAGCCCTCCCGGATCCCCGCATCCTCGACCAGCCGGGCGAAGATTGCCGCGGTACGCGGCGAAAAGAACAGGGCGAAATCGAACTCGCCGCCGGCGATCGATTGCGCCGTCCGTATGGTCAGCGCTGCCGCCGGGCTGGCGTCGTAGAGCACCACCCGCTCGACCGCGAACCCTTCCGCCGCAAGCGCCGTGGCCAGATCGCCGGCGACGGCGCTGCCGGCGACATGCAGCAGCTTCCCGGCTTGCGGCTTCAGGCGGCGTGCGACCAGGTAGGCCAAATCCTCGACATCGCCGCCGGCGCTCTCGACGCGGCGAAACCCCTCCGCGCGCGCCCGCGCCGCGGTGGCATCGCCGACGGCGAAGAGCGGCAGCCCGCGTTCGGCGCTGGCCCGCGCCAGCGCCCGCACCCCGTTGGCGCTGGTGCACAGGATCGCCTGCACACCGGCGAGATCGGGCAGCACCGCCGCGTTATGCGCGATCTCGAGCAGCGGCTCGATTACCGACTCGATCCCGCGTTCGGCGAGTGACGCCGCCAGCGCCTCCGACTCGGCTTGCGGCCGGGTAATCAACGCGCGCATGGGTGGCGGCAAAGGCTCGACATGCGCCTTCATCGCCCAAACCCGCCACGCGCGCAATGGGGGCCGAGGCGCTCGCCGCTCGCGGCGAATTGCTTCATAGTTCGGGGAAACGGAGGAAACCATGCCCCTGACCCGCGAGCTCGGCGCGTTCGTCGCCCAAATCACCTTCGAAAACCTGCCCGGCGAGGCGATCGATGTCGCCCGGCTGGGCTTCATCGACACGATCGCGACGATGATCGCTGGCTCGCGCGATGAGGCGCCGCAGCTACTGCGTAAGGCGCTGGCGCCGCCGCCCGGCCCCGCGACGCTCTATTTCACCGGCGAGACCGCACCCGCGCCCGAAGCGGCCTGGATCAACGGCACCGCCGCACACGCGCTCGATTACGACGACGTCGCGGTGCGCGGCCACCCCTCGACCGTACTGGTGCCGGCGATCCTCGCCGAGGGCGAGACGCTTGGCAGCTCGGGCGCGGACATGATCGCCGCCTATGTCGCCGGCTACGAGGCCTGGGCCGAGTTGTCGCGCCGCGATCCCGGCCACCATCACCGCAAGGGCTGGCACCCGACCGGCATTTTCGGCGCGATCGCCGCCGCCGCGGCTTGCGCCCGGCTGCGCCGGCTCGACGCGGAGAAGGCCACGGTCGCGCTTGCGCTCGCCGCCTCGCAGGCCGGCGGGCTGATGGCCAATTTCGGCACCATGACCAAGCCGTTCCATGCCGGCCGCGCGGCGCATTCGGGGCTGGTCTCGGCGCGGATGGCGGAAGCCGGCTTCACCGCCTCACTCGACGCGCTCGAACACCCGCAAGGCTTCCTCTCGGCCGTCTCGCCCGAGGGGCAATGCGACCGCGAGAGCCCGGCCGCCTGCGGCAAGCCGTGGCACATCGTCGCGAACCGCCTCAGCATCAAGAAATATCCGGCTTGCTACGCGGTGCATCGCTCGGTCGACGGGGTGCTCGATCTCCTGAAGGAGCATCCGGTGAAGCCCGAGGAGATCGCCCGTATCACCGCCAACATCAGCAAGACGCGGGCGATGATTCTGCGCAATCACCGGCCGCAGACCGGTCTCGAAGGCAAGTTCAGCATGGAATTCGCAATGGCCGCTTCGGTCATCGCCCGGCGCGCCAGCCTCGCCGAGTTCACCGACGGCTTCGTCCGCCGCCCCGACGTCCAGGCGCTGATGCAGAAGGTCGCGATCGAAACTAACGAGAATTACGACCCCGAGGTCTCCGGTGCCTCGGTCTACGACCAGGTGCGAGTCGAGCTAGTTGGTGGCGAGATGCTGGAAACGGCGCAGGTGCACCGCGCCCGCGGCGCCGCCGAATTGCCGCTCGGTGATGCCGAGCTCTTCGAGAAATTCGGCACCTGCCTCGAAGCCGGCCGGGCGCGGATCGCGCCCGAGGTGCTGTTCGGGCGGCTGAAAAACCTCGAACGCCTGTCGGCGCGCGAGCTGACCGCCGCCGGATGAAGCTGCCGTCGCCACCGCTTCTGGTTATTTCCGATCGATCGCAGGCGCGCCGGCCGCTGACCGAAATCGCGGCGGCGGCGTTCCGCGGCGGCTGCCGCTGGTTCAGCTTGCGCGAGAAGGATTTGGCGCCCGGCGAGCGTCGGGCATTGCTGGCTGAGATCGTCGCGCTTGGCCGCGATTTCGCCGCCACTGTCACCGTGCACGACGACATCGACACCGCCGTCACCCTTGAGACGGGAGTTCATCTGCCGGGCGGCAGTGATCCGGCAGCGGCGCGCGCGTGGCTTCCTGGCAAGCTAATCGGCGCCTCGGCGCATTCCGCCACCGAGGCCGCATCGCTAATCGCCGCCGGCGCCGATTACGTCACGGTGAGCCCGGTTTTTGTCACCGACAGCAAGCCCGGTTATGGCCCAACGCTCGGCCTCGACGGACTCGCCGAAGCTGTCGCCACCGCGAAAGGCCCGGTCATCGCGCTCGCCGGCATCATCCCGGCCAACGCGGCGGACTGCATCAAAGCGGGCGCCGCTGGCATCGCGGTGATGGGCGAAGTCATGCGCTCTGAGGATCCCGAAGCCACGGTGCGCGCGCTGGTCGCGGCCATCGCCGCCGCCTAGACTGGTCCGCAAGAACATCGGGGAGCGAAACGATGGCTGCGGACTACATCGTCATCGGCGCCGGCTCGGCCGGCTGCGTGGTCGCCAGCCGGTTGTCCGAAGATGGATCGAGGGTCCTGTTGCTCGAAGCCGGACCGCCCGATCGCGACATCTGGATCCATGTTCCCGCCGGCGTCCTGCGCGTCCTCAACAACGCCAAAATCAACTGGAATTTCCTCTCCGAGGGCGAGCCCGGGACCGACGGGCGTCAGCTGCAATGGCCGCGCGGCAAGACATTGGGCGGCACCAGCTCGATCAACGGCATGCTCTATGTCCGCGGCAACCCGATGGATTACGACAACTGGGCGCAGATGGGGTGCCGCGGCTGGAGCTACGACGAGGTGCTGCCCTTCTTCAAGAAATCGGAGACCTACCGCGGCGACGGCGACTCCGAGTTCCGCAGCAAGGGCGGCCCGCTGATCGTCGAGGACTACCGCACGATCCTGCCGCTGACCCATGCCTATGTCGAAGCGGCGAAGCAGGCCGGCCACCCCTTCACCCCCGACTACAACGGCCGGCAGCAGGAAGGGGTCGCCTATTCGCAGATGACGCGTCGCGGCAAGTGGCGCGGTTCGACCGCGCAGACCTTTCTGCGCGAGGCCCGTGGCCGCGCCAATCTGCGGGTCGAGACCGACGCCACCGTTACCAAGCTGCTCTTCGACGGCAAGCGCTGCGCTGGCGTCGCCTTCCGCCAGCGCGGCGTCGACCGCGAGGAGACCGCGGCCCGCGAGGTCATCCTCTGCGGCGGCGCGGTCAACTCGCCGCACGTGCTGCAGATTTCCGGGATCGGCCCGGCGGCGCATTTGCAATCGATCGGCGTGCCGGTGGTGCATGACCTCCCCGGGGTCGGCGCCAACCTCAACGACCACTACGTCGTGCGCATCTCGCACCGGGTGAAGAACGCGGTGACGATCAACCAGCTCGCCCGCGGCGCGCGGGTGCTGCGCGAGGCGCTGAAATTCGCCACCGTCGGCAACGGGGCGCTGACCTTCGGCGTCACCTCGGCGATGGTGTTCACCCGCAGCCGCGAAGGCCTCGCCGCGCCCGACCTGCAACTGCTGTTCACCCCGGCGAGCTACGCCCAGGGCGTCTTCCGCCAGCTGGAGCGTGAGCCGGGCATGACCGTCGCGGTCTGTCCGGTGCGGCCCGACAGCCGTGGCACGATCATGGCGCAGTCGGCCGACCCGTTTCAGTACCCGGCGATCCGGCCCAACTATTTGTCGGCGCCGTCCGATCTGCGGGTGTTGATCTCCGGTATCGAGCAGACCCGCAAAATCTTCGCCCAGCCGGCGATGGCGCCCTACACCGTCGAGGAAACCGTGCCGGGCCCCGGCATCGTGACCGACGAGCAGTTCGCCGATTTCGCGCGCAAGAACGGCACCAACGTCTTCCACCCGGTCGGCACCTGCAAGATGGGCACCGACCCGATGGCGGTGGTCGATCCGCGCCTCAAGGTGATCGGCCTCGAAGGGCTCAGGGTCATCGACGCTTCGGTAATGCCCTGCGTCACCACCGGCAATACCAACGCGCCGACGATCATGATCGGCGAAAAGGGCGCGGCGATGATCAAGGAAGACGCCCGCGCCCAGCCGGCGAAGGCCGCATAGCGGCCTGAGCCGTCCCTGCGAAAGCCGGGACCCAGACGGAAGCTATGCCGCCAGAAACTCCCGCACCCGCTCGATCTCGTCGATTGCGGCATAGGCCGAGCCGATCAGGATTTCGTCGAAGCCCCGGGCCTCGACGTCCTTGATCCGGCGGCGCGCTTCGTCGGGCGGGCAGATGAAGTTGACGCTCGCCAGCCTGGCCAGCTCCGCCGAACTCGGGGCGTTCGTTGAGGTCGACCGAGCAGTTGGCAAGCACCGCGTTGGTGCCGCCCGCCTCGCGGTAGGTGGTCATGCCGAATTCGAGGTCTTCGAGGCTGCTGTACCGACCGGACGGCGTCCAGCCTTGTGCTTCCTTGGCCGCGTAGGTGATCCAGCGCGGGCTGCGCCAGGCGCCGATGAGGATCGGCGGTCCGCCCTTGCAGCCCGGCCAGGTGCTCAGCGTCTTGCCATTGACCGGCTCGCCGTTCCACACCTTGTCCATGATTTCGAGATCGTTCTTGAAGGTGCGGAAGCGGTGGTCGTAGTCGTAGCCGAGCAGCTCGAAATCGTCGCGCGTCGAGCCGCTGCCGACACCGAGGATCAGCCGGTTGTTCGACATCGCCTGCAGCGACTGCACCCGATGCGCCAGCTCGACCGGGTTGCGCAGCGGCAGTTGCAGCACGCTGATCCCGAGCTCGACCCTCGAGGTCACCGCGGCGAGCGCGGTCAGCACCTGGAGCGAGTCGAGGGTCGCCCGCCCGCGGCCCAGCGAATCGCCGATCCAGATGCCGGGAAAACCGGCGGCCTCGACCTTGCGGCCGAAATCGGTGACGCGGTCCATCAACCTTCCATCGGCATTCATCGCCGCGTTGATGCGGATCATCGCGCTGACGCGCATGCGCCTCTCCTTTACTGAAGGCTCAGTTGTAGACCGCCTCGGTGCCGGGCGCGGGCGAGTAGGTAAAGCCGCCGCGCTTCTCGATCGCCTCGCGCCCGCCGAACGCAGCGATCTTCGCCGCCTGGTCGGATTTCGCCAGCGCGTCCGCGGCCTCGGGATCGACGACTTGGCGCAGCGCGGTCTCGCAATCGGCGACGAGCCCCTGATAGCCCGGCTCCTGCGCGAGATCGCGCACCTCCTGCGGGTCGGCGTCGAGGTCGAACAATTGCGGCGGCATGCCGGCGTAATAGACGAACTTGAACTTTCCCTTGCGGATCATGAAGGCGCCGGTCGCCGCGCCGGTGGCGTGGTATTCGGCCAGCACCGTACGCCGGGGAGATTTGAGCGCGACCTCATCGAGCGACATGCCCGGTAGGCCACGGTCGGCCCGATCCGGCGCCACCCCGGCCCATTTGACGATCGTCGGGAAGCAATCGGCCAAGGTCACCGGCTCGCGACAGACCATGCCCTGCGGCAGACCCGGCCCGGCGGCGATCATCGGCACCCCGGCGGCTTCCTCGTACATCGTCGATTTGCCCCACAGCCCCCGGGTGCCGAGATTGTCGCCGTGATCGGCCGAATAGAGGATGCGGGTGTTGTCGGTCAGCCCCGCCGCCTCCAGCGCCGCCAGCATCCGCCCGACATTGTGGTCGGTATAGCTGACCAGCCCGAAATAAGCGGCGATCGCGCGCCGCACATTGGCCTCGTCGACAAACCCCTTCTCGTAGATCTGGCACTCGCGGAACGCGGCGATATAGGGGTGATCCGGCGCTCGCGCCGCCGGTGTCCGCAGCGCCGGCAGCGGCACCCGGTCCTCGGGATAGAGGTCGTAGAATTCCGGCCGCGCGATCAGCGGGAAATGCGGGCACACCAGCGACACGAACAGCGCCCACGGCTTCTCCGCTGACGCGCCCGCCCGCGCCTTCAGCCAATCGACCGCCGCATCGGTGATCTTGCGGTCGTAGTCCTGGTAGGTCGAGTCGCCGCGCCCGGCATCCTTGGCGAGCCGCAAGGTCGCCTTGCGCACCGGCAGCGGGTCGCGCAGCCAGCCGAGCGGGTCGCCGATGCCGTCGTTGATGTGCAGCGGCATGATCTCTTCGGAAAAGCCGTTGTCGTCGGCCTCGCTGCGGAAATGCAGCTTGCCGATCGAGATGACCTCGTGTCCGGCCTCGCGCAGCCGGTGGTGCCACGACTTCACGCTGCCGTCATAGGCGATGCCGTTGTCCCAGAACCGGATCTGGTGCGGATAGCGCCCAGTCGCGAGGCTGGCGCGCGCCGGCACGCAGATCGGCGAATTGGTATAGGCGTCGGCGAACCGCACCCCGCGCGCCGCCAGCGCGTCGAGGTTCGGCGTGCGGATCGTCTCATGCCCATAGCAGCCCAGCACCCGCCGGCTGTGCTCGTCGGAGAGGATGAAGAGGACGTTGCTGGGTTTCATCGATCCCTCACCCGGTTCGCTTCGCTCACCACCCTCTCCCGCATGCGGGAGAGAGCCTGCCCCCGACTTGATCCGGGGGAAGGGGCACGCGCCAAAGGCGTGGGAAGGGTGAGGGTCTCAGGTGTTCCGCCCCACCTGCTTGCCGGCGCTGGTGCCGGCGATCTTGCCGAACACCGAGCCCGACACCAGGCCGGTGCCGCCCGGGTAGTTGTGGTAGAACAGCCCGCCAACCAGCTCGCCGGCCGCGTAGAGCCCGGCGATCGGCTTCTGCGCCGTATCCAAAACACGGCCGTCGGTGTCGATCCGCACCCCGCCAAAGGTGAAGGTCACGCCGCAGGTCGTGCAGAACGCCTCGTAGGGCGGTTTTTCCAGCGGCATCGCCCAGTTGGTCTTCTCGATCGCCAGGCCCTTGGTGGTGCGCCCGTCCTTGACCGTCGGGTTGTAGGGGATGTCGCGCTGCACCGCCGCGTTGTACTCGCTGATCGTCTTCAGGAACGCGGCCTTATCGACCGGCGCGTATTCGGCCATCTTGTCGGCCAGCTCCTCGATCGTGTTGGCCGTCACCTTGGTGATCTGGCGGATGCGGTACTCGTCGCGCTGCAGTGTGCACGACCTGCTGGTCGAAAATCTGCCAGGCGAACTGGTGCGGCTGGTTCAAAATCTCGCGGCCGTATTTGGCATAGGTGTAGTTGCGGAAATCGGCGCCCTCGTCGCAGAACCTGACGCCGTCGGCGTTGACCATGATCGCGAACGGGTAGGAGTGCTTCTGGAAATTGTCGCCGACCGCGAGGTCGCCGAATTCCGGCGCGTTGTAGTCCCAGCCGACCGCGTGGCAGCCCGACCAGTTGCCGTACGACATCGCGCCGATCTCCAGCGCCATCTTGATGCCGTTGCCGGTGTTGAAGCGGGTGCCGCGCACCTTGGCGAGGTCCCAGCCCGGCCCGAGATAGCGGGTGCGCATCTCGGCATTGGCCTCGAACCCGCCGCACGCCAGCACCACCGCCTTGGCCCTGATCTCGGTGGTCTTGCCCTCGACATTGGCGATGACGCCGTGGACGCCGTTATCGTCATGGATCAGATGCTCGCCGCGCGCCTCATAGGCGACCTGATGCCGCGATCCTCGGCCGATTTGAAGAGGCCCTCGATCAGCCCCGGCCCGCCGCCCCAGGCTTCGAGCGCCAGCCCGCCCCAGAACACGAACTTGCCCTCGTGCTTGAACGCTTGACGCGAATACATCGGCGCGAAGCGGATGCCCTTAGAGCGCATCCACAACAGCGTCTCCTGGCTGAGCGTAATCAGCTGCTCGGCCATGTCCGGGTTCGACTTGTAGTCGGTCAGGCGGCCGAGATCGTCGTAATACTTGTCCTGCGTGTAGGTGCCGAAATCGCTGGTCGCGATCTCGGTTTCGGAGAGGTCGCAGAGCTTCAGCAAATCGTCGACGCCGTTATAGACAAAGCGCAGCGCCCCGGCGGTATAGCGGCTGTTGCCGCCGCGCTCGTCGAACGGCGCCGCTTCGAGCACCAGCACCCGCGCCCCGTTCTCCTGCGCCGCCAGCGCCGCGCACATGCCGGCATTCCCCGCGCCGACCACGACGACATCGTATTCGCCCGAAATCATCCCGCTTCCTCCACCTCACGGCCCTGGCCGATTTGCTGGCGCAACGAGTAGCGCGCGGGAGGGCAAAGGGGCAAGGGGCGCTACGCGTTGGCTGCCCTTCAAGAAACACCGAATTAAGCGTACAAGGAATTGACAAAATTATATGTTCTTGTTATGTTCTAAAGATGGCCGATGGCAGCGCAATTGAGTGGACGGACGCGACATGGAACCCGGTCACGGGTTGCACGAAGATCAGTCGTGGCTGCGACAACTGTTACGCCGAGCGCTTTGCCGAGCGATTTCGCGGCGTCTCTGGCCATCCGTTTGCGACCGGCTTTGATCTGACATTACGGCCCGAGCGGCTTGAACAGCCTCTCGCATGGCTCCGTCCGCGGATGATCTTCGTCAACTCGATGAGCGACCTGTTCCATAAGGAAATTCCTCGGTCTTTCGTGGACAAAGTGTTCGACACAATGGAACGGGCGAGTTGGCATACCTTTCAGGTGCTAACCAAGCGCAGTTCGTTGATGCGCGACTACCTTCGCGGCCGGTATGGGGTTGGCCATGGCCCCTTGCACATTTGGTGCGGGGTTTCGGTGGAGGATGGTCGGGCCAAGAGCCGTGTCGTACATCTCCGGGGTGCTCCCGCTGGCACACGCTTTCTCTCGATCGAACCCTTGCTCGGCCCAATTGGGAGTATCGAGTTCGACGGTATTGATTGGGTTATTGCTGGTGGAGAAAGCGGCCCTGGAGCGCGGCCGATCAAGATCGAATGGGTGCGTGAACTAAGGGATCAGTGCCGCAAGCAAGGCGTGGCCTTCTTCTTTAAGCAGTGGGGCGGTTTGCGGCCTAAATCTGGCGGACGACTTCTCGACGGCCAGGAATGGAACGGCTTCCCAAACCGGCATCTGTCATCAGCGAATTTGGCTAGCTGATTAGGGGATGAGGACTCCACGAAAAGTAGACGCTCTTCCCGAGAGCTATCGGGGGCGGGAACAGACGTTTATCAAGCATGTCATCCTGCGACGGTACCTGGAGCGGGTTGCTTGGCACATTCTTTGGTCGCAGAGGGACTTCGTTTTTGTAGACGGCTTCTCTGGCCCTTGGGCATCGACAGTCAGCGATTTTCAAGACACATCGTTTGGCATAGCTATGACGCTACTGCGGCGCGTCCGGGACGACCTTAGGGAAAAGCACTCCCGCAATCGCCGCGTGCGCTGCATTTTTGTCGAGAAAGGTGCCAGGGCATTCGGCCGATTATCAGAAGCTGTCAAGGCCGCTCCATACATCGAGGCGCAAGCGATCCATGGTCGTTTTGAGGATCATGTCGACGAAATCCTTGGCGCCGTTGGTAACTCTTTTGCTCTGATTTCCATCGATCCAAAGGGGTGGAGCTTTGACTTGCGAAAGCTGACACCACTCCTTCGGCACCGACCAAGCGAGGTTCTGGTAAATTTTATGTTTGAGCACGTGAACCGCTTCCTCGACGACCCTAGACCTGAAATACGTGCGTCTTACATACGGCCGTTTGGCGATCCGAATTGGCGATCTCGATTCGACGCTCTGCAAGAGGCAGGGCTGACGCGGGAAACCGCGGCACTTGAATTGTTCCGGGAGCAGCTCAAGGCTGTTGGCGAATATACCTACGTGATCTCTGCGCGCGTGCAGCGCCCGACAGCTGAGCGCTCCCATTTCTACCTTGTTTACGGAACTCGAAACCGAAAGGGCCTTATCGAGTTTCGAAGCGTAGAGAAGAAAGCGATGGAAACCGAACAACAAACTCGTATCTCAGCGCGGCGGGATAGACAGGTCTCACGAACAGGCCAGGGATTGTTAGATATCGATGTACCGCGCTCATTGGACGCTCTCCGAGCTCCCGAAATTGAGGAGACAAAAGCTTGGGTGCGTCGTGAATTGGCCGCCAGTTCTCACCTCCCGTATATGAATCTTTCTGTCGGCGCACTTGAGCGGTACGCAGTGACAGAACCCGAATTCAAGGACGCATTGGTCAGTATGCGAAACGATGGAGAAGTAAGGTTCGATGGAATGAGCACTAACCAACGGAAGCCTGCCGAAGGCACCTTTATCTCTTCGAGAGGGTGACGCTTCTGGGGAGATATCGTGATTTGCTGTTTTCCCGCGCACTAGCAGCAAAACCGTTCGGTCCCAGCGGGAGGGGAGGCCTGCAAATTACCTGCAGAAGCAGGTGGAGCAGGTCGTCGTCCCATCCCTGTTATGCCTGTTAAAAAGCGGCAAATAACAGGGATAACAGGCATCGCGGCCACCTGCTTGATTGGAAGGGGAGCGGCAGGAAAACAGAAGGTTGGCCCGCCAATAACAAGATGGCGAAACAGAGATAACAGATTCCACCACCTGATAAAAGCCGACGAAAACAGGATAACAGGAGGTCGAGCCGGCGATAACAAGCACGCGGAACAGGACGATAACAGGACGTGACGTCCTGTTAAAAAGCAGCAAAAACAGCAGGCACGGTTAGACCGCCGCTACCACGCCGGTTTCTTGCCCCAGGCGAGGAAGCCGCTGTTCTTGAGGTCGTGCTTGGCGTAGCGCAGCCGCCCACCGGCGAGGTCGACGACGCTGCCGCCGGCGGCTTCGAGGATCGCCTGCCCGGCGGCGGTATCCCATTCCATCGTCGTGCCGAAGCGCGGGTAGAAATCCGCCTCGCCCGCCGCGAGCACGCCGAATTTGAGGGCGCTGCCGCAAATGTCGCGGCGCAGGATCGGCGCCGGCTTGCCGGTGAAGTATTCGGCGAGACGGCGGCTGTTCTCATGGCTGCGGCTGTGGATGACGACGATGCCCTCCGGCCCCGGCGCGCGGGCGGCGATCGTCTCGGGCGGCCCGCCATTGCGCCGCATCGTCGCGGTGCCCGGGCCATACGCGGCATAGGTCCGGCCAACCGCCGGTCCATGGACGACGCCGAGCACCGGCTCGTTGTCCTCGATCAGGCGCGATGCACACCGCGAACTCGCCGTTCTTGGCGACGAATTCCTTGGTGCCATCCAAGGGGTCGACGCACCAGAACCGGGCCGCGGGCGGCTTGAACCCGTCCTCGGGCGCGGTCTCCTCGGAGACGATCGGGATATCGGGAAACGCCTCGGTCAGCATCTTGACGATGACCCGCTCGGCGGCGAGATCGGCCTCGGTGACCGGGGTCTGATCGCTTTTCTGGATGACCTCGAACGGTTCGGCATAGACGCGCATGATCGCCTCGCCGGCCGCCAGCGCGGCGCGGGTCGCAATTTCGAGTAGGGGATCGGTCATGCTGCCGGGCCGATGCCAAATGATGTCATGACGATCTCCGCTTGCCCGCCCGCCACGAAGATAGGGGTCGCCGCGGTGGGCGTCCATCAGCGTGCGGCGACCGCCTCGCCGAGCCAACCCGCGACCAGCGCGGCGATCTCGGCGCTGTTCTTTTCGAGCATCAGCATATGGCCGTTGCCGTGGATGCCCCGCTCTTCGAGCCGCACGAAGTCGACCGCGACGCCGGCCGCAGACAGGTATTTGGCGGTGCAGTGGTCGTAGGCCGCATGATAGGACGCCTCACCGGTGACGATCAGCACCGGCAGGCCAGCGAGGTTCTTGAGCCGCCGCGCCGGCGCCCTTTGCCGCCAGCAACGGACGAGGCCGGGCTGATCGGGCAAATCCTCCTGCTCGATCGCGAGCTCCTCGGGGGTGGCGGTCGGCGGGTCGTAGGCCAGCGGCAGATCGGCGATGCCCCAGGCGCGAGCGCGGCCTTCGCCGATGATCACGTTCTCGAACGGCGGCCCGGCCGGTTCAAGCGCGACCACCGCTTTGACGAAGCCCGGCCGCGCGTCGGCGAGGATCCAACCGAAGGTGCCCGATTGCGAGTGGGTCAAGAGAGTTGCCGGGCCGATGCGGTCGAGCAGCGCCGTGCCGGCGGAGAGAACAAGGCGCTGGGTCTCGGCCTGGTCGGCGAGGAATGGCACCTGCGTCGCGTAAAAAGCGTCGAAGACCGGGTCGCCGCGCTTGCCCGAGCCTGGCCATTGCGTCTGTTTGGAGGCCTGCGGCCAGCGCGGATCGGAAGCTGATGCCGTGAACAGCCATTCCTGAAACGCGGCGGCGAACCGCGTCAGCTCGCCGTCGATGCCCGGCTGCCAAGCCGAACGGCCGCGTGCCGGCTGATCGATCAGATAGACGCTGTAGCCCTGGGCGACAAAGTACTCAGCCCAGCCGGGGCGACCGTCGGGCGTTGCGAGCCAGTTGGTGGCGGTCTGTCCGGCGCCATGAAACATCACCAGCGGATAAGGCCGGCGCTGCTCGCGCGGGGTCAGCACTTCGACATACATTTGTCCGTGCATGACCTCCTGGCCGGGCGGGCCGGCGTATTCACCGCCAACATGGAAGAAGTCGCGGCGGGCAATGTGGGTGTGATCCATGAGGTTCTATCCTCTGTTGACTTGCGCTTCGTTCGGGTGCACCGAAAGCGCTATCGAGACGTATCGCTAAAGGGAGGCGATCATGGCGTCACCGAAGAAGCTTTCGCATCTGGTGCTCCAGACCAACCGCCGGCAAGAGATGATCGATTGGTATTGCAAGGTGCTCGGCGCCGAGCTGCTCTACCAGAACAAGTTCATCGCCTTCATCAGCTATGACGACGAGCACCATCGCGTCGCCTTTATCGATCCGGGCCCGCTCGCCGAGAAGGCACCCTCGGAAGGCAAGACCGCGCGCGCCGGTGGTGAGGTTGGGCTCCACCACGTTGCCTTTACCTTCGATCCCCTCGATTTGGCCGACCATTACGAGGCGCTGAAGGCCAAGGGCATCCAGCCGCATCGTTGCGTCAATCATGGCATGACGACGTCGATGTATTACTACGACCCGGACCGCAATCAGGTCGAATTGCTGTTCGACAATTTCTACACGGCGCGCGAAGGACGCGAGTACATGACGAGCCGTTCGGAGAGCGACAAAAACCCGGTCGGCATCGACTTCGATCCCGAAGAGATGGTGGCGCGGATCCGCAAGGGGCTCGATCTCACCGAGTTGACCAAGATCAACGCCTAAGCCCACTCAGCCGCGCGGCGACCGCACAACCTTGTCGCGCGGACCAATTTCAGCTCATCGAAGACCTGGGATGACCGCCTCCAGGGCTGGCGAAGGCCCGGCCCTGATGAAACAGCCTCAATTCACCAAGTGGCACGACACGCCATGCCCCGGCGCGATCTCCTTGAGCACCGGCACTTCCTGCCGGCACCGCTCCTGTACGTAAGGGCAGCGGGTATGGAAGGTGCAGCCGGGCGGCGGATTGATCGGGCTCGGCACGTCGCCCTGCAACAGGCGCTTCTCGCGCCGCAGCTTGGGGTTCGGCACCGGCACCGCCGATAAGAGCGCCTGGGTATAGGGGTGCAGCGGGTTGGTGAAGAGCGTCTTCTTGTTGGCGTATTCGGCGATCTTGCCGAGATACATCACCGCGATGCGGTGGCTGATATGCTCGACGACGGCGAGGTCGTGGGCGATGAAGAGGTAGGAAAGCCGCTTCTCGCGCTGCAAATCCATCATCAGGTTGATGACTTGCGCCTGGATCGACACGTCGAGGGCCGAGACCGGCTCGTCGGCGATGATGAGACGCGGATTGAGCGCCAGCGCGCGGGCGATCGAGATGCGTTGGCGCTGCCCGCCCGAAAATTCGTGCGGAAAACTCTTCATCTGGGAGCGCCGCAGCCCGACCTGGTCGAACAAGCCGGCAACCATCGCCTGCTTGTCCTTGCCGTGGGCAAGGCCGTGCACCTCGAGCGGCTCGCCGACGATGTCGGCCACCGACATGCGTGGGTTCAAGGACGAGAACGGATCCTGGAAGATCATCTGCATCTGGCGGCGGTAGGGCCGCATCGCGGTCTTGCCAAGCCGCGTGACATCCTTGCCTTCGAGCACGATCGAGCCGGAAGTCGGCTCGATGAGACGCAACGCCGTGCGCGCGACGGTCGACTTGCCGCAGCCCGACTCGCCGACGAGACCCAGCGTCTCGCCCTCGCCGATCGAAAAACTGACCCCGTCGACCGCGTAAACGTAGCCGACAGTGCGGCGTAACAACCCCCTTTTGACCGGGAAATGAGTTTTTAGGTCGATGACCTCGAGCACCTTGCCTGCGGCGGCCGGGTGTGGGTCGCTTCCGTTCATCGCCAGGGCCGGGCTAGCCATAAAGCCGCTCCGAGTGCCAGCACGCCGCCCAATGGCCCGGCCGCTTTTGTTCGTAATCGGGCGCCACCGAGCGGCAGCGGTCGTCGGCATAGGCGCAGCGGGGCGCGAAAGCGCAGCCGGGCGGCAGGTTGGTGAGCGCTGGCACCATGCCGGGAATTTCCTTGAGCCGCCCGTTCGCCACCGGCAGTTCCCCGCCGATCACCGCCAAATGCGGGATCGAAGCCAACAGCCCGTGCGTGTAAGGGTGCAGCGGCTCGCTGAACAAGTTCTCGACCTCGGCCTCCTCGACCTTCTTGCCGGCGTACATGACGATGACGCGCTGCGCCGTCTCGGCGACGACGGCGAGGTCGTGCGTGATGAGGATGACCGCGGTGCCGAGCGTCTTTTGCAGATCGAGAATGAGGTCGAGGATCTGTGCCTGGATGGTCACGTCGAGCGCGGTGGTCGGCTCGTCGGCAATGAGCACTTTGGGATTGCACGACAGGGCCATCGCGATCATCGCGCGTTGGCGCATGCCGCCCGATAATTGATGCGGATATTCCTTGGCGCGCTGCGCCGGTTCCGGGATTTTGACGAGGCGCAGCATCTCTACGGCCTTCGCCATCGCCGCTTGCTTCGACAGATCCTGATGTAGCCGCAGAGCCTCGGCGATCTGCTTGCCGATCGTCATCACCGGGTTCAGCGACGTCATCGGCTCCTGGAAAATCATCGAGATGTCGTTGCCGCGCACGTCGCGCATCTCGTGCTCGGGCAAGGTCACGAGATCGCGGCCGCCGAGCTTGACCGACCCGCCGACGATGCGGCCCGGCGGGGTCGGGACCAGCCGCATCAACGACAGCGAGGTCATCGTCTTGCCGCAGCCCGACTCACCGACGATCGCCAGGGTCTCGCCGGCATGGACGGTGAAAGACACGTCGTCGACGGCCTTGACGACGCCGAGACGGGTGAAGAGGTAGGTCTGCAGCCCCGCGACCTCCAACACCACTTCGGCATTGCCGCGGGGGCCGGTTCGCAGCGGCGCGGCGGTGGGGGTTTCGCTCGCCATCGTCAAGACCAGAGTACTCCAACCAAGGTGCTTCGCGGACCGGTGCGCCTAGCTGCGCTGCCGCGGATCGAGCAGGTCCCGCAGCGCGTCGCCCAGAAGATTGGTGCCGAACACGACAAAGCTGATCGCGAGGCCCGGGAATATGACCAGCCACGGCGCGGTGCGCACATATTCGGCGGCCGACTCCGACAGCATCCGGCCCCAGGACGGGTGAGGCTCGGGAACGCCGAGGCCGAGGAACGATAGCGACGATTCGGTAAGGATCGTCGAACCGAGCTGCGCGGTCGCGAGCACGATCAGCGGCGCCAAAGTATTGGGCAAGATATGCCGTAATGCGATGCGCTTCTCGCTCATCCCGATCGCCTTCGCCGCTTCGACAAACGGCTGCTCGCGCAGGGACAACGTATTGGCGCGAATGACCCTCGCGACATAGGGCACCAGCGGGATGGCAATGGCGAGAATAGTGTTGTGCAGCGACGGTCCGAGCGCCGCCGCCATGATGATCGCCATGACCAGTAGCGGCAGCGACTGCATCATCTCGAGGAAGCGTTGGGTAATGAGGTCGAACCAGCCGAGCAGATAGCCCGAGAGCAGCCCAAGTGTGACGCCGATCGACGAGCCGAGAAGCATCGAACCAAGGCTCACCGCGAGCGAAATCCGCGCGCCGTAGACGATGCGGCTATAGACGTCGCGGCCCATGAAGTCGCAGCCGAGCCAATGGGCCGCGCTCGGTTTCGCCAGCGAGGCGGCGGCGTTAGTGGTGAGAGGGTCGTAGACGGTTAGCAACGGCGCGAAAATGGCGGCCAATACAAACACCGCCATGATAACTCCGCCGATCGCCCCCAACGGATATCGCCGGATGAAAAACCGCACAGCACCCCATCGGCTTCGCACATTGGCGCCGGCCGCGGCGAGTTCAGCATTGAAATCAAGCGTGCTCACCGATTCCCTCCCTGCAACCGCGCCGCCTGGAGCTAGTTGCCGTATTTGATGCGCGGATCGACCGCCGCGTAGAGCATGTCGATCGCGAAATTGATTGTCACCACGACGATGGCGATGAACATCACCAAATTCTGCACCATCGGATAGTCGCGCCAGCGGATCGCTTCGACGAGGAAGCGCGCCACCCCGGGTATGTTGAACACCGTTTCGGTGACGATCAGACCGCCTAAGAGAAAGGCTGCTTCGATGCCGATCACGGTGATCACCGGCAGCAACGCGTTGCGCAACGCATGGTAGTAGTTGATCTTGTGCTCCGGTGCGCCCTTTGAGCGAGCGGTTCGAATATAGTCCTGGCGCAGCACTTCGAGCATCGATGAGCGCGTCAGCCGCATCATCAAGGCCGAACTACGGAAGCCGACGGCCGCCGCCGGCACGCTGTACATCAGAATTGCGTTCCAAAACCCGGTCGGCTGGTCGCTGTATATGGGGATCGTGCCGAATTCGGCGACAAACACCATCAGGATCAGGAGGCCGAGCCAGAAAGCCGGCATCGAGAGCCCGGACAGACTGAGGACGCGGAGGAAATAGTCGAGGATCGTATTCTGCCGCACCGCGCTGATCACCCCGAGCGGTACGCCGATCAAAATCGAAAACGACAGAGCGATCGCGGCAAGACGCGCGGTAATGGGAATGCGTGGTAGAATTTCCTCTAAGGCTGGCTTCTCGGTCTGGTAGGAAATGCCGAGATCTCCGTGCATCAAGCCGCCGATCCAATCGACATATTGCAGCGGGATTGGCTTATCGAGCCCGAGCTGGTGCTCGATGCGCGCCTTATCGGCCGGGTCGACATAGCCGCCGGCGTCAAACAGAATATCGGCGATATTGCCCGGGGTTAGCCGCAGCAAGACGAAGATCAGCACCGAGATGCCGAACAGCGTCATCATCATTAGCCCGAAGCGTCGAACGAGATACGCCCCCAACGCCCGCCTCCCTGGACTTTAACCGGTGCTCGCTCCTGTTCTCGCCCGACCGGCGGCGACACGCTAGCATGACGGCGACGAGCGGTCGAATCGCTACTCGCAGGATTTAAGACCCGCCGGGTCACGCTATCGTGTGCGTTCGATGACCGAACCCGCAGACCTGGACGGCGTCCCCGCGAAACACCGGGAGCTTGCCACTCTCGTGGCCCGACTCGACGGACTGCGCGCGCAATACGACGTGGCGATGAACGCCTTCAAGTTCGACGAGGCGCGGCAGCTGCACGCCCGCATCGAGGCGGCGGAACGGGAGCATCGTCAGCTGGCGGCCGGCTTGCCACCGGTCGCTGCTCCAGCCGCGCCTCCATCACCCTATCGCGTCTCCGCTCGTCGTCGGCGACGCTGAGGCTCAGGCGCCCTTCAGCGCCGCCAACTCGCGACGCAGCGCGCGAACTTCTTCAAAGCGGGTGGTGGCGTCACGCAGAAAGGCGACGATGCCGACCAGCTTCCCAGCCTCGTCATGCAGCGGGAGGATGGTGAACTCGACCGAAATCTGTCGTCCGTCCTTGTGCATCGCGGGAACCGCGAGGAGCGCGCCCTCGCCGTAGTGGTTCGGGCCGCCGCCCATCACCGCGTCATAGCCCTGCCAATGGCGGGCGCGCAGCCGCTCGGGGATGATAAGGTCGAGCCGCGCGCCCAATGCTTCCTGCTGGCCAAATCCGAAGATGCGCGTCGCCGCCGCATTCCAGAACCGGATCAGCCCCGCCGCGTCCGCGTAGATCACGGCATCGGGGCAATCGGCGACGAGACGTTCATAAAAGTCCCCGGGTAGCATTTCGTTCACATCGTCGCTCCCAACAGGTTGGCGAGGCCAAATAGCATCCCCCCTGCTGCCAGCAACGGCAACGGGTGGAGCTTGGGCCAGTACAGAAGCGCCGCGGCGGCCGCACCGGCGGCAACCCAGGCGATCAGTCCGGCGGGCGCGACTTTCAGCACCGCGATCCCGCCCGACAAAAATAATCCGGCGGCAATCGGCGCCATCCCGCGTTCGACCGCCCCATGCCAGGCCGAGCCCCGCCAGCGACCCCATAACTTCGCCGCGAGGAAGACCACCAGCGCGGCTGGGCCATAGAACGAGATTGTGGCCACGAGGGCTCCCGTCAAGCCGGCCAGCTTCCAGCCGATCAGCGCCGCCAGCATCGAACCCGGCCCTGGCGCGGCGCGCGACAGGGCAAACAAATCGGCGAACTCGCGTTGACTGGTCCATTGCTGGGCCACGACCGACTGATGGGCAATATCGGCGATGACCGAGTTGCTGCCGCCGAACGACAGGAGCGACAGCGGCGCGAACACCGCAAACAGGGTTAGTAGATTGCCGAAGAAGCTGCCGCGCACTGGCTAGTCTCACGCCGGGCCCGAGCGCAACAGCGCCACACCAACGCTAAGCGGCGCCAGCACAAGGATAACCGGCAGCATCGGCCAGCCAAGAATGCCGACGCAAAGCACGGTAATCCCAGAAATGGCGACCGAAACCCAGTCGCCGGCACCCCGCGCGACGGCGCTGATGCCGGTCGACAAGGTCAGCCCGACCACCGCGGCCGCAACTCCGTCGAGCACCGCGTGCAAGGCGCCGTAGTGTGCTATCCGGCTGTAAATCGCACCTACGGTGAGGATGATCGCGAATGGCCCCGACAGAAACGCCAAGGGCGCCGCCAGCGCGCCAATGCCGCCACGGAGGTGCCGGCCGATGAGCACCGAAAGCTTGACCCCGTTCGCCCCTGGCATGCTTTGACCAACCGCCATGATGACAAGGAATTCCTGGTCGCTGACCCAGGCGCGGCGCTGCACGATGTCGCGGTAGATCCATCCCGCCGAGCTGCCGCCAAAGCTCGTCGAGCCGAGGCGCAGAAAAGCGGCAACAAGCGCCGCCAGACTCACCTCGACGACTGGAGGCGGCGGGATTTCATCTCGCTGACTCGCCGGGTTCATGCGCCCTCCCTCTGGTTGCATAAAGTGGTCGCTCCGCCTACCGCGAACTGGAATGATCTTGTAGCCTGCGCGGCGCAGGGGAGGCGATGGCCGAAATTTCCGCAACCGTGGAAGACCTTGGCGTGCCATCACGGCGCGCCGGGCCGTTTGCGGCTCTCGCCGAGGAAGTCGCGGCAGAGGGCGAGCGCCGGGTATTATGGCTGCCCGTGTGGTTCGGCAGCGGCATCGCGCTCTACTTTGCGCTGACGATCGAACCGCCAATTTGGCTGGGCCCGGCGATCACGGCGCCGGCGATCGCCGCAGCGTTCCTGCTGCGCCACCGGCCGGCCTGGCGTGGTGTCGCAATCTGCCTAGCCTGTGCCGCCGCCGGCCTCGCGCTGATCAGCGCGGTAAGCATCGGGCGCGGCGCCGATGCTCGCTCGCCGGCTCGGGCCGGTCGCGATCACCGGGAGGGTCGTCGATGTCGACACGCTCGACCGCGGCTGGCGGATCATCGTCGCGCCCGATGCGGTGCCAGGGCTCGACCCGGCGCAACAGCCGCGCTTCTTGCGCATCCACATCGCCGCGACGAGCGATCTGCTGAGCCCGGGCGACCATGTGGGGCTCAAGGCGATGCTATATCCGGTCCCCGGACAGACCTTGCCCGGCGCCCACGATCTCCAGCGCGAGCTTTATTTCGCGGGGATCGGTGCTGTCGGTTACTCGTTTGGCGCGGCGCATCAGCTTATCAGCGCGGAGGACGGCGAAGGGCCGGGCGGCTGGCGGCAATGGCTGCTGCAGCTCCGCACCGAGGTGGCGCGGCGGGTGACCGCGGTGCTGCCCGGCTCGACCGGCGGCGTCGCGACGGCGCTGATCGCCGGCAAGCGGGGCACTATCGATGAGCCGGTAAAGGAAGCCTTCCGCAATTCCGGCCTGTCGCACCTGCTGGCAATTGCCGGACTGCATCTGGGCCTCGTCGGCGCGTTCGTGTTTTTCGCCGTGCGCGGCGGATTGGCGCTGATTCCCTATGTGGCGTTGCGCTACCCGATCAAGAAAATCGCCGCCGCGGCGACCCTTGTCGTGCTGTTCTGCTACCTGATGCTGTCGGGCGCGGCGATCCCGACCGAGCGCGCGTTCGTGATGAATGGGATCGTGTTCGCGGCGATCCTCATCGACCGGCTGCGCATCTCGATGCGCATCTGCGCGATCGCCGCGGCGGTGGTGCTGCTGTTGCAGCCGGAGAGCCTCGCCGGGGTCAGTTTCCAGATGTCGTTCGGCGCGGTGGTCGCGTTGATCGCCGTGTACGAGACCTACGGATCGCGCCTCGGCCGGCTGCTGCATCGCGGGTCGTTCGCCCGCAAGGCGCTCGGCTACGCCGCCGGGATCGCGGTGACGACGATCGTGGTGACGCTCGGCACCGACCCGTTCTCGATCTATCACTTCCACAAGATCGTGCTCTATTCGCCGCTTGCGAATGTCATCGCCGTGCCGATCTCGGCGCTGTGGACCTTGCCGTGCGGCGTGGTCGCGTGCCTCTTGATGCCGTTCGGGCTCGAACGGTTGGCGCTGGTGCCGATGGGCTGGGGGATCGACGCGACGATCTGGGTCGCCGAGCACGTCTCGGCGCTTCCCGGTAATGTGTGGCCGATGCCGCGGCTCCCGGTTTGGGGACTTGCGATACTGGCGTTCGGCGGGTTGTGGCTGTGCCTGTGGCAGGGAAGATGGCGGCGCTGGGGCGTCGTCGGCATCGCCGCCGGGATGGCGACAATGTTCCTGACCCGACCGCCCGATATCGTAATCGCCGATTTCGGCCGTTTCGTCGCCGCCCGCGCCGCCGACGGCAATTACTACGTCCTCGGCGGCAATGAAGAACGCATCGTCAAGAGCCTGTTCGCCGAGGAGACCGGCGCCGAGCTGCTGCCCTGGCCGGCGTCGGGCGCGAACACCGATCCGCTCGCTTGCGCCGAGGGAAGCTGTCTCTACACGGCGCGCGGCAAGCGCGTGGCTATCGTCGCCGACGAGCGCGGGCTGCCTGCGGGGTGCGACACGGTCGACGCGATCGTCAGCCAGGTGCCGGCGGGGTTTGCCTGCCGCCCCCGCATCACGGTCGTCGATCGTATCGACAGCTGGCGGCGCGGCGCGGTTGCGCTTTGGCTCGACCCGGGCGGGATCGCCGTATCGGGCGCCAATGACAGCCGCGGCGACCGGCCGTGGGTGCCGCACCCGGTTTCGGCGCGCGAAAAGTCCGCCAATCCGCCCGAGTAAACTCAACAGTATCGTAGCGTTTCGCCTGTTTCTGCTGAAAATTATCAGGCGTCGAAGCGCCGCTTGCGCCGCTGAGTATGGTCGAAGTGAACGTTGCCACGATGAGAACATATCAGGAACATATATAGCCCCAGCGATTGTTCAAGGCCACCGCCTCGCAATTTTTTTGGAGTGGATCAGCTGGCCTGATTGAGCTTCAGCCCCGGCGGTCGGCCAATCGACCGCGACGAGCTTGCCGGTCCAGGACAGAGTGATAAACGCGGTTTTCATGTCCGGGCCGCCGAAGCAGATGTTGGTGGTCATCGGGTCGGGCATCGGGGTGTGCTCGACGTGCTTGCCGTCAGGCGAGATCACGGTGATGCCCCCGTTGATCAGGGTCGCGACCGCGATCCGCCCGTCCGCCTGCACCGCGAGCGAGTCGAAGCGCTGGTAGCCGCCCATTCCGGCGACGATGCGGCCGCCATGCGGCGACGGCCACGGGTCTTTCTTGACGACGCCCGGCTCGACGATGTCGAAGGCCCAGAGGCGCGCCGCCTCGGTCTCGGCGACGTAGAGGGTGTTGCCGTCGGGCGACAGACCGATGCCGTTCGGGGTGATCAGCGGATAGGCGACCTCGACGATCGAGGAACCGTCGCGCTTGGCGTAATAGACGCCGCCGACATCCATGTCGCGCGCCCGGCGCTTGCCGAGATCGGTGAAGTAGATGCCGCCATGCGCGTCGCAGACGAGGTCGTTCGGCCCCTTTAGCGGATGCCCGCCGCATTCCCGATACAGCACCTCGACCGCGCCGGTTTTGAGGTCAATCCGTTCGAGCCGGCCGCCGCTGTAATCCTTGGCCTGGACCAGCGGCCGGCGCCGGCCTTGGTCGTCGACCGCCCACTCGAACCCGCCATTGTTGACGACATAACCCTTGCCGTCCGGCCCGATCGCCGCGCCGTTGGGCCCGGCGCCCGGGGTGGCGACCACGGTCTTCGTACCGTCGGGCGCGATCCGGGTCAGCGTGCCGCGGGCGATCTCGACCAGGATGACCGAGCCATCGGCGCAGGCGACCGGCCCCTCCGGGAATTGCAGCCCGTCGGCGATCGTGCGGACGTCCATGGTACGCCCTAGGCTTCCGCCGCCGGCTTCAGCGCCGCCCAGTACCATTCGTAGAAGGCGCGATCGAGATTGCCGGCGGGCGTTCCGGCGATCTTTTCGCCCTCCACGCGCAGCACCTCTTCGATCGCCGAATCGTCCGCCGGCGCGGCGTTGTGGCCAGGCTTGGCGACGCGAACGAGCTCGAAATCGCTGTGGCCGGCATAGCGCGGGATGAGGCGGACGAGCGCCGCGTCGCCGTTCTTGGTCAGGAGCCTGCTGAGCGGGCCGAACTCGGTCGCTGTCTCGTGCCCACCAGGGAACAGCAGATCGTTCGACGACCAGAGGAAGTGGCGCAGGTGCTTCCAGTTCCACGTCGTCTGGAAGCGCTTGCGCGAGGCGATCTTGGACTCGCCGAGATCGGGGACGGCGGCGAGATCGATCGGCTTGGCCTCCGGGGGATTGGGCGCAGCCAGCGACGGGTCGATGAAAATGAGGCCCTTCTCGATCCGCATCGCGTAGCGCGGCAGCCGGAAGCGCGAGCGGTCTTCTTCCTCGGGGCGGAGCATCGGGTCGGTCAGCCGCCCGTCGATCGCATAATCCCAGCCGTGGTAGCGGCAGAACAGGTGGTCACCCCGGCCGTCTTCCTCCTCGCAAATCCGGTAGCCGGCGTGGAGGCAGGCGTTGCGCATCGCGTGGATCTTATCCTCGGCCTCGCGGGCGATGACCATCGAACGCCCGCCGATATCGACGCGGAAATAATCGCCGTCGGCGCCAAGGCGACTGGCGTGGTCCGCCGCCAGCCACGGGCGCACGAACAGATTCGCCAATTCGGCGGCGAAGACCTCATAGGTCTCGAACAGCTCAGCGGCTGGGGTGATTTCGCCGCCGGCGTCGACTTGCGCGCCAAGCGCGGTGATTTCGTCAGGAAGGTCCATCGCGTTATCCAAATCCTTCGGACATGCAGGGCGGTATCGCTATACCGGCGATTGGTTTCGCTGCCTATTACAAAGATCGCCGGGCTGTCCTGTGCAAAAGCAGCCGCCGATGCCGCGACGAGCGGGATCGCATCCGGGCCCCCTGTTTGTCGCCGCCGTCGCCCAGTCAGCCGAGTACCGTGATCGGCTCGGGTTCACGACCACAGTTATTTTTCGAGGACTCGCCGGTGTTCGCCACAGTTCCAGTGACGACCGGAGTCGCTTGACCCGCCTGCGGCAGGACTCCCGGCCTAGCGCGGCACGATGCCTCCCGGTTCTCCCGGTTCTTCGCCCGGCTTTGGCGGCGGCTTCTGCTGCCCCGGCGGCGGTGGCGGGTGAGCGGCCGGAGGCGGCGGTGGCGGTGAGCGGCCGGAGGCGGCGGGACATGAGGCGGCGGCGCCACGATCGTCGGAGGCGGCGGCGCCGGGTGCGGCGGTGGAGGTGGTGGCGATGGCGGCGCCTCGTGCGGCGGTGTCCCCGTTCCCGGCGGCGGGGTATGGAATTCTCGCGATGGCGGAGGCGGCGGAGGCGATAGCGGCGCCTCGTGCGGCGGCGTCCCCGTTCCCGGCGGCGGGGTATGGATTTCTCGCGATGGCGGAGGCGGCGGAGGCGATGGCGGCGCCTCGTGCGGCGGTGTCCCCGTTCCCGGCGGCGGGGTATGGAATTCTCGCGATGGCGGAGGCGGCGGAGGCGATAGCGGCGCCTCGTGCGGCGGTGTCCCCGTTCCCGGCGGCGGGGTATGGAATTCTCGCGATGGCGGAGGCGGCGGAGGTGATAGCGGCGCCTCGCGGCGGTGTCCCCGTTCCCGGCGGGGTATGGAGCTCTCGGACGGGGGAGGCGGCGGCGGCGATGGCGGCGCATTGCCGGGCGGTGCCGCAGTCCCTGGCGGCGCCGTGTGGAGCGTCGGTGAGGGTGGCGGCGGCGGCGATGGCGGCGCCCCGCGCGGCGGTACCCCCGTCCCAGGCGGCGCGGGGTGGGCGAAGGGTTGCGCCACTACGCCGGGTCGCACCGTGCCAGTCGGGGGCGGCGGGCTCGGCGTGCGCGGCGGGGGCGGCCTTTGGCCAGGCGGCACCAAGATGACCGGCGCCGTGCGGCGCCAATTGTTGTTTTGGATGACGACCGGGGCGTTGGGGTTATTGGTTCGCGGGGTGATGCGATCGAACCGCCCCGGATCGACCGTGACCTCGTGGTGGCGCCAGTCCGGATGGCTCCAGCCCCACAAAGGAGCGACGATGCCAAAGCCGACGCTGAAGCCGATCCCCGTGCCGATGACACCGCTGTAGAAATCCGGCGGTGGCGGCAGATAGACCGGCGGTGCGTCGCTATCGGGCCAATCGCCATAGACGTCCGCCGGATTGTAGACCGGGACATACACCATCGCGGGATCGACCGGCTCGATCAGGATGTCGCCCTGGTCGCGGCTTATCGCAAGCTGCGGGGTCGATTTGAGCCGGCCGGCGGCGACCGCGCGATCGCGCAGGAACTGGACGCGCGCCATGGTCTCGACTTGCTGATTGGCGAAGGCGGTGCCAAGCGCCTCGGTCCAATCGAGATGTTCGTTCATCATCGCAATGATTTGCGGGAACGCGACCAGAGACTTAACGCTCGGATCCCAAGGCAGCGGTTGCAGCGCCGCGACGAGATCATCGCCCTTCAAGGCTGCATTGTTGCTGTCCTGGAGCCACTTACCGGCATCGACGATCTGCTGCGGAAAGGTCGCTGCCATCAGCAATTGGGCGAGGAGCTGATCAGGATAAAGCGCGATCGGCGCCAGCATTTGATCGAGCTGGGAGCGCGTGAACTGGGTCGGCGCCGGATGGAGCGCGGCCTGCGCCTCAGCCGGGGTCGGTGGTTGCACCGGCTGCGCGCCGCCGAGAGACGGCGCCCCCATCAACGCCGCGAGGAGCGCTCCTGAAAATACGCTGCTATAAAGATGCTTCATCAACGCCTCGCCTGTTAATGCCGATGCGACCGTATCGCCAGCGGCTAATTAACGTTTGGCGGCGAATTCAATTCCCGCGCGATGCACGACATACCTCTCGCACATAGCGAGTCCAGCGTCGATGGGATATTGTAGCCGGTGAACCGATAAATCCCGGGAGGCCAGCATGCCTGTGATCAAAGTCACCGATCTCGCCTATGGGCGGCTACGCTCGCCCGATCTCGACAAGCAAGAGGAATTCCTCACCGCATTCGGCATGGTGCGCGCGGAGCGCACCAAGAATGCGCTTTATATGCGCGGTACGGACGCGCCGCACCACCTCCATGTGACCGAACTGGGCGAGCCGAAATACATCGGCATGGCCTTTCATGCCGGCAGCGAAGACGATCTGCAAAAGCTGTCGCGGGTCGAGGGCGCCTCAAAGGTCGAGAACATCGACGAGCCGGGCGGCGGCAAGCGCGTCCGCCTGACCGACCCCGATGGTTTCCAGGTCGAGGTTATCCACGGCATGGCGATGCTGCCGAAAATCCCGGTGCACCGGCCTAAGGTCAATTTCGGCGAGGACAAGACGCAACGCACCAACGAGCTTTATTACCGCGGCGTCCAGCGCGGCCCGTCGCACGTCAAACGCATGGGCCATTTCGTCGTGCACTCGGCGCAGTTCGAGAAGACGCTCGGCTGGTACCGCGAGATGTTCGGCTTCCGCCCCTCGGACGAGGTCTATGTCGGCGAGAAGACCAACATCACCGGTTCGTTCAACCGGCTCGACCGCGGCGACGATTTTGTCGACCACCACGCCTTTTTCTGCATCCGCAGCGACAAATCGGGGCTCAACCACTTCAGCTACGAGGCGGCCGATATCGACGACATCATGATCGGCCACGAGCATTTGCAGGGGAAAGGCTACGAGCATTTCTGGGGGCTCGGCCGCCATTCGCTCGGCAGCCAGGTCTACGACTATTGGGGCGACCCGTGGGGCCGCGTCCACGAGCACTGGGCCGACACCGACGTGCTCAACGCCAGCGTGCCACCCAATCTGATCAGCCGCGAGGAGCTCGCCGGCCCGTGGGGCGGCCCGCCGCCGGAGAAATTCATGCATCACGCAGTTCGGTAATCACTCGACGACACCCCACCTGCGCAGCGCGCGCTCCCTCCCCCGCACGGGCGGGGGAGGATTGGGGTGCGACCATCGGTCTCCGACTAAATCGAGGAGCCTCGCCATGAAGACCTTTGTCCGTTGCGGCCGTTTGTTCACCGGGCAGGAGGACGAGGCGCAGAAGAACGCCGCGCTGGTCTATGACGAGGCCGGTCAGATCATCTATGCCGGACCCGAGAAAGGCGCGCCGAAGCCGGGCAAGGCCGATCGCACCATCGACCACTCCGGCCAATTCGTCATGCCTGGGCTGATCGACGTCCACACCCATCTCGCCTATGGCAACGCCAAGACCGAGGAGGACATCGATCTTTACAGCCCGCTCGAGTTCCGCGCGCTGAGGGGCATGTTCTTCGCGCAGAAAGTGGCCGCGGCCGGCTATACCGCGATCTGCTCGCCGGGCGATGCGGGCCAGGTCAGCCTGTCGATCCGCAACGCGATCGACGCCGGGCTGTTCGACGGGCCGCGGGTCATGGCGGCGGGCCCCTACATTACCTCGCATCAGGGGCTGACCGACTGGTATCCGACCTGGATCGGCGCGCCGACGACCTCGATCGGCAAGCTGGTCACCACCGTCGCCGAGGCGGTCGAGGAAATCCGCTGGCAGGTCAAGAACGGCGTCGACTGCGTCAAGATCGCGATGGACGGCATCCAGCGCCGCCCGGACGGCGAACTGATCGCCGCCTTCACCCAGGAAGAGACCGACATCATGGTCCGCGAAATCCACCGCCAGGGCAAGAAGGCGGTGGTGCATGCGGGCGGCCGCGAGGCGACGCTGTATTCGGCGCGCGCCGGGATCGACCTGATCTTCCATGGCTTCGATCTCGACGACGAGTGCATCGCCGCGATGAAGAAGTCGGGTAGCATGCTCTGCCCGACGCTGACGCAGCCGAAGAACATCATCGAGTTCACCCAACCCCACGAGCCGGCGGGGCAGCGGGGCCGTCCGGCCTTTGCCGAGAAGCGCTACCAGATCGGCTGCCGCAATCTGAAGAAGGCGAAGAAGGCCGGCATCCCGTTTCTTACCGGCACCGATAGCGGCTTTGCGGTCACGCCCTATGGCGAGTGGCATGCGCGCGAGCTTGAATTGTTCGTCGATGATCTCGGCTTCACGAAGGCCGGGGCGCTGCGGGCGGCAACCGAGGTAACGCCCGCTTCATGACCAAGGGCGATCAGATCGGCGTGCTCGAGCCTGGCCGCGCCGCCGATTTCATCGCCTGGGACGGCTCACCGCTCGCCGATATCGGCATTCTCCAGGACAGACGGCGGCTGCGCGGCGTCTACATCGCCGGCCGGGAGATGAAGATCGCCGACCGGCCCTACGACCCGCGCAAGGTCACCGACTTTTCATTGAGCAATTGGACCGACCTCTACACCCAGGCCCGCGTCGCCGAATTGCGCGGAGATCGCCGCCGGTTGGAGGCTGCCGAATAGGCGGCGCGGGGCGCCGTGATGGAAGAGATCGTCCATCCGAATTTACGGCGGCTCTACGAGTACTGGGTCGAGAAGCGCGGCGAGCGCGAAATGCCCGCGCGCGTCGATATCGACCCTCTCGACATCCTTTACATCGTCGGCAATGTCATCCTGGTCGATGTCATCGATGGCGACCCACTCCGCTTTCACATCCGGCTGCATGGCACGAACCTGGCGGAACGGGTCGGCTACGAATTGACCGGCAAGATGCTCGACGAGTTGCCGGTCGATGATTTTCGCGCCCTGGCGCAGCAGAGCTTTAGCTGGGTGACGAGCAAGGCCCAGCCCCTGCATTCGCGCCGCGACCGGATTATCGACGGCCGGTTCGCCCGCTACGAGACCGTGATTATGCCGTTGTCGGATGATGGCGAACGGGTGAATCGGTTGCTGATCGGCCTCGTCTATGACGATGAAAAACATTAGACCCCGGCGCCGTGAAAATCCGCGACGTCCGAACTTATGTGCTTGAAGCGCCGCTCGCGGAGCCATTCGCCTATTCGCAAGCGTGGTACGAGCGCCGCGGCGCATGCCTGGTCGAGGTCGTCGGCGAGGATGGCAATTCGGGCTGGGGCGAGGCATTCGGCCCGGCGCGGCTGACCGCGCCTATCGTCGAGTATTACAAGCCGCTGCTGATCGGCGAGGATGCGCTCGCCACCGAGCGGCACTGGCAGACCCTCTACAATCGCTTGCGCGACCACGGCCAGAAAGGCCTGGCGATCGAAGCGCTGTCGGCGATCGACATCGCACTGTGGGACCTGAAGGGCCGGCATCTCGGGGTTTCGGTACAGCGGCTGATCGGCGGGCCGCTGCGCGACCGAGTCGAAGCCTATGCGACCGGCTTCTACCGCAAGCGCGAGGGCGACCCGCTCGAATACCTGGTCGCGGAGGCGCATGAACGCGTGGCCGCCGGGTTTACGGCGATCAAGCTGAAGCTCGGCTTCGGCATGGCCAACGACGTGCGTCTCTGCGAAACGGTGCGGAAGGCGGTCGGCCCCGGCATCCGCATCATGGTTGACGCCAACCACGCCTATGACGCGCTCGGCGCCATCCAACTCGGCCGACTGATCCAGCCTCTTGACATCGCCTGGTTCGAGGAGCCGGTGCCGCCAGAGGACCTTGCCGGCTACCGCGAGGTCAAGGCCGCGCTCGACATCCCCATCGCCGGAGGCGAGGCCGAGTTCACCCGCTGGGGCTTTCGCCCGCTGATCACCGAGCGGCTGGTGGATATCCTGCAGCCAGACATCGCGGCGGCGGGCGGCGTCTCGGAGACCAAGAAAATTGCCGACATGGCGAGCGCGTTCGGTGTGCGGGTCAACCCGCATGTCTGGGGCACCGGTGTCGCCCTTGCCGCCTCGTTGCAGCTCATTGCCTGCCTGCCGCACAACCCGCCCGGACTTTACCCGACCGAGCCACTGCTGGAATTCGACCAGTCGGAGCACCCGATCCGCATGGCGGTGATCGCCGAGCCAATCGTGCAGAAGGACGGCTGGGTCGCGATCCCCGACCGGCCCGGCCTCGGCATCGAAATCGACCGCGCCGGGCTGGATAAGTTCAAGGCTGCGTGATCGACCGGTTGCCGAAAGGCGTCCGGCACCCGACATGAGGGCGATGCCGCGCGACCCCCGCGACGAAGTCCCGCTTACCGACATGCCTGTCGACCGCCGGTCGGCCGAGCTTAGCATCTGGCTCATCCGCGAAGCGCGCTTCCTTCCGGGAAATGCGGAGGTCTTGGCGGAGTTCTGCGAGCGGGTCGCCGCCGCCGGCATCCCCATCGACCGGGTCTCCCTGCATCAGCGGGCCTTTCACCCGCAATATCGCGGCGTGTCGCGCATCTGGCGGCCAGGCCAGGCGATGGAGGAGAAATTCCTCGATCACGGCATCGAAAAGACCGCGACGTATATCGAAAGCCCGGTGCGCCTCGTGGTCGAGGAACAACAGAGCCTCAACTGGCACCTCGACGGCAATCATATGCTGCCGTTCCCGGTGCTCGAGGAATTGCGCGCAGAGGGCTACACCCATTACGTGATGGAACCGCTCGTCTACGCCGTCGGCATCGTCAACGCCTTTTCCTGGGCGACCAAGCGGGCCGGCGGCTTCAGCTCGGACGACATGCGGTTGTTTCGCGACACCCTGCCGGCTTACGCAGCGGTCGCGGAGTTGAAGGCGTTGCGTCGGTTCATCGGCGGAATGCTGACCACTTATATCGGGGCCGAGGCCGGCAAGCTGGTGCTCGATGGTCAAGTCCGCCGCGGCGACGTGCGCGAGATCACCGCGGCGCTGATGCTGTTCGACCTGCGCGACTTCACCGCGATGTCCGACCGGCTGAGCCCGCGCGCCGTGATCCGCATGCTCAACTCCTATTTCGACTGCATCATGCCGCCGGTCGAGGAGTATGGCGGCGAAGTCGTCGAGATCATGGGCGACGGCGTGCTGGCGATCTTCAACCACGGCAATGAGCGCAGCGCGGCCGAAGCCTGCCGCTCCGCGCTAGCCGCCGCCAGGGCTGGGCTCGCCGCGCTCGACAAGCGCAATCGACGTCTGGAAACGAACAATCCGCTCCAGGCGGGCGTCGCGCTGCATTACGGCAAGGTGAGCTACGGCAATATCGGCTCGGGAAACCGGCTCGACTTCACCGTGATCGGCCCCGATGTCAATTTGACCGCCCGCATCGAGCGGTTTTGCCGCGAACTCGACCGCTCGCTGATCATGTCGGAGACGTTCGCTGAAACCTTGGATCGCCCGACCTGGGAAATCGGCCATTTCGAGATTCGCGGCTTCGCCAAAATGCAGCGGTTGTTCGAGCTGCCGCCGACCTAGCGCCGCTCCTTGAAAAACGCCCGCAGCAGCGTGCCGGCTTTACGTTCGTCGATGCCGCCGTAGATTTCCGGACGGTGATGACAGGTCGGCTGATCGAAGATGCGCGGTCCATGCTCGACCCCGCCGCCTTTCGGGTCGTAGGCGCCGAAATAGAGCCGGCGAATGCGGGCCAGTGAGATCGCCGCGGCGCACATCGGACAGGGTTCGAGCGTCACATAGAGGTCGCAGCTGTCGAGCTGCTTTTGCGCAAGCTTGGCTGCCCCCTCGCGCAGCGCCAGCATCTCGGCATGGGCCGTGGGATCATGCTCGGCCTCGACGCGGTTGCCTGCCTTGGCGACGACCGACCCATCGGCGTCGACCAACACCGCGCCTACCGGCACCTCATCGCGCCAGCCAGCTGCCTCCGCCTCAGCGAAGGCGATGGTCATGGGTGTCCGGTCCCGTTTCGTGATTGCCGCCACGGATGACCCTCGCTATCTCCTGACAGTATGAACGACGCCGCGCCGCAACGCATCGCCCCCCAGAGAATTGCAAAGGTGCTCGCCCGCGCCGGGCTGTGCTCCCGCCGCGACGCCGAGCGCTGGATCGCCGAGGGGCGGGTCGCGGTCGACGGCACGGTGCTGACCAGCCCCGCCTTCAATGTCACCGACGCCAACGACATCCGCGTCGACGGCATGCCGCTCCCCGAGAAGCAGCGCGCGCGGCTGTGGCGCTATCACAAGCCGTCGGGGCTGGTCACCACGCATCGCGACGAGAAGGGCCGCGATACGGTCTTCGCCGCACTGCCCAAGGAATTGCCGCGCCTCATCTCGATCGGCCGGCTCGACCTTAATTCGGAGGGGCTGCTGCTCCTCACCAATGACGGCGCGCTGGCCCGCCGGCTGGAATTGCCTGCGACCGGCTGGCTGCGCCGCTACAAGGTGAGGGTCCACGGCGTCGTCGATGGAGCCCGCCTCGCCACGCTCGAGAAGGGCGTGACCATCGACGGTGTATCCTATGGCTCGATCCGCGCCGAGCTCGAACGCCAGCAAGGCTCGAACGCCTGGATCGCCATGTCGCTGCGCGAGGGCAAGAACCGCGAGGTCCGGCGGGTGCTGGAGCATCTCGGCTATCCGGTGACGCGGCTCATCCGGCTCTCCTATGGACCGTTCCAGCTTGGACATCTCGCCCGTGGCGCGCTCGAGGAGGTGCAGAAGAAAGTGCTCGACGAGCAATTGGGCAAGAGCGAGCCGAAGGCGCATGCGGGTCGTCGGCGGTAGGCATCGCGGCCGGCGGCTGGTCGCGCCGCCCGGCGATACTGTGCGGCCGACCAGCGACCGGGCGCGCGAGGCGCTGTTCAATATCCTGTCGCACGGTGAGTTCGCCGCCGCCGGCTCGCCGATTGCCGATGAGAACGTGCTCGACGCCTTCGCCGGCACCGGCGCGCTCGGCATCGAGGCGCTGTCGCGCGGCGCGGCGCGTGCCGCCTTTATCGAGACTGACCGGGCGGCGCTATCGGTGCTGCGGCAAAATCTTGCCGCGCTCGACGAGGAGGACAGCGCCGACGTCATTTCGGGCGATGCGACCCGCCCGCCGCGCGCGCCGTTCGCGAGCGCCGTCGCGTTTCTCGACCCGCCGTACCGCAGCGGCCTCGCCGCATCAGCTTTGACAGCGCTCGCGGCGATGGGCTGGCTGGTGCCGCGCGCCATCGCCGTCGTCGAGATCGCGGCGGACGAAGCGTTTTCGCCGCCGGAAGGGTTTACGATGATCGACGAGCGCAAATACGGCGCCGCAAAGCTCCTGTTTCTTCGCCGCGAAGGAGGCAAGCCATGAGAGAGATGCCGCAAGTCACGCTGCCCGACGGCGAGACAGTGCCGGCCTACGGTCAAGGCACCTGGCATATGGGCGAGAACCGGGGCCGCTATGCCGAGGAAGTCGCCGCGCTGAGGCTCGGTATCGAACTCGGCATCACCCTCATCGACACCGCCGAGATGTACGGCAACGGCGTCGCCGAGGAAATCGTCGCCGAGGCGATGGGCAATAACCGCGACAAACTCTTCATCGTCAGCAAGGTGCTGCCCTACAACGCCTCGCGGCAGGGGACGATCGAGGCCTGCGAGCGGAGCCTCAAGCGGCTCAAGACCGACCGCATCGACCTCTATCTGCTGCATTGGACCGGGTCGCACCCGTTCGCCGAGACCTTGGCCGGCTTCGAACGGCTCAAGGAGCAAGGTAAAATTCGCCATCACGGGGTCAGCAATTTCGACCGCAGCGACATGGAGAAATGGTACGCGCTGGCTGGCGGCAACACCGTCGCCTCGAACCAGATCCTCTACAATCTCAACCGGCGCGGGCCCGAATTCGAGCTGATCCCGTGGTGCCGCGAGCGCAACATCTCGATCATGGCCTATTCGCCGGTCGACCAGGGCCGCATGCTCGGCCACAAGGCGCTGGCGGACGTTGGCGCCCGGCATGGCGCGACCCCGGCGCAGGTCGCGCTCGCCTGGCTCCAGCGCCAGGACGGGATGATCGTCATCCCCAAGGCGAGCCGCCCAGGAACACGTGCGCGAGAACCTCGGGTCGCTCGACCTCAAGCTCACCGAGCAGGACCTCGCCGATCTCGACCGCGCCTTCCCGCCGCCGCGCAGCCGCACGACGCTGGGGATGCTGTAGCTACCGCGACTGGATCGTGGTGCCGCCGTCGACGGTGATGATCTGGCCGGTGATGAAGGCGCCGGCTTGTGAGGCGAGGAGCAGCGCCGGGCCGGCGATATCGACCGGCTGGCCGAGGCGGCCGAGCGGGGTCGCCGCCTCGCGGCGGGCGCGGCGCTCGGGGTCCTCGTAAAGCACGCGGGCGAACTGGGTCACGACGAGGCCCGGCGCGATGCAGTTGACCCGGATGCCGTCTTTCCCCCACGCGGCGGCGAGGTTGCGGGCGAGCGCGTAGTCGGCCAGCTTGGTGATGCCGTACATCGGTAGTTCGAGCGAGGCGTGCAGCGCCGCGACCGAGATGATGAAGATGATCGAGCCTTCCTTGCGCTCGACCATGCCGGGCTTGACCAGCTTGGCGAACCAGAAGTTCGATTGCACGTTATTGGTCATCATCCGCTCGAAGACTTCGTCCTTGAGGTCGTCGATCGGGCCGTGATGCGGATTGATCGCGGCGTTGCAGACCATGATATCGACCCGGCCATAGGCCTCGTTGGACTTGGCGATCAGGTTCTCGCACTGCGCCTTGTCGGAGATGCGGCAGGTGATGGCTGTGGCCTCGCCGCCCTTGGCCTTGATCGCGGCGACGACTTCCTCGCACGGTTCGAGGTTGCGGCCCGAGATCACCAATTTGGCGCCGGCCTCGGCGAACATCTCCGCCATCGCCCGGCCAATGCCGCGCGATGAGCCGGTGATGACCGCAACCTTTCCGGAAAGATCGAAGAGTGAGAGGCTCATAAACCACCTTTATTCGTCATGCCCGGACTTGTTCCGGGCATCCACGGAAGCGTCGCGGGCGGCTGAGAGACGTGGATGGCCGGGACCAGCCCGGCCATGACGTGAGTGGGGTGCGCTACCGCGTCTCCCGGACCAGCGGGTTGCGCAGGATGCCGATGCCGGTGATCTCGATCTCGCAGACATCGCCGTGCTTGAGGTTCTTCGGCGAGCCCTCGGTGCCCATCCACACCACATCGCCCGGCCACAGGGTCAGGTATTGCGACATGCGGCTGATGAAGGTCTGCACGCTGTACAGCATGTGATTTGTCTGGAAATTGTCGGTCACCTCGTCGTTGACCCGGACGATGGTGCGCGCCGCCTCGAGGTCGAAATCGGTCTCGATCCACGGCCCCATCGGCTTGAACGTGTCGGTATTCTTGGCGCGCCATAGCGTGCGGTCGTTGCGCTGCCAGGTGCGCTCGCTCATATCGTTGCCGATGGTCCAGCCGAGCACGCAGCTGAGCGCCTCCGACTCCGACAGGTACTTGGCCTTGGTGCCGATGACGGCGACGAGCTCGCCCTCGTACTGCACCAACTCGCCGGCGTCGTGCGGGATGACGATATTCTCGTTGTGCGCGATGAGCGCGTTGTTGGCGCGGTAGCCGACATCGGCCGCGGGCGGGATATTGGGCTTCTCGCCGCGCTTGGCGGCCATCTCGGTGATGTGTTCGACGTAGTTGAGCCCGGCGGCATAGAAGGTCTTGGGGATCACCGGCACGAGGTACTTGATGTCGTGCAATTTGTGCTTGGTGCGGGTCATCTCATAGCCGGCGAAGGGATCGCCCTTGACCGCGACAACCTCGTCGCCCTCGATGATGCCGTAGGATTCCTGCCCGTTCGCCTCGTAGCGGAGCCAGCGCATCGCTTTCCTCCCGTTTCGACTGCTGCCCGACTATAGCCGACCGGCGACCGGCGGCAACGCGCGACCGTCACCTCCTGTTTTCAGCGGATTTTAACAGGACGTCGACGTCCTGTTATCGTCCTGTTACCGGCGGACTTATCAGGAGGCGGTACCTGCCGCGATTACCGAACGGCGCGATCGGAGCACAGAATTCTGGCGAAATTAGCGTCGACCCGCCCCCTCTCCCGTCATGGCCGGGCTTGTCCCGGCCATCCACGTAGATCCCCGGGACAAGCCCGGGGATGACGGAAGGTGTGGGCTGTGCCGCTACTCCTGCGCGTAGCGCCACGGCTTGTCGGGCTGTTGCGCGGTCTCGTCGATCGTCCATTGCGGCAGCGCAATGCCGGCGGAGACATCGCTGAACACCATGCGCACGCGGGTACCGACGCCGACTTTCTTGACCATATCGGGCGGCGCCAATTGCCCGTCCGGGGTGCAGAGATTGCCGATCACACGCAGCGCCTCGTCCGGGGTCGGCTGGCCCTTCTGGGTGTCGAGATCGACCAGCAGCACCATGTACGGCGTCTTGCCGCGGAAGGCCGGCTGAATCGCGTGGTGGACCTCGGTGTAGGAATGCACCGCGCCCTTGCCCTCGACCTTCTTCCAGGTCGATTCGCGCGTCATGCACCACGGGCATGCGGTGGTCGGCGGATAGCGCAACTTGCCGCATTGATTGCAGGCCTGGAGGTGGAAATCGTGCGCGGCGCAGTGCTTGAAATATTCGACGTTCTCGACATCGAGATCGTCGATGCGCAAGCCCATGCCCATGTAGTCGCCGTCGATCGTGGCCATCGTTTGTCTCCAAATCGCTCGTTCAGCCTGTTGGCTGGATCGTTGTCGTGCGTCCTTCGAGGCCCTGCTGCGCAGGGCACCTCAGGATGAGGAAGCGTTGTGACGCCATCCCCACTACGTCCCTCATCCTGAGGAGCGCCCGCAGGCTTTAGGCCAGGGCGCGTCTCGAAGGACGCAGGACGCCGATGCATCGTGTTCACTCGCGGTCACCAACCCTTGCGCATGACCATCGCCGACGTCGTCGCCGGGTTGGCCCAGCCGAGATTGGCGCTGACCTCCACGTCCTTGACCTGGCGGCAGCCGCCTTCGCTGTAGTCGAAGGTGTGCCGGCGCTTGCCGTCGGGGCCGATCGGACAGGAATCGTCGACGTCGTGGCGCAGCTGGCGGGTGTTCTCGATCACCATGTTCATGCCGTGGGTATAGGCCTCGCAGAGATGGCCGCCCGAGGTGTTGTTGGGCCGCCTGCCCGCCGAGCCCGATCGTGCCGTCGCTGACGTATTGGCCGCCCTCGCCCTTCTTGCAGAAGCCGTAATCCTCGAGCTGGAGCATTGCGGTGAAGGTGAAGGCGTCGTAGGAGCCGGTGACGTCGACATCCTCCGGCCCGACCCCGGCGTTGGGCCACAAAATATCCTTGGCGTAGTACCCGGCGACGCGTCGAGATCGGCCCATGCTGGTAGTGCATGTCGAGCCGCGGCTTGTTGCAGCGGCCGACGACGCCGCGGATCAAGCACCAGCGGCTGCTTCAAGTCTTTGGCGCGATCGGCGCGGGTGACGATGATGCAGGTGCCGTTATCGGTCTCGACGCAGCAATCCAAGAGGTGCAGCGGCTTGCAGATGAAGCGGCTGTTGACCACGTCGTCGACCGTGAAGCGCTTCTTGTAATAGGCCTTGGGGTTGTTCGAGGCATGGCGCGAGTGGAACATTTTCACATGCGCCACCTGCTCCGGTGTCGTGCCGTAATCGTACATGTGGCGCATAAAGGTCGGCGCGAAGCTCTGCCCGGCGCTCTGCCAGCCATAGGCGCGGTTGTGCAGCATATCGCCCGCGACCGGCGCCGCCGAGCGCGCCCCGGTGCCGCCGATGCGCACCTGGCTGAACCCGTTCATCGCGCGATAAATGGCGACGCACTTGCAAAGACCCGCCTCCATGACGCCGATGGCGATGCCGATCAGCGCCTCGGTCGACGAGCCGCCACCGACGCAGTCCATGTAGAAATTGAGCCGAGGCCGAGATCGCCGGCGATAAAGGTCGCCGAGGTCGAGTTGCCGCCCGAATAGTCGAGCATGCCGTCGACGTCGCTGGGATTGAGGCCGGCGTCGAGGATCGCGTTGCGCACCGCCCAGGTGCCGAGCGCGCGGGTCGAGATGCCCGAGCCGCGGGTGTAGGTGGTCTCGCCGACCCCGACGATCGCGTATTTGTCGCGCAGATATTTCGGCGTGGTGCCGTCGACCTCTTGGCGTGGCAATGGCATGCGTGCGTCTCCTCTTTTCTGACGCTCCCCGGCGAAAGCCGGGGTCCAGTTCTCGGCCGCCCGCGGCGCAGAAAGGTGGGTCCCGCCTTGCGCCGGGAAGCGGTGCAAAACCTAGTACAGCCGGTAGAACTTGAGCGCGGTGTCGTGGAACATCTTGTTCTTCTCGTCGTTCGAGTAGTTCTCGGCGACGCGCTTGAACGCGTTCCACAGATTGGCATAGCTGCACATTCCCTTGTCGACCGGGAAGTTGCTCTCGAACATCGCGCGGTCGGGGCCGAAGGCCTCGATGCAGGCGTCGAGATAGGGCGCCCAGGCCTTGGCGAGCTGCTCGGATGACGGCGCGGAGGCCTGCTGGCCCATCTCGAACCCCATCAGCGACGGCATGCCGAGCCCGCCCAGCTTGATATACACATTGGGGAATTGGCCGATCTTTTGGATCTGCGTACGCCACTCGGCGAAGACCTCCTCGCGCTTGTCGGCATAGGGGCCGACCGCGAGCGCGCCGCCGATATGGTTGAGGACGATTTTGGTCTCTGGGAAGGCGCCGGCGAGGCTGACGAGGTCGCCGAGCTGCGAGTGGAACATCCAGGCTTCGAAGCTGAGGTTCAGCGGCGCCAGCGCAGCGAAACCGTCGCGGAAGCTGCGGTCGACATAAAGGCCTTCGCCCGAGCCCGAGGTGAAGACCCGCAGGCTCGGGTCGCTATGCCAGGTCGCGCCGTTGCGGATGCCGCGGAAGCGACCGCCCGAGGCAACTACGTGCTGCTCCAAGATGCCCCGGGCGCGGCCGCCGACCGCGCGCAGATCGACATTGCCGATGATCCCGGCGCAGTGCTTGGTCGAGCCGTATTTGCCGCTCTCGCTCATCGCCGAGACGCCGGCGACAAAGGTGGTCTCGCCTAAAGAGCGGGTCTCGGGCGGGCCGTCGGCGCGGTACATCTCGCGGCACTCGAGGAAGACGGTGGCGCGGATGTTGTGGCCGCTCGAGGTGTCCTCGACGAGGTCATGCAGCAAATAGCGGTTGCCCGGACGGTCCCACAGATGATGATGCGGGTCGATGATCGGCCGGTCGGGCTCGAGCGCCTTTTCCTGGGTGGCGGCGAGCCAGTCCTTGCGGATCGGCAAATGACGCTGAGCGGGGGCGGCGCTGGACGACTGCATGAGGCATCCTCCCGGGGCCGAAGGTTTCGCCAAGTCTGCGACGGCAACGCGGCCAACGCCAACGGTTTTGATCGCGGATCAGACCCTCGCGAGGATGCGCTCGCGGAAGGAGCGCATCTCGGCGACTACGGCGGCTTCCCGCGGCCGTTCGAAATCGAAGTCGATCGCGGTGACGCCGAGATCCCCAAGGGCATGGATGTCGCCGACGAGATCGGCGTCGCTGCCGGAGAAGAGCCGGCGCTCGCCGTCGGAGGCGCGGTCGGGCAGATCGCGGCCATAGCGCTTGATGCGATAGGTGAGCGCCACCGCGTCGGGGCTACGCCCGGTCTGAGCGGTCAGCTGGCGCAGCCGCGCCACCCCGGCCTTGTAGCGCGGCAGGCTATCGAGCAGATGCGCGTTGTTGGTGCCGATCGGATACCACGCGTCGCCGAGCCTGGCGGCGCGGCGCAGCGACGGACCGCTCTCGCCGCCGACCCAGATCGGCGGATGCGGCTTCTGCACCGGCTTCGGCTCCAGCAGCAGCCGGTCGTAGTGCACGTATTTGCCGGCGATCGTCGGCTTCTTCTCGGTCCACAGCGTCTTGAACGCGGCGACGTATTCGTCGGTAACCGCGCCGCGCTCGGCGAACGGCGTCGTCACCACCGCGTCGAACTCGGCCTTGAGCCAGCCGGCGCCGATGCCGACGGTGAGCCTGCCGCCCGACAGCACGTCGATGGTCGCGAGCTGCTTCGCCGCCAGCACCGCCGGACGGTGCGGCACCACCAGCACCGCCAGCACCAGCCGCAGCCGCTTGGTCACCGCGGCCAGATAGGCGGCCAGGGTCAGGATCTCGTGCCGATGAGCGCTGTCGGTCGAATAGAACGCGCCGCTCTCGGAATAGGGATAGCCGGGCTCGGCCATGTCGGGAAGGGTGACATGGTCGGTCACGGTCAGGTAGTCGTAGCCGAGCGCTTCGCCCTCAAGCGCGATCCGGGTCATAATTTCCGGATCGGCCAGCGCGCCGCTGTTCGGCAAGTTGAAACCGAATTGCATGAAGACCTCCAGTAGCGACTTTTAGTCTGCTTGACAGGCGATGCTGGCGCGAGCCGTAAAATGCGGCACGGCGACCTTGTGATAAAATCCGTTTTTCTGAATAAAATAGATGCATAAGATAGTTTCATATCGATTCCGGGGTGCAACCGGAAACCGCGATCAGGCATGGGAGAGTTTCGTCTAGACCGTTTGCGCTCGGCGCCGGCGGAGGGCACCGTCACGGCCCAGTACGAGGCGAAAACATACGGGAGGAATTGTCCATGACGCTCACTCGCCGCACCGTCCTGTCGCGGGCTTCGCTCGCCGCCGCCGGCACGTTGGCCGCGCCGCTCGTCCTGCGCTGGCCCGCCAACGCAGCCGAATTCGCCTACAAATACGGCACGGCCCTGCCCGACGGCCACCCGATGGTGATCCGCTCGAAGGAGGCGGCGGCCAAGATCAAGGAAGAGAGCGGCGGTAAGCTCGATATCACCCTCTATCCGTCGAGCGTGCTCGGCCAGGACACGGCGATGATGTCGCAAGCGATTGCGGGTGCGCTCGAAATCTATGGGATGTCGCTCGACATTCTGGCGCAGAAGAGCCCGTCGGCGGCGATCTTCGGGGTCGGGTTCGCCTTTCCCGACTATCCCACGGCGTGGAAGGCGATGGACGGCGACCTCGGCAATTACTGCCGCGGCCTCTCGGAAAAGGCCGGGCTCTATTGCCTGGACAAGGCGTTCGATCACGGCTTCCGCCAGATCACGATGAAATCGAAGCCGATCAATACCCCGGACGATCTGAAAGGCGTCAAAATCCGCCTGCCGGTGGCGCCGCTCTTCATCTCGCTGTTCAAGCATCTCGGCGCCTCGCCGACGCCGATCAATTTCGGCGAGGTTTATAGCGCGCTGCAAACGGGGCTCGTCGACGGGCAGGAAAACCCGCTGATCCTGATCGACACCGCCAAGCTCTATGAGGTGCAGAAATACTGCAGCATGACCAACCACATCTGGGTCGCGCTGCACATCTCGTTCAACCCCGATGCCTGGAAGCGCCTGCCGCCCGATCTCCAGGAGCTGGCGCATAAACATTTCAGCACCGCGGCGCTCAACGAGCGCGACGACTGGCAGGCCATGGACAAGACTGAGATCGACAAGATGACCAAAGCGGGGCTCACCTTCAATACGCCCGATACCAAGCCGTTCCAGGAGGCGCTGCGCAAATCCGGCTTCTATCCCGACGTCAAGAAAGAGATGGGCGACGAAGCGTGGGGCTTGCTGGAGAAATACACCGGCCCGCTCGCGTGACGCCGAGCAAACTGGAGACGGGGAGAGCCCGCGCGTGAGCCAAGAAATCGCGGAAACCGCGCCGGCTGGCGTATCGATGGCCGGCGTGCGCCGCGCTGCCTGGACCATCGACATGCTGATCGGCCGCGCCGCCGAGTTCATCGGCGCGGCGCTGGTGCTGGCCGAGACCTGCATCCTCTTCGCCGGCGTCGTGTCGCGCTATGTCTTCGACAGCCCGATCATCTGGACCGACGAACTCGCCACCTTTCTCTTCTTGTGGCTGGCGATGCTCGGCGCCGTCGTCGCGTTGCGGCGCGACGGACATATGCGGACTCACGACCTTCGTCAGCTGGTGCGACCCGCGATTGGGCAATTGGCTCGGCACGGTGGCGGAGCTGGTGGTCATCGTCTTTGTCCTGGAGATCATCGTCCCAGCCACGGCCTATCTGAGAGTCCAGGCGTCCACGGTGCTGATCACGCTGCACATCTCCGACTGGTACCGGGTGGTCGCGCTCCTGGTCGGCACCGGGCTGATCTCGATCATCGCGTTGCTGCGCTTGCTGGAAACCACCAATCTGCGCGGCTTCCTGTCGGCGCTTCTCGTGGTCGGCGCGATCGCCGGAGGGTTGTGGCTGGCGCAGCCGCTGCTGGTGGCGATGGGCGCTGGCAGCTTGGTGTTGTTCTTTGTCGTGATCGTCGCGGCCTGCGTCTTTATCGGCGTTCCGATCGCCTTCACCTTCGGCATCGCGACACTGTCCTATCTGAGCCTGACGACCCACATGCCCGCGACCATTGTCATCAACCGCATGGATGACGGCATCTCCAACCTGTTGCTGTTGGCGGTACCGATGTTCGTCTTTCTCGGTCTCCTCATGGAGATGACCGGGATCGCCCGGGTGATGGTCAATTTCCTCGCCGCGCTGGTCGGCCATGTGCGCGGCGGGCTGTCCTATGTGCTGCTCGGGGCGATGTATCTGGTGTCCGGGATTTCCGGATCGAAGGCCGCCGACATGGCGGCGGTGGCGCCGATCCTCTTTCCCGAGATGCAGAAGCGCGGCATGCATCCGGGCGAGCTGTCGTCCTTGCTAGCAACCTCGAGCGCGATGTCGGAGACGATCCCGCCGAGCCTGGTGCTGATCACGATCGGCTCGGTCGTGCCGGGGCTGTCGATCGCGGCGCTGTTCACCGGCGGGTTGCTGCCGGCCTTTGTCGCCGCGCTGGCGCTGGTGGTGGTGGCGTGGTGGCGTTCGCGCCAGGAAGACAAGGGCGCGGGCGAGCGCGCACCCGTTTCGGTGATGTTCCGCACGCTCGCTATCGCCCTGCCAGGCTTGAGCCTACCCTTCGTGATCCGCTTTACCGTCATCAAGGGCATCGCCACCGCGACCGAGGTCTCGACCGTCGGCGTCATTTACACCGCGCTCCTGGGCCTCGTCATCTACCGCCAGTTCGATTGGCGACGCCTCTATCCGATCCTCGTCGAGACCGTGTCGCTGACCGGGGCGGTGATGATGATCATCGCCACTGCGACGGCGATGGCCTGGGCGCTGACCCAGTCCGGGTTTCTCGCTGTGGCTGGTGTCGGTGATGGCGGCGGTGCCAGGCGGCAGCTGGGGTTTCCTCGCGATCACCATCGTCGCCTTTATCATCCTCGGCAGCGTGCTCGAAGGACTGCCGGCGATCGTCTTGTTCGGGCCGCTGTTGTTCCCGGTCGCCAAGACGATGGGGGTGCACGAGGTGCACTACGCGATGGTGGTGATCCTCGCGATGGGGATCGGCCTCTTCGCGCCACCTTTCGGGGTCGGATTCTTCAGCGCCTGCGCGATCGGCCGCACCAACCCAAACGACTCGCTGTGGCGCATCTGGCCGTATATCGGCGCCCTCATCGTCTCGCTGTTGATCGTCGCGGCGATACCCTGGCTATCGATCGGCTTCCTCTAGGCGCCTAGATGCGCTCGAATTGGGGGCCGCTGGTGAACTCCTTGCTGCCGTAATTGTAGCTGCCCCACCGCGCGTAGTAGCCCTCTCCGGCCTTGGCCGCGGCCTCGTTGGCCTCGGCGTGGGTCGGATAGATACCGGCAAACACCCAGCGTGGCGGCTGACCCTTGACGACGCCCCAGCCGACGACCCAGTCCGGATGCACATCCGAAGGATGCAACCTCGGCGGTTCCGGCGGCACGATGGGCACTACAACGCGGGGGGTGGGCGGCGGCGCGACCGGAGTCGTCGGGACAACCTCCGGATACTGCGCGACGATGGCGCCCAATTCGCTCAAATATTGCCGGCAAAGCTCGACCGATTGCTCGGTGGTATCGATCTCCAGCCAGCCGGGTGACTGGGCATGCTTCTCGACGATGCGCAGCTGCCCCGATTGCAGTTGTTCGAGCCGATGCGCGAGGCGCGCCTGCTCCTGCTTGGCCCAGGCAAGGATGTTCTCGATCGCAGCCATGTCTGCTCGCCTTTCGAATGGGTGGACTCGCGCCATCCTGCGCCGGTTGCCGCCACCACGGCAACGGCTTACCCTCTTGGCAAGGCGCCGCCAGGATGAGTGTTCCGCGATGACAAACTTCGATCGCCTCGTCGACACCGAGCGCGGCATCGTCAGCCGCGAGATCTTCGTCAATGACGGGATTTTCGCCGAGGAACTGGAAAGGCTCTTCACCCGCGCCTGGCTGTTTGTCGGCCATGAGAGCCAGGTGCGCAATCCGGGCGATTTCCTCACCTCCCGCATGGGCGGCGAATCGGTGATCCTGTGCCGCGACAAGCAGCGGCAGATTCACGTGTTCCTCAACACCTGCCGGCATCGCGGCATGAAGGTGTGCCGCTATGACGAGGGCAACACGCCGCTGTTCTCCTGCCCCTATCACAATTGGAGCTACGCCACCGACGGCAAGCTGGTCGGCGTGCCGCAGCACAAGGACCTCTACCCCGATCTCGACCGCAGCCAATGGTCGCTGATCGAGGTGCCGCGGATGGTCAACTACAAGGGCACGATCTGGGCCTCATGGGACCCGGGCGCGCCGGAATTCGTCGATTATCTGGGCACCGGCAAGGACCATCTCGACCAGGTGCTCGATTGCCGCGACGGGCGCGAGGGCGGGTCGGAAGTGTTCGGCGGCGTCCACAAATGGATCATCCCGTCGAACTGGAAGTTCGCGGCGGAAAATTTCTGCGGCGACACCTATCACAACCCGAGCCACCGCTCGGTCGACCTGATCGGCATCGGCCCGAGCGCCAAGAGCGGCGACAGCGGCCGGCGCGACAACGAATACAAGGGCGGCCAGCATGTCTGGGTCAGCCACGCGGCGGGCCACGGCACCCACAGCGTGTGGATGCCGCCCGACCGGCGAATACGTCGACAGCTTTCAGAACGACAAGGAGGTTAGCGACTATTTCCGCCACTGCTTTTATGAGCGGCAGCGGCGGCTGGGCGACAAGGCGCGTCTGTTACCGCTGACCGGGACGATCTTCCCCAACACTTCGTACCATGGGCGTCAGCCGCGCAATCTGTGCGTCTGGCACCCGGTCAGCGCGAAAGAGACCGAGATCTGGCGCTTTTTCCTGGTCGACGCCGATGCCCCGGCGGCGGTCAAGGATATGCTGCGCCGCTATTACATGCGCTACTCGGGCCCCGCCGGGATGACCGAGCAGGACGACATGGAGAATTGGAACTACGCGACCGCCGCGTCGAGCGGCACGATCGCGCGGCGCTATCCCTACAACTACCAGCAATCGCTCGGCCGGGTGCAGCGCGATACGCCGGTGCCGGGAACGGTCAGCATGCAGGTGACGGAGGAAAGCGCGCGCGGGTTCTATGCGAGCTGGCAGCGCTTTCTCGACGGCGCCGATTGGAACGCGCTGATCGGGCGGCCGGCGGTCAGGGAAGCGGCGGAGTGATGGAGCACGACCTCGCCTATTTCCGCCTCAAGGAGGAGATCGAGGAACTGCTCTATGAGGAAGCCGACCTGCTCGATCAGCGCCGGTTCAGCGATTGGCTCGCGATGCTGGCCGACGACCTTCACTATTTCATGCCGATGCGCCGCAACGTCGCGTTCGGCACCCACGCCGAGAAGGAGAACACCCGCGCCGGCCAAGACATCTCGTGGTTCGACGAAGACAAGTGGACGCTATCGAAGCGCGTTGACCAGATCATGACCGGCATCCATTGGGCCGAGGAGCCGCTGTCGCGGCTGTGCCACATCGTCAGCAATATCCGGCTGCTGGCGGCGCGGCCCTCGGTGGCAGAGGCGACGGAGGCCGAGGTCCGCAGCCGCTTCCTCGTCTATCAGAACCGGGTCGAAACCGAGACCTACATTTTCGTCGGCCGGCGCAGCGATTTGTGGCGGCGTGAGGACGCGGGTTGGCGGCTGGCGAAACGCGAAATCCTGCTCGAGCAGAACGTGCTGCTCGCCAAGAACCTGACGACGTTCTTCTGATGCTGGCGATCCAGCATCTGCAGCCGGGGACGCGGATCAAGCTGCACGACGGCAGCCTCGCCGAAGTGCGCGAGAACCCGCATGACGGGACCTGGCTGGTTTGCCAGCGATTGCCGGCACAGATCGGTGCCGAGGACGAGCTGATCATCGTCGATGACATCGCCGAGGTGCTCGCCGGTTAGCGGCTACTGCGCCGCCACGATGTAGAGGGTCGAGCCGCTGCCAAGCCACCGCGCCAGCCGGCGGCGCGGCCCCAGTCCCAATCGCGCGCCGAGCAGCATGTTGCCGGTATAGAACAGGCCGATCGGGCGCACCTCGCGCGCGGTGAAACCGGCCTGGCGAAACGCGCGGAGCCAGCGCCGGCTGGCGAAGAGGTACAGCTCGGCGAGCATGGTGCCGGTTTCGCCGTGACGGCCCGGCCACAGCGCGCGGCCGAGCAAATGCAGGAGGCCTCGCTGCCGTGCCCCGCCGATGAACGGGCTGTCGCCGCGACCCGCGAGCCGTGACCACAGCAACGCGGGCAGGCTGGGATAATGGGTAAGGATGGTCCAAAATCGCCAGCTCGGGCTCGGCATCAGATGCACGCAGGAGCCGCCGGGCTTCAGAACGCGGCGGGTCTCGGCCAAGAGCCGCGACAGGTCGGCAACGTGCTCCAGCACATTCGACGAAAAGACCAGGTCGAACTCGCCCGCCGAAAAGGGGATTGTCGCGCCGTCGTAATCGCGCACCGGGAATTCGCGATTCTCCGCGTAGGTCGAGCCGGGCAAGTCGATGCACTCGACCGAATGGCCCATTTCCGTCAGCAGGCGAGCCTGAAAGCCGGTGCCGCCGCCGATCTCCAGCACCCGCGAGCGGGGCGCGATGAATCGCGCCGCCGCGTTAAGTTCGGCAGCCCTGATCTCGTGCAGGAAAGCGATAGAAAACATGCGGCTCGGTGGGTCAGGATATAGCCGTCGCGCGGGGAACCGGCAAATATCGCTGGGACTTGGGTTTCGGTAGCGGGTTCCGTAGATTTCGACGGAGCCTCGACGGGAGGATGAAGATGGCGGCGCAGGCATTCCTCAAGGCGCGCGATTTCCTGCTCACCCACCGCGAGGATTACGACACCGCTTACCGCGATTTCCGCTGGCCGGTGCTCGATAAGTTCAACTGGGCGCTCGACTATTTCGATCGCATGGCCTACGGCAACGACCGCCCGGCGCTGTGGATTGTCAACGAGGGCGGTCCAGGGGACAAAAGCGAGGCAAAGGTCAGCTTCGCAGAGATGGCCGAGCGGTCGAGCCGGGTCGCCAATTATCTGCGCGGGTTGGGGGTGAAACGCGGCGACCGGGTGCTGTTGATGCTCGGCAATGTCGTGCCGCTGTGGGAAGTGATGCTCGCAGCGATGAAATTGGGCGCGGTGACGATCCCCGCCTCGACGCTGTTGAACCGCGACGACCTCATCGACCGCTTCGAGCGGGGCCGCGCCCGCCACGTCGTCACCAGCCCGGAGCATGTCGGGAAATTCGTCGACATTCCAGGCGATTACACCCGCATCGTCACCGGCGGAACCGCGCCTGGTTGGCATGACTATGCCGACGCGGCCAAGGCGCCGGCGAACTTCATGCCGGACGGCGATACCCACGCCACCGACCCGCTACTGCTTTACTTCACCTCGGGCACCACGGCGAAACCCAAGCTGGTCTTGCACAGCCATCAGAGCTACCCGGTGGGCTCGCTGTCGACGATGTACTGGATCGGCCTCAGGCCCGGCGACATCCACCTCAATATATCCTCGCCCGGCTGGGCCAAGCACGCCTGGAGCTGCGTGTTCACCCCGTGGATCGCCGAAGCCTGCGTCTTCATGCTCAACCAGCCGCGGTTCATCGCCAAGGCGCTGCTCGACGCGTTGGCGAGCTACAAGGTGACGACGTTCTGCGCGCCGCCGACGGTGTGGCGGATGCTGATCCAGGAGGATTTGAAATCGTGGAAGGTGGCGTTGAAAGAGGTCGTCGGCGCCGGCGAGCCCTTAAACCCCGAGATCATCGAGCAGGTGCGCGCCGCCTGGGGCCTCACCATCCGCGACGGTTACGGTCAGACCGAGACGACGCTGCAGCTGGCGAATTTCCCCGGGCAGGGGGTCAAACCCGGCGCGGTGGGCAAACCGGCACCCGGCTATCGGGTCAAGCTCCTCGATCCCAACGGGGCCGAGCAGGACGAAGCGGAAATCTCGCTGGCGCTCGATCCGCCGCCCTTGGGTCTGATGCAGGGCTATCAGGGCGAGGACGGGAGAGTGGTGCCGGTGTCCGGGGTTTACCGCACCGGCGACGTGGCGATGCGCGACGCTGACGGCTATTTCACCTATGTCGGGCGCGCCGACGACGTGTTCAAAGCGTCGGACTACCGGATCAGCCCGTTCGAGCTCGAAAGCGCGCTGATCGAGCACATCGCGGTCGCCGAGGCGGCGGTGGTGCCCTCACCCGATCCGCTGCGCCTGGCGGTGCCGAAAGCCTTCATCGCGCTCGCCGGCAATCACGTGCCCGACCGCGAGACCGCGCTCGACATCTTCCGCCACTGCCGCGCCCATCTCGCGCCTTACAAGCGCATCCGCCGGATCGAGTTCGCCGAGCTGCCGAAGACCATCTCGGGCAAGATTCGCCGGGTCGAGCTGCGGGCAGGCGAGGCCGAGCGCCGCGCCACGAGCGGCCGCAATCCCGCCGAATTCTGGGAAGAGGATTTCCCGGAACTGCGGTAAGACGACGATCACAAAATCGCGCCATGCCCACCGTTAGCGCCTTCTATGGGATCGTCATCCGCATGTTTTATGACGAGCACGGGCCGCCTCATTTCCACATATCGTATCAGGGCCACCAAGCAGTCATAGACATTCGGACGCTGGAAGTGCGAATGGGAAGGTTGCCGCGTCGCGCACTCAATCTTGCGCTGGACTGGGCCGAGTTGCATCAGGACGCGTTGCTCGCCAATTGGCGTATGATCGAAGAGGGCCGTCCGCTGAACCAGATTCGGCCCGTGGAGTAGGCAGATGCATCGCGTGATCAAGGTGACCGCGCTTCCGCAATACCGGCTGCATGTCGAATTCGAGGACGGCGTCACGGGGATCGTCGAGATATTCCCGCGGCTGTCGGGACCGGTGTTCGAGCCGCTGCGCGACGAGGCCGTGTTTCATACCGTCACGATAGACGAGGAAACTGGGGCCGTATGCTGGCCTGGCGGCCCCGATCTGGCGCCCGACGCGATGTATAGCCGGCTCAGCGGCAAGCCCATTTTCGTGGAAAGTCCGGCCAAAAAGTCCGCACGCTAACCCCCGCGCGGAACGACATCGCAGTTGGCGCCCTAAAATGATGCAGACAGGTTGACCCTATGCAGGGCGACCGTCATTTAGGGATCATATGTTCCGTTTCTTCGAACACCTCATCGAGCCGACCGAAAAGCCGCCAGACACGCCGCCGCCCGCGCTCGGCAGCCCGCATGCGCTCGTCCGGTTCTACTGGCATTTCGTGCGGCAAATCCCGGGGCTGCTCGCGGCGCTGTTCGTCACCGGGTTTATCGTCGCGCTGCTCGACGCGGCGATCCCGGTGTTTATCGGCCGCATCGTCACGCTCGTGACGTCGCAATCGCCAGAGACGATCTGGGTGACGGCGGGCTGGCAGCTTATCGGCATGGCGGTGCTGCTCTTGGTGCTGCGGCCGATCGCGCATTTCGGCCAGGCGCTGGTGACCAACCAGGCGCTGATCCCTGGCCTCACCAACCTGACGCGCTGGCAGAGCCACTGGCATGTCGTGCGCCAGGGTTGGACCTATTTCCAAAACGATTTCGCCGGGCGCATCGCCAACCGGGTGATGCAAACCGGACCGGCGCTCAGGGAAAGCGTCGTCTCCAGCATCAACGCGGTCTGGTACATCCTGGTCTACGGCTCCAGCGCGGCGCTTTTGCTCGGCCGGGCGGATTGGCGGCTGGCGGTGCCGACCCTGCTGTGGTTCGCCACCTATGCCGCGGTGCTGCGGATGTTCCTGCCGCGCATGCGCGAGCGCTCGCGGCGGATGTCGGAGATGCGCTCGGAGGTCACCGGCCGCGTCGTCGACAGTTACACCAACATCCTGACGGTCAAGCTGTTCGCCCGCGCCCGCGACGAGGACGCCTTCGTCCGCGAGGCGGTCGACGAGCACACCAATGCCTATCGGCGCCAGCTGCGCATGACTTCGGCCTGGGGCATTTCGCTGATCCTGATGAACGCGGCGCTGCTGACCGGCACCGGCGGCCTGGCGATTTGGCTATGGGCGAACGGAACCGTGCCGGTCGGCACGGTGGCGATGGCGATCCCGATGGCCTGGCAGATCGGCAACATCGCCGGCTGGGTGGCGCAACAGATCGCCAACATCTTCGACAATATCGGCCAGGTGCAGGACGGCATGCGTTCGATCGCGGTGCCGCGCCAGATGCCCGACGAGCCCGGCGCCGCCGAGCTGCCGCGCGCGGTCGGCGCGGTGTGCTTCGAGAACCTGCATTTCGACTATGGCCGCAGCCCGCGCCGCGGTGGCGTGTTGCGCGGGCTCGACCTCAATGTCGCGCCGGGCGAGCGGGTCGGGCTGGTCGGGCGCTCAGGCGCCGGCAAGTCGACGCTGGTGCATCTACTCCTCGGCTTCTACCGGCCGGAGCAGGGCCGCATCCTCGTCGACGGAAAGGACATCGCGCGGCTGACCCAGGAGAGCCTCAGGGCCCAGATCGGCATGGTGACGCAGGATACCTCACTGCTGCACCGCTCGATCCGCGACAACATCCGCTACGGCCGCCCGGACGCGAGCGAAGCCGAAATCGAGGATGCGGCGCGGCGCGCGCACGCCACCGAGTTCATCGAGGGGCTCGAGGACTGGCACGGCCGCAAGGCGTTCGACGCGCACGTCGGCGAGCGCGGGGTCAAGCTGTCAGGCGGCCAGCGTCAGCGCATCGCACTCGCGCGCGTGATCCTCAAGGACGCGCCGATCCTGGTGCTCGACGAGGCGACCTCGGCGCTCGATTCGGAGGTCGAGGCGGCGATCCAGGAGCAGCTCGACGCGCTGATGGAGGGGCGCACGGTGATCGCCATCGCGCACCGCCTGTCGACGATCTGCCGGATGGACCGGCTGGTCGTGCTCGACCGCGGCCGCATTATCGAGGAAGGCACTCACGAGCAATTGCTCGCCCGCGGCGGCGCTTACGCGGCGCTGTGGCGGCGGCAATCGGGCGGGTTCCGGATCGATCTGCCCAGGGACATGCCAGGCCGTGAGCGGGAAACCATCGGAGCCTGACACCGTCGTGAAGAAAAATTAACCATCTGGTGTAAGAATGGTGTCATGGGTTTATCCACCGGGGCCTGATCGTGGAAAGGGAGCCGCTCATATTCGTCGGAACCTGCGACCTGGCCGGGTTGGTCAGAGGCAAGGGTTTCGCGCAAACCGAACTGTCGCAGCGCCTGCGTGAAGGGGTTGGGCTCGCGCCCAGCAACATCATGATGTCGCCGTTCGGGCCGATCCTCGACACGCCCTACGGCACCGAGGGGGATCTCATGCTGGTGCCGGACGCCAGCACCTTTGTCGAGGTCGAGTTCGATGGCGGCGCCGCCGAACGGTTTTATCTCGGCGACATCACCAACATCGTCGGCCAGTTCTGGGCCTGTTGCCCGCGCGACTTCCTGCGCCGCGCGCTGGAAACGCTGGAGCGCGAGGCCAGGCTCACCGTGGTCGCATCGTTTGAACAAGAGTTCACCTATACAGGCGTGGAGGATCGGCCGGGCGCGACCTATTCGCTCGACGCCTGGCGCCGCCAGGGCAGTTTCGGCGAACACTTGACGGCGGCGCTGCGCACGGCCGGCCTCGTGCCCGACACGTTTCTCCCCGAATACGGGCCGCGCCAGTACGAGATGACGGTTTCCCCGGCCCGGGGCATCCGCGCCGCCGACGAGGCGGTGATCGCCCGCGAGCTGGCGCGCTCGGTCGCCTATCGGCTTGGCCATCGTGCGATCTTCGCCCCGATTCTCGATCCAGATGGCATTGGCAACGGCACCCACATCCATTTCAGCCTACGCGACACCGCGGAAAAGCCGGTGCTCTACAACCCAGACCGGCCCTGGCGAATCGCCAGGGAGGGCGAGGCTTTCGTGGCCGGTGTTCTCGACAACATGCCGCTGCTGACCGCGATCACCACGCCGTCGCCCCCCTCCTATTTCCGGCTGCGGCCCGACCGCTGGGCGCCGACCTGGTCCAATCTCGGAGTGCAAGACCGCGGCGCGAGCTTGCGCGTCTGCCCGATCTTCGGACCGCCGGCGGCGCACAACTTCAACCTCGAATACCGCGTCGCGGACGCCACCGCGAGCCCCTACCTCGCGCTTGGCGCGCTGGTTTGGGCCGGGCTCGACGGTATCCGCCGCAAGCTGACCTTACAACCCGAGAGCGAGCGCAACTTCTGGGACATGAGCGACGCCGAGCGCCGCGAAACCGGCGCCAAGCCGTTGCCGCGTTCGCTCGACGAATCGCTCGGCCTGCTCGCCGACAGCAAGACCGCGCGCGGCTGGTTCGGCGACGAGTTCTTCGAGTGCTATCTGCGCTTCAAGCGCGCGGAATTGCGCGTCGTCGAGGGGCTGAGCCCCGCCGATATCTGCGCCAAGTACGCCGAAATCTACTGAAGCGTGGCAAGATCGGGCGATGGCACCGCCCGATACGAACCTTCTCGCCAGCGACGAACCGCCGCCGGTCCGCGTGTTGCGGCCGCGGGGGACATCCGACTTTGTCCTCGCCGCCGACCACGCCGGAAGGCTAATCCCGCGCGCGCTCGGCACGCTCGGCGTCGCCACGAGCGAGCTCACGCGGCATATCGCGTGGGATATCGGCATCGCCGCGGTCACCGAGGCGCTATCGGAGCTGCTCGACGCCACCGCGGTGCTGCAGACCTATTCGCGCCTCGTGATCGACTGCAACCGGGCGCCTGGCCATCCGACCTCGATCCCGCCGATCAGCGAGCTGACGCCGGTGCCGGGCAACGAGGGACTATCGGAAGCGGACCGTGAAGCGCGACAGCAGGCGATTTTCGACCCCTACCACGCCGCGATCACCGGGCTGCTCGACGAACGCGGGGCCGCCGGGCAGCGCAGCGTGCTCGTCGCGATGCACAGCTTCACGCCGGTGTTCAAAGGCGTCGCGCGCAGCGTCGAGGTCGGCGTGCTCTATCACCACGAAACACCGCTCTCGCGCATCATGGTCGAGCTGCTGCGGGCGGAGGGGGACCTGGCGGTTGGCGCCAACGAGCCCTATGCGATCACCGACGACAGCGACTACACCGTGCCGGTGCACGGCGAGACGCGCGGGATCGACCATGTCGAGATCGAAATTCGCCAAGACCTGATTTCCGATGGCGGCGGCCAGGCCGACTGGGCGCGGCGGATGGCGCGGCTACTCACCGCGGCCGGCAAGCGGATGCGCGGCGCCTAGCCCCAGCCATTCGCGGCGGGCGATGCCTGACCGTCGGGCGGCCAGACCACGACACCCTCGGCCAGCGGGATGCGCAGATTGCGGAACAGCATCGAGAACATCAGCCAGTTGCCCATGGCGATGATGAATTCGACCTGCTGCGCCGGGTCGGTGACGTGTTTCGCGACCTCGGCCCAGGCGGTGTCCGAGATCGACTTGCCGGCGAGGCACTCGTCGGTGGCGGCGAGGATCGCCTTGTCGGCGGCACTGAGCCGGTCCGACTTTTGCCAGTCGCGCACCGCCAGGATGTCCTCGGGCGGGATGCCGGCGGTGGTCGCCACCCGCCAGTGGTTGGTCCACTCATAGGCCGAACCGGTGACCCAGCCGATTCGCATGATCATCAATTCGCGCAGGCGCGTGTCGAACCTGTTGTTCTCCAACAGCTGCATCAGCTGGCCGAAGGCAACCCGGGCGACGCCGGGGTTGTTGGCGACGACGCGAAATGCCTCGCTCTGCGTGCGCCTGGCCGGCATGCCGAGCGTCTCGCCGATCTCGCGGGCACGCTCCGCCGAGACCATCGGCACACGTAACGTCATAGCCACTCTCCCCTAATCGAACAGCGCGAGGTCGATCGCGTCGCCCATCGCGCGGTAGCCGAGATCGCTCGGGTGCAGCCGGTCGCCGCAATCATAGCGCGGGATCATGTTGACCGGGTTCTCCGGATCGCGCAGCGCCTGGTCGAAATCGACCAGCGCGTCGAACGAGCCGCCCTCGCGCATCCAGGCGTTGACCGCCTGGCGCACCGCCTCGCGCCGCGGGTTCCACGCGCCGGGGAGGAAGGTCTCGTAGCCGAACGGGGTCAGCGTGCAGCCGATCATCTTGACGCCCTTCGTCTGGCCGCGCACCGCGAGCTGCTTCAACCCGGCGATCATCTGCGCCGCCCCGACCTCCTCCTCGGGCTTGGCGCTGCGGTTTCTAAGGTCGTTGGTGCCGAGCATGATGATCGCGTGGGTGACGCCGGGCTGCGCGAGCACGTCGCGGTCGAAGCGCTTCAAGCCGCTGTCGCCGCGCACATCGTGGAGGATGCGGTTGCCGCCGAGCCCCTCGTTCATCACCGCGGCCGGGCGGCCACCCCGGGCGATGAGGCGCCGGGCCAGCTGCGAGGGCCAGCCATGGTGCCCGTCATGGGTCGAGATATTGGCGTCGGTCAGCGAGTCGCCGACCGCGACAATGCCGAGGGTCTCTTTCGGGGAGACGACATCGACGCCGCAGAGGAAATACCAGTCGTCGGTCAGTTTGCCGACCGGCATGTTGGCCTCGGCGGTGAAATCGCCGGGCGGCGAGATGTAATTGGTCTGGCGCGCGTAGCGGCCGGTAATCCCGAAGCTCGCCGGCAGTTCCTGCGGCAGGTGGAAGCTGACCGCGACATCGGCGAGCGGCCGGCACATCGAGCGAAACAGGATCGCTCAGCAGCACCGCGCCGGCGGCGATGACCGCGCTTGCCTCGCCGCCGAAGGTCAGCTGCCGGTCGGAGCCGGGATCGTATCGCCGGCCCCTTGTCGCGCAACCCGATCCGCGCCGCGCCGATCTGCAGCGGGCGAACGCCATAGGCGTTCGATATGCGCACCCGCACGACGCTGCCGCCGAGGCTGACCCGCGGCATCATTCGCAGCGTGTGATTGGCGAAGGCCGCGCCTTCGGCCGGCGCCGGCGCGGTGGTCCAAGTGCCGACCCAGTGACGATTGTCGCTCATCGACGCCTCCCTAGAGATATGGATCCGGGTTCGCGAGGTAATTGACCACGAAATCCTCGACCGCCTCCTCGAGCGGGGTGAATGGCGCGTTGTAGCCAAGCGCGCGCAGCCGCCCCATCTTCGCCTCGGTTTTGTACTGATAGTTTGGGCGGATTGCGTCGGGCATGTCGACGTATTCGATGTTCGGCGGACCGCCGCATACCGCGCCGGTCGCTTCCATCAGCTCGCGAAAGCTGCGCGCCGTGCCGGTGCCGATATTGTAAATCCCGCTGGCCGGCTTTTGCCGCCACAACCACAGCATCGTGGCGGCGCAATCCTTGACGTAGACGAAATCGCGGCTCTGCTCGCCGTCGGCGACATCATCCCGGTACGATTTGAACAGCCGGATCGCCTCGCCCGCCACGATCTTGGCGTGGTTCTTGGCGACGAGGCTCATCATATCGCCCTTGTGGTACTCGTTGGGGCCGAACACGTTGAAGAATTTGAGCCCGTACCACGTCGGCGGCGCGTGGCCCTTTCCGGCCTCGCGCAGCGCCCACAGATCGAAGGCGTGCTTCGACCAGCCGTAAAGGTTCATCGGCCGCAGCCGCTTGAATTCGGCGACGCTGCCGGCATCGTCGAACCCCTGCGTGCCGTCGCCGTAAGTCGCGGCCGACGAGGCGTAGATCAGCTTCTTGCCGTGCACGGCGCACCAGCGCCACAGCGCAATCGAGGAATTGAGGTTGGTGTCGATGACGAGATCGGCGTCGGTCTCGGTGGTGGAGGAATTGGCGCCGAGATGGAACACCGCCTCGACCTCGCCACCGAAGCGGTCGAGCCAGGCCGGCAGCCGCTCGATGGTGACGATCTCGTAGAAGTCGCGCTTGGCGAGATTGCGCCACTTTTCGTCATGGCCGAAGCGGTCGACGATGACGATGTCGGTGCGCCCGGCCTCGTTGAGCGCCCAGGCCAGCACCGAGCCGATGAACCCGCCTCCTCCGGTAATGACGAGCATTGCCGGCCGGCCTCAGTCCTCGCCGTCGGCGGCGATGTCGGACGCTACGCTCTTCCGCAGCCGGCCGATCGTCGCGGTCGTCGAATGACCCTCGACGAGATCGATCAGCGCGACGCGACCGCCGGCGGAGGTCACCTCGGCGGCGCCGACCGTGGTCTCGAAGGTGTAGTCGGCACCCTTGATCAGGACGTCGGGCCGCAGCCTCACGATGAGGTCGAGCGGCGTATCGTCGTCAAAGCTGGTGACCGCGTCGACCGATTCGAGCGCGGCGATCACCGAGGCGCGGTTGGGGAGCGAATTGACCGGGCGGTCGGGACCCTTGAGCCGCCGGGTGCTGGCGTCGCTATTGAGCGCGACGATGAGCCGGTCGCATTGCGCGCGCGCCGCCGCCAGCAGCGCGACATGGCCGGGATGGAGGATATCGAAGCAGCCGTTGGTAAATCCCACGGAAAGCCCCCGGCCTTTCCACTGGCGCACCAGCGTCTCGGCCTCGCCGCGATCGTAGAGCTTGCCGTGGGGCGAGGCCCGTTCGTTGCGGGCGAGTTCGAGCATCAATTCGTCGAGTTCGACGGTCGCGGTGCCGAGCTTGGAGACGACAATGCCGGCGGCGGTGTTGGCGAGCCGCATCGCCTCGGGCAGCGAGCGACCGCTTGCATGGGCGAGGGCCAACACCGCGATGACCGTGTCGCCGGCGCCCGACACGTCGAACACCTCGCGCGCCCGCGCCGGCTCCACCGTGACCGCATAGCTCCCCGGGCCCGAAGCCTCGACCAGCACCATGCCCTTGTCCGAGCGCGTGGCGAGGATCGCCCCGGCCTCGGCCTCCTTGAGCACGCGTTTCGCCGCGGCGACAACCTCTTTCTCGGTTGCGGTCTTGACCCGGGCGGCGCGCGCCAGCTCGGCCTGGTTGGGCGTGATGCAGGTGGCGCCGCGGTATTGGCGGAAATCGTCGCTCTTCGGGTCGACGAAGATGGAAATGCGCCGCCCGCGCGCCTGACGGATGACAAACTCCACGATAGCCGGGCCGATCACGCCCTTGCCGTAATCGGAGAGGATCACCGCATCGACGCCGGGCAGCGCCGCGCCGATCGCGGCAATAAGGCGCTGCTCTTCCGCCGGCTCAAGTTCGTGAATGTGCTCCTCGTCGATCCGCACGATCTGTTGATGCGCGGCGAGGTAGCGAGTTCTTGCAGGTCGTCTGCCGTGACGGGCTCGGCACATGCGCGTCGACCAGACGCGGGGTTGTCGCGAGGGCGGCGCGAACCTCGGCGCCGGCCGCATCGTCCCCGAGCAGCCCCATCAGCACCGCATTGCCACCGAGCGCGGTGATGTTGCGGGCGACGTTGCCCGCGCCGCCCAGCATGCTTTCGACCCGGTCCAGAAGCAGCACCGGCACCGGGGCTTCCGGCGAAATGCGCTCGATGCCGCAATAGGCGAAGCGGTCGAGCATGATGTCGCCCAGGCACAAGATCGTGGTGCCGGAAAAATCCATCGCGGCGGTAAGCCCCTCAGTCGTACCCGGATTTTAGCACGCGCGGCCGTGGGCGGCCCGCTTTTCGATTGATTTGGGTCGCAAGGCCCCCGCAGTGAGCATGGTGGCGAACGGATCGTCGGCGCCGAAAAACCAAAAATCATTATCTGCGTGTGTTTCCGCGGGAACCAGCCACCCCTTCGGACCCATCACAAAGCCGATGTAACCAAGCTCCTCAAGAAAGGCGAACACCCCGGCGACATTGTCTCCAGCGCGGGCGAGCTGCACGGCGCTCAACTCAAGCAATAGACCGGGTCGAAATCGCTTCAGCGTGCGCACCGCCCCTTGGAGCATCCGCATTTCGTTGCCCTCGATGTCGGCTTTGATGAAATCGAGCCGTTCAAGCGAGAGGTTTTCGGCCAGCTCGTCGATCGTGGTCTGGGCCACCACCTCGGCGGCGACGCGCGGCCAGCGTTCCTCGGGGCGGCCAAGATGCGACAGGCCGAAACCAAGCGCGCCGCTCGCCTTGATCGGGATAACCAGCCGCGCGAGCCCCGGCTCAGCGCCAAGCGCGACCGGCAGGATGGCGACATTGGACAGACGGCGCGCCCAGATCGCCGTGCGCAGGATGGAGCGCGCGTAGCTGCCCGGTTCGATGGCATAGATCCGGCCCTCGGGAGCGAGGCGCGCGAACAGCTTGGCGAATTGGCCGGCATGCGCGCCGACATCGAAGACCACGCCGCCGCGCGGCACGCAGTAGGCGAGAGGCGGCAGCAGCACGCGATGATGCTGCTGCGTCACCGCTTTCCACAGATGGGCGACAAAGCTCGGCGTCAGGCGCCAACGATAGGGCTCGATCTGCACGCCGCGATCATAGCAGGCCACCGCCGGCCAAGGCTGCGCCGCGCGCGGTCGTTGCTGTCGCAGGGGTGCGCTTGCCAGACGAGTTGCTGTAGCTATAGTCGCAGGGAGATTTCCTACACCGGGGGCGCCGATGCCACTTCGACCGTTCGCCGCGCGCCTCGCGGCCCTATCGCTCGCGGTGCTCGCGGCAACGCCGGCGCTGTCGGCCGAGTACATCGATTCGGCCGGCCGCCGCCTGATCCTGCCCGATCACATCAATCGCGTGATGGCGGCCAACACGAGCGCCGAGGTGCTGGTCTTCGTCCTGGCGCCCGACAAACTGATCGGCTGGGTGCAGCGGCCGGCAGGCGCGCTGCCGCCAAAGGTCAGGCATTTGCCGGTGGTTGGCCCAATCGCCGATCCGGGGGCCGCCGCCGCGATCGCCCGGGCAAAGCCCGACCTCGTCATCGATGTCGGCGACGTGACACCCGATCGCGTCGCGTTCGCCGACCAGATCACCCAGGCGACCGGTACGCCCTATGTCCTGCTCGACGGCAGCTTCGACCGGATGGCGACGATGTTGCGCGTCACCGGCCGGCTGCTCGATGTCGCCGACCGCGGTGACGATCTGGCCGGTTCGGCCGAACACGCGATCAATGCGTTGCGCGGGAATTTGCTGATCCAGTCCGCGATCGGCCGCCCGCGTGTGTATTACGGACGCGGCGCCAGCGGGCTCGAACCAGCCCCGCCGGGGTCGCCCGCGGCGTTGGCGATCGGCAACGCCGGCGTCATCAACGTCGCCGATTTGCCGGACGCCAGTGCTCCGGGAGCGGTGACGCGGCAGCAAATCGAGCAATGGAACCCGGACATCATTATCGCCGAGTTGCCGGCTTTCTATGGAGCTTTGCTGCATGAGCCCGGCTGGCGGACGCTCGCCGCGGTGCGCAGCAAGCACGTCTATCTCGAACCGGCGATGCCGTTCGGCTGGATCGACGATCCGCCGGGGGTCAACCGGCTGATCGGGCTCTATTGGCTGTCGGTGCTCTTCTACCCCAGCGCCAACCAGAACGACGTCCGCTCGCTGGCGCAGGATTTCTACGACAAGTTCTACGGCATTACGCTGACCGACAACCAGATCGAGGCAATCGCCAAGACCGCCGGCATCCCCGCCAGCGACACGCCGCATCTCGCCGACCTGCCGCTAACCGGCACCGGGGTCGCGCCGAACCCGACGCCGCCCGGGCGCGGGGGGACGCTGCCCCAGATGCCGACGACGACCCCTTCTTATCTGATGCCGAAGTGACCGGCGCCGCAGAGGAAGGCCGCCCGAGCCGTCACCGGGGTTGGTGGACGTAGCGCAGGTACGGTTTCACCTCGCGGAAGCCGGCCGGATATTTCTGCCTGGCTTCGTCGCTCGGTACCGCGGGAGCAACGATCACGTCTTCGCCCGGCTTCCAGTTGACCGGCGTCGCCACCGTGTGGCGTGCGGTCAGCTGCACCGAATCGAGGATGCGCAGCACCTCGTCGAAATTGCGCCCGGTCGACATCGGGTAAGTCAGCATCGCCTTGATCTTTTTGTCGGGGCCGACGAGGAAAACCGAGCGCACGGTGGCGTTGGTCGCGGCGGTGCGGCCCTGTGAGGTGCCGCCGGCATCGGCGGGCAGCATGTCGTAGAGCCTGGCGACTTTGAGTTCCGGGTCGCCGATCAACGGGTAGGTAACCGCGTGACCCTGGGTTTCCTCAATGTCCTTCTGCCAGCGGGTATGATCGCCGACCGGATCGACGCTGAGCCCGATGATCTTGCAGCCGCGCCTGTCGAACTCCGGCTTGAGGCCTGCCATGTAACCGAGTTCCGTGGTGCAGACTGGCGTGAAATCCTTGGGGTGCGAAAACAGGATCGCCCAGCCATCGCCGATCCAATCGTGGAACGTGATCGTGCCCTGAGTGGTCTCGGTGGTGAAGTTCGGTGCTTCGTCATTGATGCGCAGCGACATGGTCGAACCCTCCGTTAAATAGCCTCGCCTGTGGATTTCGATCGGCGCAGACGAACTGCCCTAGACATGGGCCGACGCGATGACAGGCTCAAGTCAGCCCTACCCTATATTCGCCACCATATTATGCGATAGAAATATGTCAATAAATCGTATTTCACATAATACGATAGCTATTAATCGGCAGCCTCCTTGCGGGCGGCTTCCGGGCGCCAGCGCAACAGCGGCTTGCGCGCCGCCGCGGTTTCGTCGAGCCGGCGGCGTGGGGTAAAGCGCGGCGCGGCGTGAAAGCCCGCCGCATCTGTCTTGGCGCGGGCCGCGAGCACGTTGACGGTGTCGGCGAACTGGTCCAGCGCGGCCTTGCTTTCGGTCTCCGTCGGCTCGATCAGCAGCGCGCCATGGACGACCAGCGGGAAATACATCGTCATCGGGTGGAAGCCCTCGTCGATCAGCGCCTTGGCGAAATCGAACGTGGTGACGCCGGTGTCCTTGAGGAAATGGTCGTCGAACAAGACCTCGTGCATGCAGGCGCCGGGATAGGACTGGGACAGCGACCCGGCGAGCCGTACCCGCAGGTAATTGGCGTTGAGCACTGCATCCTCGGCGACCTGACGAAGACCATCGGCGCCGTGGCTCATCATGTAAGCGAGAGCACGCACGAACATGCCGACCTGGCCGTGAAAGCCCTTCAGCCGGCCGATCGAGTCCTTCGCCGGCCCCTCCGCGTGCTCGATCAGCGCGCGGTCGCCTTCGCCATGGACGATCCACGGCAGCGGCGCATGCGGGGCAAGCGAGGCGGCGAGCGCCACCGGGCCGCTGCCCGGCCCGCCGCCGCCATGCGGGGTCGAGAAGGTCTTGTGCAGGTTGAGATGCAGCGCGTCGATGCCGAGATCGGCCGGGCGCACCCGCCCGACGATCGCGTTGAAATTGGCGCCGTCACAATAGAAGAACGCGCCGGCGGCATGCACTGAACTCGGCGATCTCCAGGATCTCGTCCTCGAACAGGCCGCAGGTGTTGGGATTGGTCAGCATCAGCGCCGCGACGTCGGGCGCGAGCTTGGCCTTGAGCGCGGCGAGATCGACCCGGCCGCGCGGGTTGGCGGCGATCGGGTCGATCGCGTAGCCGCAGGTGGCCGCGGTCGCCGGGTTGGTGCCGTGCGCGGACTCCGGGACGAGGATACGCCGGCGCGGATCGCCCTGAGCGGTCAGCGCGGCGCGGATCGCCATCATGCCGCAGAGTTCGCCATGCGCGCCCGCCGCGGGCGACAGCGCCACCGCCGGCATGCCGGTCAAGGTGCGCAGCCAATACGCCAACGTGTCGATCAGCTCAAGCGCACCTTGGATCGTGGTTTCAGGTTGCAGCGGGTGGAGATCGGCGAAGCCCGGCAGCCGCGCCAATTTTTCGTTGAGCCGCGGGTTGTGCTTCATGGTGCACGAGCCGAGCGGGTAGAGCCCGCTATCGATCGCGTAGTTCTTCTGCGACAGCCGGGTGAAGTGCCGCACCACCTGTGGCTCGCTGAGGCCGGGGAGGCCGATCGTACCTTGCCGTTCGAGCCCGCCAAGGCGCGAACGGTGTGCCGGCGGCTCGGGCAGATCGACGCCGCAACGGCCGGGCGCATCCTGCTCGAAGAGCAGCGGTTCCTCGATCTGCAGCCCGCGATTGCCCGTGAAAGTGGGCGTTTCCGCCGCCGCTTCGGAATGCTGGCTCAGCGCCTGGCTCCAACCGGTCATCGCAGCACCTCGCCGAGCGCGTGGACGAACTGGCCGATGTCGTCTTCGGTCGCGGTTTCGGTCGCCGCAACCAGCAGCAGGTTCGCAAGGTCGGCGCGCCCTGGATGGAAACGGGACAGCGGCACGCCGCCAAGCACGCCGAATTCCGCCAGCTCGTCCACGATCGGCGCGGCCGGTTTCGGCAGGCGGACGGTGAACTCGTTGAAGAAGCTGTCATTGACGACGCTCACCCCGGGCATCGCCTCCAGCCGGTCGGCGAGGTTGCACGTCGTGGCGTGGTTGAGCCGCGCGAGCCGGGTCAGTCCGGCCTCGCCGAGCAGCGCCAGATGGATGGTAAAGGCGAGCGCGCAGAGTCCGGAATTCGTGCAGATATTGCTGGTCGCTTTCTCGCGTCGAATGTGCTGCTCACGCGCCGAGAGCGTCAGCACCCAGCCGCGCCTCCCGTCGGCGTCGACGGTTTGACCGCAGAGGCGGCCGGGCATCTGTCGGACGTGCTGCTCGCGCGCCGCGAAGAAGCCGAGATGTGGGCCGCCGAAATTGAGCGCGTTGCCGAGCGATTGGCCCTCGCCGGCGACGATGTCGGCACCCATCGCGCCCGGCGGCTTCACGGCGCCCAGCGACACGATCTCATTGACGACGACGATCAGCAGCGCGCCCGCCTCGTGGCAGCGCGCGGCCAGCGCCGACCAGTCGCGGAGCTCGCCGAAAAAATCGGGGTTCTGGACAACGACGCAAGCGGTGTCGCCATCGATCCGCGCGGCCAAATCCTCCGCCCGGCCAGGCGATGGATCGAGCGCGGCAACCGTCAACCCGGAGAACTGGGCGTAAGTCGCACAGACCTCGCGGTAATGCGGGTGCAGCGCGCCCGACAGAACCGCCTTGCCGCGGTGGGTGATACGGTGCGCCATCGCCACCGCCTCGGCGCAGGAGGTGGCGCCGTCATAAAGCGAGGCGTTGGCGACCTCCATCCCGGTCAGCAGCGCGACTTGGGTCTGAAACTCGAACAGCGATTGCAACGTGCCTTGCGCCAGCTCGGGCTGGTACGGCGTGTAGGAGGTCAGGAACTCACCGCGCTGGATCAGATGATCGACCGCGGCCGGGACATGATGGCGATAGGCGCCGCCGCCGATAAAGAAAGGCACTGAACCGGCGGCGACGTTCTTGGCCGCCATCGCCGACAACGCCCGCTCGACCTCGAGTTCGCCCTGCGCCAGCGGCAGATCGACCAAGCCGTCGAGGCGCGCCGCCTTCGGCACGTCGGCGAACAGATCGTCGATCGACCGGACGCCGATCGCCGCCAGCATTTGCTGGCGGTCGCTGGGGGTGAGCGGCAGATAGCGCATCAGCCCTGCTCCGCGACGAATTTCTGATAAGCCGCCTCGTCCATCAGCCCGTCCAAGGCCTTGGGATCGGCAAGCTTGATGGTGAGAAACCAGCCTTCGCCCATCGGGTCAGCGTTGACCTTCGCGGGATCGCCGGCGATCGCGTCGTTAACCGCGACCACCTCGCCCGAGACCGGCGCGTAGACCTCGCTCGCTGCCTTGGCCGATTTCGACAACCGCCGCCTCCTTGCCGGCCTCGACGGTAGAGCCGACCGCCGGCAACTCGACATAGACGATGTCGCCCAATTGCTGCTGGGCATAATCGGTGATGCCGATCACCGCCGTGTCGCCATCCTGGCGGATCCATTCGTGGTCCTTGGTGAAGCGTAGCGTCGGCATGGAGAACTCCTCAGGGTCCGCGGTAATAGCGGGTGGAGACGAAGGGCATGGCGGCGACGACGGCCGGGCGGGGCACGTCGCGGACGACAAGCGAGACCGGCGTGCCGAGGGACGCGTGGTCGCCGGCGACGTAGCCCATCGCCACGGGGGCGTTGAGCGAGGGCGCGAAGCCGCCGCTCGTTACCCTGCCGACCGGGTTGCCGGCGGCGTCGAGCACGGCGCTACCCTCGCGCGCCGGGGCGCGGTCGTTGAGGCGAAACCCGACGCGGCGCCGCGCCGGCTGCGACGCCAGCTCGCGCAGGATGCGCTCGGAGCCCGGGAAACCGCCGTCGGCGCGGCGACGCTTGCCGATGGTCCAGGCGAGCCCGGCCTCGATCGGGGTGGTGGTCTCGTCGATGTCGTGGCCATAAAGGCACAAGCCCGCTTCGAGCCGCAGGGTATCGCGAGCGCCGAGCCCGATCGGCGCAACCTCAGGCTCCGCGAGCAAGCGCTCGGCGATCGCGGCGGCGTGCTCGGGCGGCAGCGAAATTTCGTAACCGTCCTCGCCGGTGTAGCCCGAGCGGGTGATACCGCACGGGATCCCCGCGATTGCGCCCTCTGTGGCACTCATGAACGGGATGCGCTCGATCCCGGGCACGAAGCGGGCCAGCACGCTGGCCGCCCGCGGTCCCTGCAACGCCAACAGAGCGCGCTCGAAGGACGGCACGATGTCGACCGTTCGCGGCAGGCGCTCACGCAAATGAGCGAGGTCAGCCTCCTTGCGCGCGGCGTTGACGACAAGCGCCACCCCATCGCCATGTTCCCGTGGGCGCCGCGTCACCATCAAATCGTCGATGATGCCGCCGGCGTTGTTGAGCAGCAGCGTGTAGCGCATGCGCCCGGATTCCAGGGCCGCGAGATCGCCGGGCACCAGGGTTTCGAGCGCACCCGTCGCGCCGGCGCCACGCAACGCGATCTGGCCCATATGCGAGACATCGAACAGCCCGGCCTTGGCCCGCGTATGCAGGTGTTCGGCGATGATGCCGGTCTTGTACTGCACCGGCATCTCGTAGCCGGCGAACGGCACCATGCGGGCGCCGAGCGCAACATGCAGCGCATGGAGCGGCGTCCGCAGCAGCGGCACGGCGGTCTCGTTCGCGCTCTCGGTCGAACCCACGGGCGCACCTCCGTCGCGGCGGCGCGAACGCCACCAGAGATGCCCCCTCTGTCGCTTTTCCCTGAGAGATTCACCGTCCGGCGGTCGACTGACCCCCGCGCCGGCTTACTCCGTCGGTGAGCAGCGGGATAGACAGCCCGCCGCCGCTTTCCAGAGCGCTCTTACACCCGCAGTCCTTTTGCCTGAGAGTTTCCGGGGCGGTTGCTCCTTCGGCGCCGCACCTCCCTCCCTGGGCGGTGCGGCCTCTCCTGCGGGCGTGCATACAGCAAGGCCTGTTTAACATTGGCGCGGGCGGGCCGCCAAGCCGATTGGTCGCGAGCCTACTGCCGCGCCCGATAATTCTTGTAGTACTGCACCGCGTCGGGGGTGAGCTGAAACCCAACCATGATGTTGAGGTCGGAGAGGGCCCGCCCACCCGTCGAGAACGCGACCTCGACATGGTCGGTGACGCCGGCGCGCTTGGCATCGGGGGCGACGGTCACGTGCACGGAGAACAGTTTCTTGCCGAGAACCGTCTGATCTGGCGCGGTCAGCGCGACGAAATAGGTGAAATCGACATCGTTGCCGTGCCCCGACGGCCCCCGCTCACCGATGACGATGCTGTCGAGCGAGGCATGCAGCGTGTCGCCCTCAAGCCGGCAGGTCGCGGTAACGTCGCTGTAAATGCCGTCCCAGGCGACATAGGGCGGCTTCTGCTCGGCGCCCGGCGCGAACACCACCGTGTTGGCGAGCGGGCGCAGGATCGCCGCGACCGGACAGGCCGGCGCCGCCGCGGGCTGAGACTTCTTGGCAAAAGGATTCCAGCCACCGCCGCAACCGGACAGCAGGACAAGCGCGAGGATGGCGCTCGCCGTGACCGCACCGCGACGGCGGCGGCGACAATCAAACTGCGATAGCAAGCGCAAAATCGAGCTCAATGGCTAGAGCTTGTTGTGGGTTCCGTCGCAGAACGGTTGTTTCGCGGTCGCCTTGCAACCGCAGAACCACAGCTGCCCAGATTTTTCCGCCGTGTACATCAGCGGGTTGAGGCCGGTGCCCTTGTGCGAGCCGTCGCAAAACGGCTGCCCGTTGCTGCGCCCGCACGCGCACCAGAAATAGCGCTTGCCGGCCTCGACCGTGACACCGTAAGGCGCCTTTTGCGCCGGGATCGGAGCGTCCATCTTTCTTCCCCACCATTGCGCTTGCTACTGTCCGCGCGCGGCCGCGCGGTCCCCTGGGCGGGCGGACTTTATGCGAGGCCCGCCTGGCAGACAAGCCGGGTCGGCGCCGCGGAACGGAGCGGCCGGAACGGCACATGGCGGTCTACACTGAAATCGGCGACGACGAGCTGCGCGCGTTCATCGCGGCCTATGACATCGGCGAGGTGTTGACCTGCAAAGGCATCGCCGAGGGGGTGGAAAACTCGAACTATCTGCTCGGCACCGAGCGCGGCACCTTTATCCTGACGCTCTACGAGAAGCGCGTGGCGCCAAGCGATCTGCCGTTCTTCATCGCGCTGATGGACCATCTCGCTCATCACGGGGTCGCCTGCCCGACCCCGGTGCGGGCAAAAGACGGCGGCGCATTACGCGAATTGTGCGGCCGTCCGGCGGCGCTCGTCACCTTCCTCAACGGCATGTGGCCGCGGCGGATCGAGCCGTTCCATTGCGCCAGCCTCGGCGCGGCGCTGGCGCGGCTGCATCGGGCCGGCGCGTCGTTCACGATGACCCGGCCAAACAACCTCAGCATCACCGGCTGGCACCAGCTTTATGTTGCCTGCGCGGCGCGCTCCGACGAGGTGGAAAAGGGCCTTTCCGCGGAAATCGGCGAGGAACTGACCGCGCTCGAGACCGCCTGGCCGACTGGCCTGCCGACCGGAGTGATCCACGCCGATTTGTTTCCCGACAACGTGTTCTTTCGCGACCGCGAGGTTTCGGGGCTGATCGACTTCTACTTCGCCTGCACCGACGCCTTCGCCTACGATCTGGCGATTTGCCTCAATGCGTGGTGTTTTGAGCCCGATGGCAGTTTTAACGTGACCAAGGCCCGGCTGCTGGTCGGGCATTATCGCGGCGAGCGCGACCTGAAAACGGAGGAGATCGCCGCGCTGCCCCTCCTGGCGCGCGGCAGCGCGCTGCGTTTTCTGTTGACCCGGCTCTACGATTGGCAGAATCAGCCCGAAGGCGCGCTGGTGCGGCCAAAGGACCCGGTCGAATACCTGAAAAAACTGCGCTTCCATCGCGGCGTCGCCAGCGCGGCCGAATATGGCATCGGACCCTGACCGCGAGGCGCTGAGCGCGCCCGAGGTCGAAATTTTCACCGACGGGGCGTGCAGCGGCAATCCGGGGCCGGGTGGCTGGGGCGCGATCCTGCGCTATGGCGCGGTCGAAAAGGAACTCTCCGGCGGCGACATTGCCACCACCAACAACCGGATGGAGCTGTCCGCGGCAATCGAGGGCCTCGCAGCGCTAAAGCGGCCTTGCCGGGTGAGGCTTTATACCGACAGCACCTACGTGCGCGACGGAATCATGCGTTGGCTGTCGCAATGGAAGGCGCGCGGCTGGCGGACCGCAGACAAGAAGCCGGTCAAGAACGTCGATCTATGGCAGGCCCTCGACGCGGCCGCGTCACCGCACGAGGTCGAATGGATCTGGGTTCGTGGCCATGCCGGTCACCCCGAGAACGAGCGCGCCGACGTGCTGGCGCGCGCGGCTGTGCCTCGCCCCCCTTTCCGTCAGGAAGCCGAGCCGGTGTAGCGCCAGGTTTTGCCGTCGGGGTCCCCGCTAACTTCGCCGCGCGCTTGGAGCTGACCCAGGGAATGGCGGATCGAGGTATAGGCCATCGTCACGCCCTTATCGCGGGTGAGGGCGGCGCGGATATCGGCTGGGCGGCCGCTGCTCGCTGGCAAAGCCTTCAATACCTCGGCAACAAGCCGTGCATTGGTGCCACGCTGCGGGCGGCGGCCCGCGCGGCGAGGCTTGGCGGCGGCCGGCGCGGAAGGCGGGCGGCCCCGCCGTCCAGCGGCGGGCGCAGACTTTGCCGATCGGCCACGCCGGACCGGAACGGCCGCGGCGCCCGGACGCGCGGCAAAGTCGCGAATCGCCTGCATCGCCGCAGCATAACCGGCGGCATAAGCCTCACGGCGGATCGCTTCGATCTGGTCCTGCAATTGGATCATTGCCGTTTTTGCCATGGGGAAACCTCGTCCCTCCCTGTCTTCAGGCGAAGATTAGCACGGGTTTTACAGCCTCCGGTCAAGCCGGTTACACGATTCGTTCACGTGGCGGGCGGGTTTCGGCAACCAGATCGCGCAGCCGCGCCTTGCCTGGGAGCGGGTCGAGCGTCATTACCCGGTCATCGACGAGGCGGGTCGTGCAGGCGTAGAGCACGCGTCCCTCGATCGCAATCGTGCATTCCTTGCAGACATTGGCGTTGATGCAGCTGTAGCGGATCGCCAGCGACGGATCGCGATGAACACGGATCCAGATCAGCGCGTCGAGCACCGTGGCGCCGTCCTCGAAAGGCACGGCGAACTCCTCGTAGCGTCCCGGCTCGTCGCCGCCGCCGCGGCGGATCTTCAACCGCGCGGTTTTCAATGTGTCCACCGGACAGCGATGCCGGAGGCGTCCATCGTCACAAGCTGACGGCGCGCAAGGCCGGGATCGCAGTCCGGGAAGTCCGCGCGCTGATGCGCGCCGCGGCTTTCACGTCGGGCGAGCGCGGCGCGGATCACCGCCTCGGCAGCGGCAAGGCTGGCGCGCAAGTCGAACCAATCGCCGAGGCTCGCGTTGAATTCGCGGCCAGGGTCGATGGCGAGCGACGGCAGGGCATCGCGCATCTCGACGAGCCGCTCGAGCGCACGCTCCAGCGCCGGCGCGTCGCGCAACGGCCCGACCGAGTCGCTCATCAGCCCGCGCATCTCATCGAGCAACGCCGTCGCGCTCAGCTCGCCGTTGCGCCCATCGGCGAGACTCGCGAATGCGACTCGATAGCCTCCTTCGCCGCCGCATCGCTCCAGCCGGAGTGCCGCCTGCCGCAGCGGCGAACCTGCCGGCCCGCTCGCCGAACACCAATGCCTCGGAAATCGCGTTGCCGGAGAGCCGGTTGGCGCCGTTGGCGCCGCCGACCGCCTCGCCCGCGGCGAACAGCCCCGGCACCGTCGAGGCCATGCGCTCGTCCACCGAGATCCCGCCCATGTGGTAATGCGCGATCGGCGAGACTTCGACCGGCGCGCGGGCGAGATCGATGCCATTCTTCGCCAGACGCTCGATAACCGGGCCGAATGCGGCCCGCAGATCGGCCGCGGGAACGTGCTCGAACGACAGGAACACGCCGCCATGCGGCGAGCCGCGCCCGGCCGCGACCTCGCTGACGATCGCATAAGTGGCGATATCGCGCGGGGTCGTGTAAGCCTCGGTCTCATCGCTGCCGTAGCGGGCAAGGAACTCCTCGCCCTCGCGGTCCAGCAACCTGCCCCCGAGTTTGTAGCGGAACGGGTCCCACATGATCGGGTCCATGCCGACCAGACGCGGCGCCAGGTGTCCGATCGGGAAGAACTGCACGAACTCCATGTCGATGAGCTCGGCGCCGGCCCTCAGCGCCAGCGCGTAGCCGTCGCCGCCCATGTTCGCCGACGCGCTGTTGCGGCGATAGATGCGGGTGAGCCCGCCGGTGGCGATGATCGTCGCCGCGGCGGCGATCGTCACCGGCGCGCCAGCGGCGGCATCGAGCGCGACCGCGCCGACCACGGCCCCGTCGACCGTGACGAGATCGGTAACGATGAGATTGCTCAGCCGGCGGATCGCGTCGATCCGACTGATCCGGCGGCGAAGGGTCGCCGCCACCGCCGGCCCGGTATTGAGGAAATCGACATAGCAGCAGCGCGGCCGCGAGTGGCCCGGCGCGGTGACCTGGGCGATCCGGCCGCTGTCGCGCCGCGCCCAGCCGACCTGCCAGTCGGCCATCTCACGCATCCGGGCCGGCGCTTCCTCGCACAAGATGGCGGCCAGCGCCTCGTCGCACAGGCCGCGGCCGGCGTCGAGCGTGTCGTTGAGATGCAGGCGCCAATCGTCGTCGCTCTCCTCGGCGAGCGCGGCGGCGACCGTCATCTGCGCCATGATCGTCGCGCCGCCGCGGCCGACAAGGCTCTTGTCGAGCAGCAAGATGCTCCCGGCGCCCGAGCGAGCAGCCGAAATCGCCGCGTACATGCCGGCCCCGCCGGCACCGACGATCAGTACGTCCGTATCGAGATGGGTCATCGCGGCTTGACGCCGCGCCCGAGGATCGCGGCGATTGGGATGAAGTACCAGCCGTCGCGGCGATATGCGGCGGCGCGCCGCGCGATCTCCGCCTCAATCGCCAGCAGCGCTGCCGGACGCTGCGCCTCGATCATTGCCGCAGTGCGCACCGTGCCGCGCCGGAACACCGCGATCAGATCGCCAGGATGCGCGATACGCCATTCGCGCCGCACCAGCGCGGCGCCGGCCTCGGCAAACCCGGCCTCGCGCAGCAGACGCAGCACCACGCCTTCGCTGTCCAATCCGCCACCCGACGGCGGGGCCTTCGCGGCACCGGAATCACCATGCAGGCCGACGGCGTCGAACAACAATTGCCAGGCGATGTTGTCTGCCGGGTTCGCCCAGTTGGTGAAAGCGAACCGACCACCCGGTCGCAGCACGCGGAACACCTCGGCGAGCGCGCGCTCAGGCCGCGGTACATGATGGATGCCGAAATTGGACACCACCGCATCGAACGATGCGTCGGCGAGCGGCATCGTCTCGGCATCACCTTCATGGAAGCGCAGGCTGGGATAGGCGGCGCGCGCCTCGGCAAGCATCGCCCGCGAGAAATCAAGACCACTCGCCTCGGCGCCGCGCTGGAAGGCGGCCCCGGTCACGATGCCCGGCCCACAGCAAAGATCGAGCAGCCGCGCGCCAGCAGGGACCTCGGCCGCATCGAGCAACGCGTCGACGAATTCCCCGCTCGCCGTGGCGAACGTTACCCGGTACGCCGAGGCTGCCTTTTCCCAACCGGCATGCTCGAACGCGCGGACCGCTTGGGGATCGAACAGAGTCACGGGAAGTCGGGAAGCATCGGGATCGCGCCCCGGAAATGCGTCTCGCCCATGCGCGTTCTCCTTTCGACGGAAGGGTCGACGATAAATGATCCTGGCACAAGGATTGTAGGTGGAGTAAACGGGCGCGCTCGGCGCGCGGGACATGGCTCGCCTGGTCTCCGAGGAGGAGATGCGTGCATAGTCGGATCGGCGCGTTCGCGCCGTGGCATGGGTAAGGCGAACGGATTGTCCGAAAGCCGGCCGCCGCCAACCGCGCCCGTCGCCGCCATAGCGCCGGTGCCCGAAAAACCGAGCCTACGCCAAAGCCTCGCGGTCGCGGCGCTTGGTGTCGTCTACGGCGATATCGGCACCTCGCCGCTCTACACGGTCAAGCAGTGCTTCGAGGGTGCGATAGTCAGCCCGTTGCGGATCTATGGAGTGTTGTCGCTAATCGCCTGGTCGCTGTTTCTTGTCGTCACGGTCAAGTACGTGATCGTGCTGCTGCGCGCCGACAATCGCGGCGAGGGCGGCATCCTCGCGTTGATGGTCTTGGCGTTGCGCGCGACCCTGCGGTCACCCAACCGGTGGGTGCTGTGGGCCGGGCTGTTCGGCGCGGCGCTGTTCTATGGCGACGGCGTCCTGACACCGGCCATCTCGGTGCTGAGCGCGGTCGAGGGGCTCAAGGTCCAAACCCCCGAGCTCGAACCGTTTGTGATTCCGCTGACCTTGTTCTTGCTAATCGTGCTGTTCATCGCCCAGCGCCGCGGCACCGGGCGGGTCGGCGGGTTTTTTGGCCCGATCATTATTGTCTGGTTCATCACCATCGGGCTCCTGGGGCTCAAGGAGATCGCGCGCCACCCGGCGATCATGTGGGCGCTCAATCCGCTCTATGGGATCGACCTCATTCGCCGCCATCCGGCCGCCGGCTTTGTGCTGCTCGGCGCCGTGGTTTTGGCGGTGACCGGCGCCGAGGCGCTCTACGCCGATATGGGACATTTCGGCCGAGGCCCAATTCGCCGCGCCTGGATGCGCTTTGTCTTCCCCGCTCTGTTGCTCAATTATTTCGGTCAAGGCGCGCTGTTGCTGGCTCACCCGGAGGCGGTGCAGAACCCGTTCTTCCTCCTGGCGCCGGACTGGTTCGTGCTGCCGCTCGTCGTGCTTGCCTCGACCGCGACGGTGATCGCCTCACAGGCGGTGATTTCCGGCGCGTTCTCGCTGACCAGTCAGGCGGTGCAGCTCGGCTATCTGCCGCGAATGAACGTGCGCCACACCTCCGAGCGCGAGATGGGCCAGGTCTATGTGCCGGCGATCAACAACATGCTGCTGGTCGCGGTGGCGGCAACGGTGTTGATGTTTCGTTCGTCCGACGCGCTGGGCTCCGCCTATGGCATTGCGGTGACCGGGACAATGACGGTCACCACCGCACTGGCCTTCATGCATCTGCGCCACGGCGCGCGTTGGAAGCTATGGCAGCTGATCCCGCTCTTCGCGCTGTTCTTCACGGTCGACGTATCGTTCTTCTCAGCCAATTTGCTGAAGGTACATGAGGGCGGCTGGTATCCGCTGGTGATCGCGTTCGCGCTCTACACGACGATGACGACGTGGATCTGGGGCCGCTCGAAGCTCGCCCGCCAGCGGGTCAGCGCCGGCATGCCGTTGGAAATGCTGGTGGCCAGCCTCAAGCCCGACCGACCCGCACGCGTCTCCGGCACCGCAATCTACATGACCGCGCAGGTCAACAACGTGCCGGCGGCGCTGCTCCACAACATGAAGCACAACAAGGTTCTGCACGAGCGCAACGTGCTGATGACGGTGCAGACTGCCGACGTGCCGCGCATCCCCGAAGCGGAGCGGCTCGAAATCCGCCATTACGATCAGAATTTCCATACCGTGCGCGTGCGCTACGGCTTTCTCGAGGAACCTGACATTCCGCGCGCGCTGGCCCTGGCGCGCGTCACCGGGTTCCGCTTCAACCTGATGGACACCTCGTTCTTCGTTGGGCGCGAGACGGTTGTCGCCAACCGCCGCCAGCGCTGGCTCTATCCGATCAAGCGGCTGTTCGTGCTGCTCTCCGAGCTTGCCCTCGACGCGACCGAGTTCTTCCACATCCCGGTCAACCGGGTCGTCGAACTCGGCGGGCAGGTTGAAATCTAGCCGATCGCGGCAGCCGCCGATCAGTGGATCTCCGACTGCTCCTTGAACGCCTTGCGCAAGTCCTCGATCGAGAAACCCGGGCGCTTCGAGGCCTCGATCACCACCTTCTCGCGCCGGGTCAGCAGGTCGACCGCCGCCGGAATCTTGTCGACGACGTCGTAGGGCACGACGACCGCGCCGTGGCGGTCGCAGTGGATGACGTCGTTGGCCGAGACCACCATGCCGAAAACGCTGACCGTACCGCCGAAATCGACGAGGTGGACATGCGCGTGCGACGGCATGATGGAGCCGGCCAGCACGATGAAATTGGGCGCCATCGCGTCGAGGTCGCGCACCGACCCGTCGGTGATGACCCCGGCGCAGCCGAGCCCGGCATGGACATGGGTCTGGACCTCGCCCCAGAATGCGCCGAACCCGGTGTCGGGGGCGTCGATGTCCTGAAGCACCGCGATCGACGGCATCGGCTGCGCGGCGATGTGCTCGTAATAGCCGATGCGCATCTTGGCGGCCGAGTTCGGCGTCGCGCGCGTTGGGCTCGCGAGAGCGGATCAACGCCGTGCGCGCGAAGGCGACAACCGGCTTCATCTCGGGAAAGCAGGCGACGACCGGCCGGCGGGTGAAACCGTAGGCCCGGCGCCCGGGGGCGACCACCTCGAGCGCATTGCAGATGGTCGGCGTATCCCAGGCGGTGAGTGCTTTGAGGCTGGCGGCGCTCGGCAGGCTCGGCATCGCTGATCTCCGACCTAAGGGGAAGGGCTGCACCGCTTAGCGGCAAAGCGGCAGCCCGGCAAGGTCTTTTCCCGCAGAGCCAACAAGCGCATCATCGGGCGAAATCGGCCGAGAGGACGCGACATGAGCTACACCGTCAGCCACTTTGAAATCCGCGCCCATGACCAGAAGGCGATGGAGAAGTTCTACACCGAGGTGATGGGCTTCATCGTCAGCGACCGCGGTTTGTTGACAGCCGGGCCGGCCGCCGGCCGTGAACTCATTTTCCTCAGCCATAGCCCCGAGGAGCATCACCAGATCGTGCTGATCCCGAGTGACGTCACCGACCAGGGCGGCGGCATTGGCCATGTCGCCTTCCGCGTCGACAGCCTCGACGAGGTGCGCCGGGTCTACGAGAGGGTCCGCGCGCTCCCCTTTACCAAGCCGGAGCCGGTGAGCCACGGCAACACTTGGTCGGTCTATTTCCGCGATCCCGAGAACAACCGCATCGAGGTGTTTACCCAAACGCCCTGGCACACCACCCAGCCGTGCCGCTTCGACGTAAACTACAACCAGCCCGATAGTAAGTTGAAGGAAGCAACTCGCGCCGATGCCAGCAAGCTCGCCGGCTTCATCGCGACCGAGGACTGGCAGGAAGAATTCAACCGGCGCTTCGAACCGGTAAGGTAGGCGGCGAGCCATGACCCGCGACTTCGTCGGCTACGGCCCGACCCCGCCGCACGCCAACTGGCCGGGCGGTGCGCGGATCGCGGTCAATTTCGTGATCAATTTCGAGGAGGGCTCGGAGCTTTCCTACCCGGCGGGCGACGGCGTCAGCGAGGGCGGGCTCACCGAAAGCGCCAGTATCGACCCCGGAATGCTCGGACGCCGGGACCTCGGCGCCGAGAGCATGTTCGAGTTCGGCTCGCGGGTCGGCTGGTGGCGACTCTACCGCATCTTCACCAAATATCGCGTCCCGGTGACTTTGTTCGCTTGCGCTAAAGCGCTCGAGGCCAACCCGCCTGCCGCGCAAGCGATCGCCGCGACCGATTGGGATATCTGCGGCCACGGCTATCGCTGGATCAAGCATTTCGAGCTGGACGAGGCCGAGGAGCGGCGGCAGATCGCTGCCGCGGTGGCGCTGATCCGCGAGACCACGGGCAAGCCGACCCGAGGCTGGTATTGCCGCTACGCGCCCTCGGAAAACACCCGCCGCATCGTCGCCGAGCAAGGCGGCTTCCTCTACGACAGCGACGCCTATAACGACGAGCTGCCCTATTGGGTGCGCGTGGGTGAGAAACCACATCTCGTCGTGCCCTATACGCTGTCGACCAATGACGTCAAATTCGGCCGTGGCGTGTTCGGGCCGGGCGAGGATTTTTTCGCTTATCTGCGCGACGCGTTCGATGTGCTGTACGACGAAGGCGCCGAGCGGCCGCGGATGATGTCGGTGGGGCTGCACATGCGCATCGCTGGACATCCCGGCCGGGCAAGCGCGCTGATGCGTTTCATCGAATACATCCAGTCGAAAGACCGGGTGTGGATCTGCCGGCGCGAGGATATCGCCCGGCACTGGATCGCCGAACACCCCGCGACATAGCCCTATTCCGGTCGCCTCACGACGAAGTCGGCGAGCTCCCGCGACCATCCCTTAAGGAGTTCGGCGAGGCTGTCCTCGCGCACCGACATGGTGCCGCCGGAGGCGTGGATAACCATGCCCTCGCCGGCATGGATCATCACGTGGCCGGGCATGAAGATCAGATCGTTACGGCGCAGATCGGCGATTTGGGCAACCGCGACCGGCTCGCCGATCGCGTCGCGCTGCATGTCGGTGTCCCGCGGCACCGACTTACCGAGATCGCGAAATGCCTCCTGCACCAAGCCGGAGCAGTCGAGGCCGAGAAAGCTGCGCCCGCCCCAGAGATAGGGGCAGCCGAGATAAAGCGAGACCGCGGCCGCGAGGTCGAGCGAGCGCGGTGGCTGAGCCGACAGACAAGATTCCGGCAGGAAGCCGCCGCCGTCGAGCCAGGCATAGGCGGTATCCCGGCAGACGAACCCGGCTTGCGCGACCGCGACCGGCGCGTGACGCGGCAGGAAATCGACGGCCGGCGAGCGCAAATCGGCCTCGGCGTAGCGGTAGGCCCCGACCGAGGCGATGTAATGGGTCGGCGCCGACGGCTTGCCCGCGCGCAGCGTCGCGGCCTCGACGTAACCGACATAGCGGTCGCGCCCGGACTGGCACCAAGCGTAGCCGTCACGCTCTTCGAAGACCGAAACCGCCTCGCCGTAATGAAAGAACGTGTCGAGCGGCGAATCCTGCTTCGGCGTCTTCAGCACCGGAACCAGCCCGGCGACGACATGCGCCGGACGCCCCTCGGCGTAGCGCGGGACCGAGACCTCACCGCCGAGGCGGATGTCGGCGAGATCGGCGCGCATGGCGTTGAGCCGGGGGTCGAGCGTCATTCGCGGGGTTGATCCTCCCGGGGCAGCACCAGCTGCGTCTGCGTCACCATGGCGGCGAGCTTGCCATCGGCGTTGAAGATCCGCGTCTCGACGACGACGGTGCGCCGCCCAACATGGATCGGCACCGACACGCCGGTGATCCTGCCCGGCGGCGAGGCGCGAAAGAAATTGCTCTTCGACTCGACGGTCGTCGTCCGCATTCCCGCCGGGATGTTGAGGCCCGCGGCGGTGCCGCCGAGGTCGTCGGCAAAGGCCATGTAGGCGCCGCCATGGACGATGCCGAGATTGTTGAGATGCCGCTCATCGGCGTCGATCTCACCAACCACCTTGTCCTTTTCGGCGCTGACGATGCGGATGCCGAAATGCGCCGGCATGTTCTTGCGCGGCCGAACCGTTACCATGGTCTTCCTCTTCAGCTCGCGGGACCGCGCGCTTTCCACTCGCTATACGCATTCATCAGATCGCCGAACAGCGTGTCGGCGACGCCCTCGTACCCGGCCCGGCTCAAATGCACGTGGTCGGGCATCGCCAGCGGCGGATCAGCATTCGCCATGCGGTCGATGCTGCAGATCCCGCCCATCGCGGCGAACCAGTCCCAGTAGGCCCAGCCGTGGTTGGCGGCGATGCGCCGTTCGATATCGCGCACGCCGGCAAGTTTGGATGGCTCCCGCCAGGTGCAGTCACCCTCCGAGCCGCAGCGTGAGGCCAGCGGCTTGCAATCATGCGCCACCCGGTTGCCATCGGGCGGCCCGATGATGAGGATCGGGACACCGGCCACTTGCCGCTGCAGCGATGCGACCGCCGAATGGTAGCGGCTGGCATAGCGTTCGAGGTCGAGATTGTCGTCGAAGCCCTCGTTAGTCCCGAAGGCCACAACAAGCAGCGCGGGCTGCCTGACGGAGAACTCATAGCCCACCGCTTCGGGGGTCATCTGCGCCAGGAGATCGGCGGTCGCGCCGATCGTGCCATGGTTCTCGTAGATGATTCCCGGTTCGTGGCGCTCGACCGCCCAGCCGAGCAAGACCACCGGTGGCTTGCCCGCCGCGCGGACCTCTACCCGGCGGGCGGGACGGTCGAGCGGCAATTCGAAGCGCGCGATCGCCGACTGGGCGGCGGCGGTCGAAACCCGGACCGGCGGGGCGTCATCAACCTGAACGGTGAAGGCGGAACCGCCCGGCTGCGTCAAATATTCGGCCGCGAACCGGTCGAAGCCAGCCGTGTCGGTGCTCTCAATCGTCATCACCGCATCGCGCGGCGCGCTCTCCGCATCGACCGCGTCGAGGCCGAACGCTAATCCGGGCTCACGGTCGTTGGGCTTGAAATGCCGCCACCCGCTCTCGCTGACGCTGACCAGCCGCGGCCGGTAGTACTTGTAGGGGATGCCGGCCGGCAGCCAGCCGCGCCCGGCGGCGCCGAACCGCTGTTGAAGCAGCTCGCGCAAATGGCCGCTGAAGGAGTCGTTGGCGGTGTGACTGTCGCCGATCTGGATGATCCGCACCGGATGCGGCGCCGGATGTTGCTCGAGCGCGGCCAGCGCGGAGAAGAACGGCGCGAGCGCCGCGGGCGAAGCCAGTCGCGGCGTGGCCGCCGCAGGCGGCGGCGCTGGCGGCGTCGATGTAAAACAAGCCTGCAGCAGGATGACGTCGCCAAGCGCGGCAATGCCGAGCGCCAACCAAACGGCAATCCGGGCGCGGCGGCCCGGCTCAGTGTCCATTCGCTTGGAGCGAGGGCAACGCGCTGACGATCTTCTCGGCGATCAGTTCATAGCCAGCGGCGGTGAAATGGATGCCGTCGTCGTTACGCATTCGCTCGGTAACACCATTACGGTCGGGAGCATAGGCTGTGTACTGCCCCTGATCGTTGACGATGACATCCCACAGCGGCAGGAATTCGCCGCCAAACTTGGCTACTTCCGCCGCGTAGATGTCGTTGATGTACTTCATGTCGTCGGAGTAGATCTGGCTGCGCGCGATCGGATTGCCGCACCAAATCAGTTTGAGCCCCGCCCCGGTCAGAGCGGTGAGAATCTTGTCGGCCCGCTTGGCATAAGCATCGCGCCATGCGTCGGTGCGGAAATGCACGTAGGCACCTTCGTCGCGCATGTCGAGCCGGTCATTGGCGCCGAACATGACGACAGCTATCCGCGCCCCTTTGTCCTTGGCGACGAAATTGACGACCGGGGCGAGCCACTCGCTGTCGGAATGCACCAGGGCCGCGCCAGGATGCGTGCGGTTCAGCACCTTGTAGCGCGAATCGTCAATCAGGATGCGCTGCAGTCCGCCGGCGATGCCCTGCGCCTGGCTGTCGCCGAAGACGACAATGGTTTGCGCCGCCGTATCGTCATCGGCCCGCGCACTTCCGGCGGCGCAACCCGCTATCAGCAAGACGACAGCCGCCAACTGCCAGGCGCGCTGCCTGGCTCCTTTCAACCTACCGAACATGCGCCCCACGCGCCGCCCCCACAAAACCAGCACGCAATAACCCCGACTCAAATACTGAGCGTTGCCGTAGCCGGATGCAAAAGGATTTCCGGGCCGCGCGCCCCCTGCGACGCGCTGTCGCCATGCCCGCTTGCCCGCCCTGGCGCCGACCGATAGAACCGGCGCTCAGCCTTCGCGCACCGCACGGTTTCGACCAAGCGCCATGTTGTTCCCGACGCTCGACTTTCTGCTGTTCTTCCTGGTCGTGGCGGCGGCGCTGGCGCTGCTCGACCGCCGCTTTGCCGCGAAGAAGGCGATGCTGGTCGGCGCCAGCTATTTCTTCTACGCGCAATGGGACTGGCGGTTCTGCTTCCTGCTGGCGGGGAGCACGGCGATCAGCTTCGTCTGCGGCCTATCGATCGGCGGCAGCCGCAACCCGCTGACCCGGCGCCGCATGTTGATCCTCGGAGTCACACTGCATCTGCTCATTCTCGGCGTCTTCAAATATCTCGATTTCCTGGTCGGGTCGGCGAACCAGCTCGCCCACCTGCTGGGTCTGCAACACGAGCTACCGTTCGTCGAGATCCTGCTCCCGGTCGGGATTTCGTTTTTCACCTTTCACGGCATCTCCTACATCACCGACGTCTATCGCGGCGACGTGGGCATATGCCGCTCGCCGCTCGACATGGCGCTCTACATGTCGTTCTTCCCGCAGCTCGTCGCCGGCCCCATTGTGCGCGCCGCCTATTTCCTGCCGCAGCTCGCCCGGCCATCGAACGAGCCGATTCCGGTCGCCGCCGCGCTGCTGCTGATCCTCGGCGGCATGGTCAAGAAGGTGATCATCGCCAACTACCTGGCGACCGGCCTCGTCGACCCGGTATTTGCCGCGCCCGACCAGTATGGCGGGCCCGATCTATTGCTCGCGACCTATGCCTATGCGGTACAAATCTATTGCGATTTCAGCGCCTACACCGACATCGCAATCGCGCTGGCCGCGTTATGCGGCTTCCGTTTTCCGCGCAACTTCAACCAGCCCTACCGCGCGCAGCGGCTCAGGGAGTTCTGGCAGCGCTGGCATATGTCGCTGTCGTTTTGGCTGCGCGACTACCTTTACAAGCCGCTTGGCGGCAACCGCCACGGTCGGCTCAAGACCTACCGCAACCTGATCATCACCATGCTCCTCGGTGGAATCTGGCACGGCGCGGCGTGGAAGTTCGTGATGTGGGGCGCGCTGCACGGCGGCGGGCTGGCGGCCGAGCGCATGTGCCGCCCATGGATCGGCGAGCGCGCACAGACCCCGCTCGGCAGGTCCATCTCCTGGTTCGTCGTGTTCCATTTCGTCTGTCTCGCCTGGATTTTCTTCCGCGCCGAAGATTTTACCGTCGCTCGGATCTTCATTGCCGGGCTCTTCCATGGCTGGGGCGAACCGGTGCAGCAGGCGCAGCCGGCGATGGCGGCCCTCATCGTTGCCGGCGTGGCCGGGCAGTTCCTGCCGCCGGGATCGTTCGAGCGGGCGGGACGGGTGGTTGAGCGGGTGCCGTATTGGGGTCTCGGAGCGGTAGCTGGCCTCGTCCTCGCGGCGATCAACGCGCTCGGCCCCGAGGGCATCGCGCCCTTCATCTACTTCCGCTTCTAAATGAGCAAGTCGACCCTCTCCGCGCGTGAGCGCGCGCCGCTCGTCACCGACGCGATCCCGCCGGTGTTGCGCCGCCGCGGCGTCAGCCAGCGCCAGGTGCTCGCTCTGGCGCTGGTTGGAGCGCTGGCGGTGGCGCTGTTCGCCTCGCGCGATACGCCGGGCTGGGCCGAGCGGCTCGGCGATTCCGCGCTCGATCACCGGATCCGCGATATCGCCGGCGTCTGGGATGCGACGATGGACCGCGCCGGCCTTGCCGTGCCGCACGACCGCCTGCGCGAGGCGATGCAGCACGCCCTCGACTGGCAGTGGGGCGGCCACAACCAGTAGACTTGCGGCAGCCTTGAAGGAGAGCCCCGTGTTTCCATCCCTGAGCGACGAGCAGCGCCAGTTCATCGCCACCATCCGCGAGCTGGCGCAGGGCGAGTTCCGCGAGCGCGCGATGCGCTACCAGGACGGCACGTTCCCGTGGGAAAACATGAAGCCGCTCGCGGAACTCGGCGTGCTCGGCATGGCGGTACCCGAGGAATACGGCGGGCTGGGACTGCCGGTGTTCGACACCGCGCTCATCCTCGAGGAGATCGCCAAGGCCTGCTACGTCACGGCGATGGCGGTGCTGGGCGAGGTCGGGGCGCAGACCCGCATCATTGCCACCTACGCGCCCGACGCGATCAAGAAGCGCGTGCTGCCGCAGGTGGTCAGCGGCGAGTGCCTGTTGGCGATCTGCATGACCGAGCCCGATGCCGGCACCGACGTCGCCAACTACAAGACCAATGTCGACCATGTCGGCAACAAGTTGCGGCTCAACGGGGTCAAGACGCTGATCAGCCGCGCCGAGGAGGCGGGCTGGTTCGTCGTCTTCACCCGGGTCGACAAGAAGCCCGGGCGCGAGGGCATCGGCTGCGTGCTGGTCGAGAAGGGCACGCCGGGATTCACGGTCACCGGCAGCTACCACACGATGGGCGGCGAGAACCTGCACGAAATCCGCTTCGAGGATGTCGAGCTGCCGCCGGAGAACCTCGTGCTCGAGGACGGGTTTCGGAAGCTCTTGGGCGCGTTCAACACCCAGCGCTGCCTCAACCCGAGCATCTCGCTAGGCCTCGCCGAGGGCGCGTTCGAAGAGGCGATCAAATACGCCAAGGACCGCCAGGTCTTCGGCCGCGCGGTCGCCGATTTTCAGGGCATGCGCTGGAAGCTCGCCGAGATGTATCGCGACATCGAGGCGAGCCGCTCGATCCTCTATCGCGCCTGCGCCACGGCCAACCCGTTCCCCGATCCGCTGCTCGCCGCCGCCGCCAAGATCACCGTCAACGAGATGGCGTTGCGGGTCACCAGCGAGGCGATCCAGGTGCATGGCGGCTACGGCTTCACCGACGAATTCCCGGTGTCGCGCTTTTACCGCGGCGCGCGCTACGGAACGCTCGGCGGCGGCACCACCGAGACGCTGAAGGACCTGATCGGCCGGCGCGTGCTCGCCGGGATCGACCCGGTCGAGGGAATTTTGGGGCTGGCCGCGTTTTGAAGGAGGGGCAATTGACCGATGCTTGTCGCGGTCGAGTTTGCCACCGTCGGACTTGTACTGATCGCAATCGTTATCGGCGTTCGTCGGGAGCGGCGGATGCCCGTCCGAGTGAAGGGCTATGATGAGGTGAACTGTCTTTTCGAGGTCGTAGCATGGGCCAGCCGCGATCCCGCAATTGGCGCAAAACTTCCGCACGCAAATTCGATGCGAATTGCGACGCCGGTCTTTCTCGGGCTTTGGGCGCGCTTGCCGCGAGCAGAACTTATTGTCTTGGCACCGTTTATCGACGCGATGATCGAGGGACAAGGTCCGGAGCTCAATTTACCACTCGAGTACGAGGACTATCGGCCGCGAGTACTTGCTGAGTTCAAGGCCCGAATGAAATCGGAGGGACAATGGCCGGATGCGTCGGTCTCGGTGTAGCGAACTTTGGGACAGCTTGAGGAGCGCCTCATGAAAATCACCGGCAGCTGCCATTGCGGCGCACATCACCTACGAGGCCGAGGTCGAGCCTGGCGACGGTGCGGGTCTGCCATTGCAGCGATTGCCAGAAGCTGACGGGCACCGCGTTTCGCACCAATATCGCGACGCTGCCGGGGACCTTCGTGCTGAAGAGCGGCACGCCGAAGACCTACCTGAAGACCGCGGAGAGCGGGAACAAGCGCGCCCACGGTTTCTGCCCGGAGTGCGGTACGCCGATCTATGCAACGATCGCCGGAGCCGAACCCCGCCTCCTATGGCCTGCGGGTCGGCGGGATCGACCAGCGCGCCCAGCTCGGCGCCGCCGGCGCGGCAAATCTGGTGCGGGTCGGCGTTGCCTTGGTCGATGAACATCAGCGGCGTTGAGCGAACCGAGCGGCAGTAGCAAGGCATCACGAGCGTGAAAGTGACATTCCTCATCGCCGCCAGCGCTTTCGTGCTCATCGCCGCCGGCTGCACTCCACAAGCGAATTACGACAAGCTGCAGACCCGTTACCAGCAGACCGAGGCGGCGAACCAGAAGCTGCAGGCCGACAACGCGCAACTCCAGGCGGAGGTGGCTCAACAAGGGCAACAGACCTACACCGTCTCCGCCGATCTGTTGTTCGCGCCGGGTAATTTCGACGTCACCCCAAACGGCCAGGCCGCGCTAAACGACATCGCGGACAAGCTGCGCGTGCTGAGCGGCAGGATCGTGGTCAACGGCTATACCGACGATCAGGGGATCGGCGAATCGCTCAAGAAACAGGGCATCAAGACCAATCTCGATCTGTCGACAAAGCGCGCCGATGTCGTCGCCAATTATCTGCGCACGCACGGGGTCGACGCCAAGCTGATCTCGGCCAAGGGGCACGGCGACACGCATCCGGTCGCGCCCAACAACACCGCGGCAGGGCGGGCGCAAAATCGCCGCATCGAGATCGTCGTCGAGGGGGCAGGCAGCTGAAACCGTCGTACCGGCGCCTGTCGATGCTCGCGGCGGCGCTCGTGCTGCTGCTGACCGGCTGCTCGCCGAAGGTGCCGGGTCTTACCTCCGGCGACGTCGCCATCGGCGGGCTGCCGGTGACGCCCGAGCACACGCTGTCGCCGGGCGACGTGTTCGAGATCCGATTTCCATTCTCGCCCGACCTCAACGACCGGGTCACGGTCGGCGAGGACGGCACCGTCGCGCCGAAATTGATCGGCAGCGTCATCGTTGGCGGCCTCACCGTGCCGGAAGCGACGGCACGGCTGAAGCCGCTCTACGGCAAGCGCCTCAAGGACCCGAATATGTCGCTGACGGTGCGCATCTATGCACCCGAGGTGTTCTGGGTCGATGGCGACGTGGTGCGGCCAGGACGTATCCGCAGCGATGTTCCGCTGACCCTGGAGCGCGCGGTCGCCCAGGCAGGCGGCGCCAGACCCGGGGCGGCGACAAGCGACGTGCTGGTGATCCGCCGCGACGAAACCGGCGCGGTGCACGCCTACCAGATGGCGCTGGCCCCGGCCCCGGGCAGCAGCGACCCGCTGCTCAAATCCTTCGATGTCGTCTACGTGCCGAAGACGGTGATCGGCTCGGTCAACGACTTCCTGGCGGCCTACGCCAAGGGCCTGCCGTTTTCGACCAGCCTCCAAATCAACCCGCCATCGGCGACAACGGTCACGCCGCAGCAGATCGCGCCGCGCTGACGAGCCCTATTCAGCCGCGTCGGGTAGCAGCACCGCCTCGACCGAATTGTCGGTGATGCAAGCGGTATTGAAATACTTGATCTGCGGGTCCATGCCATAGCGCTCGCGGATGCCGGCGAGCCACGGGCCCGAATAAAACGCCTCGGCGTCGGCGCGGGACTTCCACAGATAGACGCCGCCGGCCCAGCCGTCCTCGGCATAGATGAACTGCTTGCGGATAAGCCCCGGCACGCCGCGGAAGCCCTCGGCGATCTTGCGGAAATGCGCGGCGCAGGCGACGAGGTCGATGCTCGGCGGCAGGCGGTATTGGACGATCGCGGTGATCATGGCGATGGTCTCCCGTTGAGTTGGGCAATGATCACATCATCGTCCTCGGATGCCAAGCGGGCCTGCGGCGCGCCGAGGTTGCGCAGCGCTTCGCCCCCGCGCATCAATTCGGCTAGGATGAAAATTGAACAGGGAGGCAGGCATGCGGCGCTGGGGGATTTACATCGTTGTCTCGGGGATTGTCGGGCTGCTGACGGCCGCCGGCGCGTCGGCGCAGACACCGGTCACGCAGCCGACCTCCGAAGGCCACCCGCACAAATGGCAGACGATCGACAAGAGCATGTTCGATCTCGTCGCCGACGGCTACAAGCTCGTCACCGTCGCCTACGACTCCTCGCAGACCGGGGCCGGCGCCGAGCCCGACGTCCACTACTTCCTGGAAAAGGGCAACATCGTCGCGCGCTGTGACTTCCGCAAACGCGACACGACGTCGTTCTACTGGTGCTACCAGCTTGCCAAGGTAAGCGGGCAGTAGCTCCTCACTCCATCGGCAGCCCGGCGTGGGTATTGCGCGAGTTCGAGCGAGGTGAAGCCGCTCTGTAGCGACGGCATTGCCACGTCGGCGATCAACTGCGGGGTCCAGCCACCATTGTGGTGCACCATCCGCACTGGGCGCATGTGGGAATAAAGCGACAGCTCGGCGGCGCGTTGGTGGAACACCTGGCCGTTGACGTAGCTCGCCTGTTCCGAGGCGAGGAACACGCACAAGGGCGCGATCGCGTCGGCGCGGCTGCGGCGCAGGCGCTCCTCGCGAGCCGCGGCAGCGGCAGGGTCCTTCGGGGTCGGTACCGAGCGGGTCATGCGCGTGTCGGCCGATGGCGCGATGACGTTGGCGGTGATGCCCTTCGCCTGATTCTCCATCGCGATGATGCGGGCCATCGCGACGACCCCCAGCTTGGCCGAGCCGTAATTGACCTGGCCGATATTGCCGAGCAGGCCCGAGGTCGAGGAGACCAGGATCATGCGGCCGTAATTCTGCTCGCGGAACAGGTTGATCGCGGCGCGGTTGATGTTGAAATGCCCGGTCAGGTGGACGTCGATCACCGCCTGCCAATCCTCCGGAAACATGTTGTGGAACATCTTGTCCCGCAGGATGCCGGCGGCGTTGAAGACGATGTGCAGCCCGCCCAACTCGTCGCGCGCCTGCTGCACCATCTTGAGGCAATCGTCGAACTTGGCGACCGAGCCGAAATTGGCGACGGCCTCGCCGCCCGCGGCCTTGATCTCGTCGGCCATCGCCTGAGCCGGAGCCTCGCCGCCGCCCTCGCCGGCGCCGCCGACCCCGGGATCGACGATCATGATCTTGGCGCCTTCTTTCGCCATCAGCTTGGCGACCTCGGCGCCAACCCCGCGCGCCGCGCCAGTGCAGATCGCTACCTTGCCTTCGAGCATCCCCGCCATCTTCAAGGCTCCTCCCGAATCCGTCGGCGGCCAGTTGACCCGGCCCTCGCCGCTCTTGTCAATCAGCGCGCCGCCAGAATCAGCCGCCGCACCTCGTGCAGGTCGGTCGCGACGAGCATGCACAGATCGCGAATTTCCGCCGTCGGCTCGAGCAGATCGGGCACCATCACCGTCATCATCCCAGCGGCCGACGCGGAGCGGACGCCGTTATGCGAGTCCTCAAGCGCGAGGCACATGCCGGGGGCCACGCCAAGCCGCTCGGCAGCCTTGAGATATGGGTCAGGCTCCGGCTTGCCAGAAGCATAGTCCCCGGCTCCGACGACCGCATGGAAGCGGCTGGCGAGATCGTGCGCCGAAAGATGGTGCTGCACGGTGCGGTGCGACGAGGAGGTCGCGATCGCCCGGGGCAGGCGCAGCGCGTCAAGCGCATCGAGCAGCTCGACAACGCCCGGCTTGAGCGGCAAATGGGTATCCGCCATGCGCCAGAAATGGGCCAGCCACGCGGCTTCGAATTCGTCGACCGGAAAACCCTCGCCGAAATGGTCGCGCAACAGCGCGCGGCCCTGCGGCCACGGCAGTCCGATCAGGCGAAAGATGATGCCCGAACTAATGTCGTGCCCGCCTTCCGCCGCCGCCACGGCGGCCGCCTCCTGGTATAGCGTCTCGGTGTCGAACAGCAGACCGTCCATGTCAAAGACGATGGCAGCCGGCATGCGCGGGAGGGTCACCCCCGCGCCATCGCCGCGGCGCGCAAGTCGAAGCTCATGTCGGCGGCTTCTTGCGGTGTGACGCCGCGCCCAGCGGCGAGCAGGCGGCGGGCGAAGGCGTGGTCCGCGGGTTTGTTGATCGACTCGATGCCGAGCAGTTTGTCGCCGGTATAGCAGAAGGCCGAATATTCGCCCTTCTCGTAATCGCCGCGCAGCACGACCTGCTGGAACCCGGTGGTGAGGCCGGCGATCTGCAGCCGCAGCGCGCCTTGCTCGCTCCAGAACCATGGCAAAGCCGTGTAGGGACCGCCTTTCCCCATCAGCCGGTCCGCGACGCAGCGCGCCTGGTCGGTCGCGTTCTGCACCGCCTCCAACCGCACCGGGTTCTTCAGCGAATGGCGCGACGGAAACGCGGCGCAATCGCCGATCGCCGAAATATTGGGGTCGGCGGTCAGCAGCAGCTCGTTCACGACGACGCCGTTCTCGACCGCGAGGCCGGCGGCGGCGGCGAGCTCTTCGTTGGGCACGACACCAATGCTGATAATCACCAGATCGGCGGGCAGGCTGCGCCCGTCCTGAAGCACGACATGAGTGACCCGGCCGCCGTCGCCGCCCAGCCGCTCGACGCGCGCGCCGAAGCTGAACTCGACCCCGGCGGCGCGGTGCGCGTCGGCGAAATAGGCCGAGGTGTCGGGGCAAACGACGCGCGCCATCACCCGGTCGACCAGCTCGACGATATGCACGGGCTTGCCCTTGCCGCGGGCGATCGCGGCAAATTCGAGCCCGATGAAGCCGGCGCCAATCACGACGCAGTGCTGGGCTTCGGCGAGGCGCTGCTTCAACTCCTCCGTTTCGGCGAGATTGCGCAGATAGCAGACGCCGTCCAATTCGATGCCCGGCAGCGGCGGGATCCGGTTGCGCGCGCCAGTGGCGAGGACGAGATGGTCGTAGTCGATCCGCGCCTTGCTGGTGAGGACAACCGCCTTACCACCGCGGTCGATCTCGGCGACGGCGCGGCCGGTCACCAGCTCGATGCGATGCTCGGTAAAGAACGCCTCGGGCCGCATCAGCAGGAGGTCGAGACCGATCTTGCCGCTCAGATAGTCCTTTGAGAGCGGCGGACGCTGATACGGCAGTTGCGGCTCGTCGCCGATCAGCGTGACGCGCCCGTCATAGCCGTGCTGGCGCAGCGAGGCGGCGAGCTGGAACCCGCCATGCCCGGCGCCGACGACGACAACGCCGGCGCTTGGCATCAGGTCTGCGTCTCCGGCATGTCGACGACGAGGCCGTCCATCGCCGGGGTCATCACCAGCTGACAGGAGAGCCGGCTGTTGGGCCGGCGTGGGCTGGCGGTGCCGTCGAGCATCGCATCCTCGCCCAACTCCATCTCCGGCAGCTTCGCGAGCTGGTCCTCACGGACAAAGACGTGACAGGTCGCGCACATGCACGAACCGCCGCATTCGGCGACGATGCCGTCGATGCCGTTCAGCACGGCGGCCTGCATCACGCTGGTGCCGACCGGCACGTCGAGCGTCGTCGATTTCCCGTCATAGCTCACATAGGTGACGCTCGGCATGTGCTGATGGTCCTGACCTGTGGATGGGGAGAGCGGCGAGCATGACGCGATCCACCCGCCGGGGTCGAGCATTTTCAGCGGCGGGGAAGCGGGTATATAACCGGCAGAACGATCTGTCGTGGGAGGCGGGCGATGAAGAACGGCTTCAAGGTCTGGGATTCCGATACCCATGTCGAGCCCTCGGCCGAGGTTATCGACAAATATGTCGATCCCGGCTTTCGCAACCGCCTCGGCGACCTCGCGCAATTCCGCGCGCCGATCGCCGAGACGACCCCGGGCAGCTCGCCGGGCCGGCACGTCTACCGCTTTGGGCAGATCTCCTATAAGCGCATCCTCGGCGAAGCCGCGCCGCGCCCCGAGCACACCGGCCGCGCCTCGGTGTGGATGGGCACCCAGAAACCGCGGCTCGGCGTCCAGGACGACCAAGCCTCCAACCGCATTGCCGACATGGACGAGGAAGGCGTCGACGCGCATTTCCTGATCCCGACCGCATGGACCAGCCTTGTCGGGCACGACGACCCGTCGCTCGAAACCAATGTCATCCGCGCCTATCACCGGCACATGGAAGATTTCTGCGCCAGCTATCCGGGGCGCCTCACCAGCATGATTGTCGCCTCGGCGCGCGATCCCGAGGCGGCGGTCGCAGAGATCAAGAAATGGGGCAAGTCCAAATGGGCGGTCGCGGTGATGCCGCTCGTCACCAAGGATATCCCGGCCGACCACCCCGATCTCGAGCCGATCTGGCAGGCCTGCGCCGAGCACGATTTGCCGATCTGCCACCACAGCTTTACCTGGACCCCGCCATATTTCCCCGGCTGCTTCGATCTGTGGGACAACATCTTCCTGGGGCGCCTCGCCTCGCACCCGTGGGGCGCGATGCGGTTCATCGCCTCGGTGATCGGCGGCGGGATCATGGACCGTCACCCCGATCTGCGTGTCGGCATCCTCGAATGCGGCTTCGGCTGGCTGCCGTTCTGGGGGCGGCGAATGAACGAGCAATACGAATATGTCGGCAGCACCGCCAAGCTGAAGCACCATCCCGAGGACTATCTGAAGAGCGGGCGGTTCTTTTGCTCGATCGAGCGCCATGAGGGCGAGGACATGTACCAGCACGTCACCAGCTTCCTCGGCGACGATGTGCTGATGTACGCCTCGGACTATCCGCACTCGGAGTGCCAATTCCCCAACACGGTGTCGAACATCCTGGCCTGGAAGAGCATCAAGCCGGAAACGCAGAAGAAGCTGTTATGGGACAACGCCAGCCGGTTCTTCAGGCAGACGTGATGCTTTTTGTCACCCCCGCGGAAGCGGGGGCCGAGGAGCAACCGGCGCGTCGCTCGCCCCTGGGTTCCCGCCTTCGCGGGAAAGACGACCAGGAGCGGCGGGTAGCGGCCGGCGCCGTCTGACCGTCTCGCGCCAGAGGATATAGAGCCCCGAGGCGACGACGACGCTGGCGCCCACAAGCAGATGCGGCGTTGGAATGTCGCCCCAGATGGCGAGACCGAGCAACGTCGCCCAGACCAGCGACAGATAATTGAACGGCACCACCGCCGAGGGCGGCGCCAAGGTTAACGACCGTGTCCACCAATATTGCGCGACGCCGTTGCCGATGCCGGCGACCGCCAGGCACCCAGCATCGATCCAGCTCGGCTGCTTGAACCCGAACGGCAGCAGGAACAGCGTGCAAATCGTGATGACGATCATCTGGTAGAGCGTCAGCGTTTCGGTCGAACTCGGTGAGGCTCATTCGCCGGATCGCCACCGCGACCGAGGAGATCAGCACCGCATTGGCGAGCGCGAAGAGCGCGCCGGCCTGAAACGTGCCGACGGCCGGGCTCGGTGACGATGACGACGCCGATGAAACCGACCACCAGCGCCGACCAGCGATGGATGCCGACCCGCTCCTTGAGCACCGTCGCCGACAACAGGGTGGTGAAGAGCGGCGCGGCAAAGCTGATCGCCACCGCCGAGCCCAACGACATCAGGCTGAAGGCGAAAAACATGCAGGTCATCGAGCCGAACTGCGAGACGCCGCGCTGCAGGTGGGCGAGATAGCGCCGGGTGCGGAAAACACCGATGCCGGCGCGCGGCAGGATGATCACCGACACCGCGACCAGAGCGAAAAGCGCGCGGTAGAACGCGACCTCGCCGACCGGATACTTCGCCACCTCCCATTTGACGATCGCGTTGACCCCGGCGAAGACCACGGTCGAGGCGACCATGTAAGCGATGCCACGCGGGATCTGGTTCTGCCGCGCCAGCGGGTCGAGCGCGGTCACTGAGTTCACGTCAGACTGCATCGACCCAAAGCGTCCTTTGAGACGCGCCTTCGGCGTTCCTCAGGATGAGGAGGGTTACTGATGGCATCCCTAATATTTCCTCATCCTGAGGAGCCCCCGGAACCGGCCTAAAGTGCCGGCAATCCGGGGCCTCGAAGGACGCACAACATTTATCCAGCGCCGATATTCCCTAGCGCCGGCCGAACAGCCGCTCGATATCGGACAGCGCCAGGGTCACGTAGGTCGGGCGGCCGTGATTGCACTGACCGCTATTGGGCGTCGCCTCCATCAGGCGCAACAGGGCATCCATTTCCGCCTGCGACAGGCGGTTTCCGGCGCGCACGCTGGTGTGGCAGGCGAGCGTGCCGCAAACGCTGTCGATGCGCTCTTTGAGGCTGAGCGCGTCGTCCCATTCGGCGAGCTCCTCGGCGAGATCGCGTACCAACGCAGCGATTTCGAGCCCGGGGATGAGGGCCGGCACCTCGCGCACGACAACCGCACCGGCGCCGAAACCTTCCAGGACGAGACCAAATTCGGCCAGCTCCTCGGCGCGGCCGACCAGGCGCGACGCCAACGCCGGGTCGAGTTCGACCACCTCTGGCAAGAGCAGCACCTGGCGCGCCACCCCGCGCGCGGCGAGCGCCTCCTTCATCCGCTCGTGGACGATCCGCTCGTGCGCGGCGTGTTGATCCACCAGGACGATGCCGGACGGAGTCTCGGCCACGATGTAGGTGCCGTGGAGCTGGGCGCGGGCGCTGCCGAGCGGCGCCTCGGTTTCGTCGACCGGCGCAGCGGTGGGCTCGGCAAGCGCTACCGGATCGGGTGCGAGGAAGGCGTTGCCGGTTTCGTAGAGAGCGCGCGGCGCGGTGGGCGGCGGCAATGAGAAGCGCGTCATTGCCGCGGCCGCGCCACCCGTTGGAGCGCGGAATGCGGCGAGCGCGGCGTCGCCGACTGTGGTCGAGGCGCGATGCCCAGCCGCTTCGAGCGCGTGGCGCAGCGCGCCGACAATGAGGCCGCGGATCAGCCCAGCGTCCCGAAAGCGGATCTCGGCCTTGGCCGGGTGGACGTTGACGTCGATTTCCGCCGGCGGCCCATCGACGAAGAGCGCGACGACCGGGTGGCGGTCGCGCGCCAGCACGTCCTGATAGGCCGCCCGCACCGCGCCGGTCAGCAGCCGGTCGCGCACCGGGCGGCCGTTGACCACGAGATACTGGTCGCGCGGCAGGCCGCGGTTGAGGGTCGGCAGGCCAATCCGGCCGGTGAGGCAAAAGCCGCCGCGTTCCGCGTCGATTGCCACCGAGTTCTCGGCGAAGTCGCGGCCGAGCAGCGCGCCGAGCCGGGCCTTGCGCGGGTCGGCGTCAGTGTCCCTCGGCGCGAGCCCACCGGTTTCGGCAGCGAGACGAAGCAGCACGCGGTCGTCATCGCCGATCACGGTGAAAGCGATCCCGGGATAGGCCATCGCCAGGCGCTTGACGGCATCGACCGCCTGATCGCGCTCGCTGCGCGGGGTCTTGAGGAACTTAAGGCGCGCCGGCGTGGCGAAGAACAGGTCGCGCACCTCGACCCGCGTACCCGGGGGATGCGCTGCCGGTATGGGCGCGCGCTTGGCGCCGGCCTCGACCGCGATCTCCCACGCGCTGTCGGCTCCCCGAGGCCTCGAGATAATCGTCAGCCGGCTGACCGCGCCGATCGACGGCAGCGCCTCGCCGCGAAAGCCTAGCGCCGCGATTTCGATCAGGTCGTCGCTCGGCAGTTTCGAGGTGCAATGGCGCTCGACCGCGAGCGACAGCTCATCCGCGCTCATGCCGCCGCCGTTATCGGCGACCGCGATCAGCGACTGGCCGCCATCGCGAAGCGTGACCTCGATGCGGTCGGCACCGGCGTCGATGGCGTTTTCGACCAGTTCCTTCACCGCCGCCGCCGGGCGCTCGATGACCTCGCCCGCGGCGATGCGGTTGACGAGGATGGGCGGCAATTGGCGGATTGGCATCGCCCGCCAGTCTACAAGAGCGGCAACGTAGCGGCGAATTGTGTTTGGCCGGGGCGTGCCGAGGCAACCGGCCCGATGCAAAACTTTTTCCGTTAAGTTTTTGGCAACCATCCGTTAACCGTTGCGTTCACAAAATCGCCGTCGGGCCACGAGCAGACGACGATGCGGCAGGCACAAGTCTATTTGCAGACCTATCTTCGGCGGCACTGGGCGAATCTCCAGGCGGCGGCGCTCGGCTTGGCGATCGGTCTCACGCTGTTTCTCGGCATTCGCGCGATTAGCCCGCACCCGGGCGAGGCCTGCACCCAGTTGGGCCAGATCCGCGAGGAGTGGGAGATCGGCGCCCCCACCCAGCAGCTGATGTGCGTGGCGACGCTCGACGGCGATTTGCGCTACGACCACATCATCCCGGCGCCGCCGAAGAAGAAACAACAGCAGCAGTACTAAGCGCGCCAATCCGCGACCCAGGGTTTCGCGGCCTCGCCTTGACAGGTCGAGGGCTTCTCCTGTGGACTGACCTTCCCGGCCCTGCAACCGGCCGGAGAGGGACGAAAAATGGCGGCAGCGCTACCTAAGAATTCGGTGGGGGAAAAGCAAAACGACCCGGCGGCTGTCGATTACGTGGCGCGGGTTAAGGCGCTGGCGCCGCGGCTTGCCGCACACGCGCTCGAGATCGACGAGCGCCGCGAGCTGCCCAAGGAAATCATCGACCGCATGGTCGACGAAGGCTTCTTCCGCCTGCTGCTGCCGAAATCGCTGGGCGGCGCCGAATTGCTGCCGGCGCAGTACGTGCCGATCATCGAGGCGTTCGCCGAGGTCGACGCAAGCACCGCCTGGTGCCTCAACCAGAACTCCGGCTGCTCGATGACCGCGGCCTACCTGTCGGAAGAAGTGGCGAAGGAGATGTTCGGCGGCCCGCGCGGCATCCTCGCCTGGGGGCCGGGACCGGGCGAGGCGCGGGTCGTCGCTGGCGGCTACAACGTCACCGCGCGATGGGCTTTCGCCAGCGGCAGCCACCACGCGAGCTGGCTCGGCTGCCACGTCCCGGTGATCGAGGCGAACGGCCAGCCGAGGCTCGAAAGCGACGGCACCCCGGCGGTGCGCACGCTGTTCTTCCCCAAGAGCAAGACCAAGTTCACCGACATCTGGCACACGATGGGGCTGCGCGGCACCGGCAGCGACCAGTACGAAGTCAAAAACCTCTTCGTGCCGGAGGACCACTCGCTCCCGTCCATCGCCCGGAACACACCCGAGCGCCGGCGCGAAAAGGGCCTTACCTATTCGTTCTCCAGCCTGTCGATGTACGCCGCCGGTTTCGCCGGGGTAGCGACGGGCTGCGCGCGCGCGACGATCGCCTCGTTCATCGAGCTGGCGCGCGACAAGATTCCGCGCGGCGCGCGAGTCACCATGCGCAACAACCATGTGATCCAGAGCCAAGTGGCGCAGGCGAAGGTGCGGATCGATTTCGGCCTGGGGACACCTCATCCGCTCGCTCGAGGAGATCACCGAGGCGGTGCGGCAGCGCGGCCACATCACGATGGACGAGCGCATGGCGATCCGCCTCAACTCGACCTATTGCATCCAGACCGCGATGGACGTGATCGACATCCTTTATCAGGCGGCGGGCGCGACCGCGATCTTCAACGAGAACCCGTTCGAGCGGCCGTGGCGTGACGTCCATTCGGTGTCGCAGCAGATCCAGGGCCGCCAGGCGCATTTCGAGACGGTCGGCGCCTATATGATGGGGCTCGACGCGGACACCAGCTGGCTTTGAGAGTCTACTGGCTGTTGCCGCGGTATTCGGCGCGCACGCGGTTGCGTAGATTGGCGAGCCCGGCGGCGATGTAGCCGCCGTCGATGGCGATCTCGGCGCCGCTGATAAAGCTCGCCTCGTCGGAGGCGAGGAACACCACCAAATCGGCGCACTCCTTGGGCAGCCCCTGGCGGCCCATCGGGATCGCCACCCGCGCGGCATGAGCGAAATCGGGGCCGCCGCTCTGGAAGAATCCGGTCTCGGCGATCTGCCCGGGATGGATCGAGTTGACCCGGATGTTCCAGGCTGAGAATTGCAGCACCGCGGTCTTGGTGAGGCCGCGCAACGCCCATTTGGTCGCGGTATAGCCGGCGTCGTCATGCGCGGTCATGCCGGCGGTCGACGAAATATTGATGATCGAGCCGCCGCCCGAATCTCGGATCGCTGGCGCGCAATGCTTCATACCGAGAAGCGGGCCGGTGATGTTGACCGCAAGCGTGCGGTTCCACGCCTCGACGGTAGTATTGACGATCGTCTGACGGGCGATCGTGCCGGCGTTGTTGACGAGGATATGCAGCCCGCCGAACGCCGCGAGGGTGGCGGCGACGACCCGCTTCCACGACTCTTCGTCCGACACGTCCTGGACCATGAACTGCGCCTTGCCGCCGGCCTCGCGCAGCCGCGCGGCGAGTGCCTCACCGGCGCCGGCATCGATATCGGTCAGCATCACCGCCGCGCCCTCGCGCACCATCAGCTCGGCGTCGGCGACGCCCTGGCCGCCGGCGCCGCCGGTGATCAGCGCGACCTTGCCCGATAGTCGTGGCATGGGCTCCTCCCTCGGCTAGGGTGAAACATGTTCGTCGCGCAGGCTCGGCTCATAGCCCTTGCGCGGGTATTCATCGGTGTAATGCCGGAGTCCGTGATGGCTCGCTTCGCTGTGCGGATGCGCGCGTAGCTTTGCGATATCGATATCGATACCCAGGCCTGGAGCGGTCGGCAAATCGATCCAGCCATCCTTGACCGCGAGCGCCTGTGTCGCGATGTCTTGGCACACACTCTCGAAATTGACGAAATACTCGGTGATCTTGAAGTTGGGGATTACCGCTGAGACGGCGACGGTCGCGGCCAGGCCGACGAGCGGCGAGTTGTAGTTGTGCGGCGACATGACCACCGCCTGCGGCTGGGCCATCACGGAAATATCCATCAGCGCCGAGATGCCGCCGATCGCGCAGATATCGGGGTTGAGGATGTCGGTGGCGCGCCGCGACAGGCACTCGAAGAAAGCTTCCTTGGTGTAGAGCGCCTCGCCGGTGACGATCGGGATGTTGACCTTGTCGCGTACCTCGGCGAGGAGCGCGAGGTTGTCGGCGAGGCACGGCTCCTCGTACCACTCGATGCCGAGCCCCTCGAGGCGGCGGCCGATGCGAATCGCGTGCTGCGGCGAAAAGCGGCGATGGGCCTCGACCAGGATCTCGAAATCGGGCCCAAGCGCCTCGCGCATCGCCGCGACGTAGCGGATCGCGAAATCTTCGTCCTTGCGGTCGACATGGGTGCGCCAGGGGCCTGGGAACGGATCGAATTTGGCGGCGGTGAACCCCATCGCTTTCACCCTGCGGCCGCGCTCGACCCCGTCTTCGATCGTGGTGCGTCCGGCCCAGCCATTGGCGTAGATGCGTACCCGCTCGCGCGACGGCCCGCCCAGAAGGTTGAAGACCGGCTGCCCGGCGATCTTGCCGATGATATCCCACGAGGCGATCTCGATCGCGCTCCACGCTGAGAGCAATTCCATCGAGCCGCGCTTGATGGCGAAATCGTCGAACATGATCTGGCCGGTGTGCCGGACGTTGAAAACCGGACGGCCGATCACATGCGGAGCCATCTTGTCGATCAGGACGGCGATGACCTCCTCGCGCCCGTGGGTGACATAGGCCTCGCCCCAACCATGCGTGCCGTCCTCGGTCTCGATTCGGCAGAGCAGCAGGTCTTTGGAACTGCCGGTGCCGAGAATAAAGTTCTCGATGCGGGCAATCTTCATGGGGTCTCCCTCCACGCCTCAATGTCGAGGAACGTGCTCTGGTAGGTCGCGCCGTCGCCGAGGTCGGTATAGCGGTCGGAAACCAGCATGTTGACCGTGCCCGACACGGTCTCGCCGGAGGAGCGCTGACCGGGCACCAGCACCACGCCGGGCCGCACCTCGTCGCTGATCTTGAGCACGAGGCCAACTGCGCCGCGATCGTTATGAAGGCGCACCTTGACGCCGTTCTCGAGACCGCGGGCGGCGGCCTCGTCGGGATGGAGGATGGCGACGGGCGCACCCTCGCGGCGGCGCAGAAAATCGACTCCGGCATAGGCAGTGTGCGCCTGGAAATAGCCGGGCGCGGTGAGCAACCTTAAGGGCCAGCGCGCGGCGTCGCGCTCTTCGTCCGGGTCGGGCCGCCAATCGGGCATCGGCGCGAGTCCGGCGGCGGCCAGCCGTGCGGAATAGAATTCGAGCTTTCCGGACGGCGTCGCGAAACGCTGGCCCTGGGGCGGGGCGAGGGAAACGGGCTTGCCCTCTCGCAGCTTCGCGGGATCAAGCCCGCCGACCACGCCCTTTGCGCCATCGAGCAGAGCCGCCAGCGCTTGCAGCGGAGACGAAAAATATATGGACTCGCCCAGTCCCATACGTCGGGCGAGATCCTGGGCCAAGCGGAAATTGGAACGCGCCTCGCCCTGCGGCGGCACCGCGGCGGGTGCATATTGCAGGTAATAGGCCCCGTAGGCGCGGTAGAGGTCTTCGGTCTCGAGGTAGGTGGTGGCGGGCAGCACAATGTCGGCGTAGCGCGCGGTGTCGGTCATGAACGGGTCATGGACGACGGTGAAGAGATCGTCGCGGGCGAGACCCTGTCGCACCTTGCCAACCTCAGGGCAAGTCACCGCCGGGTTATTGGCGGCGACAAACAGCGCACGGATCGGCGGGTCTTTCATGTTGAGCAGCGCGTCGCCGAGGCGCAGATGATTGACCGTGCGTGTGTCGGGTGCACCGGAAGGATTACGCACTGCGTCGAAATTGAATTCGTAGACCGGCACGGTCAGCAGCAGCGCCCCGCCGCCGCGGCGCCCATAAGCCCCGGTGACACCGGGCAGCAGCGCCACCGCGCGCAACGCTTCGCCGCCACGCAAGAGCCGGGTCATCCCCTCGCCGAGCCGGATGAACGAACATTTCGCGGCGGCGTACATCGCCGCGAGTCTTTCAATATCGATAGCTTGTAACGATGTGATCTCCGCAACGCGCTCCGGGGTGAAGCGCGGCAACACCTCGGCTTCGACGCGGTCGAAGCCCGTGGTGTGGGCGGCGATGTAGTCGCGGTCGACGAGGCTGTCGCGCGCCAGGATGTGCATGACGCCCAACGCCAGCGCCGCGTCGGTGCCGATGCGGATCGGCAGGTGCCAGTCGGCCTGCGCCGCCGTGCGGCTACGGCGCGGGTCGATGACGATGAGCTTGATCCCCCGCTTCTTGGCCGCCTCGACCTTGGCCCAGAAGTGCACATTGGTGGCGACCAGGTCGGCGCCCCAGGAAATAATCAGGTCGCTTTGGGCGACGCTTTCAGGATCCGCGCCGCCGACCGGGCCGACAGTGACGTTCCACGCTTCCTCGCAGCACGTGTCGCAGACTGTACCGGCGACGAGCCGCGTCGCACCGAGCGAGCGGAAGAGGCCCAGCGGTAGGCCGCGGTTCATGATGCCCTGATGCGCGCTGTAGGCGTAGCCGAGCAGCGCGGTGGGGCCGGACTCGGTAATGATTGCCTTCCACCGCGCCGCGATCTCGTCGAGCGCGTCGTCCCACGAAACTGGCGCGAATTTCCCCGTGCCCTTCGCGCCGATGCGGCGCAGCGGCGTTTTCAGCCGATGCGGCGAGTGCACCAGTTCGTGGTCGCGGCCGACCTTGCCGCAGACAAAACCGGCGGTGAAGGGCTGGTCGGGGTCGCCCTTAATGCGCTGGACCCAGCCGTTTTCGACCTCGATCAGGAGCGAGCACATGTCCGGACAGTCATGGGCACAAACGGCGCGGATCGTTTCCATCGAGCCATCTTGTGTCATTGCCGGCGCGGCGAGGCAATCTCGCTCCATTTGCTCAACCCGGCGCAAGAAGCCCTGCGCTACGGGTCGTGGCGCAGCTCATCCTCAAGCGGGCTGTGGGTCAGTTCGGAAACGGCGCGCACCGCGGCGCGCGCGACCCGCCAAACCGCGTCATTGGCGCTGGCGGCGTCGATCCCGACAGTGTTGGCGGCATCAGCCTGGGACGGTTGTTGCGGATCGACGACGGCGACCCGCCAGCCGCCGGTGGGATCACCCTGCGCCTGCAATTCGAGGCTGCGTCCGGGCAAATGGATTTTGGCGATGCCCTCGCGGCTGGTCGATATCTCGATGCGGTACTGCATGCCGCCAAGGATACGGCGTTTTGCCGATCAGGCAAAACTGGCGCGGCCGCGCGGTGGGGGTGCCAGGCGCTCGCGGGCCAGCCCGGCGATAAGGACGATGAGGCTGAAGCCGAGCACGACAACCGCCGGCCTCACCCCGGTCTGCAGCGAGAAATTGAGCTCGAACGCGCCGGCGAAGGTGACGCGGCCGGCAAAGGCGATCGCGAAATAGATCGCCTCGCCGATCCCCGTCAGCAAAGTCGCCGCCGCCCCGAGCAGCGCGACCCATGGCAACGGCAGGCGGCCGCGCACCGCGAATCTCGCCGCCAGCAGCCGGTAGCCCACCAGCCAGACGAAGATACCGTCGGCGATCACGGGCTCCCACTGCTCGAGCTTCGACTGCATCGAATAGTGGATGAGCCCAAGGACGCAGATGAGGTAGACGAGCCGGTGCAGGCTCTGCCACTTGCGACCGAGGCGGCGCACCATCTTGTCGGTCGAGGTCGCCGCCAGCGCCGCCAGCCCCAGCAGCGCGACGAACCCAATGGTCAGGTAGATGCGCTTGACGATCTCGCTCGCGACAGTCGCGAGATTGAAGTTCTCGTCGGCGATGTAGAGCGAAAAGTGCAGCAAGATGTATGCGAAAGCGGCGACCCCCACCATGCGCCGCACCAAGATGAGGCGCTGCCATTGCAGGATCGCCTTGAGCGGGGTGATCGCTAGCGCAATCAAGATGAGGCGGATCGTCCACAAACCCTGCTGGTGGATCGCCTCGTTGAGCGGCCGCGCGCCGAGATTGTTGGTGGCGAACGCGAACGCCGTCCACGCCGCCGGCAGAAACAGCGCGGCGAACACCGAAAGCTTCAGCGGCGACAGCCGCCGCTGATAGTCGTACCAGGGATACTTCACCGTACCGTCCCGACCCGTATTCGTCGGGGATTAGTCTACATCGGTGGCTTGACCCCGTCCTTCTCGGCGAAGACCACGCGGGAGGTAATCTCGCCGTCGTCTTGCTTGAGCGCAAAGGCGACGACGGCGGCTCCCGGCGTGAGCAGACCGGTATCGGCGGGGCTATTCGCCAGGATGATCGTATCCGGGCCGATCGTGTAATCCGACTCCCCGTCCTTGAACGTGACATGGAACACCGCGCCGTCCGAGGTCTTGGTTATCGTGCCCACGGTGGCATTGGTCATCACGCTGTCGGGCATCAGATCCCAGGGGAATTGGCGCCCGCCATCGGCGAACGGCCTGGGTAGGACACGAACTTCGATCGCGTGAAGCTTCCCGTCCGCGCCCTTGACCCCGGTCGATGCCACCGTGTCACCGGGCTTGAGGTCGTCGAGGTTCTTTTTGACCAGGGCGATCACGTTGACATCATTGGCGAGTATTACCGTCACCATTTGCCCATCGTGCGACTTGACCGACAGGGCCTTGCCGTCGAGCTTGTCGACGGTGCCGCGGACCCGGATCGGCGTGCCCTTCGGCGGGTTTTGGGCCAGCGCCGGCAGGGCGACAATCCCGACCAGCGCGATGATCAACGGTGCCAATCGGCGCATTTCGCTCCTCCCCTGTTCAATTTGATTTGAGAGGCTAGGCGGTTACCCCGGCGGTTTGACGCCGTCCCGCTCGACGTAAATCCGCCCGATCGTCAGCTTGCCGTCCGGCGACTTCTGCGCCACCGCGAAAACCGCGAGACCCGGCGTCAGAAAGCCCTTATCGCCCGCGACATAGGTCGATATCGGTACGTCAGGCCCCACGACGAACTCCGATTCGCCGTCCTTGTAGGTCACGTGCACAACGTTTCCATCGGGCGTCTGCGTAACAGTCCCGACTGTGGCGTTGGTCATGATCCCATCCGGCTTCACGTTCCACGGGCGTTGGCCTTCGCCAGTCCCACGCAGCGCTTCAGGATAGATGCGGACTTCGACGGCGTGAATCTTACCGTCCGCTCCCTTGATTCCGCCGGAAGCGACAAAATCGCCCGGCTTGATATTAGCGAGCGAGCTCTTGGCCATGCCCCAAATCGACACATCCGCTTTCAGGGTGGCGGCCGCCATTTGCCCGTCCTTGGTTTTGACAGTCAGTACGTCCCCATCAAGCTTGTCGATCGTACCGATGATCCGCACCGGCGGATTGGCCGGCGGCGGGGTCTGCGCCTGGCCCGGGAAGGTCGTGAAGCCGATCAGGCCGGCGATCAAGTACGCGACCAGACGCATCTGCTAAGGGCCTCCCCGCAACCGATGTGAATTTTCGCAGTAGTGGCGCGTAATCGCGCGGCGCGCATCACACATTTCGGTGAGGCGAGCGGAGGGCCATGCTAGTCTCGGGCGCGACCCACAGTGAGGAGCAGCCCCTTGTTCGCCGCGCCGCCCGTCATCGAAACCCAGGTCTTCGCCCGCGTTCCAGACGAGCTGCGCGCGCATCAGAACCCCCGCTACCAATCCGGCGTGCCACGCGATTGTTTTATTGAGGGGCCGTCCTTCGATCGCGACGGCAATCTCTACGTCACCAACATCCCCTATGGGCAGATTTTCAAAATATCGCCCGCCGGCCAGTTCAGCGTCATCGCCACCTATGACGGCGAGCCGAACGGGCTCAAAATCCACCGCGACGGCCGCATCTTCATCGCCGACCATTCGCGCGGGCTGATGGTAATCGACCCGGCCATTGGCCGGGCCGAGGTGTTTCTCGACCGGCCGCGCCGTGAGCGGTTCAAGGGGCTGAACGATCTACATTTTGCCAAAAACGGCGACCTCTATTTCACCGACCAGGGCGAAAGCGGGCTGCATGATCCCACCGGCCGCTTATGGCGGCTGCGCGCCAACGGGCGGCTCGATTTGCTGCTCGACAACGTGCCGAGCCCTAATGGGCTCATTCTGACGCCGGACGAAAGCACCCTCTATCTCGCGGTGACCCGCGGCAATGCGGTGTGGCGGGTGCCGCTGCACCCCGACGGCGGCATCGGCCGGGTTGGCGTCTTCATCCAGCTGTCGGGGGGCATGGGGCCGGACGGGATGGCGATGGACGCCGAGGGCAATCTCGCGGTGTGCCATGTCGGCATGGGTTCGGTATGGGTGTTCAGCCAACGCGGCCGGCCGCTCTACGAGCTAACCTCCTGCGCCGGCCGGGCCACCACCAACGCCGCCTTTGGCGATCTCGACGGCAAGACCCTTTTCATCACCGAGAGCGAGACCGGGACGATCCTGCAGGCGCGGATGCCAGCCGGGGGCCTACCCCTATTCTCGCATCAATGACTAAATTACATTTTTATATAGTTTAATAACGTCATATATCTGTCCGATATTGTAATACCGCCGACGCTCCGCTATCTCAATGCTTCAGTCAGCCGCGGAACAGGCAGATGAGCGAGCATTCCCACGATAATTCCCCGGGGCACATCGACTGGAAGGAGCACGGGGTCAAGGTGATCCCCGGCGACCGGCTCGATACCAACACCCCGCAGACCCCGGGCATGAACCGTGCCGCGGCGATCAACTTCGCCCGGGTCGGCGCGCAGAAAATCTGGGCGGGCACGGTCCACATCCACGCCAACGCCAAGACCGGGGCGCACCATCACGGCGCGCTCGAAAGCGTGATTTACGTGATCAAAGGCAAGGCGCGGATGCGCTGGGGCGAGCACCTCGAATACGTCGCCGAGGCCAACGCGGGCGATTTCATCTTCATCCCGCCCTATGTGCCGCACCAGGAGATCAACGCCTCGTCCGACGAGACGCTCGAATGCGTGCTGGTGCGCAGTGACAACGAGGCGGTCGTGGTCAATCTCGACATCGAGCCGGTCGAGAAGCCCGAGCAAGTGCTCTGGGTCGACCCGATCCATAAGCCGAGCTGACCTGAATGCCGATTGTCCTCGCGACCGCGACACCGGGCGGCGGCTTCCCGCTCTACGGTGGGGTGTTTGCCGAAGTGATCAACGCGGTCGACCCGTCGCTCCGGGTCGAATGCCGCAACACCAAGGGCTCGACCGAAAACGTGCCGCTTCTGGAGGCAAGCCAAGTCGATCTCGGCCTCGTTACCGGCGAGGTGGCGTTCGCCGACCGGAGCCGGGCGGGATCGGGAGTACGCATCCTCGCTTCGATGTATTCGACCGCCGGCATGTTCGTCGTCCGTGCCGACAGCGCGGCGGGCTCGATTGCCGACCTCAAAGGGAAGCCGGTGGCATTCGGCGCGGCGGGATCAGGGCTGGTGATTCTCGCACGCTACGTGCTCGACGGCATCGGGCTCGATATGGAGCGCGATTTCCAGGCGATTTACCTGGAACGCGCGGGCGACGGTCCGGCGATGGTGCTCGACGGCCGCGCGGCGGCGCTGTGGGGCGGCGGTATCGGCTGGCCAGGCTTTGCCCGCGTGGCCGAGGAAGGCGGCAAGTTCATCGCTCCGAGTTCCGCCGAGATCGCGCAAATCCGCGCCAAACACCCGTTCCTCAAGCCGCTGACCGTGCCGGCCGGCGCCTATCCCGGACAAAGCGAGCCGATAAACTCGATCGGCTCCTGGTCGTTCGTCCTCGCGCGGCCCGATCTGCCCGAGGATATCGGCTATCGCCTCGCCAAGGCGCTGCACCGGGGCGAGGCGCAACTCGCCGCCAAGCTCGATCAGGCGCGCGAAACCACCGCCGCGAACACCGCCGCCGCCGCGCCCGACCCGGCGCTGATCCAGCCCGGTGTCGCGCGCTATCTGCGTGAGATCGGCGTCCTCTAGAACCAGCGAAAGCTGCGCTCGACCTTGGCGAGAAAGCGCGCCGTGTCGGCGGAGTTTTTGGACTCGATGCCGTAGAGCGAGAGAAACCGCGTCTTGACGTGCCGCGTGCACAGGCCGCGGATGCCGATGTGAATCACCGCGCGCACCGGGTCGCGCAGCACCAGCTTGATCAGCCACCACGGTGCACCGTAAGTGCAGACTACCCCGAGCTTCTTGAGCCGGTGCAGTCCCGGCTCGATCTTGCCGCCGGTACGCAGGTGAAAGGCGACGCCGTTGACCCACACCCGATCGAAATAGCCCTTGAGGATCGCCGGCATCCCGTACCACCACACCGGGAAGCACAACACCACCGCGTCGGCCGCGCGCAGCCGCTCGACATGGTGCTCGACCGCTGACAAATCGGGGTTGGACGTGTTGTGGGCGCGCCGCTCGGTCGCGGTCATCACCGGGTCGAAGCCGGCGGCGTAGAGGTCGCAATCGTCGACCTCATGTCCGGCGGTGGTCAGCGCACCGACGACCGCACGGTGCAGCGCCGCCGCGAAACTATCGGCGAGCGGATGGGCATAAAGGACAAGAACACGCATTGGCGGTCGGCCCCGATTCCTGATCTCCCGGCGGAAACTCATGCTAGCATCGCGGCAAAACAGTCGTCTGCCCGATCACGAAGGAGGAAGCCATGCGCGGGGTCGTGTTCACCGGCGATCGCGAGCTCGAATTGATGAATTTTCCCGATCCGACCCCAGGACCGGACGAGGTCGTCATCGAGATGAAGGCCTCGGGCATGTGCGGCAGCGATTTGCACCAGTATCGCCGCCCGAAAGCCGGCGGCGATACCGGCGGCCTCGCCGCGCCCGCCGCGCCGACCATTGCCGGGCACGAGCCGTGCGGCGTTGTCGCGGCCGTGGGCAGCGCAGTGAGCGCGGCCCAGGCGCATGTCGGCCAGCGGGTGATGATCCACCACTACAAGGGCTGCACCGTGTGCGGCCATTGCCGTTCGGGCTGGGCGCAGCTGTGCCAGGAAGTTCCGGTCACGGTTTACGGCAATAACGGACATGGCGGCCATGCCGCCTACATGAAGGCGCCGGCCTTTACCGTTGTGCCGCTGCCCGACGAGCTGTCGTTCACCACCGGCGCGGCGATCTCCTGCGGCACCGGCACCGCCTACGGCGCATTGAGGCGCATCCGGCTATCCGGAAACGATACGATCGCGATCTTCGGGCAGGGGCCGGTCGGGCTATCGGCGACGCAGCTCGCCCATGCGATGGGCGCGCGGGTAATCGCCCTCGATGTCAGCGAGGAGCGCCTCGCCCGCGCCAAGGATTTCGGCGCCGCCGAGACCGTCAACCCGCGCTCCAACGATCCCGTCGGCGCGATTAAGGATTTGACGCATGGCTACGGCGCCGAGTTCACCCTCGACACCTCGTCGCAGCCCGAGGGCCGCATCGCCGCAGTGCGTGCCACCAAGGTGTGGGGCACCACCTGCTTTGTCGGCGAGCGCAACCAGGTGACGATCGACGTCAGCCCCGACATGCTGCGAAAGCAGCTGACCATCGTTGCCTCGTGGACCTTCTCGTCGATCGGCCAGGAGGAATGCGCCCGCTTCGTCGCCGATCGCGGCATCGACGTCGAGGCCCTGTTCACCCACCGCTGGAAGCTCGACCAGGCCGAGGAGGCCTACAAGCTGTTCGACACGCAGACCACCGGGAAGGGCGTGTTCCTGATGTAGGGAGGCTCCGATGAACGATGTGATGACCAACGTGAAACCCGCCGCCCAGCCCACCGCGACGACACCCGGCATGAAGGACCAAGACAGGCTAACCGCTCTCGCCTCGCGCTATGTCGATGTCGCCGAGCTGCCGTGGAAACCGACGCCGTGCGCCGGTATCGATATGAAGGTGCTGGTCGAGGACCCGGCGACGGGGCTGCTGACCGCGCTGTTCCGCTGGCAGCCGGGCGCCGAGCTGACGCTGCACGAGCATGTCGAGATCGAGCAGACTTTCGTGCTCGAAGGCAGCCTCGCCGACGAGGAGGGCGAGGTCACCGCCGGCAACTACGTCTGGCGGCCCAAGGGCAACCGCCACTCCGCGCGCTCGCCCAACGGCGCGCTGGTGCTGTCGATGTTCCTCAAGCCCAACATCTTCCTTACCGAGGACAAGGAAGGCGTTCAGTTGCGTTAGTCTCTAATACGCTTCCCGGCGAAAGCCGGGACCCACTCTTCGGCGCCTGAGACGGTGGAAAAGTGGACCCCGGCTTTCGCCGGGTAGCGCAAGAGGGCGGAGGAACCATGCCGAAATCGAAAATCTTTCCCAGCTTCGATGCCGCGGTCGCCGACATTCCTGACAACGTGACGATCGGCTTTGGCGGGTTCGCGGTGGTCGGTCAGCCGGTCAATCTATACGGCGCGCTGGCGAAGCAGGGGGCCAAGGGCCTCATCTGCGTGTCGAACGGCACGCGCGGCGGCGCGACCCTCCCCGAAGACGCGCCGACGATGGAATCACTGATCCAGAACGACCAGGTGAAGAAGGTGGTCTGCGCCTTCACCGCGCCGACCCGTGCCTCGCAGCGCCTCGTCTTCACCGAATATTACGAGAGCGGCCGGATCGAGGCCGAGCTGGTGCCGCAGGGCACGCTGGCCGAGCGCATGCGCGCCGCCGGCGCGGGCATCCCGGCGTTCTATACCCCGGCCGCGGTCGGCACCGAATTGGCCGAGGGGCGCGAAACGCGCGTGTTCAACGGCCGCGAATACCTGTTGGAAGAGGCGCTGCCGCTCGATTACGCCTTTATCCGCGCCTATCAGGCCGACAGTTTCGGTAACCTCCGCTTCCGCCGCTCGCAACGCAACTTCAACCCGATCATGGCGATGGCCGCCCGAGTGACCATCGTCGAGGTCGAGGAGGACATCCTGCCGCCCGGCGCGATCGACCCCGATGACGTGCACCTCTCGGGCATCTTCGTGCAGCGGCTGGTCAAGGTGCCGCCGCCGCCCGAGGGCTGGTGGCCGATGCGCCCGGCCGAGGTGGCGGCGCGGAACGCGCAGCTGCAAGGAGCCGCACGATGAGCGACGCCAAGGGCCTTTCCCGCCAGCAGATGTGCGACCGGCTGGCGATGGAGTTCGAGGACGGCTGGGTCGTCAATCTCGGCATCGGCATCCCGACCCTGTGCTCGAATTACGATTTCGGCGACCGGCAGATCATCTTCCATTCCGAGAACGGGGTCGTCGGCTACGGCCCGCTCGCCGCGCCGGGCAAGGAGGATTTGCACCTCGTCAACGCTGGCGGTCAGCACGTGACGATGAACCCCGGCTCGGCGATCGTGCATCACGCCGACGCGTTCGGGATGATCCGCGGCGGCCGCATCGATGTGACCGTGCTCGGCGCCTATGAGGTCGCCGAGAACGGCGATTTCGCCAACTGGAAGATGGCCGGGCAGAAGGGCGGCGGCATCGGCGGCGCGATGGACCTCGCGGCCTGCGCCAAGCACGTCTTTGTCGCGATGGAGCAGACCACCCGCCGCGGCGCGCCGCGGCTGGTCGAACGCTGCGCGATACCCGTCACGGCCAAGGGCGTTGTCGATCTCGTCATCACCAATTACGGCCTCTTCGAGATCACATCCGAGGGCATGGCGCTCAAGGAGATCGCGCCCGGCGTGTCGGTGGATGAGGTCAAGGCGACGGTCGGTTGCAAGCTGATCGTGCCGCGAGAGGTTCCGCCGGTTCGGCTGCGGGGGTAGCCGGCTGGCGTTGTTGAGGAGGGTGGGACATGCAGAAGGGCGTGGTGCGCGTCGGCGACCGCAAGACGGGAGTGGCGGCGCCGCAAAACTTCACCGGCGTGGTGTGGACCGATGTCGTGATGGTCGGCGAGAAACCGTCGCGGATGCGGGCGACGATGTACAATTTCAACCCCGGCGGCCGCACCAACTGGCACAGCCATCCGGTCGGCCAGACGCTCTATTGCACCGCCGGGATCGGCCGCATCTGCTTCAAGGGCTCGCCGCCGCAAATCCTCGAACCGGGCGACACGGTGACGATCCCGCCCGACACCTGGCACTGGCATGGCGCCGCGCCCGGCCAGTTCTTCGCCCATCTGGCGATGATGGAAGTCGACGATGCCGGCAACGGCACCGCCTGGTTCGAGCCGGTCAGCGAGGCCGATTACAACGCGCCGCCGACGGCGTAGCCCGGCTCAGTGCCGCATCGCGTAAGGGACGCGGAATTGCAGGCATAGCGCCTCAGCCCCGTCCGGGCCGGCGCTGGCGGCGAGGGGTCCGTCCTCGGGGCCGGTAAAGATCGTCGAGTTGACTCCGAGAAGGCCCGAGCCGGCAACGGACAGCGTTCCGCCCAGCACCAGCCAGAACTGGCCGCCGCCATTCCCCGGTTCCGGACCGGTCAGCGTCCCGCCCGCCGGCACGCGATAGCGCCAGGTCGCCAGCCCGTGCTCGCCTTCGAGCACCTGTTCGCGGGCGAGCGCGGCGGTCGCCTTTAGATCGGCGGTGGCAAGCGGCGGGACTGGATCGGTTGTCGTTTCCCAATGCGTATGCCGGTCGCGCGACGCACGCAGCTCGGCGCGGCTATCGAGATCGGCCATGTATTTCGCGCCGGGGTCCCAGCGGTTGCGCAAGGTAAACCAGGCGATCCCTTCGCCCGCCGCGACGATCGGGCCGTAGGCCGAATAGGCATCGGTGTAGTGCACCGCGACGGTGCCGGTCTCGTGCGGACCGAGCTTGCCGTAGCCGCTGACCACGACCTGGTACTGGTCGGCCTGATGAAAATGCGGGTGGGTCACGCCGCCGGGTCCGCGCTCGACGAGAAACGCCACCGGGTGCAGCGCTTCGGCGGCGGGCAGCTTGTCGCCGGGCTTCACGGTATACCGGTTGGCGCCGATGAACGGGGTGGTCCAGCCGCGCGGCGTCTCGCGGCGGCTTTGTCGCGCGGTGGCGGCGTCGGCGGTGAGGATCACGGCAAATCCTTTGTTGATATCCTGGGTCAAGCGTCGTGGCGCCGGCGCGCTATGTCAAGGCGAGCGGGCGGACTACCACTTCCCCAAGCGGGCGCATACCGGGCCCGGCGCTGTCCCGCTAGTCGTCGAGGCCGCGTTGCTCAAGCAGCGCCTCGATCGCCGGCTCGCGGCCGCGAAACGTGCGATAAAGCTCCATCGGATCGCGCGTGTCGCCGGCGCTGTAGATCGCCTTGAGCCGCGCGGCGGTGGCAGGGTCGAATACGTCGCCCGCCTCGGTAAAGGCGGCGAACCCGTCGGCGTCGAGCACCTCGGCCCACATGTACGCATAATACCCGGCGGCATAACCGGCGCCGTCGAACAAATGCTGGAAATGCGTCGGCCGGTGGCGCAGCCCGATCTCTTTCGGCATCGCGACCCGGGCCAGGAAGTCGCGCTCGAACGCCGCGATGTCGAGCGGCGTGTCGGAGCGACGCGCATGCAGTTCGAGGTCGATCATCGCGCAGGCGGTATATTCGACCGTGGCGAAACCTTGGTTGAAGTTGCGAGCCGCCAGCAGTTTCTCGATCAGCGCCTCGGGGATCGGCTCGCCGGTTTGGTAATGCCGGGCGTACTTGCGCAAAGTCTCCGGCGCCTGCGCCCAGTGCTCGAAAATCTGCGACGGGAACTCGACGAAGTCGCGCCGCACCGCGGTGCCCGACTGCGACTTGTAGCGCACCTGGCTCAAGAGCCCATGCAGCCCGTGGCCGAATTCGTGGAACAGCGTCTTGGCATCGTCGAACGACAAGAGCGTCGGATCGCCCTTGGAGAAATTGTTGTTGTTGACGACGATGGGCAACACCGGCCCGTCGAGGTTTTCCTGGTCGCGGTAGCTCGACATCCACGCGCCCGAGCGCTTGCCGGTGCGACCGAAATTGTCGTGCAGGAAAAGCCCGATCGCCTTGCCATCGGTGCCGCGCACCTCGTAAGCGCGCACATCGGGGTGATAAGCCGGGCAATCGGTGCGCGGGGCGAAACTCACTCCGAACAGTCTCCCCGCCGCGTCGAACATCGCCGCGACCATATTGTCGAGGACGAAATACGGCTTCACCGCCGCTTCGTCGAAATCGTATTTTTGTGAGCGCACCTTCTCGGCGTAATAGCGCCAATCCCATGCCGCGATTGGCTCGTTCAGCCCGTCGGCGTTGGCTGCGGCCGCAAGTTCCGCGCGCTCGCCAGCCGCCTTGTGTTTCGCCGGTTCCCAGACTTGTTCCAAGAGATGCTCCGCGGCCTCCGGCGTCTTCGCCATCGTGTCGTCGAGCCGGTAGGCGGCATAGCTGTCGTAGCCGAGCAGCCGCGCCTGTTCTTGGCGCAGCTGGAGCAGCTCGGCGATCAGCGGTGCGTTGTCGTGTGCGCCGTGATGCTCGCCGCGTGCGGTCCAGGCGCGATAGGCGGTCTCGCGCAAATCGCGCCGTGCGGAGAACGTGAGGAACGGCTCGACCGACGAACGCGACAGGGTGATGACGTATTTGCCGTCGAACCCGCGCTCACGCGCCGCCTCGGCGGCGGCGTCATGGGCGAACTTGGGCAGGCCCTCGAGATCGGCCTCGTCGAGCACCAGCCGCCACTCGTCCTCGTCGTGCTGCACGTTCTGGCCGAAATGCGTATGCAGCGTCGCCATCCGCGCGGTGATCTCGGCCATCCGGGCCTTTTCCGCGGCGCCGAGCAGCGCACCGGCCCGGACGAGCTGCAGATGGTGACGCTCCAACAGCCGCATCTGATCTGGCGCGAGACCGAGCGCGCCGCACTGCTGGTAGACCGCGTCGATCCGCGCGAAGAGCGCCGGGTCGAGCGCGACCCTGCTGCGATGCGCCGCCAGCTTTGGTGCGTAGTCGCGGGCGATCGCGTCGAGCTCCGGATTTGTCGCGCTCGACCGCAGGTTCGAGAACACGTCACCGACTCGTTCGAGCCCGCGGCCGCTGCGCTCTAAAGCCTCGATCGTATTAGCAAAGGTCGGCGGCTCAGCGGCGCCGGTGATCGCGGCGATCTCAGCCAGCTCCTCGGCCATGAACCGGTCGAAGGCCGGCGGGAAATGCTCCGGCTTGATACGATCGAAGGGCGGTAGCCCAAACGGGGTCGTCCAGGCCTCGAAAAACGGGTTCTGCTCGCTCACCCGGCCAGGATATCAGTGAAATCGCCGCGCGCCGAGGGCATGTCCGGGAAAATCTTGGCCAGCGCCTTGTCGTCGAGCCGGAGATGCTTCTCGACGATGGTCGCCAGCGGGTGGCGGAAATCCGTGGTTATCGCCAGGTCGCGCTGCTGGTAGAGCTGCGCCGCGGCGAGGCCCGGCCATTGGCCATAAACCTTGCCGCCCTTCACCGGCCCGCCCATCACCCAGATGACGTTGCCGTGGCCGTGGTCGGTGCCGCCATTGCCGTTCTCGTGCACGGTACGGCCGAATTCCGAAATAACTGTGAGCACGGTGTCGCTCCAATCCTGGCCCAGCCCCTGCTGCAGAGCCACGAGCCCGTCGCCCAACGCCTTCAGCCGGCCGGCAAGCTGTCCCTTGTCGTTGCCCTGACGGGCGTGCGTGTCCCAGCCGCCGAGGCTGACAAAGGCCAGCCGGATGTGCTTGTCCTGGCTCACCAGCCGCGCAAGCCGGGCGGCGATCGCAGGGAATCCCTCGGCCAGCGGCGCGCCGTTATCGGCCATCTTCTGCTCGTCGCTCGCCATGTCGGCTACCAGCTGGCTGCGCGCGGCGCGGCCCTGGCGATAGGCCTCGCTCTGCTTGTCGTTGCCGTAGTAGAGCTTGTCGAAGGCGCTGGCGATCTCTGGCCGGTCGATCACCATCGGCGCCGCCGCCTTGGGTCCAAGCGGCAGGTTGGCGACCGCCACCGGGCCTTTGAGGATATAAGGCAAGACCGGTCCGACCGAGAGCGCATCGGTCGGGCTGCGCGGTCCGGGCAGCGCCGCCAGGAGCCGGTTCATCCACCCGTCCGGGGTGGTGCCGCGGCCGGGGGTGCCGTTCTCGATGTAAAGCTGCGCGTCGAAATGCGACCGGCTCGGGTCGGGCGAGCCTGCGGCCTGGATGAAGGCGAGCTTCTTGTCGTTCCACATCGCCATCAGCGGCTGCAGCGCCGGATGCAGGCCGAAATGTCCGTCCAGGGCGAGCGCGCCGTTGTCCGTCCCCGGCTTTAGGATGGCGATGGTCGAGCGCGCCTCGTAATAGGCCGCCTCGCCATAGGGCACGACAACGTTGAGCCCGTCGACCGCGCCGCGCAGCATAACCACGATCATCCGCTTGGGCAGGCCGTCGGCGCGCGCCGCCCAGATTGGGCCGAGCACCGGCGAGGCGATGGCTCCCAATGCCGCGCTGCCGGTCAGTCTGAAAAGATCGCGCCTCAACATGGTCGCACCCTATCTGCGCATGAAATCGGGGCTGCCGAGAATGAGCGCCGCCTTCATCGCCGCCGGCGATTGGGCGATCGCCGCGCGCGAATGGTCGGTGAGGATCGGGTCGAACAACGCCAGCAGCGCCTCGGCATTGACCGTAATCGGCTTCGCATCGGGCGCGGCCGAGGCGGCGACGACACGCGCCTCTTGCTCGTCGGGCGGGATGTAGTTGAGCAAGGCGCCGCTGCCGACCAGCACCGCGAAATTGGTGCGGGTCGTCATCGCGTCGGGGCTAAGCCACTCGTCTCGCGTGTTTTTGTACCCGTCGGGGGTGGGGCAGAGGTAGAGCGGCATGCCGAGCTGCGCCATCGCGCCCAAGAACGGCGTCGGGCTCTTGATCGTGCCTCCGGTGGCGCGCACCGCCGACAGCACGTATTCGTAAGGGGTCTTGTATTTCTGCCCAGCGCTATCGCGGAATTCGGTGCTGGTCAGGAGCACCTTCATGATCGCCTTGATGTCGCCATCCGTGCTCATGAATTCCTGGGCGAGCCGCTCGACCAGCGCGGCGGGCGGCTTGTCGGCGACGAAATACTGCGCCAGCTCAAAAGCAATGTGGTGCGCCGTCGCCGGGCTCTTCGCCAGAATGTCGATCGCCGCGATCCCCTGCTCCTCGCCGCCCGGCGCGATTTGGTGGCCGAGGAAGGTCTTCTCTGACGAATCGTGGCGCGAGGCGATGAAGGCGAAGGCTGACCCCGACCCGGTGGTCAGGCTTCGTAATTGAACCCCCATCCGGTCAGGATCATCGCCAGAGTGTCGACGTCCTTCTGGGTATAGCCGCCGTCGACACCAAGCGTATGCAGCTCCATCAGTTCGCGCGCGTAATTCTCGTTGATATTGCTGAATAGCGGGGCGGCGGCTGGGCTGCCGGGCGCGGTGCTGTCCTGGTTGTCGAGGTAATAGAGCATCGCCGGATGCTGCGCCGTCGCCAGCAGCAGATCGCGAAACTTGCCGAGCGCGTGCGGCCGGATCGCCTCATTCTCGAAATCGCCGGCCCACAGCATGTCGAAGCCGTTATAGGCGTTGACATTGAAGTGGTTGAACCAGAAGTCGACCATCACCTCTTGCAGCTGACGCGGACTGTAGAGCGCGCGGTAAACCCGCGCCGCGCGGGCCTGCTCGAGGATCGAACTCGGCGCGCTTGATCCGCGCATCGATCATTTCTTGCGTCGGCTTGGCGCCTTCCATCGTCTCGTTCGGCTGCGGCCCGTACGTTGCGAAAAGTTGCGCGGCGCTGAGCCCCTGCGTGTCGAGCGCGGCCAAGCGATCGGTCAACGCCGTCGGCTCGGGCAGCGACGCGGGATCGAGCTGCTCGTCGATATAGCGGTCGATACCGATCGCCTTGACGTGCGCGACCGCCTCTTGCGTCGGCCCCAGGGTAATCCGGTTGAGGACGTGGATGATCTGCCGGTCGAGCGCGGGATCTGCGTGCGCCGGCAGCGCGGCGTGACATATGAAAAAGATGATGCAAGCCCGCTGAAGCATATCTACCGGCGCATGAAATCGGGACTGCCGAGGATCATTGCCGCGCGCAATTCCGGCTGTCGCCTCAGCGATAGCCGATTGGGCGTGCGCGCTGAGGATCGGCGCCAACAGCGCCTGCAGCGGCACCGGGTCGAGCGGCTCGGGCTTCGTCGGGACCGGCTCGTTCTGCTGCGAAACAAGTTGCGGCGCCGCCATCGCGTTGCCGACCTGATCGTCTGCCGGTGGCGGATTCTTCAGCGGCAGCGCGCCGCGGCCGAGCCCGGTGGCGAAGCCGATCCGCAACGTCGTTGCGTCGGGGCTGAGCCACGCGTCCTCGGTATTCTTGTAGCCGTCCGGGGTCGGGCAGAAATAAAGCGGCATGCCGAGCCGCGCCATCGTGCCCAAGAGCGGCCGCGGGTTGTTGACCTCGATGCCGGCGGCCCGCGCCGCAGACAACACGTAGTGATAGGGCGTTTTGTATTTCTGGCCGACGCTGTCGCGGAACTCCTTCGAGGTGAACAGCACCTTCAGCACCGCCGCGATGTCGCCATCGCTCTGGCTGAAGCGCTGCGCCAGCCGGTCGACGAGAACCGGAGGTGGGTTGTCGGCGACGAAATACTGCGCCAGCTGGAAGGAAATGTGGCGCGCGGTCGCGGGGCTCTTCACCAGGATGTCGATCGCCGCGATGCCTTGCTCCTCGCCGCCTGGCGGGATCGTGTGGCCGAGGAAGGTCTTTACGCCGAAATCGTGCCGCGACGGGTCGAAACGGAAGCCCGCGCCGTGGCCGATACGGAACGCCGGCCGGTCGAGCCCCCAGCCGGTCAGGATGTGCGCCAGGGTGACGACGTCGTCCTGAGTGTAACCGCCATCGACGCCGAGCGTGTGCAGCTCCATCAGCTCGCGCGCATAGTTCTCGTTGATTCCGGTCTGCTCACCCCTTGCGCCCGGGCTGCCCGGCTGGGTGTTGAGGTGATTGTCGAGGTAGAACAGCATCGCCGGATGATGCGCGGTCGCCTGCACAAGATCGCGAAAGCGGCCGAGCGCATGAGGCCGGATCGCGGTCTCCTCGTAGTTGCCGATCCACAGATGGTCGATGGCCTTGGCGGCGAAAACGTTGAAATGGTTGTACCAGAAATCGACCATCGCCTCCTGCAGCTGCCGCGGGCTGTAAAGCGCGCGCCATACCCGCGCCCAGGACGCCTGCTGCGCGATGATCCGGGCGCGCTGGCGCCGCGCTTTCGCCTCCTCGGGGGTCGGTTTCACCCCGCCGTTGAGGATCGGCAACAACGGCCCGTACGCGACGAACAATTGCACGGGATCGAGCCCAAGCGTGTCGAGCGCGGCCAGCCGCTGGGTCAGTTCAGCCGGCTCGGCGATCGCGGCGGGGTGTAGCTGCTCGTCGACATAGCGGTCGATGCCGACCTGCTGGATGTGCGCCATGACAGCCATATTCGGCCCGAAACCGAGGCGGTTGGCGACGTGGAGAACCTGACCGTCGGCGGCGGGGGCATCGGCCAGCGCCGGCCGCAGCTTCGCCAGCGCCAACGTGCACGCGCTGCCCAGAAGAAAGGATCGTCGCGTCGCCATCATGCGCAGCCATATGGCGGGTTGATTGTGGTTTTACAGCGGCGACCCCGCTCGCCATCCCCGGTTTCAGCGTTAACTGGCGTTTACTCGGGCGGCAATCCCAACAGCCGCCGCGCCAATACCAGATGCGGCTTGTCGATCATCTTGCCGTCGAGCGCCAGAGTTCCGGCATTCGGGTTGGCGGCAAAGGCCGCGATCACCCGCTCCGCCCATGCCCGCTCCTCGGCGCTGGTCGAAAACACCTCGTTGATCGTCGCGAGCTGCGACGGGTGGATCGCCATCTTGCCGGTAAAGCCGGAGCGTCGCGCCGCGACCGCCTCGGCCTTGAGGCCGTCCGGATCGCGGAAATCGGTGTAAATCGTGTCGAGCGCGGCGACCCCGGCCGCCGCCGCGGCCAGCAAACACAGTGAGCGCGCCAACTGGTATGGCCCGTCATAGGCGCCGTCGCTCGTGCGGTTGTTCCCGCCGATGCAGGCCGAGAGGTCCTCAGCGCCCCAGGTAATCGCCTCGAGCCGCGGCGACGACCGGGCGTAATTGCCGAGCGCGAACACCGCCTCGGCGGTCTCGGTGGCGATGGCGACGACGCGGATCGCGCCGACCTTGTGGTCGGCTGCGGCCTCGAAGGCCGAAAGGTAATGGTCGACGGTCGTCACATCCTGGGGCGTGCATTTCGGCAGGAGGATGCCGTCCGGCTTCCCGGCGACGGTCGCGGCGAGATCGTCGAGCGCCAAACCGCTGGCCAGCGGGTTGATCCGCACATAGCGGGCAATCTCCCCCGGGCCGTGCGTGTCGAGGAATTCGCGCGCTTGCCGGCGCGCGGTCGGCCGGTTCGCCGCCGCCACCGAATCTTCGAGGTCGAGGATCAGCGCGTCGGCGCCGGACTCCAGCCCCTTGGCGAGCTTGCGCTCGCTGTCGGCCGGAACGAAGAGGAAGGAGCGGATCGGCATGTCTTGCCCCTATGCCGGCCGGCATTTCATGAAGGCGGCGCGGCGGCAGATCGCCACCACCTCGCCGTGTTGGTTCAATCCGACGTGCTCGAACTCGACGATCCCGGCGTCGGAGCGTGATTTGCTTCGGCGCAGCGAGATCACCGTCGTCTTCGCCCGCACCGTGTCGCCGTGGAACACCGGCTTCGGGAAGCGCACGTCGCTCATGCCGAGATTCGCGACGGTGGTTCCGAGCGTCGTGTCGCCGACCGAAATCCCGATCACCAGGCCGAGGGTGAAGATCGAATTGACCAGCGGCCGGCCGAATTCGGTGGTCTTGGCGAATTCGGCGTCGAGGTGCAGCGGCTGTGGGTTCATCGTCATCGTCGTGAACAGCACGTTGTCCGTCTCGGTCACCGTGCGGGTCATCGCGTGCTCGAACACCTGGCCCTCGGAGAACTCCTCGAAATAGAGCCCGGCCATTTCTACTGCCCCTTGAACACCGGCCGGCGCTTTTCGTTGAAGGCGGCGACCGCCTCCTTATGGTCCTCGGTGAAGGCGCAGCGCGCCTGATGCTCGGCCTCGAGGTCGAGCACGGTCTGGAACGGTTCGGTCTCGGCGGCGAACAGGTTCTTCTTGATATAGCCGAGCGCGACCCGCGGCCCGTCGGCGAGCCGTCGTGCAAGGGTCATGGCTTCATCCCGCAAAACATCGTCGTCGACCAGACGGTTGATCATGCCGAGCCGATAGGCTTCCTCGGCTTCGATGACGTCGCCGAGGAGATAGAGTTCGCGCGCCTTTGCGGTGCCGACCAGCCGCGTCAGGCTCCAGGTGCCGCCGTAATCACCGGAATAGCCGATGCGGACAAAGGCGGTGCCGAACCGCGCCGATTTTCCGGCTATCCGCAGGTCGCAGGCCAGCGCCAGGCCGAGCCCCGCGCCGGCGACCGGTCCGTTGATCGCGGCGACGATCGGCTTCGGGCAGTTGCGCATCAGCAGCGGCAATTGGTGCGAGCGGCGCAGCCCCTCGACACGGTCTTCCACCGTCTGGTCGCGGCCGCGCGCCTCCATCGACTTGACGTCGCCGCCCGAGCACCAGCCGCGCCCGGCCCCGGTGATGACAATGGCGCCGACCTCGCGGTCGGTGGCGAGCCGGTTTAAGGTCTCGGTAAGGCTCCCGGTCATCTCCGCCGACAGCGCGTTGAGCCGCTCGGGTCGGTTGAGGGTCAGCCAGGCGACGCCGTTTTCGACGGCTTCCAACAGGTCGGGCATCTCTCTCTCCTTGGGCGAGGTTGGCGGATCATAACCCGATTCCCCAAGCTGTCATTGCGAGGAGCGCGGCAACGAAGCAATCTCAATGGCGGGAAACGCGGGCGGCGCGAGATTGCTTCGCTTCGCTCGCAGTGACAGCGCGGCCTTCATCAGTCATTTTGGTGCAAATCCCTGGGAGGACACATGCCCGCTACCGACAATTCGATGATCTGGAACTTCAAGCTCATCTCGCACAACTCGCTAGAAGGTTTCGGCGGCATTGGCGAGGGCATGTCGATGCAGCTGACCAAGGATGGCCGGCGCATCCTCTGGCTGGCGCACGAGAGCGCGCCGAAAAACTTCACCGCGGTCGACGTCACCGACCCGAAGAACCCGAAGATCGTCGCCCGCCGCGACCTGCCCGAGTCGCATATGCGCTCCAACTCGCTGGAGACGGTCGGCGACATCCTCGCGGTCGCCTATCAGACCAAGGATCCCGGGCTGAAGCCAGCCGGGTTCGAGCTGTTCGACATCTCGACCCCGGAGAACCCAAAATCGATTAGCTTCTTCGATTGCTCGGGGCCGGAATTGCGCGGCGTGCACCAACTCTGGTTCACCGACGGCAAGACCATCCACATGAGCGCCGGTTCGGCTGATTTCGAGCCGTCGCACCCCAAGGACGATCAGTTCTACCGCGCGATTGACGTCTCGAACCCGTCGAAGCCCACCGAGATCAGTCGCTGGTGGCTGCCGGGTCAGGCGCGCGGCGACAACGAGGGGCCGCTGAAGCGGCATCCGGACGGCACCGATAGCGGCTTTCGCCCGCACAACACCAATGTCTACCCGGAGCGCCCGGACCGGGTTTACATGGGCTACCTCGACGGCGGGATGATCGTCCTCGACATCGCCGACCAGGCGCACCCAAAGATGGTGTCGCGCTGGGACTACCATCCACCCAATGTCGGCTTTACCCATACGGTAGTGCCGTTCTTCGACCGCAACCTGCTCATCGTGAGCGATGAGTGCACCCGGCCGGATGGCGCCGACTGGCCGAAGCTGGTCTGGATCGTCGACAACCGCACCGAGGAGAACCCGGTCCCGATCGCGACCTGTCCGCTGCCCTCGGTCGACGTATTCTCGCGCCGCGGCGGCCGCTTTGGCGCTCACAATCTATGGGAAAACTTGCCGAAGGAAGGCTGCTGGAAATCCGACCGCATCGTCTTCGGCACGTTCTTCAACGGCGGGATGCGCGCCTTCGATCTGGAAAACCCGTACCAGCCGAAGGAGGTCGCCTATTTCGTGCCCGAGGTGCCGGGATCGCCGTTCGGCTCGTGCCAGCTCAACGACGTGTTCATCGACGACCGCGGCATCGTTTACACGGTCGACCGCTTCGTCGGCGGGCTCTACTGCCTCGAGATGGATTTCTGAGGACCGGAATGACCGCCTACAAGCCGGTCAATTTTCGCGAAAAGCTGGGCCTCATCCTTGAGCAGTGGCAGCCCAAAGTCGTCGCCGAGATGAACGACTACCAGTTCAAACTGGTGAAGCTCGAAGGCGACTTTGTCTGGCACCGGCACGAGGACACCGACGAGACCTTTATCGTGCTCGACGGGAAGCTGCGCATCGATTTCCGCGACGGCGCGGTGACCATCAACGGTGGCGAAATGTTTGTTGTGCCGAAAGGCGTCGAGCACAAGCCTTACGCCGAGCGGGAGGTGAAGATGCTCCTCATCGAGCCGCGCGGCGTTCCCAACACCGGGACCTTCGCGGACTCGCTGACGCGACGCGGCCGCGCCGGAACGCCACACCCAGCAGTACTTCGAGACCATCGGCAACCGCGCCATGTACAAGGACGGCTGGTGGCTGGCCATGAAGACGCCGCGGATCCCGTGGGTGATCACACCCGATGCGCTACGGCCCTACGCGCCCGGGGTATGGGACCCCGACGCCGACCCCGCCGAGCTGTACTACCTGCCCGACGACTTCACCCAGGCCCACGACCTCGCCGCCGATCACCCCGACAAGGTCAGGAGCTCAAGGATCTGTTCTGGGCGGAGGCAGAGAAGTACAAGGTGCTCCCGCTGCTCGCCACCTTGTCCGCGTTCTTCGGCATCCTTCCGCCGATCCCGGATGCGGTCCCGGTGGAGTACCGCGGCGATGTCCAGAACGTCATGTCGGGGATGATCCCGCGGATCTACAACCACTCCTACGCGATCAGCGCGGACCTGGTCGTCCCGGCGGGGGGGGCCGAGGGCGTGATCGTGGCCGAGGCCGACCACATGGGCGGGTTCTCCCTGTAGGTCGAGGACGGCAAGCTCACCCACACCTACTCGATGATGGGCGTGTTCGTCTACAGGCAGCAGGCCGACGAGCCGCTGCCGGCCGGGAAGTGAATGTGCGGATGGAGTTCGCCGCCGACGCGGCCAAGCCCGCCACCGGCGGAGAGGTGACCCTGTACATCAACGACAGGCCCGTCGGCAAGGGCCGCATGGACCACACCGTCCCGATCCGCTTCTCCGCCTACGCGGGCATGGACATCGGCCGCGACAACGGCGGGGTCGTCGACCTGAGCTATGCGGACAAGAAGCCGTTCGCTTTCACCGGCACCGTCAAGAAGGTCGTCTTCGACGTCAAGCCGCATCTGTCGGCCCAGGACGAGGACGAGCTGCACGCGGCCGCACAGCACGGCCACGCCGCGCACGGACTCTCGCAATAGGACAGGCCCGCACGCCAGGAGGAGGCACCGATGAAATTCGACGACGAGACAACCGATGTGCTGATCGGCGGCTACCTGTCCAAGGACGCCGCCCAGGAGGACTACGAGGCGGTGCTGGCCAGCGGCGGCTACCTGCACGGCGCGGTGGTCGTCAGCAAAGACCTCGAGGGCAACCTCTCGGTGGAGCAGACCGACCACATGGTCGAGGAAGGCGCGGCCGGCCTGGGCGCCGTCGGGTTCGCCGTCGGCCTGTTCGCCCCGCCACTGCTCGCCGCGACCGCGATCGGCGCGGTGATCGGCGCCGGGGCGGCAAACTGCTGCACCGCAGCCAGAAGCTGGAAGAGCATGCCGGGGCCACCATCCCGATCGGCGGCGCCGGCCTGATCGTGGCCTACCCGCATTCGGCCGCCGAGCAGTCGAACCGGCCGTGACCCGGGCCGTCAAGAAAGTCGTCGGCGAAGCAGAAGGCCACCACGTCAAGGCCCTGAAGGGCGCCTCGCCGACGCACAGCAGAAGATGGCCGAAACCGGCCCTGACGCCGGCTGGACGTTGCCCAGCCTGCCGAGGCTACCGCGGCTGCCAGGCCTGCCACGAAGACCTCACGGGCCTGCTCGTCGCCTTTGCGGCTCAGCTGGCAGCATGATCGTGACCGATCGGTTCGCCCGGCCAGGCAGGCCCGGGCTTGGCAAGCGGTCCGTGTGGCTTCGATCGTGAGCCGACACGCTGAGGCAGCATCGCTGGGGGATTTGATCAAACCCTCTCTTACCGGCACCGTTCATCGTGCCAGCGTGTGCTTGCGGTGTGCGACTGGGCAGACCCGAGGTGTGCCGTGAACAGCGACCCGGCACTGCGGATTCTGCTTCACTAGGGAGATGCATCCGAAGGACCGTTCTCGGCTGACGTTCATGATCCGTTATGCCGCGCGTCACCCCGGCGCATTGTGCCGCATGTCCGCCGCCTGGCCCGCGACGCGGTACTGCGGCTGAAGAACCGGGCCACGTGAGCTACTACCGCGCGGTGATGAGGTCAGACGCGGCCCGCAGCGACGAGGGCGCGGTGGGCAGCCACTCGCACGAGTCCTGGCTCAAGTTCGGCCAGATGCAGTTCGACTACCTCGTCTCGCACGGCCTCAAGCCGGGCATGCGGATGCTCGAGATCGGCTGCGGGAACCTGCGGGCGGGCCGCCTGTTCATCGAGCACCTGGACGCGGGTGACTACTACGGGATCGACATCTCCCCGACATCCTGCTGGCCGCGCAGCGCACGCTGGCCGAGGCCGGCCTGCAGGACAAGCTGCCGCACCTGACCCTGGTCCAGGACCTGAAGCTGGAGTTCCTGCCGGCCGGGCACTTCGACGTGGTGCACGCGCACAGCGTGTTCTCGCACTCCCCGATCGAGGTCATCGAGGAGTGCCTCGCGCATATCGGGCGGGTCATGAAGCCGGACGGCTTCTTCGACTTCACCTTCGACCGGACCGAGGGCGCCGAGCACCAGGTGCTGCGCGAAGACTTCTACTACCGGACCGAGACCCTGGTGGCCCTGGCCGGCCGGTACGGCCTGACCGGACAATTCATGACAGACTGGGAAGAACTCCCGCATCTGCAATCCAAGCTACGCATCACCCGCCTGGCCGAGTTACGATATATCGCGATCGTTGAATCGGACGGAAGGGAATGTCATGGCGACCGACGGGGGCGCTGGGGCGCCAGAGGAGCAGGGGGCGTCAGCAGGCCAGGTAGCGGCGGCGAGCGGAGCCGGGGCGGGAGCGGAGCCGCGGACGTTCATGGACCGGGAGCGGGACGCGGTGGTGGCGCGCGTGCAGGACGCGTTCGCCGAGGGCCGCCTGGACGACACGGAATTCGACGAGCGGACCCGGGCGGCGCTGACCGCCCGGACACATGCGGACCTGACGCCCTGCTCGCTGACCTGCCCGCGGCGACGGCGACGCCCGGCAGCGCGCCCGCGGTCCCCGGCCGCGGGCCGGGCCGGTTCGCGGTCGCGCTGAAGGGCTCGGTCCGGCGGGCCGGCCGCTGGCGGGTGCCGGAGCGCTACACGACCGTCGTGTACAAGGGCGGCGGCTGGCTCGACCTGCGCGCGGCCGAGCTCAGCGGCCCGGTCACCACGTTCCTGGCGGTGGCCTACAAGTCCCGGGTGACGATCCTGGTGCCGCCGAGCGTACGGGTCGAGATGACCGGCTTCGGCGTCACCCAGGGACATGAGGACGAGGATCCCGGCTACCGCCTGCCGGACGCCCCGGTGATCCAGGTGCGCGGCCTCGCCTACAAGGGCGCGGTGGAGATCGCCACCCGGCCGCCCGAGCGTCCCGCCTGCCCGGGTAGCCGACCGTACCGCCCCGCCGGGCGTGGGATGATGGGCGCCGTGACTTGGAAAGCCCCGGATGTTGAGCGGCCGGAAGGGCCGCTTACCGGCCCCGAGCGCCCGATGCTGCAGGCGTTCCTGGACTGGCACCGCGCGACGCTGCTCTACAAGTGCGCCGGGCTGACCGGCGAGGAGCTGGCCGCCGGACCGTGCCGCCGTCGGGCTTGTCGCTGCTCGGGCTGGTGCGGCACATGACCAAGGTGGAGCGGACGTGGTTCCGGCAGTGGTTCGCGGGCGAGCCCGTCGACCACCCGTTCGGCGGCGACCAGACGCCGATTTCGAGCGCGTCGACCCGGCCCGGGCCGCCGCCGACTACGCCCGGCTGACCGAGGAGTTCAAGCTCGCCGACGCGGCCGTGGCCAACGCGTCCCTGGACGACACCTTCACCCACGACAACGAGGTCATGTCGCTGCGCCTGATCTACCTGCACATGATCGAGGAGTACGCGCGGCACCTGGGCCACGCCGACCTCCTCCGCGAGCAGATCGACGGCGCCACCGGCGAGTGACCGCGCATGGTCACCACGCCGCGGCGGCCAGGAATGGCCCGGCGCGTTGCGAAGCGGGCTCATCGGTCGGTAACGACACGCGTAGGGGCCGCCGGCCGCGGGGCGGCCGGTGTAGACGGCGCGGGGGCGGAGCGGGCCGGGTCCGGTGTAGGCCTCCAGGGCGTGGGCGATCCAGCCCGCCGTCCGGGCCACCGCGAATATCGCCTCCCCGGCCCCCCTGACCATGCCCGCCACCCGGGCCAGGGTCGCGATCGCGAAGTCGATGTTCGGCTCGGGCAGGCCCTTGTGCCTGACCTCCGCGAGCAGTGCGTCGGCCACCGCGAGCTGGCCCGACTTGGGCGCGGCCCGGCGCACCAGGCCGAGCAGCAGCAGGTCGCGCGCGGGTCGCCGGCCGCAGGTTCTTTTGTCCCCGAAGCCCGGCACCTTCTCGCCCCGGCGCAGCAGTTCGGCCACCACCCGGGGCACGTCATCCGGGCCGCTGGCCGCGGCCATCA
>CAVZCJ010000014.1:0-59750 GCA_963773625.1 uncultured Alphaproteobacteria bacterium | reverse complement strand
TCGCCCTCGTACACCGCGATCGCCCGCGCCAGCATGAACTGGCTGACATCGCGAAACGGCTCCAGCGGATGGCGGCCGATCGGGTGCCAGCGCACATCCTCGAGCTCGTCGGTGGCGCGCGGCTCGCCGATGACCAAGGCGCCGTCGCCGAGGAAAAAGCGCGTGTTGAAACGCCGGAACACCCGCGCCGGGGTGATCGCGCGGCCGATATAGGTGAGCCGGTCGATCGTTGCCATGACTCCCGCCTCGGCATAGGCCTCAGCCGCCGGGCTGCCCGAGCGCAAGGCCTCCTTGCGACGCTCCGGCATGCCCGAAGAACACGCCCGACTCCTCCCAGGTCTCGCGCAGCGCGGCGCGAGCGCAGCGCCGCAGCCGGAGCGGCAGCCACTCGGCGCCGGTCTCGGTTTGCCACGGACGGGCGTCCTCGGCGTCGACCGCGCCGCCGGGGAAGACGTAGACCCCGGGCATGAAACGAACCGTCATCGGCCGCCTGCCGACGAGCAATTCGAGGTCGCGCCCCCGGCCGCGCAGCAGGATCAGCGACGCGGCGTCGCGGGCTCGGACGGCAACGGGCCTCGCCGGTTCGGCGACGTCATTCATTCGCAGAAACCCACAAGGGCGGGTCAGCGGGCGCGTTCAGGCTCGGCCACCGCCGCCGACCACGGCGACATCACGTCCGAGATGCCGTGATTGGTGCCATCCTCGCCGCGCAGCACCACGTTCGGGCAGGCGAATTGCTGCGGCGACACCGTGTGCTCGACCAAGCGCACGCCGCCGCGGCTGCTCAGCCGGTCGATCACTGCCTCGGGCAGGCGACAGTCGACCGCGACGCCGTCGGCGCCGCTGACATCGACGCGCGGGTGATGGGCCGCCTCTTCCGGGCTCATGCCGAAATCGGCGATAAAGCTCGCCATTTGCAGCACCGCGCCGAGGATGCGGCGTCCGCCCGAGGCGCCGATCGCAAAGCGCGGCCGCCCGTCGCGGGCGACGATCAGCGGGCACATATTGCTGAGCGCCCGCTTGCCCGGCCCGATCGAGTTCGGCCGGCCGGGGCGCGGGTCGAACCACATCACGCCGTTATTCATCAGTATGCCGGTCCGCGGCAGCACGTAGCGGCTGCCAAAGGTCGACAGCAAGGTCGTGGTCAACGCGGCGACCCCGCCCTCGCGGTCGACCGCGGTGATGTGGGTAGTGCAGCTCTCGGCCGGCGGTTCGGTGTCGCCCAGTCCTTCGAGCCGCACGGCATAGGCCTGTTGCAGGGCCTCGACGACGGCCTCGAAATAGTTCGGGTCGGGCCGCTTGGCGAAGCTCTTGCCGTCAAGCCGGTCGAGCACGTCGGCCAGGGTCGGGGCGGCGGTGAGACCACGCGCGGCCTGAAAGGTATAGCCGTGGTAGGGGATATCGAGCGACGGCACGATGCGGGCGCGGCACTGCGCCAAATCCTCGGCCGCGAGCACCCCGCCCCCGGCCGCGCTGTCGGCGGCGATCGCGGCGGCGATATCGCCGGCATAGAAATCCTGGGGGCCAGCTTCGGCGAGCCGCGCCAGCGTGTCGGCGAGGCGACCGAGCTGCAGCACCGGCGCGTCCCCGTTGGTCGGCACCACCGGCGGCAGATCGTCCGGAAGGTAGATGCGGCGGCTCTCCTGGTAGCGCCGCAGATCGGCGGCAAAGCTCGCCACCCGCAAGGTCACGTACCAATCGACCGGCAGCCCTTCCTTGGCGAGCGCCACGGCCGGCGCCACCAGTTCGCGCCAGGGCAATCGGCCAAACCTCTCGACCGCCTGCTCGTAGCCGCGCACCGCGCTGGGGATCATGAACGAGAGCGGGCCGTGGACGTTGCGGTCCTCGACCACCTGCGGCCAGGTGAAGAGCTCGGTGCGAGTCTCGCCGGTTAGCGGAAACAGCGCCGGATCGAGCTTCGCCGGCGCGACCGGACCAAAATCGACGACCTCGGCGCGGGCACCGCCGGCCGGGTGCACGACCATGAAGCCGATACCGCCGAGACCGCTGTTCCACGGCTCGCGCACGGCGAGCGCGAACGCGGTGGCGACCACGGCATCAACCGCGCGTGCCGCCGGCGGCGAGGATCTCGGCGCCGACCCCGGCGGCGACGCCGTTCTGCGAGGCGACGATACCGCGACGCGAGGCGACCGCCGGCTTGCGGACGACCCAGTTCTGCATCAAGGCGTCCATCTCAGCCGATCTCGATGTTGTCGACCCGGTGTCGTAGAAGGCGTAGTGGCCGGCGAGCCCGGTCATCTCGTCATAGGGCGTCTCGTAACCCCAGATCGCGTTTTCCGAGCTCTTGCCCGCCGGCATCGAGGGTCCAATAGGAGGCGGTGCCCTTGAACGGGCAATAGGTGCTGTGCTCGGTCTTCTTCATCAGATCGAGCCGCATGTCCTTGGCCGGGATGTACATCACCGGACCGTGGCCGGTCTCCTCGACACGCAAGCGCATGTGTCGTGTCGGCGACGACCGCGCCGCCAAAGGTCACGCGCACGCGGCGGCTTTCGGGGATAAAGATCGACGCGGTGCTCGGGCTTTTTCTCCCAACCGGGGGCGGGGTTCGCTGCCATGATCCTCTCCCTATTTGGTGGTCTGCGAAGGCGGCGCCTGACGCCAATTGGCGCCGGTCGGCTGCTTGCCGCCGCAATCGAAGGAGGCAACGCAGCCATCGTAGAACTGCGAGCCCTGGAGCGGGCCGCATTCCTGCGCGATGCGCTTGGCGCGGAACGCGGCATTGCTGCAAATGAGCTGCTGGTATTGCTGGCTCTGCCGGACGTTCTGGTCCGGCGTCTCGTTGGCGTTAGGAGTCTTGCGCCGCGGCGATCCCGGCGGCGCCGATGAGGGCCAAGGCGAAAACCAGCGGTGCGTAACGCGTCATTCGTTCGAACTCCCCTGGGCGACAAGCCGCCGCTCAAAAGATCGGCACTCACCCGACCATCGTCAATCCGCCGCTGACGCTCAACACCTGGCCGGTGATGTAATCGCGAGCGCGGGCCGAGGAAAAACATCACCGCCTCGGCGATGTCCTCGGGCTGGGCGATGCGGCGGAACGGAATCGCCCGGGTCAGCGCTTCCTTCATCCGGTCGGGCTGGCGCTGGAACAGCGGCGTGTCGGTCGGGCCGGGGCAGACGCAATTGACGTTGAGCTTGTGCCGCGCCATCTCGCGCGCCAGCGATTTGGTGAAGGCGATGAGCCCGCCCTTGGCCGCGGCGTAGACGGTCTCGCCCATGCTGCCGACGCGCCCGGCGTCGCTCGAGATGTTGACGATCTTGCCCGCCTGCGCCTCGATCATCGGCGGCAGCACCGCGCGGGTCAGCCGCACCGCGCCCATCAAATTGATGGCGATGAGGTCGTCCCACATCTCGGGCGGGTTCTCCATGAAGGGTTGTATGCGGTCCCAGCCGGCGCCGTTGACCAGCCCATCGACGCGCCCGACCCGCTGGTGAACCGCGGCGGCGAAGACCTCGATCGACGCCGAGTCGGCGAGGTCGAGCTTGAGAAACTCGGCGTTGTGCCCGTGGCGGCGAGCCTCTTCGGCGGTCGCGTTGCCGCCGGCTTCGTCGACATCGCCGATAAAGACCTGCGCGCCTTCGCGCGCCAGCAGCAGCGCGGTGGCCCGGCCAATCCCCGAGGCGCCGCCGGTGACGATGACGGCGCGGTTCCGCATTTCCATGAGGCGCATCCTCCCTAGTCCGCGGCGGATGCTATGCCCAGGGCCGCTTCGGCGCGCAAAGCCGGCTCGCGCCGCGCCAGCGCCAGATCGGCGATAAGCGGGCCCAACTCGTGCGCAGCGAGGTCTTGCCGGGCGGGCTCGCCGTCCGGCGTCCAGATCGCGTAGTCGCTGCGCCAATCGTCGAAACCGAGCGCCGCGAAACCGTGCGGCAGGCTCGGCAGATGGTCGCCGTAGAAGCCGAGCACCGCGTCGGCGCGCACGCTGTTCAAGACCCTCAATGAGGGTGTGGAGCATCGCGTTCGATTGAGCGAGGCCGTCGAGATAGCACGCCATCTCCTCGCCCTTGCGCGGACCACGGCCCGTGATTGCCCATCGTGATGGCGAAGATGAACGTGCGCGGCCCGGCCTCATCGAGGATGCGCAGGATGTGCCGGGCGAGTTCGGGGTCGGACATATAAGGCGGGGTGGGCGAGCCACCCAGCGTCTCGCGGCCGAGAAACTCTCGAAGCCGAGCGCCGGCATCGCCAGGTCGCGGCGGTAGAAGCGGCGGTCGAACGGGTGCAGGCAGAACGTCCGGTAGCCCGCCGCGCGCAGCCGCCAAACCTGCGAGGAGATCGGCGCGCGCGTCAGCGCGTGATACGGGTTGTAGCGGTCGTAGCCGAGCGCCGACTCGGCGATTCCGGTCAACACGGCAAATTCCGCGCGCGTCGAGTTGGCTCCCCACGCCGGAACCTCGAGGCAGCCATATGTGCCGGCGGCGCAGGCGGCGTCGTATCCCGAGAGGATGCCTCGAGGCAGGTCCGGTAGCGCGCGGCGGGCGTCGAAGAACGACTCGCACTGCACCAGGATCACCGGCCGCGCCCGGGCCGACGTGATCACCGCCGGCCGCGGCGCGAGCCGCGCCTGCCGCGCCGCCCGCTCGGCGCGCGCGACGACTCCGTAAACGAGAAGGATCGCCACAGGCCCGAGCCGGGCAGCGTCGGCGAAAGGCTCGCCGCCCGGGTTCAACCGGTTCATCACCCGCGCGGCGCGGCCCAGCCACGGCTCGTAGCCGGTGCGCCATAGAGCCCCGACGACCAGTCCGCAGGCCACGAACGCGGCCAGTGGATGCGGCGCCGCGAGCGCCGGCTCGGCGACGAGCAAGCCAAACGCAGCCAGCGCAGCCACCCCAGCCCCGCCGATCACCAGCCCGGTGCCGGCAAAGGGCAGGTAGAGGTGGGGGTGAGTAAAGATTTGCGGCAGCTCGCTCAACGCCGAGAACAAGACCGGCTCGCGCAAGGTGTCGCGCACAGTGCGGTCGGCGAAGGCGAAACCGCCGCCGAGGGCAAAGGCTATTGCGCCGCCGAAAACCGGCCTGCCGCTGGCGAGTGTCAATAAGAGCGCAAAGATCGCGAGCGGCGCGGCGTCGAGGAAGGAGGCCCAGCCGAGCTGGCGCGCGCCAGCGACCCAACGCGGCAGCAGCCAGCCGGCGCCACCCAACACCAAGCCGGCGGCGCCGTGCCAAAGTTCGCTCATGCCTCCCCTTGCCTACAACCGTACGCAGCAATCTCGACAGGAGGCTTTTCGCTTGTCCAATAAAATCGCGCGGAGGTTGCGCTGGCAACTCGCGTCCTGGGCGGTGCCTGCCCTATTCGGCGACACACCGCCGATTGATCGAAATCAATGCGGCATCGCGCCCGGCAACCGACCCTACCAGCACGATTGAGGCCCAAACATGACACCGGTTCAAGCCGAAGCCGAAAGATTAGCCGGCACGCGTCGGCCTGTCGGCAACGCGCCAGCCGCCCTCGTACTCGGGGCGGTGATCGTCGGGCTCGAGATGCTCGACGTGCTGACAACCCTCAGGGTCATGGCCGCCGGCGGCATGGAAGCCAATCCAGCCATCTCGGTTCTCATGAGCTGGCTGGGGCCAGCGTGGTGGGTCCCGAAAGTGATCATCGCCTCGGGTATCGCCGGCTATTTCGGGACCCGGCCAAACGTTCGTTGGACCGGAATCTTGGTCGTGCTCGTCGGCCTCGCGGTCGTGCTCAACAACATCGCCCAGCTGCTCGGAAACTAAACCTCGTCGCGAAATTGGCGACCTGCGCATCGTGAGCCCCACCGATCGCGGCCCGGCTGGGTAGTTGCCTGTCGCGGCTGTGTCCGCCTAATTTGCTCTCGCGAAGCGGCGAAGCCGGGGATGGTGCGTGTAGTGAGGGTTTTGGTGACAGGGGGCGCCGGCTTTATCGGCTCGGCGGTATGTCGGCTCTTCGTCGCCGAACTGGGCGTCACCGTCCTCAATGTCGACAAGCTGACCTACGCGGCGAACCTTGCCTCGCTGCAGCCGATCGAGAACCACCCGGGCTATAACTTTCACCGCGCCGACATTTGCGACCGCCCGGCGATCGCGCGGCTGCTGGGCGAATTCATGCCCGACGCGGTGCTGCATCTCGCCGCCGAGTTGCATGTCGACCGCTCGATCGACGGGCCGGGCGAGTTCATCCGCACCAATATCGACGGCACCTATTCCATGCTGGAGGCGGTCGCTCGACTACTGGCGCAAGCTGTCGCCGGCGCAGGCCGAGGCGTTCCGCTTCCATCACGTCTCGACCGACGAGGTGTTCGGCGCGCTGGGCGCACGCGGCAAGTTCCGCGAGACCAGCCGCTACAAGCCGAATTCGCCTTACGCGGCGTCAAAGGCGGCCTCCGACCATCTGGTGCGCGCCTGGCACGAGACCTACGGGCTGCCGGTCGGTGCTGAGCAATTGCTCCAACAATTACGGTCCCTACCATTTCCCCGAAAAGCTGATCCCGCTGGCGATCCTCAAGGCGGTGCACGGCGAGCCGATCCCGGTCTATGGCAAAGGGCTCAACGTGCGCGACTGGCTCTATGTCGAGGACCATGCCCGCGCGCTGCACACGATCCTGACCCGCGCCAAACCCGGCACGAGCTACAATGTCGGCGGCGACGGCGAGCGCACCAACATCGAGGTGGTGGCGCAAATCTGCGCGCTGCTCGACGAGATGCTGCCGAACTCGCCGCACCGCCCACACGCGAACCTCATCAGCTTTCGTCACCGACCGCCCGGCGCATGACCAGCGCTATGCGATCGATGCGACGCGGCTGCGCCGCGACCTCGGCTGGGCAGCCGCGCGAGAGCTTCGACACCGGCTTGCGAAAGACGGTGCGCTGGTACCTCGACAACCGGCATTGGTGGGAACCGATCTGGTATCGGGCGCTACCGCGGCGACCGGCTTGGCAGCGCCGACCCGCCCGCTCAGGCGGCCAAAGGCTGAACCGCGGCATCGCCGCGATTTCTCCGCCGCAAAAATCGCCTATGATCGCCCGGAATTTGGAGGAACGCCCACGATGAGCGACGGCTTCGCCTACACCAATCTCTTCGCCAAGAACCTGCCGGCCCCGGCGGTGCGCTTCGCCGGCTATCCCAAATACAACTTCATCGGCGGGCACAACGACCCGACCCTGATCCCGGTCGAAGGGCTGATCGAGGCCACCGCAAGCGCGCTGCGCAAGGAAGGCTCGAAGCTCGCCATGTACACCGCGGCGCAGGGCAATCAGGGGCATCTCGGCCTGCGCGAGTTCGTGAAGTCCAAGGCCAAGCTGCGCGGCATCGACTGTTCGACCGATGACATCCTGATCACTTGCCGGCTCGGGCCAGGGCATCGACCTGATCAACGCGGTGATGCTGGAGCCGGGCGACACGGTGATCCTCGAGGAATTCTCCTATGGCGGGGCGATCAACAAGCTGAAGCGCGAGGGCCAGAAGATCGTCGGCGCGCCCTTGGACGAGGATGGCATCAAGATCGACGCGCTCGACAACATCCTCGCCGATCTCAAGGGCAAGGGCGTCACCCCGAAATACATCTACACCATCCCCACGATCCAGAACCCGACGGGCAGCATCATGCCGCTGGAGCGGCGGCGGCAGCTCCTCGCGGTCGCCAAAAAATACGGCGTGCCTCATCTTCGAGGACGAGTGCTACGCCGATCTGATCTGGGGCGGCACCGAGGCGCCGCCGGCGATCTATTCATTGGACCGCGACCACGTCATCCATATCGGCTCGTTCTCGAAGACGCTGTCGCCCGCCCTTCGCCTCGGCTACTGCATCGCCGATTGGCGGTTCATGAGCCAGATGATCGCCTGCCGCAGCGACAGCGGCTGCGGCGCCTTGGAACAGATGGTCGTCGCCGAATACTTCTCGCAGAACTTCGGCGAGCACGTCGACGAGCTCTCCGAGACGCTGAAGGGAAAGCTCGACACCATGGTCGAGTCGATCGAGCGCGAGTTCGGCACCGCGGTCGAGCCGTGGATCCCCAAAGGCGGCATTTTCCTGTGGATGAAGCTGCCGCCCGAGATCGACATCATGAAGCTGGTGAAGCCGGCCGCCGATGCCGGCATCGCGCTCAACCCCGGCCCGGAATGGGCGGTCGACGGCGCAGACTCGAAGTCGCGGCTGCGGCTCTGCTTCGCGCTGACCTCGAAGCAGGAAATCCGCGACGGCGTCGCCGCGCTCGCCAAGGTCTGCTACGAGCAGACCGGCATTCCGGCGCAAAGCGGCAACGTACGCCGCTGAAATGGCTTCCTTTCCGAGGATCGACGCGGCGCTGAGCGAAGCGGCCGCTGCCCGGACGGTGCCAGGGGTCGTGGCGATGGCGGCGACTGCCGGCGGCAAGGTCTACGAGGGCGCGTTTGGGGTGCGCAGTCTTAGCGGCGGCCCGGCGATGTCGCTCGACACGGTGTTCCGCATCGCCTCGATGACCAAGGCAATCACCTCGGTCGCGGCGATGCAGCTGGTCGAGCGCGGCAAGCTGACGTCTCGACGGCCCGCTGCCGGCGATCGACCTGGCGATCGCCGCGCCGCAGGTGCTGACCGGGTTCGACGCCGCCGGCAAGCCGCAACTGCGCCCGGCCCAGCGGCCGATCACCCTGAAGCACCTCCTCACGCACACCGCGGGATTCTGCTACGAGCAATGGAACGCCGACCTCGAACGTTGTGTCGCCGCGAGCGGCATGCCGCAGATGTCCAGCGGTAAGCTCGCGGCGCTGCGCATGCCGCTGATGTTCGACCCCGGCGAGCGCTGGGAATACGGCATCAACATCGACTGGGTCGGCCGCCTCGTCGAGGAGGCCAGCGGGCAGAAACTCGACGCCTATTTCGCCGAGCACATCACCGGGCCGCTCGGCATGGCCGACACCGGCTTCGCGGTCTCGCCCGAGCAGCGCGCGCGCCAGGCGACCGTCCATCAGCGCGAGCCGAACGGGCCGTTGACGCCGCAGCCGTTCGAGGCCCCGACCGAACGCGAATTCCTCGCCGGTGGCGGCGGTTTGTATTCCACCGCAGGCGATTATCTGGCGTTTCTTCAGGCGTTGCTGCAGGGCGGCAAGGGTATCGTCAAGCCCGAGACCGTAAGGTTGATGGGCGAGAACCATATCGGTGGGCTGCAGGCCGGGATCCTCAAGACCAACAATCCGCCGCTGACCAATGACGTCGATTTCTTTCCGGGCCAGCCGGTGCGCTGGGGGCTTGGCTACATGCTGACGCCGGAACCCGGGCCCAACGGCCGCAGCGCCGGCAGCGTCACCTGGGCCGGGATCTTCAACACCTACTACTGGCTCGACCCGGTGAAACACGTCGCCGGGCTGATCATGACCCAGGTCCTGCCCTTCGCCGACCACGCGGTGCTGGAGACTTTCGGGGCCTTCGAACGCAATCTTTACGCCGCGCTGGGTAATTCGTGAGACCAACGCGCCGGTTATTCGTCAGGGTGGGGGCAGCCCTGGCGTTGATAAGCCCCGCCGGTTGCGTCGAGGGCCTGACCGTCGGCAGCGGCCCCGCGTCGGATTTTATCGTCATCAGCGATTTTACTGTGTCTGCCGGCGTGGTCAGGCTCGATCCTTCCTTCGGCTTTTCGCTCTATCGCGGCGAGCCCGGCGTGCCGGCGCAGCAGCGGGCCGCCTCGATCGGGCGCGCGGTCGGCTTTCTCGTCGCCGACACGATTGTCAACCAGCTGCGCGCGCTGGGTTACGACGCGGTCAGCACCACCGACCCGTCGCCGAAGACCGGCTCCCGCACGCTGGTCGTCACCGGCGCGTTCCGCGAGATCGACGAGGGCGAGCGTCGCCGCCCGAACGAGGTCGGCAGCGCCGTCATCGCCGATGTGCAGATCAAGGCCGAAATACCGGGCCTCACCGGTCTCCAGCCGGTGCAGAGCTTCTCGGTCGATTCACGCACCGCTCCGCGTGTCGGCGCGCCGAGCGGGGCAACCCCGCGCGAAACTGGGGTCAATGCCGACGCGGCTCGCGTCGGCGCGCAGATCGCCGCAGTCGTCGGCGAGGTCGCCCGGCGCAACAATTGGGTGCCGCTGAGACGTTAAGGTCTCACGACCCCGGTACGGTGCCCTTCGGCAGGCTCTCGCAATAGGCGGCGATTTCGCCGGGCGTGGTGATCCACAACTCGTCGCGCCGCTCCATGATGTGGCGGATCGCGCGGCGGAGCGCGCGCAGGCGGAACGGCTGGCCAACGATGAACGGGTGCAACGCCACCGAATAGACCAGCGGATATTTGCGCGACTGCTCGAACATCTCGTCGAACTGGTCGATCAGCATTTCCTCGAACTGCCGGCCGGTATGGCGCCGGTAGACGAGGCTCGGCGAGTCGTTGAGCTCGATCGGATAGGGCACCGAAAGGATCGGCCCGGAGCGCGTCGTCATCCAGATCGGCTGGTCGTCGAGCGCCCAGTCCATGACGTAGCGGTAGCCGGCTTCCTTCAAGAGGTCGAGCGTCACCCCGGTCTCGGCCAGCCACGGCCCGAGCCAGCCGGTCGGCTTCCTGCCGGAGAGCCGCGTCAGCACCTCGGTGCATTCGGCGATGAGCCGCGCCTCGTCCTCTTCCCACAGCACGTCCTGGCGCTCGGAATTGGTGCGGCCATGCCCGACATATTCGTCGCCGCGCGCGTTCATGCGCTCGACGATCGCCGGGCACTCCTCGAGCACGGTGGAATTGACGTTGTGCGCGCCGGGCAGGCCGAACTCGTCGAGCAGGTCGAAGTAGTACCAGAGCCCGACCCGGTTGCCGTAATCGCGCCATGCGTAATTGCGCTGATTCTGCGGGCTGACCTCGCCGGTCGAGTCGCTGCCGATCCCGGCACGAAAAGCGAAGAACTCGATGTTGTTGCAGAAGAAAACCGCGAGCCGCTTGCCCTCCGGCCAATCGTAGACCGGCCGCTTGTGGATCGGCGACGTAATCGTAGCGTCCGTGGCGTGGCAGTTTCATCGGTGCCATCCCTTGTTCGCGGGCCCCCGAGTCCTAGCGCGCCTTACGCAGCAACGCGGCGCGCTTTTCTCGCTGCACCGAGATCAGCATGTCGATGTCCTCGCCGTTGCTGGCCAACGGGAGCACGACAACCTCGTAGCAGCGCAGACGCTTGTCGAGCACCAGCTCGCGAACGCTGTGAGCCGGCTTCCCGGTCTCGCAAACCTCGAGCCAGGTCTGGCGCACGCGCTCGCGGTATTCCGGCTCGGGCAAATCCTCGAGCGTCTTGTTGGTGAGGTTGTAGCCGTCGCGCTCGACGACATTGGCCCCGACCAGGCGATAACGAAAATCCCACGGCCAGCGGCTGCCAGGCGGCGAGCGATGCGCTTCGATAATCACCACATCGCCCAGCACGTACCGAAAATCGAGCGGATCGAGCGCGGCGCGCGCGGGGTAGGTCCCCTCCCCGCGCTTGACGCGCAAATACTCGACGAACCGCCGGATTTGCGGATCGACGATCCGCGACTTCGTACTCGACATCAGCCGGATCCATAAGCCCCCTCGCAAGAACGCCGGGCGTGCCTACCGGGTGCCGGTTAACGGCCAGTGAACACCGGACGGCGCTTCTCCATGAAGGCGGTGCGGCCTTCGGTATAGTCCTGGCTGGCGAAGCATTCGGCGACGACGCGCTTGCACAATTCCATGTCGCGCTGATCGGAATCCTTCAGCGCCTCGCGCACGATCTGCTTGGCGGCGCGCACGGTCAGCGGCGCGTTGCCGGCGATCGTCTTGCAGTAATTCTCGACATAGGTTTCGAGTTCGCCGTCGGGCACGACGCGGTTGACCAGGCCCATGCCGAGCGCCTCCTCGGCGGTGAACTGGCGTGCCGTGAAGAAAATCTCGCGGGCATAGGCCGGGCCGACGATGTCGATCAGCTTCTTGATCCCGTCATAGGCATAGCCGAGGCCGAGCTTCGCCGCCGGGATGCCGAATTTCGACCCCTCGGTGGCGATGCGGATGTCGCAGGCGAGCGCGGTCGCCATGCCGCCGCCGATGCAATAGCCGCGGATCATCGCGATCGTCGGCTTCAGCGTGTTCTGCAGTGCCAGGCGCGCGTTCTCCGAGGTCTTGGCATAGGCCTCGGCCGCCTCGGCGGTCGCGCGCTTTTCCTTGAACTCGGAGATGTCGGCGCCCGAGACGAAGGCCTTGCCGCCGGCGCCCGAGAGCACGATGACGCGGATCGCGTCGTCGTTTTCGTAATCCTCCATGATCTGCGCCACCGCCTGCCACATGTCGAGCGAGACCGCGTTGTGGCGCGCCGGGTTGTTGAAGATGATCCGGCCGATGGCGCCATCCTTTTCGGCGATCATCTTGGCGGAGACGAGAGGCTGGTCGAGCATGGCGGTTCGCGCTCCTGTTGTTCCTGAACCAAGTGTGGCAGATCACGAGCGCGAGCGCATCCGGGCAAACGCGCCGGGCACAGGCGACGCCGGCGCGTATCTCCGAGTGCAAGAAAAGGGCCGCCCCCCGCGAGGGACGGCCCTCCTTGAACTCCTAACGCAGAGATTTAGCTCGGGCGATAGACGCCGACCAGCTTGTTGCCGTCGGGATCGCGCAGATAGGCGAGATAGATCTGACCTGCTGGCCCTTGGCGGAAGCCCGGCGGGTCCTCGGCCGTGGTGCCACCGTTCTCGACCCCGGCCTTGTGCCAAGCGGCAGCCTGGTCCGCGCTGCTCATCACAAAGCCGATCGTGCCGCCATTGGCGTTGGTCGCGGCCTTGCCGTCGATCGGCTTGGACACCATGAAGCGCCCGCCATTATGCGCGTAGGCCAGCCGGCCCCGGGCATCCTGCGTGCCGGTGGCGCCGAGCGCGGCAAACAACGCGTCGTAAAACTTCTTCGACCGGTCGATGTCGTTACTCCCGACCATGATATGGCTGAACATTCAGTTCTCTCCTCTTCAGGTTTACAGGCGGGTGACGCTGCGAGTCCTAAAATACCCCGGCCGCGCGCAGATCGGCGATGTCGGCCTTGATTATAGCCGAGCTCGCGCAGAATCTCGTCGTTGTGTTGGCCGCTATCGGGGGTCGGCAGGCGCATCCGCGCTGGCTCGGGCGTCTTCATCATGTTGATCGCCTGGCCGACCACCTTCAATTCGCCGAGCCGGGGATGATCCATCGGCCGCGCCATTTCGAGATGCTGCACCTGGGGATCGTTGAAGGTCTGGTCGATCGTGTAGAGCGGGCCGCACGGCACGCCGACCTCGTTCAGCAGCTCGATCCAATAGGCGCTCGGCTTTTTCCTGGTGATCTCGCTGATGATCTCGTTGAGCTGCTTGCGGTTCTTCGAGCGCTGCGGCCCGGTCGCGTAGTCCGGGTCGGTCAGCAAATGCGGCGCCTCCGCCGCCTCGCAGAAGCGCTTGTAGAGGTTATCGCCCGAGGCGGCGATGTTGATCTGCCCGTCCGCCGTCGGAAAGAGGCCGGTCGGGATGCCGGTCGGGTGGTCGTTGCCGGCCTGCTTGGCGACCTCGCCGGCCTGCAGCCAGCGTGAGCCCTGGAAGTCGAGCATGAAAATCTGCGCCTCGAGCAGCGAGGTGTGGACCCACTGCCCCTCGCCGGTCTTTTCGCGCTCGATCAGCGCCATCATCATTGCTTGCGCCAGGAGGAGCCCGGCGCAGAGATCGTCGATTGGGATGCCGACCCGCACCGGCCCCTGGCCTGGGAAGCCGGTGATCGACATGAGCCCACCCATGCCCTGGGCGATCTGGTCGACGCCCGGCCGCTTGGCATAAGGCCCGGTCTGGCCGAAGCCGGAGATGCTGCCGTAGACGATGCGCGGGTTGATCTTCTTCACCAACTCGTAATCGACCCCCAGCCGGTGTTTCACAGTCGAGCGGAAATTCTCGACGATGACATCGGCCTTCTTGGCCAACTTCATGAAGATTTCGAGACCTTCCTTGGTCTTCAGATTGATCGCCAGGCTGCGCTTGTTGCGGTGCAGGTTCTGGAAGTCGAAGCCGTCGCGGCGCGAACCCGTAATGTCGGTGCCGGGGCCGCCGGGCGGCTCGATCTTGATGACGTTGGCGCCCCAATCGGCGAACTGGCGGACGGCGGTCGGTCCCGCGCGGGCATGGGTCAGATCAAGAACGGTGTAACCGGACAGCGGCAGTGATCCGATGCTCACGACGGGTTTTCCTCCGATTGCGGGGCGCGAAAAATTCCGCCGCAACTGTCGCGCGTCCTTTGCGCCGAGGTCAAGAACGGTGGGATCGCCACCCGGCATGCGGATCAGGCGTTTTGCAGACGATAGCGAAGCCACACCGCTCCGCCCTCCAATACCTGGCAGCTTGCCAATGTCATGCCTTGGAGCGGAGCGCGCGCGTCAGCGTCCTCGTCGCGCAAGTTGAAGACATGCGGCACACCCCTGGCCGCGTCGACGACCGGGCAGATCGCCAGGCTGATCTCGTCGATCAATCCCGCCCGCAGGAAAGAGCCGTTGGAAATGCCGCCGCCCTCGATGAGCAGGCGCTCTATACCCAACTCCCGGTTCAGGATCTCGAGCGCCAGCGCCAAATCGAGCTCTCGCTCGCCGGCGAAGATGTAGGAAACGCCGTCCCCGCGCAGTCCGGCCAGGTGCGCGTCGGAAACCTGCTCGGTCAGCACCGCGACGATCGGATCGCCGCCGATATCCGACCGGCCCCAGGCGATCTTGCCGCGCGCGTCGAGCGCAATGCCGTAGACGGCGGCGTCGCGCCGCGCGAACCACGGTTCCCGCGGGAAGACCTGATCCGTCCGGTCGGGATAGGCCTCGGCCTTGGCATACTCGCTGCCGGTCACGCGGCCGATCAGCCAGGAACCGTTGCCGAGCTGCTCGTGCAGGCGCTCGAAGAGGCCTGGCATGCGGTTCTCGGCGGGCCGCCACCGGCTGGCCCAGACCCGGCCGTCGATGCTCGTCACCATGTGGCAGATCACATAAGGCTTCATGCGAGTTCCTTGCCGAGAACCGGCGCGCGCCGGTTGGGAACGACCCGGACAATAACCGCGCAGCGCCGAAGGCCACCAGCGCGCGAAATTCGGGCGCGGTCATGCTATGACGCCAGCTGCCGATCTTGCCCTCGACGAAAGGACCGCCCCATGCTCAGGCTTTACTACGCTACCGGCACTTGCGCGCTTGCGACGCATATCGCGCTCGAAGAGGCCGGCGCACCCTATGAGGCTGTTCGTGTCGATTTCGGGTCGCAAGAGCAGCGGAGCCCCGAATACCTCGCGGTCAATCCGAAGGGGCGGGTTCCCGCGCTGGTGACCGAGACCGGCACGCTTACCGAAACGCCGGCGCTCCTGTGTTTTGTGGCGCAGCGTTTCCCCGCGGCCGAGCTCGCGCCGCTGGCCGATCCTTTCGCGCTGGCCCAGGTGCAGGAATTCAACAGCTATCTTTGCTCCACCGTGCATGTCGCGCATGCGCATGGCAGACGCGGCACGCGGTGGGCGGACGGCGCCGAGGCCATCGAGGCCATGAAGCGCAAGGTGCCGGCGACCATGACGGAATGCTTCGAGCTGATCGAACACAAGCTCATCAAGGGGCCATGGGTCATGGGTGACCGGTACACGATCTGCGACCCCTATCTCTTTACGATCGCATCCTGGATCGAGGGCGACGGCGTCGACACGTCAAAGCTCCCGCGCGTCCTGCAACATCGGGCGAGCATGCTGGCGCGGCCCGCCGTGCAAAAGGCCGTGGCGGTCGAGGGCACCCAGATCCGCTAACATCAATGGACAGCCATGGGCCGCTTCGCGTCTAGAATAGGTCAGCACCGATACCGCAAGGCGGCCCCCGCATGAGTCAGCAAATCAACTGGGACGTGGAAGCCGATGTCGTCGTCGTGGGCTTCGGCGCGGCAGGGGTCGCCGCCTCGGTCACCGCGCACGATCTCGGCGCCAGCACGGTCATCCTCGAAAAGGCGCCCGAAGGCGAGGATGGCGGCAACACCCAGGTCGCCGGCCAGGGCTATCTGAACACCTCCGACGCCAGTGAGGCCGCCGCGTATCTGACCGCGCTGTGCGGCCCCTACGCCGTGCCCGAGAAGATGATCCGGGTCTGGGCAGACGAGATGTGCCGGAACAACGACTGGCTCGCGAGCCTCGGCGGCGACCCGCAGGAGCACCAGCACCCGCCGGTCGGGATCGAATTTCCCGATCTGCCCGGCGCGGGCTGCGTCCACAAATTCCATGACGGCCCGACCTATGGCTATTCCTACACCTGGCAGCGGTTCGAGAGCCTGGTGCGACAGCGCCCGATCCAGGTCCTTTACGAAACCCCGGGCAAAGAGCTGATCCAGCACGACATCACCAAGGAAATCCTCGGCGTGCGGGCGATGCGCGGCGGCAAGACGATCACGTCAAGGCCCGGCGCGGCGTGGTGCTGACCTGCGGCGGCTTCGAGAACAACCAGGAGATGATCCGCAACTACCTGCCGGGCATCCCCTATTGCTACACCTCGGGCAGCCCGTACAACGAGGGCGACGGCATCACCATGGCGATGTCGGTCGGCGCCGATCTCTGGCACATGAACAACTACGCCGGCCCGTCGATGGCGCTGAAGGTGCCGGAAATCCGCACATCGCTGTCGATGCAGGCGCTGCATTACAGCAAGACAGCCGCCAGGCGGGATGATCGTCGTCGGCCCGGACGGGCGCCGCTTCTGCGACGAGAAGTACAAGACGCGGCACGGCAAGATCCCGGTCAACGGGCGCTGGCTGCCGCTCTCGACCCCGTGCCCGATGTACATGATCTTCGACCACGACGATGTTCGCGTCCGGCCCGCTCTATGACGGCCACCCGAGCCACGGCTGGACCCAGATCGTCGAGCGCTACGAGTGGAGCGAGGACAATAGCGCCGAGCTCGCCAAGGGCTGGATCAAGAAGGCGGACAGCCTCTCCGCGCTCGCCGGTCAGCTTGGGCCTCGATCCGGCCGCGCTTGCCGGCACGGTCGGGCGCTGGAACCGCGCCTGCGACGCCGGGCACGATGACCAATTCGGCCGCACCCTGATGCTGGAGCCGATCGCCGCCGGGCCGTTCTACGCGATCGAGCTGTCGCCCTCGATGCTCAACACCCAGGGCGGGCCGCGCCGCAACGAGAAGGGCCAGATCGTGCGCCCCGACGGCTCGCCGATCCCGCGCCTCTACAGCGCCGGCGAACTGGGCTCGATCTACTCCTACCTCTACCAGGGCACCGGCAATATCGGCGAATGCCTCGCCTTCGGCCGCGTCTCCGGCCGCAACGCCGCGGCGGAGAGGCCGTGGGAGTAGGCGCTACGCCCTCACCTCCCGTCGCCGCCTGGTCTGGGTCCAGCCGATATAAAGCCCGCACGCGATGACGATCGCTGCCCCCAGCCAGGTCATCGCGTCGGGCAGATTGTTGAACAGGACATAGCCGACCGCGACCGAACCCAGCATCTGCACATAGGTGAACGGGGTGACGATGTTGGCGGGGGCGAAGCGCAGCGCCAGCGCGACGAAATAATGGCTGATCGCGCCGAGCACGCCGAGCGAGCAGAACAGCGCGACATGGAACACGCTGCCGGGCGTCTTCCACACAAACGGCAGGATCAGCAGCATGCCGAACGCGCCGACCACCGAGCTGTAGATCGCCGAGGTCTCCGGCGCCTCGGTGTTGGCGACATCGCGCGTGTAGATCTGGTAGAGCCCGTTCATCAGCGCGCTGAAGACGATGATCAGCGCCGCCCATTGGAACACCTCCGAGCCGGGGCGGATGATCACCAGCACGCCGAGAAAGCCGGCGGCGACCGCGATTACCCGCCCGGGGGTCGTGCGCTCGCCCAGCATCGGCCAGGCCAGCGTGGCGACGATGATCGGCCCGATCATGTTGACCGCCGCCGCCTTGCCCATCGGGATAAAGACGAGCGCGAAGAAATAGGCGGCATTGGAAACGAAGAGACAGGTCGAGCGCACGAGGTGCTTGCCGATCCGCCGCGTGCGCAGCATCCCCAGCCCGAACTTGGGCACAAACACCGCCAGCATGAAGAGGATGTGGCCGAAAGCGCGCGCCCACGACACCTGCAGCGTGCTGTAGCTCTCGCCCAGCAGCTTGGCGACGCCGTTCATCAGCGGCGAGGTGATCCCCGACAGGCAGATGAAGAGGATGCCGAGGAGCAGGTTGACGTCCCACTCGCGCGGCGCCGCGATGGGCAGCGCCGCGGCGGCCGGTCGCTCTGCTCCGGGCATGTCACACCTCCGGAAAACGCCGCCGCTAGGCTCGCTACCCGGCTACCACTTGTAGATTTTCATCAGGCTCCCGCCCATCAGCGCGGCGCGGTCGCTGTCGGAGAGACGGTCGGTGACGCGGAACGCATCGACCCCCTGCTTGTAGGTCAAGAGGCCCACCGCGCGGGTCCAGTCGGTGCCCCACATGCAGCGGCCCATGCCGAACGCGTCGAAGATGCGGCCGAGCGGCTCCCAGATGTCCTTGTAGGGAAATGGCTCGTGCGACAGCGTGCAGGCGCCGCTGATCTTGATCGCGACATTGGGGTGCGCCGCGAGCGCCGCCACCTTTGGGCAGTCGGCCCAGCCGTTGGGCGGCGCCGGCGGCTCGAACGGCTGCTGCAGTCCGAGGTGGTCGATCACGATCTGCGTGTTGGGGTTGCGCGCCGCCATCTGCCCGGCCTGTTCCAGCCGGCCCCAGCACAGGAGGTTCACCGCCATCCCGTGCTTCGCCGCGGCAGCGAGCACCCGGTTGATGCCGGGGTCGGCCGGATCGGTCGAGACGTTGTCGCGCATCATGATGCGCACCCCCACGGTGCCCTTCTTCGCCGCCCAGTCGGCGACGGTGTCGGCGACGCCAGGGTCGTTGGCATCGACCGGCCGCACCAGCCGGTACTTCGTCGGGTGCTTGGCGTAGACCTCGAGCGCGTAGCTCGGGTCGTAGGCGTACATCGAGAACGGCGACACCAGCACCGCGCCGTCGACCCCGACCTCGTCCATCGCCGCGACCATCTGGTCGCCGGTGACCTCGGCCGGGCCGTGCAAGGTACCGGACCACGGCCGGCCGGGATGGTTGCGCTCGTAGGCGTGCACCTGAACGTCGATCACCGGCATGGCTTTCCTCCCGAAAGACAGTGTTCGCAGGCTATCAGTCGCCTGGCGCCGGGTGCAATTCGGCGCCGCGGCGGGTGAGCCGGGTGATCGGCAGGCACAGCAGCATCAGGAACGCGCCGAGGATCACGAAACTCGCCGTCATGCCCCAGGCGTCGGCAATCGCCCCCATCACCGGCGGAATGACGATCGCGGCGAGCCGGTTCATCGTCTGACGCAACCCGACGACCGCGCCCTGGCGGTAGGGGCCGACCGCCTTGGCCTGCACCGAGAACATCATCGGCTGCACCACGCCCGACAGCCAGCCGCGGATCACCTGCGCCGCCAGCAGCAGCGCGTAGACGCCGCCGAGGAACGGCGTCACGCAGATCACCAGGATCGAGATCACCGTGCCGCTCAGCATCGTCTTCTGCGGGTCGCCCAAGCGCATCGCCCGCCCGGCGAACAAATGGCCCAGCCCGCTGAAGATCTCCACCGTGGCAAGCAGCACCCCGATCGTCGTGCCGACCAAACCGATCCCGTGCAGATAGACGATGTAGAGCGAGGACTGTACGCCTTGCGTCGCGGTGCGCAGGAAGATGATCGCCATCGTCGTCGCCACCGCCGGGATCGCCATCAGCGCGAAGCAGCTCGCGTAGTCGGAAACCCGGGGCAGCATGTCCCTCAGACGCACCCGGGTGGATGAGGGCGCGCTGCGCTCTTTGGCTTCGGGCGCGCGCAGCAGCGCGACCGTCAGCACCACACCCCACAGCGCCCCGATCATGTAGGCGGGCCACGCGCCCCCCAGGTCCCAGGCGACCCCGGCGAGGATCGGCGCGGCGGTGGTGCCGATCCGGGCGTAGAAGCTGAACCGGCCGATATATTCGGCCTCGCCCTCGGCGAGCTGGGCGATCAGGGTTTGCGCCCCCGACCAGGCGAAGCTGAGCGCGCCGCCATTGACGATCTGCAGCGCCAACAGCGCCCAGAACCACGGCACCAGCGGAAATACCGGCGCCAGCGCAATCGCCGACCAGACAAAGAACAAGGTCACGCGGCGCGTGCCGAACCGGTCCATGAGCACGCCGATATGGATCGACAGAAACACCGCCAGCAGCGAGCGGCCACCGACCAAGAGGCCGATCTGGCTCGCGTTCATCCCTAGCGACAGACCGTAAAGCGGGATCAGAAAAATATAGAAATCGGTGTAGCCCATGCCGAACAGGCCGACGGCGTAGATGGGTGCCGGATTGCCCAACGCGGCCGGTCGAGCGGGCGTTTCCTTCTTCATTGCGTCCTATAGTCCGGTCTTTTAACCCGCACCGCCAAGAGCTTCCTCCGCAACCGTGGGATGCGGGCGCTTGCCGCGTTGCCTCGGGCCGGATATTGAGGCGGCGAACAAAGGACCTTGGGGAGGGCCGGATGACACGACAATGGCTCGCGGTCGCCACGGCCGCGCTGCTTGCCATCGCGCTCGGGGCCAGCCCAGCACTGGCGCAGAAAGCCGGCGGCATCCTCAAGGCGCCCTTGGGCGACAGCCCGGCCAGCATGTCGATCCTCGAGGAATCGACCATTATCGCCGAGGGGCCGATGATGGCGGTGTTCAACAATCTCGTGGTGTTCGACCAGCACGCCGCCCAGAACAGCATGGCGACGATCCAGCCCGATCTGGCGACGAGCTGGTCGTGGGACGATGCCAAGACCACGCTCACCTTCAAGCTGCGCGACGGCGTCAAATGGCATGACGGCAAGCCCTTCACCGCCGCCGACGTCAAATGCACCTGGGACTTGCTGACCGGCAAATCGGAACAGAAGCTGCGCGTCAACCCGCGCAAATCCTGGTACCAGAACCTCGACTCGGTCACCGCTAACGGCGATCTGGAGGTGAGCTTTCACCTCAAGCGGCCGCAAGCCGCGTTCATCCTGTTCCTCGCATCGGGCTGGTCGCCGGTCTACCCCTGCCACGTCTCGCCACAACAGATGCGGCTGCACCCGATCGGCACCGGTCCGTTCAAATTCGTCGAGTTCAAGCCGAACGAATACATCAAGCTGACGAAGAACACCGATTACTGGAAGCCGGGCAAGCCCTATCTCGACGGGATCGAGTACACGATCATCAAGAACCAATCGACCTGGATCCTGGCCCTGGGCGCCAAGCAGTTCGACCGCACCGGGCCGGGCTTTATCGCCCCGGCGCTGATGAAGGAGATCAAGGGCGCCGCGCCCGAGATGGAGTGCCGGCTCGACAGCTGGAACACCACCCGCACGCTGATCACCAACCGCGCCGCGCCGCCCTTCGACAATCCCGATCTGCGCAAGGCGATGGCGCTGGCGCTCGACCGCAGCGAATTCATCAAGATCATCGGCGAGGGCGAGGGCCTGATCGGCGCGACCATGCAGCCGCCGCCCGACGGCGTCTGGGGCATGCCCGCGGATATGCTGAAGACCTGTTCGGCTATGACCCCGACATCCAGAAGAACCGCGCCCAGGCCCGCGAGATCATGCAGAAATTGGGTTACGGCCCCGACAAGCACCTCGCGGTGACCGTCACCACCCGCAATGTCGCCGCCTATCGCGACCCGGCGGTGATCCTCATCGGCCAATTGAAGGACATCTGGATCGACGGCACCCTCAACGCCATCGACACCACGCAATGGTATCCGACGGTGATGCGCAAGGATTACAGCGTCGCCTTCACCGTCACCGAGACCGGGCTCGACGACCCCGACCAGATGTTCTACGAGAATTACTATTGCGGCTCCGACCGCAATTACACCGGCTATTGCGACAAGGAAACCGACGCGCTGATCGACCGGCAATCGGTCGAGACCGACCCCGCCAAGCGCAAGGAGCTCGTGTGGCAGATCGAGCGCCGCCTGGCCGAGGACGCCGGCCGCCCGATCATCTGGCACCCCCGCCAGGTGACTTGCCAGTACCCTTATGTCAAGGGCATCACCGTCGGGGTCAACAGCCCCTACAACATGTGGCGCATGGAAGACGCCTGGCTCGACCGCTAGCGGCCCTACTCCACGCCCGTCGCCCGGCGGAAGCGGTTCTTCAGCAGCACGCCGTCGCGCGGCGGCAGCACGCGCGGCGGCTCGTCGGCGTGGATCGCGACGCGGGCGAAGAGGGTGCGCTCCTTGCGCTGGACGCGGCGGGCGAATTCGGCGAGCGCCGCCGCGTCGGTGATATCGAGCGCCGCTTCGATGCCGCACGAGCGCGCGACACCGACCAGGTCGACCGCGCTGGCGGTGTGGCTCGGCTGCATCCCCGTCTCAGCGTAGCTTCCGTTGTCGAAGACCGCGATCGCCAGGTTCGGCGGCGACTGCACCCCGACCGTCGCCAGCGCGCCCAGCCCCATCAGCATGTCGCCGTCGCCGGTGACCACCAGCACCGGCCGGTCGGGCCGGGCGATCGCCAGACCGAGCCCGACCATCGCCGCCCCGCCCATCGCGCCCCACAGATAGAAATTGCGCTCGTCGTCGGCGACCGAAGCGGCGTCATACGTGGTCGAGCCGAGCCCAGTGACGACCAGCAGATCGCCGCGCTCGGCCAAGAGCACGCGGATCGCGGCGCGCCGGTCGAGCGCCCCACACATGGCCGGTTGGTTGCGGATCGAGTCCGGTCAGCCGATGACGCTGTCATCTTCACCCACCGCTTTGCGCCGATCAGCCGCTGCGACAGCAACACCGCCGTCGCCATGCTGCCGTTGAAGGCGATGTCGAGCGCGGCGGCGACGGTGTCGGCCGCGTCTGCCTCGTGGTCGACGCGGTAGACCAGCACGTCCATCAACTCGAGCGCCGCCTGGGTCTTCGACCCCATCGCCACCTGCCATGGGTTGAACTCGGCCCATTCGCCGCGCATCGTCACCAGCATCGTCAGCGGGAAGCGGCAGGATTTCGCCAGCGACAGCATATTGATGCAGTTGCCGACGCCCGAGGACTGCATCAAGAGCGCCGCGCGCTGCCCGCCGAGCCAGGCGCCGGCGGCGAGCGCCACCCCCTCCTCCTCGGTGGTCAGCGACACCGCGCGGATTTGCGGATCGACCTGGCACAGTTCGATCAGCCGCGAATGCCCGGCGTCGGGGACATAGCCGACCTGGCGGATGTCGGCGGCCTTGAGCGCGGCGAAGATTTGGTCGCGCCAGTCGGTTGAAGGTTCGGAATCGGGCACGGGTATTACTCTCCCAAATTCGGCGGCGGGCTCGGGCAGGTCGCCCGCCGCGCTTGCGGCCGCGGCTTGCCGGTCCAGGTGGCGGGGTCGCCTCTCCCCATCGGGATGCATTCGGGCGATCGATTATCGAAAAACTCCAGCCGCGGCTTCGCGCCCGCCGGAAAGACGAAATCGAAGGCACCGAGATACTGCCATTGTGCTCCGGAATCGGAAACCACCGGGGCGAAACCGACGGGCTTCAGTGTGAGGACATAGTCGTAACCGAGCGGGCTCAGTACGGCGAAGCGATTGTCGTCGATCCGGTAGAGGCTGGTGCGCGCGCGATGCGCCCAATCCCAGCCCTCAAGCATGAACCTTCGGTACGACCCGCCATTGATCACGGTCAAGTAGCGTCCCGAATCGAGGACCTCCTCGTTGGGCCGATAGAATTCGAGGCGCAGATTGAAGCCGAGCCGGTCGAACTCGGCGACCGAGGCATAGCGCGGCACCAGCAGGTAGTACGCGGTGTAGACAACCAGAGCCGTCGAAGGCAGCAGGGAAACGGCGACAAGGATCGCGCCGATCAGCAAACCCTGGGCGAGCCTTCCTTTGAGCACGCGGACGCCTTGGATGATGTGCTTCACTCAGCGGGCGAAGCGTTGCGCCCAAATTTTGGGCGCTTTCCGATATCTCCGGCGCGGCGGCGGATCAAACGCAGCTTTCGTATTGCTCGGTTGCGAGCGCATCGCCCCTTTCGACAGGCCAGACGCGTACTCCGTAATTGGGCAAAATTATATAAGATGAAAGTGCCTAAATTTCACTACAAACTCCAACCAAATGCATTTCTGTAACCTATATTGAGCTATTTTAAGGATACTTCAACACATGAATGTCTCGATATTTCTTTCCTTCACAATGTCTATTAACGTCTTAGTAACCGACTATCTTTATCAATTATGCACTCAAAACGCTGGATTTTGCTCTGATGTCCTCGGTACTAGCGCTGGCCAGTCTTAAAGGTGGTGCCGGGAAAACGACGGTTGGCCTCAATCTGGCCGTGACCGCTCAGGCCTCCGGGATTCGCACCGTGGTCATCGACCTCGATCCACAGCAGGCCTCTGCCAAATGGGGCGATTTGCGCCGTCTAACCCATAACGGCCCGCCGGTGATCTCGTCGATGGCCGTGCGTCTGCCCCAGGCGTTGGAAGAGGCAAAGTCGCGCGGCGCCGATCTCGTGGTGATCGATACGGCGGCGCATGCCGAGGGCATTCTCGCCTGGGCGATCGATACCGCCGACCTCGTGCTGGTACCCTGCCGACCCTCGGTGATGGATTTGCAGCATCTGTCGGCGACGATGCAGCTCGTCACTACTCGCAAGAAGCCCGCCGCGGTCGTGCTCAACGCCGTGCTGCCGCGCACGGCCGAGTGCACCCAGGCCCAGGGCGCGCTCTCCGACATGGGCATCAACGTCGTCCCGGTGATCGTGTCGAACCTCGTCGCTTACGGCCGCGCGATCAACATCGGGCAAGGGGTGGCCGAATACGAGCCGGACGGCAAGGCATCGGAGGAGATGCGCGCCTTGCTCGCGGAACTTACCGAGTGAATTCCCCCACGGTTTGGCAGAAAGGCTGATAGCGCATGAGCAGGCCAACTTCCGATCTGCGCGCCATGGTGGCGGCCCAGCCGGAGCGGTTCCGCGTGCCACCATCCCTACTCGCGGCGCGACTGGCGGCGGTACCGCGGTCGGCGGAAACCTCTCGGCTTCGTGTCCCGCGGATGTCGGTTGGCGTTCAGCCCAGCGATGTTCTCAGCCGGCTGCAAGATTTGGGGCTCTCCGGGATGGCCGACGCCTTTTCCCGCCTGGAAGGCGACGACCACGACGGATTGCGCCACGCCGATTGGCTGATGCATTTGCTCGACGGCGAGGCGAGGGAACGCGACCAGCGCCGCCTACGGGCTCGACTGCGCGCCGCGCGGCTGCGCTATCCCGCCTCGGTGGAGAATGTCGATTATTGCGCCTCGCGCGGTCTCGACCGGACGCAATTTCAAAGTCTGGCCGACGGCCGCTGGATCGCCAACGGGACGAACCTGATCATCGAAGGCCCCACCGGGGTCGGCAAAAGCTGGCTCGCTTGCGCACTCGGCCAGAAAGCCTGCCGCGACGATCGCTCGGTGCTCTACCAGCGCGTCAGCCGGTTGTTCGCCGATCTCGCGCTCGCGCGCGGCAGCAGCCGCTACCCGCGCCTCATGCGGACTGTCGGCAGCGTCGATCTGCTGATCCTCGACGATTGGGGGCTTGAGCCGCTCGACGTCGCGCCAGCGCCACGACATGATGGAGATCGTGGAGGAACGCTGCGGCCGCAAAAGCACGCTGATCGTCAGCCGGGTCCCGGTCGAGGATTGGGGCGACCTGATCGGCGAGCCAACCCTCGCCGACGTGATGCTGGATCGCTTTATCCCCTACGCGCGCCACCTCCAGCTCAAGGGCGAGAGCCTGCGCTAGCCGCCGGCCGTCGAGCGCTCGTCCGGTATAGCGGGCGCGCGGACGAATAAGCACGCCGCTCTCGTACTGCTCGATGGCGTGCGCGAGCCAACCGACCGAGCGGGCAACCAGGAATAGGCCGAGCGCGGCGCCCTGTGGCAGGCCCAGTGCCGTCGCGGTCGCGCCGAGCGCGAAATCCACATTAGGGTGTAGTCCGGTGAGCTGCTTCGCCGCGGCCGCGGTGGCGATGACGCGCTTCCCGGTTTCCGGCCGCGCCTTGGCGATCGCCTCGACAATGGCCAGCGCGCGCGGATCGCCCTCGGGATAGAGCGGCTGGCCGAGCCCGGGCAGATCGTCGCCGCGCGCCAGGCGCGCCGCCATCGCCGCCATCGGGTCGGGATCGTCGCCGAGTTCGCGGAACAGCGCTTCCGCACGTGCCGAAGCGCCGCCGTGCCGCCGCCCCGACAGCGCCGCGAGTGCGCCCGAAACCACCGCGTAGGGCGTCGCGCCGGTCGAAGCAATGCAGCGCGCGACGAAGGTCGAGGCGTTGAGTTCATGGTCTGCGAGCAGGACCAGGCAACGCCGCACTAGGTCGGCGCCGCCGGCATCCAGCTTCCAGGCCGCGGCCAGCCGTTCGTGAATGGGTTGCGGCGCGGGCGCGACTCTCGCGACGCAGGCCGCGAGTTCGGCGAGGATCGCGCGCCCGGTGCGCGCCACGCCGGCGCGCGACAGGTCGAGCGCGGCGTGATCGGCACCGGCGAGCTCGGCAAGCCGGATCTGGCAATGCCCGATGAGATCGAGCCCCTCACCCCGACCCTCTCGCCGAGAGCGGAGACAGGAGGAACCTGCGGCGAAAATGTGGCTAGGCGGGGCGCATCTTCTTCCCACAACAGCGCCGCGGCGTCTTCCAGGGTCGCGGTCTCCGCGAGCGCGACCGCGTCCTTGCCGCGATAATAGAGACGATGGTTCTCGATCAGGCAGATCGCGGAGCCGATCACCGGGATCAAATCCTCGGCCGGCGGCCGCGCCCGCGTGGCGCCGCGCCCGGCGCGGAACTGCTCGATCTGGTCGGCGTCGTAATGGCGCTCGCGGCTGCCCGAGACCTCCTTCGAGCGCAGCAGGCCGCGGCTGACATAGGCATAAAGCGTGTCGATCTTGACCCCAAGCCGGTCGGCGGCCTCGCGCGCAGGAAGCAGCATGTCCGACAACTCGAATCTCCCAACTTGATCCAATATTGATTATTTAAATCAAGATTGACCCCGTTCTCCAGCGGCGCAAGTCTTTGCCCGGTCAACGCAGGAGACGGCCATGGCCAAACGCATCGATGTCGCGTCGCTGCCGGTGATCACCGGCACCGCTCTACCCCTCGCCCTTCGACGAGCCGTGCCGGGCGCGCCACCGCACCCGGCTCGGCCGATGTCGCGGGCCTGACGCAATACGGGGTGAACCTGGTGCGGCTGGAGCCCGGCGCGTGGTCGAGCCAGCGCCATTGGCACATCGAACGAGGACGAGTTCATCTATGTCGTTGTCGGGCGAGGTCGTGCTGGTGACCGACGCCGGGCGCCGAAATTCTGCGCGCCGGCGACTGCGCCGGGTTCAAGGCCGGCGACAAGAACGGCCACCACCTGCAGAACCGCTCGAACGCCGACGCCACGGTCCTGGAAATCGGCACCCGCCTCCCCGGCGACGGCGCGCCTATTACCCCGACATCGACATGATCGTGCCGCCGCACGGCCCGCCCGGCGCCTACACGCACCGCGACGGCTACGCCCTACCCGAAACAAGAGCGCCGTGGGGGGCTTAGGCTCCTACCACCCGAGCGCGTAGGCGGCGCGGCGCGGATCGGCGCCGGCTTCCAAGGTGCCGCGATCCTTGTCGACAAGGATCGCGCAGACCGCGCCGGCGAGCCACTCGAAGTCGCCCCAGCGCTGGATCTTGTGGCCGCGCCTTGCGAGATCGCTGGCGACGTCCTCCGAGAACCGGCCTTCGAGGTTGAGCCGGCCGGGATAGTAGTCGTAAGGCGCGAACGACGACGGGTAGGAGTAGCTGGCGAAACGCGGCTGCTCGATCGCGGTCTGCACGTCGTGGCCGTGAACGAAGATGTTGAACAGCACCTGCAGCATCGCCTGGGTCTGCACGTCGCCGCCCGGCGTGCCGAACGGCAGGAACTGCGCGCCGTTGCCGCGGATCGCCAGCGCCGGATTCGGCGTCAGGCGCGGCCGCTTGCCGGGCGCGACACCGGCCGGATGCTTCGGGTCGGGGCGCGACTGCGAGCCGCGGTTCGACGGGATGAGCCCGGTGCCGGGCACGATCGGCGAGCCGTAGGAGCCGTCGCTCGGCGTCGCCGAGAACAGATTGCCCCAGCGGTCGGCGGCGCAGACATAGGAGGTATCGGGCTCGGGGAACGGGTTGGGCTTGCTCGCCGCCAGCACCTGACCCGAGGCGCCGAGATCGCCGGGCGGCGGCATTTCCGGCCAGGCCTTCATACGGGTCGATCAGCTTGCGCCGCTCGGCCGCGTATTCCTCGGAGATCAGGGTCGGCAGCGGCACCGATGCCCGATCGCCGGGTCGGTGTAATAGGCCTCGCGGTCGGCGAAGGCCAATTTCAGCGCCTCGGTCAGGCGGTGCACGTAATCGGCGCTGTTGTGGCCGAGCGCCTTGAGGTCGGTGCCTTCGAGCAGCGCCAGCGTCTGCAGCAGCGCCGGCCCCTGGCACCAGGCGCCGCAGGTGAAGACCTCGAGATCGCCGAAGCGGCGGCGCTCGGCCGGGCCGACCGGCGAACGGTAGTCGGCGAGGTCGTCGGCCGATAAGAGGCCGCCCTGCTCGCGGTTGAAGGCGACGAATTTCTTGGCGATGTCGCCGCGATAGAACGCGTCGTGCGCGGCGTCGAGCCCGGCCTCGCGGCCGCGGCCCGGCGGCCGCCTTCTCCTCGTCGGCCATGTATTGCAGCGAGGCGGCGAGGTCCTTCTGGTAGAACACCTCGCCGGTCTTCGGCGGGCGCCCGTTCGGCAAGTACACCGCCGCGCTCGACGGCCATTGGCCATGGCGCTCGGCATGCTTTTCGAGGCTCGCGGCCATCAGCGGGTACATCGGGAAGCCGTCGCGCGCGAGCCGGGTCGCCGCCGCGGCGACGTCGCCGAAGCTCATCGTGCCGTAGCGCTTGAGCGCGGTGATCCAGGCGTCGGGCGCCGCCGGCACCACGGTGCGCAACACGCCGACCGGGATCTTGCCGCCGTGCTCGCGCATGAAGAGATTCGGGTCGAGCGCCTTCGGCCAGGTGCCGAGGCCGGCGATCGTCACGACTTCGCGCTTGCTCGGCGAGGTAGATCATGATCGGCGCGACGCCGGCGCAATTGACCAGGTCGCTCTGCAGCACGCCGAGGGCGATTCCCGCCGCGACGCCGGCATCGACCGCGTTGCCGCCGGCCTGGAGGATGTCGAACCCGGCGGTCGCCGCCAGGTAATGCCCGGCGGCAATGGCGTGACGGGTCACCGCGATGGTCGGCCGATGCGCGTTCACCATCATGACGTTTCTCCGCGCTTTAGTTCGTGCTTAGAGTAGCGCGTCGGCGCGTCGCTGTCGAAGCGCCGCACTCAGCACATTGGGAAGAGATGCGGTGAGCCGCCCGTTCATCGATCGCGAATAGATCACCCGAAATCGAAAAGGGACCTCAATGTCGCACCACAGAATGAAGTTGGCCGCCGCGTTTGTCGCCGTCGGGCTGGTCGTCGTTTGCCGCCGGCACGCTGGCGCAAGGCCGCTATCCCGCCATCAACCAGGCGGAAGGCATCGCTCAACAACGCCCTCGGCGTCGCTCCGGGGCGAAGCGCGCGACGTGTTTGGCGGGCACAAGGTCGCGGCCGAGCGCCTGATCCAGCAAGCTATCGGCGAATTGAAGCCGGCAAGGCATTTGCGGCCGCGCACGGCAACTAGCAGGGCCGAACCGAGCCGCCGGCCCCGCGACGGCAGGCCGGCGGCTTGGGAGCGGCAACCTCGCTGTTCCCCCGGCGTAACCGCATAAGTTGCGCTTGCGCGGGGAAACGACCCTTCAGAATTGCATCGTCAGCTCGGGGCTGCGGTCTTAACCCGCTTGGCCGGCGCCGGATACGTATGTTCGGGCGCCGGGAAGCGGCCGCTGCGCACGTCCTCGGCATAATCGCGCGCGGCGTCGCGGATCGTCTGCCCGAGCGCCGCGTAACGCTTGACGAATTTCGGCGTGAATTCGGCGAACAGGCCGAGCATGTCGTCGGTGACGAGAATCTGACCGTCGCACGGCCGGCGAGGCGCCGATGCCGATGGTCGGGATCGCGACGGTCTCGGTCAGCTCGCGGGCCAGCCCCTCGTTAACTCCTTCGACCACCAGCGAGAACGCGCCGGCATCGGCGATCGCAGCGCCATCCGCGAGGATCTTGCGGCGCTCCTCGGCCTGGTGGCCGCGCGAGCGATAACCGCCGAGCTGATTGACCGATTGCGGCGTCAGCCCGACATGGCCCATCACCGGAATCCCGCGCCGGGTGAGGAAGGCGACCGTCTCGGCCATCTCCTCGCCGCCTTCGAGCTTGACCGCGAGGCAGCCGGTCTCGGCCATGACGCGGGCGGCGGCGCGGAATGCGTCGGCCGGGGACGGCCTGATAAGAACCGAAAGGCAAATCGACGACGACCGCCGCATGGCTGGTGGCGCGCACCACCGCCGCGCCGTGAGCGATCATCATGTCGAGCGTCACCGGCAGCGTGCTGTCGAAGCCGTAGACAACCATCGCCACACTGTCGCCGACCAGCAGCAGGTCGACCGCATCGTCGAGCAAGCGCGCGACCGGAGCGGTGTAGGCAGTAAGGCAAACCAGCTTTTCGCCGCCCTTGCGGCGCTTGATCGCGGTGATCGACAGACGCTGCGGCCGGGTCTGGACACTCATGGCTACCTGCGAACGATGCGTGCGAGCAATGTTGCTGCGATGCAGCATCCTAGGTGGTACGCCGCCGCCGCGTGCTAAAGTCTGCGGGCGGCAGCCATACGGGAAACGCAGCCATGGCCGATTACGACCTCGTCATCAAAAACGGCACGGTGGTGACGGCCGCCGACACCCAGCATTGCGACATCGGCATCAAGGACGGGACCGTCGTCGCGCTCGGCCGCGGCCTCGGCCCGGCGGCGCGCGAGATCGACGCGCGCGGCAAGCTCGTCATGCCCGGGGCCGTCGACAGCCATTGCCATATCGAGCAGCGCTCCGGCTTTGGCGTCATCTGCGCCGACGATTTCTACAGCGCCACCGTCGCCGCGGCGTTCGGCGGCACGACGACGGTGATCCCGTTCGCCGCGCAGCATCGCGGCCAGTCGCTGCGCCAGGTGGTCGAGGAGTACCGCGCGGCGGCGCTGCCCAAGGCGGTCATCGACTACGCCTTTCACCTGATCGTCACCGACCCCAACGAGCAGGTGCTCGGACAGGAGCTGCCGGCGCTGATCCAGGACGGCTACACCTCGTTCAAGGTCTACATGACCTACGACGCGATGCGGCTCGACGACCGCCAGATGCTCGAAATCCTGGCGCTGGCGCGGCGCGAGGGCGCGCTGGTCATGGTCCACGCCGAAAACCACGACATGATCAAGTTCCTGACCGACCGACTCCTGGAGCGCGGGCTCGGCAACCCGCGCTACCACGCGGTCAGCCACGCGCGCGATCGCCGAGGGCGAGGCGACCAACCGCGCCGTCGCGCTGTCGGAGCTGCTCGACGTGCCGATCCTCATCGTCCACGTCTCGGCGGCCGAGGCGATCGACGTGATCCGCAACGCGCAGACCAAGGGCCTCAAGCTCTACGGCGAGACCTGCCCGCAATATCTGTTCCTCACCGCCGACGACATCGGCATGGATTTGGAGGGCACCAAGTTCTGCTGCTCGCCGCCGCCGCGCGACCACGGCGGCGCAGGAGGCGGTGTGGCGCGGCCTCGCCAACGGCACGTTCCAGGTGTTCTCCTCCGACCACGCGCCCTATCGCTACGACGAGACCGGCAAGCTCCTCAAAGGCGACAAGACCACCTTCAAGGACACCGCCAACGGCGTGCCCGGCATCGAATTGCGCGTGCCGCTGCTGTTTTCCGAAGGGGTGCGCAAGGGCCGCATCGACCTCAACCGCTTTGTCGCGCTGACCGCGACCAACCATGCGCGGCTCTACGGGCTCTATCCGCGCAAGGGCACGATCGCGGTCGGCGCCGACGCCGACATCGCGATCTGGGACCCCGACCGGCACACCGTGGTGACCGCGGCGATGCTGCACGACAAGACCGGCTACACGCCCTATGAGGGCAGGCATCTGACCGGCTGGCCGGTGACGGTGCTCTCGCGCGGGCGGGTGGTGATCGAGGAGGGCCAGCTCAAGGCCGAGCGCGGCAGCGGCGAATTTCCTGCCCTGCGCGCTTCGCGAGATGGCGCGCCCCTCGGCCGCGCGACGCCGGAACTCGCCTTCGCCGCCGAGAAGGGCGGCCAGGCGCTGGTTTAAGTCGTGAGCGCTGCTAGCATCTGCTGCACACACTAGCTGTCGTCAAAGCGGCGCTATGATCTCGATCGTAATCGTCAGAGGTTCGATTGCGAGCGGCTCAGCAGCGATCACGTGCCGCTGCGACCTTGCGCGTCGCTCGATCATGGCGATGATTTTGCCAAGTGACCGCCTCGCAGGCGCGTCGAGACCCGGATCGATCCTGATCGCGATCATATTCAGAGGCGAACGATCGGAGCCGTTCAAATCCTGCTACGGTGATCTGTGTTCGCACGTGCACCAAGCAGAAAAACTTAGGGCTCGCTGCGGCGCTTCTCGAGCAAGGATTCAGCCGGCTACCGGCCAACGGCGATTTCGACAAGGCGTCCTACGCGGAAGTTGATCACCTAGTACGTTGCGTGGACACGCTATCTATCGCGAGCGATCGCGTTTCTCGATGTGGTGCGTCAGCATTACGAAATCCTTTCCACAATTGAACAGCCGCATCGACCTCCGGACGCGGTGAGTGCACGCTTTCCAGAGATGGACGTTTCGCTGTCGATGAGCTTGGCGACCGATCTGAACCTCGCTGAACCGTCATACGCATCGTCGAGCCTACGATTAAAGTTCGAAATTACGGAACTTATGCTATCGAGTTCGAGCGCCGATAGGAGTTCGCTTAGTGTGCGACTCGTTTTCGAATAGGAGGAACTAAATGTCCCGCAAACTTCGCGCCGCCGTCGCCCAGCTCGGGCCCGATCCATCTCGCCGACAGCCGCGCCTCGGTCGTCAAGCGGCTGATCGCGCTGCTGCGCGAGGCGCATGCCGGCGGCGCGAAGTTTGTCGTCTTTCCCGAACTGGCGCTGACCACGTTCTTCCCGCGCTGGTGGATGACCGATCAGGCGGAGATCGACCGCTTTTTCGAGGCGCAGATGCCCGGCCCCGAGACGCAACCGCTGTTCGAGCTGGCGCGCGAACTCGGCATCGGCTTCTACCTCGGCTATGCCGAGCTGACCGAGGAAGATGGGCAGACCCGCCGCTACAACACCTCGATCCTGGTCGAGCGCGACGGGCGCATCCTCGGGCGCTATCGCAAAATTCACCTGCCCGGCCATTCCGAGCATCTGCCGAACGCGCCGTTCCAGCATCTCGAAAAGCGCTATTTCGACGTCGGCAACGAGGGGTTCAAGGTGTGGCGGGCGATGGATGCGGTGGTCGGCATGTGCATCTGCAATGACCGGCGCTGGCCCGAAACCTTTCGCGTGATGGGGCTGCAAGGGGTCGAGATCGTCGCGCTCGGCTACAACACGCCGTCGCAAAACATCCATCATCCTGAGCCAGTTCACCTGCGAATGTTCCACCATCTTCTGAGCATGCAGGCCAACGCCTATCAGAACGCGGCCTGGGTGCTGGCGGCGGCGAAATGCGGCGCCGAGGACGGGTTTCACATGATCGGCGGCTCGGCGATCATCGCCCCGACCGGCGAGATCGCCGCCCAGGCGATGAGCGAGGGGGACGAGGTGATCGGCTTCAACCTCGATCTGGAGCTGGGCGATTATCTGCGCCGCACGGTCTTCGCGTTCGAGAAACACCGCCGGGTCGAGCATTACGGGCTGATCACCGAACGCACCGGCGCGAAGACGGAAGTATGACGGCTATTCCTTGATACGTCCGTAAGTGTCCTCGAAGCGGACGATGTCGTCCTCGTCGAGATAGGCGCCGGACTGCACCTCGATGACGTGCAGCGGGATCTTGCCGGGGTTTTCCAGCCGGTGCTTGGTGCCGAGCGGGATGTAGGTCGACTGGTCCTCGGTCAGCATGATCTCCTCGTCGCCGCGCACGATCTTGGCGGTGCCCTGCACGACGACCCAATGCTCGGCGCGGTGGTGGTGCATCTGCAGCGACAGCTTGCCGCCCGGCTTGACGACGATGTGCTTGACCTGGACGCGGTGCCCGATGTGCAGCGTCTGGTAGCTGCCCCACGGCCGGTAGACGATCGGCAGCGTCTCGGCCTCGCTGCGCTCGTCCTTGACGAGGCGCGCGACCAGCGAGCGGACGTCCTGGGCGCGGTCGCGCGGCGCCAGCATCACCGCGTCCTGGGTGGCGACGACGACCATGTCCTCGACCCCGAGCGCGGCGACCAGCCCCGCCTCGGAGCGGATATAGGAGCCGTGCGTGTCCTCGGCGATGACGTTGCCGACAAGGGCGTTGCCGTCGGCATCCTTGGCGGCGCTCTCCCACAGCGCGTCCCACGAGCCGAGATCGCTCCACCCCATGGTGACCGGCACCACCGCGGCGCGCGCGGTGTGCTCCATCACCGCATAGTCGATCGAATCGGCCGGGCAATCGGCGAAGGCCGCCTTGTCGAGGCGGACGAAATCGTCGTCTGAGCGCGCCGCTCCCAGCGCCTGGCGGCAGGCGGCGAGCATGTCGGGACGCAGGCGCTCGAGCTCGCTCGAGATAGAGCGCGGCCGGAAACAGGAAGATGCCGCTGTTCCAGAAAAACTCGCCGCTCTTGACGTAGCGCTCGGCGGTCGCAGCGTCGGGCTTTTCGACAAAGCGCGCGACCGCGAAGGCGCCATCGACATCGCCCAGCTTCTTGCCGCGCTCGATATAGCCATAGCCGGTCTCGGCGCGCTCGGGCGTCACGCCGAAGGTGACGAGAAACCCGGCGCGCGCGGCCGCGGCGGCGCGCTCGACGCGCGGCGAGAAAGGCCGGCACGATCGTCGATCCGATGGTCGGACGGCATCACCAGCATCAGCGCCTCGGGGTCGCGCTCGGCGAGGCGCAGCGCGGCGACGCAGACCGCCGGCGCGGTGTTGCGGCCGACGGGCTCCAGGAGGAGCGCCTGCGGCGTCGCGCCGATCTCGCGCAGCTGCTCGGCGATGAGAAACCGGTGCTCCTCATTGGCGATCACCAGCGGGGCGGCGAACGCCGGCGTCGCTCGGCGACGCGCAGCGCGGCCTGCTGCAACAGGCTGTTGTCGCCGACCAGCGGCAGAAACTGCTTCGGATAATGCGTGCGCGACATCGGCCACAGCCGCGTGCCCGATCCGCCCGACAAGATCACCGGGTTGATCGCCGCATCGCTGCTTTTCCGCTTTTCCGCCATCGGGCTTCGTCTTACCGGAGGCTTGTTAAAAACTCGCTAGCCGCGCCGCCTCAGGCATTGCCGCGCGCTTCGCGCCACAGACCGAGCTTTTCCTGCACCACCCGGTCGGAGAAGCTGAACAGCACCGCTTCCGCGCGTGCGTGATGGGTGTGCGCCGCCCAGCCCGGCACGACGAAGATGTCGCGCGGCTCCCATGATAACACCGTGTCCCCGATCCGGGTTTCGCCCGCGCCCTCGACGCAGACGAAAACAGTCCCGTCGGTCGAGCGGTATGGAAGCGACGCGAAGCCGGCGGGCAAAAGCTGGACGAAGGTGCGCGATCGTCGGCATCGCGAACTCGCCGCTCGCCGGGTTGACGTAGCGCAGCTTGTGGCCGTGATAGGGGTCGGGCGCGCCGTTTTTCGCCAGCGCCGCCAAGCGCCTCGCGCGTGCGGGCATAGGGGTAGTTGAACACCGGCGAGGTCTTGACCGCGGGCTTCCAATCGACCGGCAGGAGATTGTGGCCGTAGCGCGCGAAGCTGTCGCCCTCGGGACGCGCGATCGGCTGGGTGTCGTCGGGGTAGCCCTCGGCGAAGCTGGCGTTCAACAGGCTGACGATCTGGATGTCGAGCCCGTCGAGCCAGACCATCGGCTCGGCGGCTGTCGTTGCCGTGATCGTGCCAGGTCCAGGACGGGGTGATGACGAAATCGCCCGGCTCCATCAGCGTGCGCTCGCCATCGACCGCGGTATAGGCGCCGTGCCCCTCGATGATGAAGCGCAGCGCCGATTGCGTGTGGCGATGCGCCGGCGCGACCTCGCCCGGCATGATCAATTGCAGCCCGGCGAACAGCGAGCCGGTGATCGAGGCCTGACCGCCGAGCCCGGGGTTCATCAGCATCAGCACGCGCCTTGTCGCCTCCTGCGCGGTGATGAGGCTGCCCGACTGCATCAGATGGGGCCGCACGTCGCGATAATGCCAGATCGCCGGCTGTACCTTGCTCACCGGCTCCGGGGTGACGAGGCTGTGCAGCTGCTCCCACAGCGGCGCCAGATTGGCCGGGGCGATCCTGTCGTAGAACGCCTGCCGCTCGGGCGTGCGGGCGGGAGCGTGCTCGCTCGCCATGGCCGATCCCTACTCGGCGGCCTCGCGGCGGCGCTCGCCGAGGCTGTAGCCGATCTTGGCGAGGTCGGCGAGGAGAGAGGCCGATTGCGCATCCGACAGGCGCTCCATCGGCGGGCGCACCGCGGCCCAATCGGGGTCGTTGTGGAAATGCGCGACGATGCGCTTCAGCGCCGGCACCATCGGGTATTTCTGGATGGTCATGCGCACCAGCGTGATGTCGGCCTGGAGCTGATCGGCCTGCGGCGTCTTCCAGTTCTCGTAGACCTTGCGGATGCCCGGGCACGTTGACGTTGCCGGAAGCGGTGATGCAGCCGACCCCGCCATTGCGCAGCCCGTCGAGCAGGAACACCTCGGAGCCCGGGAAGATGCCGAAGCCGGAGCCGGCATAGGCGTCGAGCAGCGCCTTGGTGTTGTTCCAATCGCCCGAGCTGTCCTTGAGGCCGACGACGGTCTCCGGGATAGGCCTTGATCAGCCGCCCGACCAGCTCGACCCCGAACGGGATCATGGTCTGCGGCGGGATGTGATAGAGGTACATCCTGAGCGCGGGCGAGCCGACCCGGTCGATGACCGCGGCGATAAAGTCGTAGACGCCCTGCTCGGTCATCCCCTTGTAGTAGAACGGCGGCAGCATCAAGACGCCGCCGCAGCCATGCGCGACCGCGTGCTTGATCAGGATCGTGGCCTCGGTGATCGAGCAAGCGCCGGTGCCCGGCATCAATTTCGCCGCCGGGATGCCCGACGCGATCAGCCGGTCGAGCAGCGCCATGCGCTCCGCCGCCGCCATCGAGTTGGCCTCGCTGGTGGTGCCGAAGATCGCCAGGCCGTCGGCGCCCTCGTCGAGAGCCAGCGGCAGAACGCGATAAAGCGCCCGGCATCGGGCTCGCCCGCCGGGGTGAACGGGGTCAGGACCGGGACCAGAACCCCGGCGAACGGCTGCGACGTCGGCATTCGGTTGCTCTCCTTCATCCTTCATGCCCTCCCGCGGGCTTGACCCGCGGGTCCACGTCTTTGGTCTGGGACACCCAACTGGAAGACGTGGATGGCCGGATCAAGTCCGGCCAAGGAGAAAAGTGGTGGCTCTATACGGTCTGCAGGATTTTGTCCTTGGTGATGTCGGGCGCCAGGATCGCGTGCCAGTCGGCGTCGCGCGGCAAGCACCTCCTCGCCGGCACGGATGTGGTAGTAGCTGGTGCCGGTGCCGGCCGGGTCGCCGCCAGCCTGAACCGTCCTGACGGCCTGGCCCAGCATGCGCCGCGTCTGACCGATCGCCTTGTCGCCGGGGCCTAGATGCTCCTTCGTGCGGTCGACGATACGGCCCATGGTTTCCTGCAGAGCGCGGTCCTGCTGGTTGATCCCGTCGATGCCGGTGTAACTCTCGGTGCGCTGCACTTCGCGGTCGAGGCCGTAATCGTTAGCGCGGTTCTGGAACGACCGGAATGTCTTCTGGTCGACATAATCCGGGCCGTTGCCGATGCCGCGCTCGAGCCCGGTCCTCCTCGGTCAGAGGCGCGTCGGTCGTCGTGTACATCCAGTTGTAGACCATGACGTTGTAGTCATCGATCGGCACCCAGATGTGGCCGGCATCGCACGGCAGCCCGGTATCCGAACGCGACGGCCGGATCTGGTGGAACGGCATGATGAAATGATAGCTGCGGATGTGCACCTCCGCGTCGCCGAGCGGCCGGATGCCGGCGTAGTGATAGCCGTAGTCGGTCACATCGACGACCAGCTTCGGCGCCTTGCCGCGCACGAACGGGCTCGACGGCTTCATCCCGCCGCGCGTCGAGTTGTCGGTCAACAGCCGGTGCAGGATCGGCGCGTGCGAGGTGTCGATGCCGCCTTCGAGCGCCTGCAGCCAGTTGCATTCCTGGATCACCTTGGAGACGTGCCGGCGCTCTTCCGGCACCTGCGTCCAGGCGAATTTCGGCGGCGGCGGCATCTTCTCGGCCGGGCCCATATAGGCCCAGACGATGCCGCCGAGCTCGACCGTCGGATAGGCGGTGAGGTGGACCTTGCTGCTTGAACTGATGCTCCGGCGGCTCGTTCAGCTGATCGAGGCAATTGCCTTCGACGTCGAATTTCCAGCCGTGATAGACGCAGCGCAGGCCGCATTCCTCGTTGCGCCCGAAATACAGCGAGACGCGGCGGTGCGGACAGAATTCGTCGAGCAGCCCGATGCGGCCGTCGCTGTCGCGGAAGGCGACGAGGTCCTCGCCGAGCAGGCGGACGCGGACCGGCGGGCAGTCGGGCTCGGCGATCTCCCGCGACAGACAGGCGGGGATCCAATACCGCCGCATCGTATCGCCCATCGGGGTGCCGGCGCCGACGCGGGTGATCAGTTCGTTTTCCTTCGCTGGCAGCATTCGTTGTCTCCTCGCAAAGTTTTCTCGGCCGGGCCTGCAAGCGCCAGCCTATCCGGCTTGGCAGAATTATATCTCAAAAATTACGGCTGCGGGGGCATCAACAGCAATGCGGCGGCAGCCGCATTCGACGATGGACCCGGTCGTCGGGACCGAAGTCCTCGACACGGATTAGCGGGAGACGATTGTCGGCTCATGTTCGCCGAATGTTCCCTGCACCAGAGCGCATAGTTCTGTATGTAGTCAAGCTGAGAGGTAGCCAAACTACCGGTAGTTTGGCCGGCATTGGTTAATATCGATTCGTTCTCCTCGGCGAAGATGCGGAACGTGGTCGGCCGATCGCATTTGAGCTAGCCTCATCGCTAAGTTCCCTTGCCGATAGCGACTCTTGGCCGTTGAGAAAGAACATGAAATTCGCCGCCGTCGCTTCACTGTTCATCGCTTGGGCCGTCGGGACGGCCGCCTACGCCCAGCAACTCACGTGCAGCCAAGCGGTCAGCACTTGCAAAACGGCTTGCCCAGACAACGCGCAAACCCACACGCCGTGCCCGGGTATCTGCGACCAAAAATTTGCCGACTGCATGAAGACCGGCATTTGGCACCGTCTCGACGGAGCGACACTCCCGGCGCGCAAGGAGTAGCTCGCGCCAAACGGGAGCAGGTTCGGCGCGTGCCGAAACGTCCCTCATTGCGAAGCCTTGCGGGACGACGCAATGTCGCCAAGTGCGCAGGCCGCCGGATCACTTCCCGCCGCCCGCGATAACCTTGGGGGCGGGAAGCAAGCCGATGGTGATGCACGCGGTGCTCGGCCTGCCGGCCGCCTCGCTCGCCGCGCTCTTCGCCGTGTTCGTGTTTGGCGGACTCGTGAAGGGCGTGACCGGCGTCGGCCTGCCGCTGGTGCTGGTGCCGCTGGCGACGCAATTTCTCGACGTCCCGGTCGCAGTAGCATTGGTCTCGGTGTCGATGGTGGCGACCAATGTCGTTCAAGCGGCCGAAGGCGGTCATACAATGACCGCGGTGCGCTATCTCTGGCCGATCCAGCTCCCGCTCGTCGCCGGCGCGGTTATCGGGACGCATCTACTGATCACCGTCGACCGCCAGCGGCTGAACCTGATCATCGGGCTCAGCTTTCTGCTGCTCGCGCTGCTGCTGTTGTCGATGCCACGGCTGCGGATGAGCGCCAAAACCGCGCGCTGGAGTGGCCCCTTTGTCGGCTTTGGCGCCGGGGTGCTCGGCGGCATGTCGGCGATTTTCGGCCCGCCGATGATCGCCTACATGGTCGGGCTGGGCGTCGATCCGAACACCTTCGTCAAGCACATGGCGATCCTGGCGTTGACGGCGGCCACCACAATGCTGCTGGTGCTTGGCGGCAGCGGCGCCATGTCGGGCGCCGACTTCCTGATGTCGGCGGCAGCGCTGATCCCCATCCAGCTCGGCATGCCGGTCGGACGTTGGCTGCGCAATCGCATCAAGCCGAACTGGTTCCGGATAATGGTGCTGGTGGTGCTCGCCGCCAGCGGGCTCGATATGCTGCGCCGGGCGCTGTTCTAGGCAACGGCAGCGCGCGGCCGGTTGCCTACCTGCCCTTCGCGCAGGCGGTCACGCAGCAGGTCGGCTCGCGCCCAGGTACCTGCAGCGTTAGACCGACCGAATTGTCGGCGGCGGTGCAAGCCGCGCCGCTCACGAGCTGCGGGAAGTCGGCGTTGCAGCCAGGTGCGGGCGACATGGCCTTTTGCGCGGCGCAGCTTTGCGCCGCGGTTTGGGTCGAAGGCGGCGCAGCGGTTTGGCTGGGCGGTGGCGCGGCGGCTTGGCTCGGGGGTGGCGCAGCGGCCTGGGTCTGCGCTGGTGGCGGGGCGGAGGTCGCCGGGGCGGCAGCCTCCGGCGGCTGGGGCGTGGGTGCGGCGGCAACCGGCGGCGGGGGTGGCGGCGGTGCGGGCTCAGCGGGAGGCGCTTGTACCCCAGCAACCAAATTGCAACCCGTTTCCAGCGTGACCGCCTCGTGCTCGAGCAGCGATACGAGATGCTCGGGGGGCAGACCGTGCTCTTCGCTTAGCGGCGAGCCGCAGGCTTGCTTCGCGGCGTTGTACAGTGAGAGGAGCAACTGGGCTTGCTCGCGTCTGCCGCGAAAGTAGTCCTGTGCCCGGGCGCAATCCTGCGGGAACTGAAACTTGGACGAGGTGTAGGCGTGCAGCGCCGTGTCGTATTTGCCGGTCGCGTCGGAACACGCATCCGCGAAGGCGTTCGCGCCAAACAGGCAAGCGCCCGTTAGGATGCCGAGACCTGCGATCGCCATAGGGCGCAGGTCTTCCAGACGAGTTTGGCGCAACGTCAACGGTCCTCTCCTCATAATCGAAATGGGCTTTCAGCGATGCGAGCGGCGAATATGGGCTTCGCTCCCTACACCTCGCCTTCCGCCTTCAACAACCTGCACCGCGTTGCGCAGCGCCGTCGCGGTATCGTCGAGCTCCGCCTCGCCGTGGGTGCACGAGATGACACCGCCCGGGTGCTAGTTGAAATCGACCCCGCCCAGCATCGTCGCCAGGCGCAGCTTGTGGACGAGGCCAGCGTTCTTCACGCCCTTGAAGTGCTTGGCGGGAAGGCCGAGCGGATGAACTTGTGTCGGCGTGACCTCGATCCCCTCGGGGTTGGTGAAGATCTCGATCGACGAGAAGGTGCCGTAGGCGGCCCACGGCAACGCGCTCTTCCTCGAAAACCTCGTTGAGCCGGGTGGCGCAGCGCGTCGCCATAGGCGTTGGCGCGGGCGCAGGCGTCGGTCTCGGCGACCTGCTTCAGCGTCGCGATGCCGGCCGCGGCCGAGAGCGGGTTGGCGTTGAACGTTCCGGGGTGGTTGATCTTCTCCTTGCCGGCCGCCTCGGTCGACCTTGAAGTCGAGCAGGTCGAGGATGTCCTTGCGCCCGGTGACGGCGCCGCCGGGCAGGCCGCCGGCGAGGATTTTCGCCAGGGTCGTCAGGTCGGGCTTGATGCCGTAGGCCTGCTGGGCGCCGCCGGGCGACACACGGAAACCGTTGACCACCTCGTCGAAGATCAGCAGCACGCCGTGCTCGGCGGTGAGGCGGCGCAGCGCGTGGAGGAATTCGGGGTCGATCGGCAACCGGCCGCCATTGGCGCCGGTCGGCTCGATGATCGCGGCGGCGATCTCGCCCGGATGCTGTTCGAGCAGCCGCGCCAGCGCAGCCTCGTCGTTCTGCTCGGCACAGCAGTACGTTGCCGGCGACGGCATCGAGCACGCCGGTTGTCGCGGTGCCGTCGAAATGGCTCGCATGGCCGGTCGTCATGTGGTCGTGCCAGCCGTGGAAATGGTAGTTGAAGCGGATGATCTTGGGCTTGCCGCTAAAGGCGCGGGCGAGCCGCACCGCCATCAAGGTCGCCTCGGTGCCGGAGCTGGTGAAGCGCACCCGCTCGGCCGAAGGAATGAGCCGCTTGACCAATTCGGCCCATTCGATCTCGAGCTCGTGGCAGGCGCCGTAATGGGTGCCGCGGTCGAGCTGGGCGTGCACCGCCGCCATCACCTGCGGGTTGCAATGGCCGAGCAGCATCGCACCGTGCCCGCCGAAATAATCGACGTAGCACGCGGCCATCGACGTCCCATTTGCGCGGCCCCTCGGCGCGGGTGATGTAGAGCCCATAGGGCTCGATGTAGCGGGAATCGTGGGTGATGCCGGACGGGAACAGGTCCTGCGCCTGCTCGGCGCGCGCTGCCGAGCCCGGGGTCGCGGCGCGATAGGCGGCGATGATCGGCGAGTTCGTCGTCAGGGTGTCGGGCATGGGCGCGCTGCCTTTGCCGTCCACTCAGCTTGTAGAGGATGTTCGCCGCCGGTTGAACTACTCTCCCGGTCGTCCCGGCGAAGGCCGGGATCCACTTGCCCGTCTGCAGGGCGGTTGATTGGTGGGTCCCGGCCTACGCCGGGAAGCGAAGGAGAACGCGCTGATGACCGAGCCCTACAGCAAGGAGTTGACCGCCCGGTTCGGCTACGATTTCGATCTCGGCGGCGAGGCGGAAGACAACCCTGGATCAGGCAGGTGCTGCTGCGCCGCACGCAGCGCCGCTACAGCGACCGGCCGGTGCCCGAATCGCTGGTCCGCCTCATCCTCGCGGCGGCGTTGTCGGCCTCGTCGAAATCGGATTATCCAGCAAGCCACGTGATCCGGCGTCGAGGATCGGGCGCAGCGCGACGAGCTCGCCGCGCTGATCCCCGACATGCCGTGGATCGGCAACGCGCCGGTGTTCCTGGTCTTTCTCGGCGACGCGCGGCGGCTGGAGCGCATTTCCAAGCACCCGGTCGCCAACGGCACGCTCGAAGGCTTCTTCAACGCCACGGTCGACGCCGCGCTCGCATTGCAGACCTGCACCCTCGCCGCCGAGACGCTTGGGGCTTGGCACCTGCCCGATCAGCGTGCTGCGCAACCATATCGACGCGGTGTGCCGAGATCCTCGCCCTGCCCGACAAGGTGTTCCCGGTTGCCGGGCTGTGCCTCGGCTACCCGGCGCAGCAGGGCTTCATCAGCATGCGCCTGCCGCCCGAGGCGACGGTGCACCGCGACCGCTACGACGACAATGCGGTGGCGGCGGTCGACGCCTACGACCGCCGGCGCGACGCGCGCCATTCGATCGAAGGATCGCCAGAAATCACCGGAAATCTTCGGCACCGCCGAGTTCTACGGCTGGTCGGAGGACAAGGCGCGCCAGGCGATGACGCCCGGAAGGGAATCGGCTTTGCCGCGTGGCTGAGCGCGCACGGCTTCGACCTCGACGAAATAGCGAAAAGAAAAGGCCGCCTCCCGAAGGTGACGGCCTTTTCCACCGAATAACCAGCGGCCATCGCGGCCGCGCCGTTGCCTCAGTTAGGCAAGGATCTCAGCAAGAGCGGGGATCCTGGTCACGGCTGCGGTGGACCGCGGTTGATGGTGAGACACAGGATCACCTCCTTTCTGTTGTGGCGACGAGGGCTTTATTCTACAGCCTGTAGTGGTGGCGATCGCAAGCGCCGCCATCGCGTGACAATGCGACGCAGCGCCCCGTCAGCGCGGGCGGCGATAGTGGCGAAGCGTCGCTTCGTGGCATAAAGGCCGCCGCAATCAAGACGAGACGCACGATCATGCCGGGAAGCGCCGAAACAGATAACGGTCAATGGAATCGACTTGGAAGTGCTGCGCCGCGGCCAGGGCGCGCCTGTCGTGCTGCTGCACGGCATGGACACGGTGTAGCCCAAGGCGCCGTTCCTCGACCTGCTCGGCCAGCATGTCGAGGTGATCGCGCCGTCGAGCCCGGGCTTCGGCAATTCACCAAGCGCCCAGCCGATTTCGACACGATCTACGACCTGACCCACCTCTATCTGGCGCTCATCGATCGACCTGCCCTACGAGAAGGTCGACGCTGATGGGCCTGTCGTTCGGCGGCTGGCTCGCCGCCGAGGTCGCGGTCGCGTCGTGTCACCGGATCGCCAATCTGATCCTCGTCGATCCCGTCGGCATCAAGCTCGGCGGTCCGGAGACAGCGCGACATCCTCGACGTGTTCAACACCAACCCGGCCGAGGTCACGCGCAGAGCTGGGCCGATCCGGCGAAGGCGCCCGATTACGACGCGATGACCGACGAGGAGCTGGTCATCCACGCGCGCAACTGGGAAGCGCTCTGCCTCTATGCGCTGGCACCCGTACATGTACAACCCGCAGCTGAAGCGGTGGCTCGGGCGGATCTCGGTGCCGACCCTGGTGCTGTGGGGCGACCAGCGACGGCATCGTCACCCCCGACTACGGCCGCGCCTACGCCGGCGCTGATCCGCGGCGCCGAGTTCCGGACTGATCGAGGGCGCCGGGCACCACCCCGAGCAGGAGCAGCCCGAGCGATTTGTGGAGGCGGTGACAGCGTTCCTCGGGGACTAGGGCGATGCAGGCCTGGTATCTCTGCGAGAACCCCTACCCGTTCATCCCGCAGGAGGTGCTCGACAGCGTCGATTCGGTGCGCGGCAGCCTGCCCAACCGCTATTGCGACCCGCACGTCGCGGCGCGGCTTTACGAGGAATGCCTCGACGAGTACCGGCTGTGCGACGAGGTCGGCCTCAACATCATCTCGAACGAGCACCACGCCGGCATCAACTGCCTCTACGGCGCGAGCCCCTTGATCCTCGGCATCCTGGCGCGCGAGACCAAGAACGTTCGCATCCTCTCGCTTGGCACGCTGGTAACCGCGCGGCCCGACCCTGTCCGCATCGCCGAGGAATACGCCACCGCCGACGTCATCTCGCGCGGCCGGCTCGATATCGGCTTTGTCAAATCCGGCGGATCGGAGATGGCCTCGGCCAATGCGAACCCGATCGGCAATCTCGAGCGGTTCTGGGAATCGATCGACCTGATAAAAAAGGCGCTGACCGCACATGACGGCCCGGTGAGTTGGGAGGGCAAGCACTACACCCACCGCCACATCAACATCTGGCCGCCCTGCTACCAGCGGCCGCACCCGCCGCTCTGGGCGGCGACCGGCGACCCGGAGACCTCCGTCGAGCTGGCGCGACGCGACATCATCAACGCGACCTTCGTGCGCGGCCCGGACGGCACCAAGAAGTCGTGGGACGCCTATCGCCAAGCGCGGATCGACGCGGGCATGGGCCCCGCCCCGCCCGACCGCTTCGCCTATATGGGCTTCACCTATGTCGGCGACAGCGACGAGGAGGGGATGGACGATCGGCGACAAGTCGCTGTGGTTCCTGCGCGTCGGCGCGCGCTCGGCGGCGCAATACTCACGGATGCTGCCGGGCGCGACACCGGCGACGCAGGCGCCGGCGCTCTACCGCACGCGCGCCGCCACCGACCCTCGCCGGCGGCGTGCCGCATGTCGGCCGCCCGGCCGCGGCGTTCCGCAACGTCACCGCCGAGCAGGCGGTGCAGCGCGGCGTCATGTTCGCCGGCAATCCCGGACACGGTCTACCGCCAGGTCATGGAGTTCTACGACAAGGTCGGCGGGTTCGAGCATCTGATCCTGATGGGCCGCTCCGGCTTCATGACCCATGAGGAGGCCGAGAAGGGCATCAAGATGTTCGGCAAGGAAGTGCTGCCGCGGCTCAAGGAAGTGAAGCACGCGCGGTAATGAACAGCGCCGCGATCGCGGCGGAGGAGGCCCGCTGACCCAATTCGGCCTAATCGACGTTTCGCCGCGGAACGGCGGCATCACCAACGGCCGCGAGATCGCCGCCTACGCAATTGCGCAGGTGATCAAGATCGTGCTGATCTCCGCGTTATCCTATTCGGGGCTCCTGTCGCCGCTCTATCTCGCGGCGTTCCGGGCGGGCGGTGCAATCGCCGTGGTCCCGGTGACCCTTGCGTTGAACATCGTGTGGGGCGGCATCGTGCTGCTGCTGTTCCTGAGCGTTGCGCGCGGTACTCGGCGGCGTGCCGCATATGATTGCCGGGGCCGATCGGGAGAGCGCCTTCACCTCTCGCGGCGGGGAAATCGGCGCATTCGTGATCGCCTATTTGCTGATGATGATCGTCGTGCTGACGCTGAACGCGGTTTTGCTGTCGCCGCTTTACGCGAGCCTCGGTCGCAGCGGGCAAGGCCAGATCGTCTTCGCTATTGGCCTGGCGATCTCCCTGGTCAACGCGACTATCGTGTACTTGATTTTTATCGCACTTCGCTCCGTCTTTTGCCGGCCCGTTGCGCTGATGACCTCGCTCGACATTCTCGAAGCCGCAGCGGAGCTGGTCCACCGGGTCGTGCCGCCGACACCGCAATATTGTTGGCCATTGCTGTCACAGCGGGTCGGTGCCGAGCTGTGGGTCAAGCACGAGAACCATACCCCAACCGGCGCCTTCAAGCTGCGCGGCGGAGTCGTTTATCTCGACGACCTCAAGCGCTCGCAGCCCGGCATAGCCGGGGTCATCAGTGCGACGACTGGCAATCACGGGCAGAGCATTGCCTATGCCGCGACCAGGCTTGGCCTCAGATCGACAATCGTCGTGCCGCACGGCAACAGCCCGGAGAAAAACCGGGCCATGCAAGCCTTCGGCGCGACCCTGGTCGAGCATGGCCACGATTTCCAGGCCGCCTACGAACATGCGATGGCGCTGGCCGAGCGCAAAAACCTGCACCCGGTGCGCTCGTATCATCCGCTTTTGGTGCAGGGGGTGGCGAGCTATGGGCTCGAACTTTTCCGCGCGGTGCCCGATCTCGACGTCGTCTATGTGCCGATCGGGCTCGGCAGCGGGATTTGCGGCGTCATCGCGGCGCGCGAGGCGCTGGGGCTGAAAACGGAAATCGTCGGGGTCGTCGCCGCCAACGCGGCGACCTACGCGCTGTCCTTCGCCGCCGGGAAGCCGGTCGCGACCAACAGCGCCGATACCTTCGCCGGCGGGCTCGCCGTGCGGGTGCCGGACCCGGAACGCGCTGGACATTATCCGCCGCCACGCGGCGCGCATCGTCGCGGTCACCGAAGAAGAGATGCGCCAGGCGATGCGCATCATCTTCAGCGACACGCATAACGTCGCCGAGGGCGCGGGAGCGGCGCCGCTCGCTGCCGCGCTACAGGAGCGCGCCAAGCTCAAGGGCAAGAAAATCGCCGTGGTTCAGTCGGGCGGCAACATCGACCGCGCGCTCTTCGCGGAGATATTGGCCGAGGCCGGCTAGCTACTCCGCGGCCTGGCGGCGCGGTTGGGCGGCGCTGGCCGCGGCGCGGTGCGTGAGCGGGATCGCGGCCTGGGGCGATAGGAGCCAGAAGGTGAAGCTCTCTTCGATGTAAAGCCGCACCGTATCGTTGTCGTGGCCGAGATAGCCGATCGAAAAATCCTCGCCGACCGTCAACTGGAAGTCTTCGCCGCGCATCGACAGCACCACCGCGCCGTCGAGCCCTGGTGCCCACACCAGCGGCCCGTCGATGAGATGGCCGATATGGTCGAGCACCGGATAGCCGCCATGAGTGGTGTCGGTCACCTGCTTGTAAACCCCCTCGCCCAGCGCGATCGCATAGGGGCCGAGGACGCCCTGGTCGCGCAGCTTGTTGAGCGCGGCCGCAACCACCTCCGGAAACTTCTCGTAATCGTCGCCGATCGGCACCGCCGCGTCGGCTTGCGCCTCGCAGATGCCGCGGATGCCGGCGGCACCAAAGCCATGGAACACCGCGCGATCCTCGGCCATCGCGATCGCCCGCGCCGCAGCGATAACTGCCTCGGTGTCGGGATCTTTTGCGCCGCGCTCGACGTCGTCGAGGTCGGCGCGGCTAAGCTCGAAGGGCACGCGGAACTCGACGAGCGGCAGAACCCGACGCAAGCGCGCCGCGACATTGCCCTTAGCCGGCGACGCGATCGCATCGGTGCGGCCGAGTCCGACCGCCGACGCGCCCCAGCCTTGCGGCCCGACGAAATCGACAATCCGGCGCGCCGCCAGCGTCGTCTTCAAGGTCCGCGTCGCCTCTTTCTCGATTTCCTGCCAGCCGGCGGTCGAGATCGGCGCCAGTTCGCGAAGCAGATGGTTCATGTTCTTACCTTTCGTTCGCCGCGCGCAGATCGCCGATGCCGAGATGGCCTCCAGGCGCGACCGGTGCTGGTGGTTCGGCTTTTTCAGCGGCGATCAGCGCCGATAGCGGCTCTTCGGTGAACAAGTACTTGCGCAAATTCTCGTCGAGCTTGGGGTCCTGGCGCCGCAGCCATTCGAGCACCATGCAGGCGTGCTCTTTTTCTTCGTCGCGGTTATGGACGAGAACCGCCCGCAGCTCGTCGTCGGTCGTCGCCGCGGCGCGTTGGTTATACCAATCGACCGCTTCCAACTCCTCCATCAGCGAGGCGATCGCGCGGTGCTGATCGATGACCTTAGGGCCGAGCTCTATGGGATCTTCGTGGAGGGTCTCGCTGGACATCTTCGGTCCTTCCGTGAGTAAGGCGCGGGGCAGCGGCGGCCGGCGCCTTGCGCCAGGCCACATCTGCACCCTCAGGTAGATTTACGGACGGGAAGGGCCGAGGTTCCGCGGAGCTCAGCCCTTTTGTAGCTCGCGGGCGATCACCAGCCGCTGGATGTCGCTGGTACCCTCGTAGATCTGGCAGACTCGCACGTCGCGATAGATCCGCTCGACCGGGAAATCGGCGAGGTAGCCGTAGCCGCCATGGATCTGGATCGCGTCGGAGCACACCCGCTCGGCCATCTCGGAGGCGAACAATTTCGCCATTGCCGCCTGTTGCAGGCAGGGCTCGCCATCGTCGCGGCGCTCGGCGGCGTCGAGGATCAGGCCGCGCGCCGCGGCAAGCTGGGTCGCCATGTCGGCGAGGCGGAAGGCCACCGCCTGGTGACCGATGATCTTCTGCCCGAAGGCCTCGCGTTCCTGCGCGTAGGCGAGCGCCGCCTCGTAAGCCGCGCGCGCCATGCCGAGCGCCTGCGCGGCGATGCCGATGCGCCCGCCTTCGAGATTGGAAAGCGCGATGCGATACCCCTCGCCTTCCTCGCCGAGCATCAGGTCCGGGGTCAGCTCCATGTCCTCGAAAACGAGCTGCGCGGTGTCGGAGGCGCGCTGACCAAGCTTGTGTTCGAGCCGCGCGACCCGGTAGCCGGCGGTGTCGGTCGGCACGATAAAGGCGCTGATCCCCTTGCGGCCGGCGGCAGGGTCGGTGACGGCAAAGACGATCGCCACCTGCGCGGTCGAACCCGAGGTGATGAACTGCTTCGTACCGTTCAGCACCCAGCGGTTGCCGTGGCGCGTGGCGCGGGTCTTGATCGCCGCCGCGTCGGAGCCAGCGCCGGGCTCGGTCAGGCAGAAGCACGACAGCATCTCGCCCGCCGCCATCGGCTTGAGAAAACGCTGCTTCTGCTCCTCGGAGCCGAATTTAAGAACCGGCACGCAACCGACTGAATTATGGACCGAAAGGATAGTCGAGACGCTGCCGTCGCCGGCGGCGATCTCCTCCAGCGCCAGCGCATAGCCGACATGGTCGGCCCCGGCCCCGCCATACTCCGGCGGCACCAGCGCGCCCATGAAGCCGAGCTTGCCGAGCTCGGCCAGCGCCTCTTTCGGGAACCGCGCCTCGCGGTCCCATTCGGCCGCATGCGGCGCGAGCAGGTTTTGCGCGACGTCGCGCGCGGTGTCGCGGAGAAGGATTTGTTCTTCGGTGAGCCTCATTCGATCACCGCTGCCTCGCGCCGGCGCGCGCGCGATAAAAAAAGATCAGGAGCAACCCATCGATAATCGGCGATTCCCGTCTCGGAAAACAGGCGGTAACAAGCTGGATAACAGGAGGTGGCAGGCGGATCGATGATGGCTTCGGTCATCGGCGGTGAACGTCCTAATTTGATCAGCGGGCGGCACCTTCGTATCTGTTTTTGATGCCGAACAGTTTGCTTTGAAAACGTCCATTAAACAGAAACAGCCAAGATGTAATTCCTCCCACAATGAAATATAAAAGAATGTTACAAGGAAAACGCAGCGGCGTAATCATTTGTATCATATTGCCCCTCTACTGAAAGGGATAGGCCGAGCAATACATAGATGTAAGTTCAACTCTCTTGCCCGCGCGTCACCTTTGCATCCACGTCATCGCTCATTTTTTTGTCACCTTATCCTCTGCCACAACCGCCGCACGGCCTCTATCGGCGAGTTAATCCCCTCGGCATGCAGCACCGCAAAGAACCGCCGCTTCAAAATTAAGACACTACCTCATCGCCGGATCAGTTGCGGCACGCGCATCGGTGGAACATGGTGTTCTCTGTTTGTCCCTTAAAGGGCACGACTGAATGATCGTCGGAAGGCGAGGTCGGGATGCCCCCTATTGCGCGGGCTGTCCCTCAAGCCGGCGCAGGCGATCATTGAAGCGCGCATGCTGCGAGACCATCGCCCGAATTTGCTGCAACATATCGACCAACGTGTTCTCGTGCCGCAACACGATCGCAGTCAGGACACGCATATCCTCTTGCAGCTGGTCCTGCCGAGCCAACATGCGCTCCATTTGAGCGCCGAGGAATTCGAGGGTTACGTTCTCGGCCATATAGAGAAATTGGTCTCGACCTCGCCACCTGTCAATTACACGCTACTAGTCGCCATTCCCGATGACGTACCGCGGTCAATGATGCTGTGCGGCGGCTTCCTTGTTCGCCTTGAGGAGATCGGCCCGATAGCTCTTCACGTCCCCCGCCGAGAGGTCGTAGATGCGCCAGGCGCCATTCACCGGCACGAGATGAAGCGTGAGGGCGATCGTCACCTTGTCGCTGGGGTACTCGAGGTTGACGACAACGTCCGCCGCGTTCGGAGCCGTCATCGTGGCCGAGGCGATTGTTGCCTTCAGGCCGCTATCGTCCTGGCACTGGCATAACGGGTCGGAATCGACGAAACCGACCTCACCGTTGGCCAGCCGTGTATCCTCGCGAAAGGCCGCGATCATCCCCGGATCGAACACCTGGCTCGCGTTCTTGCCCGTCGGATCGAACGCATCCCGGCTGCCGGGCTTCGACGGATAGTGCGAATAGATTTTCTCGACAAAGGCCTTGGCGCCGGCGGCATCGAGGGCAGCCATGACGGGGCTCGCAAAGCTCACCAAACAGGCCGCGGCGATCCACATAGCGATACGGTTCATCTTGATCGCCATCCCAAGATTGCGAGGTCAGCCGGAAGGCGCCGAGCGAGATCCGTTCGGATCGCCTACTCCGAGCCTTCCACGATCCGGATATCGCGCTCCACTGTATCACCCAACAGCTTCCGGGCGGCTTGGTAAGCGGGGCTGTCATAGGCAGCAAGCGCGCTGGCGACGCTGTCGAACTCGATGACGACCGTGCGCAAGTCCATTCCGGCCTCGAGCGTCTTCGCCGGTGTCCCCCGGACCAAGTTCCGGCCACCCGCGGCCCAAATCGCAGGCCCGGCCAGCTTCGCGTACGCGTCGAGCGCCGCGGGGTCTTTGATCGAGCGATAGTTCGCTATCCAATATGCTTTGGCCATTCCCGTCCCCTAAACGCTTTCGTTGAACAGCTCGCGGCCGATCAGCATGCGGCGGATTTCCGAGGTGCCGGCGCCGATCTCGTAGAGCTTGGCGTCGCGCAGCAGGCGGCCGGTCGGGATAGTCGTTGATATAGCCGTTGCCGCCCAGAATTTGCACCGCGTCGAGCGCGATCTTGGTGGCGCTCTCGGCGGCGTAGAGGATCGCGCCGGCGGCGTCCTTGCGGGTGGTTTCGCCGCGATCGCAGGCGCGGGCGACGGCGTAGACATAGGCGCGGCAGGCATTGGCCGCGGTGTACATGTCGGCCACCTTGGCCTGGATCAGCTGGAACTCGCCGATCGCCTGGCCGAACTGCTTCCGGTCGTGGATGTAGGGGATGACCACGTCGAGCGCGGCCTGCATGATGCCGAGCGGGCCCGCCGCCAGCACGACGCGCTCGTAATCGAGCCCGCTCATCAGCACGCGTACGCCCTCGTCGAGCGTGCCGAGCACGTTCTCCGCCGGCACCTCGCAATCCTCGAACACCAGCTCCGAGGTCGGGCTGCCGCGCATGCCGAGCTTGTCGAGCCTCTGCGCCGGGGTGAACCCCTTCATCCCCTTCTCAATCAGGAAGGCGGTGATGCCGCGCGCGCCGGCATCGGGACTGGTCTTGGCGTAGACCACCAACGTGTCGGCGTAATGCCCGTTGGTGATCCAGAACTTGGTGCCGTTGAGGATGTAGCGGTCGCCCTTCTTGTCGGCGCGCAAGCGCATCGACACGACATCCGAGCCGGCGTCCGGCTCGCTCATCGCCAGCGCCCCGACATGCTCGCCAGACATCAATTTCGGCAGGTATTTGCGGCGCTGCGCGTCGTTGCCGTTGCGGCGGATCTGGTTGACGCAGAGGTTCGAGTGCGCGCCGTAGCTGAGGCCGACCGAGGCCGAACCGCGGCTCACCTCCTCCATCGCGACGCAATGGGCAAGATAGCCCATGCCGCTGCCGCCCAGCTCCTCCTCGACGGTGATGCCGTGCAGGCCAAGCGCGCCCATCTGCGGCCACAGTTCGATCGGAAAGCGGTCGTCGCGGTCGATCTCGGCGGCGATCGGCGCGATCTTGTCGTCGGCGAAATCGCGCACCGTGGCACGCAGCATGTCGATCTCGGGACCGAGGTCGTGATCGAGCGTCGCAAACCGTGTGTTCTGCATGCGCCATTCTATGGCACGGAACGCCGATTCCGGCGAGTGCCAGCCTTGCTGCCTGAGATGGTTAACCGGCCTTTACCATACCCGTTAAGCCGCCCTTAGCGGCAGCGGATGCAGATTGCGCCGATGGCCGGCGTACTAGCGGAAAAGCTCGATACAACGATCCCGGAGCCCCCGCCGCCGGAGAGGCGGATCGTCGAGCTCGACGGCGTGCGTGGCTGCGCCTGCCTGCTGGTGGTCATCGGTCATTATTTCGGCGAGGTCGAGCACGGCTTGCGCTTCCTTTGTCTCGAATGGATCGGGGTCGATCTGTTCTTCTGCCTGTCGGGATACCTGATCGGCGGCATCCTCCTCGACAACCTGCGAAGCCGCTCGTACTTCGCCACGTTCTACGCGCGGCGGGCCTTCCGCATCGTCCCGATCTATTACCTGACGGTGGTGCTCGTGCTGCTCGGCGCTGCCGTGGTTTCCGCGCTTTTCCACAGCGGTGTATCCGCCTGAATTTTTCTTTGGATACATCCAGAATTTCGCGATGTCGTTTACCGACGTCGAGACCAGCCGGTGGCTGATGCCGACCTGGACGCTCTGCGTCGAGGAGCAGTTCTACCTGCTGCTGCCCCTGCTCCTGTTCGTGACGCCGTCGCGGCGCTTGGTGCAAGTTCTGCTGGCGCTGATCGTCAGCGCCACGCTGTTTCGCCTCGCGCTGGTCGCGACATCCGCCAACAACCTGGCGATGCACATGCTGTTGCCAGCGGAATGGGACCTGCTCTTTCTCGGCGTCCTCGGGGCCTGCGCGCAGCGACATCCCGGGGCGCTAGCCCGGCTTACCCGGAACAATTATTTCGTCCTCAAGGGCATTGTCCTTGGCGGGTTCATCCTGCTGCTCGTCCTGGCGATCGACGACACGACCCTGGGTTGGCGCACCGTCGATGTTTTCGGCAACCTTGTCCTCGGCATCGGCCTCACCGGCTTCCTGATGATGGTGATTAACGGCTCGCCGGAGGGCAAACGCTTCCGCTCGGAGACGCTGCAGTTCTTCGGGCGCATCTCCTATGGGCTGTACTTGTTCCACCAGCCGGTCGCCGGTCTCATGTTCGCGCTGATTTTCGGCAACCGGCCCGACATCGGCAAGTTCACGCAAACCTGTGTTACGGTCGTCGCGATGGGTGTATCGATCGGCATCGCCCACTTGTCGTGGGTGCATCTGGAAAGCCCGCTGATCCGGCTTGGCCACCAGTGGCGTTATCGCGTGGCCGGCTAGCGCCGGCGCGGCCCACCCTCCCCGCCGCTCCGGCCTTCAACTGATCTTAACCGCGTCTGTCTAAGGTCCGGCCGAGCCGTCCGTTCCGGTGAGACCTTCATGGCCGACATGCCGCAACCACCCGCACAATCGCTCTCGGCTGTTCTCGGACGGTCCGTCGGCCTACCGCTGGTGCCGATTTACACCGCGACCTTGTTCACCAGCGCGTTGCTGCTGTTCTGGGTGCAGCCGCTGATCGCCAAGATGATGCTGCCGTTGCTCGGCGGCGCGCCCGCCGTGTGGAACACGGCGATGATGTTCTTCCAGCTGGTGCTGCTCGCCGGCTACGGCTACGCCCATCTGCTGACCCGCTCGGTGCCGGCGAGCCGGCAGGCCTGGATTCACGGCGCGCTGTTGGTCGCGGCCGCCACCGCGCTGCCCTTCGCGGTCGGCGACCAGACGCCGCCGACGGACGCCGCCACGTCGAGCGTCGCGCTTTGGCTGACCGGACGGTTGCTCGTCGTCGTCGGCCTGCCGTTCTTCGCGCTGTCGGCCTCGGCGCCGCTGCTGCAAAGCTGGTTCACCCGCACCGGGCACGCGGCTGCGGGCGACCCCTATTTCCTCTACGGCGCCAGCAATCTCGGCAGCCTCGTCGCGCTGCTCGCCTTCCCGTTGGCGCTCGAGCCGCTGAGCACGCTGTCGATGCAGAGCCGGATGTGGGCGCTGGTTTTCGCGGTGCTTGTCGCGATGATCGGCGGCTGCGCGCTGGCCGCACGGCTAGGCGCCCCGAACGCAGACGCCGTCTCGGCGCCGACGGGCGAGAGCGCCATGTCCGTACCGGATTGGCGCGGCCGGGCGTTGTGGATTGCGCTCGCCTTTGTCCCGTCCAGCCTGCTGCTCGGGGTGACGTCCTACATCACCACCGACGTCGCCTCGGCGCCGCTGCTGTGGGTGATCCCGCTGGCGCTTTATCTCCTGTCGTTTGTGGTGACGTTCGCGCGCAGGCCAATGATCACCATGCGCTGGTCGCTGACCGGACAGGCGCTGAGCCTCGCCATCGTCATCCTGCTGTTCATGATACCGACGCCGCCGCTGAGCGCGGTGATCCCGGCACATTACCTGGCGTTCTTCTTCATCGCCCTGGTCTGCCACGGCTCGCTCGCGGCGCGGCGGCCGGCGGCGGCGCGGCTCACCGAATTCTACTTCTGCTTGTCGCTGGGCGGGGCGCTCGGCGGCGTGTTCAACGCGTTGATCGCGCCGGTCGTGTTCTCGTCGACCTACGAGTATCCGCTGGCGCTGATCCTCGCCTGCGCGCTCACCGCCGCCGCTCGCCCCGCCGTCAAGTTCGACAAAATCGATCTTGTTCTGCCGCTCGCCATGCTGACGGCGGTCATCGGGGTCATCGAAGGGTGGGGAAATCTGAGCGCTCTCGGACCGCTCGCCCTGATCGCGGCGCTGCTGCTGATCGCCGTCGGCGTACTCTCGCTGGCGAGCCGGCCACTGCGGTTTTCGCTCGCGGTCGCGGCGGTGCTGATCCCGACCACGCTCGATCGCAGCAACGAGGGCGTGCTCGAGCAGGACCGCAGCTTCTTTGGGGTACATCGGGTCAAGATCGATGCCGCGCTGCCGATGCTCGACCTCGCGCACGGCACCACCCAGCACGGCGCCGAGTTCACCGACCCGGCGCGATGGCGCAGCCAGGTCCGCTATTACTATTCGGGCGGGCCGGTGGGCCAGTTCTTCGCGGGGTTGCGCGCCGCCCGCCAAGCGCCGCAGCGCGTCGCGGTCATCGGGCTCGGGACCGGAGCCCTCAATTGCTACGCCAGCCCGGGCGAGGCCTGGACGTTCTACGAGATCGACCCGGTCGTCGTGCGCATCGCCCACGACACGCGGTATTTCCACTATCTCGAACAATGCGGGGCGGACACCAAGATCGTGCTCGGCGACGGGCGCCTGTCGCTGAAGGCCGATCCGAGCCGCCATTACGACGTGCTGATCCTAGACGCGTTCAGTTCGGATGCGATCCCGATGCACCTGCTGACCAAGGAAGCGATCGAGCTCTATCTCGACCGGCTCGCGCCGAACGGCGTCATGCTGTTGCACATCAGCAACCGTAACCTTGGGCTGGCGCCGATGCTGGCGTCGCTGGCGAGCGATCTGCGCCTCGCGGCGCGCCACCAGCTGTTCCTGCCATCGCCGGCCGAAGAGGCGGAGGGAACGGTCGGCTCGGAATGGGTGGCGATGGCGCGGCGGCAGAGCGACCTCGCCTTCCTCGATAGCGAGCCACGCTGGGGCAAGCTCTCCCCGGCCCGGCAGGTCAGCGCCTGGACCGACAATTTCTCCAATATCGTCAGCGTCCTGAAGTGGTGACCCGAGGCGCGCCGTGCCCGGGCCGGGTACCGGTCGATGAACCTACTGGGGTCGCGGCCGTCGGCGGTACCAGGTGTGCGCGATCGAGATCAGGACCGCCGCATTCGCTGACCATTTGAGCGCTGTGATCAGCGGCCCGCCGTCGATATTGAAGGTGATGAAGACAAGTATTCCAGGCACCAACAGACCGCACATGATCACGGTCATCCGCGTCATCTGAAACCGCACCTTCGCCCAGAGCGCCTCGTCGTCCGGTTCCGAAGCCAGCCGGCTGCGGACTTTCTCCGTTGCCAACAGCCAAGCGGTCATGCGCATCGCCAGCGGCAGACCAATGCCCAAGGTCAGCACGCACACCGAGGCCAGCAGCAACGCGAAGGGCAGCGGCCTGGTGTTCGCGGGATCGGGAAACATGACCGTCGCCAGCGGCAGAAATACGCCGAACATGAGGATCGCCGCCAACCCGATGAAAATGGCGGCATTGAGCCAGATAAATGATCCCGCGACCTCGCCGCTCACCTGATCGGAGAGCACTTCCAGGCGGCGCCACTCGGCGTCCGTGTAGGAGAAGCCGGGCCACGTCATCCCCGCGCCCTTTATCCCGGTGATTGTGCGCGCCCAGAAGGCGAGGCGTGCGGCGTTGGCGTCGGCGGCCATGTCAATTTCGCTTCAGTGCTGGGAGCAGGTGACAATCAGGCGCAGCGATGCCTATGGGCCGCTATCGGGCGGAATCTGGTGCGGTCGAGAAGACTCGAACTTCCACAGGGTTTCCCCCACAGCGACCTCAACGCTGCGCGTCTACCAATTCCGCCACGACCGCACGTCAGGCGAACGCCCCTCAGGGAGAGGCGCGTGTAGCAAATCCGCGATATCATCGCAACCGTGATGGAATTGCATATGGCGGCGGAAGGGGGCGGCGTCGAGTGGCGTGTCTCGGACGCACTCGTGCCCTATGAGAGCGCGGTGGCCGAGATGGAGGCCCGGGTCGCGGCGATCGGTGCCGGCGTCGCACCGGAGCTGGTGTGGCTGCTGGAGCACCCGCCGCTCTATACCGCGGGCACCAGCGCGGTCGAGGCGGACCTACTCGATCCGGGACGGCTGCCGGTGTTCAAGACCGGCCGCGGCGGGCAGTACACCTATCACGGGCCGGGGCAACGGGTAGCCTATGTGATGCTCGATCTGACGCGGCACGGGCGCGATGTGGGCTGTCACGTCTGGCGCCTTGAAGAATGGATGATCCGGGTGCTGGCGCGGTTCGGGGTGACCGGCGAACGGCGCGAGGGGCGGATCGGCGTGTGGGTGGCGCGAGGCCGCCGCGAGGACAAGATCGGCGCGATCGGCGTCAGGGTGCGCCGCTGGGTGACCTATCACGGGCTGGCGCTCAACGTGGACCCGGATTTGGCGAACTACGCCGGCATTGTGCCGTGCGGGATTTCAGCGCGCATGGCGTGACGTCGATGGCCGCGCTTGGTATCGCGGCGACGATGGCGGATGTCGATGCCGCGCTGCGCGATACGTTCGACGAGGTTTTCGCCAGCGCGCCGGCGTGCATTTCGTGACCTCAGCGCCAATATCTCTGCGGCAATGAGCACCCTCTTCGAAAACCAGGCGCCGCATCCGCTCGCCGACCGGCTGCGGCCGCGCAAGCTCGGAGACATTGTCGGGCAGGATCACCTGCTCGGGCCGGAGGGGCCAATCGGCCGGATGGTGGCGAACCGTCGGCTGGCGTCGATGATCCTGTGGGGCCCGCCCGGCTGCGGCAAGACCACGATCGCGCGGCTCCTGGCGGAAGGCACCGACCTCGCCTTCGAGCCGCTGTCGGCGGTGTTCTCCGGCGTCGCCGATCTGCGCAAGGTGTTCGACGCGGCCAAGAAGCGCCGCGAGATGGGCCAGGGCACGCTGCTCTTCGTCGACGAGATCCACCGCTTCAACCGCGCCCAGCAGGACGCGTTCCTGCCCTATGTCGAGGACGGCACGGTGATCCTCGTCGGCGCGACGACCGAGAACCCCTCCTTCGAGCTGAACGGGGCGCTGCTGTCGCGGGCGCAGGTCTTTGTCTTACGCCGCCTCGGCGACGAGGAACTTGAAACGCTGCTGCGGCGCGCCGAGGCCAATCTCGGCAAGACCCTGCCGCTGTCCCCCGACGGGCGGGCCGCCCTGCGCGCGATGGCCGATGGCGACGGGCGGTTCCTGCTCAACCTGGTCGAGGAGATCGAGCGACTGCCCGCCGGCAAGCCGCTCGGCCCCACCGAGCTGACCGCGATCGTCCAGCGCCGCGCGCCGCTCTACGACAAGAGCCAAGAGGGCCATTACAACCTGATCTCAGCGCTGCACAAATCGCTGCGCGGCTCCGACACCGACGCGGCGCTTTACTGGTTGGCGCGGATGCTGGCCGGCGGCGAAGACCCGATCTACATCCTGCGCCGGCTGACCCGCGCCGCGGTCGAGGATATCGGCCTCGCCGATCCGCAGGCGCTGGTGCAGGCGCTGGCGGCGTGGGACGCGTACGACCGGCTCGGCTCGCCCGAGGGTGAGCTGGCGGTGGCGCAGCTGGTTATCTACCTCGCCACCGCGCCGAAATCGAACGCGGTGTACACCGCGTTCGGGCAGGCGCAGGGCATGGCGCGCGAGACCGGCTCGCTGATGCCGCCCAAGCACATCCTCAACGCCCCGACCCGGCTGATGCGCGACCTCGGCTACGGCTCGGGTTACGTCTATGACCACGGCACCGAGGAAGCCTTCTCGGGCCAGAACTATTTCCCCGACGGCATCGCCCGGCGCGAGTTCTACCAGCCGACCGAGCGCGGCTTCGAACGCGAGGTCAAGAAACGCCTCGAATACTGGGACAAGCTGCGCCGCCGGGGAGCCGAAGCGGCGAAATGAGCGACACAATCACCGTCGCCGAGGCCGATGGCACGCTGCGGCTCGACCGCTGGTTCCGCCGGCACTACCCGAGCCTCGCGCACGGGCGGCTCGAAAAACTGCTGCGCACCGGACAAGTTCGGGTCGACGGCAGGAAGGCGAAATCCGGCGACCGCGTGTCGCCGGGCATGGCAATCCGTGTCCCCCCGATCGAAGAGGCGCCGACGGGTGAGCGCCCCGCCCAACAGGCGAGGCCGCAGGACGAGGCACTGCTGCGTGACTGCGTCATCCACCGCGACGACGACGCCATCGTCATCAACAAGCCGCCCGGCCTCGCGGTGCAGGGCGGCAGCGGCACCACGCGCCATGTCGACGGCATGCTCGATGGGTTGCGCTTCGGCCATGCCGAGCGGCCGCGCCTCGTGCACCGGCTCGACAAGGACACGAGCGGCGTCCTGCTGATCGCTCGCACTGCAGCGG
>CAVZCJ010000013.1:0-336379 GCA_963773625.1 uncultured Alphaproteobacteria bacterium | reverse complement strand
ATCCAGAAATTTGCGCGTATCTATCCGCCCGTTGACGCACTCGCACGTGCCTATGGCCCTTGGTGGTTATGCAACGACGTAACGCGTCCTTTTTGGTAGTCCGGCCCGTATGCCGGTCCCGAGAGGGAGGTCGATATGGTTGCAATTCCTATCTGGGCTATAGAGCCCTGCCCTGACGCCGTCCTGCGCGGCACCCGCTTGCGGGGGCGGGGTAGCCGGGTCACCGATCCGAGCAGTTTAAGCTAGCCAAAATCAGCCGCGATACGGGTTTCTACCCGTTTTCGGTCGGCTTTTCGTCTGTTTCAGCGAACGCCGCCTCGATCTCCCCCAAGTTGTGGGTATCGAGGTCAGGAATGACGCTGGGACCTGGTCGTTTTGGTTGCTGTTCGGGAAGGATCCCCGGTCGATGAACAAGAAGATTTCCCGTTTTCTCGCGGAAACTGTGCCCGAGACCCCGTGCCTCGTCGTCGATCTCGATGTCGATCGGCAAGGCCTATGACATGCTGCGGCGCTATCTGCCGATCGCAAGCGTCTACTATGCGGTGAAGGCCAACCCGGCGCGCCGAGATCGTCGCGATGCTGGCCAAGAGAGGCTCGAGCTTCGATGTCGCCAGCCCGAGCGAGATCGCGCTATGCCTCGACAACGGGGCGACCCCGGACGGCTCTCCTTCGGCAACACGATCAAGAAGGAGCGCGACATCGCCGCCGCCTATGAGGCGGGGGTCCGCCTCTTTGCCTTCGACAGCGAGGCCGAGCTGGACAAGCTGGCGCGCGTCGCGCCGGGCGCGCGCGTGTTTTGCCGCATCCTGGTGTCGTGCGAGGGCGCCGATTGGCCGCTGTCGCGCAAGTTCGGCTGCAGCCCGAGATGGCGGTGAAGCTGCTGAGCCGCGCCCGCGACTTCGGGCTCGACCCCTATGGCGTGTCGTTCCATGTCGGCTCGCAGCAGACCGACCTCAACCAGTGGGACGGCGCGATCGGCGCGGCGGCGAAATGTTCTCGCTGCTCGCACGAGGCTGACATCAATCTGCGCATGGTCAATATCGGCGGCGGGTTCCCGGCGCAGTACCGCGGCGAGGTGTCGCCGATCGCGCAACTACGCGGCGGCGGTGACCACGGCGCTGACCAAGCATTTCGGCAATCACCTGCCCGAAGTGATCGTCGAGCCCGGCCGCTCGCTGGTCGGCGATGCCGGCGTGATCCAGAGCGAGGTCGTACTGATCTCCGACAAGGGCGACGGCGACGGCAAGCGCTGGATCTATCTCGATGTCGGCAAGTTCAACGGTCTCGCCGAGACGATGGACGAGAGCATCAAGTACCGGATCGAAACGCCGGACCGCAACGGGCCTTCCGGCCCCGTGGTGATCGCCGGGCCGACCTGCGATAGCGCCGACATTCTCTATGAGAAGACGCAGTACAGGATGCCATTGTCGCTCGCGGTCGGCGACAAGGTCGAGATCCTCTCGACCGGCGCCTATACCGCGAGCTACGCCTCGGTCGGGTTCAACGGCTTCGCGCCGATCCGGACGTACTGCATCTGACCGGAATACAACCTCCCCCGCTAGCGGGGGAGGGCTGGGCTGGGGACTCTGCCCCGTTCGGCGTAACGCGGCGGTGCCCCGGCTAGCTCCTGAACCAGCTTCCGAAGCATCGCCTCGGCGAAGGTGTCCATGTTTTCGGCCACAAGGCAGAAGCTCGATGCACCGCCGATCACGTTGCTGGCGTAGTACTCGGCCAGCCACGGCTCTTCGGTCAGGATCGCCAGTCCGTTTATCGTGATCCCCTGTGCTACCAGCTCGTCGCGCACATGCGCCGGCGACGGGCCGAAATTGGCCATACCGTCGCCGGAGACGTCGATCACCTTATGCGCCGCCGGTTCCGGCATATGGTCGAACGCGGCGGCCCCGGCTCGCATTGCCGCGCCAATCGCTGTGAGCCCGTGCGAGGTGCGGGTGGTCGCGCGCACCGCGGCGGCGAAGGCAGCGGCGCTGGAGCGGTTGGCGACCCGGGTCCAGCCGATCGTGATGGCGATCTTATCCGGGTCCGACCACTCGAGTAGCAGCACCTCGATCCCGCCTGGCGCATTGCCAATAGCCTGAATCAGTTGCGGATTTTCGAAGGCGCGAGCGATCCCGTCGTGCTGAAGCAGGTACCGGTCCGCCGAAACGCTCTCCGACACATCAACGGCCAGCACCAGCGCCAAGTCCGCGGCCGTAGCGGCGGTCACGCTGGCAAGAGCCGCGGCGGCGCAGTAGGTCAGGGTGAGCGCGATCCGCATCGGCGCGACCTTAGCCCGGGCCGGCGGCGCGCACCATAAACAGGCGCAAGGGCGGAAGCTGGTCCGGGAATGAGGTCCGGTGGCGATCCGGCGATCCCGGCCCGGATCGACCGTCGCACCGACGGCCCGGACCTGCGACAACTCGCTACAAGAACCATGCCACGAGTGGGCTTGCGCTTCTCGCACGATTTCAGCACCGCCCGATATCGATGGCGCTGCGTTTTTCGGCAATTGCCTCAGTCTTTCGCAAACCCTGTCGATTGCTTCGCCGCGGCCGGTTTATTACAATTCAATGAGCGTGAAGCCGTGGGACCCGGCCCAGGGCAACGCTCGCGACCGGCGCCAATGAAAATCCTGACCTGCAACGCCAATCGGCCGCTCGCCGAGGCGGTTTCGGCCTATCTCAAGCTGCCGCTGACGCAGGCGAGCGTGCGCCGCTTCTCGGACATGGAGGTCTTCGTCGAAATCCAGGAGAACGTCCGCGGCGAGGATATTTTCGTGATCCAGCCGACCTCCTACCCGGCCAACGACAATCTGATGGAACTTCTCGTCACGCTTGACGCACTGAAGCGCGCTTCGGCGCGGCGCGTCACCGCAGTCATTCCCTATTACGGCTATGCCAGGCAGGACCGGAAAACTTCGTCGCGCTCGCCGATTTCGGCAAAGCTTGTCGCCAACCTGATCACCGCCGCCGGCGCCGACCGGGTCTTGACCCTCGACCTTCATGCTCCGCAAATCCAGGGTTTCTTCGACATTCCGGTTGACAATCTCTGGGCCTCGCCCGTGCTGGTGAAGGACATCCGGGAAACTCTCGCCAAGCAGGAGCTGGTGATCGTGTCGCCCGATGTCGGTGGCGTTTTACGGGCGCGCGACATCGCTCGACGGCTCGACGCCGATCTGGCGATCATCGACAAGCGGCGCGAGCGCGCCGGCCACTCCGAGGTGATGAACATCATCGGCGATGTCGACGGGCGCCACTGCATCCTCGTCGATGACATCGTCGACAGCGCCGGCACGCTGTGCAACGCCGCGCAGGCGCTGATCGACACCGGCGCCAAAGCCGTTTACGCCTATGCCACGCATGGCGTGTTGTCGGGCGGGGCGGTGGCTCGGGTGTCGGCCTCGCCGATCGAGAAGCTGGTCCTGACCGACAGCATCGTCGCCACAGAGGCGGTGCGGCTGTCGCGCAACATCAGGCAGCTGACGATCGCGCCGCTGATGGCCGAGGCGATCTTGCGGATCAGCGAAGAAAGATCGGTTTCGAGTTCTGTTCAACTGAGATTATATTCGCGCGCATGCGAGAACGGGCGGCCCGCCGCCCGTTTTTCAATGAAGGATTGGAGTAAGTAGCTATGCCCGAGATCATCAGCCTCACTGCCGAGCCGCGCGAGCGCGCCGGCAAGGGCGCGGCCCGGGCGGCACGCCGCAGCGGCCGCGTTCCCGGCATCATCTACGGTGGTAGCGACGCGCCGGTGCAGATCACCCTCGAACCGCGCGCCCTGGCGCGCGCGATCAACCACGCCGGGTTCTTCGCGACGATCGTCGACGTCGCTGTCGGCGGGACAGTGCATCGCACCCTGGCCCGGGAGGTCCAGCACCACCCGATCAGCGATACGGCGCTTCATGTCGATTTCATGCGCGTCGCGCCCGGCGCCCAGGTCACGGTCAGCGTGCCGGTCGGCTTCATCAACCAGGATGGCGCACCTGGGCTGCGCCGCGGCGGCATCCTCAACATCATCCGCCATACTATCGACGTCGCCTGCTCGGTCGACGCCATCCCCGACCGGCTCACCGTCGACCTTGCCGGCATGGAGATCGGCGACAGCATCCATATCGAGGCGATGGAAATGCCCGCGGGCGTGCGTCCGGTGTTGTCCTCGCGCGATTCGACGGTCGCCACCGTCGCCGCCTCGTCGGCGGTCCGCGAGGAGGCGCTCGCAGCAGCGGCGGCAGCAGCGGCCGCGGCTGCCGCCCCGACGCTCGCGGAAGGCGAGGAGGGCGCCGAAGTTCCGCCGGCCGGCGCGCCGGCCACGACTCCGGCGGCAGCTGGCGAGGAAACCTAAGGCAGCCCGCCGCGTCGATGCGCCTCGTCGTCGGTTTGGGCAATCCGGGGCTGCGCTTCGCCAAAAACCGGCACAATGTTGGCTTTGTCGCGGTCGATGCGATCGCCCGCAGGCACGGCTTTCCGGCATTCCGCGACCGCTTCAAGGGTGAATTGTCGGAAGGGTCGATCGGAGGCGAGAAACGGCTGCTGCTGAAGCCGCAAACCTTTATGAACGATTCCGGCGAGGCGGTGCTAGCGGCGGCGAGCTTTTACAAAATCCCGCCGGGCGAGATCGTCGTTATCCACGACGAAATCGACCTGCGGCCCGCAAAGCTGCGGGTCAAGCAGGGCGGCGGCAGCGCCGGACATAATGGGCTGCGCTCGATCGACGCTCTCTTGGGCCCCGACTACTGGCGGGTGCGGATCGGCGTCGGCCACCCCGGCGTCAAGGAGCTGGTGCAGCCTTACGTGCTGCAGAATTTCCCGACTGAGGAGATCAAGGGATGGGTCGGGCCGCTGCTCGACGCGGTCGCCGAGACGATCGCCTTGCTGCTCGCCGGCGACGCACCGGCCTTCATGAGCGAGGTGGCGCGGCGCTTTTCTCCTCCAGAGCCGCCCCGGCCCGATGACGAGGCAACCCCGTAAATGGGCTTTTCCTGTGGCATTGTCGGGCTACCCAATGTCGGCAAATCGACCCTGTTTAACGCGCTGACGGCAACTCAGGCGGCCGAGGCGGCAAACTATCCGTTCTGCACGATCGAGCCCAACGTGGGGCGAGTGGCGGTGCCCGACGAACGCCTCGAAATCTGCGCCCGACTCGGCAAGTCGGCGAAGATCGTCCACACCCAGCTGGAATTCGTCGACATCGCGGGCCTCGTGCGCGGCGCTTCGCAGGGGCAGGGGCTCGGCAACCAGTTCCTTGGCCATATCCGTGAGGTTGACGCGATCGCGCATGTGCTGCGCTGCTTCGGCGACGAGAATGTCGTCCATGTCGAGGGCTCGGTCGACCCGGTGCGCGACGCCGAGGTGGTCGAGACCGAGCTGATGCTGGCCGATCTCGACAGCCTGGAGCGCCGCGTCGCCACCGCCGAAAAGCGCGCCCGTGGCGGCGACAGGGAGGCCAAGGAGCTGCTGCGGATCGGCGAGCCGCTGCTCGCCGGCTTGCGTGACGGCAAGCCGGCGCGCGCCGCCGGCATCCCGCAAGCTGAGCTGCGGCCGCTCCAGCTGTTGAGCGCCAAGCCCGTGCTTTACATCGCCAATGTCGACGAGGCGGACGCCGCCGGCGGCAACGCCGAGAGCCGCCGCGTTGCTGAATTCGCGGCGGCGCAGGGTGCAGGCACCGTCGTCATTTCGGCGGCGATCGAGGCTGAGCTGATGCAGCTCGGCGACGACAATGAACGACGCGACTACCTCGCCGCGCTGGGGCTCGACGAACCCGGTCTCACCCGAATCATCAAGGCCGGTTACCGGCTGTTGGACCTGGTGACGTTCCTCACGGTCGGCCCCAAGGAGGCGCGCGCCTGGACCGTTCCCAACGGTAGCAAGGCGCCACAGGCCGCCGGGGTGATTCACACTGATTTCGAGAAGGGCTTCATCCGCGCCGAGACGATCTCCTACGGCGATTTCGTCGCCTGCGGCGGCGAGCAGGGCGCCAAGGACGCCGGCAAGATGCGTCTCGAGGGCGCCGAATATGTCGTGCAAGACGGCGACATCATGCATTTCCGCTTCAACGTGTGAGGCGGCGCGTTAGACATCGGCAAAGATAATGATTGCGCCATTGGCCTCGCCCGGCGCGACCGCGAGACGGCCGTCGGGCAGCTCGTCGAAAACCACCCCCTCCTTCCGAAGATAGGCTGCGGTGCGCTTGCGACTCCTGACCGCGAACTCGAGCGCGACGATACCCGGCATCAGCAGATCGGCGGGAATCTCGATCCCCGGATGCATCGTTCGGAACTTTGCCGGCGTGGCGAAGGTCAGCCGGTGCCGGCCGAGCTTGACTGCAAGGAGACCGGGACCGGCATTCACCTGTTCGGCTCCGGCAAGCCGAGCGTAGCTGGGTTTCAGCGCCGCCGGACTTTCGACCAGCAGGGTGACGCTCTTGATCGCCGAGACGCCGTTGGAGTGCGACAGCCAGCTCGGCCGCCGCACCAGATCGGGGGTTAGATGGCCGCAGACAAAGCAATCGAGTGACGGCGTTTCCTCGGGCGGCAAAGTCAGCAGCGTGAAGCGAGGCACGACCGCGCCTTCCGGCAGTTCGAGCGCTCGACCCAGCGCGCGCGGCTCGCTCGGATGCAGCCCGAGCCCAAGCAGCGCCTCGCGGGTCGCGCCGGCATTGCGCACCGGAGCGAACGCCACCGACATCGGCCCCTCGCGCTGGGCGAGGAACGCTTCGAGCCGATGGCCGTATTCGTCGCGCTCGACAAAGCCCAAGAGCTCGATGTAGTCGCGCCGAAACATGATGCAGTAATTCGCGGTGCCCTGGCCGATATGGCGGCCGCGCGGGGTCAAGGTAAAACCGAGCCGCATCCAGCCAAGTCGGGCACGTTCAAGGTTGCGGACGCCGACGATGACGTGGTCCATCCCCGCGATGCCGTTGTTCATCGGCAACCCTCCCCGTTTTGCGTCAGCTTAGGGAACACCGCGCGTATCCGCTACGCCCCTATCCCACCGGCGATTGCGTCGGAGCGTCCGCGATGACATGAAGTGAGTGGGGGCGGCCCGGCGAGGCGGACAAATGCGGGGGTTGTTGGGGATCGCGGTATTGCTGCTGATTGCGTGGGCGATCAGCGAGGACCGGTTTCGCGTGCCCATTCGCGTCGTTGTCGCCGGGGTGCTTCTGCAGGTCGCCGTCGCGGTAGTGCTACTCAAATTCCCGCCCGCCTCCAAGGCCTTCCTCTTGCTCAATGACGGCGTTCAGGCGCTCCAGAACGCAACCGACGCCGGCACCGGGTTTGTCTTCGGCTATCTCGGCGGTGGCGCCCTGCCCTTCACCGAGACTCATCCCGGGGCGAGCTTCATCTTCGCCTTCCGCGCGCTGCCCCTGGTGCTGGTGATCAGCGCGCTGGCGACGGTGCTGTTCTATTGGGGCGTGTTGCAGCGGATCGTGCAGGGCTTCGCCTGGGTGCTGCGCCGGTCGGTCGGGATCGGCGGACCGCTCGGCCTCGGCGCGGCGGTGCATATCTTTGTCGGCCATATCGAAGCGCCGCTTTTGATCCGGCCGTATCTGTTGAGCCTCGAGCGGGGCGAATTGTTCGCGCTGATGAGCTGCGGCATGGCCGGGATCGCCGGCACGGTGATGGTGCTCTACGCCGCGATCTTGGGGCCGGTGATCCCCGATGCGCTCGGTCACGTCCTCGTCGCCGCGGTGATCAGCACGCCGGCGGCGCTGGCATTGGCCGCGCTGATGGTGCCGTTCCATCCCGACCCGTCGCCGACCGCCGAGCTGACCCTTGCCGACCCGCCGGTCAGCACGATGGACGCGGTCGCCAAGGGCACCCGCGATGGCATCGTCTTCCTCGCCAACATCATCGCGATGCTCGTCGTGCTGGTCGCGCTGGTCAGCCTGGTGAACGCTGTGTTGGGGTTGTTGCCTAACCTGGCCGGCGAGCCGCTCACCCTGCAGCGCCTGATCGGCTATGCCTTTCGCCCGGTGATGTGGCTGATCGGCATACCGGCGGGCGAAATTGCCACCGCCGCGCAGCTGATGGGCACCAAGGTCGTGCTCAACGAATTCATCGCCTATGTCGATCTCGCCAAGGTCCCGGCGAGCGACCTCAGCGAGCATTCGCGTCTCGTGATGACCTACGCGATGTGCGGCTTCGCCAATTTCGGCAGTCTCGGCATCCTCATCGGCGGGATGGGTGCGATGGTGCCGGAACGGCGCGGCGAGATCGTCGCGCTCGGCTTGCGCTCGATCCTCTCCGGCACGATGGCCGGCTGCATGTCGGGCGCAGTGGTCGGGATGCTGGTTTAGGTCGGCACCACCAGCTTCAGCGCCCGCTCGCGCAGCTCGGGCGCGAGCGCCGCCGGCCGCCGCGTGTCGAGGTCGAGTGTCACCCCGAACTGTCCGAGCCGCGCGACCTCCCGCCCGTCGCCGTCGCTCAGCACGTGCAGCAGGCGCAGCGACGAATTGCCGAGATGGGCGATGCCGGTACGCGTCCGGTAGACGTCGCCGAGACCGAGCGATCCGCCGATGCGCAGACGAAACTCGAAGGTCGAAAACCCGCGGCGGCCAGTCTTGATGTAGTCCGCGGTGAGACCGATTGCGGCGCCGATCTGCACCGACGCGTCGGTGAATTTATGGATGAAGCCGCATATGCCCATGCGGCCGAATTCGTCGAGATCGCCCGGCTGGACCCGGCCGACCGAGCTTGGGATCAGCCGGGAGAGATCGGTGGGATCGGCACGGGTCTCGAATTCGGGCCCGTCCCAGGCGGCGATCCGATCGGCGGGAAGCCTCGCCGTCACCCCGTCCCAGTGCACGTCGAACCAGGTGATCGCTTCGCCGCTGACCGAGTTGACAAACCGATGTCCGAGCCGCACCGCGCCGTCGCCGCCGATCGCCGCGCTTTCGACGTGAAACGCGGCGCCGGCGCGGAGCTCGCGGGCGTAGCGCACGTCATAGCGCCGGACGAAGCCACCCTTGCGCAGGGTCTCGAAAAGCCCGAGCTCCGCCGCGAGCGACGTCTCGGCCATGGCGATGCGGTCGAAATAATAGGCGACGGTGAAATGCTCGGTGACGTCGGTTTCCCACGGCGACACCGCGCCGCGATAGGTCTCGATCCAGGGTTTCATGCGGCCGGCTATTCGCTGTCCGGCCGGATATAGCGATCGATCGTGCGGTAGCGGAAGAACCAGCGCCCGCCGAGCTTGACCATCTCGTCGTCATAGGCGCCGCCCGAGCCGATCTTCGGGCCTTCTGGCGAGTTCTGCACCGTCGTCCAGTTCGAGCGCACCTTCGCGCTGTCGCCGTCGAGCGCGATGACGATGTTGGTGACGTGATGAATTGCGCGCGGCGTCGGGCCGGGTCGGTGCGCGCGCAGGCCGGCGGCGAACTCGGCGATGGCCTTGCGCCCGGTCGCCTTGCCGAAGGCGGTGTGCCAGGTACCGTCCTCGCTGAAGCACGCCGCCATATCGGCGAACCGCCCGTCGTCGAGCGCGAAGCAATACTGCGCCAGCACCTCGCGGATCGCGTCCTTTTCCTCAAGCGCGCTCGCCATGTGACACCCTCCCCTGTCGGCGGCGGGGAGTGTAGCATGCGCTCGATTACCGGGAGGAGAAGCCATGCAGATCGAGGCCGCGGTCTTCAGGAAGCCGCACGAGCCGCTGACCATCGAGAAGATTGACCTCGACGAACCGCGCGACCGCGAGGTGCTGGTGCGCACGGTTGCGACCGGCGTCTGCCACAGCGACCTCCATGTCGTCGACGGGGTTGGCCGCTGGCCGCTCGACCGGCCGATCGTGCTGGGCCACGAGGGCGCCGGCATCGTCGAGGCGGTCGGCAAGGACGTGACCACCGTCCGCGTCGGCGACCATGTTGTCGCCTGCCTTAGCGGGTTCTGCGGCACCTGCCCGCAATGCCTCAGCGGCCACCCGAACGTGTGCAGCAACAGCATCGTCGCGCGCAAGGACAGCGACAAACCGCGCCTCTCGCTCGGCGGCCAGCCGGTGCGCCAGTTCATCAACATCTCGTCCTATGCCGAGAAGATGTTGCTGCACGAGAACTCGATCGTGCGCATCGACCCCGATATCCCGCTCGACAAGGCGGCGCTGGTCGGCTGCGGCGTACTGACCGGGGTTGGCGCGGCGCTACGCAGCGCCGGGCTCGAGGCCGGGCAGACCGTCGCGGTCTATGGCTGCGGCGGGGTCGGCCTCTCGATCGTCCAGGGCGCGCGGATCGGCGGGGCGCGCCAGATCATCGCCATCGACCAGTTCGGCCAAAAGCGCCAGATGGCGATGCGCGTCGGCGCGACGCATTTCATCAATTCGAGCGATGGAGACCCGGTCAAGGCGGTGCGTGAGCTGACCGGCGGTCTCGGCGTCGATCACGCCTTCGAGGCGGTCGGCAATGCGAAACTTTGCCGCCAGGCGGTCGAGAGCCTGGCGATCCGGGGCACCGCGACGATCGTCGGCGTGCTGCCGCCCGACGCGACGATCGAGTTCCCGTGGATGGCCATCCGCCCGGAATGCAAGGTGCAGACCTCGCGGATGGGCTCGAACCGCTTCCGCATCGACATCCCGCACTACCTCGACTTCTACAAGCAGGGCCGGCTCGACCTCGACGCGATGGTGACCAAAACTGGCCGCCTCTCCGACATCAACGAAGCCTTCCGCGCGATGAAGGCCGGCGAGGTGGCGCGGACGGTACTGACCTTCGATTGAGGATGTTGCGCGCCGGGGCTTTACTGGGCCTTCTCCTCTGCGCTTCGCCCGTCGCGGCGCAGCCCAACCCGTGCGGCATCTCGCCAAACGACTGGTGTCCCTCCCCGCCCGGCGACCCATGCGGCCGACACAAGAACGAGGCGGAATGCCGCGCTGACAAGCTGTGCAAGGGCATGCGCTATCGGGGCGAGTTGGTCATCGCGTGCATCGCCGACGGCAAAGGCTTCTGGGAGAATTGCCCCGCCGTCGGCTGCGTTTCTCGCTAGGCGATTGATCGCGGCCTAATCACCCGTCGGCATGTGCAGGTACATCGATTGGATGCCGACGCGGCCGGGGCCGGTCATCCGGTTGCAGACGATCGACATGCTGCCGAAAAACCCGGTCGAGAGGCTCTGCAAATTGGTCGTCATCGTCACCGACGGGTCCTTGTAGAGCCAGCCGCCCGGCTCGATATCGATCGACTCGCCGGGCGCCAGGGTCTTCTCGAACACATTGCCGTAGCCGTGCAGCCAGAGGATTCCCTCGCCGCTGCCGGCGTGAAAGCGATCGATGAAGAAACCGCTGCCGCCGAACAGCATGTTCGCCGCGCCGCGCACCCGCTGAAATGTGTATTCGATGCCCTGCGTCGCGGCGAGGAATTGGTGCTCACGCACCTCCACGACCTGACCGGGCGCCAGATGCAGCGCGAAGATGTGGCCGGCGCCGTCGCGGCTGAAGGCGATCTGTCCGGGGCCGCTTGCCGAGGTGACGAAGACCTGCATGCCGGCCATCATGCGCTTCAGCGCGCCCTTCATCGGCATCAGGCCGATCTGCACCTGGGTGTGCTTCCACAGCAGGATGTGATGCTCGAAATAGATTTGCTGCCCGGCTTCGAGGTCCACGGTGAGCACGGGCACCAGCTCGCCGTCGAGATGGTAGGTGAACCCGCCGTGGCTCTCGGTTTCGAGCGAGGTCGGTAGCAGGGCAGGACGTATGTCGGCGATCGCCATGTGCTTGTTCTCCATCGTGGAAGCGGCATCCGCGCGGCGCGGCGCCGGCGCGCGCGATTATAAGGATGATCAACTGGTACGATAGCGGGAATGGCGCAAGCGGCAGACGCCTCAACCGTGCGATCTAAATGTTTCTCGCAACGGTTGCGGACGGCGAGGACATCGTGCTTATTCCGCACCCGAATGCTGCCCCGAGCCGCCCAGGCGCCGAACTACCGACAATGACGACATCGCGCCGCTATTTCGCTGGCCGCTCTGGCTAACGCCGATGAGCGCCACGGACGCCGAGCCGGCTGGCGACGGCCAGCCCAAAGCCAAGATCTTCATCTCCTATTCGCGCGCCGACCGGGAGTTTGCCGACCGGCTTGACGGCGGCCTCGCCGCGCACGGCTTTGCGACGCTGATCGACCGCAGCGACATCTACGCCTTTGAGGACTGGTGGCGGCGCATCGAAAACCTGATCGCCGAGGCGGATACGATCGTCTTCGTCGTCAGTCCAGACGCCGTCGCCTCCGAGGTTTGCCAACGCGAGGTGCGCTTTGCCGCCTCGCTCAACAAGCGGCTCGCGCCGGTGGTCCACCGCCGTGCGTACGACGCGGCCATCCCAGAAGAGCTGTCGCGGCTCAATTTCATCTTCTTCGACCGTGACGAGCTTTTCGACGACAGCCTGGCGCAACTCTGCGAGGCGCTCGAAACCGACATCGACTGGGTGCGCAGCCATACCGAATTCGGCGAGCAGGCGCGGCGCTGGGCGGCGGCGGGCCGCCCTGGCCCGCGCGGGCTCTTGCTGCGCTCGCCAACGCTGGAAGAGGCCGAGCGCTGGATCGCCTCCCGTCCGCGCGGCGCTCCGATGCCCACAGAAGATGTCCAGGCCTTCATCGCCGTGAGCCGACGCGCGGCGACGCGGCGGCGTAATGTTTTGACCGGCGGGCTCGCCGCTGGATTGCTGTTGGCGCTCCTTTTAGCCGGCTTCGCCTATTGGCAGCGTGGAATAGCGGTGGCTCAGGAAAAGATTGCCGTGGAGCAGCGCGACCGGGCGCTGCTCAGCCAGTCGCAATTTCTAACCGAGAAGGCTGACGCCGCGCTCGCCGGAAACCCGCAATTGTCGGCGCTGATCGCCCTCGCCGCCCTGCCTCCCGACATGCGCCATCAAACCCGGCCGCTCTGGCTTCCAGCGCTCGGTCCGTTGACCGACGCCCGCGCCACCGACAGTGCCTTGGCGATCCTTGAGGGCCACGCCGATGCCGTGAACACCGCCACATGGAGCCCGGACGGCAGCCGCATCGTTACCGCTTCGGACGATGGCACCGCACGCATCTGGGATGCCCGCAACGGCGCGCAGCTCGTCTTATTGCAGGGCCACACCGATGCCGTGGGCACCGCCGCATGGAGCCCGGACGGCAGCCGCATCGTTACCGCCTCGGACGATGGCACCGCACGCATCTGGGATGCCCGAAACGGGGCGCAGTTTATCTTATTGCAGGGCCACACCGACGCGGTCACGAGCGCGGAATGGAGCCCGGACGGTGCCCGCATCGTCACCGCCTCGCGCGACAAGACCGCGCGGGTGTGGGACTCTGCAGAGCGGGACGCAGCTCGCAGCTGCTGCAAGGCCACACCGATGCCGTCAACAGAGCCGCTTGGAGCCCCGACGGGGCGCGTATTGTTACCGCGTCGGCCGATGCGACCGCGCGGGTTTGGAATGCGAAGAGCGGCGCACAACTTGCTCTACTGCAAGGCCATACAGAATGGGTATCGAGCGCCACGTGGAGTCCGGACGGCACTCGCATCGTCACCGGTTCGCGGGACTCCACTGCGCGGGTGTGGGACGCTGGGAGCGGGGAGCAACTGGCGCTGTTGCGCGGCCATCTCAATCGGATAGTGACCGCGGCATGGAGCCCGGACGGACGCCGCATCGTCACCTCTTCTCTCGACGACATCACCCAGGTGTGGGACGCCCAAAGCGGGGCGAAGCTCACTTCGCTGCATGGCTACATCGCGGCGTGGAGCCCCGACGGCGGCCGCATCGTCACCGCCTCAACGGACGAACCCATGCGGGTGTGGGATGCCCGGACGGGAACGCAGCTCAAGGTGTTGCCGGGTCACACCGATCTGGTCTTGCGGCCGGCATGGAGCCCGGATGGAAACCACATCGTCACCGCGTCGAGCGATAAGACGGCACGGATATGGGACGCACAGGACCGCGCGCAGCTGGCGCTATTGCAGGGCCATTCCGACCGAATTTGGACCGCGGCGTGGGCCCCGGACGGGAATTGCATCCTCACCGCCTCAAGCGACAAGACGGCGCGGGTGTGGGATGCCCGAAGCGGAGCGCAGCTTGTCTTGTTGCGGGGCGACGACAGAGTGGTGAGCGCCGCGTGGAGCCCGGATGGCAGCCGAATTGTTACCGCCTCGGACGATGGCACCGCGCGCGTGTGGGATGCCCGAAACGGCACGCAGCTGGTCTTGCTGCAGGGCCACACCGATGCGGTCATGAGCGCGGCGTGGAGCCCGGACGGCAGCCGGATCGTCACCGCCTCGCGCGACAAGACCGCGCGGGTATGGGATGCACAAAGCGGTGCTCAACTCGCATTGCTGCAAGGCCACACCGATATGGTCATGAGCGCGGCGTGGAGCCCGGAAGGCAGCCGGATCGTCACCGGCTCGCCAGACGGTAGCGCGCGGGTGTGGGACGCCAAGAGCGGCGCGCAGCTCGCTCTGCTCCAGGGTCGCGTCGGTTTGACGGAGAGCGCGTGGAGCCCGGACGGCAGCCGCATCGCGACCGCCTCGCAGCTAGGCGGTAGCACGCGGGTGTGGGATGCCGCGAGTGGGGCCCAGCTTGCATTGCTCCAGGGTTTCAGTCCTGCGTGGAGTCCGGACGGGAACCGCATTGTCACTACTTTGCATGGGGCGCACGTGTGGGATACCAAGAGCGGGGTGCAGCTTATGCTGCTGCGGGCCCATAACGAGACCGTATCGAGCGCCACGTGGAGCCCGGATGGCAACCGCATCGTCACCGCCTCGGTAGAAAAGTCCGCGCGGATTTGGGACGCCGAAAGCGGCGCGCAACTCGCGCTGTTGCAGGGTCATACTGACGGTGTCACCGTCGCGGCATGGAGCCCAGACGGCAGCCGGATTCTTACTGCCTCCTGGGACAAGACCGCCCGAGTGTGGAACGCCTGGCCACTGCTAACCGACGATACGGTGACCTATGCCGTGATCAGTGCGGTGCGCAGGTTAACCGACGCCGAGCGTGCCGCCGTGTTTGTGCAAGGGGTGGAAAGATCATCCGCTCCACGGCCGAAACAAGCACCGCCGGCAGATATTGCCGCGATGCCCATCGACCAGCTTCGCGCCGCGGCTTCCGCCGGCAACCCGTATGCCCACCGGCGGCTTGCCGAACTCTACGAACTCGGCGACGGCGTTCCCCGGGACCTCGAACGCGCTCTCTTCCACCACGCGGTCGAAGCCCGGCTGTTCGAGGAAGCCGGGAACAATGAAGAACTGCAGATTGCCGCCGGGCGCCGGGGGTCCGACGCCCGCGCCCTACCCGCCGCTGTCGCCGTCCGCGCCGCTTACGCGGCGATGGATTGGCGGCCGGGCAAGTCGGACTAGGCCGCGTCGCCGCTTAAGCGACCGGAAAATCGCCAAAATCACGTGCTAACAACGGCCAACCTGCCGGCCCCGCGAAAGACTGCCTCGGACCCGGCGACCACAGGAAGGCGTGACGCGATAAATGTTAACGCGATTAAGCCTTGGTGGCCTTGATGGCTATAAACGCAGCGCCGAACGTGGTCAGCTCCCCGAGGACGGGATCGATCGGCGCCATCAGCCTCGCGATGAAGCGAGAGCGCGGATAATAGATCGCGCCGGAAACATGCTCGACGCGTAGCTGTGCGACCTCCGCCAAAATCGCGCAATTCGCTTGCCGATCTGAACTTCGCCGCATCCCACATCTTCGCGCCAAACCAGCCACGCAGGCGCCTGGATGCGGCCCAAAGGTTCCATTTGCCGAGATCGCCCATGACGAGGCGGCCGCCGGGCTTGAGGACACGCGCGATTTCCCGGAGGGCCGCGACCGGTTCGGGCACGAAGGCGAGCACCGTGATCGCGGTGACCAGATCGAAACTTCGGTCCCTGAACGGCAGATTTTCGGCTCGAGCGACGGCGTAGCCGATCCTCGCCTCGCGCGCGGCGGCGCGGTCGGTGGCACGCGCGATCATGCGCGGGTCAACGTCACTGCCGACAACCGGCGATGCGCCATTCCGCCAGCACGCCAAGGCCAGCGTGCCGTCGCCGCAGCCGACATCGAGCACGGCCTGGCCCTTCAATTCGCCGGCCAGGCGCAGGATGAGCCGCCTCTCAAGACCTTCGGTGATTGCTCCAAGCGAGCTCGCGCGCCAGCCCGCATAGACCTCGGGGCCAAACTCGCCGGCATGTTGCATTGCCTTGAGGCTGGGAGACATAACGCTCGCGGCCGTGTCAGTTGGCGATCGGACAGGCATTCGACACGGTGACCGTCATCACCACCTCCCCCATATCCGCCGCCTTTGCGAATGCCTCCGCCAAGGCGGCGAAGATCAGGTCACCCTCGCCGACGACGCGCGTGCTCATCGGACCAATTTCGGGTTTCAGCCCACGCGCCGCAAAGGCCGCGCGCACCGTCTCGATGGCCGGACCGACACGCTCCTGCCGCAATGGGTACATACTGACCTGTGCGCTGGAAATCATATGATGCTCCCTCTTGAGCGGGCTGGTTGCGTCGGGAGGAGAGCGCCCGGGGCGCCGCGTCAGGCCTGAGTCGGCGACATGAGCACCCGGTCGACGCGGGCGGGACGATCAGCTGATCCGCGCAGTCCCGCCCGAGCGGCAAAATGAAACGCCTCGGCGTGCGGCGCCTTGATGCAAATCAAGCGGCGCGCCGGCGGCCGAGTCCGAGAGGCGCTCTCTGGGTTCGACGACCCGAAAATTCCCAAAATCGCGTGCTAACAACGGCCAACCTGCCGACCCCGCGAAAGACTGCCTCGGACCCGGCGACAACAGGAGGCGGCGCGACGCGATAACAGGAGGCGGCCGTATCCTCGTAACAGGAGGAGAACAGGAGGTAGACCTCCTGTTAAAAGCACCGGATAACATGGGGCACCGTGGCACCGCCCCGAGGGAGATCGCCGATGCTGAAAACCACGCGCGACATGGTCATGCCGACCGCGATCACCGGCTCCTATCCGCGGCCGCTGTGGTACGACCAGAACCTAAACGGCCGCTCGTTCAAGGCGGCGATGGGCGACTCGATGTTCCGCGAGCAATATCTCGACGCGGTCGCGGCGGTGATCAACGCCCAGGAAGCGGCCGGGCTCGACATCGTCACCGACGGCGACAGCCGCTTCGACCTCAATGTCGGCGGCAAGTCGTGGTTCTTCTACCCGATCGAGCGCTTGGGCGGCATCAAGGGCCACCGCTCGACCTCGCGCGGCTGGATGGGCCGCCACGGTCTCAAGCCCGGCCACATATTGTGGGAGGTTCAGGAGGCCTATCAGCCGGCGATCGTCGCCGACAAGCTCTCCCGCGGCCCGCTCGAATACAGCGCCATCTGGCAGATCGCCCAGCGCCTGACCGACAAGCCGGTCAAGTTCGGCGCGATCTGCGCGCCCGGTATCGCCAGCATGCTGTGGGACGAGCACTACAGCGACGACAAGGCCCTGGTGCTCGACCTCTGCGACATCATGAACGCCGAATTCCGCGAGCTGGCCGCCGCCGGTTGTCCGGTGATCCAGGTCGAGGAACCGCGCCACCACGGCATGACGACGCGGCCCGACACCACCGAAAAGGACCTCGAATTCCAGACCGAGGCGTTCAACCGCCAGCTCGTCGGCGTCGACGCCGAGATCTGGGTGCACACCTGCTGGGGCAACCCCAACCAGCAGCGCGTCTACTGGGAGGTGCCGAGCTACGAGCGCGCGCTGCCCCATTTGCTCCAGCTCGATTGCGATGTGCTGACGATCGAAGCCTGCAGCAGCGACGGCAAGGACCTCGCCCTCTTCAGCAAGTACAAGACCGACAAGAAGATTGGCATCGGGGTCGTCAACCACTGCAACACCGTGGTCGAGCCGCCCGAGCATGTCGCCGCGCTGATCCGCAAGGCGCTCGAGCACATCCCGCCCGAGCGGCTGGTCGTCACCACCGATTGCGGCTTCGGCCGCGAGGGGCTGTCGCGCCGCATCGCCTATTACAAATGCGTGAGCCTCGTCGAAGGCACCAACATCGTCCGCCGCGAATTGGGGCTACCGGAGGCGCATATCCGCGCCGCCGACCCCTCGCTCTATTTCGCCAGCGTCGATGAAGCATCCGACGCCAAGCGCGGCGCACCGCAATAACAGCTAGGCGGCTTGCTTCTTGCGCTCGGGAAAGAGGCCGAGCAAGCCCTCCCGGGAAGCAGCGCACACGCCGCGCTCGGTGATGAGGCCGGTGACCAGCCGCGCCGGGGTGACGTCGAAGGCCGGGTTCGCCGCCGGGCTGCCCTCCGGGGTCAGCCGCACCTCGACCCGCTCGCCCCGTTCGGTCCAGCCGGCAATATGGGTAACCTCGCGGGCGGTGCGCTCCTCGATCGGGATAAGGCCGCCGTCGTCGAGGCTCCAGTCGATCGTCGGCGAGGGCAGCGCGACATAGAACGGCACGCTGTTGTCGCGCGCCGCCAGCGCCTTCAAATAGGTGCCGATCTTGTTGGCGACATCGCCATTGGCCGTCGTGCGGTCGGTGCCGGTGATGCAAAGGTCGACCCGGCCCTGACGCATCAGATGTCCGCCGGCATTGTCGGCGACCACTGTATGCGGCACGCCGTGCTGCAGCAGCTCCCACGCGGTGAGGCTGGCGCCCTGGTTGCGCGGCCGGGTCTCGCCGACCCAGACGTGCACCGGGATGCCCTCGTCATGCGCCCGGTAGATCGGCGCCAGCGCGGTTCCCCAATCGACCGTCGCCAGCCAACCGGCGTTGCAATGGGTGAGGATTTCGACGCGCCCGCGCCCCTTGCGACGCTGCGCCGCGGCGATCAGCGGCAATCCATGCTCGCCGATGGCGCGGTTGATCGCGACATCCTCCTCGGTGATCTCGGCGGCACGCGCCAGTGCCGCCTCGTGGCGGCGCTGCGGCGGCAGGGGCAGAAGCGCTTGGCGCATCGCCTCCAGCGCCCAGTGCAGATTGACCGCCGTCGGCCGGGTCTTCCCGAGCACGTCGACCGCGCGCCCGATGCCCTCATCGGAAGGATCGGAGGCCGTCGCCAGCGCGACGCCATACGCCGCCGTCGCGCCGATCAGGGGCGCGCCGCGCACCGCCATGTCGCGGATCGCGGTGGCGGCGTCTTCGAGCGTCGCCAGCCGCGCCACCACCAGCTCGTGCGGCAGCAAACGCTGATCGATGATTTCAACCGTGCTGCCGTCCTCGGCAAGCCAGATCGTCCGCATCGCGCGGCCGTTGACGTTCATCGCCCTAGTGTTTCAACACCCGGCCGGCCACCGCGTCGAGCTTGGCCAGAATCGCCGGGTCGCGCGCGGCCGGCGCGGTAATCAGCGCGTGATCGAGCGCATGGTGGCAGCCCTGCCGGCACGGCCGGTCATGGTGCGAAAGCAGCGGTACCACGCTCTTCACCAGCCCTTTCGCCCGCTCGGCGTTGTCCACCAGCACCTTGACGATCATATCGACGGTGACGGCGTCGTGGCCGGGGTGCCAGCAATCGTAGTCGGTCACCATCGCCACCGTCGCGTAGCAAATCTCCGCCTCGCGGGCGAGCTTGGCCTCGGGCATGTTGGTCATGCCGATGACGTCACAGCTCCACGAGCGATAGATTTCGCTCTCGGCCCGGGTCGAAAATTGCGGCCCCTCCATCACCAGGTAGGTGCCGCCGCGCTTCACCGTTATCCCGGCGTCGCCACCCGCTTTCGCGAGCGCGTCGCCGACCCGGCCGCAGACCGGATGCGCCATCGACACGTGAGCGACGCAGCCTGGGCCGAAGAAGCTCTTGTCGCGAGCGAAGGTACGGTCGATGAACTGGTCGACGACGACGAAATCGCCAGGAGCGAGGTCTTCGCGCAGACTGCCCACCGCCGACAGCGAGACGATGTCGGTCACGCCGCAGCGCTTCAGCGCGTCGATATTGGCGTGAAAATTGATGTCGGTTGGCGGCAGCTTGTGGCCGCGCCCGTGCCGCGGCAGGAACACGACCTGCTGCCCGCCGAGCGTACCGAAGCAGAATTCGTCGGAGGTTTCACCGAACGGGCTGGCGATCCGCCGCCACGCCACATCGGCGAGCCCCTCGATCTCGTAAAGCCCGCTGCCGCCGATGATGCCGATGACCGGCGCCGACATGATCACTCCCGGCGAGCCCATCCCCGCGGCCGGGATATTAGCAGAGGCGGATCAGTGAATCTTGGCCCAGATCCGCCGCTTCGCCGCGTAGAAGAGGCCGGCGGCGACGAGCAGGAACAGGATTACCTTAACCCCCATCCGGTGCCGCTCGTTGAGATTCGGCTCCGAGGCCCAGGCCAGGAAGGTCGTGACGTCGGCAGCCATCTTCTGGATCGTCGGCTTGGTGCCATCGGCGTAGGTTACCTGGCCGTCCGTGGTCAGTGGCGGCGGCATCGCGATCTGGTGCCCCGGGAAATATTCGTTCCAGTACATGTTGGCGCCGAGCTTGCAGTTCGCCGGCGCGTCCTTGAACCCGGTGGCGATGCCGTAGACATAATCGGGCCCGCCCTCGCGCGCCTTGACCAGCAGCGACATGTCGGGCGGCAGCGCACCGTTATTCGCCACGCGCGCCGCCTGGTCGTTGGGGAACGGCGGAACAAACGCGTCCGAGGGGCGCCCCGGACGCTGGAACATCTGGCCCTGGTCGTTCGGCCCGTCGGTCACTTGGAACTGCGCCGCGAAGCCCTTGACCTGATCCTCGGTGTAGCCGATCTCGGTGAGATCGCGATAGGCCAAGTGCTTCAATGCGTGACAGGCCGAGCAGACTTCCTTGTAGACCTGGAAACCGTGCTGCAGCGCCGTCTCGTCGTAAGTGCCGAGCGGTCCCTCGAACGACCATTGCTGGCGCGGCAGCGGCACCTCTTCGTTGCATTGGTCGGCGCGCGCCGGTTCGGCAAAACTTGGGGCCAGCGCCAGGACGCCGGCCGTGATCAGCGTGAGGACGTAGTTGCGCATGTTACTCGCCTCCCGCCGCCTCGGCCGCGCCCGGTCCGAGCACGGCAGCCCCGATGCTGGTGGGCAACGGCCGCGGCCGCTCGATCTTGCCGATCAGCGGGATCAATATCAGGAAATGGAAGAAGTAATAGAAGGTCGCGAGCTGGCCATAAAAGACGATCGCCCCGGCCGGCGGGTGCGCGCCGACATAGCCCAAAAACAACACATCGGCCACCAGCAGCCAATAAATCTTCTTGTAGATCGGCCGGAACGTGGCGCTGCGGACCCGCGACGTATCGAGCCAGGGCAACACGAACAGCAACAAGATCGACGAGAACATCAGCAGCACGCCGACCAGCTTGCTGGGGATGCCCAACACGTTGAAGGTCATCGAGCGCAGGATCGCGTAGAACGGCAGGAAGTACCATTCGGGGACGATATCGGGCGGTGTCTGCAGCGGGTTAGCCGGGATGTAGTTCTGCGGGTCTCCCAGCAGGTTCGGATAAAAGAACACGAACACCGCGAAGATCAGCAGGAACACCGTCAGCCCGAACATATCCTTGACGGTGTAGTAGGGGTGGAACGGGATCGAATCCTGCGGCCCCTTGTGATCGATGCCGAGCGGGTTGTTGGAGCCGTGGGTATGCAGCGCGACGAGGTGCAGCCCGACCACCGCGACGATGACGAACGGCAGCAGATAATGCAGTGAGAAGAAGCGATTGAGCGTCGGGTTCGCGACCGCGAACCCGCCCCACAACAGGGTCACGATTTTCTGGCCGACCACCGGGATCGCCGAGAAAAGGTTGGTGATAACGGTCGCGCCCCAATAGCTCATCTGGCCCCAGGGCAGCACGTAGCCCATGAACGCGGTGGCCATCATCAACAAAAGGATGATAACGCCGAGCATCCACAACAGCTCGCGCGGGTATTTGTAGGAGCCGTAATAGAGCCCGCGGAAGATGTGGATGTAGACCAGCACGAAGAACATCGACGCGCCGTTCATATGGATGTAGCGCAACAACCATCCATAATTGACGTCGCGCATGATGCGCTCGACCGAGTCGAACGCCATCGTCGATTCCGGCGTGTAGTGCATCGCCAGCACGATGCCGCTGACGATCATGATCACCAGCATGATCCCGGCGAGCGAGCCGAAATTCCACCAGTAGTTCAGGTTGCGCGGCGTCGGATATTCGTTGAGCTCGTGCTCGAGCTGCGCGACGAACGGCAGACGATAGTCGATCCAGCGGATGATCCGGCTCACTCTGCCGGTTCCGGTGACGGGCATGGCGTCTTCCTAACCGATCGTGATCGCAGTGTCAGAGGTGAATTTGTACGTCGGCACTTTGAGGTTGAGCGGCGCTGGCCCGTCCCTCCGGCGGCCCGACGTGTCGTAGACGGACCCGTGACACGGGCAGAACCAGCCGCCGTATTCGCCCCGCTCGTCGGTCGGCTTCTGGCCGAGAGGAATGCAGCCCAAATGGGTGCACACGCCGACGATGATCAGCCACTCGGGCATGGCCTTGCCGTTGAACGCCGACTGTTTCACCCGCGCGGCGTCTGTCTCCGGGTCGCGCAGGGTCGAGACATCGACGTTCTGCGCGGCCTTGATCTCCTCGGGTGTACGATGATCGATGAACACCGGCTGGCCGCGCCAAGCGACGGTCAAGCGCTGACCGACCTGGATCGGCGACAAATCGACATCCGTCGTCGACAGCGCCAGCGTATCCTTGGCCGGATTGAGGCTGTCGATGAACGGCCAGATCGCGCAGGCGGCGCCGACGACCCCTAGCGCCGTCGCGGACAGGGTCAGGAAATCGCGACGCGTTTCACCGTCATGGCCATGGGAAACCTGCGATTGCGCGATATCCGACATCATAACCCCACTTTATCGGCCGCGGTTCTTTGGCCGCCTAGGTGGCAGGGAAGCTACACTGTTGAAGAAGCCGAACTATGCGACAGACCGACGCATAAATCCGCCGGAAAAGCGGCAAAATGTCCATCCCCATAATCGCGCGGGCGCTGTGCGCCGGCCGACTCGAGGAAATTCGCTTTGCGCCTCGCTCTCTACGAGCCCGATATCCCCCAGAATACCGGTGCGCTGTTGCGCCTAGCCGCCTGTTTCGGCATCGGCCTCGATCTGATCGAGCCGCTCGGGTTTCTGCTCGACGACCGCCGGCTCAAGCGCGCCAACCTTGATTATGCCGACCTCGCCGCCGTCACCCGCCACTCATCCTGGGGCCAGTTTCGCGTCGCGCGCGATCCAGATTCGCGCCTCATCCTGATGACCACGAGCGGTGCGGTGCCACTTCATTGCTTCGATTTCGCCGCGACCGACACAATCCTCCTCGGTCGCGAGAGCGCCGGCGTGCCCGAGGCGGTGCATGCGGCCGCCGACGCGCGAACTCGTCATCCCCTTGCGGAGCGGGGCGCGATCGCTCAACGTCGCGATGGCCGGGGCGATCGCGCTGTTCGAGGCGCTGCGCCAGGTGGGTCGACTCCCCGGCGGGCTTCCCGCGAGGTGACGGTGGCCAAGGAAGCCAACGACGACACAGCCCGCCGCGAGCGGACCGCGCAGTGGTTCGCGCAGCTGCGCGACCGCATCTGTGCCGAGTTCGAGGCGATCGAGGACGAGTTCGCCGGCGGCAGGGGCACCCGCTTCGTCCGTAGCGACTGGCAGCGGCCGGGCGGCGGCGGCGGCACCATGGCGGTGATGAAGGGCGCCGTGTTCGAGAAGGTCGGCGTCAACGTCTCGACCGTCCACGGCGAGTTCGCACCCGAATTCCGCGGCGAAATCCCCGGCGCCGTCGAGGATCCGCGCTTCTGGGCGGCGGGGATCTCGCTCGTCTCGCATCCGTGCTCGCCGCTGGTGCCGGCCGCTCACATGAACACGCGCCACATCATGACGAGCAAAGCCTGGTTCGGCGGCGGCGGCGACCTGACGCCGATCTACCCCGACGAGCCGGCGGCGGCCGACTTCCATACCGCCATGCGCGGGGCCTGCGACGCCTACGAGCCCGAGGCCTACGCCAAATACAAGAAATGGTGCGACGAATATTTCTACCTGCCGCACCGCGATGAGCCCCGCGGCGCCGGCGGCATTTTCTTCGATTATCTCGACAGCGGCGATTTCGACCGCGACTTCGCCTTCGTGCGCGCTGTCGGCGAGGCGTTCCTCGCCGCCTACGCCGCGATCGTGCGCGCGCGGATGCGCCATCCCTGGAATGATGAGCAGCGGCGGCATCAGCTCGTTCGCCGCGGCCGTTATGTCGAGTTCAATCTGCTCTACGACCGCGGCACGCGCTTCGGGCTCAAAACCGGTGGGAATGTCGAGGGGATCCTGATGTCCCTGCCGCCGGAGGCGGCCTGGCCCTAGAATACGCCGGAGGCGGCCGGGCCCTGATCAGACCTGCTGGATCGCCGACAGCAGCCAGCGCCCGCCCCGGCTGCGCACGAAGGTCCACACCTCCTCGGCTTCGGTCGGCACGCGCGGGTCACCACTGACGAGCGCGCCCGGCGCCGACGGCGGCATGCCGAGCCGCACCGTGTAGTCGAGCGCAGTCCAGCGCATGTAGGCGGTGGCGTATTGCACGTCGCCCTCTTCCCAGCTCTCGGTCAGTTCCGCCTTCACCAGATTGACGTTGGAGACCAGGTTCTGCACGCCCTGGCTGGAATTCTTGGTCAGCTCCTCGGAGAAGTAGCTCAGCATCTCCGGCGTCAGCAGCTGGCGCAGCTGGCCAAGATCGCCCCGGCCCCAGGCCTCCTGAACCGCCGCGTGCAGCGACTGAAAGGCGTTGAGGTCTCCGTCGCCTACCGTGATGTCACGGCCGCGATCGCGTTGTGGCATCGGCGCGGCGGCGGCCCCCAGCGAGCGCGGCACGCCGCCACCCATGGCCATGGCGCCGCCGCCAATAAGCCGCACGACGACGAAGATCAGGAAGCCGATGATGAGGAGCGTGAACAGGCCGCCAAACATGTGGCCAAAAAACCCGCCGCCGAACAGCATCGAGCCGAGAAATCCGCCGAACATCCCTGTGAGGAACGGATGGCGCGAGAAGAAGCTCCCGCCGCCGGGATAGGTGGCATAGCCAGGCGAGGGCGCCGGGTTGGCCATCGAGCGACTGAGGGGCGTGGCGCCGTTTTTGTCGAAACTGCGCAACCCACGGGTGCCCATGCTGGAAAACCCGCTGATGCTGCTGCCGGCGCGCGCGTCGGCCACTGTCGGGGCCGCGGCTAGGCTCAAGCCGAACAGCAGCGCCGCCACTAGGCGCAATTTGGTCGATCGATTTGTCATTCGCGTACTCACTGCTCGCGGCTTGTCTCGCGCGGCATATGGGGTGTCGGGGCGCGTCGCGCCAGCGCCGAGCAACCGGAACATCGATACTCGCTTGATTGGCGTGACCCGCATTCCCAAATAGATCAGCGTCGGATGCCGAAACTGGGTCCGGCATGGTGTCTCGCTCAGTGAGGAGAAGCCGCCATGGCACGGTTGTCGCTATTCAACTCCCCGCTTCTTTTGGGGTTTGATCATTTCGAGAGAGCGCTCGACCGGGTAAGCAAAGTCTCGAACGACGGCTACCCGCCCTACAACATCGAGCAGATCAGTGAGGACGCGCTGCGCATCACGCTGGCGGTCGCCGGCTTCACGATGAGCGATCTGTCGTTGACCGTCGAGGACAACCAGCTCGTCGTACGCGGCAAGCAGACCGACGACGAGGATCGCGTGTATCTCCACCGCGGCATCGCCGCCCGGCAGTTTCAACGCTCCTTTGTGCTGGCCGAGGGAATCGAGGTGCGCGGCGCCTGGCTTGACAACGGGCTCTTGCATATCGATCTAAGTCGGCCCCGGCCCGAGACGCGGGTGCGGACCATCGAGATCAAGGACGGCGCCGCGGAGAAGAGTACTGTCGAACTCAAACGAACCGCGCCTGCGCTGGTCCGTTCATCTAAGTAGGCGCGCGGCTGAATCAGGATTGGCGCGGTTCTAGCATGTCCCCTATCGGGACTTAACCACCTGGACCGGCCCCAGACCGGTTCAGGGGGAGGTAGAGATGCAAACGACTGAACAAATGCGTCATATGACCACGAACGACCTGGCGATGCTGGGCATGCAGGACATCGCCTATGTGAAACCGGTGATCGTCGAGGGCGCCGCCAGTTACGCCGTCCATGCCGCTGACGGCACGCAGATGGCGCTGATCGCCAATCGCGATCTTGCGTTCGCGGTGGTGCGCCAGAACGAGATGGAGCCGGTCAGCGTTCACTGAGGTGGCGGCTAGCCCGCCGAGCCTCCGGTAAGAAGCGCGTAAAGCGCATCGGCGCTATTGGCCCCGCGCAACTTTTCGCAGATCGCGCGGTCGCGCAATAGCCGCGAAACGAGAGCCAGCGCCTTGAGGTGTTCCGCTCCCGCGTCGGCCGGCGCCAGGAGCAGAAATAAGAGGTCAACCGGCTCGTCGTCGATCGCGTCGTAGGGGATCGGTCGCTCGAGTCGCACGAAGAGGCCGCAGAGCCGGTGGAGCTCGGCGAGACGGCAATGCGGGATCGCAACGCCGTTGCCGATCCCGGTCGTGCCGAGGCGCTCGCGCTCCATCAGCGCATCGTAGATCCGCCGGTCGGCGATCCCGCTCATTGTTCCGGCCCGGCGAGCCAACTCCTGCAATACCTGCCGCTTGGTCGGCGCGCGCAACTGCGCGATGACGCCGCGCGGCGTCACTAGATCGACGATCTCGAGCTTCGCCTGCTCAGCGTCCACGCGGGAGCTCCGGCCAGATCACAGCGCCATCTGCTTTTCGCGCCGCCGCTGGACCGACGAGGGGATACGCATGGCCTCACGGTACTTGGCGACCGTCCGCCGGGCAATATCAACTCCTTCGGCCTGCAGCAGTTCGACGATCCGCTCGTCAGAGAGCGTGGTGTCGGCCGGCTCGCGGTCGATCATATGGCGGATGCGGAAGCGCACCGCTTCCGCCGAATGCGCCTCACCGCCGCGCGACGCGGCAATGGCCGAGGTGAAGAAGTATTTCAGCTCGAAAAGGCCTCGCGGTGTGGCGATATATTTGTTGCTGGTCACCCGGCTGATCGTACTCTCATGCATGCCGATCGCATCGGCAATGTCGCGCAGGATCAGCGGGCGCAGTGACTGGACCCCGTGACGAAAAAATCCGTCCTGCTGCTCGACGATCTCACTCGCAACCTTGAGGATCGTCGTCGCGCGCTGGTGCAGCGATTTGATCAGCCAATTGGCCGCCTGCATCCGGTCGGCGATGTACTCGCGCTCGCCCTTGCCGCGAGCGGCACGGCTGACCCGCGCGTAGTAGTGATTGTTGACAAGGACGCGCGGCAGCGTCTCGGAGTTCAGTTCGACGATCCAGCCGCCGTCAGGCTGGGCGCGCATCAGTATATCCGGAACGATCGGCTGGGCCTGTGGCGGGTCGAAGGCAAGACCTGGTCGCGGATCAAGCGATTTGATCTCGCCGATCATTTCGGCCAAATCGTCGGAATCGACCTGGCAGAGTCGCAATAGCGCCGCTGTGTTCCGCGCGGCCAACAGGGGCAGGTTGTCGAGCAGCGTCTGCATCGCCGGGTCCAGCCGGTTGCGGTCACGCAACTGCAGCGCCAGGCATTCGGGCAGATTGCGGGCGAAGACCCCGGGCGGATCTAGGTCCTGAAGTCGGGCGACGACTGCCTCGATCCGCTTTGGTGGGCAGCCGAAGCGGGCTGCGGCCTCCGTGGTCTCGCCGCGCAGATAGCCGGTTTCGTCGATTTGGTCGAGCAAATGGATGGCAATCACCCGGTCGGCCAGGTTCGGCAGGTCGGTGCCGATCTGCTCTAGGAGATGCTCGCGCAAAGTGGGGGGACGCGCCGCGGCCTGGTCGAGTCCGGGGAGACCGTCGATATCGATGGCGCCATTGCGGTTGCGCCAAGGCTGGGCGTCACCGCCAAAGTCGGACTTGCCGTCACCCTCGCTCCCAGCAGCCGTGTCCCATTGCTCGGCGCCATCCGGAAAATCGGCGGTCGCCGCCGCCGTCGCCGGTTCGAGTGCGGCGGCGGATTCACCATCGCTCGCTTCGCCCGAAGCCCCGCCGTCTTCGCCGTCCGCCTCGCCCCGCTCGAGCAGCGGGTTCTGCTCGATCTCCGCGTCGACATAATCGGCCAGCTCAAGGTTCGACAGCTGCAGCATTTTGATCGCCTGCTGCAACTGCGGCGTCATCACCAGCGCCTGGGTCTGGCGAAGCTCCAGCCGCTGCGAAAAACCGATTCTGTTCACTAATTGCTCCGTTCGGAGCGGCTTATAGGCTGAATCTTTCGCCCAGGTAAACGCGCCTTACATCCGCGTCGGCGACGATATCGCCGGGCGCGCCCTCCATTAGCACGTGCCCTTCATGCAAGATATATGCCCGATCCACTATCTGAAACGCTTCCCGTACGTTGTGATCGGTGATCAGCACCCCGATCCCGCGGTCCTTGAGGTGCGCCACTAAGTCGCGGATGTCGTTGACCGCGATCGGGTCGATACCGGCCAGCGGCTCGTCCAGCAGGATGAAATGTGGCTGCGTCGCCAACGCACGGGCGATCTCGCAGCGTCGCCGCTCGCCGCCCGAGAGCGCCATTGCGGGTGCCCGCCGCAAATGGCTGATTGAAAACTCAGCCAAGAGAGAATCGAGCATGGCCTCACGCACGTCCGGCTCGCCCTCGGCCACTTCCAGCACGGCGCGGATGTTCTGCTCGACACTCAGGCCGCGAAAGATCGACGCCTCCTGAGGCAGGTAACCAACCCCCAGCCGCGCCCGGCGGTACATCGGCAACTCGGTGATGTCCTCGCCATCGAGGCTGACCGTGCCGGTATCGGCCGCAATCAGGCCGGTGATGATGTAGAAGCACGTGGTCTTGCCCGCACCGTTGGGACCGAGCAACCCGACCACCTCGCCGCGTTGCACCGAGATGTTGACATCGCGCAGCACGGAGCGGCGCTTGAAACTCTTGCCCAGCCCGCGACCGACCAGCCCCTGATTGTCGGCAACAAGACGAGGACGTGGAGCAGCGACAGCCGGCGCCGGCGCATAGGTCGGCGTAATCCACTCTGGGATCGGGATTTGGGGCTCGTCGTCGCCGCTGCGCATTACGGCTTCTTGGTGGGCGCGGGTGCACCGGGCTTAGGAGGTTCCGCAGGCGCGGGCTTAGCCGGCCCGGGCGCGCCCTGATCGGGCGTATCCTGCTTCACGAAGACGCCCTGAACGCGCTGGCGGGTGCTACCAGGCAGGGTCGAGGCCGGCAGGATGCGGCTGATATTCCGGTTCATGTCCATCACAGCATATTGCCCGCTAATGACGTCCTTGCCGCGGGTGATGACAACATTGCCAAGCAGGGTGCAAATTCCCGTGGCCGCATTATAGACCGCGTAATCGCCGCGTCCGATATCTTCCGCCGAGATGACGACCACGTGGCCCTGGGCGTCGATCCGATCGATCTTGCTGTCCTCGCTGCCCGCGGCGGGGGGCGTTCCCGGCTTGTCCGGTGGCTTGGCGGCGGCGACGGGCGGTTTTGCGGGTGTTGGCGGTGGCTTGCCCGGCGCCGGCGCCTGTCCCGGCGGCGCGTTCTTGACCATATACGCGGTCAGGGTGTCGGCTTTGATCGTACGTCCGTTGTGCACTGCGACGGCATTGCCGCGCGCCACGGCGATCTGCTTGGTGTCGTACCATTCGAGAGCGTCGCGCGCCGTTACGGTGTCGGCGGCGGTGGTCAGCTTCAGTGCCTTGCCCCGCATGATGCCGACCCCTTGATCGACATCGTAGTCGGCGCGATCGCCGACAACCGTGCGGTTGTCTCGAGTGACGACGACGTTGCCCTCGGCCTCGATCCGATAGATCTCGGTATTGCCCTCGGCATTGGCGGCATTGGGATTGCGGTTCTTGACCTGGCGGTAATGCGCAATCAGCGTATCGGCCCTGATCGAAGCAGGCCCGCGCGAAGCCACAGCGTTACCGCGGGCAATATAGATCTGCTTGTTCTGTTGCCACTCGATGCCGGAATCCGATTGGACGTTGATCGGCGTGCCATTATCGGTCGGCCCAAGCTGAGCCGACGCCGGCAGTGCTAGACATAGTTCGAGGGACGCGACCAGTGCCGCGACCAGCTTCGACAAGCTTTTCGCAATCCGGCTTGACATTCAGCTTGGCTTTTTGTGCGCCGGCTTCACGGGAGCGGGTGATTTTGCCGCATGGCTTGGCGCGTGGTGCGGCGTCGGCCGCACTGCGGCACGCGCCGGCGGAGGCGCGGGTTGCGGGGCCACTTTCGCTTCGATCTCCGTTGCGGCCTGGGCAATGGGCGGTGGCACGCTAGCCGGGGGCGACGCCACCTCGACGCCTGGCTGGCTGCCGCGCAGCAATAGGTTCGACTTTCCGGTGAAGATGACGATGTCGCCCGTGTCGACGATTTGAAACCCCTCGGCCTTGAGATCGCCCGAAGGACCGTGCCCCTCGACCGGGTCGTGGCCCTCGGCAGCGTTGTTCGCGGCGTCAAGTCGTGCCGAATCGGTGACGATCCGGGTTCCATTCTCGTGGACGAGCGTCACGTGGCCGAAGAGGTCGAGAAACTGTGTATTCGTCTGGTACACGCCGCTGTCGGCGGTCGCGACGACATTCGCGCCGTTATGACTTTTGAAGTCAGCGCGCGGCTGATCGAGAGCCATCACATCGTCGCGCGCCGGCACTTGGCGGCCGATCGCGGCGGTGATGACGAACGGGTGACCCGAACGGTCGGTCCCGGCGTAGCGCGGGTTCATCATGCGCAACTCTCGCGCCTCGCGCAGATCGATCGCGGCGAACCGCAATCGATCGAACAGCGGCGCCACGCGCGGCCAGATGGCGACAATCAGCAGGAGGAGAATGCCGATCGCTGGCAGCGCCATCCTCATCACGGCAACCCGCCGGCTGTGGCGATTGCCGGGCAAGTGATGCAGCCACTCTACAATCGGTCGCAGGGTCAGCACGCCGCGCGGTGAGCGAGTCCCGAAGCCGATCGCCCGCGGCGGCCAACCGGTGCCGTTCATGCCACTCCGGCGCGCAGGCAATCGTGCATATGCAGAAAGCCTGTCAGGCGCCCTCCCTCGTCGACGACAAACAGGGCGGTAATCGCGAAGCGGTTCATCACCCCGAGCGCCTCGGCGGCGAGAGCCGCAGGCGACGTCGTCTTGGGATCGGGGTTCATGACCTCGCCGACAGTGCGGTCCAACAGCGCATCGCCCATGTGGCGGCGCAGATCGCCGTCGGTAATGACGCCGATCAGCCCGCCGTTATCTTCGACGACACCGACGCAGCCGAAGCTCTTGGCGGTCATCAGCAGGATTGCCTCGGACATCGGCATGCGCGGCGTGGCAAGCGGCACCGCGTCGCCCGTGTGCATGATATCGCCCACCCGGAGCAGCTTGCGGCCGATCGAGCCACCCGGGTGGAATAGCTGGAAATCGGCCGTCGAAAAGCCCTTGCGCTCAAGCAGCGCCACCGCCACCGCGTCGCCGAGCGCCAGCATCATCGTCGTCGAGGTCGTCGGGGTCAGCCCCATCGAGCAAGCCTCGGCCGCCGCCGGGAGCGGGATCACCACGTCGGCCGCCTCGGCGAGAATCGAACTCGGGTCACCGGTAACGGCGATCAGCGGGATCCTGAAACGGCGTGAATAGGCCAGGATGTCGGCAAGTTCGGCGCTATTCCCCGAATTCGACAGCGCCAGCACCACGTCACCCGCGCCGATCATGCCGAGATCGCCATGGCTCGCCTCGGCAGGATGAACGAATTGCGCACGCGTCCCGGTCGAGGCCAAGGTGGCGGCGATCTTGCGGGCGACGTGCCCGCTCTTGCCGATGCCGGTGACGATCAGCCGTCCGGTCGCCCCCGCGACGAGGTCGAGCGCGGAACCAAAGGCGCTATTGAGCGCAGTCGCGAGCAGCTGAAGCCCGTCGATCTCGGCCCGGATCACCCGCCGCGCCACGGCAAGATCACGGACGAGGCCCGGCTCCTGCCGGTCGCCTTTCGCCACCGCCGATAGGTTGGCGAGGGTATCGTCCATTGATCCCCCGTAGGGTCCCCTAATGGGTATTAGGCCGCCCAAAATGCGGCATCCCCAAGGCGTTTATCGGCGGCCCAAGCGGCCGGCGATGCTCAATGAGCGAAGATGTCTTGCTCCGCCCACCCTTCGAGGTCAAGCAGGACACGCGTCGGCAGGAACCCGAACGAGGCCTGCGCCAGCGCGGTTCTCCCCTCCCGCGCGAGCATCGCGTCGAGCCGGGCGCGCAGCGCGTGCAAATGAAGAACATCGGTCGCGGCGTAACGTAATTGCTCTTCGGTCAGCGTCGCCGCGCCCCAATCCGAGCTCTGCTGCTGCTTTGACAGATCGACGTTGAGCAGATCCTTGCACAAATCGCGCAGCCCATGCCGGTCGGTGAAGGTGCGAACAAGACGCGAGGCGATCTTGGTGCAATAGACCGGCCCCGCCATGACCCCGAGATAGTGGTAGATCATCGCCAGATCGAAGCGGGCGAAGTGAAACAGCTTCGTTACCGCCGAAATCTGCCATCAGCGCCTTGAGGCGCGGCGCCTCATAGTTGCCGGGGCTGAGCTGGACGAGATGCGCCTCGCCGTCGCCGGCCGAGAGCTGCACCAGGCACAGCCGGTCACGATGCGGGTTCAGTCCCATCGCCTCGGTATCGACCGCGACCGCCGACCCGAAACTGATCCCCTCGGGGAGATCGCCGCGATGGAGCTTGTGGCTCATCCAATTCTGCAAAATGGTGCCCAGGAGAAGACTCGAACTTCCACGACATTGCTGCCACAGGTACCTGAAACCTGCGCGTCTACCAATTCCGCCACCTGGGCATTTACGGTCGGGCGGAGATAAGCCGGGCCCCCGGCGATGTCAACCGCAACTCGCCCCCGATGCACGGCTGGCCGCATGGCCGGCGGGGTTGGCGGGGCGCACCGCACGGCGCATGATGGAGACCGTCGCGGAGGCGCCCCCATGAAAATCACCAAGCTTGAAACCCTGCATTGCGACGCCGGCTGGCGGGTCAATTCGTTCCTCAAGATATCGACCGACGAGGGCATAACCGGCTGGTCCGAATTCATGGAAGGCTATGGCGCGCAGGGTCTCGCGACGGTCATCGAGAAATTGGGCGCTCGCCTTGTCGGCCAGGACCCGCGCCCGGTCGAGAAGCACAGCAATTTCCTTTACGCGGCGACCCGCCAGGCGGCGGGCGGGCTCAACGCCCAGGCGATCGGCGCGATCGAGAACGCGCTGGTCGACATCAAGGCCAAGGCGCTCGGAATCCCGGTCTACGAACTGCTCGGCGGCCCGTTCCGCGACCGGATGCAGGTCTACTGGTCGCATTGCGGCACCTACCGTGCCCGCTACGCCGACCGGATCAAGGAATGGGCCGGGGTCGAGCCGGTGCGCACCCTCGACGACATCGTCGCGCTTGGCCGCGAGGTCAGGGAAAAGGGCTTCAAGGGGCTCAAGACCAATCTGATCCGCTTCGAGAAGGGCCGCCATTGGATGCACGGCCCCGGCACCGGCGGCCAGCCGGGTTTTCCCGATCTCAACGCCGACGCCGACATCGCCGCCGCTGCGGTCGACCAACTTTCCGCCTACCGCGAGGGTGCCGGCAAGGGGGTCGGGCTCCATCTCGACACCAATTTCAACTACAAGATCGACGGCTATATCCGGCTGGCGCGGGCGCTGGAGCCGCTCGACATGGTCTGGCTCGAGATCGACCTCTACGACCCGCCGGGTCTCGCCCGCATCCGCAATTCCGCGCGCACGCCGATCGCCTCGCTCGAATCGATCTACGGCCGCCGCCAGTTCCGCCCTTATTTCGAGAACCAGTCGGTCGACTACGCGATCGTCGACGTGGCGTGGAACGGCATTCTCGAATCGGTCAAGATTGCCAACATGGCGGATTCGTTCGAGGTCAACTGCGCGCCGCACAATTTCAACGGCCATTTGGGCTCACTGATCAGCGCCCATTTCTGCGCCGCGATCCCGAACTTCAAGGTCATGGAGATCGACATCGACGACGTCACCTGGAAGGACGACATCGTCACTAAGCCGCCGGTGATCGAGAACGGCGACCTATTATTGCCGACAGGCCCCGGCTGGGGCGCTGATGTGAATGAGGAATTCGTTCGCGCCCACCCGCCAAAACGCTAATTCTGCACCTTTGATCAATCCATTCACCGACAGAGGAACCAAATGGCACGCGTCAAGCACATCGCGCTGGTGACCGACGACCCCGTCGCGACCGCCGAGTTCTACAAGCAGCATTTCGGCCTCACCGAGCTCTACCGCCGGCCGAGCAAGACCGGCGAGCGCGGCGTCTGGCTGAGCGACGGCTACATCTATTTCGCCATCCTCAAATACGGCGACGCCGATGCGCCGAAGCTCGGGCCGGGGCAGACCTCGGACATGCGCGGCATCCACCATATCGGCTTCCAGGTTGACGATTTGCAGGCGACGGCGAAGGCGATGGAGCGGGACGGCATCCGCTTTGTGCCGCACCCCGATCGCGACCACAGCGACCCGACGCCGATGGTCACGGTCAGCGAGGGCGCCGCCAACCTCAAATATCTCGGCCCCGACGAGGTGCAGTTCGACGTGCGCCAGAAGGGTTGGGACGAGGCCATTGAGCTCGGCATGGACCGCCTCGAGCTGACGCCGGTCAAGGAAGCGGCGGAGTAGCCCTCCCGCGAGCCCGGGGCGAGCGAGGATGAGGCCGTGTTCGATGAGAATCTGTGGCGGCTCGCGAAGCCTGCGCCGCCGAGCGATCCTCAGCCTCAGCGGAAGGACAAGTGACAACCAACTTTGCGCGATACCAGCGGATTGCGCCGCTCTACGATTTCCTCGACGGCCCGTTTGAGCGGAAACGCTACAGCGCGTTGCGCCCGCTGCTGTTCCAGAATCTTGACGGCCAGCTGCTAGACGCTGGCGTCGGCACGGGGCGCAACTGCGCCTATTACCCGCCGGGCGCGGTTGTCTCGGGGATCGACACCAGCCCGGCCATGCTTGCGCGGGCATATGACCGATGCCCGACACTGGCAGCGGCGGGTCGCCTCTATCAGATGGACGTGACCGAACTTCAATTTCCGACCGGCTCATTCGATGCTGCGGTCGCGAGCTTTCTGTTCTGTGTGCTGCCCGATCACCTTCAAGTGCCAGCGCTCCGCGAGCTTGGCCGTGTCGTCAAATCGGGTGGGGTCATCCGGCTTCTCGAATATGTGCGCCCGACTGGCACGCTGCGCCGGATCATCACCCGTATTTGGCAACCCTGGATCGCCTGGGCCTACGGCGCGAGCTTCGACCGGAACACAGAACAGCATGTTCCCGCCGCCGGTCTAGCGGTTGTCGAAAGCCGCTTCGTATTCGATGACCTGCTAAAGATGCTCACCCTGCACGCCGCCTAGCGTGTTTGGCGAATACATAATCGCCCTTGAATAAGAACGTCTAGAGAACATCTTGAGAAGAGCTGTCTCATTTCGGTCGCTTGTGACCCCGGCCTGTTATTCCACCTGTTCCAGCCTGTTATTCCAGTAGTGAAATGTGAAAGTTCAATAGCTTAGTCCTGATCTTTTTTTGGCCTGCGCGCGTGCGCTCGAGGTACAGCGCGGGGAAGATTGCGACGGGGCGCGATAAGGCGCACGCTAGCGCCAATCGCATTTCGGGAGGAGCCAGCCATGGCCGATAACATCGCCGACTTCAATTTCCTGCAGGGTATCAAGGTCGTCGATTTCACCCAGTTCGAGGCCGGGACCACCTGCACGGAGGTGCTCGCCTGGTTCGGCGCCGAGGTGGTCAAGATCGAAAACCCCGGCCGCGGCGATCCCGGCCGCCGGCTGCGTCCCGGTAAGCCCGACGACGATCCGTGGTATTTTCGGCAGTTCAACGTCAACAAGAAGTCGCTGACGATCAACCTGAAGTCGCCGAAGGGCTTGGAGATCGTCAAGGACATGATCCGCCGGGCCGACATCACGGCCGAGAACATGGCGCCCGGAACGATCGAGCGGCTCGGTCTCGACTATGAATCGGTCAAGAAGATCAACCCCCGCATTCTCTACTGCCGCATCAAGGGCTTCAGCCCCGGCAGCCCGTGGGAGCGCGGCCTCGCCTTCGACATGATCGCGCAGGCCGCGGGCGGCCCGATCAGCGTGACCGGCTGGCCCGACCAGCCGCCGGTCAAGCCCGGCCTCAGCTTTGGCGATACCGGCACCGGCATGCTGATGGCGGCGACCATCCTCGGCGCGCTGCACGAGCGCAACCGCACCGGCGAGGGGCGCCTCTTAGAAATCGCGATGCAAGAGGCGATGATCCACTACATGCGCACCTGCTTCGCGACGATGATGCGCACCGGCAAACCCGCCCAGCGCCGCGGCGCCAAGCCGAGCGCTGGCAATAACGCGCCGGCCGGGCTTTTCCCGTGCAAGGGTGGCGGGCCCAACGACTATCTCTACATCACGACCAGCCGGGCCAATCCCGAACACTATGCACGGCTGATGAAGCTGATCGGCCGCGAGGACCTGATCGAGGATCCACGCTTCGCGACGGGCGATGCGCGCGTCAAGAACTCCGTGGAGCTCGAAAACATCATCGGCGAATGGACCAGCCAGCACGACAAGCGCGAGGTAATGGAAAAGCTGATCGCGGTCGGCGTCCCGGCCGGCGCCGTGTTCGACACGATGGAGCTGCAGAACGAGCCTTATTTCGAGACGAGCGGCTTCATGCAGCAGGTGCATCACCATAACGGCGATGACAAAATGGCGAGCTGGCCGGTGCGCATCGACGGCAAGCGAATTCGCGTCAAGGGTGCGCCTGCCCTGGGCGGCGACACCGCCGAGGTGCTGCAGAGCTGGCTGAAGATCGACGCCGCCGGCGTCGCGGCGCTGAAGAGCGAGGGCGTACTCTAGGCTTTTGCCTGGGAGGCGCGGCGGTTCTCGTAGACCTGCAGGTGGGCGTAGGCGGCGCGCAAGAGCGGCGTCGCCAGCCCAAATTCGATGGTGCGGCGCCGCATGTCGCCGATGATCCAGTCAGCCTCGGTGCGGGAGCCGTGCGCCAGATCGTGATGCATCGAGGCGTTATTGACGCTGCCCTTCTCGGTCAGCATCCGGCTGATATTTTCGCGATAAGCCTGCCGCAGTGAATAGCCCGCCGCCTCGGCGACCGCCTGGTTCTCGGCGAACAGCTGGAGCATCAACTCCGCCCCATCCGCCGTCGCCGCGATGTCGCCGATGGTGCCGCGCATCAGGCAGTTCATGCCGGCCATCGTCGTGATCATCACGAACTTTTCCCACATATCGAGCATGACGTTGTCGCTGCCCGGGGCGTCGACCTTGCTGCCGGCGAACTCGGCGGCGATCCCTCGCACCCGGTCGCTGATGCCGCCTGGCCGGTCGCCGAAGGCGATGCCCGACAGCCGGTTATGGTGGCGGATGCTGCCGTCGGGCTGCAGGCTGGCGCCGACATAGGCGACCCCGCCCAGTATCTTCTCGCCGCCGAACGCCTGCGACAGCCGTTCGAGATGAACAAGCCCGTTCAGCAGCGGCAGCACCGCGGTGCGCGGCCCCACCGCCGGGCGCACCGCCTCGATCGCTTGGTCAAGGTCGTAATGCTTGGCGGTCAGGATGATCAGATCGTAGGCGCCGGACAGGGTATCGGCGGTGGCGAGCTGCGGCTTCACCATGAAATCGCCAAGCGGGCTGCTGACCCTCAGTCCTTGCGCGGACAACAGCGCCGCGCGCGCCGGGCGCACGAGAAAAGTGACGTCGCGTCCCGCGTCCGCCAACCGCCCGCCGAAATAGCCGCCGACCGCCCCAGCGCCGAGGACGAGGGTGCGCATCACTGATTATTGCGGGCGGCGACCAGCGCCAGCCCGCGCAAGACGTCGAGCGCTTGGGTCAGCTGTTCATCATCTGGTGTGCCGAGATCCGCGCTGGCGACCGAGTTGCTCGCTTCCTTGCTGGGTGGCGGTGTCGTCGCCTGACCCGGCGGCGCCGGATTAGGCGTCGCCCGGGGCCGCGGGCGGAGCCGGATTGGTTGGCGTCGCGGTGGGGTCGGTGTTTTTGAGCGCACCGCGCAGATCGGCTTCGCGGCGACCGAACCCCGACGCGACCCGCTCCAGCTTGATCGGCACCACGTTGAGGTCCGGCGTGAGGCCCTTGCCCTGGATCGCATGGCCTCCCGGCGTCTCGTAGCGGGCGGTGGTCAGCCGAATCGCGCCGTTGCCGTTTAAGGGGATAATCGTCTCGATCGCGCTTTCGCCAAAGGTCTTGGTGCCGAGCAAGATGGCGCGATGGTTGTCCTGCAACGCACCGGCGACCAACTCCGCCTCGCGCGCGGTGCCGCCATTGACCAGCACCACGATCGGCAGGGCGTTGGCGAGGTCACCCGGTGTCGCCGGGATGTGCTTGCTGGTGTCGCCCTTGCGTGACCTGATGACCGCGATGTCGCCCTTGTCGATGAAATCGTCGGCCATCGCCTCGGCGGTAGTGAGGTCGCCGCCGGGGTCATTGCGCAGATCGAGGATGAAACCGACCAGCTTCTTGCCGGCCTTTTGCTGCAAATCCTGGATCGCGGCGGTCAGCGCCGCCTGGGTAGTGTCGTCGAATCCGGCGATCCGGATATAGCCGACGTCATCGCCATCCAGATGCGAAGCGACGGTCGTCAGCTTGGTGTTCGACTGCTTCACGGTAATGTCGGTGGGCTTGCCGTCCGCTCGGCGCAGGGTCAGCGTGACCTCGTTGTCCACGGGTCCGCGTAACTTGTGCTCGACCTCCGACAGCGTCAGGTCGTAGACCGGCTCCTTGTCAATCGCGTAAATCGTGTCGCCGGGCTTGATCCCGGCATCCGCGGCGGGCGAGCCGTCCTGCGGGGAAACAACCTTGACCTGTCCGCCTTGCAGGGTGACGACCAACCCGATCGAACCGGAATCGGTCGGCGCAGGCGCTTGCAGCGCCTTGTATTCAGCTTCGGTTAGATAAGTGCAATGCGGGTCGAGGCTCGACATCATCCCGGCGATCGCGGTCTCGATGAGCTTGCCGTCGGCGACCGGCTCGACCGCATCCTGACGGATCCGCTCGAAGGCCTCGCCGAACAGATTGAGTTGCTCGTAAACACCGCTCTTGGTGTTCTTCGATTGCGGAAGAGCCGTGGCCGGCGCGAGCAGTACCAGCAACGCGAGCGTCGGCAGCCATTTGCGCATGCGCGTCAGTTCTCCATGAGAGTGCCCGCACACTATCCGAGAATCAGCCCATTGCAATGGGGTCGAAGCGTTTTGCGGTCAAGATGCGCCGGTGCCTAAACCGTCGGTAAGAGCATCCGCCCGGGACCTCGTACCAACAGTGGAACAACACTCGACCCGCCTGCGCGTTGCATCGACTGGCGCGGCAAAGCGTCGTATAGGGAATCCATGAGCGTTGTCGGACGCATCCTCCTCGGTGCTCGCCACCTGTCGTTTGGCGGGCCGCTCGGCCACCTGCTGGCGCGGGTATCGGAGCATCTGCCGCATTGGCACACGCCGATCGGCCGTGACGGTCGTCCCGCGGATAACGGGTACGGCGACCCACGGCAGCGCGTCACCTTCACCATCGCAGTCATCGCTCTGGGCGCCAAGATGGCGCGAGCCGACGGCGAGGTGACCCGCGACGAGGTCGCAGCGTTCAACGAGGTGTTCCAGGTACCGACGGGTGAAGAAGCCCATATGCGCACGATCTTCGACTTGGCGCGGCGCAGCACACATGGTTTCGAGAGCTATGCAAGGCAGGTCGGACGCTTGTTCGCCGACAATCGCGCCGTGCTCGAGGACCTGCTTGGCGGGCTCTTTCATATTGCTCTCGCCGACGGCGAAGTCTGCGCCGCCGAAGACGCCTATCTGCGCGAGGTCGCTCGTTTGTTCGGCTTCAGCGCCGCCGACTACGCGCGAATTCGCGCCACCCATGTCGGCCCGTCACCCGAGGACGACCCGCATTCGATTCTCGGCGTCGCGGCCGGCGCCTCGACCGACGAAATTCGTGTCGCCTATCACCGGTTGGTGCGCGAGCACCACCCGGACCTGCTGATCGCGCAAGGGCTGCCGCCCGAGATCATGGAGCGGGCCACCGCTCGGGTCGCGCGGATTAATGCCGCTCATGACTTGTTGATGAAGGCCCAGGCGGTGCCGCGGGCATGACCCCGGCGATTTAAGACCGTCCGTCGCCGAACCACGACAGCCGCGGCGAGGCCATCGGCGGCCCGCCGCGCATCGACATGCTGGTGCTGCACTATACGGGCATGCAGAGCGCCGAGGCCGCGCTCGACCGGCTGTGCGATCCGGCGGCGCAGGTCAGTTCACATTACCTCGTCGACGAAGACGGGACGATATGGCGCCTTGTTCCCGAGGAACGTCGCGCCTGGCATGCCGGCGTATCCTTTTGGCGAGGGGAAACGGCGCTTAATGGCGTCTCGATCGGGGTCGAGATTGTCAATCCCGGTCACGAATGGGGTTATCGCGGCTTTCCAGAACCGCAGATGCGGGCCGTCGAGACTTTGTGCCAGGACATCGTCGCGCGGCGGCGCATACCGGCGCACCGCGTGGTCGGTCATTCCGACATCGCGCCAACCCGCAAGAGCGACCCAGGTGAGTTGTTCGACTGGCCGCGCCTGGCGCGCGCCGGGGTCGGGCTGTGGCCCGATCCGGCAGCCGAGTTACGCCGCGGCCGCGGCGTCGGTATCGTCGAGCGGGCCCGCGCGCTCGCCGATCTTGCCCGCATCGGCTATCAGGTCGAACCGGGCAATGTCGGACCTCCGCTCGCCGCGTTTCAGCGCCGCTTTCGCCCCGAACGCTGGGACGGCAGGCTGGACGGCGAGACCTCGGCCCGCCTCGCGGAGGTCGCGCAGCTTTACGATGCGTCGGTCGCCGCGCTCGAAGCCAGCAAACGCAACCGCTTCCGCGATTATCGGCGGGTCAATTGAGTTGGCCGGGCCGCGCCTCGGTCGAACGTCGCGCAGCCAGCTGGCCGGCCTGGTGATGGGCAAGGCGCCATTGCCCCTCTTCGCGCACAAACCAGTTGCTGGCGATCAGGGTTCCGCCGGCCAGCTCCTCCTCGCAAATGACCAGCGCGGTATCGCCGTAGAGGAAAACGCGTTCGTCGTAGCAGACGATGCGTGGCGAATTGGGGTTCAAGAGAATGTCGCGCCAGCTCCCCATGACCGCTTCGCGATCGGCGAGCGCGGGCCAACCTGGGTGGACGCAGGCAACCGGCGCGTGTCGCGCCCACAGCCTATCCATCGCCGTGACGTCGCGCGTCGTGAAGGCACGGTAGAATTCGAGATTGGCGGCGAGCACGGCGTCGCTGTCGTCCATCTTTCGCCCCCTAGTGCTGTGCCTGCTGGGTTGGCGGAATTTGTGACGTTCCAACCAACGGATCAAACAGATGGCGCAGCAGCCCGGGGGTTAGCGCCGACAGCGGGTTGACGGTGACGGTCGGGTCGTCGTTAGACCCGGTCAGACGAAACGCGGCGGCGAACAGCCCCTGTCCCTCGCCACCGGTCAGCAGCGACCCGATAACCGGCAGATTGCCGACGATCGAATTGAGCACATAGGCGGGCGCCAGCGTGCCATCGATATCGATCTGGTCTTCGCTCGGGTTGAGCCAGCCTTTGGCGGTGACGCCCAGCGCGCCGCCAAAACCGATCATTGGATCGAGCGTGATGCGGCCCTGGGAGAAGGTGAGGTCGCCGCGCAGATTGGTGAAGGGAATGCCCGAGCCCGACATCAGGCCATAGACGCCGTCGAGCGAGGCCAGGGACAGCAGCTTGGCGAGCGCCGGCGCCCGCACCAGACTGTAGTCGGCTCCTTCGATATGCGCGTGCGCGACCTGGTGCCCGCCGGTCTCGATCACAGTGCCGTCTATCTTCAGATTTCCGCCGACGACGTTGTCGGCGACGCCGAGCAGGCCGAGACTGGCGCCGAGATTGTCGGACTCGACGCGCAGTCGCCGGACGCCGGCGGCCGCTGGCGACAAGCTCAGCGAGAGACGGGTGCCGTTGGCGTAGGCCCCGTCGATTTTGACCGATTGCCAGCTCCCCTTGCCGCGGGCCAATGCCGCGGTCACGCCATGAAGCTCCCGATGCGGGCTCGGCCCGAACACAAGCCGCGCGACTCGCGCGTCGATCTGCAACGGTGGCGCTTCGCCGGGTCCGTCCTCATCGAGTGCCCGCTTCAAGGCGCGATGCACGTCGAGGCGAGCGGCTTGGATATTGGCATACCAACCGCCATCCGGGCGCCGCGAGACAGTGCCGGTGAGATCGTTATCGGCGATCAGGAGGCGGCGGATTTGGATTTGCGGCGGGCGATCCTTTCCCGGTCCAAAGGTCAGGGCGAGCTGACCGTCGAGGCCCGGTGCCTTGAGGTCGATCGAAGGGATCCGCGCCAATGCCTCGTTGTCGAACTCCATCGAGAGCTTCGCAGTGCCTGGGACCTGCGGCGGTTTCTCCCAGCCAACGTCGAACAGCCTGATCCGAGCGCCGCTGAGATCGAGTACGGCGTCGAGCGTGCCCTTGGAGCCGGCTAGCGGCGCGGCGTAGGTCAGGTCGGCCTTGATCGGCCCCGAGAGCCTGTCGTCCCCGGCATCCCAGCCGAGCCGCTGACGCGCCGCGTCGTCAAGCGAGAGGCCGACGCGGTAGCGTATCCGGGCCCCGTTCGCGGCGTGAAAATAGATGTTGCCGTCGAGCGTCGTCGGCGAGCCGTCAAACTTGCCTGCGCCTTGCAGATGGACGCCGTTGCGGGTGAGGTCGAGCGTCAGACTTGCGTCGGTCAGATTGCGGTCGAGCGCGACCTTGGCGATCGACGCGCCCGTTAGCGTCGCTTTGGCCGCGTAGTCGACCTGGTCGAACTTTAAATCGTTGACCAGCGGCAGCTTGAAATGCAGCTGAGCTTCGGCCTTGCCGCCGATATGCGCCGGATCGATCCCGATTTCGTGCGCATACCGATATGGCTTGCTGTCGAGCACATCGAGTGCGTCCTGCAGCGGCCCGCTGATGGGCAGATCGATCGTCATCGTCTCGACGGGAGCACCGAGATCGGTGACCGTCACTGTGCCGCCGGTGGCCTTTAGCGTCTTGAGCTGGCCACCGGTGAAGCTGAAATCGAGCCGGCGGTCGGCCAAGGTCGCGGTGCCGGCAACCTTCCTTGCCGGCGGCAAGGTGTCGAGATAAGTCACGGTCATGTCGTGAAAGCGCATCGTCCCACGCGGGTTCGAAAACGCGAAAGATGCCGCCTCCGGATCGACCGCGACCGCCAGCCGCACCGCGACTTCGTCCAGCACTCCGTCCGCGAGGTTGGCGGTCGCCCAGCGCCGCCCGCCTTTAGCAACGCCTTGGGGCCACAGGGCGTCGAGCCGCGTCGTCGGCACGTTTGTCAAGGTGATGCCAAGGGAGCCGTCGAGCTTGCTGGGCCAGGCCGTGCCCGCGGAAACCAACTGAGGCGCCAGCCCGCCGAGCTGCCCGTCGACGACCAGCCGCGTGCCACCACCGAGATCGAGAGCCAATTGCTCGAGCCGCAGCTCGGAATTTTCCGGAACATAGTCGGCGTGGAGCTCGCCGCTCACCACCGGCAACCCGCCGGGCAGTAGCGGCGTCGCCAGCTTCCCGGCGCCAAAGCCAAGGTCGAGACGTCCAGCTTCGACTTTGTCGCCGGCGAGGTCGAAGCGCAGCGCGATCGTCCCGGAGACCGGCATCTGCGCCTGCGCCAACGGCACGAGAGCCGGAACGAGCGGCGCCAGCGCGGTCGGGTCAAGCCCGTCGACAGCGAGCTTAAGATCGAGGTGTTGCGCCGCGGCATCGAGGCGGTAACTTGCGTGGAGCTCGGGCGCGTTGCCGCCGAGATCCGCCGAAAATGACAGATCGCCATCAACTCCCTCGTCACCCCGGGCGAGCGTCGCGGCAACGCGGTTCGCGCGCCAGACGTGTCCCGTCTGGCGATCGTCGATGATCACTGTCGCGTCGCGGATCGTTACTTGACGCAGCAGGCTCCAGGATGCGCCATCGTGAAGTGGCCCGAAGAGGTCAAGCGGATTATCGAAACCCAGGCCATGCGCGGCCTGCCCCGGCTCGCCAATCTGAAAGCTCAGCTTGCCGCCAGCGTCGCGCGTCAACAACAACACGGGACGCTCGACGGTAAGCCGGGTCGGTTCGAGCCGCCCGCCAAGCAGCGCACCAAGGCTGAAGCTTGTCGCCATCTGCGGGAAATTGGCGAGCTTCTCGCCGTTGGGCAGCGTCAACCGAACATTCTTGGCCTGAAGGTCGAGCTGATGGGTTTCGCGGTCGATCGCTACGCTGACCCCCGCGACGGCGACGCCCAACCCGGCGCCCGAACGTTCGAAGGCCTGCTGCACATAGGGGATGAGGCGGTCGAGCTCGACCGGTCCCTGGATCAGCCGCCAAATGCCGAAGCCGGCGACGAGGATCAGGACGGCGGCAATGCCGCTGAGCCAGACCAAGAGGCGGTGCGCGTGATGGCCGACATGCTGGACCGGCGTACGGGCAATGCGATGCGGCCGACTTCGCCGCCGAACGCGCGCAACGGCTGTAGCGGCGCGGTCTTGACCGCGACCGTCAGGCGCGCGAGTCTCCCCGCCAGCGCCGGAACCGCGCCGTGACCCTGTTATCGCACTTCTCCTCTGATGGACGCCGAGACGGCGGCGGGATGCCGCTGCCGGGCGACATGCGGCTGCTCTCGCTCGGCGAGGCGGCGTGGCAAGAGGCGCTGGCCGAGGCCGGCGACGCCGCCAGCGCGGCGCGCGCCTGGAGCAGCACCAAGCGTGGCCAAGCTCTGCTGGCCGCTCTGTTCGGCAACAGCCCGTTCCTCACCGGCATCGCGGTGCGCGAATGGGCCTTCCTCACCCGACTGATCGATGAAGGCGCAGATGCCGCGTTCGCCGCGCTGATTGGCGAGACCGCGCACCCGCGCGACGGCGAATCCCAGGCTGAGCTGATGCGCCGGCTGCGTATCGCCCGCCGTCGCGTCGCGCTCACCGTCGCCGTCGCCGACATCGCCGGCGCCTGGAACCTCGAACGCCAAATGCAGGCGTTGACCGGCTTCGCCGAAACGGCGCTCGACGCGGCGATCTCTTATCTGCTGCGCAAGGCCGCTGTGGACAAGCTTCTCCCGGCCCAGGCGCCCGCTCCCGAAAAGAGCGGTCTGATTGTCCTCGGCATGGGCAAGCTTGGCGGCGGCGAGCTCAATTACTCGAGCGATATCGACCTCATTCTGCTCTACGACCCTGCACGGGCTCCGCCGCTCTCACACGACGATCTTCACAGCCTGTGCAACCGTCTCGCCCGGGAACTCGTGCGCATTCTCGACGAGCGCACCATCGATGGCTACGTTTTTCGCACGGATTTACGGTTACGGCCCGATCCGCGCTCGACACCGCTGGTCATGTCGGTCGCCGCCGCGCTCTCATACTACGAGACGGCCGGACAGAATTGGGAGCGTGCGGCGCTGATAAAAGCGCGGCCGGTCGCCGGGGACCGGATTGCGGGCGCGCGGTTTCTCGCCGAGCTTCAGCCCTATGTTTGGCGGCGGCATCTCGATTTTGCGGCGATCGCCGATATCCATTCAATCAAGCGCCAGATCCAGGCGCATCGGGGCGGCGGGCGAATCGCTATTAACGGACACGACATCAAGATCGGCCGCGGCGGCATTCGCGAGATCGAGTTCTTCGCCCAGACACAACAGCTGATCTGGGGTGGGCGTCGGCCGCAATTGCGCGTCGGCGCGACTTGCGAGGCGCTGCGCCGGCTCGCCGCCTCCCGGCAGATCGACGGTGATTGCTGCACGGCGCTGATCGCCGATTATCGCTTCCTGCGCCGGGTCGAGCACCGGCTCCAGATGGTGGACGACGCGCAGACGCATCGCCTGCCGAATGACGAAGCGGGCCTCGCCCGGCTCGCCTCCTTCCTCGGCTACCGCGACATGGCCTCTTTCACCGGCGAGCTGGTCGCGCACCTTGTGTCGGTCGAGAAATATTATGCCGAACTGTTCGAGGAGGCGCCGAGCCTCGCCGGGTCGGGCAACCTCGTCTTCACTGGCGCCGACGACGACCCGGGTACGCTCGAGACGCTGGCACAGATGGGCTTTGCCGACACGAGCGCGGTCGCCGGCATGGTGCGCGACTGGCATCACGGCCGCATGCGCGCCACGCGCAGTCCGCGAGCGCGCGAGATCCTCACCGAGCTCGTCCCCGAGCTGCTGCGCATCTTCGGTGGCACCGCCGCGCCCGACATGGCGTTGCGCCGCTTTGACGAATTCCTGTCGCGGCTGCCCGCCGGGGTACAGCTCTTCTCGCTGCTCCACGCTAATCCCGGGCTGTTGCGTCTCCTCGCCGACATCAACGCCGAGGCGCCGCTTTTGGCGGAAAGCCTGGCGCGCCGGCCCGGCTTACTTGACGCCGTGCTGGCCGCAGGTTTTCTCGATCTCCCTCCGAACCTCACCGGGCTCGCGGCCGATCTCCACAACCTCCTCAGCGGCGCGCGGGACTTCTCTGACACACTCGATTTGCTGCGGCGCTGGGCCAACGAACGGCGGTTCCAGATAGGCGTGCAGCTTCTCCATCGCCGGCTCGATGGCGGCAGTGCTGGGGCGGCGTTGGCGGATGTCGCCGAAACCGACGCTGAGCGCGTTGGTTCCCGCGGTGGCTCAGGACTTCGCCCGGGCGCACGGAGAAGTCCCAGGCGGCGAGGTGGCGATCGTCGCCATGGGACGGCTCGGGAGCCGGGAGATGACGCTCGCCTCCGACCTTGACCTGATCCTGATTTATGACGCACCGGAAACCGCCCTCGAATCCGACGGAACGCGCCCGCTCGCGACCCCGACCTATTACGCTCGGCTGACCCAACGCCTCATCGGCGCGATCACGGCGCTAACCGGCGAAGGCAGGCTCTATGAGGTCGACATGCGGCTGCGGCCCTCGGGCTCGTCAGGGCCGATCGCCGCAAGCCTCGATTCCTTCGCGCTTTACCAGCTCCAGTCGGCGTGGACCTGGGAGCACATGGCGCTGACCCGCGCACGTCCGGTGACCGGCCCGGATGCGCTGCGCCGCCGCCTCGAGGAGGCGATCACCGCGGCCTTGATCATTCCGCGCGATCCTGTTCGGCTTGTCACCGACGTCGCCGAGATGCGCCGGCGCATCGCCGACGAGCACCCGCACCCCGCCGTCTGGGACTTGCGCCACCGGAACGGCGGTCTCGTCGATCTCGAATTCATCGTCCAGTACCTGATACTACGCGAGGCCGCCACGAAGCCGCAGTTGCTGCGACGTGATACCGGCGCTGCAATCGCCGCTCTGGGCGAAGCCGGCACCTTGCTGCCGCAAGCGACGCAGACCCTCGGCGACGCACTGACGTTGCTGCGCAATGCTCGTGCGCTGATCACCCTACTATTCGACGGCCCGCCGCAGGCGGAGGCGCTTGCAGGGCCGGTCGGCGCGACCCTGGCGCGCTGCGCGGGGGCGATTGACTTCCCCCGGCTCGACGCTGATATCACTGCCGCATGCGCCGTGGTCGCGGAATGGTATGAACGTTTGATCGCCGGGCCGGCGCGCGCGGCGGCCCGGCCGGAGCGGGCAAGTCAGTAAGGAGGCATCGGACGATGAGTGTAAAAATCGGCGACAAGGCCCCCGATTTCACCCTGGCGACCGATGGCGCCGGCTCGGTCACGCTGTCCAAGCTGCGGGGCAAGCCGGTGGTGCTCTATTTCTATCCCAAGGACGACACCTCGGGCTGCACCGCGGAGGCCTGCGGCTTCCGTGACTCGTTTCCCGACTACGGCAAGACCGGCGCAACCGTGATCGGCATCTCCAAGGATTCGGTGGCATCGCACGACAAATTCAAGGCCAAGTACCAGCTCCCGTTCGCCCTTGGCTCGGACGCCGACGGCAAGGTCGTCGAGAGCTACGGCGTCTGGGTCGAGAAGAGCATGTACGGCCGTAAATATATGGGAATCGACCGTTCGACCTTCCTCATCGACAAGGAGGGCGTGGTGCGCGGCGTGTGGCACAAGGTCAAGGTTCCAGGTCATGTCGCCGAAGTGCTGAAGGCGGCGCAGGGGCTCTGACAGACCTCGCTACCTCCGCGGCCGCGATCCTCAAGACCGCGGACCCGGCCGACAAAGTCAGGTTGAGCCGCGCGCTCGCGGCCGCGTGGCACGAAGGCGGGCTCCACGTCGGCACGGCGACCCCACCCGACCGACCGGCACGTCCGGCACGCCCGTTGTTGCAGCCGCCGCGCGAGATGAAGCGGAGACGCAATATCGGCGCGCCCGCCGGGCGAATCGCGCTGATCCACGCCCTCGCGCATATCGAGCTCAACGCCATCGACCTCGGCTGGGACATCGTCGCCCGGTTCTCAGGGGAGGCACTGCCACGCGAATTCTTCGACGACTGGGTGGGCGTCGCCGCTGACGAGGCCGAGCACTTCGCGTTGCTTAACGCGAGGCTGCTCGCGCTCGGCGGCGAATACGGCGCGCTGCCGGCGCATGACGGGCTGTGGGAGGCGGCAAGCGCGACGGCCGGCGATCTGCTCGCCAGGCTCGCCGTGGTGCCGCTGGTGCTGGAGGCGCGCGGGCTCGACGTGACCCCCGCCATGATCGCCCGGCTGGAACAAGCCGGCGACGGGGAGGGCGCGGCGATCCTGCACCGGCTCTACGCGGACGAAATCGGTCATGTAGGCGTCGGCGCGCGCTGGTTCCAGCGCCTTTGCGAGCGGCGCGGCCTCGACCCCGCCGCAACGTTCCAGGACACGGTCCGGCGCCACTTCAACGGTGTGCTGAAGCCGCCCTTCAACCGTAACGCGCGCGAGCGTGCCGGCCTGCCGGGCGCCTACTACGCGCCGCTCGCCGCGGGCTGAAATGCCGCCGCCCTTCCTCGTGCGGCTGCGCCCGACGCTGCTCACCGCGATCGTCGGGCTGGTGCTGCTGACGGCTTTGGCAATCGGTGTCAGCGCGGCGATCCTGACGTTGTCGGTGACCCGCACCCTGATCAGCCAGGCGCGCACCGACGCGGTCAGCGCGGCCCGCGAGGAGACCCGGCAGCTCTTCAACGAACCGGCGCGGGTGGTGAGCCAGCTCGCCGCCGCCGCGCATCGCGGCGCGCTCTCGATGGACGACCGGGACAAGCTGTTGAGCATCATGGCGGAGCAGTTGCGGGTGCTGCCGCGGCTCGCCTTCATCGGTTACGGCAACAAAGAGGGGGACTGGTATGTTGGCGCCGAACGGTCGAATCGCGGCCTGATCGTCGAATACTTCGTCGACCCGCACGTCAACGATGGCATCCCATCGGCGTTTCTTTTCGGCAGCGACGGCAAGCGCGTTGCCACGATCGGCAACAGCGACCAGCCCTATCACCCCGTGACACGGCCCTGGTTCAAGGCGGGGATCGCCGCGACGGGTCCGATATGGTCGGCATTTTATAAATTTACCACCGGGGTCATCGGCGTCACTTGCACGAGCCGGGTTACCCCACCCGGCGCCGATGCGCCTATCGGCGTTTTCCACGCCGACCTGCAAGTCGGCGGCATTGCCGAATTTCTGTCCTCACTGCGGGTCGGGCGGCGCGGCGCGGTTTTCCTCGTCGATGACAACGGCAAGCCGGTGGTTTCGCCGCAAGGCCGCGACCTGACCCTCGCTACGGCGGCGCTGGCAGCCGCCACGCCGCGGCGGGCCGAGGCGACCCTGGCGACACCCGCGAAAGTCCGACTCGGCACCCGCGCCTTCGAGGTGGTGTTCGAGAAAGTTCCGATCGACGGAAATATCGGTCTCTCGATCGCCGTGGTCGTCGACCTGCGCGACATCACCGGCGGCGCCTATATCCACGCATTGATCGCCGGAGCGATCGGGCTGGCGACCTTGCTGCTGGCGGTGATTTGCGGCCGTGCGCTGTCATCGCGGATCGCCCGCCCGATCGTCGCTATCGCCGGCGATCTCGCCAAGGTCGGCGCCTTCTCGATTTCGCGTGACCCGGCGCCCCGCTCCTTCGTGCGCGAGGTCAACGAGTTGGGTGGATCGGTCGATCGGATGAAGGCGAGCCTGCGCTCCTTCGCGCACTATGTCCCGACCGATCTGGTGCGAACGCTTCTCGCCCAGGGGAAGGAGGCCGAGCTTGGCGGCGAGATCCGTCGCCTGACCATCCATTTCTCAGACATCGCCGACTTCACCACGATTTCCGAAGGCATGGATCCCGACCGTCTGGTCGAGGCGGTGGGGCGCTATTTCGAGTTGATGACCGGCACCATCACCCGCCACGGGGGTACCGTCGACAAGTTCATGGGCGACGGCATCATGGCGTTCTTCAACGCGCCCGAACAGCTACCGGGGCACCCGCGGCAGGCTTGCCTTGCCGCGCTCGAGGCGCAAGCGCAGCTCGAGAAGATGGCCAGGACGACGCCACCCGGCGAGCCGGTGTTCCGCGCCCGTATCGGCCTGGGCCTCGGCGATGTGCTGGTCGGCAATATCGGCACGCCCGAGCGCTTCGCCTATACGCTGCTGGGTGACGAGGTCAATCTGGCCAGTCGGCTCGAGGGCCTCAACAAGCTCTACGGCACCGCGATCATCGCCTCGGCCGCGGTGATGGACGAAGCCGGTGAGGGGCTCGAATGGCGCCGGCTCGACCGGGTCGCCGTCAAGGGGCGTACCCAGGGCACGGCGATCTGCGAGCTGATCGGCCGCATGGGCGAGGTGGACGCCGCGGTTCTCGCCGCCCGCGGCGCCTACGAGCGCGCCCTCGACGCCTATTTCGCCGCTGAGTTCGAGCGCGCCGCCGAGCTCTTCGCCGAGGCGGCGCGGCTGCGTCCGGGCGATCGCGCCGCGCCGATGATGCGCGACCGCGCCTTTGCTCTCGCCAACGATCCGCCTGCGCATTGGGACGGCGTGCATGTGATGGAAGAGAAATAGCGCGCCCGTTGCGATAGGATGGGTTTACGCTATTCATTGCTGACCGAACGGCCTGATCAGGGCAAGGAAGCGAGGCGAGAGATGTCGAGGCGGATGCCAAATGGAGTTGGGATTTTTCGCGGCATCGCCCTGCCGCCGCTGGCCCTGGCCCTGTTCCTGACGGCATTATTCCACAGCGCTTCCGCGCAGCAGCAGCTGGCGCCGGGAGCGCAGGCGCCGACATCGCAAGCACCCGCGCCGCTCGCGGGAGCGCCACCCCTGGTGCCGGCCGCGAGCCCGCCGAACCCTGGCGCCGCAACGCCTCCCGCTTCGCCGACTGCGGCTCCGATGCCGGCGGTCGCGGTTGATATGGGCCTCTGCCAGTGCATCGCGGACAAGCAGAGCCTCAATTTCACCTGTCCCGGAAGCGCCGACGCCTGCCGGTCCGCCTGTGGCAACCAATTTTCTTTCAAACCCGATGCGCGTTGCGGTCCGGCCGCAGCGACGCACTGAAAAGCGAGATCGTCGATGGCAGAAGCCGCGCAAGCCCAGGACTGGGCCAAGATCACCGCCGATCTCGAGCGATTGTTGAAGCTGCGCTCCTTTGTTTTCGCGATGAAGCTGTTCGAGAAGTGCGAGGAGATGGAGGCGATCCCGCGCATCCGCCGGCCGCAGTCGATCCACACCTTCGATCAGGTCGTTGGTCAGGCGTCCCGGCTCGGCTGGACAGTCGGCATCACCGCCGACAATTTGGTAGGTGCGCAATGCCGCGCCGTTATTGGTCTCGGCAACGCCAAGGATCCCGAGTGGCAGTCCGGCAAGCACATGGTTGGCGTCTGGTACTCGACCGAAGCCGACGCCACCGCGCATCAGGCGGCGATGAATTGTGTCGCCGACGGGCAATACGAGGCGATGGCGGTGGCGCCGCTGGCGAGCGGACGGCTCGACCCGCCCGACATCGTTCTCTTTTACGCCACCCCCGGCGCGATGATGTATTTCATCAACGGCCTGCAATGGGCCGGCTACAAGAAGTTCGACTGGGGCATTGTCGGCGAGTCGGCTTGCGCCGATAGCTGGGGTCGGGCCTTGAAGACCCGCGAACCGAGCCTGTCGATCCCGTGTTTCGCCGAGCGCCGCTATGGTGGCGTGCTCGACGACGAAATGCTGATGGCGTTGCCCCCGGACTACCTACCCAAGGCGATCGCCGGGATGGAGGCGCTGTCGAAGAACGGACTGCGCTATCCGTTCCCGCAATACGGCATCCAGCAGGACGTCCGCGCCGGCATGGCGGTCAGCTACCCCGGCCGCGCGGGCTGATCGTGCGCGCGCTTCTGGCGGGGGCCGCCGGCATTCTCGTAGCCGTCGGCACCGCCCGCGCCGACGATGCCTACACCCTGCCCGCAGTCGGCGCGCAACTGACCTTCCGCCTGGTCTCGATCACGAAAATCCGGGACCAGTCAATCACTGCCGGGCAGATCTATACCTATACGATCACTTCGGTTAGCGGGACAGACAGCGAAGGCACGATCCGGCCGATGGCGTTGATCTACGGCTGCGCCGAGGGCGATGCGCGCAAGGATTGCGCTAGTGCCGCAAAGATGGCGGGCGCCCAGCGGGATGGCGATCTGCTGACCATTCCGGTGCCAGACACCATCGCCGACAGTCTCGTCAAGGCGAGCGGTTACAAGGGCCACTACTTTATGATCGAAGACCGCACGTTTCCCATGCCGGGGCCGAAGGATCCGGACGATCAGAACAACGTCGAATTCGGCGATACGCCGATATTCGTGCTCGCCAATCAGCTCAAATGCGACTACGAGCCGCTTCAGAATTTTTTCCCGCTCGGCAAAACGCCGCAGCTCACCCTCACCTGCCGCAACATTTTTTCGCGCAGCCATTCGCGCCTCGCCAGCATAAGCGATCAGACCCAGGAGGAGCCGCTGTCGGTCGAGCTGTCCTATATCGGCGCCGACAAGCTGAGCCTGGCTTCGGGCGATTGGGACGTGCAGAAGGTGGGTATCAAATATGTGCCCAACGACCCCGCGCACCCGGCGGCCGAGGGAGAGTCCGACGTTGCGGTCAAACTCGGCGTGACGGTCAAATCGCACACCCTCGTCATCAATAAGGCGACGAACCTCACCTCCGAGAGCACCAGCGAACTGATCGCCTACAAACCGTGAACCCTTCGCCGAGCGCGGTGATCGACGTCACGGCGGATGACGGCACCATCTTTCGCGTCCGGGGCTTTGGCGATCCTGGCGGCAATCGGCTCATCGTCAGTCACGGCAACGGCTTCGCGATCGACGGCTATGTCCCCTTTTGGCGCCAGTTCCTTGGCGAATTCGAGGTCGTCGCCTTCGACGCGCGCAGTCACGGCCGGAACGACCGGGCCGATCCGCCGAATCACGACTATGCGCACATGGCGCGCGACCTGGAGTGCATCCGCGCCGCCGCCGAGGCCGAGTTCGGCAGGAAGCCGACCGCGGGTCTGTTCCACTCGATGTCGGCGCAGGCGGCGATGATCGCGGCGATCGAGATCAGCTGGCGCTTCGACGCGCTGGTGCTGTTCGATCCGCCCAACAATCCGCCCGAAGGCCACCCCGCCCGAGCCGCGATGGTCGCCTATTTGGAGACGCTGGCCGCCTGGGCCAGCGGGCGGCGCGACCGGTTCGACAACCCCGGCGAGCTCGCCCGCGATTATGCCGCGACCCGCGCGGGGCGAAATTGGGTCGACGGAACGCATCTCGCGGTGGCCGAGGCGGTGCTGCGCCCAGTGGCGGGGGGAGGCTTCGAGCTGCGTTGCCCTCGCCGTCTTGAGGCGTCGATGTACGAGCAGGGCATCCCGCTCGCTCTGTGGCCGCCGGCGAGCACCTTTCCCGGCCCGGTGAAGCTGATTGCCGCCGATCCCGAGCGTGAGCGGCCGTCACCAACGGCCCTTTCCAATCAAGCGCTCGCCCAGGAAGGCGGCTACGATTACCTGGCGATGCCAGGCACCGGCCATTTGCTGCAGCTCGAGGCACCAGCGGCGTGCGCCAAAGCGACGCGGGAGTTTCTGAGCCGGATCGGCTTCGGCTGATCAGCGCGGCGCGGCCGCAAGGTTGCCGCCATCGACCGTGACAAACGAGCCTGTCGTGTTGCGCGCCAGCGCCAAGCCGACAAAGGCCGCCGCCACGTCCTCCGCGGTAACCTCGCGGCGCAGCAGGTTGCGCCCCATATAGGCGGCCTCGCTTATGCCGTAGGCCGTGGCCCGGTCGGCGATCATCGCATCAGTGAGAAGGCCGCCGCGAATGCCGTCGGCGTTGACGGCGTTGGAGCGAATGCTTTGAGCGCCATATTCGAGCGCGTATTGCCGCATCAGCGCTAGCGTCGCCGCCTTCGGTAGCCCGTAGGGGCCGAAATCCGGCCCCTGGCTTACCGCCTGCTTCGATACATTGAACAACAGGCAGCCGCCGGTCTGCTGCGCCAGCATGATCTTCACCGCCTGTTGCGTCACCAATTGATGCGCAAAGAAATTGAGTTCGAAGCTCTCGCGCAGCGTGGCGTCCGGCACCTCGCCGATCTTGCCCTGCCAGGCCGCGCCGGCATTGGAGACGACGATGTCGATGCCGCCGAAGCGCGCAACAACGCCCTCGAATGCCGCGGCGACCGCGGCGTTATCGGTCACGTCGCAGCCGATGCCCAGCCCGCCGAGTTTCTTTGCGGCGGCTTCTGGGGCGGCCTCGGCGCGGTCGAACAGCGCGATCTCGGCCCCCGCGCCGCGTAGCGCCCTTGCCGTGGCCAATCCGATCGTGCCAGCGCCGCCAGTCACCACCGCGATTTGGCCGGCGAGCGGCTTCTCGGCCGCGCCGCCGAGCTTCGCCTGCTCCAGCGACCAATACTCCATCTCAAACAGCTCGGCCTCGGGCAGCGACTCGAAAATACCGACTGCCTCGGCGTCGGTCACGGTCTCGACCCAGCTTTCGGCGAGATCGGCGGCGACGGCGGCGTCCTTGGCGCTGCGGCCGAGCCCGAACAGCCCAACGCCCGGCACCAGGATCACCCGCGGCGCGGGGTCGAGCTCCCGCTTGATCCCGCCAGCCGCCGCGTTGTTGCGCGAGAAATAGGCGTGGTACTCGGCGATGAAGCGCTCGACCGCCTCGCGCGCCGCGGCGGCGAAATCCGCCAGCCCGTCCGCCGCCGGCGCGGGGACGATCAGCGGGTAGTTCTTGGTGCGGATGGTGTGATCGGGGGTCGCGACCCCGGCCATGCCGTAGCGCTCGACTTCGGCGCCGCCAACAAAGTTGCGTACCGCCGGACCGCCGCGAAAGTCGAGCACGAAGCGTTTGTAGGCGCCCGGTAGCGCCGGGTCGGCCAGCGCGCAGGCGCCGCGCAGGACCGGCGCCACCTGCTGCGGACCGGCGAGCTTGGCCGGCAGCGCCGCCGGCGCGAAAACATTGCGCCGCCCGCTCTGCAGTCGCTCCTCGGCGAGCGTCACCGCCGCGATCATCCGCTCATAGGCTTCCTCGGCGCTGTCGCCGAAGGTAAAAATGCCATGCTTCAGCAGCACCAGCCCCTCGATCGCCTCGTCCTCCTCGAAGATCTCTGCCGCCTTCTTCGCCAGCAGAAAGCCCGGCATGATGTAGGGCACCAGGCCCAACCGCCCGCCGTAGAGATCGGCGCAACGCTCCGCCGCATCGGGCTGGTCGGCGAGGCTCAAGACCGCGGTGGCGTGCGTGTGGTCGATGAATTTGTGCGGGAGGAAGGCGTGCAGCAGCGTCTCGACCGACGGGTTGGGCGAGCCGGGATCGATGAGGTTGGCGCGCTGGATGCGGACCATGTCTTCGTCGCTGAGCGCTTCGCGCCGGCGCAACGTGCGGAGCGGCCCCAGCCGGACCGCCGGCAGCCCGGCCGGCTCGATCGCCGCCATGTCCCAGCCGCTACCCTTAACGCACAACACTTCGGCCGGTTCGCCGACAAGGTCGGTCGCCATCGTCTTGACCGAGGTATTGCCGCCGCCGTGCAGTACCAGCTTGGGGTCGCCGCCGAGCAAGCGTGAGGTATAGACGCGTAACGCCAGGTCGCGGCTCGCGCCGGACGCGGCGTAATGCCCCACCGTGGTTTCGGCGTCGCGGTTCGACCACAGGCTGCGCATCATCCGCCCTCTGGGCCGCGCCCGGCTCTAGTAGACCCCCTTCAACGGCGTCGTCTCGCGTTTCTCGACCACGACACTGTTTCCCGTATCGCTAGACTGCAGCAACTTGGCCGAAAGGCTCTGGTCGGCGACCTGGGAATCCGGGTCGATCTGGGTACCCGGGTAATGCAGCGTCCCGGCTGCCTGCTTGCCGGGATCGCCCGGCGCGGCGTTGTCGATCGCGGTTTTCGCCTTGCTGGCGGCGCTGACCTCTTGCGGACGTGTCGTGCCGGGAGCCGGCGGACGCAGGTCGAAATCGGGCGGGATCGTTAATGGCGCGCGCGACTCGACCGCGAATTCGTCCGGCGACGTCCGCTCAATCCCGACCATCTTCTTGAAATCGCTACAGCCCGACACGGAGAGGGACAGCAACCCCAAGACAAAGATCGGAGTTACCATTCGATAGATTCGATCAACTCTTCGGCAAGTCTCAGTCATGGTCGCAGATCATCCTCACCCGTTGCTTGAAGATCGCGACGACGCGTCAGCAGCCCGTCGAAAAGCATTATGGCGACACCGATGCAGATCGCCGAGTCGGCCACGTTGAAGGCCGGCCAATACCACGAGCCCAAGTGGAAATAAAGAAAGTCGATGACGCCGTGAGAACCCCAAAGTCGGTCAATCATGTTGCCAATGGCACCGCCGATGATCATGCCGATCGCGCTGCTAAGAATCTCGCCCTGAGCCCGCGACAACCAGAACAGCAGAACCCCAACGACGCCCGCCACGAGGATAGAGAATAGCAGAACGCCCAGCCCCTGGCCGTGATTGAACAAGCCGAAGCTCATGCCGTGATTACAGGTCAGTACAAAATCAAAAAACCCAGTGATCTGTATGCCGGTTTGCTGGACGCATTCGCTCACCCCAAAGCTTTTCAAGACTAGGTTCTTCGACAGCTGATCGAGCCCGATTACGGCAAGCGCCGCGCCGATGCCGCGCCCGATCATTCGGCAGCCATCTGCCCGACGACATCGGCGCAGCGCCGGCAGAGGTCGTCGTGCCCGGGCACCGTGCCGACCTCCGGCAGCACCCGCCAGCAGCGCTCGCATTTGTCGCCGGGCGCATCGCTGACCACGACGCCGACCTCCGCCACGTCGGGCAGCGTGAAGGCGCCCTCCGGGGGCGTCCCGACCGTCACCGTCCCCGACGAGGTGATGCAGAGTTCGGCGAGGTCGACATTCTTGAGCATCGCCGCGGTCCCCGCCGGCACGTAAAGCTGGATCGCCGCCTGAAGACCCGAGCCGATCCGCTTGGCGCCGCGCTCCAATTCGAGCGCGCCGGTCGCCACCCGGCGGATGTCGCGCAGCGCCGCCCAGCGCTCACCGAGTGCCCGATCGAGCCACGCCTCCGGCACCTCGGCGAAGGTTTCGAGATGGACGCTGCAGCCCGTCGCGTCGCCGCGCCGGACGAGCCAGGCCTCCTCCGCCGTGTAGCAGATGATCGGCGCCAGCCAGCGGCAATAGGCAGTCGAAGGTGCGGTCCATGACCATTCGCGTCGCCCGCCGCGCCGGATCGTCCGCGGCGTCGCAGTAGAGCCGGTCCTTGCGGATGTCGAAATAGAACGCCGATAGATCGACCGCGCAGAAATTATGCAGCGTGGTGAACATCGCGTGGAAATCGAAATCCTCGACCGCGCGGCGCACGAGTTTGTCGAGTTCGGCGAGCCGGTGCAGCACCCAACGTTCGAGCTCGGGCATCGCCTCCGGCGCGACGGCCTCCTTCGCGGAATAGCCTTCGAGCGCGCCCAGAAGGTAGCGCAGCGTGTTGCGCAGCCGGCGATACGTGTCGCCGAAGCGCTTGAGGATCTCCGGGCCGATGCGGATATCCTCGGAATAGTCCGAGCCGGCGACCCACAGCCGCAAGATATCGGCGCCAGACTGCTTCATCACGTCCTGCGGCGCGATGACGTTGCCCAGCGACTTCGACATCTTGCGCCCGGCCTCGTCGAGCACGAAGCCGTGCGTCAGCACCGCCTCGTAGGGCGCGCGGCCGCGCGTGCCGCAGCTCTCCAAGAGCGAGGAGTGGAACCAGCCGCGGTGCTGGTCCGAGCCTTCGAGATAGAGCGATGCCGGCCATTGCAGCTCCGGCCGCTGCTCCAGCACAAACGCGTGGGTCGAGCCCGAGTCGAACCACACCTCGACGATGTCGGTGACCTTGTCCCACTCCGCCGCATCGTAGGCGTTGCCGAGGAATTCGCTCGCTGGCGTCTCGAACCAGACATCGCCGCCGCCCTTCTCCACCGCCACGGCGATGCGGTCGATCACCGCCTGGTCGCGCAGCGGCTCGCCGGTCTTCTTGCTGACGAAGACCGGGATCGGCACGCCCCAGGCACGCTGGCGCGAGACGCACCAATCGGGCCGCCCCTCGACCATCGCCGAGATGCGGTTCTTGCCCTGCGGCGGCACCCACCGCGTCTCCTCGATGGCCTTCAGCGCCGCGTCGCGGAGACCGTTGGTCTCCATGCTGATGAACCATTGCGGCGTGTTGCGGAAGATGAGCGGCGCCTTCGACCGCCACGAATGCGGATAGGAATGGACAAGCGCTCCGCGCGCCAAGAGCGCGCCGGCGGCGTCGATCGCCGCCATCACCACGCGGTTGGCATCGCCCTCCTTGCCCTCCGAGGTATAGACCGAGTGCCCGGCGAATAACGGCACGCTCGGCAGGTAGACGCCGTCCGGGCCGACGGTGTCGATCACCGGGATGCCGTGTTCGCGGCCCAGTTCCCAGTCGTCCTGGCCGGCATTAGGCGCGATGTGGACAAGGCCGGTGCCCTGGTCGGCGAGGACGAACCCCGCCGGCAGCAACGGCACGTCGAAATCGTAGCCCTGATCCTGGCCCGCGAGAGGGTGTTTGGCGACCGTCCCGCCCAGCGCGCTGCCCGGGAAAAGATCGACGATGGTGTGCCGGGTGATCTTGGCGCGCCCGCAGAAATCGTCGATCAGCGTCATCGCCACCAGGAGCTTGTCGCCGAGCGCGCCGTCTTTGGGGCCAGAGACACGGCTCCCTTCGCCAACCTCGTCAACCTGGATCACCGCGTATTCGAGGTCGGGGCTGTAGGCGATCGCGCGATTGCCCGGAAGCGTCCACGGCGTCGTCGTCCAGATCACCGCGCCGGCGTGGCGCAGCGAGGGCCGGCTCGCATGCGCGACCGGAAACCGCACCCACACCGTGGTCGAGCGGTGGTCGGCGTACTCGACCTCGGCCTCGGCGAGCGCGGTCTGCTCGACCACCGACCACAGCACCGGCTTCGAGCCCTTGTAGAGCCCGCCGTTCATCAGGAACTTGCCGATTTCGCGGACGATCTGGGCCTCGGCCGAAAAGGCCATCGTCGTGTAGGGGTTGTCCCAATCGCCGACCACGCCCAGCCGCTTGAAGTCGCGTTTCTGCACCTCGATCCAGTGCGCGGCGAACTCGCGGCATTCCTTGCGGAACTGCGCGATCGGCACGCTGTCCTTCGACTGGCCCTTCGCCCGGTATTTCTCCTCGACGATCCATTCGATCGGCAGACCGTGGCAGTCCCAGCCCGGCACATAGGGCGCGTCCTTGCCGAGCATCTGGTGCCCGCGATTGACGATGTCCTTGAGGATCTTGTTGAGCGCGGTGCCGAGATGCGGCTCGCCATTCGCGTAGGGCGGCCCGTCGTGCAGCACGAATTTCTCGCGGCCCTTCGAGGCTTCGCGCAGCGTTTTGTAAAGACCCATCTCCTCCCAGCGCGCCAGCATCGCCGGCTCGCGGTTGGGCAGATCCCCGCGCATCGGGAAATCGGTCTTGGGCAGGAAAACGGTCGGACGATAATCCGTAGGCATGGTGAGTCCTTGGAAGAGATGCGGCGAAAACGAACGCGGCCCGATCCTCAGACGAGGACCGGGTGCCTAATTCGCTGCATCCATCCGCAACTCATAGCCATGGCCGCAGATATAACAGCGGCCAGGGCCAAATTCGAGAGGCTTGCCCTTTTCAGGTGCGGAAGCTTGGGTCGAGCTTGTCGCAAAGCCGCAGCAGCGCCGGCCATTCGCGCTGGCCGCCGAGGCGCGGCGTGTTGCCCATGGTGGCGAATTGCGCCGCCTGCTTCTCCGAGGTCTCCACCGGCGGAAACACCAGCTTGGCGCCCGACGCACACGCCGCCTGCGCCTTCAATTGCGCCTCGGCGGCGCGCTCGAAATGGTAGGTCAGCGAGAAGGCCTCGGCGACGTTGCGCCCGGTCGCCAGCAGCCCGTGGTTGCGCAGCACCAGCACCGGGTGGTTGCCGATCGACTGTTGCAGCCGGGTGCGCTCGTCCATGTCGAGCGAGACACCTTCGTAATCGTGGTAGCCGAGCCGGTTGTAAAACCGCATCGCCCATTGCGACAGGGGCAGCAGCCCTTCCTCCTGGACGCCGACCGCGATATCGGCCTCGGTATGGGTGTGGATGACGCATTCGACGTCGGGGCGGCCGAGATAGATCGCGCCGTGGATGACGACGCCGGCATAGATCGGCTCGTATTCCGAGGGCTCGACGAGATTGCCGTCGAAATCGACCTTGAGGATGTTCGAGGCGGTCACCTCGTTGAACATCAGCCCCATCGGGTTGATCAGCATGTGGTCGGGCTCGCCCGGCACCCGCGCCGAGTTGTGCGTCAGGATCAAATCGTCCCAGCCGAAATGGGCAACGAGGCGATAGCAGGCGGCGAGATCGACGCGCACCGCCCACTCCTCGGGGCTGATATGGCGCGGCCGCGACATTTGGACGTTGAGCGTGTCCATCTTCTGTATATCTCCTATCTCAAACGGGCGCGAAACACGGCACCGGCGCACCGCCTTCGGTTGGTTTGAACACGAGTTTGACCTTCTGGCCGATCTTGATGCCGTTGAGGTCGCAATCGACGATGTTGGTCATCATCGTCGGCCCCTCGGCCAAGGTCACATAAGCGATCGCGTAGGGCACCGGCGCGCCGCGGCGCATCACGCTATAGGTGTAGATCGTGCCGTCGCCCGAGGCCTGCTGCCAGGTGGTGTTGTCGCTGAAGCAGAACGGGCAGATCGAGCGCGGGTAGAAATGCACCTCGCCGCAGGCATTGCATTTCTTGATCAGCAGCTTGCCCTCCGCCGCGGCGTCCCAGAACGGCTGGGTCTCGAGATTGGGCTGCGGCGCCGGGATCTTGCGCACCTGCTGTCCTTCGGCCATTGCCCTACTCCCTTTCCATGATCACGGTGGCGGCGCCGTGGCGGGTGCCGAGCGAGCCGCCGGTGCCGTGCGCCAGCGCGAGGTCGCAGTTGCGCACCTGCACCGCCGGGTGCGCCTCGCCGCGCAGCTGGCGCACCGCCTCGACGACCTTGGTGAGCCCGCCGCGGTTCGAGGGGTGGTTGTTGCACAAGCCGCCGCCATCGGTGTTGAACGGCAGCTTGCCGGTGCCGGAGATCAGATTGCCGTCCGACACGAACTTGCCGCCCTGGCCCTTCTCGCAAAAGCCGAGATCCTCGATCTGCATCACCACGGTGATCGTGAAGCTGTCGTAGATCGAGGCGTATTTGATGTCGGCGGGTTTGACCCCGGCCTCGGCGAAGGCCAGCGGCCCGGACACCACCGCGCCCGAATAGGTGAGGTCGAGGTTCTTGCCGCCATACTGGTTCTTCGGACTTTCGCCGCAGCCGAGCACCTTAACCTTGCGGCCGCTTGAGGCTCTTCGCGATCTCCGGCCGGGCCACGATGATCGCGCCGCCGCCATCGCTGATGACGCAACAATCGAGCCGGTGCAGCGGGTCGGCGATCATCGGCGAATTGACCACGTCCTCGACCGTCACGACGTCGCGCAGCATCGCGTGCTCGTTGTATTGCGCGTGGTGCGAGGCGGCGACCTTGACCCAGGCAAGCTGCTCGCTGGTGGTGCCGTATTGGTGCATGTGGCGCATCGCGCACATCGCGTACATGTTCGCGGTGGCCGGGCCGAACGGGAACTCGAAGCCCGATTCCGGGAACTGCACCGCCGGCGCGCGCGGCGCGGTGCCGGTCGCCATGCCTTCCGCGCGCGGGCGTCCCGCCAGCGTGATGAGGGCGATGTTGCACTTGCCGGCGGCGATCGCCTCGGCGGCGTGGCCGACCTGCAGCAGGTAGGACGAGCCGCCGGTATCGGTCGAATCCCAGTGCTTCAGCTTCAATCCCATGTAGTCGATCATCGACAGCGCGCCGAGCCCGGGCGTATCGCCGGCGGCGCAGAAATAGCCGTCGATGTCGTCCTTGGTGATCCCGGCATCCTCGATCGCGCCCTTGGCGCACTCGGCATGAAGCATCGGCACGGTCTTGTCGGTGGCAAGCCGCGTCGGATGCTCGTAGACGCCGATAATGTAGGATTTGCCCTTGATGCTCATCGCGCTGCGGTCCCTCCTGGCGGCCCCGGCGATGGGACACCGACCTACCGCTGCCGGTCAATCGGCAATTTCGGGAGCCGGAGCGCGAAAAAATGTTGGGTGCCGGGATTGACCCGTCTGGATTGTTCTCTATATGTTCTTTAACTGGCGGAATTGGGCCTCGGAAAGGCGACAGTAAAATTAGTTGCCGGCGATCCGAATGATTTCCGCATCGCTGTAGCCCAGCTCGCGCAGCACCGCCTCGGTGTGCTCGCCGAGCCGAGCCGGCGGCAGGTTCCGGTCGGGCCGGGTTTCGGAGAAGCTGACCGGGAACGGCATGGTCGTCAGCCGCCCTTCGGTCGGGTGGTCGAGCGTCTGGAAGAACCCGACCTCGCGCAAATAGGGGTCGCGCACCACCCCCATCAGATCGTTGACCCCACCATTGGGCACGTCCGCCGCGTCCAGCCGCTCTTTCCATTCGGCGGTGCTCCGGGTCCTCAGCACCCCGGCAAGCCAGCCGTAGAGTACGTCGATATTGGTGGTGCGCGCGGCGATCGAGTTGAAGCGCGGGTCGTCGGCGAGTTCCGGCGCGCCGACCGCCCCGAACAAATTGCGCCACTGCCGGTCGGTCGTCGCCAACAAGCAAATATGCCCGTCGGTCGTCGCGTAGGGACGGCGGTGCGGGGTCAGCATGCGGGGATAGCCGAGCCCCTTCTCGGGCTCGCCAAAGACGCCGTGCCACAGATGATCGACGAGGTTGAACGCGGCCATCGTATCGACCATCGGCACATGGATTTCCTGGCCCTTGCCGGTCTTCTCGCGGGCATAGAGCGCCATCCCGACCATCGAGGCGAGCGACGTAGCCGCAGATCTTGTCGCAGATCACCATCGGCGCGTAGCGGGGGCTGCCGTCGCCGTCCTTGTTGAGCGCGGCGAACCCGCTCTCGCCCTGGATCACGTCGTCGAAGGCGGCGCGGTCGCCATGCGGGTGATCGGCGCGCCAGCCGCTCGCCGAGGCATAAATGATCCGCGGATTGGCCTTGGCGACCGGTCGCGTAGCCGATGCCGTTCCGCCGCGCGGCGCCGGGCCGCATGTTGTGCACCAGCACGTCGGCGGTCGCCGCCAGCCGCAGCAGCGCCTCTTGCGCCGCCGGCTTTTTCAGGTCGAGCACAACGCTCTTCTTGTTGCGGTTGATGTTGAGGAAATAGGCCGCCATGCCGGGATGTCGCGCGGGGCCGATCGAGCGCATCATGTCGCCCTCGGGCGCCTCGACCTTGATCACCTCGGCGCCGAGATCGCCGAGGATCTGCGTCGCCACCGGCCCCAGCACCGCGACCGTCAGATCGATGACGCGGACTCCCGCCAAAGGTCCAGGCATACTCTTCCCCATCCGCAATGCGCACCACCGCGAGCCGTGGAGGAAATTCGATGATCGCGCCACCCGATCCCGACGATCTGGCCAAGGTGAAGGCCTGGTTCGAGCGGCTGTCGAGCCATGTCCGCGCGGTCGATTACGAGGGCGCCCGGCCGATCTTCGCCGACGACATGATCGCCTTCGGCACGTTCGAGAACTTCATCACCGGGCGCGACCGGGTCGAGGCCGCGCAATGGCGCAGCGTCTGGGGCGTCACCAGCGGCTTCCGCTTCCGGATGGACGACGTGCGCGCCATCGTCTCGGCCGACCGGCTGACCGCGATCGGGATGGCGGTGTTCGATTCGACCGGCTACCGCGAGGACGGCAGCCCCTACGCGCGGCCGGGCCGCACCACGGTCGCCTTGTCGCGGCGGGCGGTCGGCGAGGATTGGGTCGCCGACCACACGCATATGTCGCTGTTCCGCGACGTTCCCACCCGCTCCTTCGGCGACGCGGCATCGCGCGGCGATTAAGCAGCGGCTAATCAAGTTTCGGCGGGGCGTCCCATTGTGCGGCGCGGCGGCCATCCGTATAAGAGGCTCGATTTCCCCGACACCACTCTACCAAGGGTCACGATGAGTAAATTTGGGATTGCCCGCCTGTTGGCGGCGGCTGCATGCGTGGCGTTGCTGACGGCGGGCTCTGCCTCGGCCGATGGCCTCGCTCGTTTCGAAAAATCGATCAAGAGCCAAATTCCGGATGGCGCCCTCACCTACAAGAGCAGCAAGTCGCTCGGCGACGACGGCTTTGTCCTGCAGGACGTGGTGGTGACGCCGCCGCCGACCGGCAAGGACAGCAAGGACAAGCCGCAGCCGATCAGCATCAAGACGGTCACCGTCGACCATCTCGATTTCGACGCGATCGAGAAGAAGCAGCCGCCGCTCTTCGCCGACATCAAGATCGAGGGGATCAGCAGCGGTTCGAACCCGGGCGGCGCCTTTGACCTCAAGCAGCTCGCCGGCATCGACAAGGTCAATGCGGACTTCCAGCTCGACTACAAGCTGAAGCCCGAAGCCAAGACGTTCACGCTCGACAAGCTTGAGTTGAACCTCGCCGGTCTCGCCCAGCTCGACACCTCGATGGTGCTCGACGGTATCAGCGCGGATGTCGCCGCCAAGCCGGATGAGGCGATGGCCGACGCCTCGCTGAAGAGCGCTACCGTCGTCTACGAAGATCACTCGCTCTTGTCGAAGGTGATCCCCGTGGTGGCGGCGCTGCAGGGCAGTGATCCCAAGGCGCTGATCGCGATGGCGACGCTGGTGCTCGATGGCGCCCGCGCCGGCCAAAGCGCGGACTCGCAAAAGGCGATCGACACGCTGGTCGCCTTTGTCGAGGACTACCAGAAGCCCAAGGGCCCGCTCAAGGTGACGCTCACCCCGCCGGACAAGGTCACCTCGGCGCAGCTGAGCGATGCCAAGAGCGCCGACCAGGTGATCAAGCTGCTCGGCATCGAGGTGGCCTATGCCGGAACTCGCACCTCGAAGCCGATGGACATCCCGCCGCCTGCGGATAAGCCGGACACGCCGACCCAAAAATAACGCCGCGGCGGCGGAGGTTGCGCGCGGACGCTAGCGGATCATCCCCTTGAGCTTGGTCACCGCCGCGCCCGGGGCGGTCAGCACCGGGCAGCGCACCGCCGCCTTCACCGCGGCGGCGGCGCGCGACGTCGAGAAGTGCGCCAGCATCACCGCGTCGTAATCGGCGAAGCGCGGCGCCGCGATCGCCAGGCGCTCGTCGTGCTCGGCGGCGTCGCCCGCTTGTAGCGCCTTCATCGCGCCGGGGACGCAGAAGTTGTCGAGCGTCGCCCGGGATTTGCGCCGGCCGGCGATATCCCGGAACTCGGCCTCCATCCCGGCGACGCTCGGCTCGAACGTCGCCAGCATGCCGAGCCGTCTCCCCGCCGCGAGCGCCGCCTCGAACATCGCCTCGTTGGGCTTCAGCACCGGGATGCCCGCCTTGCCCGCCGCCGCCTCGATCGCCTCGCCGAACGCCGAGCAGGTGAAGAGGATGCCGTCGGCGCCGGTGTCCTCGGCGTATTTGGCCAGCAGCAAAAAGCGGCCGGTCATCTTCTCGGTCAGCCGCCCGTCGCGCTCGCGGTCGCGCGACAGCGAGGTGTCGAGGATGTCGACGCATTCCGCCTCGGGCCAAAGTTGGCGGAAGGCGTCGTGTACCGGCGCCATCGCCACGGTGACGGCATGGATAAGCGCGATCCGGGGCATGGTCGTGTCCTCAACGAAGGAAACGCCGCGATGGTAGCAGGGCTGCGATCCGGGCGGTATCGTCGGCGGAACCGCTAGGGAGATGAAGGCGATGGAAACGGTCGGGCTCGGCCTCTATTTCGAGGATCTGCCGGTCGGACGGCAATTCCAAACCATCGGCCGCACCGTGACCGAGGCCGACATCACCAACTTCGTCAATTGCACCGGAATGGTCGAGGTGCTGTTCACCAACCTCGAATTCTTGGCGCACGAAAGCGACATCAAGGGCCGGCCGGCGCCGGGCGCGCTGGTCTACGCTTTCGCCGAGGGACTCCTCACCCAGGCGACGATGCAGCACACCGGCTTCGCCTTCCTGCATATGGAGCTCAATGTCGAAGGCCCGGTGGTCGCCGGCGACACGATCCATGTCGAATGCGAGGTGATCGAGGCGCGGCCGTCTAGGAGTCGACCCGGCCGGGGCCTCGTGCGGACCCGCAACCGGGTCGTCAACCAGCACGGCAAGATCGTGCAGACTTACACCCCGCTGCGCATGGTCAAATGCCGCGACCACGCCAGCTAGCCTCTACTCCAAACCTTTACGCCGGTTTTGTGCCTAGGCTATCGTTTCGCCGAAGCAAACCGCACGCAAAACCATGAACTGCCCGTTCTGCGCCGAAGAAATCAAGGATGAAGCCACCGTCTGCAAGCATTGCACCCGCGACCTCATTTCGGTGCGGCCATTGCTCGATCAGCAGCAGGCGCTAGAGAAGCGCATCGCCGCGGTCGAGGCCCAGACCGCCGATCTGATCGACGCCCAAAGTCATCCGCAGCGCACTGTGGGTCCGACGCAGGACCCGCTGCCGTCGATTCCACGCGCCAGCGCGGTGACGTTCACGGTGTTGTTCGTCATCGCCGCCGGATTGTTCCTCTCCGCGATCGTGACGCACAACGAACTCGCCCAAACCGGGAAGGACATCACCTACAGCTGGGGCTCTCGTTCGACACATTACGCAGGCGCCACACTTATCTTGATTCCGCTGGCGTTCGGCTTCCTGTGCGAGAACGTTAAGCAGCGGCCGTTCCTGACGGATGTTGCAACCGCACTTCTGGTGACGCTGCTGTCGCTGGTCGCGATCCAGCTGATTCGCTGGGAGCTTCTCGACGGCTACTTTCTGCCGCGCAGCTGGGACCTTCCGACGCCAGTTCCTGGGCACCCGCCGTCCAATAGCTGGTTCACGGTGCTCCTCAACGCGATGACGCTCTTCTTCAGTTTCAAGGCGGGCACGTTCTTCCGCTATTGGATGTATTTGCGGCGCGCGCAACATCGTGCCCCGGTCACCTTCGCCACGCCGGTGTCGCGGCGCATCGTGAGGTCACTCTCCGGTGATCTGGCGCCAGGGCAGATCGAGACCCAGATCAAGCGGGTCGACGCAATCATCCATTCGCTATCGGGCATCGGTTCTGCTGGGATCGCTACCAGTGCGTACCTGGCGTCGCACGTAGTGCACGCTCAAGCCGCCGCCCAGGCCGCCCAGACCGTACCTCACTAGCGCAGGTGCCTAGCTCGCGAAACGCGGCATTAGCCGCGCCGCATTGCCCCGGTCGATTGCCTGGCGCTCGGCCTGGGTTAGCGGCACCTCGGCCAGCAGCCCGACATTCTCCTCGAGCGAGTAGTACGGGTAGTCACTGCCGAACAGCACCTGGCTGACCGGCACGAATTTGAGCAGCGCCGCCATTGTCGGCGCGAAGCTGGCGTTGGCGGTGTCGTAATGCAACCGGGTCAGCTCGTGCATCACCCCTTGCGGCGCGATCTGGGCCAAATCGGGACGATTGCGGGTCATGTTGACGATACGCCCCGCCAGAGCCGGCACTGGGCCGCCGGCATGGGAGAAGAGCCATCTGATGTCCGGGTATTTCGCTAGCGCACCGCCAAGCAGTAGGCTCCACCACCGCGCGCCCGGTGTCATACGGCCATTCGAGCATCGACGGCTGCGCCCCGGGCACCAGACTGCCACAGCACTCGGGCGTGTTCGGGTGGAAATAGGCCACCGCCTTGCGCCGGTTGAGTTCTTCCCAGACCGGAGCAAACACCGGATCGCCCGGCCATTTGCCGCTGTAACTGGTCATCAGTCCAATTCCGTCGGCCTTCAGCGTGTCGAGCGCGTACTCGATCTCCTTCAGCGCCCCATCAACGTCGGGCAACGGCATCGCCGCGAACAGGCCGAACCGGCCGGCATGGTCGCGGCTCATCTGCGCCGCGTAGTCGTTGCACAGCCGCGCCAGATCGCGAGCCTGCGCCGCGTCCTTGAAATGCGGGCCCCACGGCGACATCGAGGCAATCCCGGTGGCGACCCCGGTCTTGTCCATGTGCTCGATCACCCCGGCGGCGCTCCACCCGGTCATCAGCGGGCTCGGCTTGTTGCCGACAACCTCGGCCATCTTGTCGAGATAGCCGGGTGGGAAGAAATGGTGGTGGACGTCGACGCGCCGCGGAGCCGGATCGAAGGTATCGGCCGCGCGAGCTCGCGCCAGCGGCCATGCCGCGGCCAGCCCCGCGAGCAGCGCCCGCCGTGACGGGCCCAAGCAACCGCACGACTCCCCGTTATGCCGGTGAGACATCGCATCCCTCCCCGATGTTCGCCCGGTCTTTCGCCGGGGTGTTCGTCAGTTCAGACCAGCCCCATCGCGCTGGGCTTGCCCTCTTCGTTGACGTTGAACGCCGCTTCCCACGCGGCGCTGGCGGCCATACCAAACAACCACTTAGCTGCGATCTATCCTATTGTTTCAACACGATAACCGTATCGCAATTGTCCGCATTTGTCCGTTGACATTCATCCCACTCTGGTAGATCGTGGGGGATCAAAGGATGGGAAAGATTAGGATCATGGCGGGTGTGAAGGGGCTCAAACTTGGGCCAAGGGTTGCGGGCAAGCTTACCGCAGGCGCAGTACAGAGTGCAAAAACTCCCGGTCTTTATGCGGATGGCGACGGGCTCTATTTGTGCGTTGCCAAAGGTGGCAGCCGGAGTTGGATATTGCGCTATCGCGCGGCCGGGAAGCGCCGGGACATGGGGCTCGGGTCGGCGCTGCGATGCACGCTTGCCGAAGCCCGCGAACGCGCCCGCGCGGCGCATCATTTGCTGTATGCGGGGCGTGATCCAGTCGAGGAACGCGACGCGGCGAGGGTCTCCAAGCAAACTGAAGCTGTCGCCGAGACGGCTGCTGGGATCACCTTTGCGCAAGTCGCCGATATTGTGATCGATGCCAAACGCTCCGCGTGGTCGCCGAAGCAGGAGAAGGAATGGCGCCAGTCGTTGCGCGATCATGCCTTCCCCGAGCTCGGCAGCCAGCCCGTCGCCGCGATCGATAGCGATATGGTTGTCGCGGCGCTGCAACCGATCTGGTCGGCAAAGCCGGTCACGGCCAAGCGCGTGCGCCAGCGGATCGAGGCAGTTCTCGACGCGGCCACGGCGAAGAAGTATCGGCAGGGAGATAATCCGGCACGCTGGTCGGGCAACCTCGAACACCTACTCGCCGCTGATCCTATGGGCGAGCGGAACCACCACGAAGCGCTGCCCTACGCCGAGATCGCCGACTTCATGCTGTACCTGCCCGACACCCTGGCAGCCAAGGCGCTCGCCTTCACGATCTTGACCGCGGCGCGCACCGGCGAGGTTCGCAAGGGCACATGGTCAGAGATTGATTTGGAGGCCCGTACCTGGACGGTTCCGGCCGGGCACATGAAGGCACGCCGCACGCACGTTGTGCCGCTTAGCGACGCAGCGCTCGCGATCCTTGCGGCGTTACCCCGGACTGGCGCGAGGGTGTTCCCGATCGGTGATCGAGAAATGTGGCGGGTCGCTAAGAAACTGCGACCGGAGATCGCGGTGCATGGTTTCCGTTCGACCTTCTCGACATGGGCTCAGGACACGCAACCGTTCCCGGTCGAACTGGTTGAGCATTGCCTGGCGCATATCACCGGCGACGCATCCGAGCGAGCGTACAAGCGGGGCGACGCGATCGAGAAGCGCCGGCAGGTCATGGACGCGTGGGCTGCCTACTGCGGCGCGGCGCGATGGTGAGGCATCGACCTTGATACGCCGGGGCATTGTGTCGATTTACTAACCAGTCGCTCGGTATGGCGCCAACCATGAAAACGTCAAAGCCTGACAAGGAAACGCACGAGGTTTCGGTGTCTTTCGGTGTTGCCAGCGAGCATTCGGTGACAATGCGGGGCGAAGGCAACCTCGTCGCCGAAGCGACCGTGTTCCGCGCCGAGTTTCTGATGGCGCTGACTTTGCTCGCGAAAGCCTGCGACGATCTACACGCCAAGGGCTATAGGCGCCCTATCCTTGTCGGTGGGGCGGCCGTGGAGTTTCACACCGGCGGCGCCGTCGTCTCAGGCGATTTCGACTTCGTGACGGCGTACCAGCAGGAATTCGAGGACGCGCTGATCGTTTACGGTTTCGTCAGGGAACATCGTCAAGGATGGTTGCAGCGAGGGCTTTACCACCCTGATTTTGGCTTAGGCGTGGAGGTTGTGAGCGGCCAACTTTTCGACGGAAGCAGCGACTACGGCAAAATCCAGCTTGTGCAAATGGACAAGGACGGTGCCGCTATTCCAGTCGCCTCGATCGAGGATATGATCGCCGACCGTCTCGGCCAGTATGCCTCGAAAAGCGGCGGATACGCGGACATGTTGGATCAGGCGGTGAAGCTCTTTACGCTTGCGGATCAGCTTGACGAAGAATACCTTGACGAGCGCATTCGCAAGGAAACGACTGGCGAACTCGGCTTGGAGTTCCTAAAGGCGAATTTGGTATGACGCGGATCACGATCGCAGAAAAGCAGCAGCAGCTTGCCCGCCGGAAGGCGGAATTGGGCTACACCGGACGCGACTACGTTGCGCCGAACTCTGGCGCGCGCCGCACACCGGAGAAGCAAGAGCTACTGCGCACCATCCGACGCGAAGCCGAAGCCCGCAATCGCGTTCCCGCCTTCGCGGCGGTCATCTAGCCGCGCACCCATTATTGATGGTCAATAAAGGGGCGTCCTTCGGGGCGCTCTTTTAGCGTCGCGCTTTCCCGCGCCGCCGGATAGCGGCCACGGGCGGCTGACGCGACGCTAGGTTGCCTAGGTAGGTCAGACCGGCAACGGCCGCACCACCATTGGCGAAGGCCAGCATCTTGTGCGCCTCGACGCACAAGGTGATGAGGCTCTTATACGTTTCGGTCTGATGTCATTGTTGTTTTGTTCCGACATAGCGCAACCGCCACCACCCCACCGGCAGTTGTGATCTTATCAAACATCATGTAGTATAGCGACAGTTGATCCCCCTACTGGATATAGCATAATGATCCAATTTCTGGTTTTTGTCCCGCCGGTGGCTGGCGCGGTGGAGGAAGTCGTCGAGAAAGCGGAGGGCTATCGCGAGCCGAAGGACTGCCAGACGGAACTTTGTCAGCCCAAGCCGACGGGAGGTCTGCCGCCTGATCTAGCCGAGAGCAACATCTCGCCAGTCCGCATACCGAACGCTGGGTTCACTGTAGGCGGCTCGGGCACAACGAGCGTTACGGCGTCGTACGCCACGATGCTCAGCGGCGTGCATCTTGCAGGATTGCAGCCCCTCGATCCGGCTGATACGCCGCGCTGGCTAACGCCCTTTCGTGCCGGGCCGAATTCGACGCCGATTTGGGCCGTGGCGTCAAACATGGGCGCGACCCCCGATATTCGGGGGCAGCACTCACCCCGGGCTGTCAACGAGGAACCGCATAGCTCTCACCTTCTGCAAACGTTGAGCCGGGTTGTGCGTCAGCGCTCCTAGCCCCGGCGTGCGGGGGATACTGCCGCTTGACGAGGCGAGAGCCGATATTGACGGCTGGCTTGAAGTGAAACTCGCGACAGGCCGGTGTAGCGAGGTTCTGCGAAACGAACTCGCTGAGGGATTGCGCCGCCGCACCATTGACGTGTTCGTCGTATACGACGAGATCGGCCAATTGGAGGGTAGCGACCCGCTGCGCCCCACCGGCACAAAGCCGGCGGCGCCTATGAGGAAGCCCCTGCATGGGTTGATGCACAAGCATTACAAAGCGTCGTCAATGGCGTCGTTCGCCTTAAACCAGCGTAACCACTGGCTACGGCCAGAGAACCAAGCACGTCTGACAGCGATCACAACCGAGTTCGGCCAGCACGGCCACGTCAGGAAGATGCTGCATGAGATCGTGTTCGGCGCTCACGAGGGGCGCCACAGCGCGCACCAAATGACGGGCGAGTGGATCGTTTACGCGGTGGTCGGTGGGGTGAACTACTACCTGACCCTTGCCACTCACACTGAACCGAAGCCCGCTGTACGAGCGCGAGTTCAATCCTGCTTCGCGGAGTTTCCAGAGGTGCGCGATCACCTTGCATGGTGATCCCGGCTAAGCAGTGGAGGAAGGGCGGTATGCGCGTTTTGGGCTTGGTGCTGGCGGGGCTGATCTTCGCTCTCGCCACCGCCCCGATTGCTGCCGCTGCCCAAAAGGCCGATCCGTGGGCGGGCATCGTCCCGGTCGTGCCTGCCGAGCCCGCGGTTGCCCATGCGTCGGTCGACCCTAAGGCTTCCCCCGAGGAGGTCGCCGACTTAGCGACGATCAAACCGATCCTCGATCACCTTGCGGGGGAGCAGCCAAATTGGCAGGGCATCGATATCGCTAAGGCCGCGGGGCGTGAGTATTCGCTGATCCTGTGGTATCGCGACGATGTTGACGTGCGCCCCGCACAAGCCGACATCGATAGCGAGTTTTTGGTCAGGTCGTGCTCGGTGTGCTGCGGAAGGCGGGCCGGGTGCCGAGCGATGAGCGGATCAGCGTGTTCGTGTCGGCGATGCGCCACTCTGAAGGCGTGACCGACACCAAGCGCGTCAACTGGTATGGCAACGCCAGTTACAACTACAACACCGACGCTATCGACTATAAAGCCTGCGACGGGAAGGGCTGGATTAGCTCATGCTGACATCCTTGACGTGGTAGTACCAGCCCAGGCGCCGTCTGGTGTAAAGGGACTACCGCGTGGGGAAGGGGAGGAGCGGGTGTCCGCATTTCGGGCACGACGCCGCTTGCAACGACACACCATTACCGCACGCGGGGCACGGCATCATTTCCGGCGGCAACCGACGCCGCACAAAGATCGCGACGACCAGCATGACGATCCAAGTGAAGAAGCAACCCAAAAGCCACCACCCAACAAACGGGTAGCCTTTGCGTTTCGCAACAATGGCCGGGATCAATGACAGGCCGGCGTTAATCGCTAAGCTGACTGCGATGTCCTGATCGGTCATAGGAATGGCTTAGCGCTTTGGCTTCCGGGCGCGGGCGGCTTCGGCAGTTCGTCAGCCGGTGCCAGCTTCAACAGCGCGGACTTGATCGGCGCCAGCCGCGGCGCGAGCGGATAGCGCTGCGTCCTGACGTACTCGCGCGCAACGTCGGCCAACGCGGCACGTTCTTCGTCGGTTAAATCAATTGTCGGCATAGATAAAAGAGCGAGGGACTAGCGTGGGCAGGATCGTGCGCCAATTCATTAATCGCCTTGGGTTCCGCTTTATAACCCTCCTTCAATAGTGCCGATAAAAAATCTTCAAGGCGGGATTTCTGTAATTTAAATTCTCCAAAATTAGGATCGAATATTAGAACCGCCTTGCAGTCTCCGCTGCTCACCGCAATGACATGCGAACCTGTGGACGTTATGAATGATACAAGATAGAATACACCTGGGCTTGATAACACATCCTGAACAATTAAGGTGAGAGATCTTGAAAAATTGAGTTCTTTCTTTTGAGCCTTAAGTTTATAACTCTGAGACAATTGCTCTTGCTGTCTAAGTGGAACGTTCGCTGCATTGTGTCTAATAACTGCTTTCGCGAACGTGATGTCGTTCTTCAATTTTGCCATTGGTAGATGACTATCGCTGGCGATCATCTTAATCCATTTTATACACAGCGCGGCGCAAACTCCTTTTGACACATCGTGGATAAGTTTGAACGTTTGAGCAGACGATTTCGCTAGCTCCTCTGCGGCACCAGAGCTATCAGCTTCCATCTCTTTCTTAGCATTCTGGAAAGTTTTAAGAACGCGCGCGGAATGATCGTTGAGCATATCTTTCTGCGAGAACCAATCGGTCTGATACTTCGTCACGTCTTTACTGAGGCACATGCCGCGCTCCTATCCGTAAAATGCCGCACTTTGAGCGACTTATCTCGGTCAGGTCGATCTTGGGCATAGGCAAAAAGTGCGGGGTCGGGGTTATCCGTGGGCAACAGGGGCCGCCGACCCCAAGTTGATGTCGCAATGTGCGCTTGACGCGCAAGGCGAGCTTAGAGCCGACCGTTAACCATTGACAAGACCGCGTTGACTTGCTGCCGCATACGATTGGATGTGCGAACAATAAGCGAACAATGGCAGCAGTATGGTTCCCCTCTACGCCGCAAAGATCGGCGATCTCGGGCCGGATGACCTGATCCGCGTCGAGTGCGCGTGCGGCCACCTTGAGCATCTGTCAGCGGCGATGATGGCGACGGCCGGCGTGCCGGACTACACCAAGGTTCTCGATCTACAGCGCCGCCTCAAATGCAGTTCGTGCCGGTGGAAAGGGCGCGCGGACGTATCGATCCAGTGGGCGGTCGATTAGTCAGGCAGCCAAAGACTTAGAACCTGTCTCAAAAGCCTGCCTCGCCGATCATCAGCAGCCCGAGGACCGCTTTAGGATCCGACAACCACCGTTCACCCTTAGCGGCGGGAACGCGTCTTCATGCCCCATTTCAGACCCTCGTATCGCTCACACGGAGGGTCGGCACGGGATGGAAATGCGTCATTCCCGGTTTGCGTGTCAGGTGACGCCTATCCGCCGACAGAAGCGATTCGCCAGCACGGGATCAACCTGCAGAGGCAAGATCCGAGCTGCCCTTACGCGTCGGCGATCACGTCGATCTTGCCCGTCCGGACCGCTTTGACGAACCCGTTATAGTCGCGCTCGTTCTGGTCCGCGTATTCGACCGCAAACTCGCCGATGGCCTCGTCGAAGACTTCGCTCGATCCCATGTAGCCGGAGATCATCGCCGGATCGCCCGAGCGCGCATGCGCTCGCGCCAGGCTCCATGCGCACAGCCGGCTGTAAAGCTGTAGCAGCTCGAGGTCGAAGCCCTCGACGATCGCGCTGATTTTGGCGTCGCGAAGCTGGCGGACATAGAAGTGCTTTCCATTCATCCCCTCGGTCCATCCGAGGAAGATGTCGCTAGCAGATTGCATCAGCCGCTGCCCGGCGACGACGCGATGGCCTTGATTGAGATACTTGCTCTTCCCGGCATAGGGTTCGAGCACCGATGCCCGGGCTTCCTTGACCTGGAGGAAGAGCGGGTCGTCGTTGGCGGCAAGGAACAGCCCGATCCCACACATGGTGCCGACGCTGCCGACCCCAACGACCTTGAGGGCCAGATCGGAAAAGACATAGCGGTCAAACAGGGTGCGGACATTTTCATGTAGCGACTCGCGGTACTTTGCCAAGGCTTCGGTGAATCCGCTCTTGAGCCCCGGCGCCTGTTCTGCGGTGGGATGGAAGATCAGCGGCGGATCGTCGATGATCCGCGGGACCGTGCCCAGCTGCTGAGTGAGCTTGGGGTACATGTATTCTGGGGTACTCCGTGCCTGCGCCTTCTCGATGCGCTCCGCGATCCGACCCCGGTCCTCGTCGCGGGTGATCTCCTTGAGCACCCGTTCGACGTCGAGCACGTCGTACCAAACATCGAGGGCCGGCATCGAACCGTAATCCGTCATCTTCTCCCGGTAGGCCTGGACCGCTCGAATGGCGACCCGCCCCACATCGCTTTCGGGAAGGCCGATATGTCGGCCGGCGATGGCGATGCTGGCGATAAGCCGTTTGAGATCCCACTCCCACGGTGCCGGCAGCGTCTCGTCGAGATCGTTGATATCAAAAATGATCTGCCGCTCGGGCGTAGCAAAGCCCCCGAAATTCATTAGATGCGCATCGCCGCAAGCCTGCACGATCAGGCCGGATTTTGGAGTGGAAGCCAGGTCCGCCGCCATGATCGCCGCGCCGCCGCGATAGAAGGCGAAGGGCGACTGCATCATTCGCCCAAAGCGGATCGGGATTAAATCCAGGATCCGGCCTTCATTCGATTCGAGCAGAATCTCGACCGGATCGCGCCGGTTCTTCGGCGCCTCCCATCCGGCGTGGCTCGCGCGGTGCACGTGACGACGCAGCGCCTTTCCTTTGACGCGGCGTTCTTCTGGTGAAAGATGGCGGAACTCGACGATTTGATCCTGACCTTCCTGCGTAAGCCCCCGCTTCGCCATTCCCGATCTCCTTGAATTGATCGTTCAGGAGGCTCTATCGAGCCGCGCTTCGATACGTGCAATCCTAGTGGCTTGCGGTTGATGGACATTGATCCAAGTCAACCGAACGGGCATGGAGACGAGGATCTGTCCGCCCTCCACCCTCAGTTGAAGTTCAATCTACCGCCGATGGCGACTCCAAGTTGACGTCGATCAATGCTAATAGTCCGAAAGCGCAAGCATTCTCCCAGCTGCTCTGCTTTCGAGATCTACTTACTCGCGTGACCCTAGAAGACAACGGCTGGGACGGCCATGGCTGACACACCTCGCATTCAAGGATCGGCGCCGCGCGCGCTGCTCGCGGGTATCCGGGGAATGTCGGCTTGGATGCTCATGGCTGCAATGATCGGCGCTGCCTTGGTGGCTCCGGCCTATGCGCAAACTTCCCCTTCATCGACAGCCCCGGCACAAGGAGAGACCACGGAGATCCGTGCGGCCGTGCTCGTCGCTCCTCCGTTCGTCATGGAACAAAATGGCTCCCTGACCGGGTTCACCATTGAGCTGTGGAATGCGATTGCCGCACAACTGAAGCTAAAGACGAACTATCAGAGGGTGCCGGACGTGGCCTCTCTGGAAGAGGCGATGCGATCTCAAAAGGCCGACGTCGTCGTCGCGCCCGTCTTCATCACGTCGGCCCGTGACGAGGTAGTTCGATTTTTCTGTTCCGACAATGGAAGCCGGCCTGCAAATCATGGTGCGGGAAAGCGGCGAGACGACGGGGACCACGAACCCCTTGTGGGCCATTCTTCGTCTACTGTTTTCGTGGACGACCATATTGTGGCTCGGCATGGCGTTGGTGCTTGTCCTCATCCCGGCTCACGGGGTTTGGCTGCTCGAAAGGCGGCACGAGGACGGCATCATCAAAAACCGCAATTACTTCCCCGGCATCTTTGAGGCCATTAATTGGGCGCTATCGACGTTGACAACACAGGCTGAGGCGATGCCGCGTCATTGGGTGGCGCGCGCGTTCTCGATCTTCTGGATGTTCGCTGGTGTGGTGTTCGTTGCGTTCTATACCGCCCAGCTAACGACCACTTTGACCGTCGAGCAAATTCGCGGCGCCATCGAAGGGCCGGATGACTTACCTGGTAAGCAGGTCGCCACAATAGCGAACACCACCGCCGTCCAATATCTTCAGGAGCATCACGCACAGGTGCAGGAGTTCCTGACGCCTGATGAATTGTTTAAAGCTCTCCTGGACAAGAAAGTGGATGCCATAGTCTCGGTGGCCACCGGCGCTGCAATACTACGCGGCGCATGATCTAAAGGGTCGGGTGAAAATGGTCGGTCCCGAATTTGAGACTGGGCAGCAAGCCTTTATGTTGCCGTTGAACAGCCCACTCCGCAAAAAGATCGACGGTGCGCTGCTTACTCTTCGTGAGACCGGTGTTTATGCAGCACTCCGCGACAAGTGGTTCGGCGCTCCTTAGCTTCACACGACGTAGGCGGGAGTAAGCGTGACGAGAGCGCGACGGCCAGCATGGCTTGAGGCACGAACAACGGCTGACCAAAGCGCAGCCAGAAAAGTGCACCGCGCATTGGCCTCTCATCATTTGGGCACGATGCTCGCGGCGATCGAGGACTGCACACGTCTCGGCTGGCCCTGTGCATTCGCGCTGATCTTGCTGATTGCCCCAGATGTGGCCAGGGCGCAGCCATACGACGTGCCCGATACCTGGGGCGGGGATATTTGGTTTCGACCTCGCCTCACCGGCGACTGGGGCGGGCTGCGGGACGATCTCGCAAAGAAGGGTATCGTATTGGACGTTGATCTGCTCGCGACCCCCCAGGCTGTTGTGAGCGGCGGCCGCAGCACTGGCGCCAATTTCTGGGGCAATGTGGATTACACGCTCAATATCGACACGCAGAAGCTGGGCCTGTGGCCGGGCGGCTTTTTCAAGCTCGAGGGCGACACCGGATTCGGGAGCAACGTGTTCCATGATTCCGGCACGATCGTGGCGGTAAACACCGCCGCCCTACTGCCCGCGCCGAACGACCGCACCTCTGCGCTGATGAACCTGACGTTCACGCAGTCCCTCAGCCCCCAATTCAGTCTGTTCGTCGGCAAGATCAATACGCTTAATTCAGGCGAAACCGAGTTCTACGGCAATTACATCACCCAGTTTGAGAACAGCGCATTCACCTCCCCTATCCAACCAGTTCCGCATCTCGTCGTTTGGTGGCGGCGTCATTGCTCTGCCGCGAGACGACATCATCCTGTCGGCCCTGGCGCTCGGCGCGAACGGGACACCGACGAACGACAGTTTGAGCCAGGCGTTCAGCAATGGCGTTGTGGTCCAGGGCAATGGCGAGCTGACGATCAATCCGTTCGGGCTCGTCGGCCATCAGAGTCTCGGGTTCACATGGAGCGATCAGGACCAGCTTTCGCTTTCCCAGGATCCTTCCAACATCGCCCGCGTGCTGTTGAATAATCGGTTTCCCCGGCTGGCGAGCCCGGGGCCTGTCCTGACGCAAATCCTCCAGCAGTTCTTCCCGGCGCTTCTCACTCCCACGCAACCCGCCAATCGCACGAGCAGCACCTGGACGATGAACTATGCCTTTGATCAGTACGTCTGGCAGCCCGAAGGCGATCCGAAGCACGGGATCGGCGTCTTTTTCAATTTCGGGGTCTCTGACGGCAACCCGAACCCGATCAAGTACGCTTTCCTCACGGGGATTGGTGGCAAGGGAGTGATACCCGGCCGTGCCGACGATACCTTTGGCCTTGGCTTGTCACGAACTCAGTTCAGCCGTGATCTTGTTCCCTTCCTGCGTCAGGCACTCAAACTCGGCCTCGAACAAGAGGACGCGATCGAGATGTACTACAACGCTGCGATTACGCCGTGGCTTAACGCAACTGCCGACCTTCAGATCATTGATCCAGGCCTCAAAAAGGCCCTCACCTCGTCCAGGACATTCCTCACGAGTGTCGACAGCGCCGTCGTGGCTGGAGTACGGCTTCGGGTCCGGTTCTAGATGTGCGAGGCACTCGCCTGGTGCGCCTAGGGGCGCCGAACCACTTGTCGCGGGGTACGCGATACGTCTATCTCATGGAGAATGAGTAACGCGCGGCTAGTCTAGAGTTCGCGGTCGGGAGGACCTGTTTTTAACGGGTAGATCATCCGACCCTGCGAATTCGGAAACACGGGCTTGCAGGTTGACCTAGGTCAATGCTGCTACCATCGGCAACCTGCTCAGTGCGCACAGAACTAGTGTCCGCTGAGAAATCGAGTCGGCCAATGAGCCTGGAACGACACTTACCCAACGCGACGCCCCGGGGTGCCCGACGCGTTGTCCACGTCGTTGCGACGGAGTTCCGTCACGTCATCCCGCCGACCATCTTTTTTGCCGTCGGGTTCAATCTGATTGTCTTTTCGACTAATCTAATTCTGGCCGACTATTCCCTCAGATTAGGGGGGTTTCTGATCGCGACCACGACCGCACTCATTGTCGGCAAGGCAGTATTGGTGGCCGAAAAGATGCCGTTGCTGCGACGCTTTGACAACGCACCCTTGGTTCTGCCGATTCTGTTCAAAACCCTGGCTTATTGGTTCGTCGTCTTCATCGTCCGATTCTTGGAGAACTTTATTCACCACGCCTACGAAACGGGCCAGGTGACGGGGTTCATCGCCTGGCGCCTACAGGAGGGGTTGACCTGGCACCGCTTTCTGTTCGTCCAGCTTTGGATCCTGGTCCTGTTCCTCGTCTACGTCACAGCCGTGGAAATCAATGCACTGTTCGGTGAGGGTGAACTATTTCGCGCCCTGTTCCGGCGCCGCCGCACTTCGCTGTGGCTGACCCGAAGGCAGCACATTCAAACGCTCGTGCGGCTCGGCCGCCTGGCCGAGGAGAACACAATCGACGAGATCCGTGACCCGAACACCCGCGCCCACGAGCAGTTTGTCGCTCTTGTCCAGACCTTGGCCCCAGAGCGCCCCGAAACTCCCGTGACGGCAAAGGATGATCGGCGGCGCCTTGGCGATGAACCAGACAGACGTGCGCGCCTGGTCAGCGGTAGACGAGCCGGTGCGTAGTGCACTGACCTATCACCCGTGGCAACCTAAGGAGACCACGATGCGTGTGTTGGCAGGTCATGCATATTCCGGCTGCGATGCGTGCCGGAGATGAGAGCCAGCAGATCCATCCCGCTGTGGCTGATCCCGATGATCTACACGGCGGCCAGCGTGACCGCCGGTTTCTTGCTGCCGCGGCTCGAGCAAGCCTATCTCGCCACCTACGCGCACGGGATGTCGGTCGGAGCGGCGCTCGCGTTCTTCTCGGCGGTCAGTTCCGGCATGTTGGCCCTTACCGGGATCGTGTTTGCGATCGCCTTTGTCCTTGTCCAGTTCAGCGCGGTTGCCTATTCGCCGCGATTGGCCGTCGAGTTTGCCAATAGCCCGACGCTCTTTCATACGCTTGGCGTCTTCGTCGCGACGTTTGTCTACTCGCTGGTGGCACTGATCTGGACCGATCGTGGCGGCTCTGGGACGGTGCCGTTGTTCTCGACTTTGCTGGTCGGGGGCCTGCTGGTCATCAGCATGCTGGCCTTCGCCAGGCTGATTCAGAGCATTAGCGATTTGCAGATCCAGAACGTGCTGCAGACCATTGGCGCGCGGGCCGCTCGGTCATTCGCGCGATGTTCCCGCGGATAGCCGACGGCGCAACTCTCGACCGAGAAGAGGCTGCACCTCCCGGTGGAGCTAGGCCCGCCGACCCAGGTGCTGACCTACTCAGGCGAGCCGCAGGTGATCGCCAGCTTCGATTTCACTGCGCTGGTGCGCCTTGCCCAAAGCGCCGATGCTGTGGTGGCGATCGAGTTGGGTGTCGGTGACACGCTGATGGAAGACGCCGTCCTGCTGCGCGTCCACGGGGCGAGACGGCAATTGCCCGAAAAGGCGCTGTGGCAGGCGGTTAACCTCGCGACCTCACGCTCGTTCGCGCAGGATCCGAAATATGCCATTCGGCTGCTAGTCGATATTGCCATCCGGGCACTGTCGCCAGCAGTCAACGACCCGACAACGGCGGTGCAGGCGCTCGATCAGATCGAGGACCTGCTGCGGCGGCTGGGGCGGCGGGAGCTCGACGCTGGCTATATCCGCGACGAGACTGGCAGGATCAGGGTCACTTTCCCGGTCCCGACATGGCAGGACTATCTGGCCCTGTCGTTTGATGAAATTCGCCAATTCGGGGCAACTTCGGTCCAGGTCGATAGGCGTTTGAGGGCAACCCTGGTCGGTCTCGCCGACACGATCACGGTAGACGACCGCCGCGCCGCAGTTCGGGAGTATCTCGATCATCTCGACCAGGGCATCAAGCGCTCGGACTTCGATGACCACGACCGGGCAGCGGCATCACAGGAAGATCGGCAAGGTTTGGGACTGCCGCGAAACGGCCAGCCGTCATCGGCGCGCCGGTCTGACACCGCCTGAGTTGGCGTTACGCCAATTGACCGGGAAACAGGGCTTCGGTTTCCTTTCCCGGTCACAGTGGTCGTCGCGGTAGCCATGCTTCTCTCAAGTGCGGGGGGAGCGCGCGCCCAGGATATGGAGCCGCGATCGTACTCGGCCTTGCCGATCGGCACCAACTTCCTGAGCACGACTTACGCACATACCACCGGCAGCATTTCGCTTGATCATCGCTCCCCGTTACAGGTGTCGAGGCATCGGTTAACCTCGGAACTCTCGCTTATGATCGTAGCTTTGACCTGCTCGGGCACACGGCCAGTGCAGCTATACTGCTGCCGTATTTCCATGGCGATGTCAGCGGAAACGTCTTCGAGCAAAGTCATCAAGTCACCCGGTCGGGCTCGGGGACCTGGCGTTGCGGTTCACTGCAAACATCTTTGGCAACCCCGCGCAAACGCCGGCCGAATTCGCGCGACGCGAGCCGACTACCACGCTCGGCATGAGCCTTAGCATCCTGGCACCCACGGGCGATTACAACCCGCAGCATGCGGTCAACATCGGCTCCAATCGATGGGCGTTCAAACCTGAGATCGGCCTGTCGCAACCGATCGGCAATTGGTTTGTGGAGGGATCGGCTAGCGTCTCGGTATTCACCGACAACACGAATTTCTTCGGGGGCCATGTGTCCGGCCAGGAGCCAATAGGGGCTGTTCAGGTACACGCAGGCTACAACTTCAAGCCCGGACTTCTGGTTGGCAGCGGATGGCACCCACTATTTCGGCGGCAACACCAGTCTGGACGGCGTTGCTGCAGACGAATTTCAGGTGGTGACGCGCTATGGCTTTACCCTTTCAGTACCAATCGCTGAGGGATTGTCCACCAAGTTTGCCTGGTCGAGCTGGCTGACCGCCCACAACGGCGGGGGCTTTCAGAAGATGTTGATAACGTTACAATATCGTTGGTTCGATCGCTGACCGGAAGTGGGTCGGGGAGCTATCACAGCAGGACCGGTTTGGTTTGACGCGGTCGGTTGTTCGTTACTCGACGAATGGCTGCTGTCGGCGCAAGGCAGCCGCTGTCCTGGGCGTTGGCGAAGGTCGACTTACCATGCTTTGCAGACCTTCATCGTCACGACCTACGCCCTGGCAAGCCGCCTGAGGGCCAGTTGGATGGAGGCGAGGGTAACGAAAGTGGCCAGGGTTTCGGCGAGGTTCTCGAAGTCCTTGGCGAGACGCCGGTTGCGGCCGAACCACGAGAAGGTGCGCTCGACCACCCAGCGGCGTGGCAGGACGACGAAGCCCTTCATGTCGTCGCTCCGCTTGACGATCTCCATTGCGCAGCAAGGGCCGCGCCTTCAGGCTGGTCCGCCACGGGACCACACTGCAAGTCGGACTGGCACGGTTCTGGATTGCGGCGTCGGCCGGTTGGCTCATTCACGCTGGATACTGGATTGGCGCCGATTGCAGCTCCGACCTCTACGGCTACCTTTGCACTAGCGGCACCTTTCGCATTGCGCGCTCGCAGTGGCAAACCTCCGACCTTTGGGGCTACGTTCTGTCAACGCCACTGACGCTGCTAGTTGGGTCGCTGGTGACCTATTGGGTGATCCGGGGTTTGCGACCAAGCTGAGACAGCCAGCGGGCGGGTCTCAGCAAGTCCACCGCCGCGCGACCCTGATGGGTGAAGCCGACATTTCAGGATTTCGCTAACCGGCGCTCGCCTACCGTTCCGCAAAAGGCGGGACGCTATATATGCCAGCAATTAGCCTGCCCTTTTCACGATACCGAACATCGAAGCGGTGGCTTGCGCTGCCGGGGGTCGTCCCCGCTGTCCTCTATCTCTGCTTGTGCGCGTGGTTTTGGGCGCATCAACGCGAATTTCAATACTATCTGGGCGGCACCAATGTGACACCGGAAGCCGCCGGCCTAGCGCAATTCTCCGCGGTCAACATTGAGACGGAAGACGGCGAGCAGATTGTCGGCTGGTGGGCGCCACCGGCCAAGGATGGCAGCGGCGTCGTACTGTACCTGCACGGCACCCCAGGGGCGCTGGCCGATTGGGCGCCGTGGCGTCTGCCAAATATCCAGAAAGCCGGGCTCGGCGCGCTCGCAATCGATTACCGTGGCTACGGGAGCTCAACCGGCACGCCTAGCGAGGCTGGGATCGATCTCGACGCTCGCGCTGCCTTCGACTTCATCCGTAGCAAGGCGCCGCGTTCTAAGATCGCGATCTTCGGCGAAAGTTTCGGCACTGGCGTAGCTGTCGCACTCGCCACGGAGCGACCGGCCGCTGGTCTTTTGCTGAACGCGGCTTTCGCCTCGGAACTGCGTTTATTCGAGCTGAACGCCCCGCCGGTCTTGCCCTACCGATGGCTGCTCCGCGATCAGTACAACTCGGAAGCCCTGATCGGCAATGTGACGGTGCCAGTGATGATCGTCCACGGCACTGCTGACGATCAGGTGCCGATCGCGGAGGCTCGGCGTCTGTATGCTGCGGCCCGTCAACCGAAGACAATGATCGAGATCGAGGGCGCAGGTCACACAACCGCGCTCCAGCGGGGCGCAGAGCCGGCGGCAATTGAGGCACTTGTTACCTGGACTGCACCTAACCCTCAGTCCGCCCACGCGCAGTGAGGCGGGCTGGGCGTGAGCGGCCAGAGCATGAGGGCAAAACGATGGCGGAGAGCAGAGCCCTAAAGGTACTGATAGCCGCCAGCACTGCCGCAGCAATTGCGGTCACGATCCTGGCCGTAACATGGACGGTCGCATCGATCCGTTATCAGCTCGCACCTCCGGCGCACGTTCGCTTCATGGACCCTCAGCATCCGGGCATGTGAGGGTATGAGTGCACGCATTCGAGATATGGTGTTCCGGCGGATCACATGGCAGTAGATATTGACCGTGTGGTTGGCGCGCTGATCGCGGGGATAAGCGTCCTCGGCGCCGTTCTCGGTATCCTCTATGAGACAGGGATAATCTCCCTCGGTCCGACATATTCTGTGTCGGCAGTTGCGATAGCTGCGCTTATCGGCTGGCACGACGTAGCTGGCAAAACAATCGTCAAACCATGCCATCTCTCTGTGCGCCTACTCTGCCGTTTCGCCGGCCGAGGCTAGCTGTTGTTCGATCACGGCCTCGTACACCGAGGGCAATCTGCCTAGATCGCCAAGGCCACAGAAGTAGGCCAGCACCGCTAGGGCCGCCTTCGGAAGGGCGGCAACCAAAAGCAATGACCGATCACAAATGCCTAGCTCATGCTCAGTAGCCTTGACACGCGTTGTGGCATTTATTCGCCACGTCGTCGCCGCTCACGGCGCAGGCGTCAATAGGGATCGGCGACACGCCGTTTCAACGGCCGGACGGCAGGCCCGCGCGCCATCGCCTCGTGTGACAGTGACCACGCCATCGCCGTCAGTCGTCCTTCACCAACGCCAGCCGGCCAGGATTGTCATGCGCCAGGCGCACAACCGCGCTCGCATCAAGAGTGAAGCTTGTCCCCTCCAGCGGCCCGCCATTGATGATCCGGACTCAGCTTCTCGACACGCGCCGCGCCTTAGGCGCTATAGCTGCCTGCGGGGAGCCTCACTTCATGGATCGACCGCGGTGGGGGGCGCCTGATGCGGAGCGTGAACGCGGCGCCACTCATGGCAACACCGCCACCGGGGGCGCGCCGCTTGCCGTTGCGTAACTCGCGAAAATGAGCTTGGCGCTGCCGCCGCAAATGCCGGCGGAACCACAATTGTGGTAAGGTATTTAGAAGCGTCTCGCGACATTCTGCTCTTGTGATCACGCCCAAAGCGACCCTATCCCGACCCTACCCGCCCCCCCACCCCCGGTCTCCGCGTGTATACGCGAGCGCGAGTATTAGGAACATTTACTATAATTCAGCCGATTTTCGAGCGATGCCGCTTTACTATTCGGACGACGCTAGCGCAGACTGTCCCATTATTTACTTGGGAGCGCGCGCACATGACCGCGATCGAGGCCAAGGCAGACTGTCCCGTAAATGCCCCAAGACGGGACAATGCACCCAAACGAGGCGAGGGAAACCGCCACGGATTACGGCTGGTTGAGATAGGGCCAAGTGCCGTAAATGGGACAGCACCGCCGAAGCGGCAACGGAATGCCGACGTGCGAGACCGCGAGTATCTGACGCCGGCCGAAGTCGAGAAGCTATACCAGCGCGCCAAAGTGTACGGTCGGCATGGCGCACGCGATGCCTTGATGGTGTGGGTTGCCTATCGGCATGGGCTCAGGGCCGGCGAGCTGGTCGGGCTGCGCTGGAGCCAGGTGGACTTTGACACGAGCGCCATTCACGTGCGTCGCCTAAAGAACGGCGTGAACACCGCATCGCCGATGGACGAGCGCGAGATACGCGGGCTGCGTCAGCTATGGAAAGCGCGCGAGGGCCAGTTCGTGTTCGTCAACGAACGCACGCTGCCAATGACCACGGCAGGCTTTCGTAAGACGCTGGCGAGGCTATCGGCTGGGCTATTCGAGCCGGGGCCGGTTCATCCCCACATGCTCAGACACGCAACCGGCTATGCGCTGGCGAACCGCGGCGTCGAGACGCGGCTGATCCAAGCCGTGCTGGGGCACCGCGAGATCAAGCACACCGTCACCTATACCGCCTTGGCGCCCGCCGCCCTGATGGACGTGTGGAAGCGCTGAGCTAGGAGCGGGTCGGCTGGAGGGCCGCTATCGCAGACCGCAAGCCAGGCTGAACGCATCTGCCATCCTCGTATAACGATAAGGCCGAGGTATAGGCCAGTTAGCGACTGGCGAAATCGTCGAGACGTTTATGCAGCGCGTCGAGTAGATCGGGATCGAGCCTCGGCGTTGTCGGGCCGGGCGTCGAGCGTTTCGCAGAGGATCACGAGAGCTAGGTGCGCGTTGATCTGCCAGTCCCTGATCGCTGTCGGTTCGTCGTGCATCGTGTCCTCCTAGATCGATGGGGCACGATACCGCGAGAACACGCGATTGTAAACAACCAAGAGTTGCGCATATGCGGAGGCATATTCGTTGTTGAGAATGCCTCGCATTCACTGTCATAGGCGCGTTGAGACGTGCTGCCCCGGATGTGGGGTATTAGAATACCTACAAAGTGAGCCTTATGGGTTAGGCAAAATGTTACGGCCGGACACGGCGAGGCCAGATCGCGACGACAAGCGCAGCCAAGGGGTTAGTTTAGAATGAGCCTAATTTGCGGGTCGTCAAATGGCACGGTCGAAAGTTAGGCAGGCTCGGCCAGGAAGGCCAAATTCTGGTCGGCGAATTGTGGGGCATGGTCGCGTTCGGATGTAATGGCACCACGCGGAGGATGTAGTGCGGCATGACGGGGGGAGCCGGCAGGGATTGTAATGGCACTACGCGGGCGATGTAGTGAGCGATCACGCAGCGGGCCGGGGCATGGTTTTCTCGCCACAGTCGCCAGCCAGAGGGGTCTCTGTGACGTCTGTGACGTTTATTCCCTTATCACCCGTATACGTTCGGACTTGCGTACGGGTGATACGGGAATAAACGTCACAGACGTCACACCGCCGCTTTACCATGGCATTTCTGAGTAAAGACCGATACCGGCGAACCCCCGCTGGCCCGTGCCGGCCTGCCGTTTTCTCGTCAACCCATGGCTTTCCAGCTTATCGCCGAACTGCACCTTGCCCAAACGCTCGCCGCTTTGCGCGGCAGGATGCCGGCAGAAGCTATCGAACAGCGCCTCGGTACTCGCCCACTCGTCTGGCCCGAGGGCGCAATAATCCTCGATCCACTCCGACAGCACGTCTTGTGATGCGAGGTAGCTTTCGCTGAGGCTCACCACGGCGGCAGGCGGCGCCAGCTTGCCGAGCGTTCGCCATTCCCGGCAGCCGTCAATTGCCCATTGCAGGATACCGGGCCATTCTTCGCGCAGCTTCGCCGGCAAGTCGCCGTCACGCTGCTGAGGCGGGATCGTCACTGCGAACGGGATCATATGCAGCCGCCGCCGCATCGCCTCGTCAACCGCGCGCAACTTCGGCTTGTGGTTGCTCGCTACCATCAGCTTGAACTGCGGCTGGTACGTGAAGAAGTTCTGCCGCATGAATTGCGCCGTGACCGGATCGCCGCCTGTCAGTGCTTTGACCTTGGCCTCATCCCACGCGCGGCCCTCATTCGTCTCCTGCGCGACGACAAGCCGCGCGCCTTGCAGCATCGCCATGTCGGTCGGATGGCGATCACTCTTGCTCTCGACCAGCATATCGGCCGGCGCGACCTTGGCATAATCAGCGAGGACACCCGTCAGTGTGTTGAGGAAGACGCCCTTGCCGTTCGCCCCCGTGCCATACAGAAAGAACAGCGCGTGCTCGTTTATAAGACCCGTGAGGCAATAGCCGACGACGCGCTGCAAATAGGACTGTAGCTCTGCATCGTCCGCGGTGATTTCCTTGAGAAAGAGCCGCCATCGTGGGCAATCGCCACCCGGCGCCGTCGCTGCCGTCTTCGCGCACAGCGCTTCCGGTTGCAGGGTTCTCGCGATTCCGCTTTCGAGGTCAATGGCGTTGCCCGCCGCGTTGAGCAACATTAGGTCGGCGTCAAACGCCGCCGCTGGTGCCAGGATGCGCCCCTTACCACGCGCGAGCCGTTCGGCCGAGGTAATCTTTTGAGCGCTGGTGAAGCCGCGCAGTGTACTCATGGCTATGTTAGGCTCGGCGGCGAAGATCGCGAGTGCCATCTTCCTGGCTTCAATCCGCACCTGATCCAAGACCGCAGGATAGGGGGCTTCCGCCCAAAGCTTCCCATTGAAATTAAACCAGCGGTCGGCCTCATAGACGTAGCGCATATGCTCGCCGTGAACATTGACAAACCGTGTTGCTAAGTCATCGTCAGAACCAAGGATCACCCGGCCGTCGGTGTCGGCTGCACCCTCCACAGTGTCCGCCTGCGGGTGCTCGGCGTCGTAGCGCGCCTGTGCTTCGGCAAGGAACACCGCTTGATCCTCCGGCGACATTTCGGAATAGCCAAACATCCCCGGCGTGGTCTTATCGCCGGGTGGGTTCTGCGCATATCCCCATGCGTTGCTCACCCTATCTTCGGCGTGATCCTCGGCGTTGCCGCACTCCACCAACAGCTCCACCGAACGCTCGCGGGAGAGCCCGAAGTCGCGCAACATGCAGGCGTGCGTGAAGCATTGATCGGCGCCCTTCCCTTCAAGGTAGCGCCGCGCCTCGATCAGCTTTTCCTCGGTGTCCGTGTAGTAGGACCAGCCTTTGTCCCCCACCTGGACCAAGACGTGGTTGCCCTCGATCACGAAGCTGATATCGCCGCGCCGGAAGCTATCGCCATCCTGCGACCAGCAACCGCCGATTACTCCCTTGACGCCGCCCGGCTTGGGGATCGCAACCACGTCCTCGGCTTGGTCGACGAACCGGCAGTCGTCGCCGTCGATAACCTCGACTTGCACCGGCGGCTTGCCCTCGACCGAACCGAAATAATATGCCTGGCTCAGCGTCCAGCTTTCCCCCGCCAGCCCGCCGCCGACGAGCCCGTTGATGCGGTCGCAGAGGCCGTCCCGCCGCTCGGGTGGCAATGGAATCGAACTCGGGGTGATTACGCGCCAGTGCGGCGCCTCGTCGGTGTTGCTCGGCGTCGTGTAGAGGATCGCCCGCACCTTGGCCTCGCGGACACGCGCCACTGCCTCGGCGAAGGTGATCGGGCCGCCATCATAATCGCCTTCGGCGCCGGTGGTTGCCGCGACGTTGGCGTTGTGCCGAAGCGAATTGTTCGGGCTGCGCTCGTCGCCGAAGATGGCGAGCTTAAGCCAGGGGAGCTGCGACTTGTCCGCCTTGACCGCATCGCGGATGACGTGCGCCAGTTCAGGAAGCGAGAAGTCTCGCTGCTGTTTGCTTTGTGCGGTTTGATCGGGAAAGCCGGTAGCCGTGAACCGGCTGTTGACAACGGCCCCATGCCGGGGCATATAGGTATCCATCGTGTTACTTCCTCTAACATGATCGCATCCGGGGGCGCTGGTGACGCCGCTCGGACAAAATCCCCATTCAAACGAGCAAGCGGCGCTTTCGTGGCGCCGTTTGCCGTTTCGGGGCAATGCGCTTGATATGGCAATAGCTTGCGCGGCCCGCAAGGCGCGCGCCGGCTGCTCGCGCGCACGCACTCTCGCGCGTCAATCCTCTCAGATTAGGCTTGCTCATGCGAAACGATCCGTGGTTGTCCACCACCGTTTCCATGCATGAGGGCACCTAACCCGAGAGGAATTTCAACTACGCGCTAGGCGGCCATGCGCTGCCGGGTCCGGCGCACGCGGATTACCTTGCTGCCGCCGCTTGGACCGTCCGCCTCGAAGATGAGCGTATAGCCGGCCGCGGCAGCGAGCCGGGTCAACTCGTCCTCCACCCTCGGCGCACAGATAACCGCTAACTTCGCTTCCAACTTAGCCCACCGCCGCCGCTGCTCCTCGCGGGGGAGATCGCGAAAAAGGACGGGTGGCTCGGGGCGATAGTCGTCAAGACAGATCACCGCTCCCATTAGCGATCCTCCTCAATGATTGTTGGCGATGATGGCGGGTTGCGAACCTCGCGGTCGTGACCGCTTTTGAACAGCTCGTCCGCGTCAATGGGCTCAACCGGCCGCCCGATGCGCTGGCGGAGGTTCGCGGCCTCGCGCGCTTTTTCCGCTCGGGTCGCTTTGATCGACTGCCACAGGATGGTGCTGTCAACCTTCACGCCATGGAGCGCAAACCCGACCAGGCAGGCGGCAATGAAGTCCTCCAGGTCGCACCATGGCTTTAATCCGACATGTTCAATGTCGGTGTAAAACTCCCCTTTTCTGTACCAGTGGGGAGCGACTTCAAATTCCTTTGGATCGATCCAGTAGCAATAATGCTCGTTGTCGTAGGCGACGATTTGCTCTGTCGTCACCATCCACTGCCGACCGCGCCACAGAACTTGCTCTGTGGCAATTCCATCAATCTCGGCCGGTGGGGTGTAATCGAACGGCGCATAGTCAATCAGGTTGAGGCGCGGCATTACGCGACCCTCCGTCCTGCCACGCTGGCAGCCGTCGCCGCGCTGTGGTCGCGCTTGGAATCGCGCAGCGGCTGGGACATGTCGGCGAAATACCGTTCCGCCTCGGCGCGGGTCACGCCGACGCGGCCGGTGGGGGACTTGATGAGGTTGAGCAGGCCAAGCCTCGATTGCTCGTAAGCAGTCGTCCGGCCAGGAAGGCCGTAGCTTTTCCAGGCGGGCGAGGCTAGCGGCAGAAAAAAGGGTTCGGGTACGGTAGGGGATGGCGGAGACATGGTTCACCTGTCGATAGCGTCTCGACAGGTGCCGATCTTGTCGGCTTGCTAGAAGTCGCCCGCTCCTAGCTCGGAACCCCGTGTCAGACGGGGCCGCCAGATGAATACGCCTCGCGGCGATCCACTCCTGTGGCTGCTTCTCGCAGCTTCTGTTTCAATGCTAAGTCGGGCCTGTCAAGGGCTCCGACCACGCCGCGTATATGACGGCGCATATGCGACGTGTCAAGTGTGTCCGAACTTGCTTGCTAGTTCCGCATAGGTGTTCGCATCTACTTCTTAACAAACATTAATCATATCTCACTGGATGGACGAAGGATGGGAAGGATCAGAGCCACTCCCCTACTGCATTGATTTTCTTGGTATTAAACGCCGCTTCCCACACCGCGATCTTGCCGTCGCGCATCGTCCACACCTCGACGCCGCGCCCCTGCATCTTCTTGCCGGTGATCCGATCCTCCCACCAGCCTTCCCAGTAATTGGCGATCTTGTCGCCCATCAGCGCGCGGAACTCCTTTTTGAGGCGGTATTCCTTCTGCCGCTCCATACGGGTGCGGAACAGCTTTTCGAGCGCCGCCTTACCGGTCAGCTCGGGAAGGTCGCCGAACTTGACCACGCAATCGTCTGTAAAGCCGGCCAGCAACCCATCGATGTTCCACGGCATGAACAGCGACTCGACATGGGCGACGAAGGCGCGCGCCTCGTCCTCGGTGCGCGGGTTGTGGCTGGCCATCGGCGGCACCTACATCGCGTCGCGCAGCTCGGGGACGATCCAGAACGCGCGCTGGCCGCGCGCGACGCGCTCGCAATTGTCGAAGGCGTTGCGCCAGCGCTTCGGATGGTTGTCCCAGGTCGGGCCGGCCGAATGCGGGCTGAAAATCGCGTTCTTCAGCGTGAACAACTCGTGGTCCGGCTTGGGCGGCTCCTCGACCATCACGTCGAGCCCGGCGGCCATGATCGTCTCGTCACGCAGCGCCTTGTAAAGCGCCACCTCGTCGACCACCGGCCCGCGGCAGGTGTTGATGAGGATCGCGGTCTTTTTCATCATCCCCAGCTCGCGCTCGCCGATCAGCTTATGGGTCGACTTGTCGAGCGGCACGTGCAGCGAGACATAGTCCGAGGTCTTCAGCAGCTCGGGGAACAGCGCGAAGCGGACGCCCAGCGCGTCTTCCTGGTCGGTCGTCATGCGGTTGACGTCGTAATACTGGATGCGCAGGTCGAACGCCTTCGCGCGCCGCGCGACCTTCTTGCCGATATTGCCGAGGCCGATGATGCCGAGTGTCTTGTCTTCGAGCTCGTAAAGCTTGGTCGAGTTGAAATCGTTGCCCCGCCAGCGTCCGGAGACGACGCCGTCATGCACCGAGATCAGGTTCCGCGACACCGCCAGCATCAGCATGATCGCGTGCTCGGCGACCGCGGTCGCGTTGGCGCCGCCATTGTTGCAGATCGGCACGCCGGCGTTGCGCGCGGCGTCGAGGTCGTAGGTGTTGTAACCGGCGCTCAGGGTCTGCACCAATCTGAGCTTCGGCGCCTTGGCGTAGAATTCCGGCCCGTGCTTGAACTGGCCCGCGCCGATATAAAACTCCGCATCCTTGAGCAAATCCCAGAATTCCGGCGTCCCATGCGGCGCGGTGACGAGCTCGTATTCGGGCGGCAGCAGCTCGGCGGCGATCTGCATGGTCTCCTCGCCGTGACCGGCAGGAGTAAGAATGCGGTGGCGGGCCATGGACGTCTCCTCTGGGGTTGGGTTCTCTCCCGGTGCGCCATCGTAGCGACAGCCGGCGGCGGCTCCCAAGCGCAAAGTAGGAAGACGTCACTTCCGCGAACGCGGGACGCGGTTCCAGCCCACTCCCCCACCCGACCGCCCAATCAGCATACTCTCGTTGGGTCGCCGGGTGGGGGAGCGGGCCGGCACCCTAGGTCACGCGGATGCGTGACCGCACTTGCAAGACAATTGCCGCTGCATGGCTCGTCGATTAGGCTTCGGCAATATCATTTGCGCGCCACGCCAGAGGCCCCGATGTCGGACGACGCTGAACTCCTCGAATACCGCTTCATGAACCTGCACGAGTTCGTCACGCAGGCGCGCACCAATCTCAACCGCAACAATTGGGACTATCTGATCGGCGCGTCGGAAACCGAGACGACGATCGCGCGCAATCGCGCCGCGCTCGACGCGATCGGGTTTCGTCCGCGCGTGCTGCGCGACGTTTCGGACGTCGATTGCTCGAAGGAGTTGTTCGGCAAGAAGCTGCGCCTGCCGGTGCTGTGTGCGCCGGTCGGCTCGCTGGAAAATTTCGAGCCCGGCGGCGGTGCCACGGTGGCCAAGGCGACCAGCCAGTTCGGCAACGGCATCATCCTGTCGTCGGTGTCGCATCCTGGTCTGGAAAAGACCGCCGAGGCCGCGGGCGACGGCTTCAAGATTTTTCAGCTTTATGTTCGCGGCGACGAGGCCTGGGTTGACGACCATGTCCGCCGGGCGATGGACAACGGCTACGACGCCTTCGCGCTGACCGTCGACACCGACAGCTATTCGCGGCGCGAGCGCGACATCGCCAAGCGCCATGAGCGCCGCCGCGTGCGCGTCGGCGACGCGCGCATCTACCAGGCGCGCTTCAATTGGAAGGACATCGATCGGATCAAAAAGCTGTCCAAGATCCCGGTCATTCTCAAGGGGATCGCCACCCACGAGGATGCCGCGCTCGCGGTCGAGCATGGGGTCGATTGCGTCTATGTGTCGAACCATGGCGGCCGCCAGCTCGACCAGGGCGTCGGCTCGATCGAGGTGCTGCCGGAGGTGGTCGAGGCGGTGAAGGGCCGCGCCAAGATCATGGTCGACGGCAGCATCACCCGCGGCACCGACGTGGTAAAGGCGCTGATCCTCGGCGCCGACGCGGTTGCTTGCGGGCGGCTCTATGTCTACGGCCTTGCCGCCGCCGGCGGACCGGGCGTAATCCGCCTCTTCGAAATCCTCGAAGACGAGGTTCGCATCTGCCTGTCGCTCCTCGGCGTCACCAGCTACGCCCAGCTCGACAAGAGCTACATCCGCGCCGCGCCGCTGGTAGTCCCGCCGCAGGTGCATAGCCCCTTCCCGCATCTGAACCTGCCGCGGGAGCATTATTAGTGGTATCAAGCTTGCAAACGTGTCTGTGAAAGCGACCCCGTCCACAGGGAGAACTGTCCATGCCAAGACCGCAACGGGTTCAGTATTCCGACGCCATTGAGCCGCTGGTTCAGTTCATCGAGGACACGCCGCCGGCGGAAATCATCGACCGTACGCTCGAAAAGCTGCGCGGCGGGGTCTCGACCCGCGACATGCTGACCGCGTCGGCGCTGGCGGTGACCCGCTCATCGGACCTGCCGCCCGGCCATCACGGCGGCCCGCTCCACCCGCTCGCCGGCCTTTATGCGATTTCCAACCTGGTCGGTCGCCGCCAAGGCGAAGAGAAGTTCATGCCGGTCCTGCAGCACGTCGCACTGTCGAACAAGCACATCAATCATCCGGCGATGGGCCCCTATCAGCTGCTCGATTTCGCGCCGGCCGAGTTCAAGGATTTCGAGGCGGCCAAGGCGGCGTTCCTGATGGCGTGCAGCCGCGGCGAGTCGAACAACGCCGATCACATCTTCCAGTGGCTATGGAAGAACGTCGAGCCGATCCAGGCTTTCGACCTGCTGATGAGCATCGCCATCCCGAAGAACAACGTCGACGACCATTACTTCGTCTTCCCCGGCTACACGTGGCGCTCGTTCGAGACCGGCGTGCTCGACAAGGAGCTGCTGCCGATCTTGATGCGGCCGTCAGTGCGCTATGCGGCGCGCTTCCCGATCGCCCCAGCGACGCCGGAACTCAACTCGCTGATCAAAGACAACAAGCTGATGGAGCGCGTCACCCGGCAAGAAACCGGCGACGACGAAACGATCGCGATCGGCCGGCTCGGCAAGAACATCGGTCAGGTCGAAGAATTTGCCGCCATCCCGGTGATGATCGCCAGCGCGCTGGGCAAGGGCTTGTCGCTCGACGGCGCCGGCGAAGCGCTGTCGATCGGCGCCGCCGGCCTCTTCCTCCGCTCGCTCGGTGGAAATCCGATGGATGTTCACCTGCATACGAGCATCAATCTGCGGCGCTATCTGGTGGGACTGAAGGGGCTGAACCTGCGCAGCAAGCTGTTGCTGCTGCTGAACTGGCACCTCGGCCCCGAAATCCGCTCGACCGAGATGCGGATGCAACCGCCGCCGCAACCCGATCCGGAAGCCGTCAAGGCGCTGCCGGAGCGGTCGCAGGAAGCGCTGCTCGACGCGATCCAGCACAGCATCTACACCCAGCCGCCGACCGATTGGTCGCAGGTCAGCAATCTGGGCCTGATGCGCGCCGTGCCGGAAGTGCGCGAGACTTGCAACCTCGCCCAGCAATACGTCAATTGCGGCTACGATCCGCAGGCGCTGATCGCGCGTCTCGCCGAGATTGTCTGCCATGACAATTTCACCGAGATGCACGCCTTCAAGCACCACCAGGCGGTGATCGAGGAATACAACAACACCCGCAATCCGTGGCGCTCGATGCATCTCGTTTGCGGTTGCCAGGCGGCGGCGATCTCGTTCGGCAAGAACATGGCCGTCTACGAGGAGATGATCGATCTCTTCCACATGGCCGCCGAGTAACTGACGAACTCAACCACGGACATCCCCGGGCAACGCCCGGGGATGTTTTCGTTTCAGGGCCAGGGAGGAACGCAATGGACTTCACCGGCAAGGTCGCGCTGATCACCGGCGGAGGCGGCGGCATCGGTCGCGCCACCGCGCTCGCCTTCGCCAAGGCCGGGGCCAAGGTGGTCGTCGTCGACCGTGACGTCGCCGCCGGCGAGGCCACCGCCGGTATCGTCAGGCAGCAGGGCGGCGAGGCGAAGTTCATCGCCGCCGACGTCACCAAATCCGCCGATGTCGCCAATTACGTCAAGGAGACGATCGCCGCCTTCGGCAAGATCGACTGCTTCTTCAACAATGCCGGGATCGAGGGCAACCTCGCGCACACCGCCGATTACGACGAGGCGATGTTCGACCAAGTGATCGGCGTCAACGTCAAGGGCGTGTTCCTCGGCCTGCGCCACGTGCTGCCCGAGCTGCTGAAGCAGAAATCGGGCGCGGTGGTGAACACCGCCTCGGTTGCCGGTCTCGTCGCGACCCCGGGCATGCCGGCCTATGTCGCCTCGAAGCACGCGGTCATCGGCCTCACCAAGACCGCCGCCGGCGAAGTCGCGCGCCAGGGCATTCGCGTCAACGCGGTCTGCCCCGGCCCGGTCGACACGCGAATGATCCATTCGCTCGAAAAGATGATCAGCCCCGACGATCCCGACAGCGTCAACCGCAAGTACCAGGCCGCGATCCCGTCGGGCCGCTACACGACGCCCGAGGAGATCGCCAACGTCGTGCTATTCCTCTGTTCCGACCTCGCCAGCAACGTTACCGGGGCGCAGTACGTGGTCGATGGCGGCCGCACCGCGATCGGCGGCGCGGTGACCCAGGCGATGCAGAATTAAAGCTTCCCGACCGCCTCGATCACTTCGGCTTCGGTAAGGATCTGCGGCAGCACGGTCGGGTTGCCCTGGCCGTCGTAGAGCAGATAGAGCGGCACGCCGCTGCGCCCGAAGCTTTCGAGCAGGCTGGCGATCTCCGGGTCTTGCCGGGTCCAATCGCCCTTGAGCGCGACCACCCCATGCACCGCGAAGGCGTCGCGCACCGCCGCCCGATCGAGCGTCGCGCGCTCGTTCACCAAACAAGTGATGCACCAGGCCGCGGTCAAATTGACGAAGACCGGTTTGTGCTCCGCACTGAGCGCGGCGAGGCGGGCGGCGGTGAACGGCTGATACGGAAGTCCGCCGGCGAGATTTGCCGCGGGCGCGACGTCCGGCCCGGCGCGGGGCAGCATCGCCGCCATCGCGATCGCCGCCGCCATGCTGGCCGCGGCCAGCCCCCCGACGAGATGGCGCGACGCGGCCGCGGCGGATCCGCTCCGCCCATAGGCCCACACCGCGAAAGCGACCAGCACCAGGCCAAGCAGCGCGGCGAATTCCCCGCTGGGCGCGACTTCCTGGATCAGCACCCAGACAAGCCACGCGACGGTCGCGTAGAGCGGGAAGGCGAGGACCTGCTTCAGCACCCCCATCCACGCGCCCGGCCGGGGCAGAATCCGCGCGACACCAGGCACAAAACTCACCGCCAGCATCGGCGCGGCGAGCCCGGCGCCGAGCGCTACGAAGATCATCAGCGCCAGCGGCGCTGGCGCAATCACCGCCGCCCCCAGCGCGCCGGCCATAAACGGCGCGGTGCACGGGCTCGCGACCACGGCGGCCAACACCCCGGTGAAGAAGGCGCCGATGAGCCCGTCGCGTCCGGCGAGCCGGTCGCCGATCCCGGCGAAGCCGGCGCCGAACTCGGCGACCCCCGACAAGCTCAGCCCCATCGCCAGCATCAGATAGGCAAGCAGCGCGACCATGACCGGCGATTGCAGCTGGAACCCCCAGCCCACCGCCGCACCACCGGCCCTCAGCGCCAATAACACCCCGCCGAGCGCGGCGAAGCTTATCAGCACGCCCGCCGTGTAAGCGAGACCATGATGGTGGCGCGCCGACGGGTCTGCGGCGGCGAGGCCGAACAGTTTCAGCGACAGAACCGGGAACACGCACGGCATCAGGTTGAGGATCAACCCGCCAACGAAAGCGAAGACGAGTGCCTGCCACCAATCGGGATGCGCTGCCGCCGGCGACGGCGTCGCCGCGATCTGGTAACCGCGCTCGACGCCATCGGCGCCGCTCAGCACCAGGACGCCGGAGAGCGTCGCCGGCACGACCGCCGCCGGGCTCCCCGACTTGGCCAGGACCAGCTCGATCCCGCCACCGCGCATCTCCACGGCTGGAGGCGCGCCGGCGATCACATTTTCGTCATCGGGAAAGAAGTCGGCCTTCGGCTCGCGCATCCCCTCTGTCGCCGCCGCCGGCACGATGAGGCGTAAATCGTGCGCCGCGGCGGCGAAGCGGGTCGCGAATGGCGCGGGCTGCGGCAGGCGCGCCCGGGCGGCCGCGAAGCGTGCCGCCGCAGTAGGGTCGGGCGAGCCGGGAGCGCCCCCCGGCACAAGGTCCAGCGTCACGTTCGTCTCGCCGGGGATGCAGATGTCGGAGCAGACCAGGAACTTGACGTCTGCGGCGAGACGCTGGGCGCCCTCGGGAAGGGTCGCCGGCACCGATACCGGCACCAGCAGATCGGTGCTGCCCGAATAACCGTAGCTGATGATCGTATCGGCCGAAAATCGTTGGGGAATCGGCCACTCGATCGGCCCGGCGCCGAAGCCCGGGGGCAAAGTCCAATCGACCGTCGTCGGCTCGCCGGCATCGCCGGGATTACGCCAATAGGTGTGCCAACCGGGGGCAGCCGCGAGGCGCAGGTCGAGCCACAGGGTCGAGCCCGGCGCCGGAGCGCTCTGCTCCGCAAGAAGCTCGATCTTGACCAGGTCGGTCGCCCGCGGCGGCGCGGAAATTGCCTGCGGCGCAGCCAACGTCAGCGCTGTCAGCACACCGAGAATGCTCAGAATGCGTCCCAAAACCCCAACCCGATGCCGCCATGGCGGGGATGTCATCAGTGCTTTTATCCTAACAGACAATGAATTGCCGCCATGACGCGATGCGTCGCAGCCTGAAAACGCACAATTGAGATCGTCTCGCGTCGCCGCGACATATTGACTTTGATGGTACCCGGCAATACGGGACTTTTCACTTCCTTGCGGATTGCCGATGCCCGACACGAAATACGCTGCCCTGCCCGGTCGCCTGGTTATCGTCGGCTTTGGCAGCATCGGCCAAGGCGTGTTGCCGCTACTCCTGCGCCACCTCGATCTCTCGCCCGAGCGGATCACTATCGTCACGGCTGAGCCGCGCGGCCGAAAGGAAGCGGCGAAATACGGGGTCCGCTTTGTCGAGACCGCGCTGACGCGCGACAACTATCGCGCAGCGCTCGACCCGCTGCTTTCGCCCGGCGATTTTCTGCTCAACGTCTCGGTCGAGGTATCGAGCATCGCGCTCATCGAACTGTGCCAGCAAAAATCCGCGCTCTATCTCGATACCTGCATCGAACCGTGGCCTGGCGGCTACACCGACCCAAATCTCACACCATCGCAACGCTCGAATTATGCCTTGCGCGAACAGGCGCTGGCGCTGCGTCAGCGCTATCCGTCGGGCGCGACCGCGGTCATCACCCATGGCGCCAATCCCGGCCTGGTATCCCATTTCGTCAAGCAGGCGCTCGTCGATCTCGCGCGCGACGCCGACCCTGCCGCCACCATCCCCAACGACCGCGCCGGCTGGGGACGCCTCGCGCAGCGCCTCGGGGTCAAGGCGATCCACATCGCCGAGCGCGATGATCAGGTCGCCTCGATCCCGAAATCACCTGGCGAGTTCGTCAACACCTGGTCGATCGAGGGGTTCTTCAGCGAGGGCTCGCAACCGGCCGAACTCGGCTGGGGCACGCACGAGCGCCATTTTCCGAAAGACGGGCGGCGCCACGATTTCGGCAACGGCGCGGCGATCTATCTGTTGCGGCCCGGCGCCGCGACTCGGGTGCGCAGCTGGACGCCGCTCGAGGGACCCTATATCGGCTTCCTCGTCACTCACAATGAGTCGATCTCGATCGCCGATTACCTGACCGTGCGCGACGGCGACGAGGTTCGCTACCGGCCGACCTGCCACTATGCCTACCACCCTTGCGACGACGCGGTGCTAAGCCTGCACGAGCTCGCCGGCAAGAACTGGGAGCTGCAGGCGACGCAGCGGCTGATGATGGACGAGATCATCGCCGGCATCGACGAGTTAGGCGTGCTGCTGATGGGTCAGCGGGGCGGTGTTTATTGGTATGGCTCCCAGCTCTCGATCGACGAGGCACGGCGCATCGCGCCGCACAACAACGCCACCTCGCTGCAAGTGACAGCGGCCGTGTTGGCGGGCGTGGTGTGGGCGATCGAGCACCCGCGCGCCGGCATCGTGGAACCCGACGAGATGAATTTCGAGCGCATCCTCGAGATCTGCCGTCCCTATCTCGGCAAGGTCGTCGGTGTCCGTGGCGACTGGACGCCGCTCGTTGATCGCGAGCGCCTGTTCCCCGAGGACCTCGACCGCGACGACCCCTGGCAGTTCAAGAACATCCGGGTGGTCTGAGGTCAGCAACGTCCGCATGAAGCATCGGGTCTGGCTCATCGTGCTCGTGCTCTACCTGGCGGCAGCCGTGGCCGATACCGGCTACCGCATCCTCGAGGCCAGCCGGATCGGCTTCAATATCGGTCCGGGGACAGTCGCCGTTGCGCTGTGCGCGGGATTGTTCTGGCCGATCGATCTCGTCGCCCGGCCTCTGCTGACGCCGCGCTGACGGCCGCCCTGCGCTCAGAAGACGCCGATGACCAGTCCGGCCATCCAGAACACGGCGAAGGACAAAATCGCGATCGCGATAACGACGATAGCCTCGAAAAAACGGATGATCCGCAGCGACGCCGGCCGCTGTGGCCGCTCCGTCCCGGTTACAATGACGTAGTCATCGTTCGACGTTGCCGCGTCCTGTCCGCGCCGTCCCATTGTCAGGCTCATCCTGCCTCCGTTTTCCGCTCGTCAACCGCCCTGCGTTGCCGGCGCCGGGTCGTGGATCGAACTGGCGACATCGCTCGCTACTTTTTGCGCGCGGAGCTGATCCTGCGGCGACAGCACCGCGAATAGATCGTCGGCGCGCTTGCCGGCCGGCTGGTTGCCGCGCCGCCCCGCCGCCAGATACCAGGCATAGGCGTCGGCCGCCGACACCGAAACGCCCTCGCCGCGCTCGTAGAGCATGCCGAGATTGACCATCGCCTGGACCACTCCCTGCACCGCCGCGCGACGATACCACACCGCCGCCTCGGCGGGATCCTTGCGAATCCCTTCACCCTTGGTATAGGCGACCGCGAGATTGTACTCGGCGAGCGGGTACTTTCCCTCGGCCGCCTTGCGATACCAGCTGGCCGCCTGCGCCGGGTCCGTCGGGACCCCGCGCCCGCGCTCATACAGCACACCGAGATCGTATTGTGCCCGCGGCAAGCCGTGTTCCGCCGCGGCGCGGAACCATTTCGCGGCGGTCGCGTAATCTTGCGTCACGCCCTCGCCCTTGGCGTAAAGGATCGCGAGCTGGAGCTCGGCCTCGGGATCGCCGGCCTGAGCGCCGTGCTGGAAATAAGCCAGGCGCTGCGCCGGATCGCTCGGCGCATCGGCGGGCGGCGCAACTGACGGATGCGGCGGTCGAGAAAACAGACCAGTCCCGGCGACATAAGCAATAGCGACGGCGAGCGCCGCCGGGGCGAGCCATCGTCCCCAAGAGAGGAACCGCCGCCAGTCGCCGAGCTCGGGGAAAGCAGTTACTCGGCGCCATTGCTCCGCGAACGCCAGCAGCTGCGACGCCGGCCTGACGCGATCGACCGTCTGCCCGTCGACCGGCTCGGTAAGTGGCTCCGTCGCCTCGACACTGGGCGATTCCGCCGCAACCCCGGCCGGGGCGAACAAATGCGGCCGCGTCTCGCGCAGTAGGTCAAAGAGCTTGGGCTCTGGCGGTGGTTCTTTAGGCGGCGGATTAGGTAGCGGCAGCTCCGGCTCGTCAAAGCCGATGATCACCGGCTCGATCAGAGGCGGAAGGTCGTCGACCGGCTCTCCGCTATCGGCAAACCCATCGGGCGGAACCGGTACGTTCCGGCGCGCCCGTGCCGCCGCTCCGGGCGCGAACATTGCCCTTAGCGGAGACTCCGGCCGCAAACCACCGCCCTCGTGCGCGGGTTGGCCGGTCGTCTCGATGGTCGCGTCAGAAGTGGCCATGTCTACCAATTCCACGACCTTCGATCATAGTGCAAGGGTGGAACGTGCGACACGAGCAAATCCCAGCCGAAAAACGTGGTCGGCGCGGCCGCAAGCGGGCTGACCGCCCCGACACCGCTACCCGATGGCTCCTGGCGAATCACCGTGCCGTTCCTCGCCGGCGCAACCAGCGGCAGCACGATGATGTTCGCGCCTGCGTCGATGCGCAGGGCGAGGCATCGTGCGGGTTTCCCCGCTGGCACGTTCGATCGACATGCGGCAAAGCCCGAAACGGGGTAGCCTTCCCCGTGCGGAGACGCGCTCCAGATCAGGTCGATCTTTGACGTTCGGTTGAGCGTGCACGGGGGAATTGTGATGACCAAAATCCTGATGCTACCGGCTGCCGGAATTCTGCTTGGGCTGGCGGCTTGCAACCCGTACGACCCCGGCGAACGGGCGCTGGGCGGCGGGCTCATCGGCGCCGCCTCGGGGGCCGCGATCGGCGCGGCGATCGGCGGCGGCACCGGCGCCGCGGTGGGGGCCGCGACCGGCGGCGTGCTCGGTGCGATTACCGGCGCGGCAACCACCCCGCCGCCTCCGGCGCAAGCGCCGCCACCGGCGCCCTATTCGCGCTAAGGAATTGTCCTCCGGCTGGCTAGGGCAGGCGGCCTCAGGCCGTCAGGATTTCGAGGACGTGCCCGTTGGGGTCGTCGAAATAGACACCGCGGCCGCCGCGGCGATGGTTGATCTCGCCGTCGGTGCGTGAGCGTGGCCCGCTGCCGTAACTGATGCCGGCAGCCTTGACCCGGTCGAAGATCGCGTCGAATTCGGCTTCGCTCACCATGAAGGCGTAGTGGTGCGGTTCGAAATTGCCACGCTCGTCGAAATCGAAGGTCAATCCTTCATTGACCTGCACCGGAGCGAAATGCGAGTGCGGGCCGCGATAGTCGAGCCCGAAGATGCGCGCGAAAAACTCGGCCGACGCGACCTTGTCGTGCGCCGGAACGATCGTGTGATTGAGGACGATGGTCATCGCAACCTCCTCGGGCTGCCAAACGATGCAGCCCAGGGTACCGCGAATTCGGCTTTGACTAAAGCCGGCCGCGCCTCAACTATCCGCCGCCGCAACGGGAAGGCAATACGTGCAGATCGGCATTGTCTCGGACATTCATTGCAACGTCGCCGGGCTGCGCCGCGCCATCGAGCTGATGGGCGACATAGACGAGCTGATTTGCCTCGGCGACAGCATCTGGGAATACCGGTTTTCGAACGAGGTCGTCGCGCTGCTCATGGAACACGACGCCCACACCATCCTCGGCAATCACGAGGAAGGTTTCCTGGGGCCGCTCGGCGAGCGGGCGCGGGCGCGCGCCGATATCGATCCGGCCCTGCTCGATTGGCTTGCGGCCCGGCCGCACCGCGTCGAGTTGGATTGCGGCGGCAAGCGCCTGCTGCTCGTCCACTCGACCCCATGGGAGCCGCGCGGCGCCTATATCCACCCGGGAGACGCGCTGCTCGCGCGCTTTGGGGAGGCCGAAGCCGATTTCGTCCTTTACGGTCACACCCATCGTCAGGTCGTCAAGCGCTTTGGCGGCGTAACGGTGGTGAATCCCGGCTCAGCCGGGGATGCGAGGGACCACCACAACGGTCGCCTCCTAAGCTGCGCCGTACTCGATACTTCCAGCGAGGAAGTCCACATTATCGACTACCCGGATCCGCGATGAACGCTTTGGCCGACACCAAACCCGCCCGCACCGAGCCGGGCAGCGATTTCGAGGATTACCCGGTCGGCGCCGTGTTCACCGGCGGGCCGATCGTCGTCACCGAGCAGGAAATTCTGGACTTCGCCCGCAGCTACGATCCGCAACCGATGCATGTCGACAAGGAAGCCGCCGAACGGGGGCCCTATGGCGGACTGATCGCCAGCGGCTGGCACACCGGGGCGATGATGATGCAGCTCCTCGCCAAGCATTTCGTCCCCAAGCCCGGCAACCTCGCCTCGCCCGGGCTCGACGAGTTGCGCTGGCTGAGGCCGGTGCGCCCCGGCGACCGACTCAGCCTGCGCGCCACGGTGCTGAGCGCGCGCGCCTCACGCTCCAAACCCGATCAGGGTGTCGTCACCAGCCTAGTCGAACTCATCAACCAGAACGGCGAGGCGGTTCTCAGCCTCAAGCCGATCAGCCTGATGCGCCGCCGCGACCCTGGCCCGCCGTGAGATTGGCCGCGAGCTTCGCCGCCGCGGTTGCAATCGCCGCATCGGCGGCGATGGCCCAGCCGAAACCGCCGGTCGATCCCGGCCTCGCCGCTTCGGACAAGGTGCTGTTGCAGAACGAGGGCAAGGCCATCGCCGAATTGCGGCGGCGCTTGAGCGGCCAGGTCTCTCAGCGCAACGGGCTTCTCATTATTACCGATCGCAGCGGGACCACCCCGGGGGTTTCGGTGATGCCGGCCACGGTGCTGTGGGGGATCGACTGCAGCGATAGCGGTCTCGCCGTCACCTTCGGTTCCGGCAATGCCGACACCGACAACGGCTTGTCCTTGCAGCTCACGACCGCGGCGATCAGCGACGACGCATGCACCCGGATCGCGCCAGCGCTCGGCGAGACGGTGCTGGCGATCATCAAGGGCAATTAGCTATCCCGGCTGGCGTCGGCGAGGTTGAACCTCGCGACGGTAATGCTATTTTCGCGCAATTATCTCCGCGCGAGGATCAACCTATGGCATCGAAGCACGTTCTTGCAGTCGCGGCCCTGGCAGCGTTGAGTCCGCTTACCGCTGCGGCTCCAGCGCACGCGCAGGTAAGCACGATCTGCACCTTCACCGACGGTCCGCGCGCCGGCAGCAGTGTTGATTACTCGGCAACCTGGGCACCGCTACCGGTGGGCACGCCGTGCCTCGACGGCATGGGCAGCACTGGCTATGTCGGCCCCGGTCATCCGGGCCGCACGGTCGGCATGAGCACGGTGTGCTATTTCACCGCCGGCCCGAGGACTGGCCAGAGCCAGGACTATTCGGCGACCTGGGCGCCGCTCGCGGTCGGGACGCCCTGCCTCGACGGCATGGGCAGCACCGGCTACGTCAGGTAGGCCGGTTAATCAAAACTCGGCACCGGCCCACTCCCCCGCCCGGCCACCCAACGAGAGTACGCTAATTGGGTGGCCGGGCGGGGGAGTGGGCGGCGCCGTAGGTCAGGCGGAGCCTGACCGCACTTGATCAATTCCACCCGAGCCAATCGCATAGCGCTCGGCCCATCACCAGCTCGCGGTCGCGGCCGCCGAGCCACGGCAGCTCCTCGGTGAACAGCGTCACCGCCTGGCGGTAGGTGCAAGGGATGCCGGTCATGTCGGTGCCCCAGAAAAACCGGTGCGGCCCGAACGCCTCGAACACCTGCTCCAGATACGGGTGCAGTCGGCGATAGGGATAGGCCTCGCTCGAGTAGCGCGGCAGCGCCGAGGCCTTGGCCGCGACGTTTGGGTGCTTGGCCAGCGCGACAAGATTGGCGAGGTCGCCGAACGCCGCCTCGTCCTTGGCGTCGCGCACCAGCGCCAGATGATCGATGACGAAACGCATGCCCCGATGGCGCTCGGCGATCCGGCCGAGTTCGGGCAGCAATCCGGGGATCGATACCATCGCCGGCAGCCGCGCGCGCTCGGCGGCCTGCCAGAGCCAGTCGCCCTCGGGATCGGTGAAGAGCGCCCGCGCCCCGGCGCCGGCGGTCGTCACTCTTATGCCGAGCATCCCGGGCTGGTCCCGCCAGCGATCGAGCGCTTGCGGGTTCGGCCGGTCCAGCGGCGGCCGTCCCATGACAGCAAATTTGTCGGGATGCGCCACGGCCGCCGCGAGCGCGAGGTCGTTGCGGTCGCCCTCCCAGGACGGCGGCACGATGACCGCCCGGTCGACCCCGGCGGCCGCCATCTCGGCCAGCAGATCGTCTTTCGAGAACGGTAGCGGCCGGTGGGCGCGATGCGCCTGCCCCGCGGGCCAAGGCCGCTCCGGCGTGTCGGCGCCCCAGATATGCACCTGCGCATCGACGATGAGCATCGTTGACCTCTACCTTACCTCGTCATGCCCGCGAAGGCGGGCATCCAGGGGCGAGCGAAACGACCGTGGACCGGCAACCTTGCGTCTACATTCTCGCCACCGAGCGAAACGGCACGCTCTACGTTGGCGTCACCAACAATATCGCACGGCGCGCCTGGGAACACCGATCGGACGTGACCGAGGCTTTCACCAAGCGCTACGCCGTTCATCGCCTGGTCTATGTCGAGATACACTCAACAATGCCGAATGCGATCCTCCAAGAGAAACAGATCAAGAAATGGCGGCGTGCCTGGAAGCTAAGACTGATTGAAGAGAGCAATCCGCAATGGCGCGACCTCTATGACGACCTGCTGAGATAGCGGCCCCTGGACCCCCGCCTTCGCGGGGGTGACGAGTGCAGATGGCGCGCTTGTCAAGGCGGCGGGGTTCTGGTTCTTTTCCCCGAGCGCCGCGGGGAGGAAAGATGCCGGATTCGATCATCGTCGATACCGCGACCAAGATTTTCCAAGACCTTTGCGACGCCGACGCGGTCAACAAGGCGGAAAAGGGCGAGTGGCCGAAGGCGCTATGGGATGCGCTCGAGGAATCCTACCTGCCGCTGGCCTGGGTCCCCGACGATCTCGGCGGCGCCGGCGCGGAAATGGCCGATGGCTTTGCCGTGCTCAGGATCGCCGGGCGTTTCGCCGCGCCGGTGCCGATCGCCGAGACGCTGCTCGCCGGTTGGCTGCTGGCGCAAGCCAAGATCGCCGCGCCGCTAGGCCCGATGACGATCGCCCCGGTGCACGAGGACGGCAATATCGAGATCGCCGTCGACGGCAAGCTGCTCGGCCGCGCGCGCCATGTGCCGTTCGCCCGCAACGCCGGCCATATCGCCGTCGTCGCCAAAAGCGGGGGCGAGCCGGTCGTCGCCCTGGTCGAGACGAAAGGCCTGGCGATCAGCCCCGGGGTCGGGCTTTCCGGCGAGCCGCGCGACACCGTGACCTTCGACGACGCCATCCCGGTCGCCGCCAAACCGGCGCCGGGGCTCAGCCCGGCCAAGCTGACCCTGATCGCCGCCGCCGCGCGGGCCCAGCAGATGGCCGGCGCGCTCGAACGCATCCTCGAACAATCGGTGCAGTTCTCGCTCGACCGTGTCCAATTCGGCCGGCCGATCGCCAAATTCCAGGCGGTACAGCAGAACCTGGCGAACCTCGCCGGCGAGGTCGCCGCCGCCGGAGCCGCCGCCGATGGCGCCGCCGAGGCGGTCGGGCTCTACGGCGTCGAAGGCGACATCGTCGCCGCCGAGGTGGCGATCGCCAAGCTCCGGGTCGGGGACGCCGCCGGCGCGGGGGCGGCGATCGCGCATCAGGTACACGGCGCGATGGGCTTCACCTACGAGCACACGCTCCATCATTCGACCCGCCGGCTGTGGGGCTGGCGTGAGGAATTCGGCAACGAGACGCTGTGGGCCGAGCGGCTCGGCCGAGCGGTCGCCGCCAAGGGCGCCGACGCGCTGTGGCCGTTCGTCACCGCCGGCTCGTAAGACAGGGGATCGTGAGGAAACGATGAGCAACACCTTCCAATTCGACCCGGTCGAGCTGCCGCCCGAGTGCAAGGAATTGCGCCAGGAGGTCCGCGCCTTTTTGAAACAGGAGATCGAGGCCGGCACGTTCAGCCCCGGCGGCGGGCGCAACGAGAACGCCGCGCTGTTCGCCAGAAAAGTCGGCGCCAAGGGCTGGATCGGCATGACCTGGCCCAAAGAGTACGGCGGCCAGGGCAAGACCCAGCTCGAACGCTACGTCGTCACCGAGGAGATGCTGGCGCACAAGGCGCCGACCCGGCACTACTCGACCGCCGACCGGCAGTCCGGCCCGGTGCTGCTGCGCTACGGCCAGGAGGAGGTAAAGAAGAACATTGTCCCGCGCATTTGCTCGGGCGAGTTGTGCTTTTGCATCGGCCTCAGCGAACCCAATTCCGGCTCCGACGTCTTCGCCGCCTCGACCCGCGCGACCAAGACCGATGGCGGCTGGCTGGTCAACGGCCGCAAAATCTGGACCTCGAACGCCCACCAGGCCGACTACATGATCGGCCTCCTGCGCACCTCAAATAAAACCCCGGACAACCACCGGCACGGGCTGACGCAATTCCTCATCGATATGAAATCGAAGGGGATCACCATCCGCCCGATCATCAACCTCACCGGGGCGCACGACTTCAACGAGGTGATCTTCGACGACGTTTTCGTCCCCGACCTCCACATGATCGGCGAGGTCGACATGGCCTGGAAGCAGGCGAGCGCCGAACTCGCCTATGAGCGCAGTGGCCCCGACCGCTGGCTCGAAACCCTCCAGGGTCTGGTCGAGCTGGTCCGGGTCGTCGGTCCGGAGCCGAGCGAGCGCCAGGCCGAGGGCATCGGCCGCGAGGTCGCGCACCTGGCGACCTTGCGGCGCATGTCGCTGTCGGTCGCCGGCATGCTGCAGGCCGGCAAGACCCCGGCGGCGGAGGCCTCGATCGTCAAGGATCTCGGCACCAATTTCGAGCAGGCCCTGCCCAACAAGGTGCGGCTGATGGCGCCGGTGCGCGGCGATTCCGCGCCCGACAGCAACGACGACCGCTTCGAGCAGGCGCTCAACTACACCACCCTGATCGCACCCAAGCTGACGATCCAGGGCGGCACCCGCGAAATCCTGCGCGGCATCATCGCCCGCGGCCTCGGGTTGCGGTGAGCTGGATGACCGTGGCGCGTCCTTCGAGGCTTTGCTGCGCAAAGCGCCTCAGAGCTTGCCCCGGCCGAAGCCGGGGATGAGGAAGGTTTGAAGATGCCATCAAAAACACCCCTCATCCTGAGGAGCGGGCGGAGCCCGCGTCTCGAAGGACGCAGCGCCGCAATGCAGCGGGCCAGCAATGCCTGATCTCCGCCCGCTGCTCTCCCCGAAAAGCCTCGCCATCGTCGGCGCGGCGGTGGACGAATCGATCCGCGGCCGGCTGACCAAGCAGCTCATCGGCCATGGTTTCGATGGGCCGATCTACCCGGTCACCCGCAGCCAGAGCGAAATCCTCGGCCACAAGGCCTATAAGAGCGTCGCGGACCTTCCCGAGCCGGTCGACCTCGCGGTCATCGTCGTCCCGGCGGCGCATGTCATCCCGACCATCGAGCAATGCGGCGCGCGCGGCATCCCCGCGGCGGTCATCATCTCGTCAGGCTTCGGCGAGGAGAAGAGCGAGGAGGCGGCGCAACGCGACGCCCAGTTACGCGCGCTCGCGGCCAAGCTCGACATGGCGATTTGCGGGCCCAATTCGGAAGGCCTCGTCAACCCGCTGCGCCCGCTGGTCGCGACCTTCAGCCCGGTGTTCCACGACACCTCCAAGCCCCTGCTGCCCGAAGGCAGCAAGGCCAGGCCGATCGCGGTGTCGTGCCAATCGGGCGCGCTGACCTTTTCCTTCCTCTCGCGCGGCCAGCCGCGCCAGCTCAAATTCACCACCCAAGTCAGCTCGGGCAACCAGACCGTGCTCGAGGCGCACGATTACATTGAAGCGGCGATCGACTCCGGCGCCGCCGACATCTTCCTGGTCTACCTCGAGGGCATCCGCCAGCCGGCGCGCTTCCGCGAAGTCGCGGACAAGGCCGCCGCCGCCGGGAAGCCGCTGATCGTCGCCAAGGTCGGCCGCTCCGACGCGGGCCGCCGCGCCGCCGCTTCGCATACCGGCGCGCTGGCGCAATCGGGCGCGATCGACGACGCGATCTTCCGCCATCACGGCATCATCCGCGGCGAAGACATCGACCACATGCTCGATGTGTCGGCCGCCTTCGCCTTCTGCAAGCTGCCCCGAGGCAACCGCGTCGCGATCATCACCGGCTCGGGCGGGAGCGCGGTGTGGATGGCCGACATCCTGTCGGCGCACGGGCTCGAAGTGCCCGAGCTCGAAGCCGATATCCAGGCCAAGATCATGGCGATGCTGCCGTCCTACGCCTCGGCGCTCAACCCGATCGACGCCACCGCGCAGGCGATCGGCGAGGTCGGCTACAAGCCGATTGTCGAGCTGGTGCGGCAGTCGAAGCGGATCGACACGATCCTCCTCATCGCCTCGGTCGCCAACGAGACCACCGCCCGCAAGCGCGCCGAGGAGCTCGCCGGCATCGTCGATGCGACCGAGCAACCGCTGCTCCTCGCCACCTACACGACCGCGACCCCGGGCGCGGTCGGCGCCTTCGCCGAGGTCGGCATCCCGGCCTACACCTCGATGCCGAGCTGCGCGCGGGCGATCAAGGCGCTCGCCGATTACGGCCGCTTCCGCGAGCGCATCGCCGCCCGCGCCAAGCCGGCCGAGACGCCCGCTTCGGTGCGCGACACGGTCGGCAAGGCGCTCAAGGAATCGGCCAAGGTGCTGACCGAAGTCCAGGCCAAGGCGCTGCTCGCCGCCTATGGCGTGCAGCGGGTGCCCGAATTCCTCGCCACCGGCGAGGACGATTCCAGCGAGGCGGCGATGCGGATCGGCGGGCCGGTCGCGCTCAAGGTGCAGTCGCCCGACATCGTCCACAAGACCGAGGCCGGCGCCGTCATGCTGAACCTCGCCACCGCGGCGGCGGTGCGCGAGGGTTATCGCACGGTGCTGGAGCGGGCGAGCGCGGCGCATCCCGGTGCCAAGATCGACGGCGTGCTGGTCCAGGCGATGGCCAAGCGCGGCCAGGAGATGATCCTCGGCATCACCCGCGACCCCGTGTTCGGACCGATGTTGATGGTCGGTCTCGGCGGCATCCATGTCGAGGTGCTCAAGGATGTCGCCTTTGCTCCGGTCCCGCTCGACACCGACGATGCGCTGGCGCTGATCGGCGAGCTCAAAGGCGCGGCGCTGCTCGACGGCGTGCGCGGCGCAAGGCCCGCCGACAAAGCCGCGCTCGCCGAGCTGATGGTGGCGCTGTCGCGCTTCGCCGCCGACCATGCCGACCAGATCGCCGAGATCGATCTCAACCCCGTCATCGTCCACGAAGCCGGCGAAGGCCTCAGCGTCGTTGACGCGCTGATCGTTAAAACCTGACGATCGGGAGATTTCGTTTGGCGCGAAGCGCCATAGAAACCACAGAGACAACGAGGCAGTGAGGTGCCGTGCCGCTCCAATCTCATCGCCTCACCGCCTCTGTGGTGGATTACTGATCGCACTGCGTGCGACCGCTAAGGGAGCAAGCCCATGAGTGACCTCGGCACCTACAAGGATATCGGCGTCAGCCTCGACGGCAATGTGGCGACGGTCGAAATCCGCCGCCCGCCGCATAATTTCTTCGACAGCGACCTGATCGCGCAGATCGGCGAGGCGTTCGAGCGGCTCGACGCCAACGATTCCTGCCGCTCCATCGTGCTATGCGCCGAGGGCCGCTCGTTCTGCGCCGGCGCCGATTTCTCCAAGCGCATGGATACCGGCACGGTCAACGAAGGCAGCCGCAGCGGGGCCGGCAAGCATCTCTACAAGGAGGCGAGCCGCCTCTTCCGCGCCAAAAAGCCGATCGTCGGCGCGATCCAGGGCCCCGCGGTCGGCGGCGGGCTTGGTCTGGCGCTGGTGCCCGATTTCCGCGTCACCTGCGTCGAGGCGCGGTTCAGCGCCAATTTCAACCGGCTCGGCTTCCACCCCGGCTTTGGCCTCACCTACACGCTGCCGCGCCTCGTCGGCGAGCAGCAGGCGGCGTTGCTGTTCTACACCGGCCGTCGCATCCCCGGTGACGAGGCGGTGCGCATCGGCCTCGCCGATATGCTGGTGCCGCAGGCCGAGGTGCGCAGCGCCGCGCAGGCGCTGGCGCTGGAAATCGCGCAGTCGTCGCCGCTCGCGGTGGTCTCGACCCGCGAGACGATGCGCCGCGGCTTTGTCGAGGCCGCCGAGGCGGCGACCGAACGCGAGCTGGTCGAGCAGGACTGGCTGCGCCGCACCGAGGATTTCGGCGAGGGCATCAAGGCCTACAGCGAGCGCCGCCTGCCCAACTTCCAGGGGCGGTAATTTACAGATGCGAACATTCGGCCGATCGTATCGGCGAGAGTGGTTTTCCGGAATGTTGCACGCACCCGCCGCAATCTGCGGGTCAGGATATGAGGAGCCAGATCATGAACGATGTCGCGCCGATGATTCCCACCCAGGCTATGAAGATTGCGAAGGTTAAGGAGCACATCGGCGCCATTGTCACGGGTATTGACCTGGCGCAACCCATCGACGCTGCGACGCAGAAGAAGCTCTACGACGCTGCCGTCGAGAACGTGGTCCTGGTGATCCGTGGGCAAGAGCACCTCACCCCCGGCCAGCTGCAAGCCGCTGGAGAAATGTTCGGCGAGCTGATGGAGGACCAGAATCGGCGCTATCTGGTTGACGGATACCCGCTGATCAGCGTGCTCGACAATCGTCATCTGGACAGCAAGGGGCAGCCCGCGAAAGTCGGCGCCAATGCCACCTGGCACACCGACCACACCAACCAGGAAATGCCGCCCAAGTTCACCATGCTGTATGCGGTCGCCGTGCCGGATAAGGGCGGCGCGACATCGGTTTGCAACGCGCGTGCGGCCTACGAGGCGCTTCCGGACGATGTGAAACTGAAGATCGCCGACGCGAAGACCGAGAATACGCTGATCAGCAGCGCACGGATGAAGACGGGCAATCCGGATATCGTAAAGGCCCAGCTCGAGGCGACGAAACCGCCGACGGTGCATCCCCTGGTCCGCACCCACCCGGAGACCGGCACCAAGGCCGTGTGGTTTCATAAGGGCAAGACCGAGACGGTCACCGGCATGTCACCCGAAGAAACCCAGGATTTCCTGCAGGATTTGACCGACAAGATCACCCAGCCGCGGTTTTGCTACGCGCACGAGTATCAAAAGGGCGACCTGCTGATCATCGATGACCGCGCCACGTTGCATAAAGCCGGCTTCGATTACGATCACAGCCAACATCGCCGCCTGTATCGGATGCTGGTGCGCGGCGACCGTCCCCGCTGAGCGCGCGGCTTTGTCGAGGCCGCCGAGGCGGCCTCAAGCGCGAGCTTGTCGAGCAGGATTGGCTGCGTCGCACCGAGGATTTCGGCAAAGCATCAAGGCCTCCGCCGAGCGCCGCCTACCGAACTTCCAGGGGCGTTAATAGGTCTGGCCGAACGTTGTCAGGAGGTGACTTCGTCAATCCAAGCCAAATATTTTGGCAGCCCGGACTCTATCGGAACTGAGACTATTTCTGGTATTTCGTAAGAATGCGCCGCCTTTATTGCCAGCATCGCCTTATCGACACGGTCGGAGCGGGTTTTGATCAGCAGTAAGATCTTGCCGCTTTTTTCTATCTTCCCGCCCCACATATAGACGCTGTCGACCGGCATAAGCTGCACACAGGCCGCCAATCGCTGTCCGATCAATAACCCCGCTATCCGCTCCGCTTCGGGGCGATCTTTGGTTGTCGAAAACATCACGGAATAGCGGCCGGTATCGTCGGGCATAGAACGCCTCATAGCTGAAGTTGAAGGCCATGCACCAGCGGCCTTGAAAGCGGTTTGATGTTCTCTATATGTTCTCCATGTTTGCGATCGTCGATCTCATCGCACTCTGGCTCCGGCGCCTGTGGCGGCGACAGCCGAGGTCCGAGCGCCTGTTAATTTCCAGCAATATCAGGCGGTGCAGGTCATCGAGCGGACGACTAAACCCCGAGCAGCTCCACATCGAAGATCAGCACCGCATTGGGCGGGATGACGCCGCCGGCGCCGCGCGCGCCATAGCCGAGTTCGGAGGGAATGATCAGCGTCCGCTTGCCGCCCACCTTCATGCCGGCGACCCCCTCGTCCCAGCCCTTGATCACCTGTCCCGCGCCGAGGCGGAACCCGAATGGCTGACCGCGATCGAGCGAGCTGTCGAACTTGTTGCCCTTTTGCCCGCCCGGCTCCTGCAGCCAGCCGGTGTAATGAACCGACACGCTCTTGCCGGAAACCGCTTCGTCGCCGCTGCCGACAACGGTATCGGTGTAAATGAGGCCGCTCGACGTCGTGGGCATGACTGTCTCCGCTATGTTTGGGTCAGCATAGCCGAGACAAGGAGCGCCGCCTATGATGCCGGGAAAAGGGCAATAGGAGGAAACGATGGCGGTTCAGCTCGGTGGCGGCGAGTTCACCTTCGAGGTGCACGAGGACTGGGCAAAAATCCCGGACGAGATTGTGCTCGGCGACTGCGCCGCGGTCGGGGTCGACAGCAAGGACAATGTCTACGCCTTCAATCGCGGCGACCACCCGGTCGCGGTCTTCGACAAGGACGGCAATCTGCTGCGCACTTGGGGCGAGGGGTTGTTCCCGCGGCCGCACGGCGTCCATGTCGCGCCCGACGACACGATCTGGCTGACCGACGACGCCGACCACACGGTTCGCCACTGCACGCTCGACGGCAAGGTGCTGCTGACCCTCGGCGTCCCCGGCAAGCCGTCGCCCTACATGAGCGGAGAGCCGTTCCACCGCTGCACCCATACCGCGCTGTCGCCGCAGGGCGACTTCCTCTACATCTCCGACGGCTACGGCAACGCCCGCATCCACAAATACACGCCCGGCGGCAAGAGGCTGTCGTCCTGGGGCGAGCCGGGCACCGACCCCGGCCAGTTCAACATCCCGCACAATATCTGCTGCGATCCCGACGGTTGGATCTACGTCGCCGACCGCGAAAACCACCGCGTCCAGATCTTCAACGGCGACGGCAAGTGGGAGACGCAGTGGAACTACCTGCACCGGCCGAATGGCATGTGCCTGGCCAAGGGGCACAGCCCGCTCTGCTATATCGGCGAGGGCGGCCCGGCCGGCGAGATCAACCGCGAATGGCCCAATATCGGCCCGCGCGTCAGCATCCACACCACCAAGAACCACGAGGTGATGGCGCGGCTCGGCAAGACCCCGGGCGGCATGTTCGCCGGCGGCTTCACCTCGCCGCACGGCATCGCCGTCGACAGCAGGGGCAGCATCTATGTCGGCGAACTCAGCGGCCGCTCCTGGTCGCGTTTCGCCAAAGGCGACGCGCCCAAGAAGCGCCGGGTGATCCACAAGCTGGTCAAGGTGGCGGGATAGCAGCGCTGCTATCCCGCCACCCCGGCGAAAGCCGGGGTCTCGCGCGAATCTCGCTCCGGACGTGGAAATCCGGGTCCGTGGGGGATCGCGGGCTGCGACAATTGGCCCAATTGACAGAAAAACAGAACCCTACGAGATTTGCGGTCTCAGCCGAAACGCAACCGATACGAACCGCGCACATACCGTGAACGGTCGCGTTTTCTGTTTTCAAAAGTTCTCTGCCACCGTCTGCCTGATGCTCTTTGAGCAGCGAGAACGCAATGGCATATGACGTGCCACCGCCGGAAAAGCGCCCCGAGCCAGGGTTCTATTATCACTACAAGCACGACCCGAAGGGGCCGCTGAACAACTATGCCTATTACATCTATGGGGTCGGCCACCACACCGAGGATGACTGCCGCCCCGATGATGTGTTCATGCAGGTCTACCGGCCGCTATACGAAGCCGCGTACGCCTACCGGAACGGCGGGATGTTCGACCTCCGCCCGCTCGGGATGTTCTACAAGCAGGCCAAGCTGAGCAGCGGCGAGGAAGTGCCGCGCTTCACCAAGATCGCGGACCCTGACGTGATCGCTCAGCTAGAGGCGATTAAGGCTCGCATGTATCCGGACGCGTAACGGCGGCGGTCGATCGGATGGAATGTCGACCGATCGCCGATCCATCCCTCTCCGCTAGAGGCGCGTTATCGCGATATTGCCGAATTCGTCGAGCCGCGCGCTCCAGCTCGGCGGGACGAGGCAGGTCGCGTCGTATTCCTCGACGATGCAGGGGCCTGGATGCGGCGTCTTGAGATCGCTGCGGTTGACCACCCTCGCTTGCCGCCAACCCTGCCGCGCACCGAAATAGGCGCGGCGGGTCGGCGAGGCGATCGAAATGTCCGGCGCGAGGCTCGCCGCCGCGGCGGCTTCGGCGCGGGGCTTGTCCGGAATGCCGCGGCCGATCACTTCCAGGCTGACCAGCTCGACCGGCTCGTCGACCCCGGCGCGGTGACCGTAGGTGCGCTCGTGCTCGACCCCGAAGGCTTCCTCGATCGCCGCCAGCGCCGCCATGTCGAGCCGCCCCGCCGCCACCGGCACGCGCAACTCGAACGACTGCCCCTGGTAATGCAGGCTGGCGAAGCGCCGGATTTCGACGCGGGCTGGCTCAAACCCGTCCTCGCCGAGTCGCGCCCGCGCCTCGGCTTCGAGCCCATCCAAGACCGCCTGCAACTCTGCCGGCGAGGTGCCGCGCAGCAGCCGTTTGCGGGTACGGGTGAAGTAATACTCGACCTCGGCATAGAGCAGCCCGAACGACGAGAACACGCCGGCCGAAGGCGGGATCAGCACCCGGCCGATGCCGATCTCCTGCGCCATCCCGGCGGCGAAGATCGGGCCGTTGCCGCCGAAAGCGACCAGCGCGTATTCGCGCGGGTCGCGGCCGCGCTCGCTCGACACGGCTTTGAGCGCGCGGATCATGTTCGAGGCGGCGATCAGATGCGCGCCGTGCGCGGCGTCCTCCACGTTCATGCCGAGCGGTCTGGCGATCTTCTCGGCGATGACCGCGCGCGACTTCTCGGGGTTGAGTTTGAGCGCACCGCCGACCAGATGGCTGGGATTGAGGTACCCGAGCACCAGATTGGCGTCGGTGACGGTCGGGTCGGTGCCGCCCTGGTCGTAGGCGACCGGGCCGGGCGAGGCGCCGGCGCTATGCGGCCCAGCCTGCAGCGCCCCGCCGGCGTCGATCCACAAAATCGAGCCGCCGCCGGCCCCGATCTCGGCGAGGTCGATCGCCGGCACCTTGAGCGTATAACCCGCCCCCGACAGCAGCCGCGAGCCCAAGACTATCCCCGCCCCGACCTGGTACTCGGCGGCGCGCGTCACCTCGCCGTTCTCGATCAGCGACGCCTTCGCGGTGGTGCCCCCCATATCGAACGAGATCGCATTCTTGACGCCGATACGGCGCATCAGCGCCTGGACGCCGACCACCCCCGCCGCCGGCCCCGACTCGATGATGTGCATCGGCGTCACCGCGGCTGCCTTGGCGGTGGTGAGCCCGCCGTTCGACTGCATCAGCAGCAGCGGCACGTCGATGCCGATACGCTGCACCTCGCCGATGAGGCGCGACAGGTAGCGCTCCACGATCGGCCGGACATAGGCGTTGATGACCGTCGTCGAAGAGCGCTCGTATTCGTTGATCAGCGGCAGCACCTCGGCGCTGATGCATAAGGTCGTCGCCGGCGCGAGGCGCGCGACGATCTCCTTGACCCGCTCCTCATGCGCCGGATTGAGATAGGAGTGCAGCAGGCATACCGCGATCGCCTCGACCCCCTCGCCGACGAGGAACTCGACCGCGCGCTCGACGCTCGCCTCGTCGAGTGGCGTGTCGATCCCGCCTTGCGCGTTGACCCGTTCGTCGACCTCGACCCTCAGCCGCCGCTCTACCAGCGGCGGCGGCTTGGTCCAGCTCATGTCGTAGAGCCGCGGCATGCGCAAATTGCGGATTTCCAACACGTCGCGGAACCCGCGCGTGGTGATGAGACCGGTCTTGACGCCCTTGTGTTCGAGGATCGCGTTCGAGGCGACCGTGGTGCCGTGCAGCAGCTCGACGATGCGCCCGCCGCCGACCTCGTCGAGCAGGCTTGACAGCCCATCGACAATGGCCCGGGCGTAATCATCAACCGTCGATGAAACTTTCTTGGTGTACCGCTCGCCGCCCTCGCCGAGCAGCACGATATCGGTAAAGGTGCCGCCGATATCGACACCGGCGCGGAAAGGATTTCAGCCCTATTTCGCCGCCAGGCCCCAGCTATAGGTTGGCGGCACGTTCCAGTTGCGGCGGTCGCGCATCTGCTGGCGCAGAGCAGCCGTTTCGATCGCGTCGAATGCGCCGTCGGCGATAACGACGCCATAATCCTCGCGCGCCGCGCGCTCGCTGACGAACTCGTTGCGCACATCCTTGAGCACCAGCGCCGGGTCGCGGTCGAGCGGGTCGCCCCAGCCGCCGGCGCCGGCGACCTCGTGGCGAAAGAGATCGCCCTTTTTCATATTCATAGTCAGCTTCGATGGCAGCGGCGCGGGATTGCGATCCGGGTTCAGATAGTTCATCGACGGTTTGCCGGGCCCGCCGCCGTAGAGCCCGTAGGGGCGGAAATCGCGCCGGTCGGAGCGCACCTGGAGGATCGCCTCCTCGGCCAGCAGCTTGTACTCGCGGCGGAACGGAGCACCGCCGCGGAACTTGCCCGGGCCCATTGCGTCCTGGATGAATTCGTAGGCGGCGATCTGCAGCGGCTGCTCGCTCTCGGTCACCTCGATCGGCTGCGAGGCCATGTTGGCGTAGATGTTGGAATTGCCGTCGAGCCCGTCGGAATCGGGCCGGCCGCCCCAGGCGCAGCAGGTGAAATCGACATAGATGAACGGGCTGCGGTCGGCGTGATAGCCGCCGATCGAGACGCCGGTATTGCCGCCGTCGGACGCGGCGAAGACCCGGTCTGGCAGCATCTTCGCCAGCGCCCCGAACATGCAATCGACCATGCGGAACCCGGTGAGGCCGCGCGCGGCGCAGGCGCCGGGTAGCACCATGTTGGCGATGGTGCCCTGCGGCGCCTCGACCGAGATCGCGCGGAAGACGCCCTCGTTGGTCGGAATATTCTGCGGCAGGATCGAGCGGATGCCGCAATAAGTCGCCGACTTGGTGTAGCTGAGCGTGTTGTTGATCGCGCCCTTGACCTGTTTCGCGGTGCCGGTCCAGTCGGCATGGATGCGGTCGCCCGTTTTGGTCAGCGTGACCTTGAGCGGGATCGGCACCCCGACATCGATGCCGTCGTCGTCGATATGGTCGAGAAAGTCGTAAACCCCGTCGGGCAAATCCCTGAGCGCCGCCCGGGTCATGCGCTCGGCGTAATCGACCAGCTCGGTCATGTAGGCCTGCAGCTTCTCGTTGCCGTAGCGCCCCGCCATCTCGACCAGCGCCGTTTCGGCGATGTGGCAGGCGGCGAGCTGGGCGCGCAGATCGCCGAACACCTTGACCGGCACCCGTACATTGGTCTCGATCAGCGCGAACAGCGTCTCGTTGCGCTGGCCGCGCTCGTAAAGCTTCAAGGGCGGGATGCGCAGTCCTTCCTGGTAGATCTCGGTCGAGTCCGAGGCGTTCGAGCCCGGCACACGGCCACCGACATCGGTGTGGTGGCACACCGCTCCCGCCCAGGCGATCAGTGCCTCGTCACGGAAAATCGGCTGAAACACGAACACGTCGGGCAGGTGCATTCCGCCGCGGAACGGGTCGTTGAAGATGAAGACGTCGCCGGGATGGATATTGCCGGCGAAGCTCTCTTGGAGCGAGGCCATCGCGGTCGGCATCGAGCCGAGATGGCCGGGCAAGGTCAGCCCTTGCGCCACCAGCACCCCGGCGCCGTCGAACATCGCGGTCGAGTAATCCATGTTGTCCTTGAGCACGCCGGAATAGGTCGTGCGGAAGACGGTCAGCGCCATCTCGTCGGCGACACCGAAGAGCGCGTTCTTGAACAATTCGAATTCGATCGGGTCGCTGATCATGCTCGGCCTATAGGCAATGCGGTCTTGGCGATTGCAGCGCACCACGCCGGGGCGATCAAGTAAAGATGAGGAGACGCTGCGGCGGGATGACGCACCCGCGCCGACCCCTTATAGTCCTCCGCGAGATGCGGCGAGACGGGGAAAACCCGCGAGGCGGCGGCAAGGGGAGGAACGATGACGAGAGCATTGCGCATCGTTGCGGCAATCGCCGCCATAACCGCCTTCAGCGCCGCGGCCTTGGCCCAGAAATCGGGCGGCATCCTGCGCATCCACACGCTCGACAGCCCGGCCAGCATGTCAATCCTGGAAGAGGCGACCGTCTATTCCGAGCGGGTGGTGATGGCGGTCTTCAACAACCTTGTCATCTTCGACCAGCACACCCCGCAGAACAGCATGGAGTCGATCCGCCCCGAGTTGGCGACGAAATGGTCGTGGAACGAGGAGGGCACCGAACTCACCTTCGAGCTGCGCCAAGGGGTCAAGTGGCATGACGGGAAGCCGTTCACCGCGGCGGACGTCAAATGCACCTGGGATTTGCTGACCGGCAAATCCGCCGACCATCTGCGCGTCAATCCGCGCAAGGGCTGGTACACCAACCTTAACGAGGTCAAAACCGACGGCGACTATAAGGTCACCTTCGTGCTAGGCCGCCCGCAGCCGGCCTTTATCGCGCTGCTCGCGAGCGGCATGTCTCCGGTCTATCCGTGTCATGTGCCGGCGGCGCAGATGCGCCAGCACCCGATCGGCACGGGCCCGTTCAAGTTCGTCGAGTTCAAGCCGAACGAGTTGATCCGGCTGGTCAAGAACCCGGATTATTGGAAGCCGGGCCTGCCCTATCTCGACGGCATCGAATACACCGTGTCGCGGAACCGATCGACGGTGATCCTCGCGTTCATTGCCGGCCAATACGATCTGACTTTCGCGGGCAGCGTCACCGTGCCGCTGATGCACGACATTCAGAACCAGCGTCCCGACGCGACCTGCATTCTGCCGGGCGGCAGCGTCAGCACCAATCTAATGGTGAACATCACCAAGCCACCCTTCGACAATGCCGATTTGCGCCGTGCGATGGCGCTGACCATCGACCGCAAGGCCTTCATCGACATCCTGACCCAAGGCACCGGCCAGATGGCCGCGGCGTTGCAGCCGCCCGAAGGCGAAGGCAAGGGCGGCATCTGGGGCATGCCGAAGGAAATGCTGACAAAGCTGCCCGGCTACGACCCCGATGTGGCGAAAAACCGCGAGGCGGCTCGGGCGATCATGCAGAAGCTCGGCTACGGGCCCGACAAGCGGCTCAGGGTCACGATCGTCACCCGCGACATCCCGCCCTATCGCGACCCCGCGGTGATCCTGATCGACCAGCTGAAGGAGATTTACATCGACGGCGAGCTGCAACCGATCGACACAACGCAGTGGTATCCGACGATGATGCGCAAGGATTACGCCGTCGCGCTCAACCTCACCGGCACCTATGTCGACGACCCCGACGCACTGCTCTACGAGAACTACGCCTGCGGCGGGGTCGGCAATTACGGCGGGTACTGCAATCCCGGCATCGACAAGCTGATCGACCAGCAGTCGATGGAGCCCGATCAGAAGAAGCGCAAAGCCCTCGTCTGGGAGATCGAGCGGCGGCTGACCGAGGACGTCGCGAAGCCCCTCGTCTATTTCAACAAGGGCGCGACCTGCTGGCAGAAGACGGTCAAGAACGAAACCGTCATGGAGAACAGCATCTACAACGGCTGGCGCATGGAAGACATCTGGCTTGACCGCTAGGATGCAGCCTTCAGCCGAAGGAACCTGAGATGCCCGATCTTCCCCGCCTCAACCCAGCGATCCGCGCGCTCGAAAGCGGCAAGCCAGCCTTTGTCACTTTCTCGCCGGCCGAGATCGGCGTGGCGCAGTCGATCGGCGCAGCTCCCTATGACGGCGTCGTCTTCGAGATGGAGCACAACCCCTACGACATCCGTCAGCTGCGCGACTGCATGCAGTACATGCTCGACCGCGCGCAGATCCTCAAATCCGGGAGCCTCACGCCGGCGGTGGCGCCGATGGTGCGCATCCCGCCCAATGGCGGCGAGATGAACCAGTTCATCGCCAAGCAGGTGCTCGATATCGGCGTCTACGGCATCGTCTGGCCGCACGTCTCGACTGTCGACGAGGCGCGCAACGCGGTGCAGGCGTGCCGTTATCCCCGACCTCGGGAAGCCAAGTATTACGAGCCGGCGGGCCAGCGCGGCGACGCGCCGCGCACCGCTGCGCGCTATTGGGGGATCGATCAGCAGACCTATTACAAGCGCGCCGACACCTGGCCGTTGAACCCCGAGGGCGAGGTGCTGGTCGTCATCATGTGCGAGGAGAAGCGGGCGATCCGCAACCTGCCGCAAATGCTCAAGGAGGTGCCGGGCATCGGTGTCGTGCTCGTGGGCGAGGGCGACCTGTCGCAAGACATGGGCTATCCGCGCCAGTACGAGCACCCCGAGGTCGCCGCCGCGATCGACGAGATTTTGGCGATCTGCAAGGACCACAACATCCCCTGCGGCCACCCGCATGTCGACGCCAACAATGTCGAGAAACTGGTGGAAAAGGGCTTCCGCTGGCTGATGCCTGCGCCGAGCCAATCGTTCGCCGCGCTACAGAAGGGCCTGGCGGCGAGCGGACGGAAATAGCCCCCGCTTGCCCGCTCGGGATCAGCGCCGCTGGAGGTTCCAGGAGCGGTTGGGGGGATTTCGTCGCAATATCCCCAGACGCCGTAGGGGTTAGCGCCCCAGGCATTGCTGATCGTAAACCGTCCCCAGGAGTTGGTGCCTTCGCGCATATACGAGCACGGGTGATCGCTCGCGGGCTGCAGCCATAACCCTTCGATCGTGCCGCCCCCACTGACGCTGCCGACCAGCCGGCCCGGTCTACCTGCGCCCTTGTCCTGCTGATACTGCCGGGAGACCCGGCCGCTTTTGCCCGACATGGATATCCATGGAGCCGTCCGATGAATAGAACGCGAAGTCGTCGGCCTGGGCAGCGCTGGCGGCAAGCAGTAGGGCTCCGGCGAATACAATGTACTTGATGGTCATCGAAAATTTCCAAGAGGCGCTTCGGGGCACGGGTGCGGCCTCCTTAGAGACGAAATGAGAGCCGCGCGTTGATCCAAATCAGATGTCTTGGTCTTGCCACCCGACGTCGGACGCGATGTAGTGGCGCCATCCCGACCCCCACGGAGGCATGACATGGACGCCGACGCCAAGAAGACCGCGCTTCGCATGATCCCCTATGGCATCTACGTGCTGACGGCCGATGACGGTAAAGGCAACGTCGCCGCGGCGACGGTCAACTGGGTGACCCAGACCGCGTTCAACCCGCCGCTCGTTGTCGTCGGGGTCAAGACCGACAGCGGCGCCTACTCCATCGTCAAGGGCACCAAGAATTTCACCCTCAACATGCTCGGTAAGGCGCACAAGGGCCTCGCCTTCACCTTCTTCAAGCCGGCCGCGCTTGAAGGCGGCAAGCTCTCCGGCCAGGACATCCACAAGGGCGCCAACGGCGCACCGATCCTCGACGCCGCGCTCGCCGCGGTCGAGTGCAAGGTCTCGCAGATCGTCGAGCAGGGCGACCATCACATCGTCGTCGCTGAAGTCGTCGAGGCGCATGTGCCGAGCCCGATCTCCGGCCGTCTCGATAGCGCCATCCTCGAAATGCGCGACCTCGGCGACAACGTCTATTACGGCGGGTAAGTGCCCGACGGGCCCGTCGCCCGCACCGGCAAGGCGAGGGTGCCTTCACGGCACCCTCGCACGCATCGAGCACGATATCCCACGCCGCCGCTGCGTTTTGAGCCGCCGGAAGGCGCCGACAACCATCTCTTTCATCTGGTCGCTCGCGACACCGCCGACCGAGTGATCCGCCTCGGCGTCGAGCGCGAATGGTTTGGCGACCTTTACCACCGCACTCTGACCGTCACTTGGCCGGGCTTTTTCGCGATCGGCGCGGCGGCCTATATCGCCGCAAATGTTGCGTTCGCGGCGCTCTATCTGCTGCAGCCGGGGTCGATCGCCCAAGCGCATCCCGGCTCGCTTGCCGACGCATTTTTCTTCAGCGTGCAGACGATGGCGACGATCGGCTATGGCGTCATGGCGCCGACGACGTTCTACGCCAATCTGTTGATGACGCTGGAAACTGCCGTCGGACTGATGTTCGTCGCGATGACGACGGGGCTGGTCTTCGCGCGCTTTTCGCGGCCGACGGCACGGGTGCTGTTCAGCAACGTCGCCGTGGTCGGGCCTTATAACGGCGTGCCGACGCTCTCGATCCGCATCGCCAACCAGCGCCAGAACCAGATGCTAGCGGCGGAAGTCTCAATGACCCTGGTCCGCGACGAGGTAAGCGACGAGGGGGAGTTGACCCGCCGCTTCTACGATCTGGCGCTGGTGCGCAACCGCTCGCCGGTGTTCGCGCTGACCTTTCGGGTGATGCACCCGATCGACGCCGACAGCCCGCTCTACGGCATGAACTACGAGACGCTGGCGGAGCAGCACGCCGAGATCGTCGTCATCGCCGGCGGCGTCGACGAAACGCTGGTCCAGCCGGTGAATGCCCGCACCTCCTATCTGCCGCACGAAATCCTGTGGAGCCACCGCTTCGTCGACATTTTCGGCTGGACGGAGGATGGCCGCCGCGCCATCGATTACCGCCGCTTTCATGATACTGTGCGGATCGCTTAGGCGCGCTGGAGGGCAGCATGGACACGCATACGCTCACCTGGCCCAAGAAAGGCAATTCGCGGATACCCTACCGGGTGTTTTCCGACGAGGACATCTACCGGGCCGAGCTTGACAAGCTGTTCCTTGGGGCCACCTGGCAGTTCCTCGTGCTGGAGGGTGAGCTACCCAAGCCGGGCGACTACAAGACCACTTTCCTCGGCGAGACGCCGGTTATCGTCACCCGCGGCGAGGACGGGCAGATCCACGCGATGGTCAATCGCTGCGCCCATCGCGGCAACCTCGTCTGCCTGAAGCGCCAGGGCAACACCGACCTGCTGACCTGCGTCTACCATTCGTGGAGCTACGATCTCGAGGGCAATCTGAAGAGCGTCGCGTTCCGCCGCGGCATCGCCGGCAAGGGCGGCATGCCCGAGGATTTTCGCCTCGAAGACCATGGCTTAAAAAAGCTGCGCACCGATCATTTCGGAGGGCTGGTGTTCGGCACGCTGTCGGACGAGACGCCGCCGCTTTCCGAGTATATCGGCAACATGGTGGGGGAGCGGGTCGGCCGGGTGCTTTACGGCAAGCCGAAAATCCTCGGCACCACCTCGCAAATCCTGCACAACAACTGGAAGCTCTATCTCGAAAACGTGCGCGACACCTATCACGCGAGCTTGCTACATACGTTCTTCGCCACTTTCCGCATCACGCGGCTCTCGACCGGCGGCGGGGTGCTGGTCGCCGATAGCGGCAAGGCGCACGCCTCCTACACCCGCGGCGGGGTCGAGACCGTCGGCAAGGAGGGCAGCGACAAGCTCTATGCCGGCATCCAGTCAGCGCGCGACGGGCTCCATCTCGAGGATCCGCGCCTGCTCGAACAGGTCGCCGAGTTCGGCGACGACATCACCGTGCAGATTTTGAGCGTCTTCCCCAATTTCGTGCTGCAGCAGGTCAATAATTCGATCGCGCTGCGGCTGGTCTTGCCAAAGGGGCCGAAAGAGACCGAGCTGCAATGGATCTTTCTTGGCTTCGAGGAAGACGATGCGGCGATGGACGAGCGGCGGCTGCTGCAGAGCAACCTGGTCGGTCCGGCCGGCTATGTTTCGATGGAGGACGGCGCGGTTGGCGGCTTCGTACAGCGCGCGATCGTCGGCTCCGAGCATGAGAACTCGCTGATCGAGATGGGCGGTCACGGCCACACCAGCGAGGATACGCGCACCACCGAGGCGTCGATCCGCGGCTTCTGGCAGGCCTATCGCCCGATGATGGGTTACTGACAGGATGACTCCCGCCGAGGTCGCGCGGCGGCTCGAGCTCGAAACGCTCTATACCGATTACGCGCATTGCCTCGACGACGATCGGCTGGAGGAATGGCCGAACTTCTTCGTCGAGGACTGCTACTACCGCATTACCACGGCGGAGAATTTCGAGGCCGGCCTGCCGCTGGGCCTAGTTTACCTCACCTCGCGGGCGATGCTGGTCGATCGCGTGATGGCGCTGCGCAAGGCGAACATCTACGAGCCGCAGCACTACCGTCACCATATCAGCGCGATCAAGGTGACAGGCGGTAGCGATGCCTCGCTCGACGTCGTTGCCAATTTCCTCGTCGTCCGCACGATGCAGGACGGGGCGATGAGCCTCTTCGCCGCCGGCCGCTATGTCGATCGGCTGGTGCGCCGAGACGACCGCTGGAAATTCGCTCGCAAGGAAGTTGTGCTCGACAGCCGCCAGATTGACACTTTGCTGGCGATGCCCCTCTGAATTTGACTTGGCGCCATCGAAGGCCAGCCATGGCGACATGCCCGAAACGGCCACCGGTCGCGCGGATAGTGGCCGCTGCCGTACTCGCGCTGGGCTTGTCATTGTCGCCGCAGTGTCGCGCTGCCGAGGCGCCGATCGTCGTCGCCTCGAAGATCGATACCGAGGGCTCGCTGCTGGGAGAGCTCATCGCGGCAGTGATCGAGCGTACCGGCGCGTCAGTCCAGCGCCGCATCGGACTCGGGCCTACCAACATCGTCCGCGCGGCGATCCTCGCCGGGCAGATCGACATCTATCCCGAATATACCGGCAACGGCGCGCTGTTCTTCCACCGCGAGGCTGATCCGGTGTGGAAGGACGCGGCCAAGGCATACGCTCTCGTTGCCACGCTCGACAAACAGCAGAACGGGCTTGTCTGGCTGACCCCGGCGCCAGCCGACAACACCTGGGTCATCGCCGTCCGCAAAGACATCGCGGGATTTCCCGCTCGCCCCTGCGTCGGCGATCTCGCGGCGTATCTGAAACAGGGCGGGCGATTTCGCCTCGCCGCGTCGGCGGAATTTGTCGAAAGTCCCGCCGCGCTCCCGGCGTTTGAAAGCGCGTACGGGTTTCACCTGTCCGGCGACCAGCTCTTGACCCTGTCGGGCGGCAATACGGCGGCCACCCTGCGCGCCGCCGCCGAGAGCATTTCGGGAGTCAACGCCGCGATGGCCTACGGCACCGACGGCGCGATTGCCGCCTTGGGCCTTGTCGCACTGTGCGACGACAAGCATGCCCAGGTGGTGTATGCCCCCGCGCCGGTGATCCGCTCGGACGTGCTCGACCGACACCCCGAGATCGTCCCGGCGCTCGACCGCGTGTTCGCGACCCTGACCCGCGAGACGCTGCAGGCGTTGAACGCGCGGATCGCGGTTGACGGCGAGGATGCGCGGGCCGTCGCCGACGATTACCTGAAATCGGCGCAGGCCCGGCCATGAACGTCGCCGCGCCAGCTCTGCCGACGGGCGCCACGAGCATACCGCGCAACCTCGTGCTGCCGCTGCTGATCGCGGTTGCTGTCATCGGGGTTGTTGGCTGCGGCTTCGTCGGCCTGGCGCCGAGCCGGCTGGTGTCGGGACGGCCGGTGATGCTGTGGAACGCGGCCGGTGCGGGGTTTGTAGCCGGGCTGACGGCTTGCGCCGCAATCCTGCTCGCGATCGGATTTGCCGCGCCGCGCCGCGCGCTCGCCTCACTCGCGGCCGCGGTCGCCGGGACGACGGTTATCCTCGTCATTGCCGCCGCCGGCGACGCGGCGGCGATCCTTTCTGTTGGAGCGCCCCCGGCGGCGCGGGTATCGCTCGGCGCCGGGTTCTGGATTGCCCTCTGCTGCGCCGGGTTAGCCCTCATCGACGGGCTGCAACGATCCGAAGCCGCCGCGGTGACCCGGCTTATCGCCGCCGCGCTTGCCGCGGGGGCGCTTATCGTATTGGCGGAAATGGGCATGTTCGACGCGTTGTCCTTGGCGCGCGAGTACATGACGCGGCGCGAAGTGTTCGCCGCCGCGGTCCTGCGGCATGCCGTGCTGGTCGCGGCCTCGGTCGGACCGGCGCTACTGATCGGCGTGCCACTCGGACTTCGCGGCGTTGCGCAGGAAGCGGTTTGAGGCGCCGCTCTTCGCGGTGCTCAACCTGCTGCAGACGGTGCCTTCGATCGCGCTCTTCGGGTTGTTGGTTGTGCCGCTCTCGGCGCTGACGAAAGCGGTGCCGGCCCTGGCCGCGCTCGGGATCGGCGGAGTCGGGCCAGCGCCGGCGATCATCGCGCTGGTGCTTTATGCGCTGCTGCCGGTGGCGAGAAACACCCTGGCCGGGATCGGCGGGGTTTCCCCGGGCGCCATCGACGCGGCACGCGGCATGGGCATGACCGGACGGCAGGTGTTCTGGCAGGTCGAGGTGCCGCTGGCGCTGCCGGTGCTGATCGCCGGCCTGCGTATTGTCACGGTACAGGCAATCGGGCTGGCGGTCGTGGCGGCGCTGATCGGCGCCGGCGGGCTCGGCAGTTTCGTTTTCGACGGGCTCGGACAGTACGCGATCGACCTCGTGCTGTTAGGCGCGCTGCCGGCGATCCTGTTGGCGCTGGTGGTCGATTTCCTGTTGCGGCTGCTCGCCGCCGCGCTCGGCCGGCGCTACGCGCCATGATCGAGATCGAGCAGGTCAGCAAGGCCTATGACGGCCACACCGTGGTCGACGATCTGTCGCTCGAAGTGCCGCGGGGCGCCTTCTGCGTGCTGCTCGGACCCTCGGGCTGCGGCAAATCGACGACCCTGCGGATGATTAACCGGCTCGTCGATTTTGACAGCGGCGCGATCCGGGTCGGTGGCGAGGACGTGCGCGCCGTCCCGCCCGAAACGCTGCGCAGGCGTATCGGCTACGTCATCCAGTCGAACGGGCTGTTTCCGCATTGGCGGGTCGCGGACAACATCGCGACGGTGCCGCGCCTGTTGGACTGGCCGCGCGAGCGGATCGAGACTCGCGTCACCGAACTGCTAAAAATGCTGCGGCTCGACCCGGCGACCTATCGGGGCAAATTTCCGCACCAGTTGTCGGGTGGCGAGCAGCAGCGCGTCGGCGTCGCCCGGGCGCTCGCCGCCGATCCGGACGTGCTGCTGATGGACGAACCGTTCGCGGCGGTCGATCCGATCACACGCGACGCGCTGCAGGGCGAGATCGCACGCATCCACCGCGAGACCGGCAAGACCATCCTGTTCGTCACCCACGACATCGATGAGGCGCTGCGCCTCGCGACGGTGATCGCAATCCTCGACCGGGGGAAATTGGCGCAGCTCGGCACGCCGCTCGACATCGTCGAGAGCCCGCGGAGCGATTTCGTGCGTGATTTTGTCGGCGCGCAGGGGACCGGACTGAAGCTATTGACGGTGCGCAAGGTCGGCGAGCGGATGCGCGCCGGGGAGACCTCCGAAGGCAAGCCGATCTCCGCAGACGCATCACTCGCGGAGGCGCTTGGCCAGATGACCGCGCGTCGCCGCGACCGGTTAGCGGTCGCCGACGCCGGGGGCCAGGTGATCGGCGCCCTCCTGCTCGCGGACTTGGTGCGGTGATGCCCGCATCCTTGAAGAGTCCGGCGCTTTGGGTCGGCCTGCTCCTTGCCTTTCTGCTTCTCGACATGGAGCAGCTGCGCGGGCTTTTCGGCTGGGCATTCCCCGGCGTGCAGCCGCAAATCTTCGATAGGGCGAGTTTTGTTGGGATGTTCTGGTCGCACCTCGTGCTGGTCGCGCTGGCGAGCACCATGGCGACCATCACCGGGGTCGGACTGGCGGTGTTTGTGACCCGGCCGGCCGGGCGCGACTTTCGTACTTTGGTCAACGTTGCTGCGACGATCGGCCAGACCTTCCCGCCGGCGGCGGTGCTGGCGCTGGCGGTGCCGGCGCTGGGGTTTGGATCGCGGCCGACCGCAGTAGCACTGTTCCTGTACGGGCTGTTGCCGATCGTCGAGAATTCGATCGCCGGAATCGAGGGCGTACCGGAAGCGGTCCGCGACGCCGCGAGCGGCGTGGGCCTGTCCCGCTGTCAGGTGCTGCGCGCCGTCGAGCTGCCGCTGGCGGCGCCCGTGATCCTCGCCGGAGTGCGGGTGTCTGTGACGATTGGCATCGGTACCGCGACGATCGGCTCGGCCGTGGGCGCGCTGACTTTGGGTACGCCGATCTTCGACGGGCTGGCCGGCAACAAGCTGCCCTACGTGATCCAGGGCGCGGTGTTGGTGGCGCTGTTTGCGATCCTCACCGACCTACTGTTTGCCCGGCTGGCACGGCGGCTCGAGGTTCCCGGCTCGCGATGAACTGGGCCAGCTTTTCCCGCTGCTCCGGCGAGGTGACGAGACCCAATTTGCTGCGCCGCCACAGGATATCGTCCGCGGTCCGCGCCCATTCCTCGCGCATCATGAACTCGACCTGTTGTTTGCCGAGCCCCGGCGCAAATTCGGCTGCCGGTCCGGCGAACGCCTCGCTGTCGTCGGGCAACATCGCAGCAGAAGTCCAGTTCAGTCCCATTCCCGGCAGGTACGGCCGCAACTTCATCAGCACCGCTTCGGCGAGACGGCGATAGGTGGTGAGCTTTCCTCCGAAGATCGACAAACACGGCGGACCGATTTCGTTCAACTCGAGGAAATAGTCGCGGCTTGTTTCCGAGGCGGTGAGCGAACCGTCGTCGTAGAGCGGCCGCACACCCGAATAGCACCAGACGATATCGGCAGGCTCGGGCGCGCGCCCAAACCAGCGCCCGACGGCGCGGCAGAGATAGGCGAGCTCCGTGTCCGTTACCGGCTCGGCCTGCGGCGCCGCAGCGGCCGACTCTGTAGTGCCGATCAGTGTGAAATCGCGCTCAAACGGGATCGCGAAGACGACACGGCGGTCATCATTCTGCAGCAGATAGGCATGGTCGCCCTCGTAGAGCCGGCGGACAACGATGTGGCTTCCCTTGACAAGACGTAGGCGAGCACGGCCGGAAAGCCCGGCGAGCGCCCGCACTTCCGCCGCCCATGGTCCCGCGGCATTGACGAGGATGCGCGCCGCCACCTCCTGGTTCGCGCCCTCTGCGCCGCTCAGTGCCACCCGCCACAGCCCGCCGTCACGACGCGCTCCAGTGAGGGCAGTGCGCGTGAGGATTGTCGCGCCGTGGCGCGTCGCGTCGCGCGCGTTGGCGACCGTGAGTCGCGCATCGTCAACAACGCAATCGGAATAAACGAAACCGCGCTTCACCCGATCCTGCAGCGGCGCCGCCATCGGTCCGGTGCGTAGATCGATCGCGTCCGAGGCCGCCAGCGAACGAACGCCGCCCAGCCGGTCGTAGAGGAAGAGGCCGAGCCGCAACATCCAGCGCGGCCGCAGCCCCGGCCCATGCGGCAGCACGAAACGCATCGGCCGTACCAGATGCGGCGCGGCCTTGAGCAGCACTTCGCGCTCGGCCAGTGATTCGCGCACGAGGTGGAAAGCACCGTGTTCAAGGTAGCGGAGTCCGCCGTGGATCATCTTGCTCGACGCGGACGAGGTCGCGCCGGCGAGATCGCCCTTTTCGCATAGCAGCACTTTGATCCCGCGCCCCGCAGCGTCGCGAGCGATGCCAACCCCGTTGATGCCGCCGCCGACGATGAGAAGATCAAAAACGTCGCTCACGACCACTCGGCGCCGTGGTTTACTCGGCGCCACAAGGCGCGGCGATCGATCGGGGCGGGCAACATTGTCGGCTCCACCGGTGATGGAGCGAGCATAGCGGGAGACGCGCTTTCGAGCGACTGGAGCGTTCCCGAAAACGGAGAGTTGCGTAAGCGGAAACTTGGAATTACCGTCGCCCAATCTTTAGTGGAAGGACGGGTCCCATGCGCCGTATCACGCTCTTTGCTACTGGTTTGATTACCTTGACTGGAGTCTTTGCCTCTACCGTACCGGCGTTTGCCGAATACGGGGCGATCGCTTACGACCGCACCAATTGCGCATGGGGCCGCAGCTGGAACTATCCCGGCCAGCCTGGGGCCAATAGCCGCGCGATGTCCGAATGCTCGTCACAGGGTTCAAGCTGTCAGGTAGTGGCCGAGGTCGGCCCCGGGCAATGCGGCGCGGTCGCTTCGACCGACAGCTGCAGCGGCTATGGCTGGGCGACCCGTTCCAACACGACGGACGCGGAAATCGTCGCGCTGGAACAGTGCCGCAATTACAATCCTGGCCTGAAATGCACGATTCAGGTGACCGTCTGCAGCAGTCAGTGATGCTGGGCCTGGCGGCGCCACGGACATAGGCCGAGGCGCCGCGGACCGGACACGATGCGCGGCAAAGTGCTTGGCTTGCGCGGTTCGCGACCCAGCGCGGTTCGTGGTGGTCCGCGGCGGTCTGACCTTACACCAAACTTACGGACACTCGTAAAGTTGTGCCGCGCGCACCATGCCGACGGTTCGCACGATCAGTCCGAGGCGGCGTTTCTGGGCGGCGAAGACATGCTCGACGCGGGCTCCGCCGGCATCTGCGTCTCGCGGCTTCTGCGCTGAAACTGGCTCGGGACACCGTCGAGCAGGGCCAGGTTCGCGACCGAGCGATAGGCGGTATCGGCGCACAATCGCTGGCGGTGTTGTCGCGATCGAGCACGCGCGACTGGCTCGTCATATCTGGCCGCATGCGTCACGGTATAGCGCGCAAAAAGCATGCTCGCGGTCGAGCGACGTGGTTTTTGTATCCGAACATCGGACGCGATCTCTGCCTGGCGCTTGTGCCCGCGGGAACTCGGTCGGCTGTCGTCTGGCTGCGCCCGCGCTTTAATGTGCAGCGCCGTCGCGGTCGATCTGCGCCGCGCGCCGGCTTCGAGGCGGCAGGGTGCGCGCCTTGAGGGTGTCCTTCTCCGCCTGGGTCAGCGCGGCCGGCGCGCCTCGATCACGTCGCATCGACGATCTGACCGCCCATCGCCAGCAACCCTTCGCGCGAAGCAGCCCGTCAAATCGCGCGAAGAGACGCTCGACCGCCCGGCTCGCGCCAGCTGCTCGCGGTAAAGCCAAATCGTCTTGGCATCAGGCACCGCCTCGTGCAGTGCTAAGCCGATAAACCGCATAAACGACAGCCGATCCTTGAGCTGATATTCGGTCTGCTCGTCCGACAGCGTGTACAGCGTTTGCAGCACCAAGACTTTGAACAACATCATTTATGCGTATGTCGGCCCGATCAGGTCCCGATCGCCAGCGGACTGGTTAACTTCCGTAACAAGGCGATAACCGAGAGCGCCGTGAGGCGGCCGGTACGCGGGTTTTCGAGGCTCGGCACATTCTCGATCTGCATCGAGAAGCGTGCGGAATCGGCTTCGACCTCGATGCGGTGGATATTGCGGTTGACCGCCGGGTCGGCCCAGATGTCGATCATCGTCCGTTCCGGCCCGATTCCGGCCAGCGCCAACGCCGCCGCGACATTGACGTTGGCTGGAAAACCGCGCGCTGCGTCGCGCGCACTGCCGCTGAACACCAGCTTCGCGGCGTTGAGCCCGCTGACATCGATACCGTGCTCGACCAGATAGGGCGCCCCTTCAAGACCATTGGGCGGTTTCCGCGTGATCATCTGCACCGAGCGGATGCCGCCGTTCACGGCCGCCGCCTGCACCGCGTCGAGGCCAATGAGGGCTCCGGTCGGCACTAGGATGCGGCCTCCATGCTCCCGCGCCAGCTCGACTAGGTCGAAATTATCCAGAAGCGCGCCACAGGAGAGGGTGACCAGCGTGCGTCCGTTGGCGAGAGCCGGCGAGGCTATCTCGCGCAGATGCTTGGCGGGCGCGCATTCGATCACGACATCCGCCGCCGCCCACAAGCGATCGAGCGGGACGACTGGCGCGGGCGCCGCGAAGTTCGCCATCGCGGCCTCCGCCCGGGCGGCGCCTCGCGCCGACACGGCGGCGAGGCTCAGACCTTCGATGCCGCGGTCAAGCGCCGCGGCGACGACCTTGCCGATCGCCCCGAAGCCGCCGACCGCTATGCGCAACGTCATGAGGTTTTCCGTCCTGCTCTACTGCGGCGGCTCGCCCTCGATGATGAAGAGCCGCGTGTTCGCGGCGCGCTGGCGCAGCGGAATACAGGCCGCGTAGGCGGGGCTGGCGTACCAGTTCTCCGCGGCCTCGAGGCTCTCGAACTTGAGCATGACGATCTCGCCGACCGGCGCGGTGCCCTCCTTGCTGTGGGCCTTCGAGCGGGCGAGAAACTGTGCACCAGTCGGGCCGAGCGTGGGCACTGCCTTCGCGACATAATCGGTGAACGCCGCCGGATCGGTGACCTCGACCTCGGCGATCACATAGGCGGGACGCTTGTCGGCCATGATGTCCTCCTTCGGTACGGTTTCGCCCTAATAGGATTTCGGCAGGCCTAGCACGCGCTCGGCAATGTGCGACAGGATCAATTGTGAACTGACAGGGGCGATGCGGGCGATCTGGATTTCGCGGAAATAGCGCTCGACGTGATACTCGCGGGCATAGCCCATGCCGCCATGAGTGAGGACCGCCGCCTCGCAGGCGCGGTGCCCGGCCTCGGCGGCGAAATATTTGGCGGCGTTGGCGAAGGCGCCCGAATCCTCACCGGCGTCATAGGCGGCGGCGGCGCGGTACACCAGAAGCTCGGCCGCCTCCAGCTCGATCCAGCGCTCGGCGAGCGGGTGCTGGATGCCCTGGTTCTGGCCGATCGGCCGGCCGAAGACAACGCGTTCACCAGCGTAGCGCGCCGCGCGGGCGAGCGCGGCACGGCCCAGCCCCACCGCCTCGGCGGCGATCAGGATGCGCTCCGGGTTCATCCCGTGCAGGATGTACTGAAAACCCTTGCCTTCCTCGCCGATGCGGTCCTCGAGCGGTACCTTGAGCCCGTCGATGAACAGCATGTTCGAATTGACCGCGGCCCGTCCCATCTTGTGGATTTCGCGCACCTCGACCTTGGTGCGATCGAGGTCGGTATAGAACAAACTCATCCCGGCCGACGGCCGCGCCGCCTCCTCGTAGGGCGTCGTGCGCGCGAGGATTAGCATCTTCTCGGTGACCTGGGCTGTGGATGTCCAGATCTTGCGGCCGGAGATGACATAGCCATTGCCCTCTCGGGTGGCGCGGGTCTTCAGCCGAGTGGTATCGAGCCCGACATCGGGCTCGGTGACTGCAAAGCAGGCCTTTTCCTTCCCGGCGATCAGCGGCAGCAGGAAGCGCCGCTTCTGCTCGTCGGAGCCGAAGACGACGACCGGGTTGAGGCCGAAAATGTTCATATGCACGGCGGAAGCGCCGGAAAATCCCGCGCCCGATTGCGCCACCGCCTGCATCACCGCCGCAGCTTCGGTGATGCCAAGCCCGCTGCCCCCGAATTCCTCGGGCATGGCGATGCCCAGCCACCCGCCCTCGGCCATCGCCCGGTGGAACTCGTGCGGGAAGCCGCCCTCCTCGTCCTTCTTCAGCCAGTAATCGTCACCGAAGCGGGCGCACAGCCGCGCCACCGCCTCGCGGATCTCGAGTTGGTCGGGGGTCAGGGCAAAGGTCATCGGCTGCGCTCCGGCTCTCGCCTCGTGCTATTCTGCCGCAACCGACTGACCGGAGCACGCATTTGCCGCTCGATGTCGCCTTCAGCATCTGTCCGCATGACTGCCCGAGCGCCTGCGCGCTCGAGGTCGAGCGGATCGATGGCGGCCGCATCGGCCGCATCCGCGGCGCCAAGGCACAGGGCTACACCGACGGCGTCGTCTGCGCCAAGGTCGGACGCTACGCCGAGCGGCAATATCACCCCGAGCGCCTCAACGTGCCGCTCCGGCGGGTTGGCGACAAGGGCCTCGGCCGCGCCGCGTTCGAACCCATTTCTTGGGACGACGCACTCGACCTCGTTGCCGAGGGATTGACCCGCGCCGCGCAGCACCACGGCAGCGAAGCGGTCTGGCCGCATTACTACTCGGGCACCATGGGGCTGGTGCAACGCGACGGACTGCAGCGGCTGCGCCACGCAATGCGCTATTCGCGCCAGCATTCGACGATCTGTAACGCCCTGACCGACGCCGGCTGGATCGTCGGGGTCGGCGCCAAGCGCGGCGTCGACGGCCGAGAGATGGCGCAGTCCGACCTGATCGTGGTCTGGGGCGGCAACCCGGTCTCGACCCAGGTCAATGTGATGTCCCACATCGCCAAGGCGCGGAAGGAGCGCGGCGCGAAACTTGTCGTCGTCGATCCCTACCGCACCGGCACGGCCGAGATCGCCGACATGCATCTGGCGCCGCTCCCCGGCACCGACGGCGCGCTCGCCTGCGCGGTGATCCACGTGCTGTTCAAGGAGGGCTTCGCCGACCGCGCGTATCTCGCGCGCTACACCGACGACCCGGCGGGGCTGGAGGCGCATGTCGCGAGCCGCGGGCCCGATTGGGCCGCGGCGATCACCGGTCTTTCCGCAGACGAGATCACCGCCTTCGCCCGGCTCTACGGGCAAACCAAACGCGCCTATATCAGGCTGGGCTATGGCTTCTCGCGTCAGCGCAACGGCGCGGTCAACCTGTTCGCGGTCACCTGCCTGCCGGCGGTGACCGGCGCCTGGCAATACGAGGGCGGCGGCGCGCTGCAATCAAACCACGGTCTGGTGCATCTCGACCGCAGGCTGATCGAGGGGTCCGACGTTATCGACCACTCGACCCGCATCCTCGACCAGTCGCGCATCGGGCCGATCCTCACCGGCGACAAGCGCGACCTCGGCGATGGGCCGCCGGTGACCGCGCTGTTCATCCAGAACACCAATCCAATGGTGGTCTCCCCAGAGTCGCGGCTGGTGCATCAGGGGTTTGCCCGCGACGATCTTTTCGTCTGCGTGCATGAGCAGTTCATGACCGAGACTGCGGCGATGGCCGACGTCGTGTTGCCGGCGACCACGTTCTTGGAGCACGACGACATTTACACCGCCGGCGCACACACCTTCCTCCAGCTGCACCAGCCGGTGGTGCCGCCCTATGCCGAGTGCCGCTCGAACCATGAGGTGCATTGCGCGCTCGCCGAGCGATTGGGCGCCGAGCATCGCGGTTTCAAGATGAGCGCGTTCGAAATCATCGCCGAAACCCTCAAGGCAAGCGGTCTGCCGGGCCCGGATGACTTTGTCGAGGGCACCTGGCTCGACTGCGCGCAGCCGTTCGAAACCGAGCATTTCCTCGACGGCTTCGGTCATCTCGACAAGAAGTTCCACTTCCGCGCCAACTGGGCGTCCGTGAAGGGGCCGATGCGCGACCGCGATTTGGGCGCTCTGCCCGAATTCCCCGACCATGTCGCCAATATCGACGACGGCGATCCCGCCCAACCATTCCGAATGGTGCCGGCGCCGTCGCGATCGTTCCTCAACACCAGCTTCAACAACACCCCCAGCGGTATCGCGCGAGAGGGGCGGCCGACAGCGCTGATCCATCCCGATGCCCTGAAGGAGTTCGGCATCGTTGATGGCGATCGCGTCCGGATCGGCAACGGCAAGGGCAGCGTCGTCGTCCACGCGCGCGCCTTCGACGGACTGCAAAAGCGCGTCGTCATCGTCGAGGGGGTCTGGCCGAACGCCGCCTTCGAGGAAGGCATCGGCATCAACCTCCTGACCAGCGCTGACCCCGGGCCGCCCCAAGGCGGTGCGGTCTACCATGACACCTCAGTATGGCTGAGACCCGCATGACCGGCGGCAAGCTGCCGTCGACATCGCCCTCGGCCGATGTCGATGCCTTCCTCGCCGACCTCAACCGCGCGCCGGCGGTGCGGCCGGAAGGTGGGCGTGGGCGGCTGATCTTCGCGCTCGACGCCACCGCCAGCCGCGAGCCTACCTGGGACCGCGCCTGCCGCATCCAGGGCGAGATGTTCGAGGCGACGACGGCCCTCGGCGGGCTCGACGTCAAGCTGATGTTTTATCGCGGCTTTGGCGAATGCAAGGCGAGCCGCTGGTTTGAAACCGCCGCCGATCTGCACCGGGCGATGCGCGCGGTGTCCTGCGTCGGCGGCGAGACCCAGATCGACCGAGTGCTGTCGCATGCCATCGCCGAGAGCAAGAAGCGGCGCGTCCATGCCCTGGTTTTTGTCGGCGACGCGATGGAGGAGAACGCCGACCGCCTGTGTAAGCTCGCCGGCGAACTGGGGCTGCTCGGTACGCCGGTCTTCATCTTCCACGAAGGCGGCGACCGGATCGCCGCCGCCGCGTTTCGCCAGATCGCCAAGCTGTCGCGCGGCGCCTATCTGAGCTTCGACGCGGCCAGCGCCGGGCGGCTGAAAGACCTGCTCGCCGCGGTCGCGGTTTACGCCGCTGGTGGCTATCGCGCGCTCGCCGATTACAGCGCCAAAAAGGGCGGCGACATCCCGCTATTGACCGCCCAGCTGCGTGGCTGAGCCATGCCGGAGCTCGCGCTCTTCGGCGGGTTGGCAATCCTCGGCGGCCTGTTGTTGCTGGTCTATCTTTTCGTCAACGCCGACCCGGCGAAGTTGGCGCGGGGTCTCAAATGGACCGCACTCGGCGCGGCCGGCGTGCTGTTCCTCTTTCTGTTGCTGTCCGAGCGCTTCGCCTTCATTTGGACGCCTTTGATCCTCACGTTTCCATACCTGCGCGGCTATCTGCGCTCATTCCTCAGCGGCTTCCGCGGCTCAGGAGCCAGCCCGGCATCGGAGGTCGTGACCCCATATTTGCGCATGAGCCTCGATCACGATACCGGCACGATGGCCGGCACCGTGCTCGCCGGGCGGTTTGAGGGCATACAGCTAGCCGAGCTTTCCAACGCCGACCTTATCGCGCTGTTACGCGAGTGCCGCGCGGCCAACTCCGAGGGCGCGCGGTTGCTCGAAGCCTATCTCGACCGACTGCATCCGGATTGGCGCGACGAAATGGGCGCCGGGCAATCCGCCCCACCGCGTGGCGGCGCCGGGGACATGACCGTCGCGGAGGCCTACGAGGTTCTCGGCCTCGAACCCGGTGCCGACGAGGCAGCGATCCGCAGCGCGCATCACCGGTTGATGATGCAGCTCCATCCCGACCATGGCGGCACCGACTATCTCGCGACCAAGATCAACCGCGCGCGGGACGTGCTGTTGAAACATTAACCAGCCATAAGGCTCGCCGCGCGATGATTGCCGCGCGCGGGTCGGGGAAGCCTTTTATCGGTTTGTACGTTATTAGATCATCGGCTGGCACTGGCATGAGACGCCGGCCGCGCCATTGAGGAGCTTCATGAAGCAGCGCGTACGCAAGGCGGTCTTCCCCGTCGCCGGGCTCGGCACCCGGATCCTGCCGGCGACCAAGGCCATGCCAAAAGAGATGCTGACGGTGGTCGATCGGCCCCTCATCCACTATGCGATCGAAGAGGCCAAAGCGGCCGGCATCGAGCAGTTCTATTTTGTCACCGGTCGGGCCAAGAGCGCGATCGAAGACCATTTCGACCACGCGTTCGAGCTGGAGACGACTCTGCGCGAGCGCGGCAAGGACGCGCAGCTGAAGGAGCTGCGCTCCTGGCTGCCACCCGCCGGGCATGTTGCCTACACCCGCCAGCAGCAGCCGCTAGGCCTCGGCCATGCCGTGTGGTGCGCGCGCCATCTGATCGGCGACGAGCCGTTCGCCGTGCTGCTGGTTGACGATCTGATGGTCGGCGAGCCGCCCGCTTTGAAGCAGATGATGGACGCTTACGAGCAAACCGGCGGCAACATTGTCGCGGTCGTCGAGGTGCCGCGGGAGCAGACCAACCGCTACGGCGTACTCGACATCGTTGAGGATAACGGCACCCTGGTGCGCGCAAGAGGCGTCGTCGAGAAGCCCGACCCGGCCGAAGCGCCATCGAACCTGACCATCATCGGCCGCTACATCATCCAGCCCGAAGTGTTCGAACACCTCGAAAAGACCAAGCCCGGCGCTGGCAACGAGATTCAGCTGACCGATGGGCTCGCCGCGCTAATTGCCGAAGGCCAGCCCTTCTACGGCTTCCGCGCCGCTGCCCGCCGCTACGATTGCGGCGACAAGCTCGGCTATCTCGAAGCCACGGTGGCGGTCGGGCTCGAACATCCCGAGCTCGGCGCGGGCCTGCGGCAAATCTTGAAGAACTACCGCTAGCCGGCTCGGCGATGCCGCATCGCTTCGACCCGACGATTCTGCGCGAGTACGACATTCGCGGAATCGTGGGCAGGACCCTGTTTGCGGCCGATGCGCATGCGGTCGGCCGTGCGTTCGCCGCGAGCTTGGCGGAAAGCGGCGGAGGCCGGATCGCGGTGGGCTATGACGGGCGGCTGACGTCTCCCGAGCTCGAGGCTGCGCTGGTTGAGGGGCTGACCGCCGGCGGCGTCGACGTGGTGCGCATCGGTCGCGGTCCGACCCCGATGCTCTATTTCGCCGCGGCAACGCTCAAGGTCGACGGCGGAGTCATGGTCACCGGCTCGCACAACCCGCCCGACCACAACGGCTTCAAGCTGGTGCTCGGCGGCAAGCCGTTTTTCGGCGACCAGATCCAGCGGCTGGGCGAGATGGCGCAGACGATCGGCGAGCCGTCCGGCAAGCCCGGGCAGGTCGAAGAACGCAGCGTCTTTGAAGAATACGTTGCCCGCCTGAGGCAGGACTTCCATGGCGGACGGCTGCTCAAGGTCGCGTGGGATTGTGGCAATGGCGCCACCGGCGAGGTTGTCTCTGCTCTGCTCGACCGGTTGCCTGGTGAGCATCTCTTGATGAACTGGGAAATCGACGGTCGTTTCCCCGCTCATCATCCGGACCCGACAGTTCCTGAAAACTTGGCCCAGTTACAACGGGCGGTGACCGACCAGGACGGCGAATATGGTATCGCCTTCGATCTCGGCATCGCCTTCGACGGCGACGGCGACCGCATCGGCGTCGTCGACGCGAAGGGCCGCATCCTGTGGGGCGACCAGCTCATGGTCATCCTGGCGCGCGACGTTCTGCGCCGCCTTCCCGGCGCGCCGATCCTTGCCGACGTCAAAGCGAGCCAGGTACTGTTCGACGAGATTGCGCGCGCCGGCGGCCGGCCGGTGATGGGGCAGACCGGGCATTCGCTGATCAAAGCGCGCATGGCCGAGACCGGCGCGCCGCTCGCCGGCGAGATGAGCGGGCACATCTTTTTTGCCGACGGCTATTACGGCTTCGACGACGCGGTCTACGTCGCGGTGCGGCTGCTGGATGTGCTCGCCCGCGCCGGCGAGAGCCTCGCCACGATAGTTGACCGCCTGCCGACGACGTTCAACACCCCCGAGCTGCGGCTCGAATGCGACGAGACGCGCAAATTCGCCATTGTCGGCGAGATCGCGGAGCGGCTGCGCGCGCGCGGCGCCGACCTCATCGACATCGACGGGGTGCGGGTGAAGAGCAAGGACGGCTGGTGGCTGATCCGCGCCTCCAACACTCAGGCCGTCATCGTTGCTCGCGCCGAGGCGGCAAGCGCGGATGGCCTCGACCGGCTGAAGCAGCAGATCATTGACGAACTTGGCGCTAGTGGGATGTACGTGTCGCTGGCCTGAGCACGCCTACTGGCTGGCGACTTTCATTCCCGGCGGCGGCACCAGGGTGCAGCCGATCTTCTGGCGGCGCAGCTCCTCGCAGGCATTGCGCGCGCCGTGCTGCGAGAAACGAAGCAGACGCAGATGGTAGACACGGTCGCGCTCGCCTGCTGACGGGGCCAGGATCACGCTCTCCTTCCCCTTCGCGACCGCGAGATGGGTGATCTTGCGCTCGGCACGCTCCGCGGCCGACTTACCTCTATAGCTGCCGATTTGGATGCCCCAGGTCTCGCTTGGCTCGGCCTGGACCGTCGCCGCCTGAGCAGGGGCGACCGGGACCAGGTGCTGAAGCGCCGCGGCGGCGACGGCGCCGATCGTCGAGGGACGCGGTTCGGGTTGGGGTGCCGGCGCAGCGGGCTGGGCGACGATCGCGGGCTTGATAGCCGCCGACGCTGGCGCAGCCAGCGACGCGCCCGCGAGTGCCGCGAACGACGATGCTGGCGGTTGGGCAGCCGCGACCTGAGCGGGCGCGACCGGCAGTCGATTTTGTGCCACCACCGGGGCTTGATTGCCCAGATCGGCAAATCCGAGGTCGAGTAGCCGCGCCATCTCCTCGTCGCGCGTCCGTGCGGTGCTGCCGCCCATGATGACGCCGACCAAGCGATGGCCGTTGCGCACCGCCGAGGTGGCGAGGTTGAAGCCCGAGGCTACGGTATAGCCAGTCTTGATTCCATCCGCGCCGTCGTACCATTCGAGTAGGTGATCGTGGGAATTGACGTTTCGACCGTCGAATTCAAATTGCCGCACCGAAAAGTAGCGATATTCGCGCGGGAAATCGTGCAACAGCGCAAGCGCGAGCCGCGCGATGTCGCGGGCGGTGGTCAGCTGACCGGGATCTGGCAGGCCGGAGGCATTGCGGTAGAAGGTGTGCGCCATGCCGAGTTGATGCGCCTTCTGCGTCATCATCGCGGCAAAGTTGGCCTCGGTGCCGCCGAGCCCTTCCGCGAGTACCGCCGCCGCGTCGTTCGCCGACTTCGTCACGATGCCAAGGATCAGGTCGCGAATGGTGACGCTCTCACCCGGCTCCAGGGCGAGCTTAGACGGGGCGTGCGCGGCCGCCGCGGCTGAGACCTGGAAATATTGATCGAGCCGCAGCTTGCCGCTGTTGAGCGCCTCGAAAGTCAAGTACAGCGTCATCATCTTGGTGAGCGACGCCGGATAGGTCACGGCGTCCGGGTTCAGCTCCCGCAACACCTGACCGGTGTCGGCGTCGAGCACGATTGCCTCGTAGATCGGGCCGCCGCGCGGCGGCGGCACCTGGCCGGCGAGAGTTGCCGAGCACAGCAACCCCGCTGCTACCGCAATCCCACTGATGAACGACAAGGACCGCACAACGCCGCGGCCGAGCTTCCCCTCGATCGGCGTATCAGCCGGCACGCTAGACCCCCACCCCAAGCAACCCGAACAGAGTCACAACCGTCATTCGCTGCCCGGAAGGGTAAAAAAAAGATGAAAACATGTCAAAGCGGCGGAGACTGAACCGGGTTTGGCCGTTCCGCTCGGCAATGCCTTTGGTGCTCCACGAGGCTCTTTCACGCTGCATTGTGCATTGCACAATGACCAGCTTGAAAGTGCTATCACACAAGATTATTTGACTCGTGTGCAGCGCACTATTCGCAGTCTCAGAAAAGCGAGGTGGAAAATGAGTGAATCCAACAATTCGAAACCAAAACGGACGGCGGGATCGCCAGCTGTCGTGGTAGAACCCGCGGCGACGGCAAGGAAAATCGTTCCGGCAGTTGCGGTTTCACAGCCGGTCCATCGGTCCTCGAAAGCTGCATCCGAACACCTGCTCGCCACCTATTGCAGCGCTTTGATCTCGGTCGGCGAATCGCAGCAAGCCGTCGCCAAGGGTTTGACAACCTTGGCGCTCGAGATGACGGAGCTGGCGCAGACGACCTTGACCGAGGCCGGCGACAACGCCGCGGCACTGATGCGCGCTGGCAATTTCGCCGACGCGGTCGAGGTTCAGTTTGGCTACCTCCGACGCAGCGTTGCGTCGATGGTCGGGGCCTCAACCCGGATCAGCGAAATCGGCGCTGGTCTGATGACCGAAGCGTCGCGGCCGATCGTCGCTCCACCGAGCGGAGCGCGGATCGGCTGACGCCATTACTTCGGCGCGGCGAGAAAGTCGCGAATCGCCCGGTCGACAAAATCGCCCTCCGCGGTCCCTGGCGGGCTCGCGACGGCGGTATGGCCGCGTTCGGTCGGTATCTCGACGTATTTGGCGTGCGCTAATACCGTGCGTAGCCGCTGCGTGCCCGCCAACCCAATGAGCCTGTCGCTGGCGCTCGCCAGGAGCAGCACCGGCATCGTGACCGGCGCCAGTGTCGCCCGGAGGTCACCGCCTGACTGCGCCGCGGCATCGTACCCGCGGCAAGCGGCCAGTCGCAGCACCAAACCATTCGCGTCCCATTGCGCAAAGCGCTGCGCTGTCGCCTCCGATTCCTGGGCGATTGCTTCCGGCGTCAACCGATCGAGATAGGCGGTGCTGACCGCCCAGGGAAAGTAGACGGCGCCCGCATGCCGCAGCCCCTCGATCGGGTTGCTTTTGTAGCGGCCGCCCTCCCATACCGGGTCAAGCGCCACCGCGGACACCAGCGCATCGATCACCACCTGCAAATTCGCATCGCTGCGTGGCGCGGGCGCGACGAGGACGACGGCCTGCGCCATCTCAGAGTGCTGCGCCGCCCATTCGAGGGCGATGAACGCGCCCATCGAGCGGCCGACCACGGCACGTAGCCGGGTCAGGCCGAGCCCGCGCGAGACCAGCGCGTATTCCGCCGCCATCATGTCGCCGATCGTGTAACGGGGGAAATCCTGTCCGGCGCCGTCACTGGGCGCGGAGGATTCGCCGCCGCCGATCGCATCCACGGCGATGATAAAATAGCGGTTCGTATCGAAGGTCTTGCCGGGCCCGATCAGCGAATCAAAAGCGTGATGATCCTCGAGCGCGTCGTGGAGCAGCACGATGGCGTTGTCTCGCGCCGGGGACAGCTTTCCCTGGGTCTCGTAGGCGATGCCGCAGCTCGGGCATCACCGTGCCACCCTCGAGCTGAAAATCGTAAATATTGAAGAATTGGGTCTCCGCCCGAACCGCGAGTGGAAACGGCACGGCGAGGATCAGCGCCGCCATATGGGCAAAAAGGCGAAACCACCGGCCGGCGAACATGCTGCGCGCGTCCATTCCGCCGACCTTACGGGCGGGTCCGAATCGGCGCAACCCGGCGGAGCGAGCCGTCACCGGCCCAGATAGCCAGCGAGGAAGGCCGGCACGCGCTGCAGCGCCTCGGCTCGCGCCGCCGGGTCCATTCCGGTGACCGGCACGACCCCGGCCGCGGTCGTATATTCCGGCCGGTCGCTGCGCTTGAGGTTCGGCCAGTCGAAATCGTGAACCGCACCGGTATAGGCCTGCAACGTCACCACCGCGCCCCGCGCCGCCGCCGCGCCGAGAAAGGTCTGGCAGGGCGGCAGCGGCGTCCACACGTCACCGTCGCCGACCAGGACCAGCAGCGGGATGCCCGTCGTCCAGCTCGCCGGCTGGCGGTTGTCGCGGCACGAGGCAGGATAGAACGCGACCGCGGCGCGAAAGTCGCGCTCTGGCGGGAGATCGGCGGGCCGCCCAAGGCTTGGGACGCCAATCGAGAAGAGGATGACGCCACCGCCCTCCGACCAGCCGATCATCCCGACACGGTCGGGTGCGACGAAGTCTTGCGCCTGCAGCCAAGCGAGCGCGCCGTAGGCGTCCCGTGGCCGCTGGCGATAGAGCTGTTGATCGAAGCCGGAGACCGAGCACATCTCGCCGTGGTGGCGCGGGCTGAGGCTGTCGACCATCAAAACCACATAATCCATCGCGTTGAAACGCGCGGCCCAGTCGGTCTCGCGGGCGTTGATCTGCCCGCTGCGGTTTATCAGGCCGCCGCAGCCATGCAGAAAAATCAGCGCCGGATGGCGGCCACCGCTCGCCGGCTGGAAGAGATAGCCGTCGAGCGCCGGCGCCGACGGGTCGAGCGAGAGGAAATGCACGACTTCGTGCGCGGCGGCAACACTGCTCCACAGCGCTAAAAGCGCGCCTGCGGCGCTCGCGCGGATACCCGCGAATTTCATCTTCCTCCCCTTGTGGCGGCTCTTGAACGGGGTCGATGACAGACCCAGATGCAAGGTGTCGTCAACGCGCTGGGACCGTCAGGCCCCCGCGCAGCGGCAGCCCTGGCAACCAGCATGGAGGGTGTTCGTCGACATGACTCCACCGGGCGCGCCCCAGTTGCCGACCCCTTGGCATCGGCAACGAAGCGCCAAGTCCAAGATTTAGCTTGGCTTCGATGCCGGGCGCGAAGGACAGCTTCGCAAATTTGACCCCCGCTGACGCCCTGATGCGCGCGGGGGTCTTGCTGTATAAAGATGGCTGACCAGCGAGCGGATAAGCCATGGCGCCGGCGAAAGCGAAAACCGTCGACCTCGAGGGCGTAGGCCCGACCTCGCGCATCTATTTCTCGCAACGTTTGCGGCTGCATTACGTCGACTGGGGCAATCCTGGCGCACCGCCGCTGTTGCTCGTGCATGGCGGGCGCGACCATTGCCGCAACTGGGACTGGGTAGCGCAGGCACTTCGCCACGAATGGCACGTGCTCGCCCCCGACCTGCGCGGCCACGGCGACAGCCAGTGGTCGCCCGACGGCAGCTATTCGATGGCGGCCTATATCTACGACCTCGCCCAGCTGATCCATCAGCAGGAACTGGCGCCGGTCACCATCGTCGCCCATTCGCTCGGCAGTATGATCACGCTGCGCTACACCGGCATCTACCCGGAGAATGTGAAGAAGCTCGTCGCCATCGAGGGGCTCGGCATCGCGCCACGCTCGATGGTCGAGCGCGCCAGATTGCCGATCGCCGACCGCATGCGGAAATGGGTCGAGGAGCAGCGCGCATTGTCGGGACGCTTGCCGCGCCGCTACGCGTCGATCGACGAGGCGCTGAAGCGCATGCAGGAGGCCAACCGCTTCCTCTCGCCCGAGCAGGCGCGGCACCTGACCATCCACGGCGTCAACCAGAACGAGGACGGCACCTATAGCTGGAAGTTCGACAACTATGTCCGCGCCGACCGGCCCTATGGCATGACCCAGGCCGAAACCGAAGACCTTTGGTCGCGGATCGCCTGCCCGACCCTGCTTGTCTACGGCAAGGAAAGCTGGGCTTCCGACCCCGAGCGGGACGGCCGCATTCGCCATTTCAAGGACGCGAAAGTGGTGTCATTCGACGGCGCTGGGCATTGGGTGCACCATGACCGGCTCGACGGGTTTCTCGACCTGCTGCGCGGTTTTCTGTGAGCGCGACACCGCGCGGCCGCGACGGCCGGCCATTGCAGCCGAAACGCCATCATTGGCGTCGGCCCCGCTCGGCGACACTAGGTGCACGCGCCAAACCAACGGAGCGCCGCGGGCTTCTCGCCATTCTCGGACCGGGCCTCATCACCGGCGCCTCCGACGACGATCCGAGCGGCATCGCCACCTATTCCCAGGCCGGCGCGCAAGCCGGGTACGGGACCGCCTGGGTGATGCTGTTTACCTGGCCGCTGATGGCGGCGATCCAGGAGATCAGCGCACGGATCGGCCGCGTCACAGGCCAAGGCATCGCGGCGAACCTTCGCGACCACTATCCCGCGCCGCTTCTCTACGGGATCGTCGCGCTGCTGCTGGCCGCCAATTTCATCAACCTTGGCGCCGATCTGGGTGCGATGGGCGACGCGGTGCATCTGCTCATTGGCGGCCCGGTAGGGTTGTATGTCGTTCTGTTCGCCGCGCTGTGCACCGTGTTGGAGATTTATGCGAGCTACGAGCGCTACGTCAAAATCCTCAAATGGCTGACCTTGTCGCTGTTCGCCTATGTCGCCACCGCCCTCGTCGTCAAGGTGCCGTGGGGCGAGGTCGCCTACGACACCCTGATCCCGCAAATATCTCTGAACACGGACTATATCGTCCTGATCGTCGCGATCCTGGGAACCACGATCAGCCCGTATCTCTTTTTCTGGCAGGCTTCCGAGGAGGCCGAGGACGAACGCATCGATCCCGCCGCGCATCCGCTGAACGAGGCTCCGGGCGAGGCCCGCAAAGAGTTCCGCCGCATCGAGATCGACACCTATCTCGGCATGGGCCTTTCGAACGTCGTTGCCCTATTCATCATCATCACGACCGCGGCGACCCTGCACGCCCACGGGATCACCGACATCCAGACCTCGGCGCAGGCAGCGCAGGCGCTGCGCCCGATCGCCGGAGATTTCGCCTACGCCGTGTTCGCTTTGGGAATCCTCGGCACCGGCTTGCTGGCGGTCCCGGTCCTTGCCGGCTCGGGCGCCTATGCCCTCGCCGAGGCGATGAATTGGAACGCCGGGCTCGACCGCCTGCCGCAGGACGCCAAGCGCTTCTATGCGACGATCGTCGGTGGCACGGTGGTCGGGATCGGCATCAATTTCGTCAACATCGATCCGATCAAGGCGCTGTTCTGGAGCGCAGTGATCAATGGCGTCGTCGCGGTGCCGCTCATGATCATGATGATGGTCATGACCATGCAGCCCAAGGTGATGGGGCGCTTTACCCTACCGCGCCCACTCTGGCTCTTCGGCTGGCTGTCGACAGCGGTGATGGCGATTACGGTCGTGGCGATGTTCGTGACGTGGGGGAGCTGAGCGCGGCTACTTCCCGATATTGGGCGAGGTCGCGCGGTCGCCCGGCTTGATGCCGAGCCGCTCGACCGTGCCGCCGTTCAATTCGATGACATAGCGGCTCGGCGCGTTGGCCGCGATCATATCGAGCGACAGCGGCACCGCGCGCTCGTGGATATCGATGATCGTCCCGTTCTCGTCGAGAAACAGCATATCGAGCGGGATCAGCGTGTTTTTCATCCACATAGTGACGTTGATCGGCCTCCCGAAATCAAACAGCATTCCGGCGTCGGGCGCGAGCGAGCGCCGGAACATCAGCCCCTGCTCCATCTGCGGCCCAGTGAGCGCCAGCTCAATGGTGAATTTGCGTGCCCCATTGCCGGTGAGAATCGCCAGTTCGGAAGTCTTGAAGGTTTCGAGCCCGTAAGCCGGGACAGCAGCCAGCAAAACGGCGAGAACGAGCAGGTGGCGGCGCAACAGCATGATGGGCGCTCGTCTATGCCAGGGCCTCGCGCCGGTCAATGCTATGCTGTCGTAACAGAACCGCTGCCGGAACCCCGCAATGAAAACCAACCGCCAGCCGCCCCATCCCGCCACCATCGCCGCGCAAGGCCTCGGCTGGACCGACGCCGCGACCGGCGCGGTGGTGCTCCCGATCCAGCCGGCGACGACCTATATCCGCGACCCGGACAATCAGTACCGCCGCGGCCGCAACTATGCGCGCGCCGACAACCCCGGCTACGACCAGCCTCAGGCGCTCTTGACCGCGCTCGAGGGCGGTGCCGCGTCGCTGGTGTTCGCGTCGGGAATGGCGGCGGCCACGACGCTGTTCCGCGCGCTGCCGGTTAGCGCTCATGTCGTCGGGCCGCTGGTGATGTATCACAGCCTGCGCAAATGGATCGTCGGCTACGCCGCCGAGGGTCACATCGTCGCCGATTTCGTCGACGCCACTTCGCTCGATGCGCTGCGTGCGGCCGTGGTACCGGGCCGCACCCGGCTGGTGTGGATCGAGACCCCCGCCAATCCCGCTATGGTCGATCACCGACATCGCCGGCGCCGCCGAGATCGCGCACCAAGCCGGCGCGCTGCTCGCGGTCGACAGCACCATCGCGAGCCCGGTGCTGACCCGGCCGATCGAGTTGGGCGCCGACATCGTCATGCACTCGGCGACCAAGTACCTGAACGGCCACAGCGACGTCATCGCGGGCACGCTGACCGGCGCGCGCGACGACGAATTCTGGCAGAAGCTCGTCGCCGGCCGCAGCAGCGGCGGCGCGATCCTCGGCAGCCTCGAAGCCTACCTGCTGCTGCGCGGTATGCGCACGTTGCCATTGCGGGTCGAGCGCGCATGCCGCTCGGCGCGGCTCGTGGCCGAGGCAATGGCGGCGCATCCCAATGTCGCCGAGGTGCTCTATCCCGGCTTGCCGGATCACCCCGGCCACGCCATTGCGGCGCGGCAGATGACGGGAGGTTTCGGTGGCATGCTGTCGATCCGGGTCAAGGGCGGCGAGGCGGCAGCGATCGCCGCCGCCGCGCGGGTCGAGATCTGGAAGCGTGCGACCTCACTGGGCGGAGTTGAGAGCTTGATGGAGCACCGCGCCTCGATCGAGGGGCAAGGAACGCCGGTGCCAGCCGATCTCTTGCGCCTCTCGGTCGGGATCGAGGACCCGCAGGATCTGATCGACGATCTCGACCAGGCGCTCACCAGATAGCGAAATCGGCCCCCGCGCGACCGGTTTCGATAGAAGCCATGGAGGGGCCTCGTCATACTCGGGCGTGGTTCTAATAGGTTGGCGCGAGCCGCAAAGCGATGCTCGACACTGCTTTTGTGCTGGCCGCGGTCGCGGTGCTGCTGGTGGTGGTCGGAGCGATCCAGCCGCTCGCGGCAAAGCTGCGCCTGCCGCCGGCAGTGGTGCTGGCGGGGTTCGGGATCGCCATCGGCGCCGTCTCGGGCCTGCTGTCGCACACGCCGGTCGCGGGGCGGCTCGGGGCGATCGCCGAGATGTTCGGCAATCTGCCGATCACCTCGGAAACGATCATCTACGTGTTCCTGCCGCTGCTCGTCTTCGAAGCAGGCATCACCAGCGATGTCCGCCGCATCCTCGAGGACGCGGCGCCGATCCTGCTGTTGGCGATCGTCGCCACCCTCGTCACCACCGCGGCGATTGGCTTGGCGCTGTGGCCGCTGGCCGGGTTGCCGCTTGTCGTCTGCCTGCTCGTCGGCTCGGTGGTCGCGACCACCGACCCGGCTGCGGTCATCGCAATCTTTCGCGATGTCGGCGCGCCGGCCCGGCTCACGCGACTGGTCGAGGGCGAAGCGCTGCTCAACGACGCCGCGGCCATCGCCCTCTTCGTCGTGTTGCTCGGGATGATCGTCTCCGGACGCGAACCCGACGTAGCCGCGGGCGCGCGCGAATTCGCCGTCTCGTTCGTCGGCGGTGCCGCACTGGGGTTCATCGCCGGCCGCATCATGCTCTCGGTCGTGCCATGGCTGCGCGACGACCGGCTGGCCGAGGCCAGCCTGACCGTCGCTCTCGCCTATCTCGCCTTCATCCTTGGCGAGCGCGTATTTCACGTCTCCGGGGTCGTCGCGGTGCTGGTTGCGGGTCTGACGGTCAGCGCGTTCGGCCGCGCCCGCATCGCCCCCTACAATTGGAAATTCTTAGGCGACCTGTGGGAGCAGATCGCGTTCTGGGCGCGATCGCTCGTTTTCGTCCTAGCCTCGATCGTCGTGCCACGGCTGCTGATCAATATCGACCGGCACGATCTGCTGCTGGCCGCAATTCTGATCGGCGCCGCGTTCGCCGCCCGCATCTTGGTGCTGTTCGTGTTCTTGCCACCGCTCAGCTATTTCCGTTTGGCCCAGCCGATCAGCACGCCCTACAAGCTGGCGATCACCTGGGGCGGGCTCCGCGGCGCGCTGACCTTGGCGCTGGCGCTGGCGGTCACCGAAAACCCGGCACTGAGCCCGGAAATCCATCATTTCGTCGCGGTCCTGGCGACAGGCCTGGTGCTGTTCACGCTGCTGGTCAGCGGCACCACATTGCGGCCGGTGATCCGGCTCTTGGGCCTCGACCGGTTGTCGCCGAGCGACCGGGTGCTGCGCGACCAGGTTCTGGCGCTCGCTTATGAGGAGGTGTGCGAGGCGGTGCGCGATATGGCGCAGCAATACGCGCTGCCGCCCTCGGCGGTGACCGCGGCGATCGCGCCGTATGAAGCCTCGATCCGTGCGGCGAGTGTCGACTCAGATGCCGCGGAGGGCGTCGGCGGCCGTTCGCGTCTCGGCATCGCGCTGCTGGCGCTCGCCAACCAGGAGCGTGCTCTCGTGCTCGACGCTTGGTCGGAGCGGACCGCGTCCGCCGCGACAGTCCAGGTGCTGCTGCGCAACGCCGACGCACTGATCGAGGGCGCACGAAGCGACGGACGCCTCGGTTACAAGCGCGCGATCGACACGGCGCTCTCGTTTCGTGCCTCGTTCCGCTTTGCTTACATGCTCTATCGGCGCTTCGGCTTCTCGCGGCTGCTGGCGATCCGGCTCGGCGAGCGCTTCGAAGTGCTGATGTTCACCCGGCTACTGATCACCGAGCTCGTCGGTTTTAGTGGGCGGCGCCTCGATCCAATATTCGGTCCCCGCATCGCCGACCTGGCACGGGAGATCTTGTCGGATCGCCTGCGCGCAACAACCGATGCAGTCGAGGCGCTGCGACACCAATACCCGGACCACGCGGCGGCGCTGGAAACCGAGTTCCTGCGGCAATCGGCGTCGCGCCGCGAGATGGGCCGTTACCAGGCGCTGTTCGAGGAAGGGCTGATCGCCCGCGAGATTTACGACGATCTGCGGCGCAACGTCGGCGAGGCGCAAAGCGCCGACCGCCGGCCGCGCTTCGACCTCGGCCTCGATACCCACACGCTGATCGCCCGGCTCGACCTGCTGTCCGGCCTCGACGAGCATCAGTTGGAGCGCGTACGCCGGCTGCTGCGGCCCCGCTTTACGGTGCCAAACGAGCGTATCCTCAAGGAAGGCGAGCGCGCCGACGCGGTTTATTTTATCGCCTCGGGAACCGTCGAGGTGCAGCTGCCGCAGCATCGCGTTCAGCTGTCGAGCGGCGACTTCTTCGGGGAGATGGCGCTGCTGACCAACCAGCCGCGGCGCGCCGACGTGGTGGCGCTGACCTTTTGCCGGCTGCTGATGCTGGGCAAGGCCGATTTCGAGCGCTTCATGGCCGAGAACCCGGATGCCCGCGCCGAAATCAACCGCGTCGCCTATGCGCGGCAGTCGATGAACGAGGCCACCGTCCCCGCCGAGCCGGCCGAGCCCGCGAAGGTCTAGAGCAGCCCCAATTCCAGCCGGGCTTCTTCGCTCATGCGGTCCTGGGTCCAGGTTGGCGACCACACCAGCTTGACGCGCACATCCTCGATCCCCGGGACAGCAGCGATCGCGTTCTTGACCTCGCCCGGCATGCTCGCCGCGACCGGGCAGGAGGGGGTGGTCAGGGTCATCTCGACAAAGACGACGCCGCCCTTCTTGACCAGCAGCTCGTAGATGAGCCCAAGATCGACGAGATTTACCGGGATTTCCGGATCGCGCACCGTCTTGAGCGCATCCATCACCGGATCGAACAGCGTCAGGTCGTCCTCGCCCTCGGGACGCACAACCTCTTCGCCCTCCTCGACCGGCTCCGGCGGCGGGTCCTTTTGCTCGAAGGCAAAATAGTCGCGATTTTCGTCGGACGGCATCGCCTACTCCGTCTTGACCGGCGCGGCCGCGCCGCCTTTCAGCGCCGCCTCGAAGGCGTGCCACGGCAGGGTCGCGCATTTCACACGCGCCGGATAAGCCTTGACCCCGGTCAGCGGCTCGAGCCGATCCGCGTCTTCCTCAAGTGCCTCGGGCAGCTGGGAGACTTCACCGCCGGTGACCTTGGCGTGGAATTGCGCGAAGAGCGCTTGCGCTTCGGCCAAAGTTTTGCCCTTCAGCACTTCGGTCATCAGCGAGGCCGCCGCGGTGGAGATCGCGCAGCCACGCCCCTCGAAACTCACATCGGCGATCTTGTCGCCATCGATCGTCAAGTACACGGTGACCCGGTCGCCGCACAGTGGGTTGTGGCCCTTGGCGGTATGCGTCGGGTGCTCGATCGGCCGGAAATTGCGCGGGTGCCGGCCATGGTCGAGGATGATGTCCTGGTACAGCTCGCGCAAATCCATCATCGCGAAAACATCTCCCGGCACGCCTCGACCGCGGCGGCGAGCCGGTCGATATCGTCCCTGTCGTTATAGACGCCGAGCGAGGCGCGCACCGTCCCAGCGATGCCGAGCTTGTCCATCAGCGGCTGCGCGCAATGATGCCCGACCCTGACCGCTACGCCGTGCTGATCCAGCACGGTGCCCACGTCGTGCGGGTGGATGCCGTCGAGGTTGAACGACAGCACCGAAAGCCGGCGCTGCCCGGCAGCGAGGAGGTTAAGGTCCGGAATGCGCGACAGACGGTCGATCGCATAGCCGGTCAGCTCTTCCTCGTGGTCCCGAATGCGGTCGCGGCCCAATTCCTCGATAAAATCGAGCGCCAGCTTCAAGCCGACCGCGCCGGAAATATCCGGTGTCCCAGCCTCGAAGCGATGCGGCGGCTCCTGGAATTCGGTCTTCTCCAATGTCACCAGCGTGATCATGCCGCCGCCGGTCTGCCACGGCGGCATCGCCGCCAAGATCTCGTAGCGTCCCCACAACACGCCGATGCCCGAGGGGCCGTAGGCCTTATGGCCGGAGAAGGCATAGAAGTCGCAACCCAGAGCCCGCACGTCGACCGGCATGCGCGGGATCGCCTGACAACCATCGACCAGCACGAGCGCGCCCTTCCGATGCGCAAGCTCGACGATGCGCTCGACCGGCAGGATCGCGCCGGTGACGTTCGAGACATGGGTGATTGCGACCATCTTGGTGCGCGAAGACAACAGCGCCTCGAACGCGGCGAGATCAAAACCGCCGCTGGCGTCGGTCGGCGCGACGACCAGCCGCGCGCCCATTCGCTGGCACAGCATCTGCCACGGCACGAAGTTGGAATGATGTTCGAGATCGCTGACGACGATCTCGTCGCCGGCTTCGACGAATTCCGGACCCCAGCTTTGCGCGACGAGGTTGATCGCCTCGGTCGCGCCGCGGACGAAGATGACTTCGTTGACGTCGGGGGCGTTGAGAAAGGCGCGGGTCCCCTCGCGCGCCTCCTCGAAATGGTCGGTCGAACGCTGGCTCAGCTGATAGACGCCGCGATGCACGTTCGCGTAATCGCGGCGGTAGAACTCGGCGACGCCATCGATCACGCTCGCCGGCTTTTGCGCGCTGGCGCCGGAATCGAGAAACACCAGCCCCGGATTGTTTTGATAGACCGGGAACTCGCGGCGCAGCGCCTTTGGGTCGAGCGCCGAGAGCGGCCGGGGCGCCGCCAGGTCGTTCATCGTACGTCCTCCAGCCGGGCGAGCCGCAGGCTCAACCGGTTCAGCAGGTGCTCGCGGACCGCTGGGTCGGCGACGGCCTCGACCGGCTCGCGCAAGAACCCCTCGACCAGCAGCCGGCGCGCTTCTTCCGTCGGGATACCGCGGGCGCGCAGATAGAAAAGCGCCGCCTCGTCGAGGTCGCCGACGCTGGCGCCGTGCGCGCATTTGACGTCGTCGGCGAGGATTTCGAGCTCCGGCTTGGTGTCGATCGAGGCCCGGCGGCCGAGGATCAGGTTGCGGCTGGTCTGCCGCGCATCGGTCTGCTGCGCGCCCTCGCGGACGGTGATCTTGCCCTGGAACGCGCCATGCCCGCGCCCGGCGGCGACGCCCTTGACGAGTTCCCTGGTCGTACCCCCGGGCAGCTGATGGTCGATCGTCGTGACGACGTTGGCCTCTTCCTGCCCCGAAATGACGAAGGCGCCGTCGATCCGGCACTCGGCGTCTATGCTCGCTATCGCGACGGAGATCTCCTGCCGTACCGCGCCGCCGCCGAGTAGCAGCGAAAACGCATTGAGCTTGGCACGCTCGGTCAGCAGTACCGCGTCGATGTCTTCAAAGTGGGTTGCCTCGCCGGCTTCCTCGACCAACGCGATCCGGGTCAGTACGGCATCTTCCTCGACCCGCCATAGCGCAAAATCGTTGCGCCAGTATTTGCCGGAGCCAGCATAGGTCTCGACGACCGTCGCGCGGCTCCCAGCACCCATTTCAATCATGCTGCGGGTGTGCAACGAGGCGTCGCCGGCTCCCGACGCGAGGTGGACGATCTCGATCGGCGCGTCGAGCACGACGCCGTGGCCGACTTCAAGTACAAACCCGTCGGCGAAGAACGCGGCGTTGAGCGAGGCGAACGGGTGCTCGGCTCCGGCGTCTATCGCGAACGCTGCGACCAGATCGGGCCGTTCCGCGATGGCCGCACGGGTCGGGCCGAACCAGACGCCCTCCAGCGAGGTCGGGCGCGACAATTCCGGTGCAAACCGCCCGTCGACCAGCACAATCCGCGCGGCGCTGGTGTCGAGCGCCAATTCGGTCGGCACGCCCATCGGCTGTGGCATGACGATCGGCAGCATCGGGTGCTGTTCCAGCGCGCGCAGATCGAGATAGCGCCAGTTCTCGCTGCGCCGGCTCGGGAAACCCAGCCGGGCAAAACGGTCGAGACCCTGCTGGCGCGCATCGCGCAGCCATCGCGGCTCGCGTGCGTCATCGGCAAAGGCCCCCAAATAAGGCCGCGCCTCAGGCTTCACCGGGAAATCGACGACCGCGTTCATGGCCGCCTCACGCCGCAGCGTCGGCGCCGTAGCCGCGGCGTTCCAGCTCCGCGGCGAGGCTCTTGTCGCCGATTTCGACGATGCGGCCGCCTTGCAGCACATGCACCCGGTCGGGCTCGACGTAATCGAGCAGCCGCTGGTAATGGGTGATCATCACGATTGCCCGATCCGGCGCGCGCAACTCGTTGACCCCGCGCGCCACCAGGCGCAGCGCGTCGATGTCGAGCCCGCTATCGGTCTCGTCGAGGATCGCGAGCTTCGGCTCCAGCATCGCCATCTGGAAAATCTCGTTGCGCTTTTTCTCGCCGCCCGAAAAGCCGACATTGACCGCGCGCTGCATCAAATCTTCGCTGATTTCGAGCAGCTTCAGCTTGCCTCGCACCGCGCGCAGGAACTGGCCAGCGTCGAGTTCGGGCTCGCCGCGGTGACGGCGCCCGGCGTTGAGCGCGGCACGCAGGAAATACATGTTGTTCACGCCGGGGATCTCGACCGGGTACTGGAAGGCGAGGAAAACGCCCTCGCGCGCCCGCTCGTCGGCCGGCATCGCCAGAAGGTCGCGGCCCTGATAGGTGACGCTGCCCTCGGTGATCTCGTAGCCGTCGCGCCCGGCCAGCACCGCCGCCAAAGTGCTCTTGCCCGAACCGTTCGGCCCCATGATCGCATGCACCTCGCCGGCCGCGACCACGAGGTCGATGCCCTTGAGGATTTCGCGCCCGTCCTTCAAGCGCGCGTGGAGGTTCGTGATCTGAAGCATCAGCCGACGCTACCTTCGAGGCTGACCGCGAGGAGCTTTTGCGCCTCGACCGCGAATTCCATCGGCAGCTCCTTCAGCACCTCCTTGCAGAAGCCGTTGACGATCAGCGACAGCGCGTCCTCCTGGCTGAGGCCGCGCTGGCGGCAATAGAACATCTGGTCTTCGCTGATCTTCGAGGTCGTCGCCTCGTGCTCGACCCGGGCGGAAGGATTGCGCACCTCGATATAGGGCACGGTGTGGGCGCCGCAACGGTCGCCGATCAGCAGCGAGTCGCATTGCGTGTAGTTACGCGCGCCCTCGGCCCGCGGCTGCACCCGGACAAGCCCGCGATAGGTGTTCTGTCCGCGCCCGGCCGAGATGCCCTTGGAGATGATCGTCGACGACGTGTTCTTGCCGATATGGATCATCTTGGTGCCGGTATCGGCCTGCTGGCGGTTGTTGGTGATCGCCACCGAATAGAATTCCCCGACCGAGCCATCGCCTTCGAGGATGCAGCTCGGGTATTTCCAGGTGATCGCCGAGCCGGTCTCGACCTGGGTCCACGAGATCTTGGCGCGATTGCCGCGACAGGCGCCGCGCTTGGTGACGAAATTGTAGATGCCGCCCTTGCCCTCGGCGTCTCCAGGATACCAGTTCTGCACGGTCGAATATTTGATCTGCGCGTCCTCGTGCGCGATCAGCTCGACCACCGCGGCATGGAGCTGGTTCTCGTCGCGCTGTGGCGCGGTGCAGCCTTCGAGATAGCTGACGTAAGCGCCCTTGTCGGCGATCAAGAGCGTGCGCTCGAACTGGCCGCTCTTCGCCGCGTTGATGCGGAAATAGGTCGACAGTTCCATTGGGCAGCGCACGCCCGGCGGGATGTAGGCGAACGAGCCGTCGCTGAACACCGCCGAATTGAGCGCAGCAAAGAAATTGTCGTTCTGCGGCACGACGGTGCCGAGATATTTGCGGACGAGGTCGGGGTGTTCCCTCACCGCCTCGCCGAACGAGCAGAAGACGATGCCCAATTCGGCCAATTGGCCCTTGAAGGTCGTCGCTACCGAGACGCTGTCGAACACCGCGTCGACCGCGACGTTCCTTGGCGCAACCCCGGCCAGCGCCTCGCGCTCGCGCATCGGCACGCCGAGCTTCTCGTACATCGCCAAGAGCTCAGGATCGACCTCGTCGAGCGATTTCGGCGCGTCGTCGGCCGATTTCGGCGCCGACCAATAGGTCGCGCCCTGATAGTCGATCGGCGCGACATTGAGCTTGGCCCAGTTCGGCGCCTCCATCTTCTCCCAGGCGCGAAACGCCTGGAGCCGCCAGTCGAGGAGCCATTCCGGCTCGCCCTTCTTGGCCGAGATGAAGCGCACCGTGTCCTCGTCGAGGCCGGGCGGGGCCGACTCGGTCTCGATCTCGGTGACGAAGCCGTATTTGTAACCCTCGTTGAGGGCCGGGATTTGGGTATCGAGGGGGGCGCTCATCGGATTTGCTCAGCCATGTGTCGGATGCTGAGCCGCCGCCGCGACAGGCAGAAAGGCGTAGGGCGAGATCATCTCGGCGAGGGTCACCGCCTTGAGCGCCTCGCCGACCGCGCGGTTGATCGCCGCCCAATGCGGCCGGGTCGGGCAGTAATTAGTGTGGGCGCACTCGTCGACATGCACCGAGCACTGGGTGAGACCGATATCGCCATCAATCGCCGCGACCACCTCGGCGATCGAGATCGCCGACGCCGGGCGCGCCAGACGATAGCCGCCGGTAGCGCCGCGCGTCGCGGTGACCACGCTGGCATGCGCCAGGGCCTTCAGCAGCTTGGCGACGGTCGCCAGCGGCAACCGAGTCGCCATGGCGACAGAGGCGGCGTTTTCCTGCCGGTCGGGCGCGAGCGCGAGATGGGTCGCGACGATGACGCCGTAATCGGCGAGTTTCGACAGTATGATCATTGTCAGCCAATTCGTACTGAATTAGTACGCAATAGATCGTGGCTCGGGCCACCCGCGTCAAGCTGAATCGCGATCCCGAGGCAAATGATCGCCGCGGCGCGCGGTCGCAGCCGCGACGCCTCTAACTAAAGACCAGGGATGGCGATGGCGCTACGGCTTCGGCGCCAGCGACTTTGCCGAAGCGGGAGCTGCGGAAATAGGACCGAGCGGCGTTACGCTTACCGGAATTGGGCTTGCGGAAACGAAGTCGGACGGGATCAGACTTGTTGGGGTCGAACTTGCGGCGGCGGGAGCTGGCGGAGCCAAACTTGCGGTGTTTGGCCCGGGCGGAGCCGGGATTGCCGGCGGGGCGGGCGCCTGGCTGGTCGCGCTTGGCGTCGGCACCGCTTGCGGCGGCCCGGGCAGGGCAGGCGGCGGCGGAAGGGTCTGTAGGATCTGGTCGACGACATCACCGACCGGTTGAGCGGCCTGTGCCGACACCGAGGCGAGCAGACCCAACGCTGCGACAATGCCGAGAGCTCGAGCGGTCACCGCGAACCTTTCGCGATAATGATTCCGCCTCGATGCTAACGCCGGCGACGCCAAGCGTATTCGAGGTCAGATAAGATGATGGAAAGCCTCATCGAAGCGAAATCGGCGCAGGTCGTTCTGGGGCGCCATCACGCGAATCATCCCGGTGGAGGCTCTGTGCGTGCCCCTTTAAGCTTGTTGGGCAGGTCTTCCGCAACCATCTCCTTCAGGCAATCTCCACCGGTTCGCCCGAGCCAGAGTGCATCGAGATGAAATTGCTTGTCGTCGAGGACGACCGCGAGACCGCCGCCTACCTGGTGAAGGGGCTGAGCGAAAAGGGTTACACAGTCGACCAATCAGGCGATGGACGCGAGGGCCTCTATCTCGCCAGTTCCGGCAGCTACGACGCGATCATCCTCGACCGCATGCTGCCGGGGATGGACGGGCTGGCGCTTCTCGGCGCATTGCGCGCCGCCGAGATCGGCACGCCGTCGCTGATCCTGTCGGCTCTCGGCAGTGTCGACGACCGCGTGAAGGGGCTGCGCGCCGGCGGCGACGACTATCTGGTCAAGCCGTTCGCGTTCAGCGAGCTGTTGGCTCGGGTCGAGGCCTTGCTGCGCCGCGGCGCCGCCGCGGCGGCCACGACCAAGCTGCGCGTCGCCGATCTGGAACTCGATCTCCTCACCCGCTCGGTGAGGCGCGGTGAACAGGCGATCGATCTGTTGCCGCGCGAGTTTCAGCTTCTTGAATATCTGATGCGAAATTCCGGCCATGTGGTGACCCGCACGATGCTCTTGGAGCACGTGTGGGATTACCATTTCGACCCGCAGACCAATGTCATCGACGTGCATGTGAGCCGGCTCAGACAAAAGATCGACCGCGGGTTCGAGCGGCCGCTGCTGCACACCGTGCGCGGCGCCGGTTATTGCCTGCGCGCGCCGGATTAGGGTCGATGCCAAAGTTCTCCCTGAGAGCGCTCCTCGCCCAAATGCGGCGGCTGGTTCGCACGCACGCGTTCCGCCTCGCCACGCTCTATTTCGTCGTGTTCGCGGCTTCGGTCCTGGGCGTCTTGATCTTTGTCTACTGGATGAGTGCCGATTTCGTCGAGCGCCAGACCCAGGCGACGCTCGACGCCGAGATTTCCGGGCTCGCCGAGCAGTACGACCAGCGCGGTCTCAGCGGCCTTGTGCAAATCGTCGCCGCGCGCAGCGCCGGTGATCGCGGCGACGGCATGCTCTACCTCGTGACCAATCCCGACGGGCATCCGCTCGCGGGCAACATCACCGGCTGGCCCGAGGGCAAGCCCGTCGCGCCGGGACCGATCAGTTTCCGCGTCTCGGTCAAGACCAAAGGCCACACCGAGATGCGCCCGGCGCAAGGGGCACTGCTGGTAATCCCCCAAGGGTACCGATTGCTCGTCGCGCGGGACATCAGTGACGCGGCGCTATTCCGCGAGCGGATTCAGGCGGCGTTGCTGTGGGCGGGATTGCTCGCGCTTTGCGCCGGCATCGGCGGCGGCGCGGTAATGGGCCGCAACCTGTTGCGCCGCGTCGAGGAGGTCAACCGCACCGCCGAGCGGGTGATCGGCGGCAACCTCTCCGACCGTGTGCCGCTCAAGGGTAGCGGCGATGAATTTGATCAGCTCGCCGCCAACCTTAACAACATGCTGGGCCAGATCGAACGGCTGATGGCCGGCATGCGCGAGGTCTCCGACAATATCGCGCACGATCTGCGCACGCCTCTGTCGCGGCTGCGCGCGAGGCTCGAGCTGAGCCTCTTGGGTGCTCCCGATGCGGCGGCGCAGAGCGAGGCGGTCCGTGCGGCGATCGACGAGGCAGACCGTTTGCTGGCGACGTTCAACGCGCTCCTGAGCATCGCCGAGGCCGAGTCGGGTGCCCGCCACAACGCGGCCGAGCCGCTCGACCTGGCGCAGACGGCGCGCGCCGCCGCCGAGCTTTACGAGCCGGTCGCCGAAGAGAAGGGCTGCGCGCTCAAGCTCGATGTTGAGCCCGGGATCATGATTCGTGGCGACCGCCACCTGTTATCGCAGGCGGTAGCGAACCTGCTCGATAACGCTCTGAAATACGGAGGCGGCGAGGTCAAGCTGTCCGCACACCGGCACGATGGACGCGCGGAGCTAGAAGTTTCCGATAGCGGTCCGGGCATCCCGGAAGACGAGCGCGAATCCGTATTCGATCGCTTCGTCCGGCTCGAACCGAGCCGCAGCACCCCCGGCAACGGGCTGGGCCTTAGCTTGGTACGAGCCGTGGCGCGATTGCACAACGGCACGGTCGAGTTAGGAGATAATCACCCGGGATTGACGGTCCGGCTCGAATTCGCCGCGCTTTAGGCTCGCGCTACTCCGATTCCCGCGACAAGCGCACCCGCTCGCGTGTTTCGACGAGGAGGTCGTGGAAACGTTCGCGGTCGAGCCCCGCGCTCTCCAGCACCGGCTGCATCATCTCGTCGTCGAGCAGCTCGTCGAGGCTCGGCTCATAACGGCAGCAAATATTGCGCTCGTCCATGATCCTCTCCTACACACTCCGTTCTATGCAGCATCGGTGCGAACCGTGTCCGGAATGTGACCTGACCCGGGAGATTTCGCGGCATTTTGTCCACCGGATCGCCTTAATTTACGCTTAAGTCGATAACGGCCGACCGGCCCACTTTCGTCCCGATCGAACTTCATTTATGGAAAATCAACGGCATTGGTCCGCTTTCAGCCCTCTCTCCCTTCGATCGTCGAGGCCCTGTGATCGCCGCGCTCATCGTTCGCCTCGTCGATGCCGCACGCCGCCGTCCTGCCGCAAATGCCATCGCCGTGCTGGCCCTGACGGTTGCCGCGGGCTGGTACGCCGCCGGCCACCTATCGATCGACACCAACATCGAGAACCTTCTGCCAAGTAATCTCGCCTGGCGGCAGGATGAACTGGCACTGGATCGCGCATTCCCGCAAAACGACAGCCTTCTCGCCGTCGTCATCGATGGAAACACCGGCGAACTCGCGGACGATGCGGCGCAACGGCTCACCGAGCGGCTCGGTGCCGAGCCCAATTTCTTCAAGATCGTGCGACGGCCGGATGGCGGCCCCTTTTTCGACAAAAACGGTCTGCTGTTCCTGTCGGTGGACGAGCTTAACTCCCTGTCGCAGCAATTGGTCGCCGCGCAGCCGCTCCTTGGCAGCTTGGCCGCCGACCCAAGCCTTCGTGGCCTCTTCGATACGATCAAGCTCTTTGTCGAAGGGGCGACCCGCGGTGATGTGACGATCGACAAACTCGACCCGACCATCGAGAAGATCGCCGACATCGTCGATGGCGTCGTCTCGGGTCAGCCAGTGAGCCTTTCGTGGCAGGCCGTGCTGAGCGGCGGCAAAGCCAATCCGCGTGCATTGCGCCAATTCGTGCTGGCGCAGCCGGTGCTTGATTACCACTCGCTCGAACCGGGCGCGAAGGCGACGGCCGAAATTCAACGCGTTGCCGCCGAGCTGGGATTGACGCCGGAGAATGGCGTCCGGGTGCGCATCACCGGCTCGGTCGCGCTCGACGACGACCAATTCGCGACCTTGCGTAAGGGTGCGCTGCGCTCCGCTCTCCTGTCGATTGGCTCGATGCTGGTGATCCTCTTCGCCGGGCTGCGCTCGCCGCGCCTGGTCGCCGCTTGCCTGGTCACGGTCGTTTGTGGGCTGGTGCTCACTGGAGCCTTCGCCGCTCTGGCGATCGGCACCTTGAATGTGATCTCGGTGGCCTTCGGGGTGCTCTTCATCGGCCTCGCGGTCGACTTCAGCATCCAGTTCTCGATCCGCTACCGCGACCAGCGGCATCAGACCGGCGCGCTCGATACCGCGCTCGCCGCCGCGGCACGGACGATCGGTCCGTCATTGGCGCTCGCCGCCGGCGCGACCGCGATTGGCTTTCTGTCCTTCGTGCCAACCCCCTATGTGGGGGTGCGCGAACTCGGCTGGATCGCCGGCGTCGGCATGGTCATCGCGATCGCGCTCAATTTCACCCTGTTGCCGGCAATATTGACGCTGCTTCGCCCGAAACCGGAGGCCGAGGCGGTCGGCTTTGTCCGCGCCGCGCCGATCGACCGCTTTCTGCTTGGGCGCCGCGGTTGGATCATTAGCGGCGCCGCCATCCTCGCTGCCGCCGCCCTCGTGTTGTTGCCGCGGGTCACTTTCGATTCCGATCCGCTCGATCTCAAGAATCCGCATAGCGAGGCGATGCAGACAATCACCGATCTGATGAAGGACCCGCTGACGACGCCCTACACCGCCGAAATTCTCGCGCCGAACATCGACGCGGCGCGTGCCCTCGCCGACAAGCTAGATTTACTGCCCGAAGTGTCGATGACGGTTACCGCGGCAAGCTTCGTTCCCGCGCATCAGCAGGAAAAGCTGGCAGTCCTATCGGATCTGGCCCTGCTGCTCGGGCCCAGTCTGATCCCGGCGACAGTCCTGCCGCCGCCGAGCGATGCCGAGTCGATGACGGCGCTCGCCGGGTGCGCCGCGACGCTACGGAAATTCATTGCCGCGAATCCGGGGGACGGACCGACCGCCAAACTGGCGGCGGCGCTCGACAGAGCCGGCTCGCGTGGGCCCGAGATCCTTCCGGCTTTGCAAAAGGCGTTGCTGTCGGGGTTGCTGCATCGGATCGAACTGCTTGGCAAATTGCTCCAAGCCCAGGAGTTGACCTTCGCCGACCTGCCCGCGGACTTGCGCGCAAGCTGGATCGCGGCTAGCGGCGCGGCACGGATCGAAATCTTTCCCAAGGGCGATGCCCGCGATCCGGCCGTGCTCAAGCGCTTTGTCGCAGCGGTGCACAGCGTCGCCCCGCGGGCGACCGGAACGCCGATCACCATCCTCGAAGCAGGGCGCCTCATCAGTTCGGCCTTTGTCGAGGCCGGGATCATCGCGGTCGCGGTAATTACCGTGCTGCTCATCGCGGTGCTGCGGCGGCCGCGTGACGTGGCGCTGGTGATCGCGCCGCTGCTACTCGCGGCGCTGTTGACCCTGGCGATCACCGTCGTAGCGGGGATTAAGCTTAATTACGCCAACATCATCGCGCTGCCTTTGCTGCTCGGCATCGGCGTCGCCTTCGACATCTACTTTGTGATGAACTGGCGAGCCGGGCTCGCAGATCACCTGCAATCATCGACCGCGCGCGCCGTCGTCTTCAGCGCGCTGACGACAATGTGCGCTTTTGGCAGCCTGGCGCTGTCGCCTGACCCGGGCGAGGCCGACATGGGCCTCTTGCTGACGATCTCGCTCGCCTGCACGGTATTCTGCACGCTGTTCATTCTGCCGGCACTGCTAGGGCCGCCGCGGCGGCCCTGATAGGCGCCATGCCGAATTCGCCGGCTCAGCTCGCCATTTCGCGGTGGCGCAGGAATTGGAAGAACTCGACGCCTTCCCGGAGCCGCCGCCGCATCATCTCCGGGCTGCGAATCATTTCGCCGACCAGCGAGGCGATCTTTTTTCGGCGGAAATAGAAGCGCTTATAGAAGGTCTCGACCGAGTCGAAGATTTCGGTGTGAGTGAGATGATCGTAATGCAGCGGCGCGATCTGCACGCCATTGTCGTCGATCAGCTCGGCATGGTCGGTGTCGAGCCAGCCATTCTCGACCGCCTGGCGGTAAAGCTCGGTGCCGGGGTAGGGCGCGGCCAGCGACACCTGGATGGTGTGCGGGTTGATGTCGGCGGCGAAATTGATGGTCTCCTCGATCGTCTCGCGGGTCTCGCCGGGCAAGCCGAGGATGAAGGTGCCGTGGATGGTGATGCCGAGCTCGTGGCAGTCCTTGGTAAACCGCCGCGCGACGTCGACCCGCATCCCCTTTTTGATGTTGTGCAGGATCTGCTGGTTGCCGGTCTCGTAGCCGACGAGCAGCAGCCGGAGGCCGTTGTCGCGCAGCACCTCGAGCGTGGCGCGCGGCACGTTGGCCTTGGCATTGCACGACCAGGTCACGCCGAGTTTCCCCAGTTCCTTCGCGATGGCCTCGGCGCGCGGCAGGTTGTCGGTGAAGGTGTCGTCGTCGAAGAAGAATTCCTTGACCTGCGGGAACCAGTCCTTCGCCCGGCGGATTTCCTCGATCACGTGGTCGACGCTGCGCACCCGGTAGCGGTGGCCGCCGACCGTCTGCGGCCACAGGCAGAACGTGCAACGGCTTTTACAGCCGCGCCCGGTGTAGAGCGAGACATACGGGTGCTTCAGATAACCGATGAAGTAGTCTTCGACCCGCAGGTCGCGCTTATAGACCTCGGTGACGAAGGGCAGCTCGTCCATGTTCTCGAGGATCGCGCGCTCGCGGTTATGGACGGTGGCGCCGGCGGCGTCGCGATAGCTGAGTTCGTCGATGTCGGCGAAGCTGCGGCCTTCGGCGACCTCCTTGATCGTGAAGTCGAATTCTTCGCGGGCGACAAAATCGACCGCCCGCGACGCGGCTAGGCTTGCCTCCGGCTCGACCGCGACCTTGGCGCCGACCAAGCCGATCTTGAGCTTTGGGTTTGCCTCCTTGAGCGCCGCGGCGACCTTGATGTCGCTGGCGAAGGAGGGGGTCGAGGTGTGCATCACCGCGAGCTCGTAATCGCCGGCTTGACGCAACACCGTATCCAGCGGCAGCCGTGCCGGCGGCGCGTCGATCAGCTTCGAGCCTGGCACCAGTGCCGCCGGCTGCGCCAGCCAGGTGGGGAACCAGAATGAGCGAATTTCGCGCTTGGCCTGGTATCGCGACCCGGCGCCGCCATCGAAACCATCGAAAGAAGGAGGCTGCAGGAAAAGCGTTTTCATCATGGGGAATGACCTATTCGCCGTCTCTCTCGACAATGATTCGACCGCCCGGCGCGATATGAAACAACTGGTCGCGCCACGACACGTTGCGGCCAAAGAAGCTGCCGACAAAGACTGCGAACGACAGCAAATCGCGCAACGGCAGCAGCCACAGCCCAGCTATCGGCAATCGCAGGATGCGCGCGGTCGCCCCCGCCGTGGCCCAGCGGAGCAAACAGGAGATAGCGAGAAACACTAGCGAGGTCGCGCTCAATCCGCTGAAGATCGCGGCCAGACCCGCTATCGCCACCGCGTGCGTCACCACCGAACCAGCGAACCCCACCGGGGCCATCGCCCGCACCGTCCGCGCCCAGCGCAGCTCGTGGCGCCACAGGCACTTGAGATTCTTCTCGCTGACCGAAGTGTCCACGATATAGGGGCTCAGTACCGTCGGCAGTCCCAAATCGCGGACCGCCGCGCCGATGCGATGATCATCGGCCAGTTCGTCGCGTACTACCGCGAGCCCACCGATTCTGTCCAGTATCTCGCGGCGCAGGGCTATCGTCGCGCCAAAGCAGCCACCCCCCGTTCCCAGCACCTCGCCCAGTAGGGCGCTCGGCAGGAAACCGAAGTTGATGTGGAGGGCGCCGAGCCGCGACCATACCCCGCCTGCAGGCAAGCCGCGATAAAGGCACGTTACCAGCCCGACCGCCGGATCCTGCAACGGCGCTGTCACAGTCGCGAGATAATGCGAGTTGACGTGCATGTCGCTGTCGGCGAAGACCAAGAGCTCATACTTTGCCGCGGGCAGCATGTTGATCAGATTTGCGACCTTGAGATTGGCGCCCCCGGCGCGCGCATCGACGACGAGATCGATGTCAACCGCCGGCCACTCGGCAATCAGCGCTCGTGCCACGGGCAGCGCGCCGTCTTCGGGACTGCGGACACCGAAGACGATTTGCCGGTTGGGATATTCCTGATCGATAAATGAGCGCAGGCTCTCGTAGAGGGCCGGTTCCGCGCCGTAAAGCGGCTTCAGCACGGACACCGGGGGCTGCTCTGGCGGCAACGTTGTCGCGCGCCGGGCGAACCGCATTGCGGCAGCGACGGTGCCGGCGAGGTATATCCACACCGGAAAGAGGACGAGAGCCAGGACGAGCGACGCCATCATCCCCCAGTCAAGCGCAAAAACGCACCGAGGGCATAGTGTTTTGCTGTTGCGTTCGTAATCGGGATTGTCAACGATGCACCCACGCTACAGACCTGGCAACTGAATTATCGGTAAGCGTCCGTGAACCTCGCCCCGCCGCTCCGGGCTGCGATGAGATATGCCGGTGGGGCCGCCATGATGTTGGCCGTGCTGGTCGGCGGCTGCGCGACCCCGCCGAGCGATCCGGCCGAACTTGCCGTTTACGAGCAAAACAACGACCCGCTTGAGCCACTCAATCGTAATATCTTAGTCCTGAATTTGGCGCTCGATCACGCCGTCATTCGGCCCCTGGCAAAGGCCTATGTCTTCATCGTGCCTGAGGACGGGCGCACGGCCGTACACAACGTACTCAACAATCTGAAGGAGCCGACGGTCTTCTTCGACAACGTACTTCAAGGGGAATTCAAACGCGCCGGTATCACCCTCGGCCGCTTTGCGATGAACAGCACGGTCGGTCTGGCTGGGATTTTTGACATTGCGACGAGAAATGGAATGGAGCGCCAGCCCGCCGATTTCGGGCAAACGCTCTACGTTTGGGGCATCAAGTCCGGCCCCTATTTGATTCTGCCGGTCTTCGGCCCGTCCAACCCTCGCGATGCGATCGGCCAGGGTGTTGATTCCTACGCCGATCCTTTCACGATCTGGGCCAACGACCACGGCGTCACGGAGCTGACGACAGCGCGCCTGCTCGTCGGCGGGGTCGACGATCGCGCCGCCGTGCTCGACATCCTCGATGACTTGGAGAAGAATTCGGTCGATTTCTATGCCCAGCTGCGCAGCCTGGCGCAGCAGAACCGGGCCGCCGAACTGAACCATGGCGCCGCCCCCTCGGCGGCGCCGAACCTCTACAACGATCCGGGTACCCCGGCGGCGGCGCCCACCCCCGCCTCGGCGCCTCCCGCGCCACCGGCGGCAAAACCGAGCAGCTCCGCGCCGCGCCGGCAGGTTGCCAGTCGCCTCAACGCCAACCTGTTCGGAACGCGTTGACGGTTAGTCCCGAGCCGTCCGCAAGGCAGCGGTGCGATCCTCGATCAGCTTGATGAGGCCGTCGGCGCCGCCAGTTCGTAGAACGCTGGAGAATTCCGAGCGCCGCGTCGCGAGTTCGCTGATCGTGCCGCTGAGATAGACGTCGATGACTTGCCACGACCCGCCGGCACCCTGGCGCATCAGGTAGTTGAGCGTGACCTTGTCGCCGTCCGATTTGACCAGCTTCGTCTGCACGATCATGCCATTCGGATTCGCGACGGGGTTGGGGTCCACCTCGAACCGCTCACCGTTGAAATCATCGAATCGGTTGGCGTAGTTGGAAATCGTGTATCGGGCGAAAGCCTCGGAAAACCGCTTTTGCTGGTCGGGGCTAAGCTTCGCCCAGTCCGGGCCGACCGACAGCCGGCTCGTCAATCCCAGGTCGAAAGCGGCCGTGATAGCTGGCGCGAGACGCTGATAGCGCTGATCAAAAGTCAATTGCTTGGCCTGCTTCATCACCGATAGAAGCACGTCGTAGAATTGCTGAATGACCGCGTTCGGGCTGTCCGCAGCCCGCGCGCTGCGCAGCCACAACGCCGCCGGCAGGGGAGCCATCAAGACCGCGCGCCTTGAAACCGACATGGGTGCTCGTCAGTTAATGGGTAGGACACCGGTAGTGATAACAAACCTGGCCGCAACGCAAAGGCCAAAAGAGCGCGAGTCCCTTCTCGCGCAATTTGCGCGGAAGCGGCGGCGATCATTGCGCCGATAGCGTCAGTTGTGGCAGGGATAGAGCAACCCGGCAGAGGTAGCGAGAGGCGATGATTCGAGTGGTCCTGGCCCAGCCTCGCGGTTTCTGCGCGGGGGTCGAGCGCGCGATCGAAATCGTCGAGCGCGCGATCGAGAAATACGGGCCGCCGATCTATGTCCGCCATGAAATCGTGCACAACCGCCACGTCGTCGAACGACTGCGGGCTAAGGGCGCACGCTTTGTCGACGAGATCGACGAGATTCCGCCAGGCGCGGTGACGATCTTCAGCGCGCACGGCGTCGCTAGCGCGATCGAGACTCGCGCCGAAGAGCGCGGCCTGCCGGTCATCGACGCAACCTGTCCGCTGGTCTCTAAGGTCCACATCGAAGGCCAGCGCTACGCCAACCAGGGCCGTGAGATCATCCTCATCGGCCATGCAGGGCATCCCGAGATCGAAGGTACGATGGGCCGAATCACCGGCAAGGTGCACCTGATCTCGCGGCCAGAGGAGGTTGCCGGGCTGAAGGTTAGCAATCCCGACAAGCTCGCCTTCATCACCCAGACGACGCTTTCCGTGGACGATACCCGGGCAGTGATCGAGGCGCTGAAGGCGCGCTTTCCGTCGATCCTTGGGCCCGACACCAAGGACATCTGTTACGCGACGCAAAACCGCCAGCGAGCGACCTTAGAACTGGCGAAGATCGTCGACATCGTGCTGGTGGTCGGCGCGCCGAACAGCTCGAACTCGAATCGCCTGCGCGAGATCGCCGCCGAATTCGGCGTGCCGAGTTATCTGATCGAGGACGCCAAGGCGCTCGACCCAAGCTGGCTCTACGGCGTCTCGGCGGTCGGCATCACCGCCGGCGCCTCGGCGCCCGACGAGTTGGTCGAGGAACTGGTCGAGCGCTTGCGCGAATTGGACCAGATCGAAATTCAGCGGCTCTCGGGAGTTACCGAGAATGTCCGTTTCCGCATGCCAGCGCAGCTCACCGAACCGGTGGCTGGCGTCTAGCCCGAAGCGATAGACGAGGGTTCATCGTGGCGATTCCGCTGCATCAGAAGATTCGTGTCGGCTCCTACGTGCTGGCGCAGCACCTGCGCGGCGTGAAGCGCTATCCGCTGGTGCTGATGCTGGAACCGCTGTTCCGCTGCAACCTCGCCTGCGCCGGCTGCGGCAAGATCGATTACCCCGACCCCATCCTCAACCAGCGCCTTTCGGTAGCCCAGTGCCTCGAAGCGGTTGACGAATGTGGCGCGCCGATCGTCGTCGTCGCCGGCGGCGAGCCCCTGCTCCATCGCGAGATCGAGCAGATCGTGCAGGGCATCATCGCGCGCAAGAAATTTGTCTATCTGTGCACCAACGCGCTGCTGCTCGAAAAGAAGATCGACCTGTTCAAGCCGAACCCGTATTTCGCTTGGACCGTCCATCTCGACGGCGACAAGGAAGACCACGATCGCTCGGTCTGTCTCGACGGCGTTTACGACAAGGCGGTCGAAGCGCTGCGCCTGGCCAAGTCGAAGGGCTTCCGCGTCAACATCAACGCCACCTTGTTCGACAACGCCGACCCCGAACGCATGGCCGGGTTCTTCGACGCGGTCACCGAGATGGGCATCGATGGGATCACCGTCTCGCCCGGCTACGCTTACGAGCGGGCCCCGGACCAGGAGCATTTCCTCAACCGGCGGCGCACCAAGGAGCTCTTCCGCGACATCTTCCGTCACGACCCGAAACGGCGCTGGTCGTTCAACCAGTCGAGCCTGTTCCTCGACTTTCTCGCCGGCAACCAGACCTATCACTGCACGCCGTGGGGCAATCCGTGCCGCAATTATTTCGGCTGGCAGCGCCCCTGCTACCTGCTCGGCGAAGGCTACGCGAAGACCTTCAAGGAGCTGATGGAAGAAACCGATTGGGATAGCTACGGCACCGGCAACTACGAGAAATGCGCCGATTGCATGGTGCATAGCGGCTACGAGGCAACCGCCGTCATGGATTCGGTGCGCAAACCGTGGAAGGCCGCCAAGGTGGCGCTGCGTGGCGTCAAGACCGAGGGCGAGATGGCGCCGGAGATCGCTCTGGAGCGCCAACGCCCGGCCCAATACGTCTTCTCGAACCATGTCGAGAAGGCCATGCAGGACCTCGCCGCCGTTGGTGACGACGACTAGCCCCGAACGCTAGGTTCAGGCGAGAGCCCGGCGCAGGGCGCGCGCGGGCTCGACGAGCGCCGCCAAAGCCTGCCGCGCTTCGCGCGCGACGCCGAGCAGGCCCGGCAGCTGCTGCGGGCGGCGCATCACCGACGCCAGCACCTGGCCGAGCTGCGGCTTGCCGTCCGGGCTCAATGGGAGCAATGCCGCGGGCGGGAGGGCCCGCCCGGCCGGATCAGCGATAGCGCGCAACACCAGGAACGGGATGCCGAGCGCGGCACCGGCGCGAGCGACGACAACGCTTTCGAGATCGACCGCGAGGGCGCCGGTCTCGTTCCAGGCGCGCTGTTTGTCGGCCTCAGTGGCAAGCACCCTTCGCGCGCCGAGCACCGGTCCCTCGATGGCGCCGATCACCGTTACCAATTCTGGAATCCGCGAGCGCAGGCTTTCGCCCGTCACCCAGCGGCGGTCATCGTCGATCACTTCGGTCGACAAGATGATATCGCCGGGCTTGAGACCGGGCTTCAACGCGCCGGCAATGCCAAAGCTGACGAGACACTCAGCCCGCGAGCCGACCTCTTCCACAACCTCAACGGTACGTTGATGATCGCCGCCGCCAACCACCGCGGCAAACCCGGCGCGACGCGCGATCTTGGCCTCGACATCGAGGCCGGTCGTGCAGAGGACCGTATATGGCAAGAACCCCGTCTCCCCATCGCCAGCTCCGCAGGGCTGGCGTCCGGCTAATCCCTACAGGACATTGCGAAATTCCGCCAGTATCAAGACCACGTCGATGAATTACGGTCAGATGCCGAAGGCAACGCGCGGTGAGTTGGCTTGCATGAGGCGGCGGTAGCGCGCCAGCGCCCAAAGCGGGAAGTATGCGCGGTACCCATGATAGCGCAGGTAGAAGACCCGGGGAAACCCGACCGCGGTGTACCATTTCTCGTCCCACCCACCGTTCGGCTTCTGGGTGGCCATGAGATAATCGACGCCGCGCCTGACCGCGGGGTGCGCGGCCTCGCCGGCCGCCATCAGCCCAAGCAAGGCCCAGGCGGTCTGCGAGGCGGTGCTATAGGGCGCCTCGCCGCGCGGTTTGTCCGGCCAATAGCTCTCGCCACTTTCGCCCCAGCCGCCATCTTCATGCTGACGCGCGAGCAGCCAGTCGACGGCGCGGCGTATTTCCGGCGCGTTCGGCCCAAGCCCCGCGGCATTTAGCCCGGCAAGCACGGACCACGTGCCGTAGATGTAGTTGGTGCCCCAGCGCCCGAACCAGCTACCGTCTTTTTCCTGCTCGCGCTTCAGATACGCCACGGCAGCGGCAACTGCCGAATGTTCGGCATACCCGGCCTGCACGAGAAATCCGAGACAACGCGCGGAGACGTCCGCGGTCGGCGGATCGAGCAGCGCGCCATGATCGGCAAACGGGATGTGGTTCAGGTAGTAATGCGTGTTGTCGGCGTCGAACGAACCCCAACCGCCGTTTTTGCTCTGCATGCCGATAATCCATTCGGCCGCGCGGCTGACAGCCTCGCGATAGCGCTCGCGATCGAAGCGGTCGAGAGCTAGTCCCACGGCGGCGGTGTCGTCGACATCGGGGTAATGCGGGTTCTCGTACTGGAACGCCCAGCCGCCCGGCCGCAGCCCCGGCCGCTTCGCGGCCCAGTCGCCGACCACGTCGAGCACCTGTTTCTTCTTCAACCAATCGAAAGCATGACCGAGCGCGGGCGCTGCTCCCTCGCCGACATCCATCAAAGCATGGCCGGCGAGCACGGTATCCCACACCGGCGACAGGCAGGGCTGGCAGTAGTCGAATTCCTCGCCGCCGCGCACCACCAGCTTCTCGACCGCCGAGCGCGCGGTCACGCAATGCGGATGATCGAGCGGGTAACCGAGCGCCACGTACATCATCAGCGAATTGGCCATCGCCGGGAAAATGCCGCCGAGCCCATCCTCGCCATTGAGCCGTTCGGTGACGAAAGCGACAGCCCGATCGATTGCCCGATCGCGCAGATACCTCGGAAACGTCGGTTCGAGATAGCGGACCAGCCCGTCGACGCCCGAAAACGCGCGGGCTAACGGTGACGGTGTGGCCGGCGTGATCCAATCGCGCACGGTTTCAGGCGGGGCGGCGAACAGCTCGACGATGGAGACGCCGCGCGGGTTTTTGGCGCGCGGCTGCTTGGCCATCAGCACGAGCAGGGGAACCACGACGGTACGCGACCAGTACGACATCTTGTCGAGATGAAACGGAAACCAGCGTGGCAGCAGCATGATCTCGACCGGCATGACCGGCACCGCGCGCCACGGCACCTCACCCCACAGGGCCAGAAGGATGCGGGTAAAGACGCTGCTGCGCGCCGCGCCCCCATGCGCCAAAATCGCCGCGCGAGCCCGCTGCATGTGCGGCGCATCGATAGGGTCGCCGACCGCCTTCAGCGCGAAATAGGCTTTGACCGAGTTGCTGAGGTCGAAATCGCCGCCATGAAACAGTGGCCAGCCGCCGTACTCGGCCTGGGTCGCGCGAAGATAACGGGCAATCCTTTGCTCAATATCGCCATCGATGGTGCCGAGGTAATGCTGGAGCAAAATGTATTCGGCGGGAATCGTCGCATCGGCCTCGAGCTCGAACAGAAAATGCCCGTCCTCATGCTGGCGCGCCAGCAGCCAGTCGGTCGCCCGCTCGATCGCGGCGTCAAACGCGCGAGACGGCAGGGTCTTGCTGCTCGGCATCGGTTTCGCCGCCATCGCTCCGTTCTGCGCTGTTGTGGCTCGCTTGCTGATTCGCGCTGCGCGCTCCGGGCGACCGGAGGATCGCCTCGGCTGCCGCAAGGCCGGAGCGAATAGCGCCTTCGATCGTGGCGGGCAAGCCGGTATCGACATAATCACCCGCCAGGCGAAGGTTGTTCCAGCGTGTCCGCGTCGGCGGGCGGCGGCGCAATTGCGCCGGAGTTGCGCGGAACGTGGCGCGCCGCTCCTTGACGATGCGAGCGGGCGGCGCGGGCCGCCCCGGCAGGCCGAAGGCGGCGGCGACGTCGCACCAAAGGAGATCAGCCAACTCCTCCGCAGAGCGGTCAATAATCCGGTCGGCGGCGCTCACCGTCACCGAGATGACGCCGCGCTTCTTGAATACCCACTCGGCGGTGCCGCCGACGAGGCCGGCGAAGAGCGGCATGCCGCCGGGTGGCTCGACCCGGAAATGCGCGTTGACGATCGGCGCATGGTCGTCGGGCACCACAAGTCCCGACACCAGTCGTGCCGCGATCGCAGCCGGCACCGCCAGGACTAGTTCGTCGCCCGCTTCAAGAATGACGGCGCCGTCGTCGAAGTTTAGCCTAGTTACCTGTGCGCCATTGCACTCGATCGCGCGCAACCGCGCGCCAAGGCGAATTTCGGCGCCGCCGACGCGCAGGGTCGCCAAGGCAGGATCGACAAGGCTCTCCGACAGGCCCTCACGCGGCAAGAGCGGGCGGCACGCCTCGGCGCCGCGCCCTAAGGTCTCGCGCAGGACACGCCAGAACAGGCGCGCTGAACCTGCCTCGGCGCTGGTGTTGAGCGCGGCGACCGCGACCGGCTCCCATAACCGGCGGAACAGCGCCGTCCGTGAGTCCAGCCGATCGGCGATCGTGTGCTCGTCACTAGCGCTGCGCAGGCGAAGAGCGGAGAGATAGTCCCGGGCTCGGCTGCCCGGCACCCGGCGATCCTTGCGGAATATCCACCATGGCAACGCGCCGCGATTGGGCCGCAGCGTCCAGCGTTCGCCGCTTGCCAAATCGACAAACGGGATGGCCGCCTCGCCGGCCGGTTCGAACGTGTCGAGCGCGCCGGTCAGTTCGATATAAGCCAGGGCAGACCGATTGCCAGAGAGCAACAAGTGATTGCCGTTGTCGACCCTGACCCCGAGCTCGGCATCGACATAAGAGCGGCAGCGTCCGCCGGCGTGTTCGGCGCTCTCGTAGAGCGCGACCCGCCGCCCCGCCTTCGCCAGCGCCACCGCGGCGGCGAGGCCCGCCAATCCTGCGCCGACGACGTGGACCCGGCTCATATGAGGGCGTGGCGCAGCACCAGCCACAATTTCCGGCCTTTCGACAGGCTGACACGCACGGCCGGATCGCGCCAGCCGTCGCGCAGCATCGCGTCGAGCATCGCGCGGTAGAACGCGCCCATTGTCGCCGCCGGCCGCATCGCCCACCGCGAACACTCCGCCATCGCCCGCTCCGCAACGTCGAAATGGCCGAGCGCGATCTCGGCGAGGTCGCGACAGGCCGACGGCAGCGCCGGGTGGCGCAGCACCCTCGCCGGATCGCTGTCGCGGATGCCATGGCGGTCGAGGATTTCGCGCGGCAGATAGAGCCGCCCGCGCTGTGCGTCCTCGTCGAGGTCGCGCAGGATGTTGGTGAGCTGCAGGGCGCGGCCGAGCGCGTCGGCGACGCGGTGCGCCGCCGGGCTGGGGTCGCCGAAGACATGCACCGAGAGGTGGCCGACAGCGCCGGCGACCCGTGCACAATAAAGGTCGAGCGTCGCGAGATCGGGCGCGCGGATGTCCCTTTCCGCGTCCATCTCCATCCCGGCGACGATGTCGTGGAAATCGCTCTTCCTCAGCCGGAAGCGCTCGACCGGCCCCACCAGCGCGCGGGCGATCAGGTGGTGCGGCCGGCCGCCATAGATCGCCTCGATCTCGCCGCGCCAATCGGCCAGCCCCTTGGCGCGCTGCGCTGCCGGCCAGTCGTCGGCGATGTCGTCGACCTCGCGGCAGAAGGCGTAGACCGCGTACATCCCGTCGCGGCGCTCCTGCGGCAGGAGACGCATCGCCCAATAGAACGAGGTGCCTGCCGCCTCGACCCGCCGGCGAATGGTCTCGCGCAGCGACGCCTCGTCGGGGATCGCCCCGACGCTGTCGATGGCCGCGCCGGTCACCGGTCGGCAACCCGCTGTCGGCGGCCGCGAACAATGCCGGTGAGAAGCGCCGCGGCGAAGTCACCCTTGCTGAGCGCGACCCGCGCCGACAGCGGGTCGCCGCGCCGCAGCCGCCGCGACAGCCGCCGCGCCAGATCGACGATGGTCGCCGATTCCCAGCGCAACCCGCGCGCCACGACCCGGCCGGGCAGCTCTTCTGCCGAATCAATCAACCGATCGGTTGAATTCAACAGCCGGTCGATAACCTGCCGCAAGCCGGGGCTCGACGCCGGCGCGGTCAACGCCTCGACCCCAATTCGCGCCTCGCCCATCTGGTCGAGCGGCAGGTAGACCCGGTCGAGGTTGCGGTAGTCCTCGGCGCAATCCTGCAGATGATTGAGCACCTGCAGCGCCGAGCACAGCGCGTCGGATGACGGCCAGGTGTCGCGGCTCTCGCCGTGCAGGTCGAGCAGTTGCCGTCCGACGGGCGAAGCCGAATAGCGGCAATACTCCATCAGATCGTCCCAGTCGCGATAACGAAGCTTGGTCGCGTCCAGGGTGAAAGCGCGCAGCACGTCGTGGCAATGCTGGGCAGTGGTCCCCGTCTCGGCGAGGCTGCGGCGCATAGCGGCCGCGGCCGGGCTGTCGTCGCCCGCCGCACCCTCCAATATCTCGCCCATGCGGTCGAGGCGCTGCACCTTGTCGTCGGCCGACAGATCGGGGTTGTCGGCGATGTCGTCGGCATTGCGCGCGAAGCGGTAGAAGGCGTGGACATGCGGACGCAAATCCTTGCGGATCAGGAATGACCCGACCGGGAAATTCTCGTCACCGCGCCCTTTGCCGGACGGTGTCTCGACCGCCGGGACGGTCGACTGCATTTCGCTTGCCAGCGCCGTCACTCAATTTCCTTTGGTCAGGTACCCGTTGGCCTCAAACCAGGCGATAGCGTCGGCGATGGCCTCGCGCGCCGGGCGCGGTTGGTAGCCCAGCTCGCGCATCGCCTTCGCCGAACTGAAGTACATCTTCTTACGCGACATGCGCACGCCATCCAAGCTGGCGAAGGGTTCGCGCCCGGTAATCCGCGCCATCATCTCGGCACCAGCGGCAATCGGCAGCACCACCGCATAGGGGATTTTGAACATCGGCGGACGCCGCCCGACGACCTGCGCCACGATGGCGAGAATCTCGGCGAGGCTAAGGTTTTCGCCGCCAAGGATATACCGCTCGCCGATTTTGCCGCGCTCGACGGCGAGCAACTGCCCGGCCGCGACATCGTCGACATGCACGACATTGAGCCCGGTATCGACATAGCCGGGCATCTTGCCTTTCGCCGCCTCGACGATGATCCGTCCGGTCGGGGTCGGCTTGACGTCGCCGGGGCCGATCGGGGTCGAGGGGTTGACGATCACCGCCGGCAGGCCGCGCTTGGCGATGAGCTCGCGGACTGCCTGCTCGGCGAGGAATTTCGATCTCTTGTAGGGGCCGATCATCCCGGTCTCAGCGCTCGGGGTCGTCTCGTCCGCGATCCCGTCCTTGACCAGCCCAAGTGTCGCGACGCTGCTGGTGTAGACGACGCGCTCCACTCCGGCGGCGAGCGCCGCTAGCATCAACGCGCGCGTGCCGTCGACATTGGCGCGATACATCGCCGCCGGATTGGGCACCCACAGCCGGTAATCGGCAGCAACGTGGAAGAGATAACGGCAGCCGGCAACCGCGGCGGTAAGCGAGGCAGCGTCTTCGAGCGAGCCCTCGCTAACCGCGACATCGAGGCCGGCGAGGTTGCGGCGATCGCTATTGGGCCGCGCCAGCACCCGCACCTCGCGCCCGGCGGCGAGCAGCGCGCGCGCCACCGCGGCGCCGACAAACCCGGTCGCGCCGGTGACAAGGGCAAGGCCGGGTGCCAGCGGCATCGCCCCCACCTACTCGAAATTGGCGCAGGAGTCGCGGGTGACGATCCCGACCGATTGCTGGCGATAGCGCGTCTTGTAGGCGTCGATCACCGCTTGCAGGCGGCCGGCAAGCTCGGGCGAGCGCTTGACCGCGAGGATCAACACCTTGGTCGGGTCGCGCGCGATCACGCCGGTCTGCGGGTTGCGCCACTGGCCGTTGGCGTCGAAGGCGGTGAAGCCGTCAGGGAAATTCGGCGTCACGATCTCGGCGGCGAATTTTGTCCACTCGGCGTCGCCGACAAATCCGCCGTCCTTGATTTTGCGGCCGAAGAACAGCTCAGCGACCAGCATGCGCTGCTCGCTCGGCAGGACGCAGGCATAGGGCGGGGGCGATGGGGCCGGCGGCGGTGAGGGTGCTTCGGCGCAGCCGGCGAGGGCCGAGAGCGCTGCCGCGATGAGGACGAGGCGAGCTATTCCGCCGCTGCCTTGGCCAGGACCGGCTCGACCCTGGCGGCGCAGTATTTGAACTCGGGGATTTTGCCGATCGGGTCGAGCTGCGGGTTGGTGAGGATGTTGGCGGCGGCCTCGGCAAAGCAGAACGGGATGAACACCATGCCGGGCGCGACATTGCTGTCGGCACGCGCCTTCAATTCGATATGGCCGCGCCGCGTCGTGACCTTGACCGGGTCGCCGGCGGCGATGCCCAGCCGGCGTAGCTCCACCGGCGCGAGGCTCGCCACCGCTTCCGGCTCGATCTCGTCGAGCACCGTGGCGCGGCGGGTCATCGCCCCGGTATGCCAATGCTCGAGTTGACGCCCGGTGGTCAGCACCAGCGGATATTCGGCGTCGGGCTCCTCGGCGGGCGGAATGATCGCGGCCGGCACCAGCTTGGCGCGGCCCGAAGCGGTCGGGAACCCGTCGCCGAAAACGATCTCGTTGCCCGGCTTGTCGTCGGCGTCGCACGGATAGGTGACCGAATCCTCGCGAAGCAGGCGCTCCCAGGTGATGTGGTCGAGCGACGGCATCGCCAGCTTCATCTCGGCGAAGACGTCGGCTGGCCCCTCATAGCGCCAGTCGAGCCCCATGCGGCGGCCGATCTCCTGGATCGTCATCAAATCGAGCCGGGCATTGCCGGGCAGCGGCAGCGCGGTGCGGCCCATCTGCACCTGGCGGTTGGTGTTGGAGACGGTGCCGTCCTTCTCCGGCCAGGCCGAGGCCGGCAGGATCACGTCGGCGTATTTCGCGGTCTCGGTCAGGAAGATGTCCTGCACGACGAGGTGCTCGAGATGCGCCAAGGCCTCGCGGGCGTGGTCGACGTCGGGGTCGGACATCGCCGGGTTCTCGCCCATGATGTACATGCCCTTGATCTCGTCGCGGTGTACCGCGTCCATGATCTCGACCACGGTGAGGCCCGGTTTGTCGTCGAGCGGGGTGTGCCACAGCGCCTCGAACTTCTCGCGGATCGCCGGGTTCGCGACCGATTGGTAGTCGGGATAGACCATCGGGATGAGGCCGGCGTCGGACGCGCCCTGGACGTTGTTCTGTCCGCGTAGCGGGTGCAGGCCTGTGCCGGGCCTGCCGACCTGCCCGGTGACCATCGCCAACGCGATCAGGCAGCGCGCGTTGTCGGTGCCGTGGGTGTGCTGCGAGATGCCCATGCCCCAGAAGATGATCGCCCGCTCGGCCCGGGCGTAGGTACGGGCGACGTGGCGCAGGGTCTCGGCGGCGATCCCGCAGATCGGCGCCATCTTCTCCGCGCTGTAATCCTTGATGTGCTCGCGCAGCTTCTCGTAATCCTCGGTGTGCGCCTGGATGTACTGCCGGTCGGTGAGGCCCTCCTCGATGATCGTGTGAAGGAAGGCGTTGAGCATCGCCACATCGCGGCCGGGGGTGAACCTCAAGGTCTGCGCCGCGTGCCGGACAAGCGAATGGCCGCGCGGGTCCATCACGAACACCTGGGCGCCGCGCTTGGCGGCCTGCTTGAAAAAGGTCGCCGCGACCGGGTGGTTCTCCGTCGGCCGCGCGCCGATGACGATGATGACGTCGGCGTCCTCGGCGGCGGTGAACGGCGCCGTCACCGCGCCCGACCCGATCCCCTCCATCAGCGCCGCCACCGAAGAGGCGTGGCACAGCCGGGTGCAGTGGTCGACATTGTTGCTGCCGAAGCCGGTGCGCACGAGCTTCTGGAACAGATAGGCCTCTTCGTTCGAGCCCTTGGCCGAGCCGAACCCGGCGAGCGCGCGGCGGCCGTCGCGGTCGCGGATCTTGAGGAGGCCGAGCGCGGCGCGGTCGAGCGCCTCTTCCCAGCTCGCCCTGCGGAAATGCGTGTAAGGATTGGCCGGATCGATGTTCGTGTCGTGCTTCGAGACCCCGTCCTTGCGGATCAGCGGCTCGGTTAGCCGGTCCGGATGGTGGACATAGTCGAAGCCGAAGCGGCCCTTGACGCAGAGCCGGTTGTGGTTGGCCGGCCCGTCCTTGCCTTGGACCGCGACGATGCGGTCGTCCTTGATCTGATAGGTGAGCTGGCAGCCGACGCCGCAATAAGGGCAGACGCTGTCCACCTCACGGTCGGGCGCATTGGCGTAGACGCCGTTTGCGTCGACGAGCGTCGCCTCCATCAGCGCGCCGGTGGGGCAGGCCTGCACGCATTCGCCACAACCGACGCAGGTCGAGTTACCCATCGGGTCGTCGAAATCGAGCACGACCTTTTCGTGCCAGCCGCGGCCCGCCATGCCCCACACGTCGTTGACCTGGACCTCGCGGCAGGCGCGGACGCAGAGAGTGCACTGGATGCAGGCGTCGAGCTGCACCGCCATCGCGACATGGCTGCGGTCTGGCGCCGGGGTCACGCGCCCGGGAAAGCGGCTGTGCGCGACCTCCAGCTTATCCGCCCATTGCCACAGAGACGAATTCGGGTCGTGCGCGACCTCGCGCTTGGGCTGGTCGCCGATGAGGAGCTCGAACACCATCTGGCGCGAGAACTTGGCGCGCTCGCTCGCCGACTGCACCTTCATCCCGGCGGTGGGCTTGCGGATGCACGAGGCCGCCAGCACCCGCTCGCCCTCGATCTCGACCATGCAGGCGCGGCAATTGCCGTCGGCGCGGTAGCCCGGTTTCGGCAGCCAGCAGAGATGCGGGATCTCGGTGCCAAGCCGGTTCGCCACCTGCCAGATCGTCTCGCCCGGCTGGGCCTCGACCTCGGTCCCGTCGAGGGTAAATCGGATCGGATCGCTCATTACGCCGGCTCCGCCACATCCTCGGGGAAATGTTTCAGCACCTGCTTCACCGGGTTCATCGCCGCCTGACCCAACCCGCAGATCGACGCGTCGCCCATCACCCGCGACAACTCCTGCAGGAGATTATCGTCCCAGCGGGCCTGGCTCATCAACTTCACCGCCTTTTCGGTGCCGACTCGGCACGGCGTGCACTGGCCGCAGCTCTCATCCTCGAAAAAGCGCAGCAAATTGAGCGCCACCGCCTTCATGTCGTCCTTGTCGCTCAGCACGACAACCGCGGCTGAGCCGATAAAGCATCCTTCGCTCTCCAGGGTGCCGAAATCGAGCGGAATATCGGCCTTCGACGCCGGCAGGATGCCGCCCGAGGCGCCGCCCGGCAGGTAGGCCTTGAATTTGTGGCCGTCGGCCATGCCGCCGCAATATTCGTCGATCAGCTCGCGCACCGTGATGCCGGCCGGGGCGAGCTTGACCCCCGGGTTCTTGACCCGGCCTGAGACGCTGAAGGTGCGCCTTCCCTTGCGGCCGTTACGGCCCTCCTTGGAGAACCACTCGGGGCCCTGCTCGACGATGTCGCGCACCCAGAACAGGGTCTCGATATTGTTGATCAGGGTCGGCCGACCGAACAGGCCGACTTGCGAGGGGAACGGCGGCTTGTGACGCGGCAGCCCGCGCTTGCCCTCGATGCTTTCGAGCATCGCCGATTCCTCGCCGCAAATATAGGCGCCGGCGCCGCGCCGCAGGTCGATCCGCACGCCTTTGGCAAGGCCAGCGGCTTCAATCGCCGCGATCTGCTGTTCCAGCACCTCGCGGCATTGCGGGTATTCGTCGCGCAGGTAGATGTAGACCTCGGGCGCCTCGACCACCCAGGCGGCGATCAGCATCCCTTCCAAGAAGCGATGCGGATCAGTTTCCAGGAAATAGCGGTCCTTGAATGTGCCGGGCTCGCCCTCGTCGCCGTTGACCGCCATCAGCCGCGGTCCAGGCTCGGCGAGCACGAAGCGCCATTTGCGCCCCGTGGGGAAGCCCGCGCCGCCCATGCCGCGAATTTCCGACTTTTCCATCGCTTCGAGCACGCTGTCGCGGGTCCGGGCGCCCGAGAGGCAAGCTTCGAGCAGCTTGTAACCGCCCCCGGCGCGGTACTGGTCGAGGCCGATGAACGGCGGAATGTCGGGATGGGTATGCTTGTGGGCGACGGCGGCGGCGACACTGTCGGCGGTGGCATGCTCGTGCAGCGCGTGGCCGATCGCGCAGACCGGCGCGTTGTGGCAGCCGCCCATGCACGGCGCCCGCACCACTCGCACTTGGCCGCCGAGCCGGCTCTGCAATTCGCTGAGCAAATGCTGCGCGCCGAACAGTTCGCAAGTGAGGCTGTCGCAGACGCGCACGGTCAGCTCGGGCGGCGGCGCCTCGTCATCCATCACGATGTCGAAATGCGCGTAGAACGAGGCGACCTCGTAGACCTCGACCAGCGCGAGCCGCATTTCCTCGGCGAGCGCCGCGAGGTGGCGGGCGTGCAGGCAGCCATGCTGGTCCTGCAGCAGATGCAGGTGCTCGATCAGCAGGTCGCGGCGGCGTTCCCGCTGCCCAAGCAGCGCCTGTACCTCGGCCAGCGCCTGCGGCTCAACCTGCCGGCCCTTGGGATGGTCGAGACCGCGCCGTCGGCTCGAGCCGGGGTGGATGCGGCGATCGTGTTTTGCGCCCTGAGCCATCAGCCCGGCCTAAACCGCCCCCTCCTGATGCATCGAGGCGATGTCGTTATCGCCGTAGCCGAGCCACTTCAGCACCTCGTCGGTGTGCTCGCCGAGAAGCGGCGCGCGCTCGTGCTCGACGGGCGAATCCGAGAGGTTGATCGGCGAGCCGACCTGGACGTAGCGGCCCCGGGTCGGATGGTCGAGCTCGACCAGCATGTCGCGCGCATAGAGCGACTTGTCCTCGTAGATGTCCTTCATCGACAGGATCGGGCCGCACGGCACATCGACCTCGTTCAGTTGCGCCATGACCTCCATCTTGGTCTTGGTCATCGTCCATTTCTCGATGATCGCGAAGCATTCCGGGATCTTCGCCAAGCGCGCCGCCGGGGTCGCCCAGGCGGGATCGGTGATCAGCTCTTCACGGCCGGCGAGCTTCATCAGCGGCTCCCAGCACGGGGGCTGGATGATGACATAGACATAGTCGTTGGGGCCACCCGGGGCGCAGCGCAGCGCAGCGCCCGGCTGGCCGCCACCCGAAGCATTGCCAGCACGCGGCACGAAATCGCCGAACTCCTTGTTGGGATATTCCGGCATCGGGCCCTTCATTACCCGCTGCTGGTCACGCATCTTGACTCGGCACAGGTTCAAGACCGCATCGGTCATCGCCACCTCGACACGCTGACCCTTACCGGTGCGCTCGCGCTGGAACAGGGCCGCGAGGATGCCGGCGACCATATGAACGCCGGTGCCGCTGTCCCCGATCTGCGCGCCGGTGACGGTCGGCGGGCCGTCTTCCCAACCGGTCGTGCTCGCCGCCCCACCCATGCACTGGGCGACGTTTTCATAGGCCTTGCAGTCGGCGTAGGGGCCGGGGCCGAACCCCTTGACCGAGGCGTAGATGATGCGCGGGTTGAGCTCCTGAAAGCGCTCCCAGGTGAAGCCGGCGCGGTCGAGCACGCCGGGTCCGAAATTCTCGACGATCACGTCGCTGCGCCGCACCAGCGCCTCGATCGCCGCCTTGCCCTTCGGGTGCTTCATGTTGACGGTGATGCTGCGCTTGTTCGAGTTCAGCATGGTGAAATAAAGGCTGTCCGCGCCCTTCACGTCCTGCAGCTGGCCGCGGGTGATGTCGCCGCGCCCGGGCAGCTCGACCTTGATCACGTCGGCGCCCATCCATGCCAGCAGCTGCGTCCCGGTCGGACCCGCCTGGACATGGGTCATGTCGAGGATGCGGACGCCATCGAGTGCTTTCGTCATCGCCGTCTCCAACTCTCAAATATCGTGTCGTGTCGTGTCGAGAAAATCGCCGTGCTTTTCGACATGGGCGGCAAGCCCCAGCGTATGTTCGCGCGCCAGCCGCGCCGCCTCGTCGGGCTCGCGCCGCTCCAACGCCTCGATGATCGCCATGTGATCGACGATCGAGCGCGCCGCGCGATTGTCCTGGTGGATCGTCACCTTGCGGATCGCCCGCATGTGGATGAACAAATTCTCGGTCATCTCCGCCAACAGCGAACACCCGCTCATGCGGATGATCGCCTGGTGAAAGGCGATATTGGCGTCGGAATACTCCTCGAGCCGCTCGCCGTCGGTCCCGTCGTGGAACGCGTCCATCAGCCGGCGCAGCTCGGCGATATCGTCGTCGGGCGCATTGAACGCGACCAGCCGGGCCGCCATGCTTTCGAGCGCCGCCATCACGGTGATGATCTCGACGATCTCGCGCTTGGTCTTGCGCACGACATAGATGCCGCGGCGCGGCAGAGTGCGCACGAACCCTTCTTGCTCCAACAGGGTCATTGCCTCGCGGATCGGTGTACGGCTGACCCCGAGATCGGCGGAGAGAGCGCGCTCGTCGAGCCGCACCTCGTCAGGTCTGTCGTAAATGTCGATCGCAGTGATCGCCCGCTTCAGCGCCGCGTAGGCGAGGTCACGAAACGCTGATTGCGTATCCAGGCGCGGGATGTCTAGGGTCGAGCTAAGCGCGGGCTCGCTTCAGGCATTCCTCATGGTATCTGGTATACCAGACGCCGGCAACCCGCTTTTGCGGCCCTGAGGAGAGGTCCGGCGCCGTAGCGCTACCTCAAAGCGGATTCGGGCCGAGGATCTCCCAGCGATAGCGCTCGCAGAGTTCGGCGCGTTCGGCGTCGTTGGTCGGCCGGTGCTCCGCAAGCTCCTCGATGTAGCCGCCGGCGACGGCCGGGGTGTAGAGGAACAGGGCGCGGGCGGGCTCGCCGCCGGTGTTCTTCCAGGCATGCGGGACGTCGCGCGGCATGAACGCGCAGGTCCCCGGCCCGCCGACGCTGACCTCGTCGCCGATCATGAAGGTGATCTCGCCGGCGAGCACCCAGGCGACCTCGTCGCTGTCGCGGTGCAGATGGTAGAGGCTCGTCGTGCCGGCCGGCAGCGTCTCCTCGAACATCATGATGCTGTCACCGGTCTCGCCACCGAGCAGCTTCAAGTCGAAGAAGCGGCCGGGCGTCGGCGAGTCGAGACGCTTCCCGCCGCCCGGCGGTACGACAACGCCTTTTGCTGCGGTCATGCGGCTCTCCTTCCCTGCGGCGGAATGAGGATAAACGATCCGCCAGCGCATGGCGCCCGCGACCTCATCCGCGAGCCTGATCGTATCCATCGATATCGACCACGGCCTGGGCGAAGGCCTGCGGGGCTTCCTGAGGCAGATTGTGGCCGATCCCGCCCTTGATGATGCGGCTGGCGTATTTGCCCGAGAACTTCTTGGCATAGGCGCTGGGGTCCGGGTGCGGTGCCCCATTGGCGTCGCCCTCAAGGGTGATCGTCGGCACGGTGATGACCGGACTTGCGGCCAACTGCTTTTCCAGATCGTCGTATTTCGCTTCGCCCTCGGCCAGGCCGAGCCGCCAGCGGTAATTATGGATCACGATGGCGACATGATCCGGGTTGTCGAAGGCCGCCGCGCTGCGATCGAATGTGGCGTCGTCGAAGGCCCATTTCGGCGAGGCGAGCTTCCAAATGAGCTTCGAGAAATCATGCCGGTATTTGTCGTAGCCAGCCCGGCCGCGCTCGGTGGCGAAATAATATTGGTACCACCATTGGAGCTCAGCCTGCGGCGGCAACGGCACCTTGCCGGCTTCTTGGCTGCCGATCAGATAACCGCTCACCGAGACAAGGGCCTTGCAGCGGTCCGGCCACAGCGCCGCGATGATATCGGCCGTCCGCGCGCCCCAATCAAAACCCGCGATCACCGCCTTCGGGATTTTGAGGGCATCCATCAGGGTGATGATATCGACGGCAACCACCGACTGCTGCCCATTCCGGACAGTGTCGCTCGACAGAAAGCGCGTCGTGCCGTAGCCGCGCAGATAGGGCACGATCACCCGGTAGCCCGCCGACGCGAGCAACGGGGCGACATCGACATAGCTGTGAATGTCATAGGGCCAACCGTGCAGGAGAATGACCGCGGGCCCCTCAGCGGGGCCGGCCTCGGCGTATCCGACGTTCAGGAGACCGGCATCGATTTGCTTCAGCGGGGCGAACGACGTGTTCGTGCCGGGCTTGATCGGGGGCAACAGTGTGGTTTTTGCGTTCGCGGCCGCGATGCCGAACTGGGCGGCGGCAGCGGCGACCGCCGCCGCGCCCAAAAAACGGCGGCGATCGGGGGTGGCGGTTTCGGACGTTTCCATCGTGCGCATCGGTGGACCTCCTCGCCGCTAGTTGATCGGGAAGTGCCCATGCCGCACCTTGGCGGTGGCCTTTTCCCGCCCTGTATCGACGGACGGAGAATGTGCTCGGGATGATGCGCGGGAAGCGGCGTCTCGTCGCGCGACCAACCATAGCAAGCATAAGGCGGGCAAGCGAAGCGTAACCCGCCACGCTGGCCACCGGGACGGCTGACAATCGCCTGGACCCGGTCGCGCGCGCGGGCGTTCCGCTGTTTCTATTGCTTGCCGGCCGCTCTGCGCCGTCGCCCGGCCATCAGATAGATATTCGCGCGCGGCTCGAAGAGCGGGTCGGCCGAGGCCTCGATACCATCCACCCTGGGGATCGGATCGAAGATGATGTGCTGCTGCTCCTTGGCGTTGTCCGGCACGATCGTCGTCAAGCCGATCTCACCGAAATTGAGTTGCGGACGATCCTCGGGCCAGCGAATAGTGGCATCGTCCGTGGCGTCGCCGTCCTCGGCCAGTTGGACGGCGATCCGGAACTTGACCGGCTCCTTCGCGATCCGCTCCTTGATCTCGTCGAAGAGGAAGTTTGGCCCCTGCGCAGCTGCGCCGGCCGCGTCGAGATAGTCATTGCCCGCTAGCGGCAGCATCCGATAGCGCCCGTAGCGGCTCACGCCGACCGCGTTGGTGAAATTGAACGCGGATACCGCGAAAAACGACTCCCTGGCAAAGCTGGTCGGGATCGGCTTGGGCGTCTCCACAAAGGTCAACGCCGCGGGATGCGCGCCGAGGAACCGCTCGATTGCGTTCGGGTGCGGCCCGGCGGGATCGGTAGCAATTAGCGCGTTGAGGAATTCGAGGAACCCCTCCGCCGTGCGCGCCGGGAAGGTGTCGACCGAATGGGCGACGATATCGGTATGGACATGCTCGGCAAGGTGGAAGCGAATGGCGCAACCGCGAGGGCTCGCCCCCTGCGGATCGTTATCGGGAATGGTCGGAATTCCCGCGAAATCCGAGAAACGCACCGTCACCGGGGTGGAATCTCGCTGAATGTGTGGCGCGCAGGTAAGCTCGGCGGCCTCCGGCGATGGCGTGAACACGCCCGTCAACAGGATCCCCTTCGCGTGAGCGGGTCTAAACCCCGGATGAATACCGCCATCGACTTTGTCAAACCCCGCGATGATGTCACGGCTTAGGCTCAGCAGTTTTTCGTCCGTCGTCAGGGGCATGGCTTGGTGCTCCGTTCAGTTGATCTCGCCCCCGCGGGGGGCTGTTGCCGAGCGATAGGCTCCAGGCGTGACGTTTCGGCGTATGTGGATGCAAGAAGCCGGCCTGCGGCGACGACGGGGCCCTTGCTGAGAACATAACAGGAACTCATATTATCTGCTCCGCGTCCCCTTTGCGCCGCCAATGCCGAATATCATCGCCGATCCGCCTGTTAAGGCCTGTTTTCCCGGACCAGAATCCAACGATTTCAGCCACTTGCTCCTGATCTTTTTTCTCTCACGCGCGCGGTCGCGCGCGGTTGGAGCGATGGCTCCGTTGACGGTTAGCTAGAATGTAGGGTGGAAAAGCGCCGCGCATTCCACCAAGCTGGCGCCGGCCATCGGCGGAAGGCGCTTCGCTTTTCCGCCCTGCGATTTGGAGAGCAGTGGACGACATGAGCGCAGACGACACAACCGCAGCTGACATGACCGACGGCTTTCACCTGGTGGTGGATGCCCTCAAGCTCAACGGCGTCGACACGATCTTTGGCGTCGCCGGCATCCCGATCACCGATCTGCTGCGTTTGGCGCAGAACGAGGGCATCCGCTATCTCGGCTTCCGACACGAGCAGTCGGCGGCGAATGCGGCGGCGATCGCCGGGTATCTGACCGCGAAGCCCGGTATCTGCATGACCGTCTCTGCTCCCGGCTTTCTCAATGGGCTGGTCGGGCTGGCCAACGCCACGACCAACTGCTTCCCGATGATCCTGATCAGCGGGTCGAGCGACCGTTCGATCGTCGATCTGGAGCAGGGCGATTACGAGGAGATGGACCAGCTCGCCGTCGCCCGGCCGCATTGCAAGGCGGCCTACCGCGTGAACCGCCCGCAGGATATCGGCACCGGCATCGCGCGGGCGATCCGCGCCGCCGTCTCGGGCCGCCCGGGCGGCGTCTATCTCGACCTGACCGCCGAGGTGTTGGCTTCCGCGCTCGATGCCGAGGCGGGCCGCAAGTCGCTGATTAAGGTCGTCGATCCGTCGCCGGCCGCGCCGCCGGCGCCCGCCGCGGTAGCGCGCGCGCTCGACCTGCTGGCGAGCGCCCAGCGCCCGCTGGTGATCCTCGGCAAGGGCGCGGCCTATGCCCGCGCCGACGCCGAAATCCGCACCTTCTTGGAGACGACCGGCATCCCCTTCCTGCCGATGTCGATGGCCAAGGGCCTCCTGCCGGACGATCATCCGCAATCCGCGGCCGCCGCCCGCTCCCATGCGATCGGCAACGCCGACGTGGTGGTGCTCGCCGGGGCGCGGCTCAACTGGCTGCTGTCGCATGGCCGCGCGCCGCTGTGGAACGCCGACACCAAGTTCGTGCAGATCGATATCGCCGCGACCGAGATGGACAGCAACCGGGCGATCGCCGCGCCGGTCGTCGGCGACATCAAGTCGGTGTTCGCGGCGTTCAACGCCGCGCTCAAGCCAGGGAAGATCGAGCGTCAGGCGCCGTGGGTCGACGAGATCGGCAAGCGCAAGCAGCAGAATGTCGAGCGCATGGCGGCGCGCCTTAACGCCGATCCGAGCCCGATGAACTTCTCCTCCGCGCTGCGTGCGGTGCGCAACGCGCTCGCCACCCAGCCCGATGTCTACGTCGTCAACGAGGGCGCCAACACGCTCGATTTCGGCCGCAACATCATCGACATGGACAAGCCCCGCCACCGCCTCGACAGCGGCACCTGGGGGGTCATGGGCATCGGCATGGGCTATGCGGTCGGCGCGGCCGCTGTGACCGGCAAGCCCGTGGTCGCGATCGAAGGCGACAGCGCCTTCGGCTTCAGCGGCATGGAGATCGAGACGATCTGTCGCTACGAGCTCCCGGTGACGACGATCATCTTCAATAATAACGGCGTTTACCGCGGCGATCCCGAAGGCACGGCCTACACCCCGACCGGCCTGCTGCGCGACGCCCGCTACGAGAAGATCATCGAGGCATTCGGCGGGCGCGGCTACCACTGCACCGACACGCCGAGCCTCACGAAGGCGCTGACCGAGGCGCTCGCCTCGGGCAGGCCGGCGCTGATCAACGCCGTGATCGACCCAACCGCCGGCACCGAGAGCGGCCACATCCAGAGCCTCAACCCGAAGAGCGCCGCCGCCGCCAAACACTGAGATTGGCGGCGGGCCATCCCCACGCAACGGTGATTTGCGGCGGCGCGGGCGGGCGCGCCAGGTATAAGCTGCCCGCAACCGCACATGCGAGGTCAGGCATGACCCTCCGCCGCCGCACCGTCATCGCCTTGGCTGCCGCCCTCGCGCTGCCGGCAAGACTGGCCTTCGCACAGTCGGACAAAGTCTACCGGGTAGGGCTGGTTTCGGGCAGCGGACCCGGCGCCGGACTATTGGGGCCTGCGCTTGTTGAGGCTTTCGCGAACCGCGGCTATGTCGTCGGCAAAAACATCGCGTTCGATCCCCGCGCCGCGCAGGGCAAGGTCGACCGCTTGCACGAATTCGTCGACGACCTAGTCGCCAATCATGTCGATCTGATCATGACCGGAAGCTATCCGGCCGCGGTTGCCGCTAAACAGGGATCGGCCGATATTCCGGTCGTTGTCACCCGCGCCGGCGATCCGGTCGAGACCGGCCTGGTCGCGAGCTTGGCGCACCCCGGCGGCAACATTACCGGCGTATCCGAGATCGCCGGCGAACTCTCGGCCAAACGGCTGGCGCTCCTTAAGGAAGCGATGCCGAAGGTCGACCACATCGCAGTGCTCTACAATGCCGACGACCGCGCCATGACCTTACGTTATGAGGCGGCTGTAACTGAGGCAAAGCGGCTAGACATAACGGTGGTATCCCTCGGAGTGCGCGAGCCGAACGATTTCGACACCGCCTTTGCCGCGATGAAGAAAAGCCCGCCCGGCGCGATCCTGATGGTCACTGACAGTCTGACCCTGCTCAACCGCAAGCGGGTGATAGATTTCGCGGCTGAACACCGCCTTCCGGCCATCTACGAATACGATTCACTGGTTCATGATGGAGGCCTGATCGCTTACGGCCCGAACGTCGCCGCCCTGGACGACCGCGCCGTCGGGCTGGCCGACCGCATCCTAAAGGGCGCTAAACCCGCCGATCTCCCGCTTGAACTGCCGACGCGGTTCGACCTTGCGGTCAATCTCAAGACCGCGAAGGCGCTCGGCCTCGATATCCCGCAATCGGTTTTGCTGCAAGCCACCGACGTGATCGAATGAGCGAGCCCGCCGGCGCTTCCGCGACGCCGCGGCCGCGGCGGCCGTTGTTCCAGAAGTATTTTCTGGTGCTGTTCGCCGCAGTCGTTGTGCCGCTGCTTGCCAATGGCGCGAGCGAGGCATGGTTCGGCCTCCGCGACCAACAAGCGAGCCTCGGCCAGCGGCTGCACGTCGAGGCCGTTTCCGCGGCGGGCAGAATCCGCAGCTTCCTCGATGACATCACCGACCAGCTGCAATGGACCGTGCAGCTGCCTTGGGCTGGCGGCAGCGAGGAGCAGCACCGTCTCGATGTGCTGCGGCTGATGCGTCAGGTGCCCGCCGTTGTCGAGATCACCCTGGTCGACGGCGACGATATCGAACGCCTGCATGTCTCGCGGATCAATCCCGACATCATCAATAGCGGCACCGACCGGCGCGGCGATCCGGCGGTGGAGGGAGCGCGGGAGAGCCGCATCTGGTATGGGCCGGTGACGTTCTACCAGGGATCCGAGCCGCATATGCAGATCGCCGTGGCCGGAGCGCGCAAGGCCAACGGGGTGACAATCGCGGTCATCAATCTGAAGCTGATCTGGGACGTGGTCTCGGCGATCCGTGTCGGCCGGTCGGGTGACGCCTTCGTGCTCGATAAGTCCGGGCGCCTCGTCGCCCACCCCGACATCAGCCTGGTGCTGCGCGGCGCCGACGACCCGGCGGCGGGCCGATTGAAAAGCTTGCTGCAGGCGATGACGGCGGAAGGCGGCGAATTTATCGCTGGGCGTAGCGCCGAGGATACTTCCGTGATCGCGGCAATGGCGCAAATCCCCGGCCCCGGCTGGGCCGCCATTGTCGAGGAGCCGCAGGCCGAAGCCTTCGCGCCGATCCGCGCGGCGCTGTGGCGCACCGGCATTCTGCTCTTCGCCGGCGCCGTGTTCGCAGTGGCGCTCGGCTACCTGCTGGCGCGCCGGATGACCGGTCCGATCCGTCTTCTGGAGCGTGGTGCGGAAGAGATCGGCGCGGGGAATTTCGACCATAAGATCGAGATCGCGACCGGCGACGAACTCGAACAGCTCGCCGACCGCTTCAACGAGATGGCGGTCGGTTTGGCGGAATCGCAAGAACGCTCGGAGCGGATCGCGCGGCTGAAGCGGTTTCTCTCGCCGCAAGTCGCCGAGCTGGTCGAGGAGAGCGACCGCGAGGCGATGCTGGACAGCCATCGCGCCGAGATCGCCGTGCTGTTCTGCGACCTGCGCGGCTTCACCACCTTCGCCGGCGCCGCCGCGCCCGACGCGGTCATGGGCCTGCTGCAAGAATATTACGAGGCGCTGGGAATCATCATCACCCGCTACGAGGCGACGCTGACCTGCTTCATGGCCGACGGACTGATGCTGCTGTTGAACGCGCCGGTGCCCTGTCCTGAGCCGGCCCTGCGCGCGCTGCGCATGGCGCTCGACATGCAGGCGTCGGTGCAGGCGATGATCGCCGGCTGGCGGGCGCGCGGCCATGCAATCGGCTTCGGGGTGGGGCTGGCGAAAGGCCCGGCGACGGTGGGGCGGATCGGCTATGAGGGACGCAGCGACTACACCGCGATCGGCAATGTCGTGAACTTGGCTGCACGCATGTGCGGCGCCGCCGAGGACGGGCAGATCCTGATCGATGCCGTGGCTGCCGCCGAGATCGGCGACGCCGTCGCCTTGACCTCGCTCGGCACCCGCGCGCTTCGGGGGTTCGGCGAGCCGGTTCCGGTCTTTTCGGTCGTGCCGCGAGGCACCGGCGCCGCGCCATCCGATCCTGCTCTCGTTGCGAAGCCGGTGCTGGGCGACTAGGCTTCCTCCAAACCCCAGGAGGAAGCCCCATGACCACCTTTGTCGCCGGCGGGACCGGCTTTATCGGCCGGCGCCTCATTCCGCTTCTCGCCCAGCGCGGCGAGGAGATCGTCGTCATGGACATCAACCCGCAGACGGCGGACTACTCGGCGCTCGGCAAGCAGGTGCGCGTGGTACGCGGCGACGTCAGTCAGTTCGACGATTTCCTGGCGCGGATCGTCGAGGCGAAACCCGACCGCATCGTCAACCTCGCCTACTACATCGGCAGCGACCTGCCGCCGCGCGTCGCGTTCAAGCTCAACGTGCTCGGCATGGACAATTGCTTCGAGGCGGCGCGGCTCGCCGGCGTCAATCGCGTCATCTACGCCAGTTCGGTCGCGGTCTCGGGCGAGCAGAAGCATTACGGCGAGCGGATGGTCGACGAGACCGATTTCCGCCACGGTCACGTGCAGTACGCGATGCACAAGATCTTCAACGAGTGGCAGGCGCAGGATTACCGCGAAAAGCATGGGATGGAAATCACCACGATCCGCCCGGCCAACGTGACCGGACCGGACAAGATTTTCGGCTCAGTCGATCACGTGTTCATCGTCACCAAGCCGGCGCGCGGCCAGCCGGTCAACATGCCCTACAAGGACGCGATGCGCGCCCCCGTCCATGTCGACGAGATCGCCGAGATCTTCGCCCGCGTCACCATGAAGGACAAGCCCGAACACGCGGTCTACAACACCGGCGGGCAGACGATCAGCCTCGGCGAGATCGCCGACATCGTGCGCGAGTTCCTCCCCGACGCGCAGATCACCTTCGATCACGAGACCGGCGGGCGCGAGCGCTCGGGCAACTTCCTGATCGACAACAGCCGGGTGGTGTCGGAATTCGGTATCCAGTTCCGGCCCTACCGCGAGCGGGTGCTGCAGATCATCAACGAAGTGCGCAAGGAAGAGGGCAAGCCGCCGATCACCGACCGCTAGACCGCCTACGGCTTCTGCTTGAGCGACTCAATGTAGGCGACGATATCGTCGATATCGTCCGAGTTGATCATGAAGTTGGGCATCGTCGCGTGCGTCGTCTGCAGGAACACATGCAGCGAATAGGGCGTTGCTGAGGGCTCGTTGGCGATGGCCACGAAAGTTGGAGCCTTCGCGTTGGGTGACTGCCCACCGGGTTCGACGGCATGACAGCCGGCGCAGTTCTGCCTAGCGAGCGACTTCCCCCTTGCCGCCGAGGCGGCGCCGGCGGGTGCGGCCGCGAACGAAACGGCAGCGGCGAGGGTCAGGACAGCCGCGCTTTTGTGCAAGAGTTTCATGATGCTCCCGGTCATCGTTTGAAAAGCGCCTCGGCGCCGCCACGATGCTTGCGCTTCTCGGCGATCTCGGCCTGGGCACGGGCGATCTCGCTTTGCAGCCCGGCGACATAGTGCTCCAATTCGGCGATGCCGAGCAGCGTTAAATCCCTCGGTGGCGCCGGTTTCTTGCTTGGAAGCAGGTCTTCATCGTCCATCTTGGCCTCCGCCGGTCGCCAGCCGCTTTTATCGGCAGCCGAGGCCATTATATCCGTAGTAAGCTGCGCGACCCAATCGCGCCCACCCGAAAATCACCAAGGAATCACGATGCGCGCACCCTTGATGCCGAAAGCCACCGCGGTCTGGCTGGTCGAGAACACCGCGCTGACCTTCGACCAGATCGCCGATTTCTGCGGCCTGCATCCGCTCGAGGTTCAGGCAATCGCCGATGGCGAGGTCGCCAACCAGATGCAGGGCCTCGACCCCGTCGCCAACGGCCAGACCACCGCCGACGAGCTCGAGCGCTGCGCCAAGGATCCAAACGCGCGTCTGACGCTGCTCGAAAGCGCAATCCCGCCCCAAGTGCACAAGCACAAGGGTCCGCGCTACACGCCGATCGCCAAGCGCCAGGATAAGCCCGACGCGATCTTCTACCTGTTGCGCAACCACCCCGAACTGTCGGACGCGCAGATTTGTCGGCTGATCGGCACCACCAAGCCGACCATCAACGCGGTGCGCGACCGCACCCACTGGAACAGCCCGAACATCAAGGCGCGTCACCCGGTCGGGCTGGAGCTGTGCACCTTGGATGAGCTCGACCAGGCGATCATCAAGGCGACCAAGGGCAAGAAATCGCTCGCCGACACGGTGGTCGACATCCATGCCGGTTCCGAGCCGGCGGAAGACGTCGAGGCCTGAGGCAAGGGCGGCTCGGGTCATGCCCTTGCTGATCCTCGTCGGCGACGTCAATCTGATGAACGTCGCCGACCCCTCAGTGCCGTTCCGCGAGGTCGAGGACACGTTCGCCGAAGCGGACGTGGTCTTCGGTAATCTCGAATGCCTGCTCTACCACCCGCCCGATGAGCACAGCATCGAGCAAGAGGGCTTCTTCGCCGATCCGGCAATCGCCGGCGAGGCGCTGAAGCTGGCGGGCTTCAACGCGGTCGGGTTGGCCAACAACGTCAATTACGGCGCGTCGGCTATTCTCGGGTCCATCGAGCGCCTCGATCGGCTCGGCATCGCCCATGCAGGCGCGGGCGCGAATCATACTGCTGCGCGCGCACCGGCGATTGTCGAGCGCTCCGGGCTGCGCCTCGGCTTTGTCCAACGCAGCTCCGTCTACTGGCCGACCAATCATGAGGCGGGGGAAAAGAGCGCTGGGATCGCCGCGCTGCGGGCCCATACCGCCTATCAGGTGCCGGCGCACAAAACCCGGCCCGAAATTCCGCCGATGAATCGGCCGGGGATCCCGCCAATTGTCGTCACTTGGCCGGACCGCGCCTATCTCGCCCAATTCTGCGACGACATCGCCGCACTCAATCAGCGCGCCGACATCGTCGTCGTCTCGTGCCATTGGGGGCTCGGCGAGGAGGTGCTCGACTACATGACCGAGATCGCCCACGCGGCGATCGATGCCGGCGCCGATATCGTCATCGGCCACGGCCCGCATTATTCGCTGCCGGTCGAGGTCTACAGCGGCAAGCCGATCTTCTACGGGCTCGGCAGCTTCTCGTTCCACACCGGCCATGGCGGTCGCCGCCACGGCGACTGGATCGGCATGATGGCGAAGGTCGAATTCGAGGCCGATCGCCTTGTTGGCGCCGGTTTCCGTTTCGTCCGACACAACGACGCCAACGAGACGGTGCTATGCTCGCTTGCCGCGGAGAGCGAGACCCTGGCGCGTCTCGTCGATCGCGCCGCGCGCACCGGCACTCGGCTTCAGCCCGAAGGTGATGAGGTAAGAGTGTTGCTGAGCTAGATCGCCATCAGGCGTTCGCGAAGTTGCTCGTTGTCGCGCAGCTCGGCCGCCGGGCCGGCGTGACGTACCGCGCCCTTTTCCAGCACATAGACGCGATCGGCGAGTGACAACGAGAATTCGACACCCTGTTCGGCAAGCAGAATGGTCAGCCCGCCCTTGCGCAGCTCGTCGATCTTGAGGCGGAGCGCCTCGACGACCATCGGTGCCAATCCCTCCGACGGTTCGTCGAGCAGCAGCAACTCCGGGTTGCCCATCAAGGTGCGGCCGATAGTCAGCATTTGCTGCTCTCCGCCGGAGAGAAACCCGCCCTGGCGGTCTTTCAGATCGCGCAGCACTGGGAACAGCTCGTAGACCGTCTCGACCGTCCAGTGCCCGGCGCGCCTGCCGGCGCGGCCGGCGACGTCGAGATTCTCCCAGACGCTCAGCTCGGCGAAAATGCGGCGATCCTCGGGAACGAAACCGATGCCCGCACGCGCCACCTTGTGCGGCGGCCAGCCGGTAATGTCGATGCCCTTCCACAACACGCGGCCGCTGGCTGGCGGGGTCAGCCCCATCACCGAGCGCATCGTCGTCGTCTTGCCGACGCCATTACGGCCGAGCAATGTCACGCATTCCCCCGCCTCGATCTCGAGCGAGATGCCGAATAGCACGCGGCTGAGGCCGTAGGCGGTGTGGATGTTCTCGACGGTAAGCAGCGCCGGCATCAGTGTTCGCCCAGATAGACGCGGCGCACGGTCGGATCGGCGCGCACCTCGGCGGGGGCGCCATCGGCGATCAGCCGCCCCTGGTGCAGCACCGCGATCTTCTGCGCGATCGAGAACACGACCTCCATGTCGTGCTCCGTGAAGAGCAGGGTGAGCGCCCGTTCCCCAGCGATCTTCTCGATCAGCCGGATCGTGTCGTGCGTTTCAGTCGCCGACATGCCGGCGGTCGGCTCGTCGAGCAGCAGCATCGCCGGGTCGCTTGCCAGCGCGAGGCCCAGCTCCAGCTGCTTCTGGTTGCCGTAGCTGAGCGTCCCGGCGACGGTGTCGGACTGGTCGGCGAGCCCGATCGAACTCGAGCAGCGCGGCGGTCTCGTCGCGGTACATCCCCCGCGAAAGCGACCAGAAATTTCCGCCGCGGCCGTGATGCACGATGAACGCCGCCTGCAAATTCTCGAATACCGTCAGCCGGGCGAAGATGTTGGTGCGTTGAAACGAGCGGCCGATGCCCATGCGGCAGATGCGGTGCGGCGAGACGCCCGTAATGTCGCGTCCGTCGAGCGTGACTGTGCCGCCATCCGGTCGCAAATGGCCGGTCAGCAGGTTGAACAGGGTCGACTTGCCGGCTCCATTCGGGCCGATCACCGCCATGATCTGCCGCGTCTCGACAGTGAAGCTGACATCGGAGACGGCGCGAAACCCGGCGAAGGACTTACTAACCCCGGCGACCTCAAGCACGGCGCGGCCCCCGCATCCAGGTCCACAGCGCACTGATCCCGCCGACAACGCCGCCGGGTGAGCCGAACAGCAGCGCCACCAGGATGATCCCGAGGACAAAAGGCCAATATTCGGTGTAGTCCGTGATCTGCGCGCTCAAGAGAATGAGCAGCGCGGCGCCGACCGAGGGGCCCCAGAAGAAGTCGATGCCCCCAAGGATGGTCATGATCATGACCGTGGCCGACTTGTCCCAGAACACGTAGTCGGGGAACACGCCGCGGCTGAAGATGCCGTAGAGCGCGCCCGCGAGCCCGGCAAAGGTGCCGGCGATGACGAAGGCGGCGAGCTGGTAGGCGCGTACGTTGATGCCGATGAACGCGGCCCGCTCCGGATTGTCGCGGATCGTCGTCAGGATGCGCCCGAACGGCGAGCGCACCACCCGGTGCAGCGCCGCGATCGACAAGGCGATCAGCACCACGGCGACCAGATAGAACTGCTCGCCGATCCGGAGGTTGCCGATCAGCGGGATCGACGACATCCAGTCAAGATTGGGGAATGGAATCTCCGGCAGCCCTTGATCCCCGCCGGTCATGCCGTTCCACTTGTAGGTGACCGCCCAGACAAGCTGCGAAAACGCCAGGGTCAGCATCGCGAAATAGAGCCGAATCAAGCGGACACAGAAATAGCCCGACACCAGCGCGAAGAGCGCGGTGCCGAGGCCGGCGGCGGGAAAAGCGGCGATGAACGGCCAGTCGTAGCTCTTCATCAGGATGCCGCAGACATAGGCGCCAAGGCCGAAATAGCCGACATGCCCGAACGAGACGAGGCCGGTGCTGCCGAGCAGCAGATTGAGGCTGACCGCGAACAGGGCGAAAATCGCGATCTGTTCGGCCAGCAGCGTGTAATAGCGCCAGCCGCCGATATTGAGCTGTGAGCCGAGAATCGGAATCGCGCAAAGGAGGACGGCAACAACGATCGTCCACGGGATGCGCTGGCTGAGCGAAAGGCGCGTCGGCTGGTTCATCGCAGCGGCCGCCCGAACAAGCCCCACGGGCGCACGATCAGAATGATCGCCATCAGCGCGTACACGGCATAAAGGGAGAACCCCTCGATATCGATCGGGACATCGGCGTGGAACCAGCGCAGGATCAAATCGTGGAGCCACGGCGCCATCGCCTGCTGGATCGGGATGCCGAAGGCGTAGACCTCGCCGTAGATCACCGAGCCCCAGAACGTGCCCCAGAGCGATCCCAACCCGCCGATGACGACAACGATAAAGGCCTGGACGATGATCAGCACGTCCATTCCCGGCACAATGCCCTGAATCGGCGTCACCAGCGCGCCGGCGAGACCGGCAAGGAACGAGGCGACCACGAACATGCTGGTGTAGATCGTCCCGACATTGGCGCCGAGCGCATCGAGCATCTCACGGTCCATCTGCGCCGCGCGCACCATCCGCCCGACCCCGGTGCGGTTGAGCACCAGCCAGCCGACGAAGGCGATGACCGGGCCGATCACCATCATGAAAAGGTTGTAGATCGGCTGGGTGCTGCCGAAGATCTCGACGCTCCCGGCGAGCAGCGGCGGGGTCGAAACCGAAAGCTGCTGGGTGCCCCAGAGGAACTTGGCGGCATCGCCGAGGATCAGTACCAGCGCATAGGTGAAAAGCAGCTGATAGAGCTCCTCGCGGCCGTAAAGCCAGCGAAACAACAACCGCTCGACAATCCCACCGAGCAGAGCGACGGCGGTCGCCGCGAACAGAGCGGCGATCCAGAACCCGGCGCCGGTCGGATGCACCCACTGCACCGCCTGCCAGGCGAGATAAGCGCCGAACATATAGAACGAGCCATGCGCGAAATTAATGACGCGCATGATGCCGAACACCAGCGACAGTCCTGACGCGATCAGGAACAGGAACATCGCGGTGGTCAGGCCGCCCATGAACTGGCTGAACAGAAACGAGGGCGCCACCGCCTATAGCTCTCTCAAGGTTCTGGGATCGCCCGCGCTCATGATGTCCGCGCGGGCGATCCTCCTCCTGCTGCCGGGAGTCAGTTGGTCGGGAAGTTCGTTGGCAAGGGCTTGGGATCCTTGATAATCGCGAACGGATAATTCGGATCCTTGACCATCACGCCCCAATATTCGGGAGAAAACGTCTCATGCGATTGGACGCTGAAGGTGCGTTTGCCGACTGGCGTATCGAAGGTCAAGCCGGCGAGCGCCTTTGACACGTCGTCCGACTTGGTGTTGCCGGCCTTCTGGATGCCCGCCGCCAGCGCGTAGACCATCTCGTAACCCATGATCGACCATCCGGAGCCATACTGCGACTTGGTGAAGGCCTTCAGGTCGGCGACGAATTTCTTGTGCTCGGGCGGCTCGTCGCTACCCCAAATTACCGGATCGTAGGCATCGGCAATGATCCCGTAAGGATAGTCGGCGCCGAGCGCTTGCGCCGCGTCGGGCGTGCCGACCTCCCCGCCGTCGATCAGCCGGTTGTCGATCGCCTTGAAGAAGCCGAGCGGTGTCGCTTGTTTGGCAAAGGTAACGAAGTCGCCGGCAAACAGCGAACAGTAGACCGCGTCCGGCTTCTTGCTCATCATCGCGCTGATAAAAGCAGTGAAGTCGGGTTCGCCCAGTTTCGGCCATTGCTGGTCGACGATCTGGATGTCGGGACGCAATTTCTTCAGTGCCGCAATAAACGCCGCGGCGGAATCGCGGCCATAGGCGTAATCGGGGGCGATCGTCGCCACCGTCTTCACGTCCTTGAATTGAGCCATCAGTGTCGCGCCGGCCAATCCTTCGACATCGGTGTTCGAGGCGACGCGGAAAATATACGGATGAATGTGCTGGGCATCGGTCAACAAGGTGCTCTTCGACGACGGCGCGATGAAGAGGACCTTGTTTTCCTTGGCGACGGTCGAGACCGCCGGGGCTTCGGCCGAGGTCAGGGTGCCAAGCAAGAAATCGACATTGTCCTTGATGATGAGTTCGCGCGAGAGGCGCACCGCTTCATCCGCGTTGGCCTTGCTGTCTCGCGACAGGATCTCGAGCTTCCTGCCGAGAAGACCGCCCTTGGCGTTGATCTCGTCAACCGCCATTTGCGCGCCCTTGAGGATCGGCACACCATAGACCGCGGTCGGCCCGGACAACGGTATCGGAAATCCGATCTTGATGGTGTCCGCGGCAAATGCAGCGAACGGCATGCTCGCCACGGCGGCAAGTGCCAGACCCAGGCAATAACGCAACCGCATAGACTCCTCCCCTAATCTGCCGTCCGGAACGGACGGCACAACGTCGCTATTTTTTGTTCGACGCGGCGAGAACATGGTTCGGCGCGGCGAACCATGTCAAGTTACGGTAAGAATCAGCGGCAATTTGACCGCGTAATACTATCAATTCGACAGTTAAACCCACCTTGTTGCACAGGGAAGCGGCAGGACGATAGCATCGCGCGAGCCTGGGGAGAGATGCGATGCTAGCTGTTCGACCACTTACCGAGCGCGATCTGCCGCAAGCCCAGCGCATCATGCGCCGCGCGTTCGGAACCTTCCTTGGCGCGCCCGACCTCGACAGTTTCTGGACCGATTTCGACTACATCTACGGCCGGCACGGCTGCGAACACACCGCTTCGTTCGCGGTCGATGCCGAGGATGGGACGCTCGCTGGCTCCAATTTCGCGACGCGGTGGGGCAGCGTCGGATTCTTCGGGCCGCTCTCGATCCGGCCGGATTTGTGGGACAAAGGCCTCGCGCAGCCGCTGGTCGCTGCCGTGTCCGAGGTGTTCGAGGACTGGGGTCTGCGCCACGCCGGTCTGTGCACCTTTCCGCACAGCCCGAAGCACATCCACCTCTACCGCAAGTTCGGCTTCCACCCACGATTCCTGACCCCGATCATGGCAGCGCCGGCAAAGCCCGGGGCGCTACCCGAATATTCGCGTTATTCGGCGCTCGCAGCGGACAGGCGGAGCGCGGCCGAGGACGCCAGCTATGCCCTCACCGACAGCCTTTACGACGGGCTCGACTTGCGCGGCGAAATCCGCACCGCTGCGGCGCGCGATCTGGGGGACACGCTGCTGCTGTGGGATGGGCCGAGCCGGCTCGATGGGATCGCCGTCTGCCACTGGGGTCCGGCGAGCGAGGCTGGGGCGGATTGCCTGTTCGTCAAGTTCGCCGCAGTGCGCTCGGGCCCCGGGGCCACCGAGCGGTTCGACAAGCTGCTCGACGCGGCGGGCGCGCTTGCCGCCACGGCTGGGATGGGAAAGGTTCTCGCCGGGGTCAATTCAGCGCGCGAGGAAGCCTATACCCAGATGCTGCGGCGTGGCTTCCGCGCCGTGATGAACGTCGTGACCATGCACCGCCCGAACGAAGCGGGCTACAGCCGGCCCGGCGTCTACGCGTTGGACGATTGGAGATAGAGGATGCAGGCTGTGGTGTGCGAGGCCTTTGGCGGGCCGGAGGTTCTGGCGTTGCGCGAGGTTCCGGACCCACCGCCGCCCGGGCCGGGTGAAATCCAGGTCCGCATCGCCGCCCGCGGGGTGCAGTACGTCGACGTGCTGATGCTGGCCGGGAAATACCAGTTCCGCCCCGAGCCTCCCTTCATTCCCGGAAACGAGGCGGCGGGCGAGGTAGTTGCGATCGGCCCCGGCGTCACCCGCTTCAAGGTCGGCGACCGGGTGATGAACCGGGTGCGGCTCGGTGCCTTCGCCACGCTCGCAAACTCGAAAGAAGAGGATTGCGACCCGATCCCCGCCGGGATGAGCGTGGAGGAAGCCGCGGTATTCCGTGGCGCCTATCACACCGCCTATCACGCGCTGATCCAGCGCGGCCGGATCCAGGCAGGCGATTGGGTGCTGATCCACGGCGCTGCCGGTGGTATCGGCATCGCCGCGATCCAGGTCGCCAAGCTTTACGGCGCCAAGGTCATCGCCACCGCCAGCACCGACGAGAAGCGCACAGCCTGCCTCGAAGAGGGCGCCGACTACGCGATCGACTACCGCGAGGGCTTTCGCGACCGGGTCAAGGAGATCACCGGCGCGCATGATGGGGTCGACATCTGCTACGACCCGATCGGCGCGAACGTTTTCGACGAGTCGCTGCGTTGCCTCGCCTTTGGCGGGCGCATCCTGGTGCTGGGTTTTCTCGGCGGCGGCCCCTCGACCCCGCGCACCAACTACCTGCTGATCAAATGCCTCGAAGTCATCGGTGTGCGGCTTGGCGGGGTCACCGAGCACAACCCCGAGGTAGGCCGCGCCAACACCAAGCTGCTCTGTGAGCTCGCGGCGCAAGGCAAGCTAAAGCCGCGCATCTCACACCGCTTCCCGCTGGAACGCGCGGCCGACGCTATCCAGGCGGTGATCGACCGCAAGGTGATCGGCAAGGCGGTGCTGGTGGGGTGAGCGCTCTTCCTATGATCCAAATCAATGTGGGCGACCCCGAACAATCGGATAACGCCGCCAAGCACTTCCGCTGAACCTTCGGCTGCGGCCGGCGTTCGGTTTAAAGCGCAACCGATGAGGAACATCATGGCCGCATCCGCTCAACCCGATCTCGCGACGTTGCAGGCCGACATCCAGCAGCTCCGCTCCGACTTTGCCAAGATAGCGACCGACATGCGCGGTTTCGCCAGCAGCAGCGCCGCCTCGGCGAGCGGCAAGGCGCAGGAATCGGCCGATAAAATATGGACCGAGGTGCGCCAAAAGGCACAGCAGGTCGGCCAGGAAATCGAGGAGCGGCCGTTCATCTCGGCGCTGGCAGCGTTCTCGACCGGCCTCATCCTCGGCATGCTGCTCCACGGCCGCCGCGGTTAGGTGACGATGCCCCGCTTCGGGGCGCGGCTCGGCGTTGCGGCCGCTGTCGCCGTTTTCGCCCTGATCATCGCCGCGATCGCGCTGGGCTATTTCGCCCAGTCGGTCTTGCTGCTGCTTGAGGAAAAGGGGTTCGGGCCGCCCGCCGCGGCGGCGATTGTCGGCGGCGGCGGCCTGGTTCTGGCAGCCCTTTTCGGCATTGTCGCACGGCGCGTTCTGCGCCCTGCCGCGCCGCCGGCCGTGGCACGCTCGCACAACACGGTCGACGACGCCGCGGCCGATCTGGGGGCGCTCGTCGCGCAGCAGATCGTCAATACGACGCGCGAGCATCCTTACGGCACCGTCGGCGCCGCTCTTGCCGCCGGCTTGGCCGTCGGCGCCATCCCCGAATTGCGCAAGGCGCTAACGGGGTTGCTGAAGCACTAAGAGCGCTAAGCGGCTCAATCGTAGACCATCCCGATCGTCTCGGACACCAGCACCGGTCGGCTGGCGCCCTCGAGCTCCATCGTGCCCTCGTTGGTCACTCGCACCCCGCCCTCGACCTTCTCGACCTCCTTGATCTTGAGGCGCAGGCGGATGCGCGAGCCGGCCGGCACCGGGCCGGTGAACCGCACCCGGTTGGCGCCATAATTGATCCCGCGCGAGCGCTGCTTGACCCGGTAGATCGTCGAGGCGAGCCGCGGCACCAAGGACAAGGTCAGCCAGCCATGCGCGATGGTCTTGCCACCCGGCATCTCCTTCTTGGCGCGCTCGACATCGACATGGATCCACTGGTGGTCGCCGGTGGCGTCGGCGAATTTATCGATCTGCTCTTGGGTTACGGTGTACCAGTCGCTGACCCCGATCTCCTTGCCGACATATTGGGTGAGATCCGACCCGCGTTCGACTTCCAGCATTTCGTTCTCCCTCTCTAGATCGTCACCCCCGCGCAAGCGGGGATCCAGGGGCAACCGGTCGTCGCCAGCCCTGGATTCCCGCCTTCGCGGGAATGACGACGGTGAAAATCACGGTCGCATGCAGAATTTGCTCTCGCCCGGCTGGCGCAATTTGTCGGCGAGGCGGGCGAAATCGACCGCGAGGCGGCGGGTGTCGCGCGGGTCGATGATCTCCTCGACCCAGAACGGTTCGGCGGTACGGAACGGCGAACGCAGTTTCTGCAGGCGCTGCTCGATCTCCGCCATCTTCGCGGTGCGGTCGGGCGCGGCGTCAATCTCGGCGCGGTAGGCGGCCTCGATCCCGCCCTCCAACGGCAGCGAGCCCCAGCGCGCCGACAGCCAGGCGTAGCGGATCGAGAACCGGCCGGCCGGCTGGTTGACCGCGCCGGCGACGCCGAACACATTGCGCACCAGGAAGGTGCACCACGGCACCGTGGTCTGGTTGACCGCCGCCATCGCCCGCACGCCCTTGCGGATCGTCGCCGATTTCTCGGCCTCCAGCCCGATCTGAAAGCCCGGGCAGTCGCACAGATAGACCACCGGCAGATGGAAGGTTTCCGCCAGGTCGATGAAGCGGATGATCTTGTCGCACGCGTCGGCGGTCCACGCGCCGCCGTAGAAGAACGGGTCCGACGCCATCACCGCGACCGGCACCCCGTCGATCCGCGCGAGGCCGGTGATGATGCCGCGGCCGAACATGCGGCCCATCTCGAAGAAGCTGCCCTTGTCGACAACCGCCTCGACGATCGGCCGCATCTTGTAGACTTGCCTTGTGTTGCGCGGGATGACGTCGAAGAGGAATTCGTCGCGCCGCTCGGGGTCGTCGGTCTGCGGGCCTTTCGGCAGCAACTCGTAAACCGAGGACGGCAGGTAGGAGAGGAACCGCCGCGTCGCCTCGAACGCCTCCTCCTCGCTATCGACCGCATGATCGACAGCGCCGCAGCGGGTCTGAATCTCCCAGCCGCCCAATTCGAAACGGTCGAACTGCTGCCCGCCGAGCGCGTTGACCACCGGCGGCCCGGCGACGAACATCGCCGACGTCTCCTTGGTCATCACCGAATAATGCGACGAGGCGAAGCGGGCCGAACCGAGACCCGCCACCGACCCCAACCCCAGCGCCACCACTGGCACCAGCCCGAGATTTGTCGTGGTGAAGTAGTAGGGCAGCGCCGAATTGACCCTTCCCGGCAGATTGGCGCGTCCGGTGGTCTCGATCGTCTTGACCGAGCCGCCACCGCCCGACCCCTCGATGATGCGGACGATCGGCAAGCGCAAATCGTGCGCCATCTGTTCGGCCATCAGCGGCTTTTCGCGGATCGTCGCATCGGCCGAACCGCCGCGCACCGTGAAGTCGTCGCCGACTACGACCACCGGCCGCCCGTCGATCCGCGCCCGCCCGAACACGCAATTCGACGGCACCAGCTCTTTCAGGTTGTTCTCGGCGTCGTAGACGGCCTTGCCGGCGATCGCACCGATCTCGTGGAAGCTCGCCTTGTCGACCAGCCCGTCGATGCGCTCGCGGATGGTGAGCTTGCCGGCATCGTGCTGGCGCTTAACCTTGTCGGCGCCGCCCAGTTCGCGCGCCAGCCGCTCGCGCTCGCGCAGCTCGTCGAGTTCCGGCTGCCAGCTCATGCAACTCTCCGCCTGTCGATCGTCGCCATCATATTGCCGTTATGACGTGATAGCGTGCAATTCGCTGCGGACGAGGGTTGCAGCAACACGTCCCAAGCGACATCTCTGACGTCCCGATCGCGACCTGCGACCCTCCTGTTACCGGCGCCCCTAACAGGTGGATAACAGGAGGTGAGCCTCCTGTTAAAAGGCGAAGCAAGCGGCGCCATCCGCCTGTTACGGCGCGCATAACAGGCGGATATCAGGCGGTCAGCCGCCTGATAAAAGCGAACACGGCTGGACAGCCTCGCGGTGGACGGCAATGCTCCCGCATCCCGTCGACAGGAGATACCCACATATGGCCATCGAACTTCACACCTGGGGCACCCCAAACGGCCGCAAGATCTCGGTCGCGCTCGAGGAAATGGGCCTGCCCTACACGGTCCACCCGATCAATATTTCGAAGGGCGAGCAGTTCAACCCCGACTTCCTCAAGATCAGCCCCAACAACCGCATCCCGGCGATCGTCGACCCCGACGGGCCGGGCGGCAAGCCGATCAGCGTCTTCGAGTCGGGCGCGATCCTCATCTATCTCGGCGAGAAGACAGGTAAATTCTGGCCCAAAGGCGATTTGCGCGCGCAAGTGCCGGTGCTCGAATGGCTGATGTGGCAGATGGGCGGGTTCGGGCCGATGCCGGGCCAGGTGCACCATTTCCTGATGGTCAAGGATGAGGCCGACCGCAAATACGGGCTCGAGCGCTACATGAAGGAGACGCACCGCCTCTATGGCGTCTTCAACAAGCGGCTCGGCGAGGCTGCGTTCGCCGCCGGCAGCGACGTGTCGATCGCCGATTTCGCCATCCTCGGCTGGGCCTGGCGGCACGAGCGGCACCAGGTCGACCTCAAGGACTACCCCAACGTCAAGCGCTGGTACGAGGCGCTGATGGCGCGCCCGGCGACCAAGCGCGGCATGGAGATTTCACTGGGCAACTAGAAGAAGGAGCCCTCATGCCCCTCCGCTCGTTCCTCTTCGCCCCCGGCAATCATCCACGCCGGGTCGAGAAGGCGCTGACCCTCGACGCCGACGCGGTGATCCTCGATCTCGAGGACGCGGTCGCCATCGCCGAGAAAACGGCGACCCGCGAGACGGTCGTGGCCACTTACGGAGAACCGCGCACCGGGCTCCTCTATGTCCGGGTCAACGCCGCCGACACCGAGTTCTGCCACGGCGATTTCAATGCCATCGTGCATCCGGGTCTCGACGGCGTGATCCTGCCCAAGGTCGAGAGCGCGGCGACGATCCAGACCATCGACTGGCTGCTCTCCAACCTCGAACGCGAGCGCGGCTTGCCGCCAGGCGGCATCGATTTGATCCCGATTATCGAGACAGCCAAGGGCCTCACCCACATCGAGGCGATCCTCGGCGCCAGGACACGGGTCAAACACTGTGCGTTCGGCGCCGGCGATTTCACCCTTGACGTCAACATGATCTGGGGGCGCGCGGAGAACGAGCTCGCCTACGCCCGCGCCCGCGTCGTCACCGCCAGCCGCGCCGCCGGGATCGAAGCGCCGCTCGACACGGTCTGGGTCGAACTCCAGGACGAGGAAGGGCTCGACGCCTCGACCCGTACCGCGCTTTCGATGGGCTTCCAGGGCAAGATGTGCATCCACCCAAACCAGATTCCGGTGGTCAACCGGGTCTTCACCCCGACCAACGCCGAGATCGACTTCGCCGAGCGCGTCGTCGCCGCCTTCGCCCAGGCCGAGAAGGAGGGCAGCGCCGCAATCCAGCTCGACGGCAAGTTCATCGACTACCCGATCGTCTACCGCGCCCAGCGCACGCTCGACGCGATGGCGGCGATCCGCGCGCGGAGCGTCAAATGACCGAACCGAAGCTCGTCGGCCCCCTCACCGGGGTCACCGTACTCGATCTGTGCAGCTATCTCGCCGGGCCCTACGGCGGCACTTTGCTCGCCGATCTCGGCGCGACGGTGATCAAGATCGAGGCTCCGCAGGGCGACCAGTTGCGCCAGTTTCCGTCGAGCCTGCCCGGCGGCGACAGCCGGTTCTTTATCGGCGCCAACCGGGGCAAGCTCGCGCTCAGCCTCGATCTGAAGCAGAAGGAAGGGCTGGCGGCACTGCACCGCATGGTCGAGCAGGCCGACGTGCTGATCGAGAATTTTCGCCCGTCGGTGCCGGCACGACTCGGGATCGACTACCCGCGGCTGAAAAAGATCAATCCGCGGCTGGTCTATGCCGGCGTCAGCGGTTACGGCGATTCCGGACCGCTCAGCGAGAAAGGCGGGTTCGACCAAGTCCTGCAATGCCTGACCGGAATGACCGTCTTCCAGGGCGGCGGCATCGACAAGCCGCAACTCGTGCTCGGCTCGGTCGTGGACTATTTCACTTCGGCTCTACTGGCCTATGGCGTGGCGGCAGCCCTGTTCCACCGCGAACGCACCGGGAAAGGCCAGTACCTGGCGCTGTCGCTGCTGCGCAGCGCGCTGACGATCCAAGCGGGGCGCTTTGTCTGGGCCGACAGCGAAGGCCGCGACGCGGTGCGCGATTCAGGGACAGGTGGGCTCACCGGGATCCACCCGACCAAACAAGGCATGCTCTATATCTCGGTGCACTCAAATCATTTCTTCCGGGCCATGTGCGAACTCGTCGGCCTATCCGAACTGGCCGACGACCCGCGCTACGACTCCATGCGCAAGCGCGCGGCGGAGACAGCCGTCCTGGTGCCGCAGGTGCGCGCCGCGCTCGCGGCGAAGACCGCGCTCGAATGGGAAGAACTGTTTGGCGAGCGGGTGCCGTGCGCGGCGGTGCGGCCGATCGAGGACATGTTCGACCATCCGCAGGTGCTGTCGGAGAACCTAGTCGCGGAAATCGACCATCCGGTTGTCGGCCGCTACCGTACGATGACCAAACCGATCGCCTTCGCCGACACGCCCGGCCCGGCGCCGACCCCCGCGCCGCTCCACGGCCAGCACTCGGACGAGGTGCTCGCCCGCTTCGGTTTCACCGGCGAGGAGATCGCGGCGCTGCGCGACAAGGGCGCGGTGAAATAAGGCTTGTCAGCTAGGCGTCGCCGGAGACCGGCTCCTGCAGCCAGCGTGACAGTAGCCCGGCGATGACCGCGCCCAGGATCGGCGCCACCCAGAACAGCCAGAGCTGACCGATATACTCGCCGCCGGCGAACAGCGCCGGCCCGGTGCTGCGCGCTGGATTGACCGAGGTGTTGGTGACTGGGATCGACACCAGATGGATGAGGGTCAAGGCGAGGCCGATCGGGATGCCGGCGAGGCCCACCGCCGCTCCCTTCGAGGTCGTGCCGATGATGATGAAGAGGAAAAAGAAGGTCATCACCACTTCCATCAGGAAGCAGCCGCCGAGCCCGTATTTTCCGGGGCTCAGATCGCCATAGCCGTTGCTCGCGAAGCCGCCCGGGACCCAGCCGGGATGGCTCGAGGCGATGACCCACAGCACCGCCGCGGCGGCGATCGCCGCGATCACTTGGGCGGCGATATAGGGAACTACGTGGCGGCTGGCGCAGCGCCCGGCGGCCCACAATCCGATCGTCACCGCCGGGTTGAAATGCCCGCCAGAGACGTGGCCCACCGCGTAGGCCATGGTGAGCACGGTCAGGCCGAAGGCGAATGCCACGCCGAGAAAACCGATCCCCAGGTTGGGAAAGCCGGCAGCGAGCACAGCGGCGCCGCAGCCACCGAACACCAGCCAGAACGTGCCGAAGAACTCGGCGGCGACCCGCCGCCCGGTATCGCTTCCCATCGTTTCCCCCTCGTCGGTCCGGCGCCGGTTGAATGCGGTGCCGCCATTGAACGCATCTTACCCGCCGACAACGGGAGAAGGGTCTCAGTATTCCTTGTAATTGAGGAACTTGCCGCTCATCGTCACCTTGACGCGATCGCCCTTCTGGTCGGGCTGGCGCTCGATCGCCATGTCGAAATCGATCGCGCTCATGATGCCGTCGCCGAATTCCTCCTGGATCAGCTCCTTCCAAGCGGTGCCGTAGACGCTGACCAGTTCGTAGAAGCGGTAGATCAGCGGGTCGCTTGGCGGCAGGGTCGGGAGCGAGCCGCGATACGGCACCTCCTGCAGCAGCAAGGTTTCTTCCTCGCCGAGCCCCAACAGCGTCGCGGCGCGCGCCGCCTGCTCCGGCCGCAGCTTCATCTGGCCCAGCAGCGCCGCGGTCAGATAGGTCGGCGAGCCGCCGCCGATCTCGGCGCAGATCGTCTTCCAACTGAGCTTCTTGAGCCGCTTAGCGGAGAGGATCTTTTCGGTCACTTCGGCGCGCAGCATCAGAGCCCCCGGTTCATAAATGCGGAATGCTCCGCAACCGGCATGCCAATCGGCTAAGCTTGGCGCGATGCTAACGCTCAGCGTTCTCGACCAATCGCCGGTGCGGCAGGGCGTGACCCCGCGCGACGCGCTGATGGAGACAATCGAGCTCGCGCGTCATTGCGAGGCGCTCGGCTACCGGCGCTATTGGCTGGCAGAGCATCACGCGACCCCGGCCCTTGCCGGCAGTGCGCCCGAGATCATGATCGCCCGCATCGCCGCCGAGACCAGCCACATCCGCGTCGGCTCGGGCGGGGTGATGCTGTCGCATTACAGCTCGCTCAAGGTCGCCGAGCAGTTCCGCATGCTGGAGACGCTCTATCCTGGACGTATCGACCTCGGCATCGGCCGCGCGCCGGGCAGCGACCAGCTGACCGCGGCAGCGCTGGCGCATGGGCCCGGCGCGCTCGGCATCGAGCATTTCCCCAACCAGATCGCCGATCTTATCGGCTATCTCGAACACACGATCCCGAGCGAGCACCCATTCTCGCGCATTCAGCTTAGCCCCGACGGCGAAACGCTGCCGGAAATCTGGATCCTCGGTTCGAGCGACCAGAGCGCGATCTTCGCCGCCTATTTCGGCCGCGCCTTCTCGTTCGCGCATTTCATCACCGATGAGGGCGGGCCCGAGATCATGGCCGCCTATAAATCCCAGTTCCGCCCGTCGGCGAGGCTCGCCGCGCCGCAGGCGAGCATCGGCGTCTTTGTCATCTGCGCCGACAGCGAGGAACGCGCCCTTTACCTTGCCGCCAGCCGCGATCTTTCGCGGCTGCGCAGTCGCCAAGGCATCCTGAAGCCGTTCCCGCCGCCCGAAGAGGCGCTCTCCTATCCCTATACCGACATCGAGAAGCGCGTCGTCGAATTTCACCACCGCCGCCAGATCGTCGGCACGCCCGAAACGGTGAAGCCGCGGCTGGAGGCTCTCGCCGCCAGCTACGAGGTCGACGAAGTGGTGGTGCTGACCATCACCTACGACTACGAAGCGCGCAAACGCTCCTACGCGCTGCTCGCCGAAGCGTTCGGGCTGGCGTCGCCGCAGGGCTGAGACGATTGCGCCGGATGATTATCGGACTGCTCATCGTCGTGGGGGTGCTGGCCGGATTCTGTCTGGCGCTGCGTCTCTACATGGGCCGCGCGGCCGAGGATGCGCTGCAGCCCGGCGAGCGCGTCATCCTGGCTGAGTTGCGCGATCCGATCCCCGGCAACGCCTTCCTCGCCTGTCCCCCTGATTATTGCGCGGCAACCGCTTGGCAAAGCCCGGTTTTCGCGATCCCGGTCAGCCGGCTTTCCGAAAAGTGGGCGCAGATGATCGCCGGTGAGCACGGTGTCGTCACGATCGAGGAGCAGCCGGCCGCACGCCGGATCGTCCTGATCCAGCACACGCCATTGCTGCGCTTTCCCGACATCGTCACGGTCGAGTTCGTCGCTCTCGCGCCGGACCGTTCGAGCCTCGCAATTTACAGCCGTGCCCGGTACGGTCGCGGCGATTTCGGCACGAACCGCAGGCGTGTGCTGCGCTGGCTGGATCGGCTGGTACGGATAGTTGGCTAGTAAAGTCCGCCGGTACCGGTCATCACTGTTCGCGGCGGCGGCGGGACAATCGTGCCGACCGGCAAAGGCGAGAGGCCGTCAGTCACCGGATTGCCGTCATTTGAATTGACGGTCGGGTCAGCCGCGATCTGATCGTTTCCCCGTCCGGTTCTCGGCCCCGTGCCCGGGCGGAAAGCTTCGAGGATCGCGTCCTTGTCCCCGGATGTAGTCGGCTGGCCGTTGATCGAATTGACCAGCACCATGTCCGCGCCCGGCGCCTCGGGGAATGGAACCGCCGGTGCATCCCTCAGTGTATCGGCCATGAAGTCGCGAAAAATGGGCGCCGCGACATTGCCGCCGGTTTCGCCGTCGCCCAGGGTGCGCGGCTGGTCAAACCCCACATACCCGCCCGCCGCGATATCGGGTGAAAACCCGATGAACCAGGCGTCGTTCCAGTCGCTTGTCGTGCCGGTTTTGCCGGCGAGCGGTTTGCCGACCGCCGACACTTTGATACCGGTGCCTTGTTGGATCACCCCTTCCATCATCGAGACGATCTGATGATCGGCGATCGGGTCAATCATCGGGTCGGCCTTGGCCGGTCGGTAGAGCATCGGACGATCGGCGAATTGTGCGCCCTTGAGGTAAATGACCGACGGGTCTGGCGGGCCAACGAGGATATAGCCGGGATTGGATTCCGTCTTGCTGCGGACGCCGGCAACGATGTAGCACGCGACGCAGGCGCGTGTGCCCTTCTGATAAAGGATACGCCCATGGCGGTCCTGCACGACGTCGATAAGCGAGGGCAGGATGGTATGGCCGCCATTGTCGAGCATGGAATAGGCCGTGGTTAGCCGCAGCACCGTGGTGTCGCCGGCTCCAAGCGCCATCGAGTAGTAAAGCGGCATCTTGTCCATGATGCCGAATTGCTCCACCGTCTTGGCGATGGCCGGCAAGCCAATCAACGTCGCCAGCCGTGCCGTGGCCAGATTGCGCGAATGCACCAGCGCCTGGCGCAAAGTGGTTTGGCCGACATAATTGCCCTCGTAGTTGACCGGGCTCCATTTCGGCATGCCGGGACCCTGATCGAGCTCGATCGGCGCGTCCTCGATGACGCTCGACGGGGTAAAATTGTTTTGCAGCGCAGTGACGTAGACAAACGGCTTGATTGCGGAGCCCGGCTGGCGTTTGGCCTGTACCGCGCGGTCGAACTGGCTCTGCTGGTAGTCCCAGCCACCGACGATGGAGAACACCCGGCCGGTCTTCGGGTCCATCGCAACAAATCCGCCGCCGACATCCGGGACTTGCCGCAGCCCGTAAAACGGCAGCCCCGGGGCATGTTTGGTCGCGGGCGCTGCGGTGTCGAGCGGCTCGACCAGTACGATATCGCCGGGACTCAGCACATCCTGGGCGCGGAAGACCAGCGGACCCAGCCGCTGATCGGCGATTGCCCGCCGGGCCCAGCGCAGCTCCGTCAAGGGAATGCGGCCCGCGACGCCGCTCTTCAACAGGATCTGCGCGCCACTATTGTCAACGGCGGTCACCGCCGCAACGCGCCAGCTCGCCATCGCCGTTGGGTCGCTCATCGCATAAAGCGCGGCCTGCGCCGCCTGCGGCGTGGCGAGATGAGCAAGCGGCCCACGCCAGCCATGGCGGCGGTCATATTCAACCAGCCCGCTGCGAAACGCCTTTTCGGCCATCGCCTGATAGACTGGCACATAGCTGGTGCGGACGATGAGCCCGCCTTCATAGACCAGCTTTTCACCGAAGCGGTCCACCAGCTCGCGCCGTACCTCTTCGGCGAAATAGCCGGCATCGGTCGGGGTGGGCTCGGCACGTGGCCGGGCGTCTAGTCGCAGCGCCTTGGCACTATCAGCCTCGGCCCGGGTGAGCCAACCTTGCTCGACCATGCTGTCGAGCACCCAGTCGCGGCGAGTGCGCGCCGCGTCGAGGTGGCGCTGCGGGTTGTAGTTATTGGGCGCCTTCGGCAGCGCCGCGAGAAAGGCCGCTTCGGCTGGGGTGAGCTCGGCGAGGGTCTTGCCGAAATAGGTCTCGGCCGCAGCGGCGACGCCGTAGGCGCCGGCGCCGAGGTAGATCTCGTTGAGATAGATCTCGAGGATGCGGTGCTTGCTGAGCTGGTTCTCAATCCGGTAGGCGAGCAGCGCCTCCTTGATTTTGCGTGAGACCGAGACCTCATTGGTCAAGAGGAAATGACGCACAAGTTGTTGGGTAATGGTCGAGGCACCCAGCGGCCGCTGACCGTTCTTGTAGCGGACGATATCGGCGAGCGCAGCGCGCAAGATCGACAGTGGGTTGACCCCGTTATGGCTGAAGAACTCTCGATCCTCGGCGGCAAGGAATGCATGCACGACTAGAGGCGGGATGTCGTCAATCGGGGTGAGGATGCGGTGCTCGGCCGCATATTCGGCAATGAAAGTGCCGTCGCCGGCATAGACACGGCTACCGGTCGCCGGCGCGTAGGCCAGCAGATGCTGTTGGTCGGGCAGGTCACGACTGAAATGCGCGATCGCGAGCGCAAGCCCGCCACAGACGAAGACCGCAACGAGAATTAAGACGACGAAGACCAGTTGTGCGAGGCCCCGCAAAAACCCGGTCAGCGCGCGCAACACCCCCGCGCCACTCGGGTATTTTAGTAGTTCTTTCATGGGTTTAAACAATGCCATGCGCCAATTGGTGACGCTATGGGGCATTTCGCCCGCCTGCCTCGCCAACCGGCAAACAGCGATGGTCTTGGTTTCATTCCCGCTCGCTCTCAACCAAATTTTTACCTTGTGGCGGTACGCAGCAGAGCGTGGGAAGCCCTCAACTGGGCACCTGGAGGTGCGCCATCAGCGTGGCGAGCGTTAACCCGCCGGATCCGGATTGCTCCCTGCCCTTCACCGATCCGCGGCTGGAGCAAGTCTACCTTTACTGGCGCCGCAAGGCCGCGGGGCGGGCAATGCCAAGCCGCGTCGATATCGACCCGATCGAAATCCCCAGACTGCTGCCCGATGTGATGCTGGTCGAGCGGCACGAGGATGGTCGCTACCGATATCGGCTGATCGGCACCGAAAACACGCGCGCTCACGGGATGAATGCCACTGGCCGGTTTCTCGACGAAGTACTACCCGGGCCCGACTATGCCAGTCATGTGTTGGGTCTATATGACGAGTGCGTGCGCGAACGTCGGCCGCTCTACTCCGAATGCTTGTTCTTCCCGCCGGGGCGCCACGAACCCGAGCGCCATACCAAGGTACTGTTCGCGCCGCTCTCGCCGGATGGCGTGACCGTTAACATGGTGTTCGTGACCCAGGTGTTCCTCTACATCGACCGGGCGACGCGCGAGCGCCATTTTGTCGATGCTCGCCCCTACCAGGAAATCGTCCACGTCTTGCTTTAGCCTGATCTCCGCCGATCGTGCTTTAGCCGAGCGTATCCCACGGCCCTCGCGGCCGGAACTTCTCTGCATCCACGGCAGAACTGGCGTCGTGAAAAGTATCGCGGCCGCTAAAGTTGCGCGGCGCCGTCACGGCGAAACTCGGCGACTTGGGCGGCTGCAGCAGGGTCGTGCCGGGTGGGCGTAACAGAACGAGCAGCGCCACGCCGCTGACGAAGCCCCCGACATGCGCCCAGAACGCCACGCCAGAATCGCCGGGATCGCTCAACAACCCGTCGAGGAGCTGGAGGCCGAACCAAATGCCCAGCAGAATCCATGCCGGAACCGCGATGATGCGCACGAAGATGATGATCCAAATCAGCACATGCACTTTGGCGAACGGGTAAAGTAGGAGATAAGCGCCCAGCACCCCGGCGATAGCACCCGACGCCCCGATCATCGGCACGTTCGAGGCGGTGTCGGGAAGCGCCTGGCAGAGCGCCGCGACAACACCGCTCACCAAATAGAGCAGCAGGTAGCGGAAATGCCCGAGCACGTCTTCGATATTGTTTCCGAAAATCCACAGGAACAGCATGTTGCCGCCGAGATGCAGCCAGCCTCCATGCAGGAACATGCTGGTGAAGATCGTCATCCAGGGCGCGAGCGGCGCGTCCTCAGGCAGCGCCGTCGCGTGGAACAGGTACGCCGGGGTCATCCCATAGGCCGCGCTGACGACATCGTCGTCCTGGCCCAGCTGCCATAGGAAGACGAGGGCGCAAAGCGCGATCAGCCCATAGGTGACGTACGGCAGCCGGCCAGTCGGGTTGTCGTCATAGAGCGGCAGGAAAAAGAACATCAGGTGTCGGCGCGGCCGAAGTCTCGCCGACTTCGGCGCAGACCTACGTTCCGACCAAGCCCAGTTGCGGGCTCGACGGCTCGGCCATGCTGCGTTTCGGGATGCGCCCGGCAAGCCGGGCGAGCCGTCCGCCCTCTACCCCTGCCCTCATCGCGCCGGCCATGCGTATGGGATCGTGCGACTTGGCGATCGCGGTATTGACCAGCACCGCGTCGCAGCCCAGTTCCATCGCCAGCGCCGCGTCGGACGCGGTGCCGATGCCAGCATCGAGCACCACCGGCACCGGGCTTCGAGTGCAGATCAGCTCGATCGCCGCCGGGTTGGCGAGGCCGCGGCCGGAGCCGATCAGCGAGCCCAACGGCATCACCGCGGCGCAGCCGACATCGGCGAGTTTCTGGCAGGTGACCGGGTCGTCGTTGCAATACGGCAGCACGACAAAGCCCTTGCGCACCAGCTCCTCGGCGGCGGGCACCAGTTGCTCGACATCGGGGTAGAGCGTCTCGCGGTCGCCGATCAATTCGAGCTTGACCCAGTTGGTGTTGAGCGCCTCGCGCGCCAGCTCGGCGGTCAAAATCGCATCGCGAGCGGTGACGCAGCCCGAGGTATTGGGCAGCAGCCGGCAACGTGGGCTCAGCACATCGACAAGGCTGCCGGAATAAGAGTCGAGGCTGATGCGGCGGATCGACATCGTCACCAGCTCGGCGCCACTCGCCTCCAGCGAGTCGAGCATCACCTGCTGGTTCGGGTAGCCGGCGGTGCCGATGAACAGCCGCGACCGCAGCGCTACACCGGCGATAAGAAACGAGTCGTTGGTCATGGCACTATCCTAGCCGAAAACCTCAGCCGCCCTGCAATGGGCGCACGATCTCGACCGCGTCGCCGGCTTTCAATGGCGCCTCGTTCCAGCTCGCGCGCCCCACCACGGCGCCGTTGACCGCCACGGCGAGAAACTTGGCGCCGGGGTCGATGCCGCGCACCTTGAGCAATTGCGCGACGGTCGTCGCAGCTACTTCCTCGTCGCTTCCGTTGATCTTGAGGTGGGTCACTTCGCCGCCTCCGCCACTGTCCCGGTGCGCGCCCGACTGAAGCGCTGCGGGTCGAACGGCCGCGCCATCTCGGGCAGTCTGCCAGAGAGGATGTAGCCGCTGACAACGGCGGCGCTGACCGGGGTCAGGAGGATGCCGTTGCGGTGATGCCCGGTCGCGATGACCAGCCCGTCGATGCCACTCGGCCCCAGCATCGGCGCATCGTCGCGCGAGCCCGGCCTGAACCCGACCCACATCTCGGCGATCGGCAGCTCCTCGATCGCCGGGATCGCACGCCAGGCGCCCTCAAGCAGGGCCAGCACGCCACCGGCGGTGAGATTGGTGTCAAAGCCGCGTTCCTCGACGGTGGCGCCGATCACCAGCCGGCCGTCAAGGCGCGGCGCGAGATAGGCACGTGGTAGCCACAGCACATGGCGAAGGAGCGGCGAGGCCTTGTCCATTTGCAGCGCCAGCATCTGGCCTTTGATCGGCCGCACCGGCGGCAAATACGGCGCGGGGATGCCACCGACCTCGCGCGACCAGGCCCCAGCGGCAAGCACAACGACATCGGCGTCGGCGCGGCCACATTCGGTCTCAACCCCGGCCGCGCGCCGCCCCGCGAGAACGACCTCCCTGACCGCGCAGTGCTCGTGAAGCTCGACACCGGCGGCGCGACAGGCCTCTATAAGCCCGCGGGCAAGCGCCCGGTTCTCGACCTGATGGTCATTACGGCTTAGCACCGCGCCGGCGATTCCGGGCTTGAGGTGCGGCTCCAACCGCCGCGCTTCGGCGGCGTTGAGCCATTCGAGGTCGAGCCCCAACCCCTTCTGGAACTCGTAGGAGTGACGCAGGGTCTCGGCGTCATCCCGATTGAGAGCGACGTTGAGCGTCCCTTCGCCGCGGTATTCGACCGAAATCCCGCTCGTCGCCTCGAGCTCGCGAGCAAATTCGGGCCACAGCCGCTGGCTTTCCAAGGTCAGCGGCAGCAGCGGCTCCTCGCCCGGCTCGGTCTCGATCGCCGCGGCCAGCATGCCCGCCGCGGCCCAGCTGGCGCCGCGGCCGGCCTCGCCCTTGTCGTAGATCGCGACGCGACAGCCGGCCTGCGCCAGCCGCCAGGCGATGCCCAATCCGATGACGCCGGCGCCGATGACGACGGTGTTCGGTCGAGCGGATGTTGTGCTTGCTGCGTTGATGACGGACTCCCTCCACCGGGACTGGCCCGGCCAGGTTCAGTGGGTCTGCTCTCAGCCGCCCTACCGCTCGCGGACCATCCCACGCGCCGGACAGCACCCCAGCCTCATCACAATTTTTGGACTGCCCCCTGGTCGATGCAAGGGTTTTCTTCGCCGCACCTCGGTGGCATGCGGAAGTATGCGACCAGTCTCGCTCTGTTGGAGTTAAGGGCGAACGCGATGCGCGAGACGCCTCGTGGAGCCAGCGGTAATCCCGGAGCCGGTTACCGACAATGCCGTCGGCAATTAACGTTTCAGTCAGATTTAGCCCGCATCCTATCGACCACGCGCTCCCGTGGCGCGCTGCCCGCATGGGCATCCTCCCCTCAGCCTTGAGGCCGCTTTCGCAGCGGCCTCTCTTTTTTGGCTAGCGGCGATGGCTTCGGCGCAAAGGCCGATACCACGGCGAGCCGGCAGCTTGCTATGATCGTGGTCACCAGTCGCGGGAGTGAGTCACGGTGATGAAACGCACCGCATTCCGTGCCCTTATCGTTGGTGCACTAATTGGCTGGAGCCATGGGGCGCCGGCTGACACTGCCACGCCCCTCAAAACCGAGATCGACAGCTACATCCGTCGCATCGAGACATCGACGGAAGGTCATCTCCATTGGCAGGGCGCCGACACCTACGAGGTCAACCAAAGCGGCGATACCGCAACCGCTGTTATTGCCAACGCTCACCTGTCGTTCCGCAAGGGGGCGGACGACCAGAAGCCGATCGTCTCGATCACGCTCGACCGTATCGAAATCCGGCGCGCGCCAGGCCCGGGAACAGGCTTGACCGAATATACGATCTCGTTTCCGACGATCTCGACAATCGCGGTCGAGGACGGGACCGAACTCACCGTCTCGCTGAAGAACGGCGGGATGAATTTCACGCTGGAAGCCCCAGGCGATCACCAGCGCGCGATGACCCTCAAACTCGCCGGTGGTCGTATCGAGCGCAAGAACCACAAAGACTACTTCGCCTTTGGAGCGCTTACGTCGGGCTGGAAGATCGTCCGCACCGCCAGCGGAGGCTGGCGCGCGCCGTTCGACCTCGAACTCAAAGGACTCGAATATCTATTCGCCGATGCGCCGCTTGCCGGGACAGTGGACCGTGTCATCTACGGCGGCGAAGCCACCGGTCCGAACCTCACCAATCTCGACGCAATGCGCGACAAGATCGCTGAGCTCCGCGAGCAGGACAGCCCCGAGCAAAAGGTTGCCGGCTGGCTCGGATTGTTGCCGCAATTGGTCACGGTCTTCAGCTCATCAAAGGGCAATATGACCGTCGAAAACATCGTGGCAAAAAAGCCCGACGGCGAAACCCAGGTAACCTTGAGGAAGGCGACGTTGGGCGGCGGGTTGGTCGGGCTCGACGGCGAAAAGGCGGCGCTGTCCGTGAACATGGGGTACGAGGGGTTGACGCTCGCGCCATCGCTGCTTCCGGAAACTCGAGTGCCTCAGCGCGCCGTGATCGATTTCGCGCTCGAGGACATCGCCACCAGCGCGCTGCGTACGTTGGCCGAGGCGGCGAGTGAAACCAAGCCCGATGCCCCTGACGAGGTACGCCAAAAGGCGACCCAACAGCTTATGCTGACGGCGATGTCGCTGAACCCCGTGCTGCGCCTGAACGAGGCTGGTGTCGACTTCAAGCGCGTGAGGATCACGGCGACCGGCGAAGCCAAACGCGCGCCGCCGCTGCCGATCGGCTACTCAGTGGCCCTCGACGTCGCGGTGCGTGGTTTCGATGCGCTGCCCGACATCGTCGTGGGCACTCTGCAGCGCGCCTATCTGCCCCTACTCAAATTTATCGGAACCAGCGAAACCGAGACCGACGGGACACCTGCCGTCAAATTCCACCTCACCTCCAGCATCGGTCAACCGATGACGGTCAACGGCAGCAACCTGGGCGCTTGGTTCAACCCCCTTGCTTCTGGGAAGCCAGGGTCGACCGAGCAGCGCGCATTGCAACTCACCGATCCGCGGATGACCGGCGACGACGTGCGAGCCGTGCAGAAGGCCCTCCCCGCCGACAAGGGCAAAGGGTTGACCGACGGCGTCTACGACACTGCAACGGCCCTGGCCGTGGCCCAATTCCAGAAAAATTCCGGGCTCAACATCGATGGTGTCGTCGACGCCAAAACCCTCGACAAGCTCGGGATTGAGCCGCCGCCTCTCCCGGCGCCGCCGTCGCCCGCCCCGCCGAAAAATTGACAGGCGCCAGGGCGCCCACTATCACCGCTCCGAGCAGGAGCGCGTGATGAACAAGATCTACCCCGACGCCGAGGCCGCGCTGGCCGGCCTGTTGCGCGATGGCATGACGATTATGGCTGGCGGATTCGGCCTCTCCGGCATTCCCGAAAAGCTGATCGCCGAGGTAAAGGCTTCCGGCATCAAAGGTCTGACCGTCATCTCGAACAACGCCGGGGTCGACGGCGCCGGACTTGGGCTCCTGCTGGAAACGCGGCAGATCAGCAAGATGATCTCGTCTTATGTCGGCGAGAACCGGCTGTTTGCCGACCTCTACCTCAAGGGCGAGCTGGACCTTGAATTCAACCCGCAGGGCACGCTCGCCGAGCGCATCCGGGCCGGCGGCGCTGGCATCCCGGCCTTCTTCACCAAGACCGGGGTCGGGACGCTCGTCGCCGAGGGCAAGGAGACGCGCGACTTCGACGGCCAGACCTATGTCATGGAGCGCGGCCTCGTCGCCGATCTTGCGATCATCCATGCCTGGAAGGCTGATTCCGAGGGCAACCTCGTCTTCCGCAAGACCGCGCGCAACTTCAACCCAGTCATGGCGACGGCAGGGAAGGTCACCGTGGTCGAAGTCGAGCACCTAGTTCCGGCCGGGCAGATCGAACCGGACTGCATCCACACCCCAGGCATCTTCGTGCAGCGCATCGTCCATTACGACTCATACGAAAAGCGCATCGAGCAGCGCACCGTGCGCAAGCGCGCGTAACGCGAGAGGAGCCTCGGCATGGCCTGGACACGCGAAGAGATGGCGCAGCGCGCCGCCCGTGAGTTGAAGGACGGGTTCTATGTCAATCTCGGCATCGGCATCCCGACGTTGGTGTCGAACTACATCCCAAACGGCATCACTGTACAGCTGCAGAGCGAAAACGGCATGCTCGGCATGGGGCCGTTCCCCTACGAAGGCGACGAAGACCCAGACCTGATCAATGCCGGCAAGCAGACCATCACCGAACTGCCGACGACGAGCTATTTCGACAGCGCGCAATCCTTCGGCATGGTGCGCGGTGGACATATCGACCTGTCGATCCTGGGAGCCATGCAGGTCGCCGAGAACGGCGATCTCGCCAACTGGATGATCCCGGGCCGAATGGTCAAGGGCATGGGTGGGGCTATGGATTTGGTGGCCGGGGTGAAGCGCGTTGTGGTGCTGATGGAGCACACCGCCAAGGACGAGCCGAAATTGCTCCACCGCTGCACGTTACCGCTGACCGGGGCTGGGGTGGTTGACATGGTTATAACCGATCTCGGCGTGTTCGCGATCGACCGGCACGGCGGCGGCATGACGCTCGTGGAAAGGGCATCCGACGTCTCGCTCCAGGAGATCCGCGGCAAAACGGAGGCTGACTACACGCTCGGGCCAGGCCTAGGCTGAACGCGTCGCGGGTATTCCCGCCGCATCAACGGAAGGCATCGAAAGGCTTGCCAACGCACGCCCAATCGGTCGCCTCGCGTGATCTCCGCCTCGACTTCTTCCGCGGCGTGGCGTTGATCTGCATCTTCATCGACCACATCCCGGAAAATTACCTGAACTACTTCACCCTCTCGGCGATCGGATTTTCCGACGCGGCCGAGGTGTTCATCTTCATCTCCGGCTTCACTGCATCGCTGGTCTACGGCAGGGCGATGGCGGCGCGCGGGGTGCTAATCGCGACCGTCCAGGTGATGCGGCGCGCCTGGCAGCTTTACATCGCCCACATCTTTCTCTTTGTCATCTTCATCGCCGAGGTCTCGTATACGGTCAAAACCTTCAATAACCCGATGTACAACGAGGAAATGGGGGTTGGCGATTTTCTTGAACATCCGCACGTTGCGGTGGTCCAGGCGCTGATTCTGCAATTTCAGCCGACGTTCCTCGACATCCTGCCGCTATACATCGTGCTTTTGTTGATCTTCCCGCTTGTGCTCGTCGCGATACAGCGCAGCCGATGGTTGGTGCTGGTACCGTCGTTTGTGATCTATCTCGGGGTACAAATACTCGGCACGGACGTGCCGGCATATCCTCCCGGCAGCGTCTGGACCTTCAACCCGCTCGCCTGGCAGTTTCTGTTCGTGCTGGGGGCCGTACTGGCCCAGACCGACGGGCGTCAGCAAGGACCGGCCACTATTTTGCGGCTTGCCTATGCACCCGCCATCGCCGTTGCGACCGCTGCGCTGACAATTCGCCTAACCTGGATGTTCCACGGATTTCACGAAGATTTTCCGGCATTGTTCCTGCGTGTCCTGTGGCCGGTCAATAAGAGCAATCTCGCCCCGATACGCCTCGTCTCTTTCTTCGCTCTGTTTATTCTGGTGGCACGCTGGGTCTCGCCGCGAGCGACGTTCCTGCACTCAGCCTGGGCGCGTCCGCTAATCCTCTGTGGCAGCCATTCCCTTGAAATTTTCTGCCTCAGCATTTTGTTATCGGCACTCGGTCATTTCTTGATGTCGGAAATCGCCACCGGCTTCGGAATGCAAATCGCGGTAAATCTGGTTGGCATCGCCGCAATGTGCCTGACGGCGGCGATGCTCGACTGGTATAGAGAAGTTCAACGAGCACCCCTTATAGCGACGGTGTCGGCGGGGAGCCGGCGGGGTGACGGGGAGGATTGATGGGGGGAAGGCGGCATCCCGCTGGCCCGGTGATGTTGGCGCTGGCGGGAATTTTGACCGCGATGCTGGCGGCTGCGCCTGCATTGGCGGCCGAACCTGATGAATGCGCCACCCCGCCCGAGCTGATGGAAGCGAGCACCCAACTGCCGCAACTTGCCGCGCGGTTGCGTGCACATCAACCCGCCAAGATCGTTGCGATCGGAGGAGCCTCGACGATCGGTCTGGCCGCCGGCTCGCCGGACCGCTCCTATCCGCACCAGCTCGAGCAGATACTTTCTCACGACTACCCCCAGGCGTCGATCACCGTCGTCAACAAAGGCGTTCCCCGGCAATCGGCGCGACAGAACCTGGATCGCTTCCCCACCGATGTCTTCGCCGAGGACCCGGTCCTGGTAATCTGGGAAACCGGCATCAACGACGCGGTCCGCGGTACTGACGTCGACGATTTCGCCCAGACGCTGCAGACCGGCGTTGATCAGCTCAAAAATCGGGCAATCGACATCATTATGGTCGATATGCAATTCTCGAAGAGCGCCACTGCTCTTATCAATTTTGAAGCCTATTTGAAGGCACTGCACCGGGTCGGTGATCTCGCGGAGGTCTATGTGCTGCCGCGCTTCGCCATGATGCGCTACTGGAGCGAGCAGAAAGTGTTCAATTTCGACGAGGTCGCCCAGGACGATCGCGCCAAGCTAGCGGTCCGGGTCTACAACTGCATCGCCTACAAACTGGCCCAGGTTATACAGCGGGCCGCTCCGTGAGCCGAGTTGGCTTCTGGCGCGACTTTGTTCTCGCCGCGGCTCTCCTATTTCCCGCCAACGCGGTGGCTGCGGATTCGCATTGGTGTGACGCGCCTTCGGGTTGGACCTCGATCATGCAGCCGCTTGAACATACGGCCGCGCGGATCAATGCAGGCGGGTCGCTCAACATCGTTGCGATTGGTTCATCTTCGACCGTGGGGATAGGCGCGACCGGGCTGAAGCAGACTTATCCGAACCAGCTTCAGGCCGCGCTCAGTGAGCGCTTCCCGAACCTCGATATCCGTGTCGTCAACCGGGGCGTCAGCGGCCAAGACGCTCCCGAGGAAGTGGCTCGCCTCTCGTCCGATGTCGTGGCGCTGCGCCCCGACCTGGTTATCTGGCAGGTCGGCACTAACGCTGTCCTGCGTCGCGATAACCTCTCTGCCGACGCAGAAGCCCTGCGCGCCGGGCTCGCCATTTTGAAGAACGCCAGCATCGACATCGTGCTGATGGATCTGCAATACGCGCCGCGCGCGCTCGATCAATCACCCTTTGACATGATGGAAGCCTTGATCGCGGACACGGCGAACGAGGCCCGCGTTGGGCTGTTCAGGCGCTTTGCGCTGATGCGGTACTGGCAGCGTATGCACCCGGCTGAGGCGCCGGCCATGATCGGCGCCGACGGCTTGCATATGACCGATATTGGCTATGGTTGCCTCGCCCGCGATCTCGCCGCTGCAATCGAGGCGAACTGGCAGTCGGGGGAAAAGCTCGCGCGCCGCGCGCACGGCGCCATCGACGGTTTCGCGGGGCTTAAGCAGGAACCAGTTAACGAGTTCGATCGATGATCGAACGACCTTGAGTGCGGCCGATCGACGCTTAAATGGAAAGGTGGTCAACAGCTGGATGCATGTAGGACCCGATGCGCCATCGCTCTAGTAGAATCGGTTTGGGGATCGGTGCTGGTTCATATATGCTGCTGCGCAGGTGGTAGGGTGCCACAAGATGTTGTTGCTACCGGTCTTGATGGCGGGAAATTCCGGGCGAGGGGCCCGTTCGCCTCGAGACCGGTACGATAAGACGCGGGTCGGATTGATCGACCCTAGTGTTGCCACAAAGTTTTGGCATATGGCTTGCGACCAGGGTTGTGGCTGGCGGGATGGCGGCCGCGTTAAGGCGCTGCAGGGGGCGGTAGCGATTTCGCGCGCAAATTTAGTGTTTTTCTGAGGGGCGCGAGACTTTTTTGGCAGCGTCGGCGTTGTGTGTGCATGCGGTGGCTTCTCAACGGGATACTGGGGTCGACTTGAGGTGAGCAATGCGATCGGATAGCGCAATGTTGCGTTCGGACGAAGGCATCTTCGGGCTCTATTCGCGGCTCTACGAGAATCGCCGCGAGGTGGAATACTCGCTCGAGGACTATCTGCGTGCGTGTTCCGACGACGCGTCGTTCTATGCGGGTCCAGCCGAACGCCTGCTGAAGGCGATCGGCGAGCCGGTCATGGTCGACACCAGCCAGGACCCGCGCCTCGGCCGGATCTTCATGAACCGGACCATGAAGATTTATCCGGCTTTCGAAGATTTTTACGGGATGGAAGAGACGATCGAGCGGATCGTCGGCTTCTTTCGTCACGCGGCGCAGGGCCTCGAGGAACGCAAGCAGGTTCTCTACCTGCTCGGCCCGGTCGGAGGCGGCAAGTCGTCGCTGGCCGAACGGCTTAAGCTGCTAATGGAAAAGGAACCCATCTACGTCCTTAAGGCGGGAGACGAGATTAGCCCGATCTTCGAAAGCCCACTCGGCCTGTTCGACCCCAATGTCCTCGGCAAAGAGATAGAGGAACGCTACGGGGTGCCGCGTCGCCGGCTCACCGGCACGATCTCGCCCTGGGCGGTGAAGCGCCTTGAGGAGTTCAGCGGCGACATCTCAAAGTTCAGCGTCATCCGCCTGCAGCCTTCGCGGCTGAAGCAGATCTGCGTCGCCAAGACCGAGCCGGGCGACGAGAACAACCAGGACGTCTCGAGCCTGGTCGGCAAGGTCGATATCCGCAAGCTCGAAATGTACTCGCAGAACGATCCCGACGCCTACTCGTTCTCGGGCGGTCTCAACCGCACGACGCAAGGGCTGATGGAATTCGTCGAGATGTTCAAGGCGCCAATCAAGATGCTGCACCCGCTCTTGACCGCGACGCAGGAGGGCAACTACGCCGGCACCGAGAATATCGGCGGCATCCCCTATCAGGGCATCATCCTCGCGCACTCGAACGAGGCGGAGTGGCAGAGCTTCAAGAACAACAAAAACAACGAAGCGTTCATAGACCGCATTTCGGTGATCAAGGTGCCGTACTGCCTGCGCGCGACCGAGGAGCGGCGCATCTACGAGAAGTTGCTGCAATCGAGCGAGCTGGCCAACGCGTCGTGTGCGCCGTCGACGCTCGACATCCTGTCGCGCTTCTGCGTGCTGTCGCGGCTGAAACCGCACGAGAACTCCAACCTGCATTCGAAGATGCGCGTCTATGACGGTGAGAGCCTCAAAGACACCGATCCGCGCGCCAAGTCGGTGCAGGAATACCGCGACGCCGCTGGTGTCGACGAAGGCATGGACGGCATCTCGACCCGCTTCGCGTTCAAGGTGCTGTCGGGGACCTTCAATTTCGACACGCAGGAGGTCGCGGCCGACCCGGTCCACCTGATGTACGTGCTCGAGCAGGCAATCTGGCGCGAGCAATTCCCGGACGCGGTCGAGAAGAAATATCTCAATTTCATCAAGGCCGAGCTGGCGCCGCGCTATGCCGAATACATCGGCAACGAGATCCAGAAGGCCTATCTCGAATCCTATTCTGATTATGGGCAAAACCTGTTCGACCGCTACGTCGCTTATGCCGACGCCTGGATCGAGGATCAGGATTACAAGGACTCCGACACCGGGCAGCTCATGAACCGCGAGCTGTTGAATCAGGAGCTGTCGAAGATCGAGAAGCCGGCTGGGATCGCCAACCCGAAGGACTTCCGCAACGAGGTCGTGAAGTTCGCGCTGCGGGCGCGGGCCGCCAATGCTGGCCGCAACCCGTCCTGGCAGTCCTACGAGAAGCTGCGTGAGGTCATCGAGCGGCGCATGTTCAGCCAGGTCGAGGATCTGCTGCCGGTGATCAGCTTCGGCTCCAAGAAGGATTCGGACACCGAGAAGAAGCACGCCGACTTCCTCGACCGCATGGTCGCACGCGGCTACACCGAGCGCCAAGTCCGCCGGCTGGTCGAGTGGTACATGCGCGTCAACAAGGCCGGCTAGGGATCGGGGCGGTCGGTATAAGGATGCGTTGATGAACGTCGTCGATCGCCGCCAGAACCCGAAGGGTAAGAGCCTCAGCAACCGGCAACGGTTCCTGGAGCGCGCCCGGGCCGAGGTCAAGGGAGCGGTGCAGGACGCCTTGCGCAAACGCAAGGTGGCCGATGTCGAGCATGGCGAGAAGATCGCCATCCCGACGCGCGGCATCACCGAGCCAACCTTCCATCACAGCCGCCGCACCGGGCGGACCGACCACGTCGTGCCGGGTAACAAGGAATACGTGCGCGGCGACGAAATTCCGCGTCCGCAAGGTGGCGGCGACGGCGGCGGCCGCGAGGGCAGCCCCGACGGGTCCGGCGAGGATGCGTTCGAGTTCACGCTGACCAAGGAAGAGTTCCTCGATATGTTCTTCGAGGAACTCGAACTGCCCGACCTGGTCAAGAAGACATTGAAGGACACCACTGCGGTCGATCTGCAGCGCGCCGGGTATACCGTCACCGGCTCGCCCTCCAATCTGAGCGTGCCGCGCACGATGCGCCAGAGCATGGCGCGGCGCATCTCGCTAAAGCGACCAAAGCTCGGCGAGCTCGAGGCACTGCGCGAGGAGATCGAGAAGGCAAAGGCGCGTGGCGCGGACGACGAAGTCGAGCGCCTCACCCTCCTCCTCGAACGGGGCGAGCGGCGCGCCAAGATCATCCCGTTCATCGATCCGCTCGACGTGCGCTATCGCCGCTTCGAGCGGGTGCCGAAACCGAACACCGAGGCGGTGATGTTCTGCCTGATGGACGTGTCGGGCTCGATGACCGAGGCGATGAAGGACCTGGCCAAGCGGTTCTTTATGCTGCTGCACGTCTTCCTCATCCGCCGCTACCGGCACGTCGACGTGGTTTTTATCCGCCACACCTCGACCGCCGAGGAGGTCGACGAAGAGACCTTCTTCTACAGCCGCGAGACCGGCGGAACCGTGGTCTCGACCGCGCTCGAAAAGATGCTCGAAATCGCCCGCGCGCGCTATTCGACCGACCGCTGGAACATTTACGGCGCGCAGGCTTCGGACGGCGACAATTACGGCGCCGACTTCGAGCCGCTGCGTCTCGCTGCTCGGCGGCGAGGTGCTGCCGCTCTGCCAGTATTTCTCCTATGTCGAGGTTGGCGACGGCACGAGCGGCAGCCTCACCGGCCTCTCGCGCGACAGCGATTTATGGCGCGCCTATAGCGAAGTTGCCCCGGCGCATGCGCATTTCGCGATGCGGCGTGTCGGCGATCCCGCCCAAATATTCTCGGTGTTCCACGAACTCTTTGCCAAAGGGGGCGTCCGTGCCTGACGCACGCGCCACAACCAAGACCAAGATCAAAGCACCGGCGGCGACCCCGCTCTTTACCGGCCCCAATTGGGATTTCGGCGGCCTGCGCAAGGTCCACGACGCGATCGAGCGCATTGCCTTTGACGAGATGGGGCTCGACACTTATCCGCTGCAGATCGAGGTGATCACCTCGGAGCAGATGCTCGACGCCTACGCCTCGGCCGGGCTGCCGCTGATGTACGGGCATTGGAGCTTCGGCAAGCACTTCGCCTATCACGAGACCCTCTACAAAAAGGGCCTCGCCGGTCTCGCCTACGAGATCGTCATCAATTCCAACCCGGTGATCTGCTACATCATGGAGGAGAACTCCATGACCATGCAGACGCTGGTCATCGCGCATGCCGGCTTTGGGCATAACCATTTCTTCAAAAACAATTATTTCTATCGGCAGTGGACCGATGCCGATGGCATTCTCGATTACCTCGCCTTCGCCCGCGACTACGTCGCCAAGTGCGAGGAGAAGTACGGCTATCTGGAAGTCGAACGCATCCTCGACGCCGGCCACGCCCTGAAGGACCACGGGGTCAACCGCTACGCGCGCCGCTCGCGGCCCAACCTCGCCGAGGAGCGGCGGCGGATGGCCGAGCGGCAGGCGCATGACGAGGCCACGTTCAACGATCTGTGGCGCACGGTTCCGGTGCCCGAGAAGGATCTGGAGGAGGTCGAGGACGAGGACAAGCGGCAAGATATGAAACGCAAGCTCGGCCTGCCCGAGGAAAACCTGCTCTATTTCATCGAGAAACGCGCGCCGCGGCTCGAGGATTGGCAGCGCGAGCTGATCCGCATCGTCCGGCACGTCTCGCAGTATTTTTATCCGCAGCGCCAGACCCAGGTGATGAATGAGGGTTGCGCAACTTTCTGCCATTACACGATCATGAACCGGCTGCACGACCGCGGTCTCATCACCGAAGGCGCGATGCTCGAGTTTCTCCACTCGCATTCGAGCGTCGTATTCCAGCCGGGCTTCGACGATCCGCGCTATGGCGGGCTCAATCCCTATGCGCTCGGCTTTTCGATGATGGACGATATCAGGCGCATTTGTACCAACCCAACCGAGGAAGACCGCGAGTGGTTCGCCGATATCGCCGGCAACCAGGACCCGTTCGGCGTGTTGCGACACGCCTGGGCCAATTACCGGGATGAAAGTTTCATCCTGCAGTACCTGAGCCCGGAGATCATCCGCCGCTTCAAGCTGTTCCAGATCAACGACGATTCCTCGAAGCCTTCGCTGCGCGTCGAGGCGATCCACGACGAACTCGGCTACCGCAAGGTCCGCACCGCGCTGTCGAAGCAATACGATCTGTCACGGCGCGAGCCGGATATCCAGGTGATCGATGTCGACCTCACCGGCGACCGCACGCTGTTGCTGGCGCATTATGTCCATGATGGCGTGCTGCTTGAAGAGAAGAGCTGCCGCTCGGTGCTGAAGCACACCTCGCTGCTCTGGGGTTACGCGGTGAAGCTGCTCGAGATCGAGGCGGCGACCGACAAGGTGCTCAAGACCTACGACGCCAGCGAAGCGAAGTGACGGTATCGAAGTGACGCTATAGACGCCACCCGACAGAGGTCGGGATCTGGGCTTCAGGCACTGACACGCGCGTTAATTGGGTCCCGGCTTTCGGCGGGATAGTGCTTATATCTCTTGCATGAACTTACTCGGCATCGAGACAAGCTGCGACGAGACCGCTGTCGCCGTGGTCGCAATCGAAGGCGAGCGGCCGCGGATCCGCGCCAATTTGGTGCAGTCACAGCTGGAGGAGCATGCGCCCTATGGCGGCGTCGTGCCGGAGATCGCCGCGCGTGCCCATCTCGACCACTTGCAGGCGCTGATTCGCGATGCGCTCGCCGCCGCCGCACTCGACGTCGGCGACCTTGACGGGATTGCCGCGGCGGCCGGCCCGGGGCTGATCGGCGGACTCATCGTCGGCACGATGGCGGCGAAAGGCATCGCCTGGGCGGCGAAGAAGCCGTTCGTCGCGGTCAACCACCTCGAAGCACACGCACTGACCGCGCGACTGACCGAGGCTATCGAGTTTCCCTATTTGCTGTTGCTGATATCGGGCGGGCACTCGCAGCTCCTCGTCTGCGACACAGCCGGCGAGTACCGCCAGCTCGGCACCACCCTCGACGACGCGGTCGGCGAGGCTTTCGACAAGAGCGCCAAGCTGCTGGGCTTAGCACAACCCGGCGGGCCAGCGATTGAGGCGGCGGCGAAGGGCGGTAACCCGCACCGGTTTCCGCTGCCCCGACCGCTCAAGGGTCGCGAGGGCTGCGATTTCTCGTTCTCCGGCCTGAAGACCGCGATCCGCGAGCAGGTGCTTACTGCTGACCTCGCCGATCCACAAGCCATCGCCGATCTCGCCGCCGCGGTCGAACTCGCGGTCTGCGACACGCTGGTCGACCGTACCGCCGTGGCGGCGCGTCGATTCCGTAACGAATTTCCGCATGGAACCAGCCTGGTCGCCGCCGGTGGAGTCGCCGCGAATACCAAGTTGCGAGCGCGGCTTGCCACGCTCGCAACCGATGTCGGTCTTATCTTCACGGCGCCGCCTCCGGCGCTGTGCACCGACAATGGGGCGATGATCGCCTGGGCGGGGATCGAGCGGCTGCGGCGCGGCCTCGCCGACCCGCTCGACGCGCCGGTGCGACCGCGCTGGCCGCTCGACCCGACGGCCTCCGGCCCCAAGATGCCGCGATGAAACGGCTCGCGATTATCGGCGGCGGCGCCTGGGGCACGGCGTTGGCGCTAACCGCCCGCCGGGCTGAGAGCGACGCAATCATCTGGGCGCGCGACTCCGACGTCGTCGCTGCCTTAAACCAACGCCATGCGAACCCGTTTTACCTGCCCGGCATCGCGATTGACCCCGCGATCGCCGCGACCACCGATTTGGCACAGGCCATCTACGGCGCCGACGCGGCGCTGCTTGTGGTCCCGGCGCAGTTCCTACGCGAGGTGCTGATCGCCCTAGCGCCACATCTCCCGCCGGCCCTCCCCTTCCTGCTTTGCGCCAAGGGCATCGAGATCGTCTCGCTTAAGACAGTCGCCGAGATGGCCGAGGAGTTGTGTCCCGGCCACCCGCTGGCAGTGCTATCAGGCCCCAGTTTCGCCGCCGAGGTGGCGCGCGATCTTCCGACCGCGGTCGTCATCGCCGGCCGTGATCCCGCCCTCGCCGGCCAGTTCATGGAAGCGCTGGGCAGCGCCCGCTTCCGGCCCTATTTGTCCGAAGACCCGCTCGGCGTGGAGCTTGGCGGTGCGGTCAAGAACGTTCTGGCGATCGCTTGCGGGATCGTCGATGGCCGCCGACTCGGCGACAATGCGCGCGCCGCACTGATCACCCGCGGGCTCGCCGAGATGACCCGGCTCGGGGTCGCCAAGGGCGCGCGCGCGGAAACCTTTGCGGGCCTCTCAGGGCTCGGCGACCTCGTGCTAACTTGCGGCGGCGCCCAATCGCGCAACCACGCACTCGGTCTCGCCCTCGGTCAAGGTTCGACCCTCGACGCCGCGCTCGCCGGCCGAAGGTCGATCGTCGAAGGCGTCGCCACCGCCGCATCGTTGACCGCGCTGGCCGCTCGGCTTGAGGTCGAGATGCCGATCTGCGCCGCGGTCGAGGCCGTGCTGCACCGCGGCATGCCAATCAACCGGATGATCGATCGACTGCTATCGCGGCCGCGCCGGGCCGAATGAAACCGCGGGCTATTCACGATTTTGTCGCTGCCCCGGCATGGAAAATTCATTTCCGTGCGCTGCCCGTTAGCCCATATCATAGGAGGCAGGAGAGCACGGTCACGACGCGACCCAAGATGAGCGACAACGGAAAACGCGGCGGCGAGGAAGGACCGGGTACGGGCGTCATCGTCAAGGCGAAGCCGAAGACGAAGAAGCCAGCCATGTACAAGGTATTGATGCTGAACGACGATTACACGCCAATGGAATTCGTCGTTCACATTCTCGAGCGGTTTTTCAACAAGAACCGGCAGGAAGCGACGCGGATCATGCTGCACGTCCATCGCCGCGGAGTTGGGGTCTGCGGCGTTTACACCTACGAAGTCGCCGAAACGAAGGTCACGCAAGTCATGGATTTCGCCCGGCAGCACCAGCACCCCCTGCAGTGCACGCTGGAAAAAGATTAGGCATCTTAGGAAAGGAGAGCGCGGTGCTCTCACGCAACCTTGAAAAGTCGCTGCATCGGGCTCTCGCCTACGCCAACGAGCGCCGCCACGAATACGCCACGCTCGAGCATCTGCTGCTCGCGCTGACCGAGGACCAGGATGCGGTCGCGGTGCTCCGCGCCTGCAGCGTCGATCTTGACCGCCTGCGTCGCGAAGTCCTGACGTATGTTGACAACGAGCTCGGCAATCTCGTCGCGAGCCACACCGAAGACGCCAAGCCCACCGCGAGCTTCCAGCGCGTACTGCAGCGCGCCGCGATCCATGTTCAGTCGTCCGGGCGGGAAGAGGTGACCGGCGCCAACGTACTGGTCGCGATGTTCGCCGAGCGCGAAAGCCACGCCGTCTATTTCCTGCAAGAGCAGGACATGACCCGCTTCGACGCGGTCAACTACATCTCGCACGGCATCGCAAAAGCCCCTGGCCGCTCCGAGACGCGCCGCGTTCAGGGCGCCGAGGAGGAAGGCGAACGCAGCGAGAAGGGCAATCAAAAGCGCGGCCACGACGCGCTCGACGCCTATTGCGTCAACCTCAACAAGAAGGCCAAGACCGGCAAGATCGACCCGCTGATCGGCCGCGAAGCCGAGGTTGACCGGACGATCCAGATTCTGTGCCGCCGCTCTAAAAACAACCCGCTCTATGTTGGCGAGCCAGGGGTCGGCAAGACGGCGATCGCCGAGGGTCTTGCCCGTCGCATCGTCGGCCGCGAGGTGCCGGAGGTGCTGCTCAACGCGACGATCTTCGCGCTCGACATGGGCGCGCTCCTGGCGGGCACGCGCTATCGCGGCGATTTCGAGGAACGGCTGAAAGCGGTTCTGGCCGAGCTCGAACAGACGCCGGGCGCGATCCTGTTCATCGACGAGATCCACACGGTGATCGGCGCCGGCGCCACCAGCGGCGGCGCGATGGACGCCTCGAACCTGCTGAAACCAGCGCTCGCCGGCGGCGTCATCCGCTGCATCGGCTCGACCACCTACAAGGAATACCGCAACTATTTCGAGAAGGACCGGGCGCTCGTCCGCCGCTTCCAGAAGATCGACGTTAACGAGCCGACGATCGAGGACTCGATCAAGATCCTGCGCGGCCTCAAGCCCTATTACGAGCGGCACCACAAGGTCCGCTACACCGCCGACGCGATCAAGGCGGCGGTCGAGCTGTCGCACCGCTATATCGGCGACCGCAAGCTGCCGGACAAGGCGATCGACGTCATCGACGAGTCGGGCGCGGCGCAGATGCTGCTGCCCGAAAGCAAGCGCCGCAAAACGATCACCGCCAAGGAAGTCGAGGCTTGCATCGCAACCATGGCGCGCATCCCGCCGAAGAGCGTGTCGCGCGACGACCGCGAGGTATTGCGCAACCTCGACCGCGACCTCAAGACCATGGTGTTCGGCCAGGACCAGGCGATCGAGGCACTAGTCTCGGCGATCAAGCTTGCTCGCGCCGGTCTGCGCGATCCCGAGAAGCCAATCGGCTCCTACCTGTTCTCGGGGCCGACCGGCGTCGGCAAGACCGAGGTCGCGCGCCAGCTCGCTCGCACCATGGGGATCGAGATCACCCGCTTCGACATGTCGGAGTACATGGAGCGGCACACGGTCTCGCGGCTTATCGGCGCGCCGCCAGGCTATGTTGGCTTCGACCAGGGCGGGCTCTTGACCGACGCGGTCGACCAACACCCCCACAGCGTGCTGCTGCTCGACGAGATCGAGAAGGCGCATCCCGACCTGTTCAATATCCTCTTACAGGTGATGGACTACGGGAAGCTGACCGACCACAACGGCAAGATCGTCGATTTCCGTAACGTCATCCTGATCATGACCACCAACGCCGGTGCCGCCGAGCTCGCCAAGCAGGCGATCGGCTTCGGCAGCGGCATCCGCACCGGGCATGACGAGGAAGCGATCAACCGAATGTTCACGCCCGAGTTCCGCAACCGGCTCGACGCGACGATCTCGTTCGCGCCGCTGTCGGCGGAAACGATCGGGCGGGTCGTCGACAAGTTCATCCTGCAATTGGAAGAGCAGCTTGCCGACCGCAACGTGTTGATCGAGCTGCAGGCGAGCGCGCGGGCCTGGCTCGCCGAAAAGGGCTACGACCCGCTGTTCGGCGCGCGGCCCTTGGCGCGGATCATCCAGGAACACATCAAGAAGCCGCTCGCCGAGGAACTCTTGTTCGGCCATCTGGCGAAGGGCGGGATCGTGCGCGTCAAGCGCGACGAAGTCGAGGACAAGCTCGCCTTTACCTTCCACGAGAAACCCGTGCCCGAGGCCCCCGGCGTGCCGGACATCGAGCCGCAGGAGCCGGCGTTGGTGGAGTAAGTTCACGCCGGCACCCGACGGGCTCCAACCCGAGAATAGCGGCCGAAACGGTTGGGCGCTGGCGGCGACCATCGATGAAGCTCTCTCCGATCAGGCGCATCGGCATGGGCAGTACTACCGCGGCCTCATGAAGCTGATCCTCGACGATGACGAATATGCTCAGGAGCCGAATGAAACGCTGGCGGAGCAGCTGAAGCGCTTCGGTTATAGGCCTGACGATGTGAGGGCCGTCGTCCTGACGCATCTGCACGAGGATCACGCGGGCGGGCTGCGCGATCTGCCCAAGGCTAAAAGTCGTGGTGGCAAAGGCCGAGTGGGATGCGAGACGGATGAAGCTCTTCGGTTTCGTCCCGATGTTCTACGAGCCATCCTTTCGCCAAGTGCCGCAGTGGCAGCATGTGAGTTTTGATTCCGGCGCGTTTCGTTGCTTCGATCGAAGTCAGGATTTGTTTGGCGACGGATCCGTGACGCTCTTGTCGACACCTGGACATACCCCCCCCGGTCACACCTGTGCCTTGGTCGAAATGGGCGGATATCAGCTGTTGATTACGGGAGTTTGCCTCTACACGCTGCGGCACCTTGCAGCCGACGATATCCAGGCAGTCCGGTTTTCGCGGCAAAGCCGCGATGAACAAGTCCGCTCGATCAGGAAGATCGCCAGCTTGAAAAAGCTGCTGCCGGGCCCGCATCTCGTCGTGGGTCACGACCATACTGAATACCAACGGAAATATCTCACACCCTATCTGGCCAAGGGTTGGCTAAACGAAGATGAGCGACGAGCGATGTCGCAATACGAGGCAAGCCTGTTTGACGACGATCCGCGATTGCGGCCGGAGGCCGTCCCGCACTTTCAGCCTGGCCCCGATGGCGCCGCGGTCGGAACGGTCAGCGAACCGAGCTCGGCGTAGAGAACGTTCTTCAGCCGGGCAGGCTACTCCTCGGCGGCTTCCCCCTCGCCCACCGCGTGGCGGAAGGGCGAATATTCGGCCAGATGCTCGATCTTCTGCTCGACCATCTCGCGCTCGCGGGCGAGGAATTGCGCCACTGCGCGGCGGAAATTCGGTTCGGGAATGTAGTGCGCGCTGTAAGTCGGCACCGGCAGATAGCCGCGCTGTAATTTGTGCGGGCCCTGGGCGCCGGCCTCGACCCGCTTCAGCCCGTGGTCGATAGCAAACTCGATCGCCCGGTAATAGCAGCACTCGAAATGCAGCATCTTGTAGTCGCCGTAACTGCCCCAGTTACGCCCGTAGATCGTCTCGGTGCCGAGAATGTTAAACGCCCCGGCGACGTACTCACCGCCGTGCCGGGCCATCACCAGCACGATCTTGTCGGCCATGCGCTCACCGATCAGCGCGAAGAATTTGCGGTTGAGATAGGCCGAGCCCCATTTGCGATCCGAGGTCGCCAGATAGAAGCGGTAGAACGCATCCCAATGCTTGGGCTGCAGATCGGCGCCGGTCAGGACGTCGATGTCGAGACCCGGCGCCATCGCTTCGCGCCGCTCCTTGTTGACCGCCTTGCGCTTGCGTGAGTTCAGCGCAGCCAGGTAATCGCCGAAATCCTTATATCCCTCGTTGGTCCAGTGGAATTGCTGGCCCATGCGCTTCAGGAACCCGGCCTCGAACAGCGCCTCGGCGTCGGCCTCTTCCGGGAAATTGATGTGCAAGGATGATATCCCGCGCTGACGGGTGAACTCGGCGAGGCCGGCGATCAGCGCTGACCTGGTGTCGGGCGGCGCGTCGTGCCGCACCAGCAAGCGCGGCCCCGGCACCGGAGTGAATGGCACCGCGGCGAGCGCCTTCGGGTAATAGCGCCCGCCCGCCCGCTCATAGGCGTCGGCCCAGCCGTAGTCGAACACGTATTCGCCGTAGGAATGGCTCTTCAGATAAAGCGGCACGACGCCAACGATGCGGCCCTTGTCCGACAGCGAGAGATGTTGCGGCGCCCAGCCGCTGCGCGCGCCCGCCGAGCCGCTCTCCTCCATCGCCTGGAGAAAGGTGTAGCCCACCGTCGGGTTCACGCCCCCGGCGCAGGCGTCCCATTCCGCCGCCGGAATCTCGGCGATCGACGAATGAACCGTCAGCGTGACCGTGTCGCCGGCGTCGTTCATCGCTCAGCCGAGCTCGACCATCGCTTCGACCTCGACCGCGACGCCAAGCGGCAAAGAACTTACTCCGACCGCGGCGCGGGCGTGCTTGCCGGCATCGCCGAACACCTGGACCATCAGGTCGGAGGCGCCGTTGATCACTTGCGGCATCTCGGTGAATTCGGGCGTGCAGTTGACGAACCCGCACAGGCGCAACACCCGCTTCACCCGGTCCAGGTCGCCGCTGCACGCGGTCTTGACGTGCGCCAGGATGTTGAGCGCGCAGAGCTTCGCCGCCTGCTGCCCGTCCGCCACCGAGACGCCGCGGCCGAGCTTGCCGACGAACTCGGGCTTGCCGTTGCGCACCGACACCTGGCCGGAGACGACGACGATATTGCCGCTCACCGTGAACGGCACGTAGTTGGCAATCGGCGCGGTCGCCTGCGGCAGCTCAATGCCGAGCTCCTTCAGTCTTGCCTCGATCTTCCCGCTCATCCCCTGCCTCTCCGCGGGCGCCCTTGCATAAACAGCGCCAGGGGCCAGGATAAGGGCTTCGCGACCGCTGTCCAGCGTGCCGCGAAACCGCCTCATTCCGCCTCTAACTGGCGACCGCAGCAAGGATCGAGGAAGCGATGCGGGGATTCCTGATTGGCTTTGCCGCGGCGTTCGCGACGGCGGCTTCCGCCGCGCCGGCGGCTACGCTGAGCGACGCCAAGGTTGGGTTCAGCGCCGACCGAGTGCTCATCATCAATGGCAAGCCGTACCAGGGCAAGATGTGGAACATGCCGGGCAAGGAGCGGCACGAGCAGAATTTGAACGGCATCCCAGCCGCCTTTGTGCTGCGCACCGACACCCCGATCGGCGATCTGGTGCTCCCCAAGCTGCACACCACGGTCGAATTCGCGATGCCACCGGAATTGCACCTCTTCGCCGATCCGCGCCTGACGCGCAAACCAGTCGGGCACGAAAAAATCAACGGCATCGCCACCACCAAATACGATGTGGCGGTAACCGTTCCCGAGGGCCACGGCGCCGGCAATCTATGGCTCAGCGACGCCGGCATCCCGATGAAGCTCGACGGCACCTTCACCCGGGCCAGCGGCAGGGTCGCGACCCTACACTGGGAACTCACCCATGTGCATCTCGGGCCCCAGCCCGCAACGCTCTTCGAGCCCCCACCCGGGTTCTCGAAGCTTCCGGCCGAAGCGATCGCGCCGTTGCTCGGTCTGAAGCTGAAAGGCGGTTAGCGCTACACCGGTTCCAGCGGCGCGTGCAGCCGGGTCCGCTCGCAGACGATACCGCCGCGCTCGCCGATCGTCGTCGAGCCGTAGCGCGGTGCGTAGACCGGCGGCAGCGGCCGCGCCCCGGGCGCCGCCAGCCACAGCCGCAACAGATGCCGCTTCCGCTCCGGCTCGGGCCAATCGACAAAGGCGGTGCGGTCATGGAGGCAGGTATGGTTGTGCAGGAACTGCATGTCGCCGGGGCTCAACTCCATGTCGAGTCGCAATTCCTTGTCGTTGGCGAGGTCGTCGAACATTTCGAGCGCCTCGATGTCCTCGGGCGTGAGGCGCTGCACCTCGACGAAACGCTGAGCCGACCTGATGTACGTACCTGAGTAGATCGCCGAAATGTAACCCTCGTGCGCGTTGTAGACGGGCATGTCGAAATAGGGCTTCTGGCCGACCGGCACCTCGCCGCGCCGGTCGGTGGCAAACGGCTGGCAGAGGCGCGCCAGCAGATCGGGGCGCCGCTTCGCCATCGCATTGTAGATCGACATCGAGCTGACGATCGACGACAGCCCGCCCGAGCGCGCCGTCTTGAGACACAGAAGCGCGACGATATCGCAGGAATCGGTGTGAAAATGCTGTCGCTCGGTCGTCTGATAAGTGCGCACGTTGGGGTCGGCGGTGGCGAGACCTAGATCGGTGACATGGCCGAGCAGATGCCCCATCGCGTTCTGTGAACGGGGATTGCCGAACCGGGTGCCGATGGCCCAGTAGGCGAGCGCGCTATCGGCGATCGGCCTTCCCTCGACCGGCAGGCCCCGGATCAGCACGAAGCCGCGGCCGTCGAGCACCTCGCGACGCATGCCGTCGAGAACGGGTCCGAGAGTCGGCAGGGTGAAATCGTCGTGGCTCAAGGTTGCGAGGTCGCGGCCGCGCAGCCGTTCGACATTCACCTCGATCTCAGCGATCTCGGCCGCCGACAGGGGGTAGATCCATTGCTCGGGATGGCGGGCGAGCTCGGCCCCGATCCATGCCGCCGGACCTTCGACTTGGAAACAAGGCAGTTCAACCGTTGGCATCGGCCTCTCTCATGGGCGATTATCGAACGGGCGACCGTAGCATAAACGCGTTCCGCGCCGGCAACGGGTTGCGGGGCATGAAATCAGGGAAAGGCGCAGGAGATGGCAGCGATCGTCAGGCGCAAGGAAGAGTACCGCGAGTCGTCAGCCGCCGACATGAGCCGCTACCTCGACGTTGCCCGGTGGTCGGCGCCGCAAAAGCTCGCCCTGGCCTGCCGCATCCTCGCCGCCGAGGATCACGGCTCGGCGCTCGCCGGCCAGCTGACCGCGCGCGGCGACGAGCCTGGCACCTATTGGACGATGCGTTTCGGCCTCGGCCTCGACGAGATCAGCGCCGACAACCTGCTGCTGGTCGACGACGACCTCAACGTGCTCGACGGCGACGGCATGCCCAATCCGTCGAACCGGTTTCATTTGTGGATTTATCGCAAGCGGCCGGAGGTCGCCTCGATCATTCATACCCATCCGCCGCATGTTTCGGCGCTGTCGATGATCGGCGAGACCGCTCGCGGTCGCGCATATGGACACCGCCGTGTTCTGGGACGATTGCGCCTATCTGCCGGAATGGCCGGGCGTGCCGATCGGCGACGAGGAAGGCCGCATCATCTCCGGCGTGCTCGGCACCAAGCGCGCCGCGCTCCTCGCCCATCACGGGCTCGTCACCGCATGCGGCACGGTCGAGGAAGCGGCAATGCTGGCGCTGTTCATGGAGCGCGCGGCCAAATTGCAGCTGCTCGCGCGAGCGCCGCCGGCAAGATCAAGCCGATCGGCCCGACCGAGGCGCAGGAAGCGCATGACTATCGGCTGCGCGCCAGCATCATCGGCGCCACGTTCTGCTATTTCGCCCGCAAGGCATTGAAGCTAGATGCCGGCATCGTCTAGCCGGCGCGCGACTGTCCCAAACCCCAACGACGGAGGAAATCCCCCATGGCTAATGTACCCGGTCTCGTCACCGACCCTAGCAAGATCACGGGCGGGCTCGTCGAGTGCAAAGCGGCGGCACCAAAATCCCCGCCTACCTCGCGAAGCCGAATCACACCCGGCAATTATCCCGGCATCGTCATGATCCATGGAGGCATTCGGGCTGCCGGACCATGATTTGCGACTTCGCCCGCCGCTTCGCCAATATCGGCTACAACGTCGATCGCCCCCAACCTATACTGGCGCGATGGGACGCCGAAGGATCCAGGCGACTTGTCACGGCAGCGTCTTCCCGGTGATGTTCGGCCTCAAGGACTCGCCAGGCGGTGGGCGATCTCGAAGCGGCGGCCGACTATTTGCGCGCGACTGCCCGGCGCCACCGGCAAGGTCGGTGCGATCGGCTTTTGCTCGGGCGGGCGGCACACGCTGCTCTTCGCCTGCAGCGAGCAGCAAGGTGGACGCGGCGGTCGATTGCTGGGGCGGGTTTATCCATCGCGCCACGCCCGACGCCGAAACCACCCCGTCGCGGCCGACCACAGGTGCTCGACCTGATGGGCGAATCTGCACTGCCCGCTGTTTGGCGTGTTCGGGATTGAGGACCAGAACCCGCCGGCCGCGCTCGAAGACGAGATGAAGAAGCGCGGCGCCGGCAAGGACGTCACCACCAAGGTGTACCAGAACGCCGGCCACGCCTTCCTCGCCGACTATCGGCCCAGCTACCGCGAAGGCCCGGCGCATGAGCTGTGGAACGACGCGACCGCGTTCTTCAGGAAGCATCTGCAATAGCATCCGCATCCGCATCCCTGCGCGCGCCACCTTCTCCCGCAACGCGGGAGAGGGATGGTGAGGGTCAGGCCCGGTAAAACGGCTTGTCGCCTTCGATCGTCACCCGATAGCCGTGGCGGCGCTGCGGGAAATAATCCCACATCGCGTGGTGCTGGGCGCAGCGGTTGTCCCAGAACGCGACCGAGTTCGGTTGCCAGCGGAAGCGGCACTGGAATTCCGGCGTTTCGGCGTGGCGGCAGAGCATCTGCAACAGCGCATCGCTCTCGAGCTTGCTAAGCCCATTGATCCGGGTGGTGAAATTGCCGTTGACGAACAGCGCCTTCTTGCCGGTCACCGGATGGGTGCGCACCACAGGGTGCTCGGCGCGCGGAAAATCCTTGCCGGTCCAGCCGAAGCGCCCCCGATAGACCGGCTCGCCGTCATGGGTCGCAGTCAGCCCCTCGATGAGCTGCTTGATCGGCGGCGACAGCGTGTCGTAGGCCGCATACATGCTGGCGAACAGCGTGTCGCCGCCGGTCGGCGGTATCTCGGTCAGATAGAGAATGCTGCCCATCGGCGGGTTTTCGGCGCAGGAGACGTCGGAGTGCCATTCCTCGCCGGCGACGTGCTTCGAGTTCTCGTCGGCGTGGATGGTGAGGATTTCGGGATGGCCCTCCGGGCAGTGCGGCGAGGTGGGATGAACCGCCAGATTGCCGAACTTCCGCCCGAACGCCTTGTGCTGGTCGTGGGTCAAATGCTGGTCGCGGAAGAAGATCACCAGGTTTTCCATCAGCGCGTCGTGCACTTCCTGGAATTGCTGGTTGCCGAGCGGGCGCGAAAGGTCGACCCCGCCGATCTCGGCGCCGATATGCGGCGTGAGCTTGGTGACCTCGATTGTTTGATAGCCCATTGGATCCTCCCGCCTCTGCCGCCGGGATGTTGTCATTGCGAGCGAAGCGACGCAATCTCGCGGCACGCTTAGGGAGCACCGCATGAGCCGCAAGGAACTGCCCGCCGCCAGCGTCGCCGAGGCCTATCTGGCACTGCTCGCCGAGCGCGGAGTTGAGTACCTCTTCGCCAATGCCGGGACGGATTTCGCGCCGATCGTCGAGGCCTATGCCAAGGCGGCGCATACCGGGCTCAGGGCGCCGAAGCCGCTGATCGCGACGCATGAGAATGTCGCGGTCTCGATGGCGCACGGTTACGCCATCGCCTCGGGCAAGGTGCCGGCGGTGATGGTGCATGTCAGCGTCGGCACCGCCAACGCGCTCTGCGGCATCTTCAACGCGGCGCGGGAAAACGTGCCGATCCTGTTCACCGCGGGCCGCTCGCCGCTGACCGAGGAGGGCGTGTTCGGGGCGCGCGACACCTATATCCACTGGGCGCAGGAGATGTTCGACCAGGCGGGCATGCTGCGCGAGATCGTCAAATGGGACTATGAGTTGCGCAACGGGACGCAGCTCGAAACCGTGATCGACCGGGCGCTTGTCGCTGGCAACCAGCGCGCCCGAAGGCCCGGTCTATCTGTCGCTGCCGCGGGAGGTGTTGGGCGAGAAGCTCGACGGCTTCTCCGTCGACAGCCCGTCGCGGCGGGTGGCGGTCGCCGCTCCCGGCGCCGACGAGGCGGCGGTGGAAGCAGCGGCGGCGATCCTGGCGAAGGCCAAGCGGCCGCTGATCGTCACCGCCAGCGCCGGGCGCGACCTCGGCGCGGTCGCGGCGCTCGCCGCATTCGCCGAGCGCTTTGCGATCCCGGTCGTCGAGCACCGCCAGCGCCATTTGTCGCTGCCGGCCGACCATCCCTTGCCACCTCGGCTATGACCCGACGCCATTCGTCAAGGAAGCCGACGCGATCCTGGTGATCGAATCCGACGTGCCATGGATTCCGAGCCGGGTGCAGCCGCCCTCCGCATGTCGGGTGATCCATCTCGGCGTCGATCCGCTCTATCAGCGCTATCCGATCCGCGGGTTTCCCTGCGACGTGGCGATCGCCGGGACGCCCCGCCTGGCGCTGCCGAAGCTCGGCGCGGCGCTCAAGATGCCCGAGGCCGAGATCGCCGCTCGCCGCGACGCGCTCGCCGAACGGCGCGCCGCGCAACACGCGGGATGGGCGAAGCTGCGCGACGAGATGGCGACGCAAACGCCAATCCACCCCAGCTGGGTCAGCCATTGCCTCAGCGAGGCGCGCGACCCGCGCTCGATCCTCGTCAACGAATACACGCTGCTCAACGAGCACTGTCCGTCGAGCGAGCCCGGCTCCTATTACGGGTCGAGCCCGGCGGCGGGGCTCGGCTGGGGGGCCGGCGCGGCGCTCGGGGTGAAACTGGCGGAGCCGGAACGCCAGGTGATCGCGATCCTCGGCGACGGCTCGTACATCTTCTCCAACCCGGTCGCGGTCCATCACGCGGCGGCGATGCACCGACTGCCGACCCTGACCGTGGTCATCAACAATGCGATGTGGGGCGCGGTACGCCGCGCGACGTTGAGCATGTATCCGGACGGCGAGGCGGCCAAGAGCAACAAGCCGCCGTTCATCGATCTCGACGATTTGCCGGCCTTCGAGACCGTGTGCCAGGCCGCCGGCGGCTACGGGGAGCGGGTCGAGGACCCGCAGCAGCTTCCCGGGGCATTGAAACGCGCGCTCGAAGCGGTCGATCGCGGCCAGCAGGCGCTGGTCAACGTGATCTCGCGCGGCGGCGCGGGCGGCTAGGCGCGAGCGCCGGCGGCGCAAGATCGCCGCCATTCCCGCAGAAACCGATTTGCCGAGCCACCCGATCATGGATGGCTATGTGCTCTCTTTGTTCTCGTATTCAAGAGCGCAATTTTGCGATTTTAATAAAAATCACGGATGCGGCCCTGTCCTCTGCGAGTGAAATCATCGATTCGTCCAGATCGAAGCCTTCTTGCAAGTTAAACAACTCAACCTCATGACCTGAATTGCTCGCGCCTCAGAAAATCGCTGAAGGTCAGATGCTCGACGGTCTCGATTTGACAGATGTTAGGTATACGCCGGTTTTTTGATTCAGGCTGCATGATGAGCGCTTCCATGCTCACAACCGGCAAAGACAGCGTCTTTCCCAAGGCAATAATCGACATGTCATTTAAACAGATCGTGCGCCGCGATCCCCCGTTATATTCAGAAATAAATTGGTGGTGGCGCCGCTGCATATCAGCCACATGCCGAACATATACCTCCCAATCCCAATCTCCTTTATTTACTTCCAGAACCATTAATTCTTCACTATTCCGTATGCAATCCCCAATCCGTCCCTGAATATGCGTCATCTCATCGTAAATTTCCTTTGTTACTGCCAAGAAGTCAGACTGAATGAAATCAATCATCCGATCCCACATCCATCCGTGAATATCTTCTGGCATGAATTCCAGAGGATTGGAGATTCCATAGGTATCAAAACAATACCTCTTCATATTGGCGTCGCATTTTCGCGAAGGTCATTTAGGTGCTGGAGATTTTTAATACCCATATATTCTGCGGCGTGGTGGTTGGTAATTCTACCAGTAGCCCAAGCCTCAAGGACAAGGCCGGTGTAAAGCTCTCCCATTCGCGATTTGTAACGAGCGCCGTAAAATGTGGCGCGACCAAACTGGCGGAGGTTTTGCTCGATTTGGTCAAAAAGTGGCTTTTTAACATCCCAGTAGAATTCTTCACGAACATAGCGGAGGTGAACAAGCCGAATGAGCATTGCATGAATACTTACTCGAAATATATCGGCCATTCGCGCAAGAGTACTATCGTCGATTGCGGGAAGTGGCGCGGCAGGTGCGTTTCCCATGAAAGCTTGTACTGCGCTTTCTGGCATCAGGAACGATGCGGCGAACTGATCGCACCACCGTTCAATCGGGTTCGTATTGTAGGTTGCTCGTCGCGGCCCAGTTACCCCGCTAGCTTTGAGAAGGATGTGTCCAAATTCGTGGGCAAGCGTGAACGCTTGGGCTGCTGGCGCTTCGCTGCCAAACAGGATTACCGGGAGCGGGAATTCTGCGAGACAAATCCCCCTTATGTCGAATTGCCCAAGATCGGAACGTCTCAGCGTGAGAACTCCGACGCTCTCGATTTTCCGCCTCAGAATTGTCGGGAGCTGGTACGCCTGGGCGCGTGGTATATCAATCTGCTCCCTAATCGGAAATTTCAGCGCATCGCGAGCGGCGGAAGCGACCGTCCCGGCGGCATTCTCGATCGTTGCAAAAAGGGGTTCGGGAAGACCGGGAGGGGTGTCGCCCACATCTTGGTAAAGTCCAAGCGCGTTGGTTCGTTGCGCTTCAGCCCATTGCTGGATTAGCTGAAGATCACGGTTTTCCTCTGATGCCACTTTCCCCGCGTGCATACGGAAGTCCGGCACAAGTTCGGGTAGCGGTATATCTGGCGGATCGGCTAGGAAAAGCTCTAGAAAAGGGCGTTCATAGTAATCTGTCAGCAGTCTCGCCTGTCGAACTGTCGGAGCGCCGACACCATTTTCCCAGTTAGCTATCTCCTCCGGCTTTTTACCGAGCTTGGCCGCTGCATCTTCAAGGCTTCGGCCACGCCAAGATCGCGCCCATCCGAGCATCCGGGGGTTCAGCCAAGGTTCCCGTTTTGATGCGCGCCTAGCCATGCGCGATGCTACCTGACTGGTGCTAGCAAGTAAATCGGCTAATTATCGGCTCGCCTGCACCACCTTTGATATACGGTCGTCAGGCGGATAATTCCCTCGGCGCCGCTGAAAGTGGTCTCGCTAGGAGGAACCGGAGGCTGATCAGCTCTGGGCGATCCGGTAGGCGCGCGCGGCGGTGTCGTGGAATAGGGCGGCGCGTTCGGGGGCTGAATATCCCTTCGAGAAGCGCTTGAAGGCGTTGAACAACACCCAGTACGAGAACGAGACCTTATCGACCGGGAAGTTGCTTTCGAACATGCAGCGCTCGGGGCCGAACTGCTCGATGCAGTAATCCATCAGCGGGGCGATGTCGGCGGCGAGCTCCTCGGAGCCGACCGGGGTATCGCGCAAATGCCAGTCGAAGCCGAAGCGCGGCATGCCGTGGCCGCCGAGCTTGAGCAGCACGTTCGGGCATTTGGCCAATTCGGCCATGCCGGCGCGCCAGGCCGGCATGACCTCCGCATCCTTGCCGGCGAAGGGGCCGGTGCGGTTGAGCCCGCCGAGATGGTTGATGACGATCGGCAGGTCGGGCACGGCGCGGGCGAAGGCGACCATCTCGGGCAGCTGCGGGAAGCAGCAGATGGTGTCGAGCGACAGGCCCATCCGCGCCACGATTTTGGCGCCGGCGCGGAACTCCGGGGTCGAGAGCACGCCCTCTTTCTCGCGGCTTTCGACCCGCGGGTCGGAATCCCAGGTGACGATGTGGCGGATGCCGCGGAAGCGATTGGGGCTAGCCGCCTGCAATGCTTCCAGCACCGGCTCGGCCCGGTCGCCGAGCTTGAGATCGACGTGGCCGATAATCGCGGCGGCGGCGCGGCACGGGCCGTAAAGCCCGCTGGCGCTGGCGGCGGCGAGGCCCTGGACGAACTCGACCTCGCCGACCGGCTTCATCTCGGCCGGCCCGTCGGCGCGGTACATCGCCCGCGCCTCGATAAAGACTGTCGAGCGGATGTTGTGACCGCTGCCGGTATCGGCGACGAGTTCGTGCAGCAGATAACGCTGATAGGGGATGCGCCCGGTGCGGAAATCCCAGAAATGGTGGTGCGGGTCGCAGATCGGCAGGTCCGGTTCGAGGATCGGCTCCTGGGTCAGCGCCAGCCAGTCGTTGCCGCCATAGGGCATGATGGTTCTCCCCTCCCGGTCCCAGCGCGCATTATCCGCGCCGCCGCTCTCTCACCCGCCGCTTGGCTTCGCCGCGATCGCGGTCGGAGACGTAGATGAGCCCCGCGACCCGGCGGATCATGCTGTCCTCGCCGCCGGTCAGCTCGTCATCGGCATAGGCAACTTCCCATAACATTTCGACGACGCCGATGCGCTCCGCCTCGCTGAAATTCTCCACCATCACCTGGGTGAAGTGAAACAGGTCGGTCGCCTGCAACGCGCGTTCGTCCGCCGCCTCGATCAGCCGGACAACCTCGTCGCGCCGCAGGCCGAAGCGGCGCGCCAGCGCCCGCTCGATGACGCTCTCCTCGGAGCCTGCGAGGCGATCGTCGCTGCGCGCGACCTCGATGAGCAGGATGGCGAGTGCGAACGCCGTGTCGTTCTGACGGGCGGCCTCGGGTGCGCCGTCGAGGCCGGTCAAAAGGCGATGCAAGGCCTGAAACATTTCTTTCTCGGCAGCCTCGGGGTTTCTTGTAACAACTGGCCCCAATCCGCCGGCATGCAAGACCGCGCTTGCGGGCCTCGGCGAGAACGACCGTCCGAGGGCGTTCCCAGCCGCAGCCGGCCGCGCGCTACTGCGCCGCGGCGGCCATCTTCTTGCCGGCGCCGAAGGCGGGCATGACCTCCTTGGCGAAGCGATCGAGGTCTTCGAGCTGGACGTCGAGCGGGGTGCCGAGCGGCGTGGCGCAAATGACGCGATCGACCCCGGGATAACGCTTCTCGACCGCTTTCAGCTGTTCGACAATGTCGGCCGGCGTGCCGGCGAGGAAGCCGCCCGCCTTCACCGCGTCCTCGATCGTCGGCAACTTGGTGGTGGCGGCAAGTTTCGGATCGCGCATCGCCGCGATCTGCTCGTCGGTGAGCGCCCGCACCAGGCGCAACTCGCCGAACATTTTCATGTTCTCTTCGTAATGCGGGGCGGCCTCGCGGATCGCCTGCTCACGGCTTGCCGCGATGTGGAACTGATAGCCGAACGCCAGGCGCTCGCCCATTTCGAGCTGGATGCCGCGCCGTGCATAGGCGGCCTGGAACCCGATCATGTGGCGGTCCACCGCGCCGCCCTCGGCCGAGCCGCCGCCGATGACGCCGTTGATGCCGTGCTTGGCCATGAAGTCGAAGGCACGCTCCGACCCGCTCTGGATCGGCTGCCAGCATTCGACCGGATACCGATCCGGCGCCGGCACCAGGGTGATCTCCTTCAGCGTATAGCCGCGATACGGCACCTCCGGCGGGATCGTGTAGTACTTGCCCTTGTGCGAGAAGGGTTTGCCCTCGAACGCCTTGAACAGGATCTCGACGCCTTCCTCGAACTTCTCACGGTTGGCGTCCTGGTCCATCAAGGGCGAGCCGAAGGTCTCGACCTCGCGGGTGTGATAGCCGCGCGCGACGCCGAAAATGACCCGCCCACCGGTCAGAATGTCGGCCATCGCGTAGTCTTCGGCGAGGCGCAGCGGGTGCCACATCGGCACGACGTTGAAGCCGCAGCCGATGTTGAGGTTCTTGGTCACGCCGCACAAATGCATCGCCATCATCAAGAGGTTCGGGATCAGCTCCGTGCCCTCGGGCTGGAAATGATGCTCGGCCATCCAGAAGGTGTTGTAGCCGCGCTCGTCCATGCACTTGGCGTACTGGACGACCTTGTGCATGGCCTTGGCCAGTTGCTCCGCGCGAGTAGCAGCGGTCGTTGATCGGCGTGCCCTTGTAGCCGAGGTTCTCCATATCGGCGGTGCCGTAATAGGAGCTGTCGAATTTTGTGATCATCGGGTTACTCCTGGCGGATCGCTGGGGTGACTATGGCGATCAAGGCAAGCCCTGTCTCGACGAATTATCGCAGGGCCGCGCGGCGGCTAGCTCCGCCGGCGCCAGGCGCTGATCTGTTCCAATGATGAGTGGACGTGGACGACGACCGGCCGGTCCCTGGTCGACAGCGCCTCGGCGATCGTGTCCTCGACCTCGTCCTCCTCGTCGATGGTCAGCCCCTTGGCACCGAAGGCGGTCGCCCACAGCGCGAAATCGGGGTTGGTGAGCTGCGTCGCCGCCTGATAGGGGCGGCCGGGATAGCGGATGTCGTGGTGCTGGGTGATGGTGGCGTAGCAGCCATTGTCCGAGACGATGAAGACCGGGTTGACCCCGTATTGCCGCGCCGTCGCCAGCTCATTGCCGGTCATCAGGGCGCCGCCGTCGCCGGCGAAGCCGACCACCTGAGTGCCGGGGCGGCGCAGCGCCGCGGCGACCGCCATCGGCATCCCCGCGCCCATCGCGCCGACCACCGAGTTCAGATACATCTGACCCGGTTTGATCTGCAGATAGCGCTGGACGAAGGTCGAGAAATTGCCGGCGTCGGTGGTCACGGTCGCGTCGTCCGCAAGGTGGCGGCCGACCGCGGCGATGACGGCCGAGAAATTGACGCCGTCCGAGGCGGGCTGCCACTCGGGCTTGGCGATCTTGTGGTGCATCGCATGCAGCTGCTCGATCCACGCGCGGCGCTTGCCGGCCCCGGCGGGCGCGCCTTTCGCCAGCAGCGCCCGCACCACCGCCGCCGGCTCGCATGCCATGCCGAGCTCGGGGCGGAACGTCTTGCCGACCTCCTCGGGTCCCGGCCAGACATGCACCAGCGGCATTTGCGGGTCGGGCGCCCGCGGAAAGGTGAAGCCCTGCGTCGTCGATACCGCCAGCCGCTCGCCGAGCGCGACCAGCAGGTCGGTCTGTTTCAAGCAGGTCCATCTGCTCGCGCGGCGGCCGGCTCATATAGCCGCCGTAATTCTGGTGCGCCGGGTCGAAGAGATGCGGCCTTCGATGCGTCGGCATCACCGGTAGCACCCAGCTTTCCGCGAGCCGCGCCACGTCGGCGACATCGGCGGGATGCACCGCGCCGCCGACCCAGACCAGCGGCCGCTCGGCCTTGGCCAGCATGTCCGCCAGCCGGTCGAGATCTTGCGGGCGCGGGCCGGCAAGCGCCGCCGGGCGCGGCAGCGCGGCCGCGACGTCGGTCTCGGCGTCGAACACATCCTCGGGCATCACCACCGCGACCGGGCCCGGGGTGCCGCTCTCGGCGACATGGAAGGCGCGCGCCATCGCCTCCGACGCCTGGTTCGGGTCGTTGACCTCGATGACGAGCTTGGTCACGTCGGAGAGCAGCCGGCTGTAGTTCTGCTCCTGCAGCGCCATGCGCCCGGCCTCCCAGCGCTCGACCTGGCCGATCAGCACCACCATCGGGGTCGCGTCGTGCCAAGCGGTATGGAGGCCGATCATCGCGTTCGAGAGTCCCGGACCGCGCGACACCACCAGCATGCCGGCCTTGCCGCCGCGCATCCGCCCGTCGGCGGCGGCCATGAACGCCGCGCCGCCCTCGTGGCGGCAGACGATCAGCCGCATGCGGTTGTTGTCGGCCATCGCGTTGGTGAAGCCGAGATAGCTCTCGCCCGGCACGCAATAGACGATGTCGATGTCGTGCGCCTCGAGGCTATCGACGATGGCGCGGCCGACCGTATGGGGCATGGCGTTCTCCGGGTTGCGCGATTTCAGCCGTTATAGCCGCACGATCGGGCAAACGAAAACGGCCGGCGGGGATACCGCCGGCCGCTTTGTGTCAGCCCCTAGCCGGGACGAGCCCGGCATTCGGTTCGCGGATTAGCGTCCCGCGAGAACGCGGGCCAGTTGGCTCACCGCCTCCTGGTGCTTCTCGTTCTGGATTTCGGCGAAATTGCGCGCGATCTCCAGCAGCATCCGCTGATGCGGCGCGACAGGACGCGGCGTTTCCTCGCCGAGGCCTTCGTAGAAATACGTGATCGGCGCATTCAGCACGCGCGCGATCTCGTACAGCCGGCCCGCCGAGACGCGGTTGATGCCACGCTCGTATTTGTGAGCCTGCTGGTAGGTAACGCCGATCATCTCGGCCAACTGTTGCTGGGTCAGGCCGAGCATGATACGCCGTTCGCGGATACGCCCGCCAACGAAGTCATCGATCGCTCCGGTCGACCGCCCTCTCTTGGGTTTTGCCATGGCACTCCACCTTCCACTCGTTAACCCGGCGCGCTCGCAGCGCGGGGGATTTACGGTCATCCCGGTCAACGCCAAAAAGTTGCGGGAATTCCCATATGCTCAATGTAGTCACCAATCCGGTTAAAATCAATGCAAGTGTAGATACATTCGCGCGAATTTTTTAGGCGCGAATAGTGTTGCCAAAAATCCTCACTTAGAAAATAGCACAAGATAAGCGTTTCCGCGGGTGCTGAAGGATATGTGGCGATCGGGCCACTATCGACTTAGGTTCTGGCAAGGCGCCAATCAAGCTACTGTTACTTTCTGTTACCGGGAGATAGAAGATGAGCGATCCCATCGGCCTCGGGCGCGGTCTCACCAATTACGGCGACCCCGATTTCGCGCTTTATCTGCGCCGATCGTTCGCCCGCTCGATGGGCTACTCAATCGACATGCTGGCGAAACCGGTGATCGGCATCGCCGACAGCCGCTCCGGCTTCAACAATTGCCACCGCCATTTCCCCGAGCTGATCGAGGCGGTGAAACGCGGTGTGCTCGCCGCCGGCGGGTTGCCGCTGGTGTTTCCGACGATCTCGCTCGGGGAGGTTTTTCTCAGCCCGACGAGCTTGATGTTCCGCAATCTGATGGCGATCGACACCGAGGAGATGATCCGCGCCCAGCCGATGGACGCGGTGGTGCTGGTCGGCGGCTGCGACAAGACCGTGCCGGCGCAGCTGATGGGCGCGATCTCGGCCAACCGCCCGGCAATCGGCCTCGTCGCCGGGCCGATGATGACCTCGCGTTATCACGGCGAGCGCCTCGGCGCCTGCACCGATTGCCGCCGGTTCTGGGCGAAATACCGCGCCGGCGAGGTGTCGAACGACGAGATCCAGGAGATCGAGGGCAATCTCGCGACCACCGCCGGCACCTGCGCGGTGATGGGCACGGCGAGCACGATGGCCTCCGTCGCCGAAGCACTCGGCATGATCCTGCCCGGGAGCGCGGCGATCCCCGCCGTCCACGCCGACCGGCTGCGCGCCGCCGAGGCGACCGGGCGCGCGGCGATGGCGCTGGCGGCGAGCAAAACCACCCCCGACAAGATCGTCACCGAGAAGTCGGTGGAAAACGCGCTCAGAGTGCTGATGGCGATCGGCGGCTCGACCAACGCGGTGCTGCATTTGACCGCGGTGGCGGGCCGCGCCGGCATCGATATTTCGCTGCCGCGCCTCAACGAGATCAGCGACACGACGCCGGTGCTGGTCGATCTCAAGCCGACCGGGCCGCATTACATGGAGGATTTGTTCGCCGCCGGCGGCATCGGCGCGGTGATGCGCGAGCTGAAGCCGATGCTGCATCTCGATTGCCTGACCGTGGCCGGCGAGACCTTGGGCGAACGGCTCGCCGGGCCGGCCGGCCCGGTCGACCGCAACGTCGTGAAGCCCCTGGCCGACCCGCTGCAGCCGGTCGGCGGACTGGTCGCTCTGTTCGGCTCGCTGGCCCCGAAAGGCGCGATCTTCAAACGCTCCGCCGCCGACCCCAAACTGTTCGAGAAAGAGGGCCGCGCCGTGGTGTTCACTTCGCTCGAGGATTTGTCGGCGCGGATCGACGACCCCAACCTCGACGTGACCCCGGACGATTTCCTGGTGCTGCAGAATGCCGGTCCGCTGTCGCCGTCGGGCATGCCCGAGGCCGGCTATCTGCCGATCCCGCAAAAGCTGGCGCGCGCCGGGGTCAAGGACATGGTGCGCATTTCCGACGCGCGGATGAGCGGCACCGCCTACGGCTCGATTGTTCTTCACGTGACGCCGGACGCGGCCTCGGGCGGCCCGCTCGCCAAGGTGCGCAACGGCGACCGCATCCGGCTCTCGGTCGAGAAGCGGCGCATCGACCTCTTGGTCTCCGACGAGGAACTGGCGCGCCGGCCGGTCAGCCCACCGCCGGTGCCCGAGCGCGGCTATGCAAGGCTCTACCGCAACCAGGTGCTGCAGGCCGACAAGGGCTGCGATTTCGACTTCCTGCGCAAGAAGCCGTTGGGGGTGGAGGCGGTTTGAATTAGGCGACCCGAACCATTATCTTACTTTCGTCTTACCGAAGAGTTCGAGATCATGGGCGCGGCTGATAAACTGACAACGGTCGTCTCCACCAAGGGACAAGTGATCCTGCCAAAGGCCATTCGCCAACGGCGCGATTGGCGAGCGGGCACGCGCCTCGTCGTGGAGGAACGGCCCGACGGGGTGCTGTTGCGGCGGGCGCGGGTGTTCCCCGAAACCCGGCCGGAGGAGGTTTTTGGTTCATTGCGGTATGAGGGGCCGGCGAAGACTATCGAAGAAATGGATGCGGCGATCGCCGCCGAGGTGAAACGCCGGCATGCTCGCGGTCGATACTAATATCATCGTCCGGTATCTGACCCGTGACGATCCGGAGCAATCGGCGCGGGCGCAGCGGCTTGTAGACGACGCTGAGATCTTTGTTCCCTCGACCGTGTTTCTTGAAACCGAGTGGGTGTTGCGCAGCGGCTACGGCTTTTCGCCAACCCGGATCGCGGAGCGATTGCGGGCTTTTGCCGGGCTGCCGCAGGTGACAGTCGAAGCGCCGACCGCGATGGCGGTGGCGCTCGATTGGATGACAGCCGGGATGGATTTCGCCGACGCCCTGCATCTTGCGAGCGCAGCGCGTTGCGAGGCCTTTGTCACCCTTGACCGCCGCCTCGCAAACGCGGCGCAGCGACTGACCACCACGAATGTGCGGGTGCTTTAGGGGCTGAGCGATCACCGTCTTGCGCGCGCGAACCGCGCCTGCGCAAAATTCCGCGCGACCAACACCAAGGAACCCCGCGCCCATGTCCGCGGCCCCGGAACCGACCCAGCGCCTCCCGCAAGCCATGCCCCTCGGGGGCATCACCGTCGTCGATTTCGGGCAGATTTTTCAGGGCCCCTACGCGACCTTGCTGCTGGCGAAAGCGGGCGCCAACGTCATCAAGATCGAGCCGCCGCATGGCGAGCCGCTGCGCCGCCGCGCCGCGCCGGGCAAGAGTGCGACGCTGCCCTTCGCGATGCTCAACCAGAACAAGCGCGGGGTCAGCCTCAATCTGAAGCACCCGAGAGGGCGCGAGTTGCTGTTCGAGATGGTGCGGCGCGCCGATGTGCTGCTGGAGAATTTCTCGCCCGGGACGATGGACGATCTCGGGGTCGGCTGGAGCGTGCTGAAGGAGATCAACCCGCGCCTCATCTACGCGACCGGCACCGGGTTCGGGATCAGCGGCCCCGACCGCGACAACCTGGCGATGGACCTGACGATCCAGGCCGCGTCGGGGATCATGAGCGTCACCGGCGCGCCCGACGGCCCGCCGATGAAGGCCGGCCCGACCCTCGTCGATTTCATGGGCGGCATCCATCTCTACGGCGCGATCATGACCGCCCTCTTCGAGCGCGAGCGCAGCGGCGAAGGCCGGCTCGTCGAGGTGGCGATGCAGGAGACGGTGTATTCGAGCCTCGCCGCCAGCTTCGAATACTATCACCGCACCGGCAATCCGCCGCCGCGCGCCGGCAACCGCCAGGCCGGGCTGTCCTCGACCCCGTACAACGTCTACCCGACCAATGACGGGCACGTGGCGATCCACGTCGTCACCGAGGGGCATTGGCAGAACCTGATCAAGGCGATGGGGCGTGAGGAACTCGGGCACGACCCGCGCTTCAAGACCAACGCCGACCGGGTCGCGCATATGGACGAGACCGACGCGGTGGTTTGCGAATGGACCCGGACGCTCGGCAAGATGGAAGTGTTCGCGCGCCTCAAGGCCGGGCGGGTGCCGGCGGCGCCGGTGCGCACCGCGCCGGAGGTGATGCACGACAAGCACATGCACGAGCGCGGCATGCTGGTCGAGGTCGAGCACCCCGAGCTCGGCACCATCACCGTGCCGACCTCGCCGCTGCGGCTGCACGGGCTGCCCCCGGCGCCAAGCCGCCCGAGCCCCAGGGTGGGCCAGCACAACGAGGAGATTTACGGCGGCTGGCTCGGGCTGTCGGCGGAGGAATTGGCCGCGCTCAAGGAAGCGGGAGCGATCTAGCAATGCGCCGATGGCTCTTTCTTTCCGTCATCCCCGGGCTTGTCCCGGGGATCTACGTCATGGCCGGGATAAACCCGGCCATGACGGGGTGAATTCAGACTGAAAGCTGGGGAGGCCACATGACCACATCGTGTTTGCCGCGGGCGGAGACACCGGAACAGGTCGGGCTGTCGTCGGAGCGCCTGCAACGCTTCGCCGACTTCCTCATCCGGGAGGTCGAACAGGAGGTCATTCCCGGCGCGGTGCTGGCGATCGCCCGCGGCGGCCGGCTTGCCTGCGCCCAGGCGTTCGGGTTTCAGGATGCCGAGAGCGAGAAGCCGATGCGGCTCGATTCGATCTTCCGCATCGCCTCGATGACCAAGCCGATCGTCTCGGTCGCGGCGATGACGCTGGCCGAGGAAGGCCTGCTCGATATCGGCGCGCCGGTCGCCGACTACATCCCGGAGTTGGGGGAGCGCACGGTCGGGGTGGAGCGCAAGAAGGCGACGCGGACGATGACGGTGCAGGATCTGCTGCGCCACACCTCCGGCCTCACCTACGCGGCGTTTGGCGACTCGCCGGTGCAGATGATCTGGCGCGACGCCAATCTGATGGACGAGAACCAGACCAACGAAGAGCTGATGGGCAAGCTCGCCAAGCTGCCGTTGATGTTCGAGCCGGGCACGACCTGGGAATATTCGATGTCGACCGACGTGCTGGGCCGCGTCGTCGAGGTCGCCTCGGGCAAGAGCCTCGCCGCGGCGATCGCCGAGCGCATCACCGGGCCGCTCGGCATGGCCGACACCGGGTTCGCCGCGACCGGCGACAAGGCGGCGCGGATCGCCGAGCCGCTGGCGGACAAGACCACCGGCAAGAAGCCGCCGATGCGCAACCCGGCGAAGGAGGGGCGCTGGCATTCGGGCGGCGGCGGGCTCTGCGGCACCGCGCCCGATTATCTGCGCTTCTGCCAGATGATGCTGAACGGCGGCGAGCTCGACGGGGTGCGCATCCTCGCGCCCAAATCCGTCGCGCTGATGGCCTCCGACCACCTGCCGCCGGGTTGCCAATATGGCGACACCGCGCGCTCGCGCTTCGGTCAGCTCGCGCCGGTGCCGGAGATGGGCTACGGCTTCGGGCTCGGCTTCTGCGTACGCAAGGCGCAGGGCCTGTCGCCGGCGCCGGGTTCGGTTGGCGAGTTCTTCTGGGGCGGCGTTACCGGCACCTATTTCTGGATCGACCCGCAGGAGCAGATGGTCGTCGTCTTGATGCTGCAAGCACCGGACCAGCGGCTGCGCTATCGCTATCTCACCCGCCGCCTGACCTACGCCGCGGTGACCGGCCCGGCGCGCAGCCGCCGGCGATAGGGCGAGCGATGGCGGGAGAGGACGTCGGCTATAAATCGGCGCAGGAGCTGACGGCGCTCTACGCGCGCAGGGCCCTGTCGCCGGTCGAGGCGGCGCAGGCGCTGTTGGCACGGTTGGAGGCGTTGCAGCCCAAGCTCAACGCGTTCTGCCTCGTCGACCGCGACGGGGCGCTGGCAAGCGCGCGCACCTCGGAGCAGCGCTGGCGCGACGGCAAGCCGCTGTCCCCGGTCGACGGGGTGCCGGCGACGATCAAGGATTTAATGCTGATGCGCGGGCACCCCACCCGTCGCGGGTCGCACCTGACCGAGAACGTGCTGGACACCGAGGATTCGCCCGCGGTGGCGCGGCTCAAGGAAGCCGGCGCGGTTATCCTCGGCAAGACCACGACCCCGGAATTCGGCTGGATCGCGGTGGGCGACAGCCCGCTGACCGGGATCACCCGCAACCCGTGGAATCTCGAGCGTACCCCGGGCGGCAGCAGCGCCGGCGCCGCGGCGGCCTGCGCGGCGGGGATCGGCGTCTTCAACCTCGGCAGCGACGGCGCTGGCTCGATCCGCATTCCGGCGTGTTTCTCCGGCGTGTTCGGCATCAAGCCGACCTTTGGCCTAGTGCCGGCCTACCCGCCCTCGCCGATGGGCCTCTTATCGCATCACGGGCCGATCACCCGCACGGTCGCCGACGCGGCTGCAATGCTCGACGCGATCGGCCGGCCCGACCCGCGCGACCCGTATTGGCTGCCCCGACCCGCCGTCAGCTTCCTCGACGGCATCGACGACGGGGTCAAGGGCTGGAAGATCGCCTTCAGCCCCGATCTCGGCTACGCCAAAGTGCAACCGGAGATCGCCGCCGCGGTCGCAGCGGCCGCGCGCAAGTTCGAGGAACTCGGCGCGCATGTCGAGCAAGTCGGGAAAATCTTCGAACTCGCCGCGCGAGGCGCTGTTGACGCTATGGGGCGCCGGTGCGGCGCGGATCGTCGCCGGCTTCCCGGCCGAGCGGCTGAAGCAATGCGACCCGGGCTTTGTCGCCGTGGCCGAGGCCGGCGCCAAGATCAGCGCGGTCGATTACTTGGGCGCCGACCTCGTGCGCACCGCGCTCGGGCGGACGATGGGCGCGTTCCACGAGACCTACGATTTGCTGCTGACCCCGATGATGCCGGTGCCGGCCTTGCCGGTCGGCGAAGACCTCAATAGCCCCGAAGATGAGCATTGGGTTGATTGGTCGCCGTTCAGCTATCCGTTCAACATGACGCGCCAGCCGGCCGCGTCGATCCCGTGTGGGCTGACCCCAAATGGACCAAATGGGGATGGGCTGCCGATCGGGCTGCAAATCGTCGGCCGGCTGCACGACGACGCCAAGGTGCTGCGCGCCGCCCGCGCCTTCGAGATGACCCAGCCCGTGCGCCACCCGCCCATTTGAGGAATTACGATGCCCGAGCCGAAAATCGTCGTGACCGACGCCCCCGAGCCCGCCGACACCGCGGTGATCGCCGACGGGCTGCGCGACTACAACACCGAGAAGGCCGGCTATGACGACTACAAGCCGCTCGCGGTGTTCGTCACCGATCCGGAAACCGGCAAGGTCGTCGGCGGGCTCTTTGGCGGCAGCTATCTGGGGCAGCTGCGGATCGACCGCTTCTTCCTGCCAGAAGACCGACGCCGGGATCGCATTGGTAGCCGCGTATTGGCGGCGGCCGAGGAAGAAGGCCGAAGGCGCGGCTGCACGCGCGTCGCGCTCAACACGCTCGAAATCCAGGCGCCCGGCTTTTACATGAAGCAGGGATACGAAATGGCCGCCAGGCTCGACTGCGACCCGCCCGGGGTGACGCGCTACCTGATGACGAAAAAACTGCGCTGACCTTGGCAACGCGTCGTCTCAATCAAGGTCCCATCGGAGGCCGGCGCCGAGGTAGGTGGAACCGGCCGCCGATGGGGCGATCAAGCCGAAGACACCCGATCGATGGTGAATTTGCGGCACCGCATGGAGCGCGGGAAATTGCTCCGATCCGAATTCGACTTCGGCGCTGAGGTAATTAAGGAATTTGTAGTCTCGCGGCTCGTCGGGCGCGGTAAACGTATATGATGGGCCAGCCCCGAACGCCACGTTCATGCTGATACCGGCAAAAAGCGGCAGGTTGCCGGTACGGAACACTGCCGCAAGGACCACCTCGGTGTTTGTGTTTGACGCCTCGCCAAAGTGCTGATCGAGCTGCCCTTCGATCTCGATTCTGTTATGCGTCGCCGTCCATCCCGTAAACGGGATCGGTATGCGGATATCGTGCAAGAGAACGTAGGATAAGGCGCCATCGACAAAATATTGATTACGAAACCTGAGGCCGCCGTCAAATACGCCGCCGACCATAGGCCAGAGACCGTCCGCGGCCCGACGATCGCCGTAGATTGTGACGAACCAGGTTCGGCCATATGAGCAGCGCGAATCGCCATCGGGGCAAGCATCGCGCTCCGCCGTGAATTGAGTCTGGCCCGTGGTAACTTGTGCCGCCGCGCCAACCGATAGCAGAGCAGCCATCGCACCGGCAAACGACAGGGACCTAAGAGGCCGCATGAGCCAGGCTTTGCCGGTGGGTGGGGTACCCTGTGCGACGATCCTTGCAGTTGAGGGGGGCTATTGCAAAAGAAATCGCGACGCGTGCGCTTGGCGTGAGCGTCAGGCCCGACACGCCGCCATGCTCTACGCCGCCCAGCCAAGTCCGCAGAAATCGTTTGGCGGCACACCCGCTTGAATCGGCTTCGCGGACTGCCCTATCAGTCGCATTCCTAATTTCAATGTCGCACCATCGCGCCGCAGCGAGTGCCAAGATAGGAGCCAGCCATGAAATTCGGCCTGTTCATCAACGCCCAGCAGCCACGCGACACCGACCCGGTGCTGGCCTTCCGGCAATGCGTGCAGCAGGTAATCGTCGCGCGCGACAGCGGGTTCGACGCGATCGCCTCGGGGCATCATTACGTGTCGCCGCCCTATATCGCGCTGCAGAACCTGCCGTTTCTGGCGCGGCTGGCCGCCGATTCGGGCACGATGGATCTGGTGCTAGCGGTGACCTTGCTGGCGCTACTCAACCCGGTGCAGACCGCCGAGGAAATCGCCACGCTCGACGTGATGTCGGAGGGTCGTGTGGTGTTCGGGGTCGGCATCGGCTATCGCGAGGAGGAGTTCCAGGCCTTCGGGCTGCAGGTCTCCGACCGGGTGCCGCGCATGCTCGAAGGACTGCGGCTGATGCAGCGGCTGTGGACCGAGGACAACGTCACCCACCAGGGACGCTACTTCAACCTGCGCGACGCGACCTCGACGATCCGCCCGGTCCAGAAGCCGCACCCGCCGGTCTGGATCGCCGCCAACGCCGACAAGGCGGTCGAGCGCACCGGGCGGCTCGGCTACCCGTGGTTCATCAACCCGCACGCCGCGATGCCAACGACCGAGCGGCAATGGGGGCTCTACAAGGCGGCGCTGGCGACCAACGGGCACCAGATCCCGGCGGCGCGGCCGATGATCCTCGAACTGCATGTCGCGGAGACAAGAGAGGAGGCTTTCGCGACGGCGCAACCGCATCTCGAAGGCAAATACGCGGCATATGCCGCCTGGGGCCAGGACAAGGCGCTGCCCGGGCAGGAAAGCTTCCGCATGCCGTTCAGCGAGTTGGCCAAGGACCGCTTCATCCTCGGCAGCCCGGACGACGTCATCGAGCAGCTCGAAGACCGCATCGCCCGGCTTGACGCCAACTACTTCATCTTCCGTGCCGGCTGGCCGGGGATGGAGATGTGGAAGGTGCTCAAATGCACCGAGATCATGGCCGCGAAGGTGCTGCCGCATTTCCACAAGAAATACGGGCGCGGGTGAGGCTGGCCCTCGAAAGCCGATCCGTTGCGTGCTATATCTGACCAACTAGATGGTCAGGAGCGTGTGATGGACACCGTGAGCCTCGCGGACGCCAAGGCGCACCTCAGCGAATTGGTCGCGCGCGCCGAGGCGGGCGAGGACATCTGCATCACCCGGCGTGGCAAGCCGGTGGTGCGGCTGACCCGCGTCGACCGCCCGAAGAAACCGATCGATTTCGACGCGATACGCAAGCTGCGCGAGTCGATGCCGATGCAGCAAGAGTCGACCGAGGAGTTTATTCGCCGCATGCGCGATGACGCCCGCTATTGAGCCTCTACCTCGACACATCGCTGCTGGTTTCGCTAATAACGGGAGAGCGTGATGGCCCGCGCATCGAGCGATGGCTTCGGTCGCAGCCGTTAGAAGATTTGCTGGTGAGCGACTGGGTCGTCACCGAGTTCTCTGCCGCATTGTCGATCAAGTTGCGCTCCGCGGCGATCGACGCGGCGCAACGAGATGCCGCACTTGCCGAGTTTTCACGGATTTGTGCTGAAAGTGCTGCTGTCCTGCCCGTGGCTCGCACTCAATTTCGAACTGCTGCCCGACTTGCCGATCACTATGCGACCGGGCTGCGGGGCGGGGATGCGCTGCATCTCGCCATCGCCTTCGAGCAAGGCGCCACGCTCTGCACACTCGACCGGCGGCTGAGCGATGCCGGGCCGCCTCTGGGGGTGATGACACTCCTCGTCTGAGCAATCGGGATGACGCCGGGCGCAAACCTGAATATCGTGCCGCCAACCTAATTCACGGAGGAACCCGAGATGGCTTCGAACGGCAAGGTTGCGCTCGTCACCGGCGGCGGCAGCGGCATCGGCAAGGCGTCGGCGCTGGCGCTGGCGCGCGAGGGTTTCGCGGTCGTGGTCGCTGGCCGGCGCCCGGAGCCCTTGAACGCGGTTGTCGGCGAGATCGAGGGGATGCAGGGCAAGGCGCTCGGCGTGCCCACCGATGTCGGCGACCCGGCCTCGGTCGAGGCGCTGTTCGCGGCGGCCAAGGCCAAGTTCGGCCGGCTCGACGTGCTGTTCAACAATGCCGGGTTCGGCGCCGCCGGGCTCCTCGAAGACCTCCCGTTCGACAAGTGGATGGGGGTTGTCGGCTCGATCGTCAACGGCACGTTTTTGTGCACCCAGCAGGCGTTCCGGATGATGAAAGAGCAGAACCCGATGGGCGGCCGGATCATCAATAACGGCTCGATCTCGGCCCATGTGCCGCGGCCCAATTCGATCGCCTACACCACCGCCAAGCACGCCGTGACCGGGCTCACCAAATCGACCTCGCTCGACGGCCGCAAATACGACATCTCGTGCAGCCAGATCGATGTCGGCAACGCGCTGACCGAGATGACCCAGCGGATGACCCGCGGCGTCCAGCAGGCCAACGGCGAGACGGTGATCGAGCCGACGATGGACGTCGAAAACGTCGCCCGCTCGGTCGTGCTGTGCGCCACCGTGACGCCGGAGGCGAACATCCAGTTCCTGACGGTGATGGCGACCAAGATGCCGTTTGTCGGCCGTGGCTGACCGGCGCGAAGCGCGCTTTTTCAATTCGCCACAGAGACGGTAAGGCAGTGAGATTGCCCTGACCCGGCACCCCATTGTCTTGCCGTCCCACAGCCGAAAATTTGCGAGTGCCTCGGTCTGAAGACCCCTAAACGGTCACTCGTGACCCGCGTTAAGCCAAAGCCATTTCTTCGCGAAGGACCGCAGCCACGCGGTCAAATTCGGTCTTGATGTGCCGCAAGATGTCGTGTCCTTCACTAAGTCTATCCGAAACGGCGTAGCTTTCGAGATCATTGAATAATTTTGCTAACGATTTCGCGCCCAGATTTGCTGATGCCGACTTTGCTTTGTGGGCGATGGATTGCACAGTGGTTTTGTCATTCGCGCTCATGGCGAACTCAATACTCCGAATCTCTTTGGGTGTAATATCGAGATAAAGCTGGCCCACACGGTCCAACAGGTTCTGACCTGTCCGATTGGGACCGCGCCTTAGTGACTGGACAACTCGCGCATCAAGATGGGCATCGAGAGCATCGAACTGACGCCCTCGTATCTCAACGCCGCTCGCCCGGTTGCGAGTTCCGTCCACCGGCTTCCATCGTTCAATGACCCGATAAAGATCGTTTACGTCGAACGGCTTTGGCAGGTAGTCATTCATGCCAGCGGCAATGCATCGTTCCCGATCCTCGGCCATTGCGTGGGCGGTCAATGCGATGATGGGAACCTTCTTTTGACCAGGAAAGATCGCCGTTTCCTTCTTACGAATTAATCGGGTCGACTCTAGGCCGTCCATCTCTGGCATCTGACAATCCATTAACACCAAATCAAAATTGATAGGGCTGAATGCGGCGAGTGCTTCCTTTCCCGAGCTCACTATTTTTACACTGCAACCGAATGACGTAAGGTATTCGGAGACTATTTCCTGATTGACGGGATGGTCCTCCGCCAACAGCACCCGAAGATCGAGGGCGATCGGAGGCTGATCTGCCGAGGTATTCCGATCGATTGGGGCTAGCAGCCGCTGGTCGCCCGCGTTATCGGGTTTCGTCTCGGTCGCCGGGTTAAACGATAGTTCAACCTTAAACACCGATCCGCGGCCGACCTCGCTATTCACCTCGATCCGCCCGCTCATCATTTCGACCAATTCGCGCACGATGGCGAGGCCCAACCCCGTTCCTTCGACCTTTCGGTTCAACGCCCCATCGACTTGGTGGAACGGGTTGAAGATATCTCCAAGCGCCTCGCGCGGTATTCCTATACCGGTGTCTTCAACCGAGATAGAAAGTCTGATCAGCGCATCGGTGATCTCGCGTGGTAGAACACGAACCGTGACCACGCCGCGGTCGGTGAACTTGATTGCGTTGCCGACAAGATTTATCAGAATCTGGCGAACACGGGCTCCATCCGCCAAGACGACACGTGGAATCTCGGACGCTACCTCGGTTATTAATTCGAGGTTCTTCTTGCGCGCAGACTCCCGTAGCAACTGCTCGATTTCTTGCACGCATGCGCGCAGATCGAGATTGCCGACGCTGAGACTCATACGTCCGGCTTCGATCTTTGAAAAATCAAGAATTTCATTGATCACCTGCAACAAAGACGCAGCCGACTCCCTGATAACGTCGGTAAAATGACGCTGCCGCGCGGTGAGCTCTGTACGGCTCATCAGGCCAACCATCCCGCTGATTCCAATCATGGGTGTGCGGATTTCGTGGCTCACATTCGCTAAAAATTGAGATTTAGCCGCATTTGCCTTCTCTGCTAACTCCTTCGCAGTAACCAAGTTCTGCTGCGTCTTGCGGTGCCGCGACACTTCCTGCAGCAATTGCTCATTACTTGCCCCAAGCTCCGCTGTTCGCTCGGCGATCATTGCTTCGAGATTGTCCTTATATTCTTGCAGCTCCCCCTCTCGTTTTTGTAGATCTAAAATCGAGAAATGGAGTTTTGAATTGAGCGCAATGGATTTCTCCCTGTCTATTCTTGTTTCGATCTTATTGTCCAAAATGGATTGTTGTATTAATTTTAGTGATTTAAGCAGTTGGGCAACTTCGCCCGTTCCCCGAATATCGATTTCGTTGTCTAACGTGCCTTCCGCGATCGAGTTGGCAATCAACACCGCCTGCTTTAGCGAACTCGCGACCGTCTTGCCGAAGGCGACAAGGATCAACGTGAACGCGAGAGTGACCCCCGTTATGAGCAGGTGTTCCCAATCCTGGAAGTCAGCAGAGAGAGCCGGGCTTGCAATTTTCCAAGTCGTCCATTCCTGGTAAAATATTGTACTAACAAATAGCATTATTATCGCTAACAACGTGCCCGGAATGGCCAATGACACGTTGATAGAAGATTTTCGCACTCGATTATTTCGTGGTGCTTGAATACCCGATGACAGCAAAAGCCGCTTCATGATCACGAATCTAGTGTCTCAAGGATGCGGTTTGCAGGGATGCTCAATTTCACTGTCGTACCGATGCCCAGGTGACTTTCGTAGGTGATCGTGCCGCCGTGCAGGCGTGCCATGGCGATAGCAAGAGGAACGCCGAGGCCTGTGCCGTCTTGCCTTTTGTTCATCGGGTCATCCAATTGCACAAACGGTTCCTCAATCTTCGGCAGATCTTCTTCTGCCATGCCAATCCCTGTGTCGCGAACGCTGAAATCGAGGCCACCGGCGATGTTTCGTTCCACAATCAGGTCAATATTTCCCTCGTCGGGCGTAAATTTCACCGCGTTCGATAGTAAATTTATTAATATTTGTTTTAATCGTACTTCGTCACCTATTACTGAAGGGGTAGATAGCGGTGTTAGTACCTTGAGATTGATGCCGTGTCGCAGGGCCCGCTCTTCTACGAGCGTTATTGAAGTACGGATTATTCTATCTATGCTCACGACACCTTCGTGAAGCTCCATCATTCCGGCATCTATCTTGGACAAATCGAGCATATCGTTGATTAGTTGCAATAAATGTGTGCCGCTATTATAAATATCACTTGCATATTGCAGATAGCGGCTGTCTGCTATTGGGCCGAGGATTTCGCCAGTCATGACTTCAGCGAACCCGATAATGGCGTTTAGGGGGGTTCGCAGTTCATGACTCATGTTGGTCAAAAAGACGGATTTGGCGCGATTGGCTGCTTCGGCGAGTTGGGTTGCCTCGCGTAGCTCGCGTTCAACGTGATTGATCCGAAGAACAAATTTGGCTCGGTGACCGAGAAGCGGCCAAGATATGGGTTTAACGACGAAATCTGTCGCGCCAACTTCAAATGCCCGCTCAAGCGAGGCTTCGTCGTCTAACGCTGTGGCCATTAAAACCGGTATGTGCGCGAGATGGGGATCCTGGCGAAGTTGCCGACACGCTTCAAATCCATCCGTTCCCGGCATCATCACATCAAGAATGATGAGATCAGGCCTAATCGCCGAGACGTGAGGCACAAAATCGTCCGCGGAAGCAAGTTCCTGGACGCGGAATCCGATGCCTTCGAAATAGTCGCGACCGATGAGTCGTTCGATGTCGTCGTCGTCGACCAACAAGACCAGCGGATGATCGTCATTCGTGCATCGTTGTTCTGCGGCTCTCGCCAAGTTGCCTCCGCCCAACACTCAACACTCGCTCTCTCGGAGAGTGACGCCGACATACGGCATCATGGAAGTGGAGCCCTATAAAAGAGTTAACGGGCAGCGCGGTGACGTTTTGAACTACTAATGTTCGACCATTTTGCTGGCGTGACGGTCTGGAGAACAGCGAGGGCGATAGGACTCAAGCAGCTGCCAATTGCCAGCGCGCTGCTCTTGGCGAACAGGGCCGATCGCGGCGCAAAGAGATAACCGACACCGGTAATCGGGAATCGCCGTCGTCCACACCCCACGGACATTCAACTGAGACAGGGACCAAAAATCGAAGCGGCTTCGCCGCGGCTACTCCTCGCCCTCGCCCTCCGCGCTTTCGTGCCAGCGGCGCAGGATGAGGCGCGAGAGCTGGTCGAGCGCGAGGTAGATGATGACGCCGGTCAGCGACAACAGGAGCAGCGCGGCGAAGAGCCGCGCGGTCAATAGCCGGTACTGCGCTTCGAGGATGCGGTAGGCAAGCCCGGTCTCGGCCCCGCCGGTGCCGGCGACGAACTCGGCAGCGACCGCGCCGATCAGCGCCAGCCCGCCGCTGATCCTGACACCGGTGAGGAAATAAGGCAGCGCGGTCGGCATCCGCAGCAGCCAGAGCGTGCGCCAGCGCGAGGTGCCATAGAGCCGGAAGAGCGCCAAGAGGTTGCGGTCGGCGCTGTTGAGTCCGACCGTGGTGTTGGCGACGATCGGGAAAAAGGCGACGATCCAGGCGCAGACCAGGAGGGCGATCATCGGGTGATCGTCACTGCCCATCGCCTTGCTCGCCACATGAACCCAGATGATGAGCAGCGGCGCGATCGCGATGAGCGGCGTCACCTGCAGGATGACCACATACGGAAAAAAGCTGATCTCGACTAGCCGCGACAGCGAGAACAGCACCGCGATGAGCCCGCCGATCACAATCGCCGCGCCGAGCGCCAGAAGCGTGACACCCAAGGTGAACCACAACGAACCCAACAGGCTGGGTCCGTCCGTCCACAGGCTTTCGGCGACCTCGCCCGGGCTCGGCAGCACATAGGGCTTCATCGCGAAAAACCACACGACCAACGCCCACAGCGCGACAAAGACCGCGCCGACCGCGACAGGCCCGATGACGCGAACCGCCAGACGGTTCATGACGCCGCCATCGCCCTGCCGAGCGCCGCCGAAACGCGGTCGCACAGCGCGACGTATTCGGGCGAGGAACGGGTCGCGCGCTGGCGCGGGATGCGCGAGGTCAACGGCGATGTCGGCGCTGATGCGGCCGGGGCGCGCGGTCATCACCGCGATCCGCGTCGACAGATAGACCGACTCGAAAACGCTGTGGGTGACGAAGAGGATCGTCGGCCGCCGTTCCTCCCACAGCCGCAGCAGATCGTCGTTGAGCGCGAGCCGGGTGATCTCGTCGAGCGCCGCGAACGGCTCGTCGAGCAGCAGGAGATCGGGGTCGGTGACGAGGGCGCGCGCGATCGACACGCGCATCCGCATCCCGCCCGACAGCTCGCGCGGATAGGCCTGCTCGAACCCGGCAAGTCCGACCGCGCGGATCGCCGCCGCCCCGCTATCGCGTTCGTGCGAGCTCACCCGGCCGCCGATACGAAACGGCAGCAGCACGTTGTTCGTCACCGTGCTCCACGGCATCAGGGTCGGGTCCTGGAAGACAAAGCCGATCCGGCCCGACGCAACCCGGTGACCGGTTTGCCCGCCCATCGCCAGCGTGCACGTGCCGCCGCTCGGGGGGATCAGCCCGGCGACGACGCGCAACAGGGTGCTCTTGCCGCAGCCCGAGGGCCCGAGCAGGCTAAGGAACTCGCCACGTTTGACGGTGAGGTCGACCCCGGCCAGCGCCTCGAGCCGGTTGGCGAAACGCTTGCTCGACCCCGCGCAGATCGACAATCGGCAGCGGCGACGTGTCCGCCCCGCCTCCCGCGCTCGGCCCGGACCCCGCTTTGTTCAGGGCTTCATCCCGAAGCGCTTGTCGACGAATTGCAGCGTATAGGCCTTCTTGTAGTCCATTGTGGCGGGATAAAGCCCGGCCTTCGACATGGTGTCGAAGAAATCCTTCCAGCGCGCGTCGCTCATCGCGCCGATGCCGTCCTTCTTGGCGTCGCCGCTGTCGACGATGCCGTATTCCTTGATCTTGGCGACGCCGTAGGCGATCAGCGCGTCGGTCATCTCGGGATTATCTTTTTTGATCAGCGCGTTGCCGGGGCCGGGATCGCCGTAGAGATAGGAATACCAGCCCTCGATGCTGGCGTTGACGAAGCGCTGCACCAGATCGGGCTTCTCCTGGGCGAGCTGCAGCGAGGTCTGGATCACCGAGCCATAGCTGGCATAGCCGGCGTCGGCGATCAGCAGCACCACCGGCTTCACCCCGGCCTGCTCGATCGTATAGGGCTCGCTCGACAGGTAGCCCTGCTGGACCGCCTTGGGATCGGCCAGAAACGGCGCGACGCTGAAATTGTAGGGGCGGATCTGATCGTCGGTGTAGCCGAATTTCTGCTTCAGAAAGAGCCAGCTGCCGGTGCGGGTATCGCCGCTGATCATGATCGGCTTGCCCTTCAGCGCGGCGAAGCTGTCGTTCCCCTGATCGGGATGGGCGATCAGCACCGACGGGTCCTTCTGGAAGATCGCCGCGACCGCGACCATCGGAATGTTCTGTTGCGCGAAATTGAGCGAGCGCGAACGAGTTGGACGCGATGTTGAAGTCGAGCACCCCGGCGGCCAGAAGCTGGGCGTGGTTCACCTGCGGCCCACCCTGGCGGAGGGTCACGTCGAGCCCGTACTTCTTGTAGATGCCGGTGGCGATCGCCTGATAGTAGCCGCCGTGCTCGGCCTCGGCCTTCCAGTCGGTGCCGAACGTTACCGTCTCCGCCCTGGCGGCAACGGCGAAGGCAAAAGCGAGAAGGAACGCGACCAGCGCGCTCGGCAACTTTCGCGGCAACCTGGCGTTCATGCTTGTGCGACCCGAGGGCAAATAGCGATGCCGCCACTGTAATCGGCGGTTTTGCGCCGGTCTACCGGGCGCGCTCGCCGGAGGCGCACCCCTCGTGTATGATCGTGAAAACCGTGCCTGCCGCTGGCACGTGTGGCGGGCCGTCTGAGCGGGGGTGGATGATGAAGAATCTGCTGGCCGTGATCGGCGACGGCAATGCCGCACCGGTGCTGGAAGCCTCCTTGCAAGTCGCTCGACGCTTCAACAGCCATATCGTCGGATTGCACAGCCTAACGACCGAATACGCGGTGGTATTCGGCGGCGAGATGGGCTTTTCCATCTCGTCCGAGGTCGACCGCACCCTCGAGCGCGAGGGACACGACCGCCGCGATCAGGCGCGCCGTTTGTTTCGTGACTCCATGAACGCGCATGGGGTGCCGCTGGGCCCTATTCCCGAAGGACATAATGGCCCCAGCGCCTCGTGGCGGGAGGAGGACGGGCGGCAGAACGCAGTCGTTGGCATGATCGGCCGCGTCTATGACCTGATCCTCGTGGAACAGCCCGAGAAGCTGGCCTCGATCGCCGAGGCGACGCTCGAGGACGCGCTGTTCGAAAGCGGCCGCCCGGTGATGATGGTGCCAAAGAACCCGCCGGCGGCGATCGGCGATGTCGTCGCGGTCGCCTGGAACGGCAGCACGGAGACGGCGCTGACCGTGGCGCTGGGCATGCCCTTCCTCAAACAGGCGAAGGAGGTCGTCGTCGTCGCCGTCGGGCCGCAGCACATGCCCGAACCCGGACCTACCGGCGACGAGCTGGCGCGCACGCTGGAGCGGCACGGGATGAAGGTTAGCCTGCGCACCGCCGTCGGCCGGCAGAAGCCGCAGGGCGAATCGTTCTTGCAAGAAGCGATGGCCGCCGGCGCCGACCTGATGCTCAAAGGCGCCTATACGCAAAGCCGCATCCGCCAGATGATCTTCGGCGGCGCGACCCGCCATATCATCATGGAGTCGAAGATCCCGGTGGTGATGTCGCGCTGAACCCCAAGGAGCTATAGATGCTTGTTAGACCGCTGCGCCGCGGCGCGTTTTTTTGCGCCGCGCTGACCCTCCTCGCAACGCCCGCGCTGGCGCAGGTGCCGCCGCCCGCGGCGGCGTGCTACTGCCTCAAACAGGCGGTCGACAACTCCAACGCCGACATGGGAGCGAAGAACGCCGCGCTCGCCCAAGCACACGCCGCCGTCGATCAACTCGACCAGCAGCTCGCCACGCTGCGCGCCCAGGTCGACGTCAACGATCCGCAAGCGGTGGCGCAGTTCAAGCAGCTCCTGGAGCAGCGCGACGCCGCGGCAAAACTGGCCGGCGGCTCGGCGTTGACCGACTCGCAGACCGCGACGGCCCGCTACAACGACGCGGTCGCCGCGTACAACGGGCAATGCGCCGGCAAGCCGTTGCCGCCGCCACCCGGGCCGATCGCCTGCCCTGGGCCGTAGCCGCTAGCGGTCTGAGTTTAACGCTTGGTACCCGCGCCAGACGAAGGCGATGCCTTTACTGGGATCGGCGGCTCAGGTGAAGGGCTCGGGATTTTGGTTGGACGCGGCCTCGCTCAGGTAATTCGACGGCGTTCGCGTTCACAAAGCTCGGCTAAATCCAGTGCCGCACAGGTCCATTTGTTAGCAGCCTTAACCGCCCTGTCAGCTTGGATACGGAAGCTAAAGCAGGCATCTTCCGAGGCGACTGCATCCCCGCTTGGGAGCGCGTTCATGACTGCTTCTCCCTCCGTTTTGAGGTCGCGCCAAGCCTGGTCCAGTATCTCTCGAAGATTAATGGCCTCGAGGTTCATCGGTCGCTCGCTCCCGGCCCTCAGTTTGGGAACGACGTATGCCTTAGTGAGAGGATATTTACATTGACATGGATCAACAGGGCGCGCCGGAAAGCTTCTCTCGGAGCTAGTGGATCTACTCGCACCTTCGCGAGCCCGATGCGATAGAACCATTCGTTAGCGCCAATCCACTAGGGCTGGGATTCCTTGTAAAGCTCTTCGGGCGCGACCAGCGGCTCGGCGATCTCGACCCACGCGCTTCCGCGCCAGGCGCGGAAGAAGCAGTTGCGCCGCCCGGTGTGGCAGGCGACGCCGGTCTGATCGACGAGCAGCAGCACGGTGTCGCCGTCGCAATCGAGGCGCAACTCTTTGAGCACTTGCACCTGGCCCGAGCTCTCGCCCTTGCGCCACAAGGTCTTGCGCGAACGCGACCAGTAGCAGGCGCGACCCTCCGCGAGGCTGATCCGGATCGAGTCGCGGTTCATCCAGGCGACCATCAGCACCTCGCCGGTGTCGTGCTGTTGCGCGATCGCCGGGACAAGGCCATCGGCGTCGAACTTGATCTGGTCGAGCGCGCGGTCGATCGCATCGGGCACGGCTCTGCTCCTAGCTCCGGAAGCGCAGGGTACGGGGTTTGACCGGGTTTTCGAAGGGCCGCCCCTCGGTAAGGGCGCGGCGGTATTCGCGCTTCAGCTGGAAGTACCAGCGCGCCTGGGTGTCGGCATCGTCGACCAGCATCACGGTCGGCCCGTAACGCAAGCCCTGCTGCTGCAGGTTCAGCGCGTCGCGGTCCTGAAACGAGAAGATGCGCGCGCCCCACATGAGCAGCGGCTTGAGCAGCGTCAAGAACCAGGGTGTCCAGTAGGCGATATAGGTCATCTCGATATGCGCGTCGTCGATCGGAGTCACCGTCCACAAGATGACGAAATAATGTTTGCCGAAGGTGGTGTGCTCGATCCGGATGCCCGGCAGCCGGAAGAACAGCTGGGTGCGCGGAGACTCCAGCAGCTTGTACGGCGAGTAATTGCTCGACGGCGGGTGCGGCAGGGTGGTGAACCCGTACGACCACGGGACAAACTCTTTGGTTTTTTCCAGGATCGCCTTGCGCCGCCACCACCAGGAAATGTGGACAAACGGGTTGTGGGAAGGATCGATCTGGCCGAAGACGCCGGTATCGAGCGAGCAGTCGACCGTCAGGCTCCAGATCAGGTCGGGTTGTCGGTCGCGGCCGATCGCCGGGAGCACCGGAATGTCGGCCGCGCCCTCCGGGTCGTTGCCGAAGAACACCCAGATGCCACCCTGCACCTCCTCTACCGGGTAGGCTTTGACGCGCAGCCGGGAACAATCGAATTTGCTGTCCGCGGTCAGCGACGGGATCGCCGTGCAGCGCCCGACATGATCGAAGCGCCAGCCATGCAGCGGGCACTGGACCTCGGCGCCGTCGAAGCGGCCCTTGTGCAGCGGCATGCCGCGATGCGCGCATAGATCGCGCAAGGCGAAGGCGACGCCGTCGCGCGTGCGCCCGAACAGCAGCGGTTCGCCGAGGAATTTGCGCGCCACCATGCGACCCGGCCGCAGCCGCCGGCTCGGCATCGCGTAGTACCACATCTCCCGCAACGGCGCGGCGCTGTCCGATTCCATCCCTGCTCCCGGGAAGAGCCTAGCGGCGGCGGGGGATAACGTACCGCGCCTAGCGGCGCAATCGCCCTGCTATCATCGCTCGCCGCCTCAGGTTATTTTCGCCGGCGATGCGCATTATCCGTCATCCCGGTTCCGGCGCGACGCAGCAGCGCGGCGCGGTGCTGGCGATGGGCAATTTCGACGGTCTGCACAAAGGCCACGCGGCGCTGATCGGCCAGGCCCGCTCGCTTGCCGCGGCGCGCGGCGCGCCGGTCGCGGTGCTGACCTTCGAGCCGCACCCGCGCAACGTCTTCATGCCCGGCGGCGAGCCGTTCCGCCTGACGCCATTCCGGGTCAAGGAGCGCGAGATCGCCCGGCTCGGCGTCGATTTCCTGTTCATCCAGCATTTCGACCGCGCCTTCGCCGAGAAAAGCGCCGAATCGTTTATCGAGGAGGTGATGATCGAGGCGATCGGCGTCGCCCATATCGTCGTCGGCCACGACTGCACCTTCGGCAACAAGCGGCGCGGCACCCCGGCGCTGCTGCGCGAGGTCGGCGACAAATTCGGCTTCGGCGTTTCCGTCATCGACCCAGTGCGCGGCGGCGACGCGGTCTATTCCTCGACCCATATCCGCGAGCTGTTGAAGGACGGCAAGCCGCGCGAGGCGGCGGCGCAATTGGGCCGCTTCTGGGAGATCGACGGCCGCGTCGCGCTCGGCGACCAGCGCGGCCGTACCATCGGCTTCCCGACCGCCAATATCGGTCTCGGCGAATATCTGCGCCCGGCGTTCGGGGTCTACGCGGTGCGGGTGTCGGGTGACGGGCCGGACGACCCGCTCTCGGAAGAAACCATCGATGGCGTCGCCAATATTGGCTTGCGCCCGACGGTGGGCGGTTTGGTGCCGCGATTGGAAGCGCATCTCTTCGACATCGACCGCGACCTCTACGGGCGGCATCTCCGCGTCGCGCTGGTCGATTTCATCCGCCCCGAGCGCAAGTTCGCGAGCTTCGACGAGCTTAAGGCGCAGATCGTCGCCGACGCCAACCGCGCCCGGCAAATCCTCGCCGCGACGCCGCGGGGGTAGGCCACAGGCTCATTATGACGCGGCCAGAGGTGGGTTGCGGTCAATTTGAGCATGGAATGACCCAATTCCGACATCACGCCTACTCGAAATCCCGCGCGATATTCTTATCCAGTGCCAATGCGGCAGCCATATCGGCTTCGCCGCCGTTTTTGTCGCCCTTCTTCACCTTGGCCAGACCGCGCCCGTACAGCGGGTAGGCCTTGTCGTAAGGGTCGTAGGAGCCCAGGCCCGGAACCGCGAGCGCCGCGTCATACGCACGAATGCTGTCATCGAGCCTGTCCATCCTGAAATAGAGAAATCCGAGCGTGTACAATGGATAGGGATCGCCCGGCCATTGTCGTAGCGCTTTCTGGCAATCGGTCATTGCAGCGGGAAAATCGCCCTTAAACGTCAGGACGTTGCAGTGGTTGACGATCGCCTCGATCTCGTCCTTAGGATCAAGCCGCAAGGCTTCGTCGAGATCGTGAAGGGCAAGCTCGTACTGATGCTTATCGAGGTAGACGTTGCTGCGATTGACGAAGTAAAGCGGCACCTTGGGGTCAAGACGGATCGCCTCGCTGAAATCTGCTAGCGCAAGTTCGTCTTGCAGCAGGAGCTTGCGGATATCGCCCCGACGATGAAAAGCAACCGCCGACGTGGCATCAAGCTTTATGGCCTGATTGGCATCAGCGAGGGCATGGTTCAAATCGTCTTTCCGCTCATAACCGGATGCACGATATGCGTAGACGCGCGACAGTTCTTTGGTGTCAGCCTGCCCCGCAATGATCAAGGCTGTGCACGCGGCAATGACCTGCTCCGCGCTTTCGTCGTGTTCTCCGGCACACTGGCTCAGTTGGGCGGCCGACGACTCATTGGCCGGTGCTGCAATCGCTGGAACCACAAAGGGGCAGGCTAAGCACGCCCAAAAACTCATGCGCGCGAGTTGCATGACGATGCGGTCGCCGAGACGCACGCGGTGTTTGTTTCTCATCAACTCCCCCCGCCGATGAACAAAGAGCGCCGCTTAGCCTGCCGACCATCCGGTGATTGCGGTCGATTGGAATTTCGAGAAAACGGCGTAACGCCGGACCAGCTTGAGCAGGTCCTGGCTATCCAAGAGCTCTAGCGACTCCATCGATGTCTCCAGGTCGCTCCGACGGTGCGACTGCGCTTTGCGTCATGGGTGGTCACTGAAATGCCTCACAAAATTCTCGTAAGTCTCCTCGGGTGCTTCCTCGGGCACGTAATGGCCGCAGGGTAACGGGCCGCCCCAGGCGTCGGTCGCGTAGTTGCGTTTCCACACCGCGAGAACGTCTCCGTGCACCCCCTCGGTGTGGCTGCGCCGGCCCCAGATCACCAGGAGCGGCACGCCGATCTTGTTGCCGGCCGCGAAATCGGCGGTGTCCATCTCGAGGTCGCAGGTCACGCAGGCGCGGTAATCGGCGCACGAGCCCTTGATCGTCTTCCAGTTGAAGCAGCGCACGTATTCCTCGAACGCCTCGGGATCGAAGAAACCGAGGCCGATCCCCGGCTTCGACAGCTTCTTCTCCATGAACCAGCGGGCGTCGACCCCGGCCATCATCTTCTCCGGGAAATCGTAGGGCTGGGCCATGAACACCCAGTGCCACGAGCGCAGCGCCCAATCCTTTGAGGCGTGCGTCCAGATGTGGTGGTTGGGCAGGATGTCGACGAGCGCCGCCTTTTTCACCCGGTCGGGATGGTCGAGGCACATGCGCGCGGCGGTGCGGGCGCCGCGATCATGCCCGGCGACGAAGAACTCGCGGTAGCCGAGCTTTTCCATCACCTCGACCTGGTCCTGCGCCATGGCACGGAACGAGTAGTTGATGTTGTTCTCGCCGGCCTCATCGGGCCCGACGCTGTCGCCGTAGCCGCGCAGATCGGGGCAGACGACATGGAAATGCTCGGCCAGGCGCGGCGCGATCTTGTGCCACGAGACATGCGTCATCGGGTTGCCGTGCAGCAAGAGCAGCGGCGGACCGTCGCCGCCGTGGCGCAGATGGATGCGCGCGCCCTCGAAGGACGACGTGTCGACCTCGGTGCGCGTAAAACCCTCGAACATCCCACCCTCCCTTTGCTTACTTCGTGTAAGCTAGCCCAGAAGTGGAAGGCCGCCAAAGGCGCCGATGGGAGGAGAACATGACGGGAAGGCGAATGGCGGCGCTGGTGTTGGCGACGGCGCTCTTCGCAGCGCCGGCGTTGGCGCAGAAATCGGGCGGCGTCCTCAAGGTGCAGCACTGGGATAGCCCGGCGAGCATGTCGATCCTCGAAGAGGCGACCTATTCGGTCGTCGTGCCGATGATGGGGGTGATGAGCAACCTCGTCATCTACGATCAACACACCGCCCAGAACAGCCTTTCCGATATCGTTCCCGACCTTGCCGACAGCTGGAGCTGGAGCCAGGACGGCAAAGAGCTGACCTTCAAGCTGCATCAGGGCGTCAAATGGCACGATGGGCAGCCCTTTACGGCCAAAGACGTCAAATGCACCTGGGATCTGCTGCAGGGAAAAGGCGAGGCCAAGCTGCGCGCCAACCCGCGCAAAGAGTGGTGGCATAACGTGGAGGAAGTCACCGCGGACGACGACGCTACCGCGGTCTTTCACCTGAAGCAGCCGCAGCCCGCTTTATTGACGCTGCTCGCCTCGGGCTATTCGCCGATCTACCCGTGCCATGTGCCGCCGACGCAGATGCGCACCCGCCCGATTGGCACCGGTCCGTTCAAATTCGTCGATTACAAGCCCAACGAATACATCAAGCTCAGCAGAAACACCGATTACTGGAAGCCGGGAAAGCCCTATCTCGACGGCATCGAATACGACATCGTTCCCAATCGCTCGACCGCGATCCTCGGCTTTGTCGCCGGCCAGTTCGACATGACCTGGCCCTACTACATCACCCCGCCGCTGGTGCGCGACATCGCCAAGCAGGCGCCCAACGCGGTCTGCGTGCTGGCGACCAATAACGGCACGACGAACCTCATCATCAACCGCGACGCACCGCCTTTCGACAATCCAGATTTGCGAAAGGCGCTGATGCTGACGATCGACCGCAAATCCTTCATCGACATCATGACCGAGGGAGAGGGCAAGATCGGCGGCGCGATGCTGCCGCCGCCGGAGGGGTTGTGGGGGATGCCCGACGCGATGCTGCGCACGGTTCCCGGCTACGACCCGGACGTCAAAAAGAACCGCGACCAGGCCCGCGCGGTCATGCAGAAACTCGGTTACGGGCCAGACAAGAAGCTCGAGCTCAAGGTCTCGACGCGCAACGTCCCGACCTTTCGCGACCCCGCGGTGATCCTGATCGACCAGCTCAAGGAGATTTACGTCGACGCCGTGCTCGACGCGGTCGAGACCGCCAACTGGTTCCCCAAGATCTATCGCAAGGACTATTCAATCGCGCTCAACAATACCGGCAGCGGGGTCGACGACCCGGACCAGCAATTCTACGAAAACTACGCCTGCGGCTCGCTGCGCAACTATGGCCCTTATTGCAACCACGATCTCGACAAGAAATTCGACGAGCAGTCGATGATGACCGACCAGGATGCGCGCAAGAAGCTGGTTTGGGACATCGACAAGCAGCTGCAGGAAGACGGCGCCCGGCCGATCATCTTCCACGCGGTCAACTCGACCTGCATGCAGCCATACGTCAAAGGGCTGACGATCATGGTCAACAGCATCTACAACGGGTGGAAAATGGAGGATGTCTGGCTCGACCGCTAGGGGCGTCGCGCCATGACGACGATTGCAGGTATCGGGGAGGTTGCATGACGAGGCTGCAGAAACTTTACGCCATGTTTGCCGTCGCCATCCTGGCTGTTAGCGGCCCGGCGTTGGCGCAGAAACCGGGCGGTATCCTCAAGATCCAGCATTTCGACAGCCCGGCCAGCATGTCGATCCTCGAGGAATTGACCCGCGCCTCCGAGCAGCCGATGATGGCGGTGTTCAACAACCTCGTCGTCTACGACCAGCACGTCGCCCAGAACAGCCTCGACCACATCGTCCCTGATCTGGCGACGAAATGGGTGTCGAGCGATGACGGCAAGACCCTGACCTTCACGCTGCACGATGGCGTCAAATGGCATGACGGCGTGGCGTTCACCAGCGCCGACGTCAAGTGCACCTGGAACTTGTTGATGGGGCTCGGCAACGACCATTTGCGCATCAACCCACGCAAAAGCTGGTACGAAAACGTCTCGGAGGTGACGACGAATGGCGACTTAGAAGTCAGCTTCCACCTCAAAGAGCCGCAGCCGGCGCTGCTGGGGCTGCTCGCCTCGGGCTGGGCGCCGATCTATCCCTGCCACGTCCCGGCGGCGCAGATGCGCCAGCATCCGATCGGCACCGGCCCGTTCAAATTCGTCGAGTTCAAGCCCAACGAATATATCCGCCTGACCAAGAACACCGATTACTGGAAGCCCGGCCGGCCGTATCTGGACGGTATCGAATTCACCATCATGCGCGAGATCGCGCCGCGCAACCTGGCATTCTTCGCCGGCGGTTTCGATGTCGGCTCGCCCTACGGCGTCACCCCGCCAACGCTGAAGGATTTCAAGGAACAAGCGCCGCAAGCGATCTGCACGATGAACGGCGTCAACGTGCCGCGCACGATGCTGATCAACCCGTCAAAGCCGCCTTTCGACAATATCGAGCTGCGCCGGGCGATGACCCTGGCGATCGACCGCGAGGCGTTCTCGACGATCATCAATGGCGGCGTCCGCAAGATCGGCGCGCTGATGATGCCGCCGCCCGAAGGGGTGTGGGGCATGGACGAAGCGATGCTGAAAACCCTGCCCGGCTACGACCCTGATCACGCGAAGAGCCTCGCCGCGGCGCAGGACATCATGAAAAAGCTCGGTTACGGCCCGGACAAGCATCTCGTCACCAAGCTGTCGACGCGGGATATCCCGTCCTGGCGCCAGCCGGCGGTGCTGCTTAACTCCCAGCTCAAGGACATCTATATCGACGCCGACCTCGACATCGTCGACACCACGCAATGGTATCCCAAGGTGATGCGCAAGGATTTCACCATCGGGGCGGTGCCGATCGAGACCGGGGTGGACGATCCCGACGAGATGTTCGTCGAGAATTTCGGTTGCGGCTCGCCGCGCAATTATGCCGGCTATTGCGACGCCGATGTCGAGAAGCTTGTCCACGCGCAGTCGGTCGAGGCCAATGCCGACAAGCGCAGGACCATCGTGGCGCAGATCGAGCAGAAACTCGCCGACGCGGCGATCCGGCCTGTGCTGTTCTACCCTGTCGGCGCCTCCTGCATGCAGCCCTACGTCAAGGGGCTGACGATCATGGTCAACAGCATCTACAACGGGTGGCGGATGGAAGACGTGTGGCTCGACCGGTAGAAGCAGACGGGCGCGCGAACCGGGGGAACGGGAGGAAACGGATGATGCGGACGGGACGGCTGGCGGCGGCATTCATCGCCACCGCCATAGCGGCGGCTGCGCCGGCGATGGCGCAGAAATCGGGCGGCATCCTCAAACTGTCGCATTTCGACAGCCCGGCCAGCATGTCGATCCTGGAGGAGGCGACGCGCGCGACCGTGCAGCCGATGATGGGGGTGTTCAACAACCTCGTCCTCTACGATCAATCCATCGCCAAATCGAGCCTCGACACGGTCGTCCCCGATCTGGCGACGAGCTGGACGTGGAGCGACGACGGCAAGACGCTGACCTTCCCGCTGCGCCAGGGCGTCAAATGGCACGACGGCAAGCCGTTCACCAGCGCCGACGTCAAATGCACCTGGGATCTGCTGATGGGGCTGGGCCAGGACAAGCTCCGCGCCAATCCGCGCAAATCCTGGTACGACAATGTCGAATCGGTGACGACGAACGGCGATTTCGAGGTCGCCTTTCATCTGAAGCAGAAGCAGCCGGCGCTGCTCGCCCTTCTGGCCTCCGGTTGGTCGCCGATCTACCCGTGCCACGTGCCCGCGGCACAAATGCGCCAGCACCCGATCGGAACGGGCCCCTTCAAGTTCGTCAGCTTCAAGCCCAACGAATTGATCACCGTGACCCGCAACCCGGATTACTGGAAGCCGGGACGGCCCTATCTCGACGGCATCGAATACACGATCATGCGCGAATACGGCCCGCGCGACCTCGCCTTCTTTGGCGGCCGGTTCGACATGGATACGCCGTTCGGCGTCACGATCCCGCGGATCAAGGATTTCAAGTCGCAAGCGCCCAATGCGATCTGCGAGGTCTCGCAGGTTAACGTACCCCGCACGATGCTGATCAACCCGGCGGCGCCGCCGTTCGACAATCCGGAATTACGCCGCGCCATGAACCTGGCGCTCGACCGCAAGGCTTTCAACGACATCATCAACGAAGGCGCCGGTCATCTCGGCGGCAACATGATGCCGCCTCCCGAAGGCGTCTGGGGCATGCCGCCGGAGGTGCTGGAGACGCTCCCCGGCTACGGCCCGGATGTCGAGAAGAACCGCACCGAGGCTCGCGCGATCATGCAAAAGCTCGGCTACGGACCGGACAAGCATCTCGCGATCAAGGTGTCGACGCGCAATTTCCCGGCGTGGCGCGACCCCGCCGTGATCATGATCTCGCACCTGAAGGAGATTTGGATCGACGGCGAACTCGATCTGGTCGATACGGCGCTCTGGTACCCGAAAATGGCGCGCAAGGATTACACGGTCGGCGCGGTGCCGATGGAAAGCGGCGTCGACGATCCCGATCAGATGTATTTCGAGAATTACGTCTGCGGCGCGGCGCGAAACTACACCGGCTACTGCAACCCCGACCTCGACAAGCTGATCAACCAGCAATCGATGGAGAGCAATTTCGACAAGCGCAAGGCCCTGGTCTGGCAGATCGAACGCATGCTGGCGGAGGCCGGGATCCGGCCGGTGCTGTTCTATCCGGTCGGCGTCTCCTGCCGCGAGCCGTGGGTCAAGGGCCTGACAATCATGACCAACAGCATCTACAACGAATGGCGCATGGAAGACGTCTGGCTGGACAAATGACGGCGAAGCCGTCATCCCGGGGGTCGATCGACGGGCAAGCTCGTCGCGGTGACCGAGCGGCTGGGATAGCTTTGTCAAGGCGATACGTTACAATCGCGCGGTGCGCTACCTCTCGACCCGCGATCCAGGCGCGAAGCCCGCAACCCATTCCTTCGAGGACGTGCTCTTGGCCGGCCTCGCCGAGGATGGCGGACTCTACGTGCCCGAGACGCTGCCGAAGCTCGATTTCGACGCGCTCAAGGGGCTGCCCTATGCCGACCTTGCGGCGCGCATCGTCGGACTGTTCGCGGGCGACAGCTTCGGCCAGGGCGAGTTGCGCCGGCTCACCGGCGCGGCCTATGCCGGGTTCCGCCACGAGGCGGTGACCCCGCTCATCCAGCTCGACGAGCGGCTGTGGCTCTTGGAGCTGTTTCACGGTCCCACGCTCGCCTTCAAGGACCTGGCGCTGCAGCTCCTGGGTCAGCTGTTCGACGCCGTGCTGGCGCGGCGCGGCGAGCATGTGACAATCGTCGGCGCGACCTCGGGCGACACCGGCTCGGCGGCGCTCGAAGCCTGCCGCGACCGCAAAGGCATCGATGTTTTCTTCCTCTATCCGCGCGGCCGCATCTCCGAGGTGCAGCGGCGGCAGATGACGACGATCGACGCGACAAACACCCACGCCATCGCCATCGAGGGCACCTTCGACGACTGCCAGGATCTGGTGAAGGCGCTATTCGCCGATACCGCGCTGCGCCGCCAGTTGAACCTGTCGGCGATGAACTCGATCAATTTCGCCCGGATTGCCGCGCAGATCGTCTACTACGTCGCCGCCGCCCTGGCCCTCGGCGCGGCGTCAAGTCCCAGGGGCCGGCCGGTCTCGTTCGCCGTGCCGACCGGCAATTTCGGCAATATCTACGCGGCGCATCTGGCGCGGGCGATGGGACTGCCGGTCGAGCTTCTGGTGCTGGCGACCAACGCCAACGACATCCTGGCCCGCTACCTCCAGAGCGGCGACATGAGCATCGCCACGGTCAACCCGAGCCTCAGCCCGAGCATGGACATTCAGGTGGCGAGCAATTTCGAGCGGCTACTGTTCGAATTGAAAGGCCGCAGCGGCGCCGCCGTGGCCCAAGCGATCGCCGCGTTCCGCCGCGAGGGAGCGCTGCCGCCCGACGATCAGGCCTGGCGCGCGGCGACCAAGCTCTTCGCCGGCCATCGGGTCGACGATGCCGGCACGCTCGCGGAGATCGGCGAGACCTACAAGCGGACCGGCATCCTTGTCGATCCGCACACCGCGATCGGCATCGCCGCCGCCCGCGCCCATCGTGAAGGAGATGCCCCGATCGTCGCGTTGGCGACGGCGCACCCCGCGAAGTTCGGCGATGCCGTCGAGCGCGCGACCGGGGTGCGGCCACCACTGCCGCCGGCTCTCGCCGAAATGATGGGGCGGCCGGAACGGGTCACCATCCTGCCCAACGATGCGGCCGCCGTGGCGCGCTTTGTCCGCGAACGGGCGCGGCGCCAGGCGAGGGCGGCATGAGCGTCGGACTCGCCACCCTCTCGAACGGGCTGCGGATCGTCACCGACCGCATCGACACGGTGGCCACGGTGTCGCTCGGCCTGTGGGTCGATGTCGGCACGCGCCACGAACCAGCCGCGGTCAACGGCGTCGCGCATTTCCTCGAACACATGGCGTTCAAGGGCACCGAGCGCCGTTCCGCGCTGGCGATCGCCGAAGAAATCGAGGCGGTTGGCGGCCACCTCAATGCCTACACCTCGCGCGAAAGCACCGCCTTCTACGCCAAGGTGCTCAAGGAGGATGTCGGGCTCGCCCTCGACATCCTCGCCGACATCCTGCAGCACTCGACCTTCGAGCCCGGCGAGCTCGAACGCGAGCGCACCGTGATCCTCCAGGAGATCGGCCAAGCCAACGACACGCCCGACGACATCATCTTCGACTATTTCCAGGAACGCGCTTTTCCCGATCAGGCGATGGGGCGTCCGGTGCTGGGCAGCCCCGAGATCATCAAGAACCTGTCGCGCGAGTCGGTGGTCTCCTATCTGAAAGACCATTACGGCGCCAAGCGCATGGTGCTGTCAGCCGCCGGCAATCTCGACCACGACGCCTTTGCCGCGCTCGCCGAAAAGCTGCTCTGTGAGATACCCGCCGAGCGCGCGGTCAGCACCGAGACGGCGCGCTATGTCGGCGGCGATTTCCGGCTCGACCGCGACCTCGAACAGCTGCACCTGGTGCTGGGTTTTCCGGGGATCAAGCTCGACGACCCCGACTACTACGCCGCCGCGGTGCTGTCGACGGCGTTCGGCGGCGGCATGTCCTCACGCCTGTTCCAGGAGGTGCGCGAGAAACGCGGTCTGGTCTACGCGATCAGCTCCTTCGCTCATTCCTATCGCGATGGCGGGCTGTTTGGCATCTACGCCGGCACCGGCGAGGAAGAGGCGGCGGAGCTGCTGCCGGTGCTGTGCGACGAGACGCGCAAGCTCGACGATGGCTTCGCGCCGGGCGAACTTGCCCGCGCCAAGGCGCAGATGAAAGCCGGGCTGTTGATGTCGCTCGAGAGCACCTCGGCGCGCTGCGAGCAGATGGCGCAACATCTGCTGATCCATGGCACGCCGTTCGACCCCGCCGACGTCGTCCGCCGCATCGACGCGGTCGACGATGCCGCGATCGGCCGCGTCGTCGCCGGATGGCGCGGCGCCCCGCCGACCTTGGTTGCGTTGGGCCCGGCTGGACAGCTCGAAGATTTCGCGCGCTTCCAAGCGCGCCTCGGCGGCTGAGGACAGGCAAGCCGATGGCGCCGCAACGCAAAACCTTCCCGCGACTGTTCACGACCCGCGCCGAGCAACCACGGCTGCTCGGGGCCAGGGTGTTCCTGCGCCCGCCCGAGCGCGGCGATTACGACGCATGGGCGACGCTGCGGGCGCGTTCGCGAAGTTTCCTCACGCCGTGGGAGCCGACCTGGCCGCCCGACGCGCTAAGCCGTTCCAGCTTCCGTGCACGGATCGCGCGCTACGGCGAAGATTGGCGCGGCGACCAGGGCTACAACTTCTTCATCTTCCGCGACGACGAAACGCTCGTCGGCGGCGTCGGGCTTTCCAATGTGCGGCGCGGCGTCGCCGAGACCGCCAGCCTCGGCTATTGGGTCGGCGAGCCGTTCGCGCGTCAGGGGTTCATGACCGCGGCGCTGCCGCTGGTGCTCGACTTCTCGTTCGACCGGCTGCGCCTGCACCGGATCGAGGCGGCGTGCCTGCCGACTAACGTGCCGAGCAAGGCGCTGCTGCGGCGCACCGGCTTCACCGAGGAAGGCTATGCGCGCCGCTATTTGCTGATCGACGGCAAGTGGCAGGACCACGTGCTGTTCGCGATCCTGCGCGAGGATTGGCGGAGTAGCTACGCCTAGGCGTGACCGGCCTCGCCCGATAGCATCTCGGGGCTGACCCCCAATTTCTTGAGCGCGCGTTGCCATTTGCTGTCGTCGGCGTCGTCGAACACCAGCTCGGAATCAGCGGCGACCGAAAGCCAGCCATTGGCCTGGATCTCGGCGTCGAGCTGGCCCGGGGCCCAACCGGCATAGCCGAGCGCCAAGAGGCTCTGGCGCGGTCCCTCGCCCTTGCCCATCGCGCGCAGGATGTCGATCGTCGCGGTCATCGCGAAGCCGCCGGCGATGTCGAGCGTCGCCTCCTCGCGGTAGTCGGCACTGTGCAGCACGAAGCCGCGGCCGGGATCGACCGGTCCGCCAAAATGCACCGGCTGTGGCCGGTTGGCGCGCGCCGGCTCGATCTTCAGGTGCTCGTAAAGCTCATCGAGGGTCAGCGCCTCGATGGTCTTGTTGACGACCAGACCCATCGCCCCGGCCTCCTCGCTGTAGGCGCAGATGTAGACCACCGAGCGGGCAAAGCGCGGGTCCTGCATCTGCGGCATCGCGACGAGTAGCTGGCCGGTCAGCGAGCTCACCGAGTTCCTCCCACTCAGCTAACGGCAAATATAGGGTGCCCGCGCCGATTGCGACGACAAAAAATAGCCGCTCGATCGGGAGTGGCCGGTGCGGTTTACGCCGCCTCCCGCGCTATGCTATCGCTCTAGTCCCGTTTCGGCGCGACGCACGCGGCGTCCGCCGAGCCACCCCTTCAGAGGAATCCCCCGATGACGATCAAGGTTGGCGACAAGGTCCCCGCCGTCAATTTCCGGGTTCTGACCGCCGAAGGCCCGAAGGAACTCACCAGCGACGAATTGTTCAAGGGCAAGAAGGTCGCGTTCTTCGCGGTGCCTGGCGCCTTCACCCCGACCTGCTCGCAGCGTCACCTGCCCGGCTACGTCGAGAAGGCCGCCGCTCTGAAGGCCAAGGGCGTCGACACCATCGCCTGCGTGTCGGTCAACGACGCGTTCGTCATGGGCGCCTGGGGCAAGGACCAGAAGACCGAGGGCAAGGTGACGATGCTGGCCGACGGCAGCGGCGATTTTACCCGCGCGGTCGAGCTCGAGCTCGACGCCACCCGCAACGGGCTGGGCAAGCGCTCGCAGCGCTATTCGATGCTGGTCGATGACGGCGTCGTCAAAGCGCTGCACGTCGAGGCGCCCGGCAAGTTCGAGGTCTCCGACGCCGACACGATGCTGAAGGACCTCTAAGCCGTCTGCCCATCACCCTCCCCGGGCCCAACCTGGGGAGGGTTCAGCTCGAAGCAGCCCTCACAATTCCTGGCCGCGGCGGGCAAGCGCCTTGTCCCAGACCGCGTCGCGGTCATCGTCAAAGACCAGCGCCGGGTCTTCGGGCATGCTGAACCAGTCGTTGCGCGCGATTTCGGCCTCGAGCTGGCCGGGGCCCCACCCGGTGTAACCCAACGCGAACAGGTATTTCCGCGGGCCCTTGTGCTGGGCGATATCGCGCAGCGCGTCCTTGCTGCCGGTCATCGCCACCTTGCCGTCGACCGTCATGGTTTCGGCGCGGCGATACTCGGCGCTGTGGATCAGGAAACCCAATTCCTGTTGCACCGGCCCGCCTTTGAAGACGAGGATCGACCCTTCGACTCCCGCGCCCTTATCACCCGTCGATTCGAGCAGCTGGGCGATGGTCTGCTCGGCGACCGGCTGATTGATGACGATGCCGACCGCGCCGTCCTTGTCGTGCTGCAGCAGCAGGACGACCGCGTGGTGAAAGCGCGGGTCGCCGATCTGCGCCGAAGCGATCAGCAGATCACCGGGCGGCGGATCTAGCGATTGCCCCGGTGCCGGCGTGGGCGGAGCGCCGGGCTCGGCTGCGGCGAGGCCCAGCGCAGCGGCAGCCAGGCAGCAAGCCATGAAAGCGGCGCGCCGAATGCTCATATCGCCCTCTCCCGAGTTGCGGTCGGCGGGTTCCCGGCCTATCATATCAAGATGCAGGGCGGCGACGAACTCGCACTCGACCGCATCGCGGATTGGCTCGGCGGGCACGTCGCCGGGTTCCGCGGCCCGCTTACGGCTGAGCGCTTCGCCGGCGGCCAGTCGAACCCGACCTACCGGCTCAGCGCCGCTTCGGGCGACTATGTGCTGCGCAAGAAGCCGCCGGGGCCGCTGCTGCCGAGCGCGCACGCGGTCGAGCGCGAGTTCCGCGTGATGCAGGCGCTGGCGAAAACCGCCGTGCCGGTGCCCAAGGTCTATGCGCTGTGCGAGGACGAGGCGGTGACCGGCCGCGCCTTCTATGTCATGGAGCATCTCGACGGCCGCATCTTCTGGGACCAGCGGCTGCCCGGCATTCCGCCCGGCGAGCGCGGCGCAATGTTCGCCTCGATGAACCAGGTGATCGCCGACCTCCATTCGGTCGATTACGCCATGCTGGGGCTCGAGGATTTCGGCCGGCCCGGCAACTACATGGCGCGGCAGATCGCGCGCTGGAGCCGGCAATACCGCGCCTCCGAAACCGTGAAGCAGCCGGCGATGGATGCGCTGATCGACTGGCTGCCGGCGCATCTGCCGCCCGAGGGCGCGCCGGCCATCGTCCACGGCGACTACCGCATGGACAATCTGGTCTTCCACAAGACCGAGCCTCGCGTCATCGGCGTGCTCGACTGGGAGCTATCGACGATCGGCGACCCGCTCGCCGATTTCGCCTATCACTGCCTGACCTGGCGGGTGACGCCCGAGCTGTTCCGCGGCCTCGCCGGGGTCGATTTCCGCGCGCTCGGCATCCCCGGCGAAGCCGGCTACGTCGCGCAATACTGCCGGCACACCGGGCGCGCTTACCCGATCGCTAACTGGGAGTTCTACCTGGTCTATAGCCTGTTCCGCTTGGCGGCGATCCTCCAGGGCATCGCCAAGCGGGCGATCGACGGCACCGCCGCCAGCGCCGACGCGGTCGCTACCGGGGCCACCGCGATCCCGATGGGCGAGCAGGCCTGGGAACTGGCGCGCTCGTTGGGTTGAGGCCGTCGATCGATCGCCGCGAGCCGATTGATAACGCTACGAGAGATAGCTAATTATTATCATCTATTGTTCTTTCGGAGATTTGCATGGCAAGCATCAACTTGGGCGAGCACTTCGAGCAGTTCGTCCGTGACCGGATCGCACAAGGCCGGTATCAGAACGCAAGCGAGGTCGTTCGAGCGGGCCTGCGATTGCTCGAAGAGAGTGAGATGAGCCTTGAATTGAGAGTCCGGCTTCTCAAGAACAAGATAAACGAGGCGTGGGACGATCCGCGCCCGAGCCGCCCAGCCGATGAGGCGTTCGACCGGATCGAGACCCTGCACAAGGCGACCGTCCGATCAACCAAACGTCGTGCCTAGTCTCGTTCTTCGGCCGCAGGCAGAGGGGGATCTCGCGGACATCTACCGCTATATTTCCGAGCAGAGCAGTGCTGCGACGGCCATCCGCTATCTCAGGCGCATTCGGAACTGGTGTGACCAATTGCTGGCGTTTCCAGAGGCGGGTCGAGCCAGGAACGATCTTCGCACCGGCATCCGTATCTTGACGTTCGAGAAACGGGTGGTGATCGCCTACGTGATCTTGCCGTCCGGCGACATCGAGATCGGTCGCTTCTTCTACGGTGGTCGTAATTACGAAGCGATTATCAGCGGCGAACAATGACGAGGTAGCAATGGCCAAAGAAAAAATCGGGGTTGTCGGCGCCGGGCTGATGGGGGCCGAGATCGCGCTGGTCTTCGCGCTGGCCGGGCACGAGGTGCGTCTCTCCGATACCGGCGAGGCGCAACTATCGGCGGCGCTGGAGCGGCTTGGCCGCACGTTGGATCGCGGCATCCAGCGCGGCTTCTACAAGGACGACGAGAAACCTTTCGCTCTCGCCCGCATCTCGACCACCGTATCGCTCGACCCCTTTGCCGATTGCGACTTCGTCACCGAGGCCGTGTTCGAGGACGAGGGGGTCAAGGCCGAGACCTACCGGAAGCTCGACGCCCTCTGCAAACCCGCCTGCATCTTCGCCAGCAACACCTCGACGATCCCGATCTCAACCCTCGCGTCCTATGTCGAGCGAGGCGCGGCGGCCGCTCTTCATCGGCACGCATTATTTCTCGCCCGCCTCGCGGATGAAGCTGGTCGAGGTGATCCCGGCCTTCGACACCGCGCCCGAGACGGTCGATACCGCGATGCGCCTGATGCGCGAGGCCGACAAGACCGCGATCCGCATCAAGGATGTCGCCGGGTTCGCGGTCAACCGCATGTTCCTCATTTTCCTCAACGAGGCGGTGCGGCTGGTCGAGGACGGGGTAGCCACGCCGGAGGACATCGACACCGCCTGCAAACTCGGCCTCGGCCACCCGATGGGTCCGTTCGAGCTGATGGACGCGACCAGCTCCAAACTGTGCCTGCAGGTGTCGGAAATCCTCCACCAGGCCTATGGCGAGCGCTTCCGCCCGCCCGCTCTCTTGCAGCAGCGGGTCAAGGCCGGCTTTGTCGGCGGCCGTAACGCGCGCGGCTGGCGCAAGTAGGTGCCGGCGACCGGATTCCTCTCTTTTCGTCATCCCCGGGCTTGTCCCGGGGATCCACGTGGATGGCCGGAACAAGTCCGGCCATGACGGAGTGGGGCGATTGGCAAGCACCGCACAGCGACAAAAGCAATGAAACTCGCCGGCAAAGTCGTCGTCGTCACCGGCGGGGCGCAGGGGATCGGCGCGGCGCTCTGTGCGCGTTTCGCGCAGGAAGGCGCCAAGGCCGTCGTCGGCGCCGACATCAACGCGACCGGCGACGTCGTTCATTGCGACGTGAGCCGAGAAGAAGACATCGTCCGCCTGATCGACGACACCGAGACAAGGTTCGGCCCGATCGACCTGTTCTGCTCGAATGCCGGGATCGCCGTGCTCGACCCCGATTGGGACAACCCGGCGAGTGCGCCGAATGACGGCTGGGCACGCAGTTGGGCGGTCAACGTCATGGCGCATGTCTATGCCGCGCGCCACCTGGCGCCGCGGATGAGCGCGCGCGGCGGCGGGTATTTCCTCAACACCGTGTCGGCGGCGGGCCTGTTGTCGCAGATCGGCAGCGGCCCCTATTCGGCGACCAAGCACGCCGCGCTCGGCTTCGCCGAGAACCTGGCGATCACCACGCGCGACCGCGGCATCCGGGTTTCGGTGCTGTGCCCGCAAGGCGTCGACACGCCGATGCTGCACGGGATCACCCGCGGCATCCCCGACGGGGACGGCGTGCTGACCCCGGCCCAGGTCGCCGACGCTGTCGTCGCCGGGCTCGACGCCGAGCGCTTCCTGATCCTGCCGCACCCGGAAGTCGCGACCTATATGCGCCGCAAGGCGGACGACTACGACCGCTGGCTCGCCGGCATGGCACGGTTGCGCCGTTCGATGTAGCGGAACCATCCTTCTCCAAAATCGTCTAAGATCGCGCGAGGAGGCCCCCTGAACCCAGCGCGGTGCCCATGAACGATATCCCGCCCACCACCAAGCCGGCTTACCCGAAGACCGAGCCGCTGCGCCTGCACATCCCGCCGCATCGCGAGATGCCGGGACAGCGGCCCGATTTCAGCTATTTCCGCCTGCCGCCGGCGGGCGGGTTTCCACGCCCGGCGATCGACTGCCCCTCGGTCGAGACGCACCCGCTGGCGACGGCCCTCATTCGCGTGCTCGACGACGGGGATGGGCGGGATTCTGGGCGGTGGGCGAGTGGGACCCCAAGCTCGACCCCGAGACGCTGCGTCGGGGCCTGCGGGCGATGATGCTGACCCGCGCCTATGACGACCGCATGTACCGGGCGCAACGCACGGGCAAAACCTCGTTCTATATGAAATGCACCGGCGAAGAGGCGATCGGCGTCGCCCAGGCGATGGCGCTGCGGCCCGACGACATGCTGTTCGCGACCTATCGCCAGCAGGGCCTGTTGATCGCGCGCGGCTACCCGATCCTCGACATGATGTGCCAGTGCTATTCGAATTCGCACGACCCGCTGAAGGGCCGGCAACTGCCGGTGCTCTATTCGTCGCGCGCGTTCTCCTACTACAGCCTGTCGGGCAATCTCGGGACGCAGTTGCCCGCAGGCGGTCGGCTGGGCGATGGCCTCGGCCTATAAGGGCGACACGCGGCATCGCCGCCGGCTGGATCGGCGAGGGCGCCACCGCCGAGCCCGATTTCCACCACGCGCTGACCTTCGCCGCGGTCTACCGCGCGCCGGTGGTGCTCAACGTCGTCAACAACCAGTGGGCTATCTCCTCGCACCAGGAGGTCGCCGGCGGCGACGAGGCGACCTTCGCCGCGCGGGCGATCGGCTTCGGGCTCGCCTGCCTGCGCGTCGACGGCAACGATTTCCTCGCGGTCTATGCCGCGACGCAATGGGCGGCCGAGCGGGCCCGCGCCAATCACGGCGCGACGCTGATCGAGCATTTCACCTATCGCGCCGGCTCGCATTCGACCAGCGACGACCCGACCCGCTACCGGCCCGAGGACGAGCCCCGCACCTGGCCGCTCGGCGACCCCGTCGAGCGCCTCAAGAAGCACCTCATCCATCTCGGCGAATGGTCCGAGGAACGCCACAAGCAGGCCGAGGCCGAGCTGGTCGATGTCGTACGCGAGACCGACCGCGAGGCGCAGAAATACGGCACGCTCGATTCCGGCCCGCATTTCAGCACCAAGACCATGTTCGAGGACGTCTACAAGGAGATGCCGCCGCATCTGCGCCGCCAACGCCAGGAATTGGGGGTCTAGCGATGCCTGGCAGAGTCCGAGCCGCCACTTTTATTTTCGTCACCCCCGCGATCCCCGGAACGGCCCGCAAAGGGCCGGCCGTCTGCGGAGCGGCCCAGGGGCGAGCGCTTAAGCCCTGGGGCCCCTGGGTTCCCGCCTTCGCGGGAAAGACGAGGAAAAATTAGCCATGGCGACGATGTCGATGGTCCAGGCGCTCAACTCGGCGATGGACGTGATGCTGTCGCGCGACCCCAACGTGCTGATCTTCGGCGAGGATGTCGGTTTCTATGGCGGCGTGTTCCGGGTCACCGACGGCCTGCAGAAGAAGCACGGCGACCAGCGCATTTTTGACGCGCCGATCGCCGAGGGCGGCATGCTCGCGGCCGCGGTCGGCATGGGCGCCTATGGTCTGCGCCCCATCGTCGAGATCCAGTTCGCCGATTACATCTACCCAGCGACCGACCAGCTGATCTCCGAGGCGGCGCGCATCCGCTATCGATCGGCCGGCGAGTTCGCCGCGCCGATCACCGTGCGCGCGCCGTGCGGCGGCGGGATTTTCGGCGGCCAGACCCACAGCCAAAGCGTGGAGGCGATCTTCGCCCATGTCTGCGGGCTGAAAACGGTGATGCCGTCCAACCCCTACGACGCCAAAGGCCTCCTGATCTCGGCGATCGAGGATGACGACCCGGTCGTGTTCTTCGAGCCGAAGCGGCTCTATAACGGCCCGTTCGACGGCCACCCCGACCGGCCTGCGTTGTCCTGGTCGGGACATAAAGCGAGCGAGGTGCCCGAGGGCTACTACACCGTGCCGCTGGGCCAGGCGGCGATTGTGCGGCCGGGCAGCGAGGTCACCATCCTCGCCTATGGCACCATGGTGCATGTCGCGCTCGCCGCCGCCGAAGAGGCCGGCGCCGACGCCGAGGTGATCGATTTGCGTACCCTGCTGCCGCTCGATCTCGACACCATCGTCGCCTCGGTGAAGAAAACCGGGCGGTGCGTCATCGCGCACGAGGCGACGCGCACCTGCGGCTATGGCGCGGAACTCGCGGCACTGGTACAGGAGAACTGCTTCTACCATCTGGAAGCGCCGATCCAGCGGGTGACCGGGTTCGACACGCCCTATCCGCACGCGCTCGAATGGGCCTATTTCCCCGGGCCCCAGCGCGTCGCCGACGGCATCCGTCGTGCGCTGGAGCGCTGAGCGTGGCGCAGCGGATCATCAAGGTGCCCGATATCGGCGAAGGCACGACCGAGGCAGAGATCGTCTCCTGGCTGGTTAAAATCGGCGACATCGTCACCGAGGAAGACCCGCTCGCCGAAGTGATGACCGATAAAGCGACGGTCGAAATCCCAACCCCGGTCGCAGGCAAGGTGATCGCGCTCCACGGCAAGCCCGGCGAAAAACTCGCGGTCGGCTCCGATTTGGTGGTGCTGGAGGTCGCCGAGGCCGACGCACGTGCAACCGTTCCGCATCCAACCGCCAGCCCTCACCCTCTAGCTGCCAAAGCAGCGGGCCCCTCCCTCTCCCGCAGTGCGGGAGAGGGGCAACAGGCTCCAACGCAAAAGCCCCTCTCCCGCACTGCGGGAGAGGGTGACGCGACCCAGGCGAAAGCGCGGGTCGCGGCGGGTGAGGGCAGCTCTCCCGTGCCGCGCCCCTCAGGTCTGTCCGGAAACAAACCGCTCGCCTCGCCGGCGGTGCGTCAGCAAGCCTGGGACCTCGGCATCGAGCTGCAATTCGTTCGCGGCACCGGCCCAGGCGGACGCATTACCCACGAAGACGTTGCCGCGTACGCTGCGGCCGGCGGTCGCCAACAGACCGCGCGCGCTCCCACGCTAGCCCGGCGCGACGGGGTCGAAGACGTGCCGGTCATCGGCCTGCGCCGCGCGATCGCCGAGCATCTAGAGGAGGCGTGGCGGCACATCCCGCATTTCGCCTATGTCGAGGAAGTCGACGTCACCGCGCTCGAAGAATTGCGCGCCCACCTCAACGACACCCGCGCCGAGCGCGGACACCTCACCCTGCTGCCGTTTCTGATCCGCGCGATAATCAACTCTATTGTTGATCATTCGCAGGTCAACGCGCGCTACGACGACGAGGCCGGAATCCTCCACCGTTATCGCGCCGCCAATATTGGCGTCGCGACTCAGACCCCGGGCGGGCTGATGGTGCCGGTGGTGCATCACGCCGAGACGCTCGATTTGTGGCAGACGGCGGCCGAGCTCAACCGCCTCGCCGAAGCCGCGCGCTCGGGCAAGGCGACGCGCGAGGAATTGACCGGCTCGACGCTCACCATCACCAGTCTTGGGCCGCTCGGCGGGTTGATGGCGACGCCGGTGATCAACCACCCGGAGGTCGCGATCGTCGGAGTCAACCGGATCGTTGAGCGTCCCGTCGTGCGCGGCGGTCAGGTGGCGATCCGCAAGATGATGAACCTGTCGTCCTCGTTCGATCATCGCATCGTCGACGGCTGGGAGGCGGCCTCCTTCATCGCCAAGGTCAAGGGCTACCTGGAACAGCCCGCGACCCTGTTCATCGACTGACCATGGCCGAGACGCGTCACGCGACGGTTCTGGTTTTGGGCGGCGGCTTCGGCGGCTACGTCGCGGCGCTGCGTGCGGCGCAGCTCGGCCTCGACACGGTGCTGATCGAAGGCGACCGGCTTGGCGGCACTTGCCTGATCCGCGGTTGCATCCCTTCGAAGGCGCTGATCCATGCCGCCGGCCGGTTCGCCGAGGCCAGCGATGGCGCCGCGCTCGGCATCACCGCTACGCCAAAGCTCGACCTGAACAAAACCATCGCTTGGAAGGACGGCATCGTCGACCGCCTCAATAGCGGCGTCGCCGGGCTGCTCGCCCGCGCCAAGGTGCCGGTGATCGAGGGTTGGGCCACCTTCAGCGACGCCAAGACCTGCACGGTCGCGACCAAGGACGGTCCGGTGACCCTCACCGCCGAGCACGTGATCCTCGCCGCGGGCTCGGAAGCCACACCGCTGCCGGCGCTGCCGTTTGGCGGGAATATCATATCTTCAACTGAGGCATTGAATATTACCACACTGCCGAAGCACCTCGCAGTCGTCGGTGCCGGTTATGTCGGGCTCGAGCTCGGCATCGCGTTCAGAAAGCTGGGCGCCGAAATCACCGTGATCGAGATGGCGGACCGCATCCTGCCGCGCTACGACACGGCGCTGACGCGGCCGGTGCGGCGCTGGCTCGAGCGCAACAAGGTGACGCTGCATCTCGGCGCGAAGGTCACCGGGCTCGATGGCGAGGGCCGCCTCGCGATCGAGACCGCCAAGGGTGAGACGCTCGCGCTTGTCGCGGACAAGATCCTGGTCACAATCGGCCGCCGCCCGCGCACCGAGGGCTGGGGCCTTGAGAATATGGGTCTCGATAGGGACGGGCTATTCGTCAAAATCGACGATCAGTGCCGCACGGCGATGAAGAATGTCTGGGCGATCGGCGATCTGGTCGGCGAGCCGATGCTGGCGCACAAGGCCTCGGCCCAAGGGGCGATGGTCGCCGAGATCATCGCCGGCCATCGCCGCCGCTTCGACCCCGCTTCGGTCGCCGCGATCTGCTTCACCGAACCCGAAATCGTCGTCGCCGGACTCTCTCCGGACGAGGCGAAGGCGGCGGGCGAGGACATCATCACCGGCCAGTTCCCGCTCTCGGCCAACGGCCGCGCCCTCACCCTCGAAGCCGGCGAGGATGGCGGGTTTGTCCGCGTCGTCGCCCGCAAGGCCGATCAGCGCGTCCTCGGCATTCAGGCGGTGGGTCGCGGCATCGCCGAGCTGGCCGGCGAGTTCGCCCATGCGCTGGCGATGGGCGCGATGCTCGAGGACATCGCCGGCACGATCCATGTCCATCCGACGCTCGGCGAGGCGCTCGGCGAGGCGGCGCTCTTGGCGCTCGGCCGCGGGCTGCATATCTGATGACGCAACAGCGCGGCCGCCCCGCGTTATATTCCACAAGACGTAGGAGGTCGGCCCGATGCAATTTACCCGCATTACCGTCGATCCCAGGCAGATGGGCGGCGTGCCGTGCATTCGCGGTCTGCGCATTCCGGTGGCGACCGTGATCGGCATGATCGCCGAAGGGATGGTGGAAGCCGACGTCCTTGCCGCCTATCCTGATCTGGAAGCTGGTGACGTCGGCGAGGCGCTGAAATATGCGGCGCAAGCAGTCCGCGAGCGTGAATTGCCGCTGATTGGGGGGTGAGATTCCTGATCGACAATGCGGTATCACCGTCGTCGCGGAACGACTTCGCCGTGCCGGGCACGCTGCTGTTCACGTCCGCGATTACGGCATTTCGACTCACTCAGACGAGGAGATTTTTGCCCGTGCGGCCAGCGAGAACCGGACTCTGGTCTCAGCCGACACCGACTTTGGAACGCTTCTTGCCTTGACCGGAGCGAGTGCCCCTTCGGTGATCCTCTTCCGGCACGGCGCCGCCCGGAGCCCCGAGCGGCAGGCGGCATCGCTGCTGGCGAACCTGCCCGCGATCGAGAGCGCGCTGGACAGTGGTTCGGTCGTTGTCTTCGAGGAGGCGCGCATTCGCATCCGGTCATTGCCGATCGAATGACTGAACCCCTCATCAGCCGTCCGGCGGCGTTTCTCGACCGCGACGGCGTCCTCAACCATGACGATGGGTTTGTCAGCTCGATCGATCGGTTCCGCTGGATCGACGGTGCCCGCGAGGCCGTTCGCGCCTTCAACGACGCTGGGTTCTACGTGTTTATCGTCACCAATCAGTCGGGGATCGGGCGCGGCCTCTACACCGAGGCGGAGATGCATCGCATCCACGATCACCTCATCGCGGGGCTGCGCGATGCCGACGCCCGGATCGACGACATCCGCTATTGTCCCTATCACCCGGAAGCGACCGACCCCGCCTATTGCCGCGACAGCGATTGGCGAAAGCCGAAACCGGGGATGCTGCTCGACCTGATGCGCCGTTGGCCGGTCGAGCACGAGACCAGCCTCCTGATCGGCGACCGGGATAGCGATGTGGCGGCGGCGAAAGCGGCCGGTATCGCCGGCTATATCTTCACCGGCGGCAATCTCGCCGAATTCGTCACGCCGTTGATCGCCGCCCACCGCCGCGGCTGAGCGTCGGCAGCGGGGCGGTGGCGATCGGCGTTATGCCGCCGCTAGTAGCCGGCGGCGACGGGCTCGTACTGGTCGAACGAGGCGAAGCAGTCCTGCCGCAACGCCTGCACGAAATCGATCGGATTGCATTCCTTGCGCATCCGATGATGGCGGAACCCCATGTTCGTCTCGAGCAACTGGTCGTACTGGGCGCTCAGGTAGTTGTTCTGGCCCGGCGTCTCGTAGCTGTAGCGCATCGGCTGCGCCACCGCAGGCAAGCTCGCCAGCAGCCCGATGGCGGCGGCCGCGCCGAGCAATCGTACGTATTTGGACATTGGTTTCTCCTTGGTCGATTGGCAACCCACCCGTGCGATCTGGATACCCGTAATCGCTGAGAATGGGAATCAGGGAATTTACCTACGCGCGAATAGAAACCACGAGCCTTCATTCGCTGGAAAAGCGCTGCTGTCGCAGGCTGTTGATGACGTTCGACCCTATGCAATCGGATCAATTTCTGCCGATGCAGGAATTTCTCACGATGATACTTGGCGCACGACGGCCGGGCGTTTCGGCAAGGCGGCAACGCGACGGGTACAACAAAAATATATCGGACAGAAGTGGAAATAGTTCGGTTGATCTAGATCATCGACGAAATGCCGGTGCACGCCGCAATGCTTGCAATTGACGGAGACTACAGCAATTCCACTATCAGCTGTTGGGAGGAAGAAGCATGGACAAGGACCGGGTCGTCGGATCGGCGAAACAAATTAAAGGCGCAGTCAAGGAGGTGGTCGGCAAGATAGCCGGTGACACCAAGCTCGAGTTGGAGGGCAAGACCGACAAGATCGAGGGCAAGGTTCAGAACGCCATCGGCGGTCTCAAAGACGCGCTCAAAGGGAAATAGGCGTTGAGAATGCGGAGTTTCGACCTGCGGGTGCAGGTCGTAGGTCAGCGACGCCTGCATGTCGGTTGAAATACAGTCAGCAACGAGGGGTTGATCCAGGTCAATGGCATTGCCGTGATGAACTCGCATTCTGCGATTTCCGGAACCTTCAGTAGGGAGGCAGGAGCTGGACCCGCGCGATCCGGAACAATCTCAACTCAGGCACATCTCGACGGGCTGAAGAACCTGATCGTCCCGTTCGGCAAGTTCTACGCGGCCGCGCCCGATGCGCAGAAGAAGGTCACCGACGACGTCTTCCGGTCGACCCAAAATCCCGCCCGCGGCACAAGCTGCTAACACCCAGAGCCCGGCCGCCAAGGGAGCCACCCAGGGTCAGGGCGAGACCGTCGAGCAGCGGATCACGGACCTTCATACGGCGCTGAAAATCACGCCCGATGAGGAAACGCTGTGGACCGGCGTCGCGCAGGCGATGCGCGAGAATGCCGCCGCCATGGACAAGCTGATCGCATCGACGCGGACGACGCCCCCGCAAAACATGAGCGCGGTGGATGATCTGAATGCGTACGTAAATCTCACCCAGGCACATCTCGACGGGCTAAAGAACCTGATCGTTCCCTTCGATAAGCTCTACGCGGCGATGCCCGATACGCAGAAGAAAGTTACCGACGACGTGTTCCGCTCGACCCAAAACCCACCCGCTGCGTCGAAGATATACCGGGCTCCGCCCGTGGTTTATGGCTCGCGCTATCACAATGGCTACTATGGCTCGGGCTATCATGACTCGCCCTACTATTATCCGCCGCCAGTAGTTTACGGCCCCAGCATCGGCATCAGCTTGCCATTCGTTAGCATCGGCATTTACTAAGTTTCCCGCCAATCCGAGAGGGCATCGGCTGGCAGCAATGCCGGCCGTGTCCCAGCAATGCGGTCGGAATGCTCGCCAATTTCTCTGGCGGTTGCCCCGGCGGGATTCGGGTCGCGATTGCCGAGGTCGTGAGGATAGGTTCTTAGCGCGTACTAGGTTCAGAGGGAGGAGCCACAAATGGGGCTTCAAACGCCGCAGGGTTGTGAGCGCGAAAGAGCGACATTCCCCTCGTCGAGGGGCGCCTCTTTTATTTACGACTGATGTAGATCAAAGACCGCTCGTCAAAACCCGATACCCTATCACGCATCCACGTCGTTCCAGGAGCTAGCGGAATGCCTCTCTCATTCGTCTTCTGGCTGGTTTTTATCCTGTGCTTTTGCTTCAGCTTCTGGTCGGGCGGCTACTACCGCACGGGCGAGTACCGCGGGTTCGGCCCGTGGCTGGCCATCTTCCTACTGATTTTCCTCCTGGGTTGGCGGGTCTTTGGGTTCGTGATCCAGGGTTGAGGTGGAGGCGAAATTGGACCTGATCTTAATCATCCTCGTCGTGCTACTGCTGTTCGGCGGCGGTTTCGGGTTTTATAGAGGCGGTTACGGCGGCGGCTTGGGTATTGGCGGCCTTCTGCTGTTGATCCTGATCCTATACCTCGTTTTCGGACGTTAAGGGTATTGACCCGTACACCCTCCGGCCCGCTGTCGCCCGCACGATCCGGCCCGCATCTCGGGGAGGGTCGCTCGGGAGCCGGCGCATCAATCGAAGTGTGCTCGAGCAACCCGCGAGCTGAACCCCGTTCGCCTTATAGGAGATAATCATGTGCTTTGATTTAGCATGGTTTGAAAATCTGTTAATATGGCTAGTAATAGTTTGCGCAATTGTCGCGATTTTCAAGCTGCTTTTGCCCCTCGTGTTTGGCGGCGAAATCATATTTCGTATAATCAACATTGTTGTCTGGGCAGTCATTACTATATTTATCATAATAGTCATATTCGACTTGATCTCTTGCTACTCCGGTAGTTTGAGTAGTCTCCATTTCCGATTCCTAAGATGAAGGTTCGTCGTGGGTCTGCGCGGCGCCGATGCGCGGATCGACGACCTCCGCTACTGCCCAGATCATCCCGAGGCGACCGACCCCGCCTATTGCCGCGACAGCGATTGGCGCAAACCCCAACCGGGCATGTTGATCGACCTGTTGCGCTGCTGGCCCGTCGAGCGCGAGACCAGGCCCCTCATCGGCGACCGGCAGACCGGCCTCGCGGCGGCCGAAGCAGCCGGTATCGCCGGCTATATCTTCACCGGTGGCAACCTCGCCGAATTCGTCACGCCGTTGATCGCCGCCCGCCGCCGCGGCTGAGCGTCAGCCGCGGGGCGGTGGCGATCGGCGTTATGCCGCCGCTAGTAGCCGGCGGCGACCGGTTCGTATTGGTCGAACGATGCGACGCAATCCTGCCGCAGCGCCTGCACGAAATCGATCGGATTGCATTCCTTGCCCATCCGGTAATGGCGGAACCCCATGTTCGTCTCGAGCAACTGGTCGTAATGAGCACTCCGGATGTTGTTCTGTTCCGGCGTCTCGTAGGTGTAGCGCATCGGCTGCGCCATCGCCGGCAAACCCGTCAGCAGCCCGATGGCGGCGGCCGCGCCGAGCAATCGCACGTATTTGGACATTGGTTTCTCCTTGATCTATTGGCCAATCAAAGCGCGATCGATAACAACACTGCGGTCGCGCCGGCTGCTGTCCATTGAAACGAGACGTTTCATTGAGCAGCCGGCCGATCGTCCAAAAGGAAACAATGGCCGGATTAAATCGTTCCGGTGCTGGGCCCCGGCCTGTGCCGGGACACTCGTTTTCCCAAGCTCACTCAGAAAACAGGGTGGCTGGGGCGGGAGGATTTCGAACCTCCGTTTGCCGGAATCAAAATCCTGTAACCAACGCCGTCAGGTACCGATATATCCAGCCGGGTATCGCCAATTTCCTATATTGACTTGACTATTTGCCGCCATAATCCGACACACGTGGACGCTAGTACGATTTTCGGTGATGCCCAGGTGATACCCAAGGCTCCTGGTGGCGAGAAGGAGCAGCATGCGGGGCAAGATTACCAAGCGCGCTGTCGACGGTTTGGCACCGACCAGTGCGGAAACAACGTTGTGGGATACCGAGGTAAAGGGCTTCGGCGTCCGCGCCAGGGTGGCTGGCGGTAAAAGCTACATCCTGCACTATCGCGCCGGAGCCGGTCGCGGGGCTGCACTGCGAAAACTAACGATCGGTAAGCACGGGTCGCCGTGGACACCGGAAATGGCGCGAGCGGAAGCGAAACGGCTGCTCACCGAAGTCGCGGTCGGCCGTGATCCTGCGACAGCGCGGCAGGAAGAGCGCAATGCACTAAGCTTTGGCGCGCTGATCGATCTTTATCTGGCTGAGGGCGCCGGCCATAAGAAGGGCTCGACCCTCAAAGTGGATCGGGGGCGCATCGAACACCACCTCCGGCCATTGCTCGAGAAACTGCGGGCCGATCGCGTGAGCCGGACTGAAATCGAGCGCATGCGCAATGCCGTCGCCAGCGGCAAGACGGCCGAACAAATCGGGGACGGAGAGAAGCGGCGAGCGGGCAGCATTGCGACAGGCGGTAAGGGCGCCGCCGCGCAATGCGTCGCGCTCGTTAGCTCGATCTACGCTTTCGCGATCGGCCGCGGTTTGTGCTCCAACAATCCGGCGCGCGGCGTGAAGAAAGCGCCGGTACGTAAGGTCGAACGGTTCCTGTCCGAAGCGGAAATTGGCCGGCTGGCTGACGCTCTCGACGCGGAAACTCAACAATCGGAAAATCCGTACCCGTCTACAGCGATTAAGCTGTTGCTGCTCACCGGCTGCCGGAAGGGCGAGATCATCAATCTGCGCTGGGAGCATGTCGATTTCGACCGGGAGTGTCTACGTCTCCCCGACAGCAAGACGGGCGCCAAGATCGTGTATTTGAATGCGCCCGCCCGCGTCCTGCTTCGGGAACTTCCGCACATGGTGGATAGCCCGCGGGTAATTTGCAGCATACGCGCCAATAGCGCGGCGCCGGCGATCGACAAGGTGTGGTCGCGCGTGCGCAAGGCGGCTGGGCTCTCCGATGTCCGCCTGCATGATCTGCGGCACAGTTTCGCCAGTGTCGGCGCAGCTGGCGGGCTGAGCTCGCCGATCATCGGCGCCTTGCTCGGCCACAAGCACGCGGCGACAACTGCCCGGTACGCTCACCTGTCTGCGGATCCGCTGCGCGCAGCCAACGATGCTGTCGGTGCAAGGATCGCCGCGGCCATGAACCGCAATGCGGGCGCCACGGCGGAGGTTGTGGACCTGCCCCGACAGGGTGAGCCCGCCTCGGCGCTTGGTGACTGACGCACGCGATGGCCGGTCAGGCGTCCAAAACTGGGGCGACCAGCCCGAAAACCGTGCCCCTTCCTGGTCCGGTTCTTGATGCGCTTTCTTATCCGGGGATAGACCTCACTCGGTTCCGGGCGGTGATTGAAGCGTTCGGGCAGCTGCCAATTTATGGGCAAGTAGAGTTCGCCAATCGGCTAATCGATGCACGCGGCCAATATATAGCCCATCGCATGTCCGACTGTGATGGCGAATTGGCGCAAGGGGTGTGTCAAAGACGCCTTGGGCAGATAGGTAAAGCCGCCGAGAAGCTGGCACGATTGCTCCACAGACATAAGGCAGCTCCGCAGCCTTGGAACCTGCATCCGGCTATTACGCTCGCTCTCCCTCAGCTCTGCCGGGTTGCTGCCGAGAACCATCCAAATCAGGTCTGGGATCCTCCACAAGGGCTGAGCTTGCTCGAGGCTATGCTGATCGACCTAGCCCAAGTTGGCGGCGATCCTGAGGCCATCTTTCCATCGCAGTTTCCGAAAACGCGGGGCGGAGAGCGGCGCCAAGGCCCTACCGCTGCAACAGATCTCGTGCATCAGCTGATTGAAATCTACGACGATATGCGCGCGCGGTTTCCCAAAAGCGGCCCCTCGCCCGCATTTGGCCCGCGAACTCTTGACATACCTGCGTGCTGGCCTCGCCTTTACCGTGAGCATGCCCCCCGAGATGAGGGACTCCGAAGGTATGCGGTATCAATTGAAAGAAGCTACGTTTCTAGAACCCGATTTAGCGAAAGCCTCGAGGATTACCGATAGCGCGATCCGGGGCGTATTCGAGCGCCGAAATCCACAGACCAAAGTCAATTTATAGTTTGATTTGAGCATTTCGGGGGTACGCACGCCGACGTAGGCTGCCTCGCACCGCCAGAACTTCGTAGGCGTGCGAGAGAAAATGCTCACTGACCTCTTTGATCTTCTCCTCTCACAACGCGAATACGCAGAGATTCGCCGTTGTTCAGAGCGCACAATCGAACGTGAGCGAGCCTCCGGGACGGGATGCCGTTACATAAAAATCGGCCGCGGTGTTCGCTATAAGCGTGCAGACGTCCTCGATTTCATCGAGCGGCACGCGCGTCAGAGCACGAGTGAGGCCGCAGCGTGACGGCAGCTGGTTCGGCCCTGTATGACCACCGCTAAATCCCAAGGCGGTCGGAAATCGGCAGCGATGCGATTTCCGATCATCGTGTGCGAGTGGCCTCGGAATCATCGAGAACTCTTGCGGATCTCGCTCGACCGCTACGGCAGCGCCTTCACCCTCGATGTCAGGACGTGGTGGAAAAGCAACGACGGCGGCTTTAGACCAGCGCGGAATGGACTGACTCTCGCGGTTCGGTACCTCCCAAAGCTTATCGATAGCTTGGTAGAGGCCGCGCGCCGAGCGGACGCGCTTTGTCTTATCGAATTGCCACCAGCTCAAAAGCGCAACAATGAGACCAGAACTTGATGCTCCCGATCCGATAGCGCGAGGTGACAGAGCGTGAATGTGCATAGCCAGCCCTATTTGTAGGGCCGAAGCCTTGGGACTCAGACCGAGGGGGAACTCGCCGGAGGGCACCGGCAAAAAAACCAAGGGTGGCCGCAAAGGCTGCTCAGGAGCGGGCTCCGCTGGGTATTGCGACCCGCAGATAGCCGCAGTGCCGGCGGATCGGCAAAGCGGTGGTTCCGCGCCAGAGTAAGCGGACGTAAAGGCCGACAGCCTGACCCCGGCCTCCCTCAACAGGGTTGTCTCGATCCGCCCATGTTCGGGGACCCATACGCAGGCTCCATACCGGGCATCGGGCTTCGTCGTCATAGGCGAAGCCATGCCTTAGCCCACCGCTCACCACCCGAGCATCAGATTTGCTAGGGCCGCCTCATCGTCTCCCAGCGTCGAGTGCTAACCGTCGATCTGGCGCGATTACGCGATCGAGTGGCCGAGGCGCGAGAACGTCTCGCCGCGGCCAATGTCGATAACCGCAATCTCTACCAGGCCCCAGAAGCGGTTGTCGGTAGCCACTGCCCTGGCCTCGCCGCCCCTATCACGTGCACCCCTACGGCGCGCGCGTCGACTGACCGGCCAGTCGTCGAGAGCCGTGGCAATGCTGGCTGGATTTGTACCTTTGGCTCACGCTATAATTGGGCCGTCAGTCTGAACGGGCCCTTCAGCCGCGACCGATTCCCCCCGCAAAAAATGATCCGATATCGGGTCTGTGGCTTGACCAGCAGCAGACTGGCAAGCGACAAGGGTTGACCATGCCTGCCCTGTCGAAACCCGGACATGAAGCCTTCGCGCAAGCCATTTGCAGAGGTTTGGGTGTCGGCGTCGCATTTGTAGAGGCGGGCTATTCTGCGGATGCTGCGAACGCGGCGCGACTGATGCGCAATCCGAAGGTGGCTGCGAGAATCGAGGAAATCCAACGGGTTCGTGAGCGAAAAGAGCTCGTCGCCAACGAGCGTGCGATCACGCGGCTTGCGATATCGAAAGAGCGTGTCGGTCAGGAGTTTGCGACGATCGGTTTTGCGAACATCGCCGACCTGACATCAGTTGATGGCGACGGGCATCGGGTCATCAACCTCGACAACGCGACGCGGGAGCAGCTGGCTGCGGTGGCGTCGATCAATGTTGACTACTACGTTGAAGCAAAAGGAAAAGATGCGCTAAAGGTGAAGCGCGTCAAGGTGACGATGCACCCGAAGGTGGCAGCACTCGAGAAGCTGGCGCGGATGTTCGGCTGGATCGTCGACGGCCGCTATCTGCAGCAGGACGACGAGCTGGCAAAGCTCACGGCCAGGCTCGCCAACATGACGCCGGAGCAGCGGCGCCAGGACGCCGAGGACTTGATCCGGCGGGCTCGCGAGCGTCTGGCCGAGGCGAAGGCCGACGAGTTGCCGCTGATCGACGGCCAGACCGGTGAGGCGATCAAGGAGGAATGAGTGGGGCAATGCATGGGTAGGAGAAACACAAACGCTAAAACGCGAGCATTTCTGCGGCTGTATGGCGGAGCGACCATCCGCTCACAAGCCCGTTCCGCGCCCTGGTGCCATCCAATCCACCGCGTTCCATGGCCTAGACGTGCCCATAGCGGCAGGTGTTCGACCTGCGACCCATGCCCAATCCAGCCAGCCGTCCAGGCAAGGTGGTCAAGCCCACGCCCCCCCCGGTACCATTAATTCAAGCAACGGCCGGTGGGTGTTTTTCTCTGGCGACCTTCCGATTATCGATGGCGAAACCGGCGAGGCGGTCCCGGAGTCCGGCAGCGCGCCGCAGGAGTATCTCGTCTCGTTCCACGTTGAACGGAAAAATGCGCTGCGCGATCAGGTACGGAGGAGCGCCCTCCCTGGGCGTTTTTGCTGTCTACCGTGGTCCTTTGTCAGAAAGGGTGCCTGTCTACTGTAGCACGGCAGGAACCCTCGAAGGACGCACGAGGCGGAGCGGGACACATAGCAGCGCCGGATTAGAGCACGCCATCGTGCAACCGGTAATCGACAGGGCGCACGAGAGAATATCGATATCTGGAGAGAATTCGTTCGTTCCACGTGGAACGGAAACATAGAGAGTGTCCGCTCTCGGCGCGCAAAGCCGGCGTTGTCGCTGGCGTGGACGGGGGTCTCAAAATGCCCCGAAGCAGCCCGCCGAGAGCGCGAGACCTTTCCGGCCGCCGCCTGTTCTGCGGTCTCCGCCTAAGCTATTCGACTGCCGCGCTTTCGGTGAAGGGGCCGCTGTTCGTCATCCACGCTGCGGTGCGTCGGCAGCAGCAGGGATTTCATTTGAGCTTCCTGACGCAACCCGGAAAGCGGGGATCGTCACCGTAACCGTGGTACCGCGCCCTTTCTCGCTTTGGATCCGCAAGGAACCACCGTGGAGCTCAGCGAGCCGTTTGGCCAAGGGCAAGCCCAAGCCGGTCCCCTCGAAGCGACGAGTATTGCTGTCGTCGATTTGGCCAAACGGTTCCAGTGCAACCTCAATCTCGTCTTCGGTCATGCCGAGACCGGTATCGCGCACTTCGAAGAAGACGGCCCCGTCTCGTGCATGGTGGGCATTGACGACCACTGAACCGATCGGTTGGGTAAATTTGATCGCGTTGGAGATGAGGTTCAGGAGGATTTGCTTGAGCCTTGTCGAGTCACACACGAGGGTGGGCAATTGCTCTTCGATGTCGGTTGAAAGCTTGACCCCGCCGGCTGTCGCATGGCTTCGCATCAAGGTGACCGTGCTGTCGACGATGGCGCGGGGATCAATTCCCTCTTCGTCGCGAAGTTCGAACTTGCCGGCATCGACCTTTGCGAGATCGAGGATGTCATTAATGACATCATGGAGATGCTCACCGCTCTGACGAATGAGCCCGATGTATTCGGCCTGCTGCGGCAGCAGTGGGCCGCGCACCCCCAATTCGAGTGACTCGGAAAAGCCGATGATCGCGTTCAACGGGGTACGGAGTTCGTGGCTCATATTGGCTAGGAATTGCGATTTGGCCGTATTCGCTGCCTCCGCCGCTTCCTTAGTCTCGCGCAGGAGCTTCTCCCCCTCGACCTGCGCGGAGATATCGCGCCCGGTGCCACGATAGCCGAGAAATCGTCCCGCTGCATCGACGATTGGATCACCGCTGATCGATGCAGCGCCCTGCCCGCCTGCGTTCTTCCACATGTAGATGAAGTCACGGAAAGGTTCGTGACGCTCCAGAACTTCGAAGTGCTCTCGCCACTTCGCGATCTCTTCTCCGGCATTCGCGGCAATCTCCATACGCGTTCGACCGACAAGATCGCTTGGTTTGACGCCAAAGCCGGTGGTTGAAACACCATTGGACATGTAGCTGATGCGGTGGTGCTCGTCGGTTTCCCAGAACCAATCCGAGGAAGTCAGGGCAAAGCCGCGAAAGCGGTCTTCGCTGTGCTCGAGCCGGCGGAGTTGGATCGCCAGGGCGCGGAAGAGGATGGCGAAGCCGATCACCGCGCCGAGGGCGCCGATCGCGATGATGATCGACTGATGTCGCCAAGGCGCTAAAGCGACGTCTTCGGAAACCCCCACCGTCACAGCCAGCGGGTACCCCTGCACCGGTTGGACCGAGATGATGCGTGGAATCCCGTCGATATAGCCCGGTGTGCGATAGGTTCCGCCACCGTTCGTCAGGTTCTTGTACCAAGGCGAAGCGGTCGAGATTTTTATGCCGATCCTCGCCTCGATATGCGGGTGCCGCCCGATCAGCACCCCGTCGCGGCGGAAGAGACTAATTGACTGGCCATTCCTGTCGCTGATTGCTCTGTAGAAATCTTCAAAATAGCGCACCCGCAAATAGCCGACGACGACGCCCAGAAACTCACCGTGGGGTCCGTCAGCGCGCCGTGCAATTGCTATCGTCCAATCGCCGTCAACCTTGCTGCGGATCGGCGGCCCAACGAACGCTTCGGTGGGGTTGTTATCGCGCAGATAACGGAAATACTCGCGATCAGAGGTGTTGATGACCGGGATAGGCAACGGTCGAGAAAAGTTCGTCACTTGGCCGGCATCATCGATCAATGCGATGGCCTCGGCCTGGGGCAGGTTTTTCAAGCGACTGACTAGGTAGTGGTGCACATCCTCGGCGCCCATTTGCTGCCGGAATTGCTCCGGGCTTTGAAGATGCGCTGCCAGAACCATCCCCTGAGTTTGCTGAACGACCAGATCAACTGCCTGGATCGTTCGGGCGGTTTGCTCCGCAAGGACAAGACTAAGGCTTTGCGCGTCCCGCATCTCATCGGCGATGCGGTCTTCCCGTAGGTTCCAGATGGCAAGGGCGGCGGCGATGAGAGTTATGGCAATAAACAGCGCGCCGCACAGCGCTAAGCCGCCGCGACGTGATCGGAAGTGGAGCCTCTTCCTGCCCTTGACCTTCACTTCGGTACGATCTCGTCCGGCAGTCTGACTGCCGATGTCCGCAATTTTGACCAAGTCTGTCCGATTGCGGTTAAGCGGCGCTTAATCACGCAAAGCTTGGGCGCCGACGTTGTCATCGGCGGTTGGACCTGCCACCACTCCCGCTACCGGCGCAACTCGCCCATTGCTGTGCGTCCCGGTAAAGGTCCGCTGACCGAACCGACACCGGCCATTCGGCCTGGGTGGCGGGAACGGGTCAAGATGCCCCGAAGCCGACCCTGCCCCAACCGCCGGGATCGCTGCCAGCGCGGGGCTTCGTCCACAGAAATGCTATAGTCCGCGGCATCGCGTCCGATTGGAGAGCCCCGATGAGCGACACTCCGACCTGGCATATCGCAGGGGATTGGTTCGACAACTGCAGCTGTGCAGTTCCTTGCCCATGCACATTTGCCCAGGCGCCCGATAACGGTTTTTGTGAGTCGGTGCTCTTCTGGCACGTCCGCGAGGGCCATTACGGCGACGTCAAGCTCGACAACCTGAGCTTTGTGCGGGTCGGCCGCTGGGAGGGTGACCTGTGGGCACGACAGGCGACCGGGGTCGGCGGTATGTACATCGATGACCATGCCGACGACCAGCAGATGGAGGCCCTGCCGACCATTATCGGCGGGCGGGCCGGTGGCTTTCCCGGCTGGGTCAACGAATGCTTCGCCGGCGGACGACAGAGCCGTGGCGTCGAGCGCGCCAAGATCACCTACGAAATCGCGCCCGATCTCGGGCATTGGGGCGTCGAAATCATTGGCAAGGTCAAGGCCTGGGCCAGGGCGATCAGCGGCCCCACCAGTCCGCCCGGGAAGTATCCCCAACTGATCAACGCGCCGGGCAGTGAGACTGGCCCTGGGCCGCAACTCGTGACCTGGGGAAAGGCGACGATCCTCTCGGTCGATGCGCACGGCTTCAAGTTCGACTACGCGCTCAATTCGGCCAAACACATCCCGTTCGATTGGGAAGGTCCCTGACCGGCCGGCCACGCTCCCTCGGAGCTGAGGTTCAAGCCCACCAAGCGCGATGACCGCCGGCGACGACACCGTCCTCGAAGCCGCGCTGCGGCGCGACCGTCAGGTGGTCGCCGCCATCCTTATCGCTGTCATTGTGATGGCGTGGATCTGGGTCCTGCTCGGCGCCGGCACCGGCATGTCGGCGATGGACATGCTCCTTGGACCGGACGCGGAGGGGATGGCGGGAATGATGGCGCCGGCGGTATGGACCCTCGGCTATGCCGGCATCATGTTCACGATGTGGTGGGTGATGATGGCCGCCATGATGCTGCCGAGCGCTTCCCCCATCCTGCTGCTTTTCGCCCGCGTCAATCGCAAGGAGAAATCCGCCGGTCGGCCCTTTATCCCGACCGGGATTTTCGCGGCCGGCTATCTGGTCGCCTGGGGCGGGTTCAGCGCGCTCGCGACCGGCCTGCAATGGGAATTGGGGCGCCTCGACCTGCTGTCGCCGATGATGCGGACGACCGACTACTGGCTCGGCGGGGCGATCCTGCTCGCCGCCGGGGCGTGGCAACTGACTCCCATCAAGGGTATGTGCCTGCGCCATTGTCGCTCGCCAATGGGCTTCCTCGTTCAGAGCTGGCGACCCGGCGCCGGCGGCGCGTTCCGGATGGGGGTGGAACACGGAAGTTTTTGCCTCGGCTGCTGCTGGTTTTTGATGGGTTTGCTGTTTTTTGGCGGAATCATGAACCTGTTCTGGATTATCGGTTTGGCCGCGTTCGTGCTGCTGGAGAAAACTGTCCCGATGGGCTCCTGGATCGGACGGATCCTTGGGATTGGCATCGCCGCGTGGGGCGTGCTGCTACTCGGGGCCACGGCGCTCACTATCGCTGCCCCTAACGACTATCATTTTGAGCTCGTCGATACGCTGGCTTCCGGCCCGGGGAAGACCAAGGTCGCGGTTCGTCTTGTCCGCGCGTCAGATAACAAGCCGATCGACGGCGCCGTGATTGTCGAGGCCAAGACCGACATGGGCCCGGCCGGCATGGCCGAGATGTTCGGTAAGGTGACGCCCGGGGCCTCCGATCAGCCCGGCCTCTATCGCTTTTCGATCGAAACCGGGATGGTGGGGAAGTGGGAGCTGCTGCTCACCGCCAAGGTGCTGGGAGAGACGGCCCCGATCACCGGCAAGATCATCTACGACGCGCAGTGAACCGAACGGCGCACCGCCGACCTAAGCAGTCCAGGCAAACGGTGCGAAATGTCCGTTATTACCCTTGCCCACCATGTCCAAGTCGAGGCCGAAGCCGTGGACATGCGTTTCCTTCGACCGGGCAAGTGCCAGCCGACGGTTTGCGGGGTGGCCGGTATTGTCGATATAGAGCGGTTCGCCGCTTCGGTTGCGCGATAGGACGCCCTCGATCTCGAAGGCGAGGACATCGGGGATCGAGGCCGAGCGTTTGAATGCGTCCATATGGAACTCGATGGGCTTGAATTCGACACCCCGAAAGTCGCTGACTAGGTTTTGGCGGATCACCGCCGGCGTGCCACCGGCGTCGCCACCGACGATGGCGGCGAGCGCAGTCCGCTGGGCCTCGTCGGCGCTCTCGTCGACCACCCCGGCGAAGATCCAGTTGCCGTCGGCCATGACCTTACCCGAGCGGATCACCAGCGCGAATTTGAGCCCGTCGAGCTTGGTCGCGCCGAAGCCGCCTTCGTCGATGCGGAACACCATCACTGCAATGCAGTGGTCGAGCGTCGCCGCCTCCTGCGGGTTCGTATAGATGCAGGGGCAGAGATAATCGCAGTTGCAGCTCTCCATGTACTCGCCGGAAAGCGACCATTTCGGTACCGGCATGACGGTCTCCTACCCCGCGATGCGCCCCAATTGTTCAGGACGGCTTCGGATATCCTCGATTGTGCGCCAATCGCCAACGGCTGCAAGCGGCGCGTTCCCGTCGCTCCTGCGCGACCAAGCGAATGTCCCCTAACTGAACCGAGAGCGGACACTCAGCCGGCGCAACGGGAACGCGTCTTCATGCCCCAAACCGGCCATCGTTCTGGCTGACGAGTGCAGCGGATAATAGCGAGTTCATAGGGCCTCAGTGCCATTTGAGCAGGGGGTTGAAAGGTGGACTTTTCACCTTTCCGATGAGGTCGACAGATCGATATCTAGATCAAATCGGCCGTTCCATATTGAGTGAGCATCTGCGGGGAAGAGGCGGTGCGGATTCTTACGATTGTCCATCCAACGACGTCGTGCGGGCAGTTCTCGTCCTTGTCGCAGTTTATATCGAATCTTGAGCCGTACCTGACAGCGGTGCGATCTTCGCACGTATAGGACCTGCCCTTGATTTCGACGACGGTTCCAAGCCGAAACTTGCCAGGACATGCAACAGTGTCCCGCCGGCCGCAAATATCGGCCCCTGAAGCGGCTATGCAGGGGTGACTGCTGGTTTGACTTGAGACGGTGTTGTATCCCGTCACGTATGCAAGCACCGCCTTATCTGTTTGGCCCTGGGGAGGGTTGTCAGCAACAATGGCCTCCTGCGCCGCGCGGTATTCTCGCTTAGCTAACGGCGCGTCTTTTAAGTTCCCAAAGAAACCAAGGACTCCGAAGGCGAGAGCCCAAGCAAATGCAGCGGCTGCGAATAGAGTCCGAACGGGGCTAGCTTGAGTGCCATCCGTATTTCCCCAGCCTCCGGTCTGACCCTCTGTCAGCCGCCCGCGTGTATCTTTTAGCAAGTCGCCCACAGCCAAGTTCACCACGGAAACATGATCGGCGGCGGATAAGGGCTGGTGATAAGATCGGCCGGATGGTCTACCCCGCGCTGGGCCAGAATCGATTTGAGGCTGCGGGTGAGTGCCGCGCAATCCCTACCAGTCGGTATGCCGTCGTGAGCCGCGCAGCCGGCGATCTCTATATGGACCTTTCGGCCTTTGTTGGCCGCTCGAAGCGCCCCATCCAGTGTCCTTAGCCCAGACGGCGTCAAACCCGGCAGCTCGCTGTCGAAGCGGACGACGAAGACGTTGTCCGCCGGTCCCACAACAATGTCTGCGGGGACGAAAGCCTGCGGGATGGCGGCCTCCAGGATGAGCGCGGGAGCTTCGGTCGCGGGCGTAGCCACTTGCGAACTCAGCTACCGGCGGTGTTGCCGGCTCGTCCGGCGGCGGCTTATTACCAAGCTGCGGCAAGCCAACAACTAGCCGGGTTGAGGGCTCCTGAGACACCATTGGGAAGACAGGCGCGGCGACGATTGGGGGCGATTCGCGGGGCGCCCCAATCTCTGGCGCCATCTGCCCCTGTTTAGGGTAAATCTGCCAGCAACCGATCCCCACCACACCCAACAGCACCGCTACTCCCAAGACAATCCGCACTGTTGGGGCGCTGTGTCTCCGAGCCGCCGGCGTCTGCGCCGTCGACGCTTCGGCGATCGGAACGGATGCAGGGAAGAAACTCGGGAGGGTCTTGCGAAGTAGGGACTCTGCCGTGACCAATCGTGGTTCGATTTGCGCGGACGCAGAACTGGGCGACCGGCTCGGCGGGTTAACGCTTGTCAGGCTGACGGGCGCAACCTCGAGGACATCCACGACAGCGTGGCAGCTGGAACATTCCACTGTTAAGGCGATTGCCACCACACGCATTTCAGATCGGCAAAGCGGACAGCGGAGTACGACGGCGCTGCTCCGTCTGGATGGTTGTGCTGGTTGAGGGTGACCACCGGCCCCAGAGGGCTCTTCGTAAAGCTCGAGTTGTTCCGGGCACCGCGCTCGACCTTGGCGATAATGTCCTGGGCCGGCGGCGTTGTTCGGTTTAGCTCGCACGGAGCTCAGATGAAGCTTCCTGACACGACCGGCTCTCTCGATATTCTCCCCGCTCACCTGCTCCGATCCTGCCATCTCCAGAACCGCCTCATCGGGCTTCCCTATCGCCTTCTTGAAAGTCGGAGCTTTCGGCATTCGCTCTCTTCCGAGCACCGCAATTGAGCGATCGTTAAGGAGAACGAGAGCGTCTGCAAACCGTGGCCACTACGTCGCGGCCATCATTGGCTTTCGGCTCGCATCCGGAGGCATCACACCTCGAATCGAGTGATCGGTGCGGGCAGGTCCCCGCACTCTGGCGCCAACTCGGGTAAGAGCAAATACCCCGGGCAGGCAGTTCCAGATCAGACGCCTCTATTAAAAGCGCGGGAACTACTTTCGCGTTCGAAGCCGCGCGCGTAGCGCTTCTGTGAACGCCCGCTTACGGCGCCCATAGCCGCCGCTCGGGCTCGGTGGCAGCGGCTACTCTTCATGCCCCTTTGCCGTCATTGGGGGAGTGACCCGGCGCAAGTGTCCAATGTCGGCACTTAAGCACTTGGTGGGCCCCCTTCGATGACACGAAGAGCGGGTTGGGCGGCCGCGAGGGGCACGTTGTAGGCCACTACCGGCTGGGTCAGGCCTTTGAGCGCCAACGGGCCGATTTCCTCTAGCACCGCCTTCCCCTCGACCGCGGCGGCGACGCGCTGGGCGACGAGGATCTGGCCGTCCTTGGCCTCGGCGCAGAGGCGAGCGGCGAGATTGCACACCGTGCCGATAGCGGTGTAGCCGGAGCGCTCAGCGAAGCCGATCTGGCCCAGCGTCGCATAACCTTGCGCGATGCCAGCGCCAAAGCCCAATTCGCGCCCACGCCGGCGCCATGCGTTGGTTAGCTTGCCAGCGGCTTCGCGCATTGCCATCGTCATCCGCACCGCGCGCTCGGCCGGATCGGGGATCGGGACGGGATCGTTGAAGAACACCATGATCCCGTCGCCCGAGAACTGGTCGAGAGTGCCTTCGAATTGGCTCACGAGCGGCCCCAGCGCGCCGTGATATTCGCGCAGGAAATCCAGTACTTCCTCGGGCTCGGCAGTCTCGGTAAAGGCCGTGTAGCCGCGCAAATCACAGAACACGACGACGATCTCGCGCCGGTGGCTTTCGAGGATCTTCTCGTCACCCTGCGAGACGATGAGCTCGGCGAGCTGTGGTGCGAGAAACCGTTTCAACCGCCCGACCCGGCCAAGCTCGTCGACCTGCTCGGCGACCTGGGCTTCCAGCCCGCGATTGAGCTCCGCGACCTCCTCGGTGCGCTGGCGCAACTCGCCCAATAGCCGCGCGTTTTCGATGGCGATGACCGCTTGGTCGGCAAAGGTGCTGACCAACTCGACCTGCTTATCGGTGAACGGCTCAACGCTGTCGCGTGCCATACAAATGACCCCAATCGGGGTGCCGCCACGCAACAGCGGAACCCCGAGCATGGTGCGAAGGTTGGCGATGCGCGCCTCCTCCTTGAGGCCGTAATCCGAATCACTGAGCGCATCGGCGAGGTGCACGGGCAGCCCAGCTACGACCGTTCGGCCGACGAGCGTGTCGTCACCGGGACGGAGTGCCTGGCGCGCTTCGAGTTCGATCTGCACCGGCGGAATGCCCGACCAGACCGCCAGGCGATATAGGCCATCTTCGCCGACGCGAAAAATTAACCCCTTTTCATTGCCGCAAAGGCGCATGGCCGTCTCAAGAACGGTCTGTAAAACTGGTAGCAGGTCAAAGGTCGAACGGCTGATGACCTTGAGCACATCGCTGATCGCGGTTTGATACTCGAGCGATTCCGTCAGGTCGTCCGTGCGCTCGCGCAATTCGCCGAGCAGGCGCGCGTTCTCCATCGCGATGACCGCCTGCGCGGCGAAGTTCTTGACTAATGCAATCTGCCGGTCCGAGAACGGCCGCACCTCCTTCCGATGCAAGATCAGGAGCCCGAGAACTTGATCGCTATTTGCGAGCGGCACAGTCAGCGTCGTTCGTGCCCCGCCGATATCGACGACCGCACGCACCATCGGGTCACCTGAGATATAGAAGCTTGATGTCGAAATGTCGGCGACTTGCACGAATCCGTCAGCTCGCGCCATGCGCGCGTATCCGGTCCGCGAGCCGGGGGGTGACAGAGCGTTAGCTGTCAGGAAATCAAGCCCCGGCGAGCCACGTGTGGCAACGAACTCGAACCCTTCGCCCTGCCATCTTCCTAGTGCCCCGAAGGCCGCATCGCAGAGCCGCAGTGCACGTTCCAGCATTGCGGTGAACACGGGGGCGAGATCGCCGGGCGAGGCGCTGATGATGCCAAGCACCTCCGTTGTGGCAGTCAGGCGCAACAGCGCCTCGTCGCGCTCGGCCTCGCGCTCTTCTAGTTGGCGCCGGAGATCGGCAATGATCTGGTTCAGATCGGCCAATCTGCTGTCCGGCGATCGACTCATTCGCGATCCTCGTCGACCGTTCAGATCATACTGCGATCGGCACGAGCCTCCACTGGCTTCTGCCCAGGAGGTGAACGATCAGATCAGGTCGCAGCATTGACCTGGTGGTGGAAGTCAAACCGTAACAGCGTAGGACTAACGGGGCGGCATTTTTGGAAAGCGCGTCCGTTCGCCGCCGGCGTGCACCCAGGGCTGGGCGCTAGTGCAGTAGATCTCTATTCCAGGCTTGTAGGCGGACGGATCATCGAGCGAGCCAGCGAGGACGATCGTCACGCCCGGCATGATATCGGCTTCGGCGATGACCCCAGATCCGCAGTTCGGGCAAAACCGTCGGCGCACCTGCTGTCCCGAGTCGCCGGTATCATTGTAGGTCTTCAATTCCCCGCGCAGGCTGACCGACGCCGAAGGGTAGACTACGACCGCCTCGAATGAGGAGCCTGTGTAGCGCTGGCAGTTGCGGCAGTGGCAGAGGGCGGTAAAGGCCGGTTCACCGCTTAGAGTGTAACGCACCCGTCCACAGAGACAGCCCCCGATCAAATCAGCCATGGCATAACCTCTCCGATTTGAGCTCGATGATCGACGCGCGCTATTAGAAGTATATCGGGGCGTCACGTTCCTGGGAACGAAGCGTTGGATTTTGATCGGATAGTTCGGTTCCGCCACGCTGCGGCTCGAAAGTGGCCGACGGTTCCGGATGCTCGGACCTGTATTCAGGGCGCATCCGAATGGCTGGATTCGGCGCTATGCCGCCGTTGGCACGCCTCGCTTCGAACGACCGGTTTGCAAGCCCCGAACGGACATGCGTCGTCCCTGTCGTGGTCTTCCGGTCATGCCCCAATCCGGTCATTGACCAGGGTCGCCGCCTTGTTGCCTCAGCCGGGCGGAAACCGACTTTTTAATCGCCCTTCGCCGAGCGTCATCTCAAGGCTCATGTGCAATGAGGATTGAGCTTCCGCCACTCGAAGCGGAACACGGGAATCTGCTCGGCAAAGCCTTTTAGCCGCCGCTGACCCAGCGCGACAAAGCGCCCGGTGTCCATGCCGCACAGCTCGCGGACGAGCGAGGAGACGACAATTCCATCCGCCTCGGCCTCGCTGCACAGTCGGGAAGCGAGCTGCACTGTCGCGCCGAACAGATCGTCATGATCGGCCACCGGCTCGCCGGCGTGGATGCCGATCCGCACGTTGAGACTTTCGGCAGCGTGGAGTTGTACGCAGAAAACTGCCGCTGAATCTCGGCGGCGGCCTTCACCGCGTTTGCCACGTCGTCGAACGCTGCCATTATGCCGTCTCCAGTATGCTTGACCGCACGGCCACGGTACGCGGTGAGCCCGCGCCGGACGAGCGTGTCGTGCACCCGGACCAACCTGAGCGCCGCCGCATCGCCAAGACGCGACGTCATCTCTGTCGAGCCGACGATGTCGGTGAACATGACGGCGCGTAGCCCGGCATCCATCACAGGAGCCGCGGTGCGTGGGTCAGTCTTGGGATCGCCGATGCGTCCGAGGAACGCTTCGACCGCCGTCAAGATCGACCGCGATGATATCGGTCGGGATCTCGCCATGGCCTTCGCGGTGAACCTCTCGGCGGTCGCCGCGTCAGGCGCGTCAACCAGGCAGAACCCTGTGCCGCGGTGTGATCGAACCAGTAAGTCATGTACTTGACCCCGTACTTGTCCTGGATTTCGAGATCCTTGCGATGCGCGGCGGCGATCGCTCTCGGCAGTCATGTCGCGCATATCGTGCCGGTCTATGAATATCGGCATGATGGCCCTCGCTGATTTGATCGCTCATCGCCATTGGTCGCATCGGCGTCCCCGGCGGAAGCGAGGCGGCCGCTGGCCCGCGGCCGCCTCGCCTGCGCGCTGCGGTTACTCGACGACGAGGGTGGGTCTGAGGCGACGGCCGGGTTATGTTGTAGAAATTCGGCGAAGTCGCCATCACCGCCGTGGATTTTGCGAACTGTTCTTTGCTGCCGTCGCTCTTGATCACCGACCCGAGTAGCGCAAGCTCGCGTAGCCGGGCGGTATCGTCGGATCGAGCCCGAAGAAGCCACGCAGGTCAATGTCACCCTCGGTCTCGATCTCCAGCTTTTCGAAGGTGATCCCATGCACCGCGCAAAGCGCGTGTAGCCGACGTCATGCAGGCGTTGAGCGCCGCGAGCAGATACTCCTGCGGGTTGGCGAAGGTATTGGTGCCGCCGATCTCGCAGGGCTCGTCGATGTCGATCGAGAAAGCGTCGTGGCACGCTTGTCCCCGCCCATTCGCGAAGCCATCGACTTGGGCTCGTGAATTTGTGCCTCCCCGCCAGGCACGTGGCGACGCGCCAATTGGTCATGGCCTTGGCGGAATCCGCCTCAACGCCCTCTATCAACATCTAGCACGGTCGTCAGGTTCGATGCCGTTGACGACATTGTTGGGCTGCAACGCGAGCTTGGTTTGCATCTTGGTATTGGCGGACATCGTTTTGGACCTTTCCTCGGGTGGGATTCGCGAGGGTTCAGGCAGCACGCAACGCCGCCTGCGGCGTAAGGCGGGCGAGTGCATCGCCGATCCGCCCGAGTTGCGCTTCGGTTGTCAGGCTCGCGAGGGTGGCGGCGAAATGGGGATGTCGCGCGCCCGAGAGGATGTATTGCAGCCGATAGGCCTCAAGTATCGTCCGCTGCACAGTTTCACTTCGATCCGGCTTAGTTGCCGGCTGCACGTCGCGACAAAATAGTCGGCCGTCCGACCGCGGCCTGCGTCCGCACTATCGCATCGACCGCACCGATCAGCTCGATCAGCTCATCGATCCCCCGTTCGCGGGCCTCGGCATCGGCGCCAGCGTCGATACGCCGCCACTCCAGCTCATCCATGATCGCGTGCTGAGCTTCCTCCCTCCAGTGGAAGCATGAAGATGTCTTTGCTCAGCTTCGACATCTCCGCGTCATTGCGAATACTTTCGCGGTAGTGGTGCTGCGAGAACAACTCGATATGCAGAGTCAGCGCCAGCACAGCCCAGCTGCTTTTGGCGAGGACGCCCATAGCGACCTCGTTGGGATCCCACGAGAAGCTGTAGCCTGGCGGCATCACCTCGCCGATCAGCGCTTCCACTCGGCGGAATAGGACCTGATGCTTCAGCTCCTCATCGCCGAACCGGACCAGCGCCTCGAGCGCGACCTGATCGCCGAGCCAATGGGCGCGGCTGAGCTCGAGCACCTTGGCGTTGATGAAGCGCTCGACCAGCCCGAACATGTTGGCGTAGGTGCGCCCCTGCACCTGGCTGAAGTAGCGCTTCTCGGCCGGGGAGAGAAAATTGAGCGAACCCGCCAACGTAAAGCCCGTCGGGCAGAAACTTGTTGGCAAGGTCGAACCGCCGGCCGCGAATGACGTCGTTCTCTACGTCCCAGCGAACTCGTTTCGAGGCCGCAATGCAACGTGCGAACCATTCGGTTGGGCTGACTTCCATAGCAAACTCCTTTGGCCAGGGAGGTGCCAGATGGCCCTCACCGACCGAAGAATGTCCGCCGACCGTTTGCGCCCGCGTGGAAACGAGCGTGGAAAGTTGTCGAGGAAGCGTGGTTGCCGGATAATCGGCCCGCACGAGCCGATCGGGTACGTTTCCGGTTGAGTGCTGTAAGGAGATCGTCGTGCTGAAAATCAGGGTCCTGGGCGGCCTTGATGTGATCCGTGACGGCGTGGCGGTGACATTGCCGCCGTCGCGCAAGACGCGGGCACTGTTGGCCTATCTCGCTTTGACCCGGTCCTCGCACCGGCGCGAAGAGCTGTGCGAGATTTTCTGGGATGTGCCAGACGATCCACGCGGGTCGCTGCGATGGAGTCTCAGCAAGATCCGGCCGCTTGTCGACGAACCGGCATTTACGCGCCTGGCGGCGGACCGCCAGAGCATCGAGTTGCGCACCGACGCGCTCGAGATTGACTTCCTTTCCGCCCAGACCTGTGCCGCCCACAAAGCCGTAGCGACAGACGATCTGGTACGCGCGGCTGCGCTGTTCCGGGGGCCGCTACTGGCCGATCTCGAACTTCCGGAGAATGGCGGTTTCCATAGTTGGCTATTGGGTCTGCGCGAGGATGCCCGCACGCTACAGGCAAAAATCCTTCACGCATTGATCGAGCGGCTTGGGGCTACGCCGCAAGAGGCTCTGCCCTATGCGCGCGAATTGGTGCGCGTCGACCCGTTCGACGAAACCGCGTGGGCGCAGCTCATCGACACTTTGGCGAGGCTGGCCGCAGCGGCGAAATCAAGCAGCAATACGAGGCCGCCCTGCGCTCCCTGCGCGACGTCGGGGGTGGCTCAGGGCCTTTGCTGCGTGCCTGGCGTGCGGCGCAACCGCCCTCCGGCCATTCGGCCGACCGCGGCGCGCCGGCGGAGGCCACGGAGACGCCGCGAGCATCGATCGTCGTGCTGCCCTTTGCCAATTTGAGCGACGACCCCGAACAGCAATATTTCGCGGACGGGATTACCGGAAACCTGACCACGGATCTGTCGCGGATCCCGGACATGCTGGTGATCTCGCGCAATACTGCGTTCACCTATCGGAACAAACCGATCGATACGAAGCAGATCTGCCGTGAACTCGGCGTGCGCTACGTGCTGGAAGGGGATGTCCAACGCTCGGGAAGCCAGGTCCGCGTGACGGCCGAGTTGATCGATGCCAAAGCGGACACCCATCTGTGGGCCGAGCGGTTCACCGGAGATGCCGGCGACCTGTTCGCGATACAGGACGAAATCACCAGCAGGATTGCGGTGGCGCTCGACTTGGAACTGGTTGACGTCGGAAGCCTCGCGTCCGACCGACCACCCGGATGCGCGCGACTTACATTCTGCGGGGACGCGCCGCACGGTTGAAGCCCCCGTCGCGGGAGAACCGCTCGGAGGCGATTGCGATGTTTGAGCAGGCATTAGCGCTCGATCAGCAATCCGCCGCGGCGCAAAGCTGGTTGGCGATCGAGCTGACGGCCCGCGTCCTTGACTTTATGGCCGATACCGCCGCGGCGGATATTGCGCGCGCGGAAGATTTGGCCAAGCGCGGTTTAGCCGTGTCGAACCGCAGCCCGGTAGGGCATTTCGCCAAAGGCCAGGTATTGCGGGCGCAGCACCGATACAAAGAGGCCATTCCCGAATACGAAACGGTGGTCGCGCTCAACCGCAATTGGGCTCATTCCTACTCGCATCTCGGGTGGTGCAAGTTCATGACCGGGTCGATGGAAGAGCTGATCCCAGCCCAGGAAAAAGCCGTCCGGCTCAGCCCTCGCGATCCCCAAATCGGCCTGTTTTACAGCCGGATCGGATCGCGCGCATTTGCTGCAGTCGCGTACCGACGAGGCGATCACCTGGTACGAAAGGGCACGCAATGCCACTCCAGCACACCCGGAGTTCCGGACGTTTCTCGCCGCAGCCTATGCCTTAACTGGCGACACCAAACGCGCCGCGGCCGAGCTTGCCGAAGCCCGCCGCTTGGTTGGCGACGATCGCTATTCCAGCATCGCCCGGTTCCGGGCCATAACGTCTTGGGGAGCGCCAAAGGTACGCAGTTTTGCCGAAGACAGTTATTTCGCGGGATTGCGCAAGGCTGGGATCCCTGAAGAGTGAACGCTCGGATTTGTCGGCGAACATCGGAGCTTGGACGAACACAAAAGAAGGTCATTGTCAGCACCGCCGTGTAAAAGGGTGACTGGCGAACGCCTAACACTGAATTGAGCCGTTGGTTACCCACCACCCGACGAATGTCCGGTCTCGGCGCATCTGGCCCGTTGCGGCGTGTCTCTCCGAAGGTCGGCTCACCGCGCCGTAAGCCGCCGTTCAGCCCTGGCCGCGAGGACGGCACTTCGTGCCCCACTGCAGACCTTCATCGCCGGCCAGGTCGAACGACCCGGGCGGGTGGTGGACCGACTTTCGCCAGTATCAGGGCGAGCGGCGCGGACGGGCCAGTACGATCTCAGCCTGACTGCACCAATCCTCGGAGGTCGAGTTTGCAGCCGCGGTCCGCGTCGCTCAGCGGTTAGGCCAGCAGCAAGGCCAGGCCGGAAAGGGTTACGAGAGACAACACGGCGCGCGTAACGATTCTTGAAGGAAAGAAGTGAAAGCAGGCGACGCCGCCGCCCACGCCGATCAGCAACGGCAACAGAAGCACTCCATAGTCGTTCAGCAGCGAGCCGCCGAGCGAGCCCCATGCCGTCAGCGAGATCAGCGAAGCGAGCTGCATCACGAGAATGAACGGTTGCATAATAGCTCTTTGCCGTTCCTTGCTCAGGCCATGCCATGCGCACCAGAGCGCGGGCACCACGGCGGAGGCGCCGACCAACCCGGCGGTCAGCCCTCCCGTCAGGCCAACGAGAAGCTCGTCGGCGCGTCCTGCCGGCCTGGGTTCCCGAGATGCCGGCTGAAACAGACCCCATACGCCACCGAGCACGATCAGCGCGCCAAGGCTTAAATGCACCATCGAAGGGCTCAGCCGGGTCAAGAGGGCGCTGCCCAGCGGAACGCCAAGCAAACCAGCAACCATCAACCGCGCGCGAAACTCGAAGACAATCGCACGGCGCAACAACGCCATGCTGAAAAGTTGCCCGGTAATTGAGCACAAAGCGGTCAGGGCCACCGCCTCGACAGGCGCGAAGGTCATCAGAAAGACCGGGCCGGCAATCAGCGGCAAGGCTACGCCAGTTGCGCCCGAGACTGCTCCCGCGACGAGAATGCCGATAATCGTTGTCAGGGCGTGCGAGATCACCTTTACGGTCCGGATGCGACCAAGACCGTGCATCCTGCGCAAAACGACTGCTGTCGACGATTTGGGCGCCGCGTATCGAGCTGTAAAGTCACTGCCCACCCTGTCCAAGAAACGCGCGTATCGCCCAACCCGAGCGCGAATTGGCGCTTAGTATGCCGCGCTTTGCTTACAGCCCCCTTACAGAAGCCTCTTTTTCGATGGCTGGTTTAAAGCAAGTGGCCGTTGCCGACGCTGCGCGCGCCGGTCGGTGACCGGAAACGGCGCACCTCGCGCGTCGCAGCGAAGGTCTCCTCACCTCAAGGACAGCAGACCTTCCCGGCGGTGGCGGCGGGCGGCAGCCGATGCCCCATAGCCGACTCTCCCTGGTCGCGGTCAGCTCGAGGGCCGGATGTCGCTGCGGCCTGGACCAAACACCTAGTCTCCTCAGCCCAGACTCGCTATTTCGAGAAAATCCGCTGCACCACGGACACCGGCAATCTTTTGCGGTGATACTGTGACACTCGGAGCGTGCTGGGCACTCTCGATTGCCTTCAGTCTGTGAGCTAACCCGGCCCCCACGAGAGTGATTGAGGCCCCTAAGAGGGCCACGACTAAGCAAAAACTCTCATGCCGCCGGATGGCTTGACGGCTCGTGCGCCAAGAAATCGCTCGAAACACCATGATGTGCCGCTTCTCTCAAATGTCAGGTAAGAAACACGTCTATGACAGTAAATAAATTTTAAAGATGGGCCCCATTAATGATGAGTTTAGAAAATCGATAACTCATGTGGAAATAAATATTTATATCAATAATAATTTTATTAAATTCTACTCGACATTGCGCAGGTTCTTTAAAACGATTTGTTCCCGAAGTAATGTTTCATTAAGGGGGAACGCTGCATAGCCGCTGTCGATGCAACGTATAAGCCCATTCCATAAACACTTGCGCGAGGAGATTGCGATGCTCGTGTTGCGGATGTTGAATAATTGCCGCTGCGATGAGACCGCGGCAACCGCGATCGAGTATGCTTTGATCGCCACTTTTATTGCCATGGCCTGCGTTGTCGTTTGGGGGCAGGTCGGCACGAGCGTCAGCACCGCCTTCAGCAATGTCGCGAACAACCTGTAGCGCCAGACCCGCGACTATATGGCGAAGTGGTGCGACTTGACCGGCTAGTGGGTGCGCGAATGCGCCGGCCAGACGGCAGCGCCCGAATTAAATCCGTCGCTGTGACCGAGTTTGGAGTTGGTTGGTCCGGTTCGGCCGCTGCGATCGTTCACTTCTCACGTCGCGCCAGTTCAGCGCGCAGTCCGGAAATCATCCGGACTAATACAGGCCGATCGGGATGCTCCGGCGGAAGCTGCTCCAGTTTTCTGATCAGGTCCGCCAGAACGCTCCCCAAGGAGCGCGTCTTGAACTCCATGCGCAAGGAGATGCGTTCGATAGCATTTCCGGATTGTGAACATTGCCGTTGTTAAGCACGATTACTCTGTATATCCCCCTCTTGGGCAGTCCCATCCTCGGGGTACGGGTGCCGCACCGTGTGGTTCATTTCCTATTATCATTCGACCCGGCCTAACGACACCGGCTTCAAGTTTGTCCCCGGTGAGACGGAGGCGATCACCGAGGTGAAACGCCTTGAGGCGCTTGGCTACATCATTACGAAAAGCGCGGAAGTTCCCCCCGACGGGCCTGCGGTGACGGTTATTCCAAAAGACTAGAGCCTCGCCGCGCTTCAGTTAGCGGGAGACAAGGCGCGGTTGGTTTGCGGCGCCTACCGGCATGAAGCCACCGGGTTCAGCAGACCAAGCCCGGCCAGCGAGAACAACTTCTCTCCTGCCGGCTTGCCGGTATTGGGATGAATCCCAATCCCAACACCGGAGAAATCGTCTCCGTTGGGAGAGGCCAGCTTAGCCGTGGTAACCGAGCACGTTCATCACGGTCTGGTCCACGCTGCTAATAGAATACTCGGTTCCCGAGCTAGAGAACGCGGAGTACGCGTCATTGCCGGCGCTGTTTGCCCCGCTGCTTTGCCAATCGCCCCAATCACCGCCGGCAGTGCTGTTAAAATAGGTCTTGCTGGCACCGACCAGATTTGTCGCGCCGCTCGTGTTACCGCTGTCCGGCGAAAAATACGCGGTCTGGCCGCCAACTAGAGAGCGGACTCCCGGAGCGGAGTAGCGAAACAGATCCAGAGGCGAATATGAATTTTGGAAATTTACCCCATTATCCGAGACGGTCGCTCCCGTTAACGAAATGCGCCCCATGGCCTCCGAGATTTCATGCTCGGCGACGCTGATAAAATCGTACCCGGTCGATGCAAAGGGGGTGAAGTTCCAGTTCACATGACTACTAAACCCAACGGTAGCATCGACGCTGTTGTTGTTCGATATCAACCCCAGCGCCTTTTCCTCCGCGCTCGCCACCCAATAGGAGTGAGCGCCGGTGATGGGATCGGTCTGGGGCAAGTAGGATGACATCGCCGTCTGCAAGGCAGCGTAGTTGACTTGGTAGATGTTGGTTGCACTCTCGCCCAATGCGCCAAACGGGAGCTTTTGTCCGCCGGTTTCGCCCCACCCGACATTGAGCGTGATGGTATCCGGAAATGGACTATTCAGGCTCTTCTGAAGATTTAACGCAGCGGTTTCGAATGCTGTGACGAAACCGCTCGGGGCGCTGCCGACGCTGCTATCCCAATCGATCACGAATGTCAGATTGTTCCCCGGCAAGGTCGGGGTGGTGTACGGCGCCGGAATCCCTCCGCCACCGCCTCCACCGCCCCCTCCATGGTTGCCGCCAGCGTTCGACACAAACAAGCTGCCATCAGGAGGAAATCCCGGCGCCGTTGGGGCACTGCCTAACCCGATGAGTTGCGGGTCGGAGATGGATGCCGACAAATTCGAGGCGAACGTTCCATTGCCGCCATCGATAGACCCGAAGTTCGCCGGCTCATAATAATAATTATCCAGCAGGGTCGCTCCGATCTGTTCGTTGCTATCGAGCGAGATCGAACCGTCCGTTAGGGTGTCTTGCGCGGAAGGATGGATTTTCACCGTGACTACGTCCTCTGCCGAAAAGAGCTGATTTAAAAAACGCTGTCGGTACTCAAGAACTTTTATCGGCAAGGTGGCTAGTGTCAAAATTAAAGGACGATTTTAACTATGAACTGGCCTGCAATATAAAATTCGTTACACTCACTATATTCGTTCGGAGGTCCCACTAACGAGGCGACACAAGGGACTTTCGCGTCAGTGACGATCCCGGCCGCTTCAGGCGATCTCGTGACATCGGCCCTTATCTTGGTCTGGTGCCGCGGCGCTATCAGTCAGGCGAGGTCGACTACACCGGCAGTATCTCGAAGTGCGGCGATCGGCGGGTGCGCACCCTCTTGTACGAGGCCGCCAACGTCATGCTGACGCGCTACAAAGGGTCGCTCAAGCTCAAGGATTGGGCCTTCGCGATCGCCAGACGGTCGACGATGCGCAAGGCGCGGATCGCGCTCGCCCGACGCCTCGCCATCATCATGCACGCCATGCTGCGAGACGGCACCGAGTTCAAACCGGCGTAGCTAGGCAGGACTAACCAGACAGGAGGTCGAACCGAGCTCCCGAGCGGAGCGACGCCCGAGGGAGGGAGCAGATGACGGCGCGGATTCTGTAGCATGCGGCTAAGACCGACTGCGATTTCAACCGAGCCGCTCCGCACCCGGCTGATCCCATCAAGTGCCCATGAGCACGTAGAGAACCCAGACACCCGACAGCGTCGATATCGCTCACCACCGAGCCGCCGCACTTAACTCATTAGAGAACGGAATCCCAGGAGATAGCGGGCGCTCAGCGTGGACGAGTCTTCTTGCCCCTCAAGAGACCTCTGGACCGGGTCAGCGCCGGCATCCCAACCTCCTAGAAACTCCAGCGCAAATGGCCCGAAATGACCAGGTCGCGCGTATGCGTCTTCAGTTCGGTCGATTCGAAAAGAAGGCCGCCCGTCAGCATGTCGCTCCAGCGGTAGCGCAAGCCGGCGCCGACGACCAGGGCGGCGCGGCTGGTGCCATCGAGCGTCGTCGTCGTCTCGTATTCGAACCGAAGCGGTACGTAGGGCTCCCACGCTCCGACGGGGTAGGCAGCTTCGCCGCCGATCCGGATCGCACCGTATTTGACATTGTTCGCCAAGGCGGAGGGCAGCACCAAATTGGTGTTGCCACCCTCCCAGCTATAGGCATAGCCGCCAAACCCGGTCAGTTTGAACCCATCATATGTCGTGAAGTAATTCAGATTGGACGCGGCGGTGACGCGGTCGCTGTGATAACTGCCGGCGGGAAACGGCAACGGCGCGGTGATGTCGTTTTCCAGCGAGGTGTAGTTGGCCAACGCGTCGATCGACCAGTTCGAATCGAAGATATACGCGGCATAGGGACCGACGACGGCGCCATCCACCTCGCGATTGATAAACGAGGGCGACAGCGCGAGATTGGCGTGGGTGTATCCCGCGGCAAGCCCGACAATCCACTTCCGGTCGATGATGTAATCGAGACCAGTCAGCGCGACGACGCTCGGACCGTTAAAGGCAAAGGCCGGATTGTTGTTGGTGAGAAACGATCCCGACGCATTGGCCCAAAGACCCCAACGCGTAACCCCCGCGCCGGCCGACAGGCCGTTATATTTCGGCTGCGGATTTGACGAAAAGTCGTTGAGGATGACCGTGCCGCCCGGCGGGGTCTGAACCGCAGGCAGCGATCCTTCCGCCAAGTCTTGCGTCAATCCGCGCAGCCGGTCGGTGATCATGTCGATCACCTCGTTTGACTGGCTGCGCAGCTCCTGTTTGATGCTCGACAGCAAGGCGCGCGGCGTGTCGGTCAAATAACAGTTCGCCGGATAGGTTATGAAGTTGGGATCATTTATGACTAGGACGGTACTCGCCGAGCACGCCAACAGCGTTTGCCCTGCGGCAACCCCGCTGATCGTAAAGTCTCCGATACCGTCGAGCGGAGTGATGACGAAGCTCACCGGCACCGGCGTTCCGCTCTGGGGCGTAAACGAACCCGGAACCAGATTCTTAGTGCTTTGCGAAAATGCCGAAAGATTGACCAGGTAGGTGTTTCCGGCCGCATCAGTTGCGGTCAGAAAGCCAGTCGTCGGGTCGTAGCTGGAGGGTAAGATTGTTTGAGCCTGGCCGATTCCGCAAATCGCAAAAATAAAAAGGCTCGCGAGAGCAAAATCTCCTAGGATTTTAAGAAAATCTCGGAAAACAAAAGGTCCAATCATGAGCGCATTCCCCCAAATGCGTTCTGCTACCTTAGGCGCTCCCCTTTGCTATATTACGCCCGCAGCCGGATAAGACAATCCAGATGGGCTTAAGTCTGCTTTCGGCGCATCTGCGACATCCAAATCGGGCGCAACGAACGACCGCTTCGCGGTCCAGGAGCGGCCGTTCCACGGTGCTTAAAGCCGCTCTTCTGCCCTCTCTGACGAGGACCGGACTCTGTTCCACATGGAACGAGATTTGTGGCGGATATTGCTATCTGCGCTTAATGATCGGCCTCATCCTCCGGCGTCACGTCCACAGCCTCAACGTCGATCGCATCCCGCTCAGCCTCCCGCGCCAGCATCGCCCGCACCTTCGCTGACAACGCTTTGGCTTCCTCGAGCTTCTGCTCGTCCGTCATCCGCGACAACCTTTCAGCCGAGTTGTCGGTTGGCTCGGTGCGTCGGACTTCCGGCTTGCCAAAGGCTCGATCGAGGATGCTGTTGCACGCCACTGCGGCGACCCGCTCATCCTCCGACTCCACCAGCTCGCTTAGACGTTCCATCGCTCGAACTGAATACTGCCGGGCAAGCTTGTTCACCTCACCATATTCGGCAGCGTGACCGCTCGGATTGCCGCTCTGCCCAGGCTTCCATTGTCGCGCCAGGAAGGCGGGCGCGAGAACCCGACCCTTCCGTGCACCTGACCGTGATCCCAGGGTGCTTGTCATCGTCATATTGTACACCTGGTATCAAGTTCGCGGCTTCGCATTCCGGCCGGCGTCGGGGGCGATCCTCATAGCAGTAGACATTAATTGCAGCGTCGACGGCGGCGATCTCCTGACGGTCCTTTACCCCCGAGGAGGCCATCGTCTTGATGGACGAGGGGGGCGTCGATGCTGCGGTCATTCATCCGCCGGGTTAAGGGCCGAACGGCGACCCGGATCCCGTCGCGGCGGCCAAGGATATTCGCGAGACGTTCGCGCGCATGGCGATGAACGACGAGGAGACAGTTGCACTCATCGCTGGCGGCCACACCTTCGGCAAGACCACGGGCAATGGCGAGGACTTGGACGGGAGCGAACGGCGGGCTCGCCTTCTTCGCCTATTGCACCAACTACCTGATCGACCTGAAGCATGCCGTCATCGTCGATGTCGAGGCGACCACCGCGATCCGCCAAGCCGAGGTGAGGGCGCAGCAACGGATGATCGAGCGGACGCAGGAGCGCTTCAGCCTGTGGCCTGAGCGGCTGGCGGCGGGCGCGGCCTACGGCTCCGCCGAGAACCTCGCCTGGTTGGTGCATGAGCGCGGGATCGAGCCGCACATCCCGGTGTTCGACAAATCCCAGCGCACCGACGGCACCTTCTCGCGCGACGACTTCGCCTATGACCAACGCGACTGCTACTGAGGCTCCCCCGCATTGGTGGACACCTTTGCTAAGCTCCGCAGGGAGCGGAAAGGTGTCGAATGGCGCAGGTTCGTCGTCAATTTACGGATGATTTCAAGCGGGAAGCGGTGGCGCTGCTGGTGAGCAGCGGTCGGCCGCTGACGCAGATCGCAGGGGAACTGGGCATCGCGCCGTCGATGCTGCGCAATTGGCGGCGTGGAGGCGGAATTCGGGGCCGGCGTTGCGCTCCAACACGCCGGCGTCGGCCCCGCATTCCGTCCTGGACCCCGCGGCAGAAATCTCCCGGCTGCGCCGTGAGAACGATCGGCTGCGGATGGAGCGTGACATTCTAAAAAAAACTGTGGCCATCTTCTCGGAACCCCCGAAATGAGGTTTCGCCAGATCGAGGATCAGCGGGACAACTGGCCGGTGCGCGTCATGTGCGATGCGCTGAGCGTGTCGCCGTCTGGCTACTATGCGTGGCGGTCACGGCCGGAGAGCCCACGCAAGACCGCCAATCGTGCGCTGCTGGACGATATCCAACGGGTTCATGCCCGTCACCGGGAACGGTATGGCGCACCGCGTATCCATGCCGAGCTTCGTGCCGAGGGCCAAACCGTCGGCCGCAAGCGGATCGAGCGGATGATGCGTCACCATGGCATCCGGGCTCGAGCGCCACGCCGCTATCGGGTATGCACAACCGACAGCAAGCATTCCCTGCCGGTGGCGCCGAACCTGCTGGATCAGAATTTTGTGGCCGGCCGACCCAATCAGGTCTGGTTGGCTGACATCACCTATATCCCGACCGCCGAGGGTTGGCTCTACCTGGCCGTGATCCTCGATCTGTTCACCCGCAAGGTGGTCGGCTGGGCGATGCGCGATCACATGCGCGCCGAGCTGACCATCGCCGCTCTTACCATGGCGATCCAGCGGCGACGCCCGCGAGCCGGCCTTATCCATCACTCCGATCACGGCAGCCAGTACGCTGCCGGCGACTACCGAGATATCCTGCGGGCCGCCACCATCACCCAATCGATGAGCTGAAAGGGAAACTGCTGGGACAACGCGCCATGGAGACCTTCTTCGGCACGCTGAAAACCGAACTCGTCCATCAGCGCGAATATCTCGATCGGGACGCCGCTCGGCGCGACCTGTTTGCCTACATCGAAGGCTATTACAATCGTCAGCGGATCCACTCCGCCATCGGATACATCACCCCCGATCAGGCAGAGGCGATGGCCGCGTAACCCGGTGTCCACTCTTCCGGGGGAAGCTCAGGTCGGGGGTGACGGATTTGGAGGCCGAGAGAGAGGCTTCGTCTTCGGAGAACCCCGATGTAAAGCACTCAGCCCCAGCTCGTCGTGAACAAGCCCAAAACGCCATCGGCACGGTCGCCGACCCTAAGGTCGGTCATCAGCCTGCAATGATGATCGGACCCACGCCCGGGATCGTCATCAGCCGGCGCGCTGTCGGGTCTCTCCGCGAACGCCGGCTGATCTCGACATCGAGCTCCCATTTTTCTTGCGCGCGAAGCAGGCGACCCCGCACTCTGCCTAACTAACGGGCAGGACGTCGCAGAAAGTGGGGCTGAGTAACATCACCGCGCGGCAATGGTTGATCCTGCTGGCCGTGCAGTTGTCGAGCCTGCTGTTCGGCATGACGATCACCCTTGCCAATGTGGTCTTGCCGCAAATCCGCGGCGCGCTTTCGGCTACCTACGACGAGATCGCCTGGGTCATCACCCTCAACCTCGTCGCGACCGCGGTTGCAACACCGACGACCGGCTGGCTGGCGGGCCGGCTCGGCTGGCGCGGCGTCATGTTCGGCGGCGTAGGCGGATTTACCCTATGCTCGCTGTTGTGTGGGTTCGCCAACAGCCTTGAAACGCTGGTGCTTTTTCGCGTCGGACAGGGTTTGTGCGGCGCGGTGATCATGCCGATGGGTCAGGCTATCGTACTGGCCACTTTTCCCCGTGAGCTTCATGCCACCGTCATGGTGATCTGGGGCTTCGGCAGTGTCGTCGGCCCGGTTGTCGGCCCCGTGCTCGGGAGCATGATCGCCGAGGCCTATAGCTGGCGAGCGGTGTTCTTCATGATCGTGCCGCCGGGCCTGATTGCGATGGGCTTTATCTGGTTTTCGTTGGCAGGAAATACGGCGCGCACCTATGCGCGTTTCGACTGGACGGGATTCCTGGCCTTGTCGATGGCGATGACGGGCCTGCAGCTGATGATCGATCGCGGGCAGCGGCTGGACTGGTTCGAATCGCGGGAGATCGTCGCCTACGCGGCTGTCGCCGGCTGTGCCTTCTGGGTCTTCGTGGCGCATAGCCTAACCTCGCCAGCACCGTTTCTCGATCCGCGGCTGCTGCTCAACCGCAACTTTGCGATCGGCCTTTTGATCGCGTTCTTCATGGGCATGCTGGCCTTCACCAGCCTCGTGCTGTTCCCGACCCTGCTGCATGATTTGCGGGGCTACCCCGACAGCGCGATAGGCGAATTGCTGGCGGCACGCGGCATCGGCAATTGGTTCGCCTTCCTCGTCGTGGTGCCGATGAGCCAGCGCTTTCCGCGGCTGACAGTTGCGCTGGGTCTGACGCTGCAATCCTTGGCCGCCTGGTCGATGGCGCAGTGGAGCCTCAACTTGACCAGCTTCGACGTATTCTGGACTAACGCGCTGCAAGGATTCGGCTTCGGCTTGGCGTTCACGCCGATGACCGTCCTGGCCTTTTCAACCCTGCCGGCGAGCCAGGTGACAGAAGCCTCCAGCGTGTTCACGCTGGTGCGGAATTTTGGCTCCAGCCTGTACATTTCCCTCTCAATCATGCTGCTGGTGCGCTCGACCGCCACCAACTACTCGCGCATGACCGAGCTCATCAACCCGTTCAACCCCGCATTGAAGAGTCCGACGACGCCCGCCCCCTGGAACATCGGGACGACCAGCGGATTAATGCGGCTGACCAATGAGATCCAGCGGCAAGCCTCGATGATCGGTTACATCAACGCTTTCTACCTGCTCGCCCTGACCGCGGCAGTCGCCGTACCGCTGGTCTGGCTGATGCACATCCGGCCGCTACAAACTTGACCCGACCGCGGTGCTCTCGGCGACCGCAGGAAGCCGATTTCCCCAAAGCTCGCCACTGCCGGTCAGCCATGCCCAATTGATCGGCACGATTGGCTGACCTCATCGGGCACATTACCGGTGGCCAATTGATCTCCAAGGTCTCCTCCGAATGTCCTTATCACCGCCGCGTCTCGTCGCCAGACGTGGCTGGCCCTCGTCGGCGCGGCGGTGCTGTTGGACCGCATGGGCGTCGGGGCGCTCATGGGCTTTGCCGCGCTGTTGTTCCTGAAGGTGCGCGCCGAGCCGGCGACGGCAACGGCCTGAGGGCAACCCCGTGAGCTGGCGCGCGCCCCTCCCTGGCACCCGGACCTTCATCCTTGCCATCGTGATCGCCCAGGTACTGACGCAAATCGGCGCCTTTGCGCTACCGGCGTTGCTGCCTTCCTATATCGCGCGCTGGCACCTCTCGAAGATCGAGGCGGGGTGGCTCATCGGGATTTTCTTCGCCGCCTACGTGCTGACCGTGCCGGTGCTGCTGGCGCTGACCGACCGGTTGCCGGCGCGCCGGGTCTATCTTGTCTGTGCCCTATTTACCGCAGCTTCCCACTTCGGGTTCGCGCTGATCGCGGACGGCTTCTGGTCGGCGCTGACCTTGCGTGTCATGGCGGGCATCGGCTGGGCCGGCGCATACATGCCGGGTCTCAAGGTCGTCGCCGATCAACTCGAAGGCACCGCCCAGTCGCGCGCTGTCTCGATGCACGCGGCGGGAGTTGGTCTGGCCGGCGCCGGCTCGTTCGCTATTGCCGGCCTGTTCAACGCGCTGTCCGGCCCGGAGGCCGCGTTTCTCTTCGGCGGTGCCGCTGCGGTTGGTGCGTTCATTATCGCCGCCCTGGTGATGCCGCACAGCTTGGCCACGCGCGCTGACGCGCCCGCGTCCCGAGCGCTTCTAGACTTCCGGCCGGTATTCCGTAACCGCGCCGCCATGGGCTGGATCGCCGGCTACACGGTCCACACCTGGGAACTGGCGGCCCTGCGTGCCTGGGGCGTTACGTTCCTCGCCGCCACGATCGCGCGGCAAGGCGCGCCAGCCTGGCTGCCCGACCCGACCCTGCTGTTCACGCTTGCCGGCCTCACCGGGATCGCGATTTCGATCACCGGCAACGAGCTCGCACAGCGCATCGGCCGCGGTCGCGTGGTACTGGCGGCGATGAGCACGGCCGCCGCGCTCTCAATCCTGGCCGGCTGGAGCACAATGCTGTCCGCCCCGCTGGCGGCATTGATGGTCATTATCTGGAATAGCGCGATCTACATCGACAGTTCGGCCCTCACCGCCGGCACGGTGCAGGCCGCGGATAAGGAATTGCGCGGAGCCACGATGGGACTGCACAGCATGTGCGGCTACGCCGGCGGTTTCCTTGGCCCGCTGGGCGTGGGTCTCGTGCTCGATCTTGCGGGTGGCGACAGTGTTCTCGGATGGGGGTTGGCGTTCGGTCACCTCGCGCCGATAACCCTTTTGGGCCTTGCAATCCTTCGTCGCCTCGGTGCTTCTGCGGGACGGCCCGTCGCCGTTGCGGCCGATTAGCGAGCCAATCAGTCATTTGCCACCTGAAGCGGCGACCCAACGCTGTGCCGGGCATTGCGTGGCATCGCCAAGACATTTGTTCCGTAGCCCAGCTAGGGGATGAGACTAAATCTCGTTGGGCCGCCAACAGCCGCTCTCGGCGCTGTGCAGCCGTCGACCCGCCTCGCTTCGAACGACCGGTTTGCGATCCATGAACGGCCATTCGTTATCGCTGTCGCGGCCTTCCGGTCATGCCCCATACCGGACCCTCCCACGGAGTGGGAAAGGTTAGGCACTGGGCTACTCAGGCAGCCGCGTTGGAGAGTTGACGCAGCTGGGCCTTGAGTGCGTCGAAATCGACCGGCTTGGTGAGGAACTCGGCGGCACCCAGGGTGCTGGCCCGACGTCTGCGTTCGTCGTCGCCATAGGCGGTCACCATCATCACCGGCAGTTCGGGGAAGCGTTGCTTGATCGCTTCGAGAAGCCGAAGCCCGTCCATGCCCGGCATGTTGATGTCCGAGAGGATGACGATGAGGGTCGGCTCGATACCCCCTGGTGAGTTGCTCCAGGGCCATCTCGCCCGAGTTGGCGAAGTGCACAACATAGTGCCGTCGCGCATCTCACGGCGAAACCGCTGGCGGAACAACAGTGCCACATCAGGCTCGTCATCGACCACGAGGATGCTGACGCTCATGCCTTCCCCCAGGTGCTACGGCTGATTAGTGGCGTGGCAGGCGGATGGTGAACTCGGTATACACCCCAGGCTCGCTCTCTACCGTTATCGTCCCGCCATGCTGCTGGGTGACGATGTCGTAGCTGATCGAGAGACCCAAGCCCGTCCCCTCGCCAGTCGGCTTTGTCGTGAAGAACGGCTGGAACAGCTTGTCCTTGATTTCGGGCGGGATGCCGGTGCCGTTGTCGCGCACCTTGACCTCGACCGCGTCGCCTTGATCGCGCGTCATCACGTGAGCACCGGGCCGAATCCGCCATCGCCATTCCCGCGCGCGCTTGTTGGCCGCGTAGAATCCGTTGCCAAAGAGGTTGAGAAAGACCCGGGTCATCTCCTGCGGCGCCAGCTCGATCGGCTTCAGGCTTTGTGCGTAGTCGCGTTCCAGGGTGATGTTGAAGGTCTGGTCTTGGGCGCGGGCGCCATGATAGGCAAGGTTGAGCGCTTCCTCGATCACCGCGTTGAGATCGACTTTGCGGCGCTCGCCACTGAACGCCGCGCGAATGCTCCAACATGCTCTTGACGATGTTGTCGGCGCGCTTGCCGTGCTCGACGATCTTTTCCAGGTTGCCGGTCAACAACTCCATCGTATCGTCGGCCTCGGCGCGCTTCTTCTCATCGAGGGCGGCGACAGCCGGAGCGGTCGTCTCCTTCAATTCGTCGAGCAGCTCGACCGAGAGACCGGCGAAGTTGTTGACGAAGTTCAGCGGGTTCTTGATCTCGTGCGCAATCCCGGCGGTGAGCTGGCCGAAGGAGGCCATCTTCTCGGCCTGGATCAGATTGACCTGCGCCGCCTTGAGGTCGCGGTAGGCCGCCTCCGCCGCATCGCGCGCCGCACGGATTTCCTGTTCGCTGCGCTTGCGTTCGGTGATGTCGCTGTAGATCAGCACAAACCCGCCGCGAAGCCGAGGTGATCGAGAGCGTTTCGTCCGGGTCGGCGTGAGCCTTTCTCCTACTCGGCCTCGCCCGTCGCGAGTTGCTCGACCGGCCCGCCGGCAGCGGCTTCAGCGGCGTCGAGGTTGTTCTTCATATGGCTGAGCGCATCGATCAGCGCGCCGCGCGGCGGGGGCCAGGCCGGCAAACGCCTCCGCGCGGATCGCCTGATTGATCTTGAGAATGCGTGCGAGCACCGGCCGCCGCGGCGTCAGCCATAAGGTGCGCACCCGCCGGTCGGTCGGATGCGCGTGCCGCTCGACCAGCCCCTCCTCGCACAGCTTGTCGAGCATGCGCACCAGCGCGATCGGCTCCATGTCGAGCAGGCCGCCGACTTCGGCCTGGCTGACCCCTTCGTGCGCGAGATATAGATCAGCACCGCGGCCTGCGCCGGGTGATCGGCAGCCCGGTCTGGCGCGCGCGGCGCTCGAAATGCCGTTTCAGCAGCCGCGCCACGTCCTGCACCAGAAACCCGAACGTGCGTCCGACAGCGCTTGGCCGCTCCGATCGTCGCCGCCATCGGCTCACTCCGGCACGGTCTTGCTGCGTTTCCTTCGGCGGCGCCACGGCTGTCCTCCGCCGGCGCCTCCGATCAGCGCCTCCGCGTGGCGACAGGCGATGCGAAGCGCCGCCCAGCCAGTGGCTGAAGCCGTTCGAGATACAGATAGATGACCGGCGTCGTGTAGAGCGTCAGCCATTGCGACACCAGCAGCCCGCCGATGATGGCGATGCCGAGCGGCCGGCGCAGCTCGGATCCGGCGCCATGGCCGAACGCGATCGGCATGCTGCCGAACAGCGCGGCGAAGGTCGTCATCATGATCGGGCGGAAGCGCAGCAGGCAGGCCTCGTGGATCGCCTCGCGCGGGCTCTTGCCCTCGATCCGTTCCGCCTGCAGCGCGAAGTCGATCATCATGATCGCGTTCTTCTTGACGATGCCGATCAGCAGAATGATGCCGATGATGGCGATCACCGTCAGGTCGTAATCGCAGCAGCATCAGCATCACCAGCGCGCCGACGCCGGCCGACGGCAGCGCCGACAGGATGGTGATCGGGTGGATGTAGCTCTCGTACAGCACGCCCAGCACGATGTAGACGACGAGGATCGCCGCGGCGACCAGCAGCGGCATCGAGGACAGCGATGCCTGGAACGCCTGCGCCGTGCCCTGGAACGACGCCATTGCACCGTCGGCGGCATGTGCAACTGGTCGGCGCATCGCCTGGATGGCGTCCACCGCCTGGCCCAGCGCGACGCCCGGGCGCCAGGTTGAACGACAGCGTGATCGCCGGGAACTGGCCCTGATGGCTGACCGAGCAGCGGCTCGACGGCTTCGGTGAAATGCGCGAACGTGCTCAGCGGCACCTGGGCGCCGCGCGGGCGCCGGCACATAGATCTTCGCAGAGCGCGGTCGGATCGTCGCGGAACTGCGGCTGCACCTCGAGCACGACCTTGTACTGGTTGGTCGCGGTGTAGATCGTGGCGACCTGGCGCTGGCCGAACGCGTCGTACAGCGTCTGGTCGATCAGCGTCGCCGACAGCGCCGAGCCGCGACGGCGGCTCGCGATCGATGTCGATCGCAGACGTGCGGCGCGGCGATCTGCTGGTCGGACGCCACGTCCTGCAGCTCCGGCAGCTTCTGCATCGCCGCTTCGAGGATCGGCGCCCAGTGGTTGAGCTCGTCGAGGTTGGTGTCGGTCAGCGTGTATTGGTACTGGGTGCGGCTCAGCCGGCCGCCGATGGTGATGTCCTGGCCGGCCTGCATGAAGAACTTGGCGCCCTGCGACCTTGGCGACCTGCGGCCGCAGCCGCTGGATCACCTGGTCGGCGGTGACGTCGCGCTCGTCGAACGGCTTCAACTGGATGAACACGCGGGCGGTGTTCTCGGTCGGGTTGTAGGCGTAGGCGCCGGCCATGCGAGAACACGCGCTGCACCGCCGGGATCCTGCCGGACGATCGTCGACGATCTGGCGCTCGCGAGGCCTTGTCGGCCATCGAACGAGGCATCCTGGCGCGCGTCGACCTCGCCGAAGATGAAGCCGGTGTCCTGCTGCGGGAAGAACCCCTTCGGGATCGATCACGTAGAGATAGCCGGTGACGACGATCAGCGAGCAGCGTCGCGAGCAGCATCAGGAACTGGTGGCGGAACACGAAGCGCGAGCCCGCGATCGTAGGCGCGCAGCATCCCGTCGAAGAAGCGCTCGGCGCCAGCGGTTGAACCGGCCGCCTGCGTGCGTGCTCCTGCTGCTTCAGGAACAGCGAGCACATCACCGGCGTCAGCGTCAGCGACACCGACGGCCGAGGCGATCACCGCGACCGACACGGTCACGGCGAATTCGCGGAACAGCCGGCCGATGATGCCGCCCATGAAGAACAGCGGGATGAACACCGCGATCAGCGAGAAGCGTGATCGAGATGATGGTGAAGCCGATCTGCCCGGCGCCGCGCAGCGCCGCCTGCAACGGCCGTTCGCCCTGCTCGATGTAGCGCACGATGTTCTCGATCATCACGATCGCGTCGTCGACCACGAAGCCGACGGAGATCGTCAGCGCCATCAGCGAAATGTTGTCGAGGCTGTAGCCAGCAGCGTACATGACCGCGAAGGTGGCGAGCAGCGACAGCGGCACCGCCATGCTCGGGATGATCGTCGCCCACACGGTGCGCAGGAACATGAAGATCACCAGCACCACCAGGCCGATGGTGAGCATCATCGTGAATCTGCACGTCGCTGCACCGCGGCGCGGATGATCACCGAGCGGTCGGACATCAGATCGACATGCACCGATGGCGGGATCGATTGCTCCAGCTGCGGCATCAGCGCCTTGATGCGGTCCACCAGCTGCGATGCGTGTTGGCGCCGGCTGCGCGCTGGATCGCGATGCCCTCGGCCGGCTGGTCGTTGTAACCAGGCGCCGACGTGGATGTTCTGCACCGAATTGATGGCCTGGCCGACGTCCTTGACCCGCACCGGCGCGCCGTTGCGGTAGGCGATGATCACGTTGCCGAACTGCGCGGCGTCGAAGAGCTGGTCGTTGGTGTCCAGCGTGATCGACCTGGTGCGCGCCCTCGATGCTCGCCCTTCGGGCCGTTGACCGTCGCGCTGACCAGCGCGTTGCGGACGTCCTCCAGGCCGATGCCGTGCGCGGCGAGCGCGCCGGGTTGACCTGCGACCCGCGACGGCGTATTGCTTCTGGCCGAACACCGAGACCTGCGAGACGCCGGGCACCGGTCGAGAGCTGCTGCGCCAGGATCGTGTAGGCGTAATCGTCGAGCCGTGTACAGCGGCACCGCATCGGAATAGACGCGCGTAGATCAGCATCGGGAAAGTCGGCCGGGTTGACCTTCTTGTAGGTCGGCGGCTTCGGCAGGTCCTTCGGCAGCAGGCCGCTCGCCGCGTTGATCGCGGTCTGCACGTCCTGCGCGGCGCCGTCGATGTTGCGCGTCAGGTCGAACTGCAGGGTGATCGTGGTCGTGCCGATGCCGCTCGAGCGACGTCATCTGGTCGAGCGCCGGGATCGCGGCGAACTGCTGCTCGAGCGGCGTGGCGACCGCCGAGGCCATGGTCTCGGGGCTGGCGCCCGGGATAGCTGGCGGTCACCGTGATGGTCGGGAAATCGACGTTCGGCAGCGCCGCGACCGGCAGCAGCGTGTAGGCGACGATGCCGAACACCAGGACGCCGAGCATCAGCAGCGAGGTGGCGATCGGCCGGCGGATGAACGGTTCCGAGATGCTCATCGGCGTCGCTCGATCGCGAGATTCGGCCGGCTGCTCGCGTCATCGCACGCGTTCCGCCATCGCCGGGCGCGGCCGCGGCGCGGTCAGCGCCGTCGGCCAGCCGCGCCGGACGTGCCACCGGCCGCGCCAGCGCCCTGAGCCGTTCGAGGTAGAGATAGATGACCGGCGTCATGTAGAGCGTCACGATCTGCGAGACGAGCAGCCCGCCGACGATGGCGATGCCGAGCGGCCGGCGCAGCTCGGCGCCCGCGCCGCCGCCGAGCGCGATCGGCAGCGCGCCGACGATCGCGGCGAACGTCGTCATCATGATCGGCCGGAAGCGCAGCAGGCAGGCTTCGTCGATCGCCTCGTGCGGGCTCTTGCCGCTCGTGCGCTCCGCCTGCGAGCGCGAAGTCGATCATCATGATCGCGTTCTTCTTGACGATGCCGATCAGCAGGATGATGCCGATCATCGCGATGACGCTCAGCTCGTAGTGGAGCAGCATCAGCGCGAGCAGCGCGCCGACGCCGCGGACGGCAGCCCCGAGAGAATCGTGATCGGGTGGATGTAGCTCTCGTAGAGGATGCCGAGGACGATATAGACGACGAGGATCGCCGCGGCGACGAGCAGCGGCGTCGATGTAGCGACGCCTGGAACGCCTGCGCCGTGCCCTGGAATGCGCCGTCGATCGTCGGCCGGCATGCGGACTCTCCTCCAGCGCGCTGAATGCGTCGACCGCGGGGCCCAGGGCTAGCCCGGCGCCAGGTTGAACGAGATCGTGACGGCCGGGAACTGCCCCTGGTGGTTGACCGACAAGGCCTCCGCCTTGGACACGAAGTGGGTGAAAGTGCTGAGCGGCACCTGCACA